>NZ_SRLB01000099.1 GCF_004745635.1 Methylobacterium nonmethylotrophicum | reverse complement strand
ACGAGCGGCACCGTCGCCTGGCTGTAGGCGAAGAGCAGCTTGGCGCCGTGCTTGATCAGCCCGCCATATTCCTGCGCGGTGCCGGGCAGGAAGCCCGGCACGTCGACGAAGGTCACGATCGGGATCGAGAACGCGTCGCAGAAGCGCACGAAGCGCGCCGCCTTGCGCGAGGCGTCCGCGTCGAGGACGCCCGCCAGCACCATCGGCTGGTTGGCCACGACGCCGACCGTGCGGCCCTCGATCCGGCCGAAGCCCGTGATGATGTTGCGCGCATACGCCGCCTGGATCTCGAACAGGTCGCCCTCGTCGACGACGCGGCGGATCAGCTCGCCCATGTCGTAGGGCTTGTTGGGGTTGTCGGGGATCAGGGTGTCGAGGCTGCGGTCGAGGCGGGCGGGATCGTCGAAGCTCGCGATCTGCGGCACGCCGGCCTGGTTGTTGGCCGGCAGGAAGTCCATCAGGCGGCGGATCTGCAACAGCGCCTCGACGTCGTTCTCGTAGGAGCCGTCGGCGATCGAGGACCTTGTGGTGTGGACCTTGGCGCCGCCGAGCTCCTCGGCGGTGACGACCTCGTTGGTGACGGTCTTGACCACGTCGGGTCCGGTCACGAACATGTAGCTGGTGTCGCGGACCATGAAGATGAAGTCGGTCATGGCCGGCGAGTAGACGTCGCCGCCGGCGCAGGGTCCCATGATGACCGAGATCTGCGGGATGACGCCGGACGCCGTGACGTTGCGCTTGAAGACCTCGCCGTAGCCGCCGAGCGCCGCGACGCCCTCCTGGATGCGGGCGCCGCCGGCATCGAACAGGCCGATGATCGGGGCGCGCATCTTGAGGGCCATGTCCTGGACCTTGATGATCTTCTGGGCATGCGCCTCGGAGAGCGATCCGCCGAAGACCGTGAAGTCCTTGGAGAAGACGAAGACGGTGCGGCCGTTGATGGTGCCCCATCCGGTGACGACGCCGTCGCCCGGGATCTTCTGGCGCTCCATGCCGAAGTCGATCGAGCGGTGCTGGACGAACATGTCGAACTCCTCGAACGACCCCGAGTCGAGGAGGAGCTCGATGCGCTCGCGCGCCGTGAGCTTGCC
>NZ_SRLB01000098.1 GCF_004745635.1 Methylobacterium nonmethylotrophicum | reverse complement strand
TCTCCTGAAGCGCCGCATGGTTCTGGCCGCCTGATCCACGCAAAATGAGCAAGAACCACAGAAACGGGGCAACCCCAATCCCACTTCTGAGCCCCGCGCGCCGCCGCGCCTGCGTCGAGCATGTCCAGACCGTGCTGACGGTCTCCGAGCGGCGCGCCTGTCGCGCGCTCGGGCAGCATCGCACGACGCAGCGCAAGGTGCCGCGGGGGAGAGACGACGAGGCAGCGCTGCTGGCCGACCTGGTCGAGTTGGCGCGCCGGTATGGCCGCTACGGCTATCGCAAGATCGCCGCCCGGCGGCGGGCTGTCTGGTCAACGACAAGCGGGTGGAGCGGCTGTGGCTGCATCGGCTGAATGTCCGTTGAGGTACACCCTGCGAGGCAGCCACGCTGAGACGCCCGTGCCCTGTCTCACAGGGTTGCCGACTGGGCTGTGAGACAGCTACAAGGAAACCTCTAGACCCTGCGAGACATTCCATGGCCCGGATCGGCTACGCGCGCGTCAGTACCCTCGACCAGGACCTCACCGTGCAGCTCGCCGCCCTCAAGGCGGCCGGGTGCGACATCATCCGGTCCGAGAAGGTGAGCGGGTCCTCGACCGTCGGCCGCGACGAGCTGCGCACGGTGCTGGCCTTCATCCGTGAGGGCGACACGCTCGTGGTGACCCGCGTCGACCGCCTGGCGCGTTCGATTGGCGACCTCCAGGACATCGTGCGCGAGCTGAGAGGGAAGGGGGCCGGCTTGCTCGCGACCGAGCAGCCGATCGACACGAACACGGCGGCCGGCAAGGCCTTCCTCGACATGCTCGGGGTGTTCGCCGAGTTCGAGACGAACTTGAGGCGCGAGCGCCAGGCCGAGGGCATCGCTAAGGCGAAGGCGGCTGGCGTCTACAAGCGAGCGCGCACGGTCGATCCTGCGGCTGTGCGGGCGCTGATCGGGGAGGGGAAAGGCGCCTCGAGGGTCGCCCGGGAACTGGGGATCGGTCGGGCTAGCGTCTATCGGGTGCTTAAGGCGTAGGCCTGTAGCTGTAGCGGCGCGCAATCGAACTGTGGCGGAGGCGCAATCGAGGGCGTTTTCCGGCGCACGATCGGTGAGACTGGAGA
>NZ_SRLB01000097.1 GCF_004745635.1 Methylobacterium nonmethylotrophicum | reverse complement strand
CTTACTCGGTGATGGAGGCGACGACGCCGGCGCCGACGGTGCGGCCGCCCTCGCGGATGGCGAAGCGCAGCTTCTCCTCCATCGCCACCGGCACGATCAGCGTCACGTCCATCGTCACGTTGTCGCCCGGCATCACCATCTCGGTGCCCTCGGGCAGCTGGCACACGCCCGTCACGTCCGTCGTCCGGAAGTAGAACTGCGGACGGTAGTTGGTGAAGAACGGCGTGTGGCGGCCGCCCTCGTCCTTGGTCAGGATGTAGGCCTCGGCCTTGAACTTCGTGTGCGGCTTCACCGAGCCCGGCTTGCACACCACCTGGCCGCGCTCCACGTCCTCGCGCTTGGTGCCGCGCAGCAGAACCCCGACGTTGTCGCCCGCCTGGCCCTGGTCCAGCAGCTTGCGGAACATCTCGACGCCCGTCACCGTCGTCGTCTGCGTCGCCCGGATGCCGACGATCTCCACCGTCTCACCCACCTTGATGATCCCGCGCTCGACCCGGCCCGTCACCACCGTGCCGCGCCCCGAGATCGAGAACACGTCCTCGATCGGCATCAGGAACGGCAGGTCGATCGGACGCTCCGGCTGCGGGATGTAGGCATCCACATGCGTCATCAGCTCGAGGATCGCGTCGTGACCGATCTTCGGCTCCCGGTTCTCCAGCGCGCACAGCGCCGAGCCCTTGGTGATCGGGATGTCGTCGCCCGGGAAGTCGTACTTCGACAGAAGCTCGCGCACCTCGAGCTCGACCAGCTCGAGCAGCTCAGGGTCGTCCACCATGTCGACCTTGTTCATGAACACCACCAGCGCCGGCACGCCGACCTGGCGCGCGAGCAGGATGTGCTCCCGGGTCTGCGGCATCGGGCCGTCGGCCGCCGACACGACCAGGATCGCGCCGTCCATCTGCGCCGCACCCGTGATCATGTTCTTCACGTAGTCGGCGTGGCCGGGGCAGTCGACGTGGGCGTAGTGCCGGTTCTGCGTCTCGTACTCGACATGCGCCGTCGAGATCGTGATGCCCCGCGCCTTCTCCTCCGGCGCCTTGTCGATCTGGTCGTAGGCCGTGAACGTGGCCCCGCCGGTCTCAGCCAGAACCTTCGTGATCGCCGCCGTCAGCGACGTCTTGCCGTGGTCGACGTGACCGATCGTCCCGATGTTGCAGTGCGGCTTCGTCCGCGAAAACTTTTCCTTGGCCAT
>NZ_SRLB01000096.1 GCF_004745635.1 Methylobacterium nonmethylotrophicum | reverse complement strand
GTCATCTCGCTCGCCGACGACATCGCCCGCTCGATGTCCGCCATCTCCGCCCGCGTCGCCGTCGTCCAGGGCCGCAACGCCATCGGCATCGAGCTGCCGAACGCCAAGCGCGAGACCGTCTATCTCCGCGAGCTGCTCAGCAGCCCGGCCTTCGCCGAGACCAAGCAGAAGCTGGCGCTGTGCCTCGGGAAAAACATCGGCGGCGAGGCGATCATCGCGGATCTCGCCCGCATGCCCCACCTGCTGGTTGCCGGCACCACCGGCTCGGGCAAGTCGGTCGCCATCAACACCATGATCCTCTCCCTCCTCTACCGCATGAAGCCGGAGGAGTGCCGCCTGATCATGGTCGACCCCAAGATGCTGGAGCTCTCCGTCTATGACGGCATCCCGCACCTGCTCTCGCCCGTCGTCACCGATCCCAAGAAGGCGGTCATCGCCCTCAAATGGGCGGTGCGCGAGATGGAGGAGCGTTACAAGAAGATGTCGAAGCTCGGCGTGCGCAACATCGACGGGTTCAACGCCCGGGTGGCCGAGGCGCGGGCGCGGGGCGAGGTGATCACCCGCACCGTCCAGACCGGCTTCGACCGCGAGACCGGCGAGGCGGTCTACGAGGACGAGGTGATGGACCTCGTCGCCCTGCCCTACATCGTGATCGTGGTCGACGAGATGGCCGACCTGATGATGGTGGCGGGCAAGGACATCGAGGGGGCGATCCAGCGCCTGGCCCAGATGGCGCGGGCGGCGGGCCTGCACCTGATCATGGCGACGCAGCGGCCTTCGGTGGACGTGATCACCGGGACGATCAAGGCGAACTTCCCGACCCGGATCTCGTTCCAGGTGACCTCGAAGATCGATTCGCGCACGATCCTGGGCGAGATGGGCGCCGAGCAGCTGCTCGGGCAGGGCGACATGCTGTTCATGGCGGGCGGCGGCCGCACGACGCGGGTGCACGGGCCGTTCTGCTCGGACGACGAGGTCGAGCAGGTGGTGGCCCACCTCAAGCGCCAGGGCCGCCCGTCCTATCTCGACGCGGTCACGGCGGACGAGGAGGCCGAGGAGGCGGTTGCCGTCCCGGACACCCCCGTCATGGATCAGGGAGGCTTCGGGGATCCGTCGGCGGACCTCTACGACCAGGCGGTGGCGGTGGTGCTGCGGGACAAGAAGGCGTCGACGAGCTACATCCAGCGGCGGCTGCAGATCGGCTACAACCGGGCGGCCTCGCTGATGGAGCGGATGGAGCGCGAGGGCATCGTCGGCCCCGCCAACCACGCCGGCAAGCGCGAGATCCTG
>NZ_SRLB01000095.1 GCF_004745635.1 Methylobacterium nonmethylotrophicum | reverse complement strand
TGAACCGCCCCGGGTTTCCCGGAGGCTCCCCCTTCTGAGAGGATGGAGCCATGACGAAGCGAACAGCCCCGTTTTCCCCTGAGGTGCGCGAGCGTGCCGTGCGGATGGTGCGCGAGCACGAAGGCGAGCACGGCTCGCAATGGGCAGCGATCCAGTCGATCGCGGCCAAGATCGGCTGCTCGGGCGAGACGCTGCGGAACTGGGTGCGCCAGTCCGAGCGTGATCAGGGCGTGCGTCCTGGCCAGACGACGGACGAGCGCGAACGGATCAAGGCGCTCGAGCGAGAGAACCGTGAGCTGCGCCAGGCCAACGAAATACTGCGCAAAGCATCGGCGTATTTTGCCATGGCGGAGCTCGACCGCCGGTCGCGGCCATGATCAGCTTCATCGACGATCATCGAGAGGCTTACGGGGTCGAGCCGATCTGCAGGGTGCTGCCGATCGCCCCGTCGACCTACTACGTGCATGCCGCCCGGCGTGCCGATCCCGAGAAGCAACCGGTTCGTGCTCGCAGCGACGCCGCGTTGATGATCGAGATAAAGCGCGTGTTCGAGGCCAACTTCTGTGTCTACGGCGTGCGGAAGGTCTGGCGGCAACTGGCGCGGGAGGGGATCGTGACAGCGCGATGCACGGTGGCGCGGCTGATGCGCAGGATGGGCTTGGCGGGGGTGGTGCGTGGCAGGACCGTTCGCACCACGATCCCCGACCCGGCTGCTGCCTGTCCGCTCGATCGCGTCAACCGCCACTTCAAGGCTCCCCGACCGAACGCCTTGTGGGTCAGCGACTTCACCTACGTAGCGACGTGGTCGGGCTTCGTGTACGTGGCGTTCGTCATCGATGTGTTCGCCCGGCGCATCGTCGGCTGGCGGGCCTCACGCAGCGCTCACGCGAGCTTCGTCCTGGATGCCCTGGAGCAGGCGCTGCACGAGCGTCGTCCCGTCCAGGGCAGCGGACTGGTGCATCACTCGGACCGCGGCTCGCAATACTTAGCTCTACGGTACACCGAGCGCCTGGCTGGAGCAGGGATCGAGCCGTCGGTCGGCAGCGTCGGCGACAGCTACGACAACGCCTTGGCGGAGACGATCAACGGCTTGTTCAAAGCGGAGGTGATCCATCGGCGCGGGCCGTGGCGTTCCTTCGAGGCGGTCGAGTACGCCACCCTGGAGTGGGTCGATTGGTACAACCACCGTCGCCTCCTCGCGCCAATCGGCAACGTCCCTCCCGCCGAGGCCGAAGCGCGCTATCATACCCACGTCGGCGACCAAGCCTTAGCCGCCTGAACCAAGCCAACCAGCCTCCGAAAAACCCGGAGCGGTTCAG
>NZ_SRLB01000094.1 GCF_004745635.1 Methylobacterium nonmethylotrophicum | reverse complement strand
TCCTCGATGCGGATGATGTCGTCCTCTCCGGTGTAGCTGCCGACCTGGACCTCGATCAGCTCGAGCGGGATCTTGCCCGGGTTGGCCAGACGGTGCACGCAGCCGATCGGCAGGTACGCCGCCTCGTTCTCGTGCACCAGCCGCACCGTCCCGTCCACCGTCACCTCCGCGGTGCCGCGCACCACCACCCAGTGCTCGGCCCGGTGGTGGTGCTTCTGCAGCGACAGCCGCCCGCCCGGCTTCACGGTGATCCGCTTCACCTGGAACCGCGACCCGAGGTCGATGCGCTGGTAGGACCCCCAGGGCCGGTACATCAGCCGGTGCGCGTCCGCCTCCGGCTCGCCCCGCCGCCGCAGCGCCTCGACCAGCCCCTTCACCTCCCCGCCCGCGCTCCGGCTCGTCACCAGCACCGCGTCGTCGGTCGTCACCACCACCACGTCGTCGAGCCCGACCACCGTGGTCAGGATCTCGCCGGACGCATGCACCAGGCTGTTGCGGGTGTCGCGCACCGCCACCCGGCCGCGCAGCGCGTTGCCGTCGCCGTCCCGTGCCGAGACCTCCCACAACGCCCCCCAGGTGCCGATGTCCGACCACGGGAAGCTCACCGGCAGCACCCCGGCCCGGCCGGTATGCTCCATGACCGCGTAGTCGATCGAGATCTGCGGCGCCTGCGCGAAGGCCGGCTCGCCCAGGCGCACGAAGTCGAGGTCGCGGGAGGCGGTCTCGACGGCGTTCTGGGCCGCCTCCAGCACCGCCGGGGCGTGGGCGGCGAGTTCCTCCAGCATCACGTCGGCGCGGAACAGGAAGTAGCCGCCGTTCCACAGGGCGCCCTCGGCGATGAGGCCGGCGGCGCGGGCGGCGTCGGGCTTCTCGAGGAAGCGGGCGACCGCGCAGGCGCCGGCCGCGCCGGCCTGTCCGGGGAGGGGTTGGCCGGGCTGGATGTAGCCGTAGGCGGTGGAGGGGCTGGTGGGGGCGATGCCGAGCGTCATGATGAAGCCGGCCTTCGCCCCGGCGCGGGCGGCGCGGGCGGCGGCCACGAAGGCGGCGTCGTCGCCGACGGCGTGGTCGGCGGCGAGGATGAGCACGAGGCCCTGCGGGTCGCGGGCGGCGACGTGGAGGGCGGCGACGGCGACGGCGGGCGCGGAATCGCGCCGGCAGGGCTCGAGCAGGATGTCGGCCTTGATCCCGCCCTGGGCGAGCTGCTCGGCGACGAGGAAGCGGGCGTCGTTGGCGGCGATCACCGCCGGGCGCGCGAAGGTGGCGGGATCGCCGAGCCGCGCGGCGGTGGCCTGGAACGAGGAGCGCTCGGGCTCGGCGAGCGGCAGGAACTGCTTGGGGAA
>NZ_SRLB01000093.1 GCF_004745635.1 Methylobacterium nonmethylotrophicum | reverse complement strand
ATCATGAGCGACGGTCCGACCATCACGAAGTCCTCGCCCTGGCATCCGGGCGAGAAGGCCATCCAGCAGCAGGTCGGCGTGGCCGAGCGGATGGAGCAGGTCGGGCGCCGCGTGGTGCGGGACTTCATGCCCGACCAACACCGCGCGTTCTACGAACAGATCCCGTTCATCGTGGCCGGCAGCGTCGACGGCCGGGGCGACGCCTGGGCGACGCTGGTCGCCGGCGGTCCCGGGTTCATCGCCTCGCCGACGTCGACGACACTCGACATCGCGGTGCGGCCGGATCCGAGCGACCCGGCGAGCGCGGGCTTGCGCGACGGGGAGGCCATCGGGCTCCTCGGGATCGAGCTGCACACCCGCCGACGCAACCGCGTCAACGGCCTCATCCGCGCCGCGGCGGACGGCGTTCTGAACTTCGCCGTCGACCAGAGCTTCGGCAACTGCCCGCAGTACATTCAGCTCCGCGACTTCGCCTTCGTCCGCGACCCGCGTGAGCCCTTTTCTGGAACCGTCGAGGAGAACGCCGGCCTCGATGCGGACGTGCGCGCCATGATCGAGGGTGCCGACACGTTCTTCGTCGCCTCCTACGCCGAGCGCGACGGCCGCCGCCAGGTCGACGTCTCGCACCGCGGCGGCAAGGCCGGCTTCGTTCGCGTCGCCGAGGACGGGACGCTCACGGTCCCCGACTTCGCCGGCAACCTGTTCTTCGCCACGCTCGGCAACATCCTCCTGAACGGCCGGGCCGGCCTCGTCTTCGCCGACTTCGAGACCGGCGACCTCCTGCAGATGACGGGCGACTCCGAGGTCGTCCTGTCCTCCCCCGAGATCGCCGCCTTCCAGGGCGCTGAACGGCTGTGGACGTTCCGGCCCCGCCGGGTCGTGCGGCGGCGGGGCGCGCTGCCCCTGCGCTGGACGTTTCAGGCGGACGGCTGGTCGCCGAACTCCCTGATGACCGGTGACTGGCACGCGGCCGCCGACCGGCTCCGGGCCGCCGACCTCGCGACGCAATGGCGCCCGTTCACGGTCACGAAGATCGTCGACGAGAGCCGCACGATCCGCTCCTTCCACCTCCAGCCTGCGGACGGGTCCGGGCTGATCCCGCACCAGGCGGGGCAGCACCTGCCCATCCGTGTGCCGCTGCCCGGCGCGGACAAGCCGGCCATCCGCACCTACACGCTCTCGGTCGCGCCCTCGGACGCGGTCTACCGGATCAGCGTCAAGCGCGATGGCACTGTGTCCGGGCACCTCCACGACACGCTGCGGGTCGGCGACTTGGTCGAGGCGCGGGCGCCGGCCGGCGGCTTCACCATCGACGCCCATGCCAAGCGGCCGGCCGTGCTGCTCGCCGGCGGCATCGGCATCACGCCGCTGCTGGCGATGCTGCGCCAC
>NZ_SRLB01000092.1 GCF_004745635.1 Methylobacterium nonmethylotrophicum | reverse complement strand
ACGACACCTTCGCCACCCTCCTCAAGACCATCCGCGCCTGATCGCTTCTGGCGCTCACCTCGTCGTCGACAAGGTCAACCCGCTCGTGCACCGCGCCCAACCCCGTGGGTAATTACATTCTTTGAGCTCGAACTCCGATGCCGCGTAAGCCATCTGCAGCCCTAGGTGCTCTTAGGAAGGCATCAGGAGAAACCTCAGAGTTTCTCTCTAGCTTATCAACTATATCTGAGTAACTGAGCCAGAGAATAACTGAAGCTTTGCTTGGATCGTTTGGCGGAGCGATCGGAGCTATAGGTGGCTATTCTTTTAATTTGATTTATGATCCGTCTCATCCTGAACTTCCTATTGTTTTTGCCAGTGCACTTGGACTCTTAAGCGCACTACTACTGTGGCGCGGTCCTTCATCTATGCTTCGGGAGCGAAGATTTAGAGCCGAAGAACGTGAGTTCAATCAACGTTTAGATTTTAGAACTGCAGCTATAAAAAAACTTGGCTCAAAGCCTGATCCATTATTGATTGAAAGATTGAACGATTATGTTTTGACAGGAAACTTATTAGAATGTCAATCCCCCCATCGATGTCACTCCAAATCCTAGTGATCCTGCTATCGCTAATAATAATCAAGCGCCGCCGTTATTAAGTGATGGAACTTCCACCAACACGAGTTAGTAAATATTATAGGTATATTCTCCTCTGGAATGTCCCGCAACCGCTGCTCCAACTCAGCCCAAGGGCACCATTGGCCCGTGAGGACTAAACAGACAAGCCGCAGGTAAGGGGATGCCTAGTGCAGCGGTGGCCCGAGACAGATTATCAAGGAACGGTCGCCTCATGCGGCAGGACGTATGCAAAGTCCCGGCCCACTTTCAACGATCTACATAGACCAGTCACTTTATTTTACCTGCGCAGAGGCGACAAAAGATATTGTTTGATCGGTAGTGAATATTACGAAAAATAGAATAATAAATGCAGCAGGCCACCCAAGCGCCATTGACATTTTGCTCCCTATACCAAATTTTTGTGGATTGCTGAAGAAAACGATATTCCTTGTATGTAGCTATTGACATGCGCGATAAAAATCGCACTTACAAAAAAATAAAAACATAAAAGCATAGAATATCCATTTTTATCTGATAAATATTTTACACCTCCTACAAAAACAGCATTTTTTGAAATTTCCATTAATTCTTTAGTGATTTTTCGCATCCCTTCACCAGGAAGCGATGATTTGTCAGACATATCATGCTCCAAACTTAATCTACGGACGGAAGTATTATGGTGGTACCGCGAGCAGATCCGTCACCGTCTGGATGTCAAACGGCATCGGAACGGGGTTCATCCGCACTTTCGGTGCTGATGGATGGGATCGGGCGTTGACGCGCATGGCAGCCGTAGGGCAGCACGATGC
>NZ_SRLB01000091.1 GCF_004745635.1 Methylobacterium nonmethylotrophicum | reverse complement strand
GGCGGCTTGGCTGCTTGGCGGGTCGGATCTGACCATGCGGAGTGCGGCGGCGAGCAGGAGAGACAGCAAAAGCCTGAGCCAGGCCAGGATGCGGGCGAAGTTGTAGCCGACGGCGGCCAGCACTGCGTTGGCGGCGTCGCCGTGCGCACCGGCCAGGTGGTTGCGGCCCATGCGGTGGTCGTCCTTGAGGTGGCCGATCACCGGCTCGACGGCGGCACGGCGCTTCATCTGGCGGTGCAGGGCGGGGGTCATGCCCCGCTTCTGGCCCGCGGTGTAGACCTTGAAGCGATGGGTCGGCGGGGCGTTGTGGCCCTTGTAGCCGGCATCCGCGAGGATGCGCGTCAGCGTGGCCCCGACCTGCGCCTCGATGGCCGGGATGACGCGCGCGAGGGTGTGGCCGTCATAGGGCTTGCCGGGCAGGCTCGCCACGTGGGTGACGAACTGGCCGCCCCGGGAGCGCTTGAGCGTGGTGGCGACCGAGACCTTGACGCCGAACTCGTAGGGCTTGTGCGCCTTGCCCTTGCCGATGCACTCGACCTCGGGCGCGTGCAGGCTGAACACCCGCAGGTCGGCCCCGGCGAGCTGGCCGCGCACCGGACGCAAGGTGCGGTTGCCGGCATGGACGCGCCGGGCGAGCATGAGCGCGGTGGCGCAGCGCTCGGCCAGCGCCGGATCGTGCTGGGTCTTGCGCACGAGGTCGCGGATGGTGCGGCCGAGGTAGGTGCGCAGGCGGCGCAGCATCCGGCCGGCGCGCTTGAACTGCTTGGCGTGGGCATAGCGCTGCTGGCGGATCAGGGCCTGCGTCCCGACCCGCCGATAGGATTGGCGCAGGCGCAGCCCGAGCGTGTCGGCCAGCCGCACCAGGCGCTCGCGGGCGCGGTGCATCAGCCGGGCGTCGGTGGGGTGAGCCACGGCCTTGGGCTGCACGGTGGTGTCGACCACCGCCTGGGTGAAGTCGGCCGGGCGCGCGGCGCCGGTGCGCACGGCGGTGGCCAGGCTCTCCTGAACCAGGGCGTTGAGCCGCTCCTCCCCCATCCGCTGGCGCCAGCGCGTCAGCGAGGAGCGGTCGAAGGGCGCGGCGTGGCAGAACACCTCCTCGCCGCAGAACAGCTGATAGTACGGGTTCTCGATCCAGCGCGCGCACAAGGCCTCGTCGGAGAGGTCGTGCATGGCCTTGAGGATGCACAGGCCGGCCATCAGCCGGGTCGGCAGCGGCGGCCGGCCCGGCCCGTCCGCGTAGACCGCCCCGCAGCGCTGTTCCAGGAAGCGCCAGTCGATCGCCTGGGCGAGGCGGGCGAGCGGATGGGCCAGGTCGACGATCTGGTCGAGCCGGGCGCGGAACAGGTCGCTCTGTCCGCTGTCCCGGCGTTCCTTCGGACGCATGCCCCGTCTCCCGCTCCCGTCGTCAGGAGCAGGGAATCACGCCCTCGCCGCGCGTGCAATTTGCAAGGAAACCC
>NZ_SRLB01000090.1 GCF_004745635.1 Methylobacterium nonmethylotrophicum | reverse complement strand
TGGTTCTTGCTCACTTTGCGTGGATGGCGGTGGATTGACTCGGGCCGCTGAAGGGTAGGCCTGCCCTCCCCATCGTGGATGGGCATGGACATTCCCCTCGCCATCCCCGAGTGCCGCGTCGCACGGTTTGTCGAGCGACACGAGGATCACCTCGTCATCCCCGTGCGACTGGACGCAGCCAGCGGCCGGTGCCCCGAGTGCGGGCATGCGAGCCGGTCCGTCCATAGCCGCTACCACCGCCATCCCTCCGATCTGCCGCTGTCGGCATCGCAGACCAAGCTCCGCATCGAGGTGCGGCGGTTCTACTGCCTCAACCCGACCTGCCGACGCCGGACCTTCGCCGAGACGCCCATGACCCTCCTCGCACCGCGCGCCCGGCGCACGCGGCGGCTTGGCGAGGCGCAGGCCAGGGTCGGCCTCGCCTGCGGCGGTGCAGGCGGCGCGCGTCTTCTCGCGCACCTCCACATGCCGGCAAGCCGCGCGACCGTGCTGCGGCTCGTCACTCGCATCCCGATGCCCGACGCGCCGGCTCCCATCCGGGTCGGCATCGACGACTGGGCAATCCGGAAGGGCAGCCGTTACGGCACGATCGTCGTCGATCTCGACCGTCGCCGCGTCGTCGACCTCCTCCCTGATCGCACGGCACTCACGGTAGCCGGCTGGCTCGAACGGCATCCCGGCGTCGAACTCGTCGCCCGGGATCGCTCGACGGAGTATGCCCGAGGTGCAAGCCTCGGCGCTCCCCAGGCGCAGCAGGTCGCCGATCGCTGGCACCTGCTCACCAACATGCGGCAGGCCGTCGAACGCTGGCTCCACGGCGCCCATGCCCGGTTGCGCAGCCTGCCGCTCCTCCCTGGCTTGACCGTTCGTCCCGCCCGGCGCGACCGTGCCTTCGCCCGCAGCACGCCGGAACTGGAAGCGGGCGCACAGAGCCGGATGCGATGGCGGGCTGTCTACGACGAGGTCCGCCGTCGGCACGCCGGCAGGGAGCCCCTGCTCGCGATCGCCCGTGCCCTGGGGCTGGCTCGTGCGACGGTGCGCAAGTATGCCAGCGCCGAGACGTTCCCGGCGCGGTTGCCTCACGGTGCCGGGCCGAGCCTGCTTGATCCGCACGTCGCATACTTGGCGGGACGGATCGACGAGGGCTGCGAGAACGCCATGGCCCTGTGGCGCGAGATCCGGGAACGGGGCTATCCCGGGACGAACCGGCAAGTGCATCGCTTCGTCGCCGAGCGCCGAACGAGGCCGGTCCGATCAGGCCGCAAGGCCCGCAGTGCCAAGGCTTCCGCTTCGGAGCCGCCTGGATCGGAAGCCCCGTTGCCGCCAGCACGGCAGTTGGCGTGGCTGCTCGTGCAGCCGACCTCGGTGTTGGATGTGAGCGAAGCGGCTGTGGTGAGCCGCGTCGAGCAGGACGACACCGCGCGGGCCGTCACGGGGCTGGCCCGCCGCTTCACCGCACTCGTGCGCGCCGCCGGGAAGGGCAAGCGCGTGGCCGATGATCAGGACGCCGCTGCAGACATCGAGGCTTGGATCACGAAGGCCCGGACC
>NZ_SRLB01000009.1 GCF_004745635.1 Methylobacterium nonmethylotrophicum | reverse complement strand
GTCTTGCCGTGGTCGACGTGACCGATCGTCCCGATGTTGCAGTGCGGCTTCGTCCGCGAAAACTTTTCCTTGGCCATATCCATCACCTGCGGCAAGCCCGCCCACGACGTCCAGCCGGGCGGAAGGCGCGGCCCGCTTAGAGGGTTAGCGCCGGTTGATCAAGCCCGGCATCGTCTCAGGGGGCCGCCGCGCCCGCCACGCGCGCACGGCCGAAAGCGCGGGCATAGGCCTCCGCCGTCTCGCGCTCGTGGTCGGAGAGCAGCTGCTCGACGGCGCCGACGAGGTCCGGCGCCTCGGTGAAGCCGGCCGCGACGAGCGCCACGGCCCTGGCGCGCGCCGCCTCGCGCTTGGCCGGCAGGCAGATGTGCTGGGCCCGCACCGCGAAATGCGCCGGCGCCTCGTGGCGGCTCTGCGCGGCGACGGATTCCCGCGCGAGGCATCCCTTGAGCCGCGCGACCGCCGACGCCTCGCGGGCCGGCCGCACCACCTCGACGGCGTGAGACGGCCCGGCGATGGCCCCGGTCGAGGCGATGAGCAGGAGCGGCATCACGGCGCGCATGGCGGTGTCCCGGAAGGTTTGTTCCTGATATGTTCCATACCACCATCGATTCCCCGCTGCCAAGGTTACCGGGATGAAAGGGCGGGGACAACGCGGGGGTCTCCCGCCGCCTCGCGGCGGGAGCGGGAAGGCGGGATCAGGCGGCGGCCGGGGCCTCCCGGCTCGCCAGGAAGGCGGCGTGCTCCTCGGCGAGCGCGCCCGAGAGGGCACGGGCGATCAGCGCGCGGGTCTCCGCGACGCCGTAGAGGGCCACGAAGGAACCGAAGCGGGGGCCGCGGGCCTCGCCGAGCAGGATGCCGTAGAGCGTCGTGAACCAGGTCTGCGACACGCCGGGCCGCCCGTCCGGGCTCTTCGACTTGCCCGACAGGTCCGGGAAATGGCGCCGCCCGACCTCGTAGACCGCCGCCTGCAGCGCCTCCGGATCGGTGGAACCGGCGTGGGACGCCAGGGTGTCGGCGAGGTCGGCGAGGGCCGCGGCCTCCTCCGCGCTCGGAGCCCGGTAGGTCTTCGCCGGACGCACGAAATCGCGAAAATAGCGCACCGCGTGGTGGACCAGCCGGTCGAGGCGCGGATGCGTCTCGGGCGAGGCCTCGGGCGCGTAGCGGCGGATGAAGCCCCAGAGCACCGCCGGGTCCTCGGTATTGGCCACCGCCACGAGGTTGAGCAGCATCGCGAACGGGATCGCCCCGCCCTCCCCCACCCGCTCCGGCGCCGGCGGCTCCCCGGCGTGCAGGTGCCAGACCGGGTTGCCGAGCTTCAGCTTCGGCTCCTGGCCCGAGAACTTATCCAGGAACGACAGGTAATCGTCGACGTGGCGCGGGATGACGTCGAAGTGCAGGCGCTTGGCCTCGCGCGGCTTGTTGTACATGAACAAGGCCAGGCTCTCGGGCGTGCCGTAGGCCAGCCACTCGTCGATGGTGAGCCCGTTGCCCTTCGACTTCGAGATCTTCTGGCCCTTCTCGTCGAGGAACAGCTCGTAGTTGAAGCCCTCGGGCGGCTCGGCGCCGAGCGCGCGGGCGATCTGGCCCGAGAGCTTGACCGAGTCGATCAGGTCCTTGCCGGCCATCTCGTAATCGACGCCGAGCGCGACCCAGCGCATCGCCCAGTCGGGCTTCCACTGCAGCTTGGCGTGGCCGCCGGTGACCGGGGTCTCGTAGGCCTCGCCCGTGACGGGATCGCGCCACACGATGGTGCCGGACGACACCTTCACCTCCTCGATCGGCACCTGCATCACGTGCCCGGTGACCGGGTGGAGCGGCAGGAACGGCGAGTAGGAGGCCGAGCGCTCGGCGCGCAGCGAGGGCAGCATCACCCCCATCACGGCGTCGTAGCGCTCGAGCACGCGCAGCAGCGTCGCGTCGAAACGGCCCGAACGGTAGCATTCGGTGGCGGACAGGAACTCGTAGTCGAAGCCGAACGAGTCGAGGAAGCGGCGCAGCTCGGCGTTGTTGTGGGCGCCGAAGCTGTCATGGGTGCCGAACGGGTCGGGCACCGCGGTCAGCGGCTTGTTGAGGTTGTCCGCGAGCAGCGCCTTGTTCGGCACGTTGTCCGGCACCTTGCGCAACCCGTCCATGTCGTCCGAGAAGGCGACGAGGCGGGTCGGCACGGCATCGTTCGTCAGCACCCGGAAGGCGTGGCGCACCATCGAGGTGCGGGCGACCTCGCCGAAGGTGCCGATATGCGGCAGGCCCGAGGGGCCGTAGCCGGTCTCGAACAGCACCTCGCCTTTGCCCGTCCGCTCCAGCCGGGCGACGAGCTTGCGCGCCTCCTCGAAGGGCCAGGCGGGCGCGGAGGCGGCAGCCTCCGCCAGGACGGGATCGATGCGGACGGGTGCGGGCATGAGTGTCGCGGCCGCGGGATGCGCGGCATTCCGGTGAGGGTGGAGGGAGCCCGGCACCCTATGGGCCGCGCCGCGCAGGGTCAACGCGACGCGGGAGCCTCAGCGCCGCTCGTAGAGCAGCCGCGCCCGGATCGTGCCGTCGATGGCGCGCAGCTCCTCGAGCAGGGCCTCCGGATCGACGTCGGTCGCGTCGGTCTCGACCACCACGTACCCGACCTCGCCGTCGGTCTGGTAGAACTGCGCCGCGATGTTGATGTGCCGGCGGGCGAAGGTCTCGTTGAGGCGCCCGAGCATGCCCGGCAGGTTGCGCTGCACGTGGATGTAGCGCAGGCCGGTCGGCCGGGCCGGGAGCTGCACCTGCGGGAAGTTCACGGCACCGACCGTCGAGCCGATGTCGGAATAGTCGACGAGCTTCCGCGCCACCTCGGCGCCGATGCGCTCCTGCGCCTCCTCGGTCGAGCCGCCGACATGGGGGGTGAGGATGACGTTCTCGAGCCCCTGGAGCGGCGACACGAAGCGCTCGCTGTTCGATTTCGGCTCGACCGGAAAGACGTCGACGGCGGCGCCCCGCAGGTGGCCGTCGCGCAGGGCGCCCGCCAGGGCGTCGAGGTCGACCACCGTGCCGCGGGAGTTGTTGATGAGGTAGGCGCCACGCTTCATCGCGCGGATCTGCGCCTCGCCGATCATGTTGTGGGTCGAGGGCGTTTCGGGGACGTGCAGCGAGACCACGTCGCTTTGCGCCAGCAGCGCGTCGAGGCTGTCGACCGGCTCGGTGTTGCCGTGGCGCAGGCGGTCGGTGAGGTCGTGGAAGATCACCCGCATGCCCATCGCCTCGGCGAGGTTCGAGAGCTGCGAGCCGATATTGCCGTAGCCGACGATGCCGAGCGTCTTGCCGCGGACCTCGAACGAGCCGTTCGCCGACTTGTCCCAGCCGCCCTGGTGGGCCGAGACCGAGCGCGGCACGATGCGGCGCAGCAGCATCACGATCTCGCCGATGACGAGCTCGGCCACCGAGCGGGTGTTGGAGAACGGCGCGTTGAAGACCGGGATGCCGCGTCGGCGGGCCGCGTCGAGGTCGACCTGGTTGGTGCCGACCGAGAAGCAGCCGACGGCCATCAGCCGGTCGGCGGCCTCGAAGGCGGCCTCGTCGAGCTGAGTGCGCGAGCGGATGCCGAGGATGTGGACGCCCTTGAGGGCCTGGCGCAGGTCGGCCGGATCGAGGGCCTTGGCCAGCCGCGTGACGGTGACGTAGCCGGCCGCCTCGAGCAGCGCCACCGCGCTGTCGTTGATGCCTTCGAGCAGCAGGACGCGAATCTTGTCCTTGGGCAGTGAGAGCTTGTCGGCCATGGTCAGCCTTCTGGGGGTCTTCTTGGAAACGGGAGGCGAAAGACCGCGTGACGTGCGGTCCGCTCGGCGCGAGCGATAGGAGAGGCGGGCACGCAACGCAACACGGCCCTCACTGGGCCGGCCTGCCTGCGCGCAGGGCAGCTTTGCGCCCACCGCGCGGGCAGAGAGCCTTGTCGTCGGGGTGACCGCATGCCCCCTTGCGGCGACGGGCCGACGGTGGTCCACCGGCCCCGACCGACCGGGCCAGCCAGGAAGAGACCGCCGATGCCCCTCACCCCCCGGATGCGCCGCGCCGCGATCCCGCTCCTCGTCTTCGTCCTCGGCCTCGCGGTGCTGGGCCTCGCCGCCAGCCTGATGCTGGGGCGCCCGGCCACCGGCACCAGCGCGGTCGGCGGACCCTTCACCCTGGTGAACCAGGACGGCCGCACGGTCACCGACCACGACTTCAACGGCCGGACGCACCTGGTGTTCTTCGGCTTCACCCGCTGCCCGGACATCTGCCCGACCACCCTGCAGCAGATCTCCGACGTACTGGCCGCCCTCGGGCCGAAGGGCCGCGACGTGCAGGCCCTGTTCATCAGCGTCGATCCCGAGCGCGACGACCCGGCGGCGCTGAAGGCGTACCTGTCGAGCTTCGACCCCCGCATCGTCGGCCTCACCGGCTCCCCCGAGGCCGTGGCCGCCGCCGTGAAGGCCTACCGGGCCTATAGCCGCAAGGTGCCGCTCAAGGACGGCGACTACACGATGGAGCACACGGCGCTCGTCTACATCATGGACGGGCGCGGCAACTTCGTCGGCTCGCTCAACCTGATGCGCCCGGCGGCGGACGCCGCCGCCGAGGTGTCGCGCCAGCTCTGACCTGTCAGCGCCGCTCCTGCATCGCCCCGGTGCGGGAGGTGGCGGCGAGCCCGTGCTCGGTCTTGTTCCAGCGGTAGGGCGCCAGCAGCAATTCGAGGAGGCCGAGCCAGGCCGCCGCGCTGACGAGGCCGTAATAGACCGGCAGCAGGAGCGCCCAGGGGGCGAGGCCCCACCAGCCCCGCCGCCGGCACCCGGCCAGCGCCGGCAGCCACATCGCGCAAAGGCCCGCGGCGAGCACCGTGAGGCCGGACGCCGTCACCAGGTTGGCGAGGAAGTCCGGTGCTGCCGGGAGCGGGTCGGCGGTGATCTCCCAGACCGCCAGGGCGAGGGCGAAAGGATAAGCGAGGGCGGAGAGCACGGTGCCGGGCACCGTCGCGACGGCGCAGAGCATCCCGAGGGGGCCGAGGCGGCGCAAAGCCGCGAGCGGGTGCCGGCTGTGGGTGATCGTGGTCTGGATGAAGCCCTTCATCCAGCGGGTGCGCTGGCGCAGCCAGGGCCTCAGGCGAGCGGGCGCCTCCTCGAGGGTCGAGAGCGGCAGGTCGCCGACCCGGTAACCGGCGAGCGCCAGGCGCATGCCGAGATCGGCGTCCTCGGTGACGTTCCAGGCGTCCCAGCCGTGCAATTCGCGCAGCACCTGGGTGCGGAAATGCGTGGTCGTGCCGCCGAGCGGCACCGGCAGGTGCGCCGCTGCGAGCAGCGGCAGCAGCACGTCGAACAAAGCCGCGTATTCGAGGGTGAAGCAGCGGGTGAGCCAGGAATCGTCGGTGTTGTCGATCACCAGCCGCCCCTGCAGGCAGGCGAGCCGGTCGGAGCCGGCGCGGAACAGGCCGGCCGCGGCCCGCAGCTGGCCGGGATCCGGCACGTCCTCGGCGTCGTAGACCACGAGGTGCTCGCCGCGGGCGAGCGGCAGGGCGACGTTGAGGGCCCGCGGCTTGGTGCGGGGCAGGCCGGGCGGCGCCGTCACCACTTCGAACCGCGCCGGCAGCGGCAGGGCATTGAGCGAGGCCGCAGTGGCCGCGTCGTCGGCCTCGATCACGAATTTCAGGTCGAGCTTGGAGGCCGGGTAATCGCGGTATTATGCAGCAAGCTCACCGGAAAGCGTTGAGGTTGCATCATAGCATCATATCGAATTTCAAATTTCCAATCAGTGACTTCAAAAATCCTGTTGACTTCAAATTGCCAGCACGTAGGCTCGGGCTACAATTTGAAGCGAGGCTCCCATGACGGCGGCCGATCGGGTCATCACAAAATTTGGCGGACCGGCCGCTTTGGCCAGGTCAATCGCCAAGGGCCAGAGTACAGTTTCGTATTGGCGAAAGACTGGAATGATACCAGTCCGGTGGCACTCTACGTTGTTCAAGCTTGCTGAAGCGCGTGGAATTGATCTCAGCGCCGATGACTTCCTTGATTTGCCTAGATCGACAAGCGAAGAAGGCAAGGAAGCCCCTGATATATACGGCCCATCAGAGGCACCTAAGGCTACCCATTGGGGTGAGGTATCCATAGGCGATGCTCGCATACCGGCCTATGTTTTGGACAATGGCGCCCGCGTATTCAGTTTGAAAGGCGTTGTTGTTGGCCTTATCGGGACAGAGGGTGGCCAGCTTGGCGAATATCTAAAAGTAAAAGCTCTCCGGGAGTACCTTCCCGCCGATTTGAAGCCTGCAGAAGATGGTACGATCGCAGCCCTGATGCGGTTCGACACCGGGGGCGAGGGACACTTCAGATATGCAGTCGGCTTCCCTGTGGAGCGGTTCCTAGACCTCTGTGCTGCCTATTCGATGGCCCTGCAGGAGCACCTGAACGACGCGAGCGACTTTGCTCTGACGCCTCGCCAGCTTCAAATTGCGAAGCAGGCGATGGCTTTTGAGCGTGCATGCGCCAAGGTTGGCATTATCGCTCTAGTCGATGAGGCAACTGGTTATCAATATGAGCGCGCCGAAGACGCATTACAGTTTAAATTGAAGCTTTTCTTGAGCGATGAAATGCGAAAATGGGAAAGCACCTTTCCTGATGAGCTTTGGAAGGAGTTCGGCCGCCTGACAAAATGGTCAGGACCAGTACATTCCCGTCCAAAATATTGGGGAAAATTAGTTATGGAGTTGATTTATGATTATATTGATCCAGATATCGCAAAATGGCTGAAAGAGAATAAGCCAAAGCCGCGAAAGGGTCAAAATTACCACCAGTGGCTAAATGAACAGTATGGCTTGAAGCGCCTGATGGAGCATATTTGGCTCGTGATCGGGATGGCTGCAGCAAGCACTAGCTTGCAAGAACTTAAGGATCGCTTGGCGGAGCGGTTCGGACGCTATCCGGTACAGATGACTATGTATCTGCCGGCACCAAATACCCAAAAGGGCCGCTGATCGGTCCTGCAGGGTTCAAATCGGGCACCTAAGCCCTGAAGGAGCAGATTTTGGATCAACCCAGGCGCTCTCTGGCATAGGTTCGGGCCGAGAGAGAAACAGTCGGGCCGGAATTCCCTCTGCAAAGGGAACCCGGCCCGGCCAGGACCGCCCATCGCGAATGCTTCCGGCTGGAAGCCCTCTGATGCGCAGCACGCAGCTATAAGATCGCATCATAGGGAACAGGTTTCAAGCCGGACGCGCATCCCCAGTAACCGCTTTTGCGGAGGATGATTTATGTCCGCTGAGTTCCCCTGCGATCAGCTTACCGCCTGCCATATTCTCCATGCCGTCAAGGTTCTTGGCTGGAGCCAGTCGCGGGCTTCGTTCTACTTCTGCGTGAACGGCGGCACGGTCAGCAAGATCGTGCGCGGCCTCTTGCATCACGGCGCTTCGCCGTTGCCCTTCTGATCTGAGGGAACAGCATCGCCTCTAACCGCGATGCCGGCCGGGCTCTCCAACAGCGTTAGCCCGGCCTCCTCGAATGCGCGCTTCATCGCCAGCAGGTTGTTGGCGATGGGCGTGCGCAAGCCGTTCTCGAACTGCCTGATGGTGCTCAGACCAACGTTCGCGCGCTTGGACAGGTCGGGTTGCGACCAGTCCAACCATCCTCGGGCGGCTCGGCATTGTTCAGGCGTCATCGTGCAATGAGAACTAGCGCGGGCGGCTTTTTGCGTCAAGGCGGATTAAAAGCGTTGACAGCACTGGATTGAGCATATAGCGTCTACCTCAACGCAAAACGTTGAGATGGGCTATGGCTCAGCACTTCCTTCTCTCCACCGCCGCCCGCTCGCTGAGCCTTGTCAGCGTTGCCCGCATGTCGGACGATGAGGCGTGGACCACCTTTAAGCTGATCCGGTGGGCTGAGACCAAGGGCGAGCCGTACTGCCCGCGCTGCGGCTGCCTGACTCACTCCTTCCTCTCCACCCGCAAGCTGTGGAAGTGCAAGGGCTGCGCTCATCAGTACAGCGTGACCAGCGGCACCATCTTTGCCAACCGCAAACTCGCGATCCGCGATTACCTCATGGCGATGGCGGTCTTCGCCAACGGCGCCAAAGGACACAGCGCGCTTCAACTCTCCCGCGACCTCAACGTCCAGTACCGCACCGCCTTCGTGCTCGCTCACAAGCTCCGGGAGGCGATTGCGGCCGAGAAGGCGGAGGCGACCGTCTCCGGTACGGTGGAGGTGGATGGCGCCTATTTCGGGGGCTACGTGAAGCCCGCCAACCACAAGGAGAACCGCGTAGACCGGCGCCTCGCCATTAACCAGACCGGCAAGCGTCGGGTGGTGGTCATCATGCGCGAGCGCGGCGGGATGACCCTCCCCTTCGTCTTCAAGAGCGAGACCGCTTCGATTGAGACGATCGGCAAGCGGGTCGCCGAGGGCAGCACCATCCATGCTGACGAGGCCGCCGGCTGGGATGTGCTCCACAAGCGCTACCTGACCAAGCGGATCAACCATCAGCAGGCGTACAGCGCCGACGATGCCTGCACCAACCAGGCCGAGTCGTTCTTCTCTCGCCTCCGCCGCGCTGAGATCGGCACGCATCATCACATCGCTGGCCCCTATCTCGCGGCCTATGCGGGCGAGATGGCTTGGCGTGAGGACAACCGCCGCATCAGCAACGGTCAGCAGTATCTTCGTATGGCGGAAGCCTCCCTGCGCCATCCGCCGTCCCTCGCTTGGACGGGCTACTGGCAGCGGCATCAGGCGAGGGTGGCGTGATGGCTCTCCCTCAGGTTGTCACTACGCTCCGTGCCAAACGGGATGAGATTGAGGCACATATTGCCGAGCTACGGCGCCAACTCGCCGCTGCAGAGCGCGACCTGTCCAGCGTGACAGCCGTTCTCGCGCTCTATGACCTCTCTCCGGCCACACAGACGCGGTTTCCGGCTTACGCCCATCTTAATCGGCTGTTTGCTTATGGTGAGATGTTTAGCTTGTGTAAGGCTGCTCTAGAAGAAGCTGAAGCCCCCCTAACCACACGGGAGCTTGCAGCGTTAGTAATTAGAGCAAAGCGCTGGGATGAGACTGACAAGCAACTCCAGAAAGCTGTCGCCTATAGGTTGATCCAATCCTTGACGCGAGCTGCAATACAAGGACGCATCGGAAGCGCGGGAAAAATTAAAAATGTTAGATTATGGAAACTATAAACAAAACACTACTTCTCAATCATCGGTTTCTCAATCATCGGTTGCGGACTCTAAACTCAGTGACTGCTCACGCTCATCTACCGTTCGGATCTGCCAAGTGCCAATCGTTTGCCAGCCTCCGTCTTGATATTGTATTTCTATATTACTAGGCTTGTCGACA
Organism: Methylobacterium nonmethylotrophicum; assembly: GCF_004745635.1. Taxonomy (GTDB): domain Bacteria; phylum Pseudomonadota; class Alphaproteobacteria; order Rhizobiales; family Beijerinckiaceae; genus Methylobacterium; species Methylobacterium nonmethylotrophicum. Next base: position 265,674 of record NZ_SRLB01000009.1, on the reverse strand, counting down.
TTAATACCAAATACAAATCCGGGCAGCAGTATGTTGTTGCCCGGTTCCACAGCGGATAGCTCCATTTCTGTTTCCATAATAGAATTATCTGAATGATCTATAAGTCTAAATATCATCTTATAATCCCCACCATCAGGTATATCTAAAATAATAGCAGATCTGAACCTTATTTTACTCGGTATCTTTGCCAGCCCAATTACTGTAGAGTACAAACCAATTAGTATAATTTTCCCAGTTATCTCTTGTCTTATGTCATCACAAAGCAAAACGCTGCGAATAGTTGCAGTATTATGAGGCATTTGAGTTTTCCGATGCCGGTTGGACTTTCTTGATTTTCGGCCTACGAGTGCTCATTACTGATGGCGTGCTATCATCTATATTTATGTTCGAAAATCGAATAGCATAGAGGTTTGACTTTATGTTAGTGTCGCCATTATAATATTTAGGTTTAACATCTATGTTGGACTTTTTGGCATGAAGTCGCTCAAAAGACACCGGGTCAAGCGGCAGGTGATATCCGAGCGCATTCATAAAAACATATAATGTTTCAAAATCTATCGAGCCATTCGATCCATTTAATACGCGAGAGACATAACTTTTATCTTTTCCTAAAATATCACTAAGATCCTTGGCCTTAATTCCGCACTGCTTGGATCGCTCCCCAAAGGCTTTGCGTAGAGCAAAAAACATCTCCGCGCGCGCATCGGCGCGCAGATCATCCTGATCTGCGACGCTGATAGGGCTTGGAATGAATGTGCTCATGGATCACAGTCCACTAAGTTGGCGCTACGAGTAGCTTTGGATCTGGGGTGCTGCGGGAGAAGGCGCTGCCACTCATTCTTGGCGTGGGTCAGAGTAGGAACCCAGGTTCCGGTTCGCAGCTCGTATCGAAGTCGATGCGCGGTAGCTACGAACTCGCCCGGCCCAAGAAACCCACCGATGATACGGTGCTGTGGCTGGAAGAGAACACGAAAGGCGTACAGGCCATCGGCATGGGGCCGAAGAGGCTTAAGCTTGATGTCATCATCAAAGTCCTCGCCTGTCACAAATCGTTTCAGAAAAACACGGGCGTCAGCCCTGTGCTCACGCTCCCGGTTGGTTGCGCCTTGGTTAAACTGAACCCAATCCCACACCTCTGTGGTTAGCCACAAACGTCGGCGGTACGCTTGATCCGGCCTCAGGTGAGGGAGGAACAGGCGCAACTCGCCGGCCGCTACCAGAGCTGCCATATGGGTATCGGTTGACTGGAAAGTCAACTGACCGACTCCGGCATTGGTAATTATGTAGGAAGCGGAACGGCGTTCCGAGGCGGGGTTGCAACATATGTCTCCTCGTTGAGGCCGTAAAGCCGCACACACCCTACAAGCGATATAACTTGTCCGCCCACCTCAACGCTTTCCGGTGAGCTTGCTGCATAATACCGGGTAATCGAGCCGCGCCAGCGCGCGCACCAGGCGCGGCACCACCCGGGTCTCGCGGTAGAGCGCCACCAGCACGGTGTAGACCGGCAGCTCCGCGTCCGGCACGCGGGCGGGATCCGGCGGGGGATCGGGCCGCAGGAGCGGCGCGGCGAGGCGGAAGACGATCACCGCCAGGACGACGAAATTGAGCAGAGCCAGAGCGGCGAGCTGCAGCCAGGAAGCGGCGTCGAGGAGCAGCAGGCAAGCGGCGAGGATGAGTACCAGGACGAGGCACTGCCCCGGATGCAGGCCCGGGCGGTAGGCCCAGTCCGGCGCCCGTACCTCGAGCGCCTCGGCGGCCCGGGCCGCCGCCCGGGGGCCGGCGGCGCTGAGCACCGCGGCCGCGAGCGCCGCCGGGGTGGTGAAGACCGCGCCCGGTGGCACCCCGGTCGCGAGGAGGGCCGCCACCGCCTCGGGCGGTGGGGCGAGGACCAGCTCGCCCCCGGCGCCCATCGTCGCGCCGAGGCGGACATCCTCCGGAAAGCGCACCTCCGGGTGCAGCGCCAGGCCCTCGCCCCGGAATGGCCGGCCGAGGGCCCGGGCGAGCGCCGCGTAGTACGCCGCCTCGCTCATCAGGCCGGCCCGCAGCAGGGCCGCCGCCGGCGCCGTCCCCTCCCGCCGCGCCAGGGCGGCGGCATCCCGGACGAGGTCCAGGTCGACGCCCTGGCCGAGCAGGAAGGCGAGCTCGCCCGGGAGCGTGACGGCGGCGCCGCGCGGAGACCGAACCTCGACGAACATGACGGGCCCCGAACTTGCGGACTCCCCCCGGAGGAGGTTCGTGGTACGAGAGCCTATGGCTCACCCCGTCCCCGCGACAGCGTCGCGTTTCTCCGCCGGCGGATTCCTCGCAACCGTGGCGCGGATGCCGCAGGGTCAGCTTCGCGGCTTGCTGGCAGCCCTGTGGGTGCTGGCCGCATTCCCCGCTTCGGCCGCCGAGGCGGTGACGATCCCGAATTTCTGGAACCCGCGGGCCCGGCTCGAGCGGCCCGAGCCGCCTCAGACGACGCGCCCAGTCCGCTTCCTCACCGACGACGAGTACCCGCCGCTGCACTTCGCCGGGCCGGACGGCAACCCGACCGGCTTCTCGGTCGAGCTCGCCCGGGCGGCCTGCGAGAAGCTCGGCCTGACCTGCACCGTGCAGGTGCGCCGCTTCGACACGCTGCTCGACGCGCTCCAGGCCAACCAGGGCGACGTGGTGGCGGCCGCGATCCCGCTCACCGCCACCCTACGGGCCGACAACCGGGCGACCAGGCCCTATTTCCGCTGGCCCGCCCGCTTCGCGGTGCGGGGCGACAAAAGCCTGCCGGCGCCGGACGTGAAGGTCCTGGCCGAGCATCCGACCGGCGTCGTCTCGGGCACCGCCCACGAGGCTTACCTGCGCACCTTCTTCCGCGTCACGCCGAAGACCTATCCCGACCTCGCCACCGCCGAGGCGGCCCTGCGCCGGGGCGAGATCGAATACCTGTTCGGCGACGGGCTGGCGCTGGCCTTGTGGATCGGCGGCACCGACGCGGGCGGATGCTGCGCGTTCGCGGGCGGCGACTACCTGGAGAACCGCTACTTCGGCGAGGGCATCGGCTTCGTCACCCGCAAGGAGGACCAGGTCCTGGCCCGCGCCCTCGACGACGCGCTCCAGCGCCTGTGGGACGAGGGCAAGTACGCCGAACTGTACCTGCGGTTCTTCCCGGTCAGCCCGTTCTGACGGCCGCGTCCGGCGCCGGACGCAGCAGCACGCCGTAGCCCTCCGCCGCGTCGCCGATGAAGCGCACGCCCTCGCGCTCCAGGGCCGCCTGGATCGCCGCCAGGGTGCGCGTGCGCGGCGCCACCTGGTCGCTCTCGATCATGTTCAAGGTCACGACCGACACCGCCGCGCGGGCGGCCAGCACGGCCTGCGTCCATTTCAGCAGGCCGCGTCCGGCGCGGATCTGGGCCGGGGTGATGGAAAGGGATGCCATGGGCCCGAGATGGCCCGAACTGAAAGATTATTCAAGTTTCCGGTTGACGCGACGCGGCCTTGACCGTATTCCCCTCGCCGTCGGCCTGCCGGGCCGGTGATCGAGGGTTATCGCTCCCTCTCGGACGTCCGCGGTCGCGAGCCGCTGGGGCCCATGGCCCAAGTCCACCTCGATCGGTCACGACCGGCAGGCCAGAGTCGCCGGCGCGGGCCGGAGGCGTTCGGTTATTGCCAATCACCGAGCGTCGACAGCATGTCCGCGTCACCTTTTGGTCCCTCGCGGACGGAGACACGCATGCTTGAGCGCGACATGATCGCCCCCTGCGCCCGTCCGACGGGCGACAAACGGCGACGGCCGAATCCCGGACGAGGTTGCGCGGCAGCCTGACCCCGGGATCGCGCCTCAGGCGCAATCCTCTCCCAACATCGAGACCGGTCGGGCGCGTGCGTGCCGGTCGGCGAGGGTCACCGTGAGGCGCGGACGCTAGGTCCGTCGGCCGGCCGGTCTCGCCGCCGAACCGGATCGCGGTCCCGTTCCACCTCACGGCCGCGCGGGCCGGCGAGGGAAGGTTACCACTTATAATGGGGAGGTCGCGGGTTCGAGTCCCGCCGGGTCGCAAGGCCCGTAGCTCAGCCGGTAGAGCACCGCACGCCTTCTCTCACACCACGACCGCGCGGCCCGCACGGGCCGGCAGGCGAAGGTTACCTCAGGGACCCGGAAGGGCTGGAGCGGGGCGTTTTCCGCCCCGCCCCGAGCGCCGGGTGAGCAGAATCCCTTCGCCGTGATCACGCCCGTGCGGCCCCTTCAGTCTCTCACCCGAGATCCCGCCGGAGCCCGCTCCGGCGGGTGAGACGGCCGCGCCTCGCGGCCGAACCGTCGCGCCTCCCCGTGTCCCGGCGCGATCCCGAAAGGAGCGAGCGATGTTCCCCTTCGCCAAGCAGTTCTCGCTCCGGCGCACCCCGCAGTCGGAGCCCATTCCCCGCACCGTGCCGAACGCCGCCGGCGGCCATGCCTTCCCGGTCGACGACTGGACCCGCCTCGCGCGCTTCCTGGTGCTCGGCAGCGAGGGCGGCTCGTTCTACGCCGGCGAGCGCGCCCTGACCCGCGACAACGCCGCCGCGGTGCTGCGCTGCCTTGCGGCCGACGGGGCGCGGGCGGTGGCGGCGATCGTGGCGGTGAGCGAGGGCGGGCGGGCGCCGAAGCCGGACCCGGCAATCTTCGCGCTCGCGCTCGCGGCGGGCGCAGAGAGCCTGGAGACCCGGCGCGCGGCGCTGGCCGCCCTGCCGCGGGTCTGCCGCACCGGCACGCACCTGTTCCAGTTCGCCGCCTCGGTCGAGGCGAGCCGCGGCTGGGGTCGGTCGTTGCGCCGGGCGGTCGGGCGCTGGTACCTCGACCGGCCGGTGGACGCCGCGGCGTTCCAGGCGGTGAAGGTCCGCAACCGGGCCGGCTGGACCCACCGCGATCTCCTGCGCCTCGCCCATCCGGAGACGGACGAGCCGGCGCGCAAGGCGCTGTTCGACTGGATCTGCCGCGGCACCCTCGCGGCGGAGGCGCCGGCCCTGGTCCACGCCTTCGCGGCGGCCCAGGCGCCGGGGCTCGATCCGGAGGGCGCGGCCGCCCTGGTGCGGGCGCATCGCCTTCCCTGGGAGGCGCTGCCGACCGGGTTGCTGGCGAGCCGCGTCGTGAACGAGGCGCTGCTCGAGGGGATGCCGGTCGGCGCCCTCGTGCGCCAGCTCGGCCGCCTGACCGCGGCCGGGGTGGTGGCCCCGTTCTCGCCCGGCACGGCGCATGTCGTGGCGGTGCTGTCGGACCGGGAGCGCCTGCTCAAGGCGCGCCTGCACCCGATGGCGCTCCTCGTCGCGCTCAAGACATACGCCTCCGGGCGCGGTGTCCTCGGGCGCCTGGCCTGGGAGCCGGTCGCGGCCGTCGTCGAGGCGCTGAACGCCGCCTTCTACACCGCCTTCCGGGCGGTGGAGCCGACGGGACGGCGCCTGGTCCTCGCCCTCGACGTGTCGGGGTCGATGGCCTCGGGCCGGGTCGCGGGGTCGGGCCTGACGCCCCGGGAGGCGGCCGCCGCGATGGCGCTCGTCACCGCGGCGACCGAGGAGCGCTGGCAGGTGGTCGGGTTCACCGGGGGCGAGGCCGGGCTGACGCCGCTGCCGCTCGGGCCGTCGCTGCGGCTCGACGCGGCGGTGGCGGCCACCGCCGGTCTGCCCTTCGGCAGCACCGATTGCGCGCTGCCGATGCGGTGGGCGCTGGCGCGCGGCATCCAGGCCGACGCGTTCGTGGTCTACACCGACTCGGAGACCTGGGCCGGGCCGGTGCACCCGGTTCAGGCGCTGCGGGAATACCGGGAGAAGACCGGGATCCCGGCGAAGCTGGTGGTCGTGGGGCTCGTCTCCAACGGCTTCAGCATCGCCGATCCGGACGATGCCGGCATGCTCGACGTCGTCGGCTTCGACGCCGCGGCGCCGGCAGTGATCGCGGACTTCCTCCGCGCCTGACAAAAGGGGGCGGCTCTCCAACCGGAGAGCCGCCCCTTGCTGTTGTCGCGGCGTCTGCTTGATCTCATCAGGATCGTTTATCCTGCCCACGACCTCATCCTAAGGTGACCGGCGATCGGAGATCGATTCGATCTTTGATCGACGGCCTCGAAGGAGCGCTCCAGGGATCGCAGAGCCTTCTGGAGCCCTCCTTCGAGGCTCCCTCCGGTCGCACCTCAGGATGAGGTCGCGGGCAGGGGGAAGGCATCTGTGGGCTGCTGACACCGCAAGTCAATCAGGCTTTCGACCTTTTTCTACCGAATTCCTGTTGTCTTCAGCCCCTCGGCGCCCGCGGCACGAACGGATGCGTGCTCGACAGGCCGCCATCGACCGCGAGCGCCTGGCCGTTGATGTAGGAGGCCTCGTCGCTCGCCAGGAAGACGGCCGCGGCGGCGATCTCCTCCGGGGCACCCGCCCGGCGCAAGGGGTTGAGCTGGCCGATGCGGTCGCCCTTGCCCTTCGCCCGGGCCGCGGCGAACAGGCCTGCCGTCATGCCGGTCTCGATCAGGCCGGGGCAGACGGCGTTGATCCGCAGCCCCGAGCCCGCGAAGGCGTCGGCGGCGGTCTGGACCAGGCTGATCACCCCGGCCTTGCTGGCGCTGTAGGCCGCGCCCGCCGCGTTGGCGCGCAGGCCCGCGACGGAGGCGGTGCAGACGATCGCCCCGCCGCCGTGGCGCAGGAGCAGCGGCCCGCCATGCTTGATCGCCAGGAAGGCGCCGATCAGGTTGATCCTCAGCACCTCCTCCCAGAGCTCGACGCTCTGCTCGGTGAACGGCACGGTGCCGCCGCCGATCCCCGCATTGGCGTGGATGGCGTCGAGCCGGCCGAAGGCGTGCTCGGCCGCCGCCAGGAACCCGGTCACGTCGGCCTCGCGGCCGGCATCGGCCGGGAGCGCCAGGGCCCGGCCGCCCTCGGCCGCGATGAGTGCCACACTCTCCTCGGCGCCGGCCGCATCGCGGTCGACGACCGCCACCGCCGCGCCCTCGCGGGAAAAGAGCAGCGCCGAGGCGCGGCCGATGCCGCTGCCGGCGCCCGTGACGAGGACCGCCTTGTTCGTGAAGCGCGCCATCATGCCACCGTGTAGCCGCCGTCGATCACCAGCACCTGGCCGGTGTGGTAGGCGGAGGCCCCGCTCATCAGGTAGACGGCGATGCCGCCAAAGTCCTCCGGCCGGCCGAAGCGGCGGGCGGGGATGCGCGGCAGGTTGAAGGTGACGAACTTCTCGTTCGCCATCAGGCCCGCCGTCATGTCGCTCTCGATCCAGCCCGGCAGGATCGCGTTCGCCGTCACGCCGTAGCGGGCGAGCTCGACCGCGAGCGCCCGCACCATCGCGTTGAGCGCGCCCTTGGTGGCGCCGTAATGCTCGTTGCGGGCCGCACCCAGCAGCGAGGCGACGCTCGACGTGGCCACCAGCCGCCCGAAGGCGTCGCCGTTGCCCGCCCGCTCGGCCATGTGCCGGGCCGCGACCTGGAAGCTCGCCACCACCCCGTCGAGGTTGATCGCGAAGGTGCGCCGCCACTCGTCGGGCTCGCGTTCGAGGAACGAGCGTCGCCCGCCCCCGGCGACGCCCGCATTGGCGAAGAGCCCGTCGACCCGGCCGAAGCGGGCGAGCGTGGCGTCGAAGGCGGCCTGGACCGCCGCCGGATCGGCAACGTCGCAGATCTCGGCGGCGACCGGGGCGCCGGTCGCTTCGAGGCGTTCCAGCGCCCGCCGGTTCTTGTCCGCGTCGCGGCCCCAGATCGACACCGCGCAGCCCGCCCCGGCCAGCGCCTCCGCCATCCCGAGCCCGATGCCGCCATTGCCGCCGGTGACCACCGCCACCCGGCCGGTGAGATCGAACAAGCCCGCCATGGATCCTCCCCGGTTCGCCCGTCTGGTCGCGGGCGCAGGCGTTCAGCATCGGAGAAAGCGTGTGGGCGGGCAAGGCTTCGTTTCGAAGTCTCAGGACGGCTTCTGACCAGTGTGAATGCGCCTGGTCAGAAAGGGCGGTATGGCTTCGGATCGATCCAGGGCCGCGCCGGCCCGCGCTGCCACTGCATGTCACGCATCGACCCGGCGCGCTTGCATCCTCCGGCCTCCGGCCAAATCTTGAACGCCAGCAGGGGACACGCACTCACACCGGGATCCGCCGATGCCGCCACTCTCCATCCTCGACCTCGCGCCGATCCCGCGGGGCGCCACGCCGGGCGACGCCTTGCGCAACACGCTCGATCTCGCCCAGCACGCCGACCGCTGGGGCTTCACCCGCTACTGGGTGGCCGAGCACCACAACATGACCGGCATCGCCAGCGCGGCGACCTCCGTGGTGGTCGGCTACATCGCCGGGGGCACGCACCGGATCCGGGTCGGGGCCGGCGGCATCATGCTGCCGAACCACTCGCCGATGGTGATCGCCGAGCAGTTCGGCACGCTGGCCGAGCTCTATCCCGGCCGCATCGACCTGGGCCTCGGCCGCGCGCCCGGCACCGACCAGCGCACCTTGCGGGCGCTGCGCCGCGACCCGGCGGCGTCCGACCACTTCCCGCAGGACGTGCTGGAACTCCAGACCCTGCTCGGGCCGCTCGACGAAGGCCGGGTGATCCAGGCGGTGCCCGGCACGGGCACCAACGTGCCGCTGTGGATCCTCGGCTCGAGCCTGTTCGGGGCGCAGCTCGCCGCGATGCTGGGCCTGCCCTACGCCTTCGCGTCGCATTTCGCGCCCGATGCCCTGATGCAGGCGCTCGAGGTCTACCGCGCCCGCTTCGAGCCCTCGGCGCAACTCGCCAAGCCTCACGCCATGGTCGGCGTCAACGTGATCGCGGCGGAGACCGACGGCGAGGCGCGCCGCCTGTTCACCTCGGCCCAGCAGGCCTTCACCAACATCTTCCGGGGCACCCGCGGCCAGCTGCCGCCGCCGATCGACGACATCGAGACCTACTGGTCGGGCCATGAGAAGCTGCAGGCCTCCGGCATGCTGGCCTGCTCGGTGGTCGGTTCGCCCGAGACCGTGCGCCAGGGCCTCGCCGCCATCGCGGCCCGCACCGGAGCCGACGAGCTGATGGTCGCGGCGGCGATCTACGACCACCGGGCGCGGCTTCGCTCCTACGAGATCCTGGCCGACATTCAGAAGGCGGAGTCGCAGCGGGCCGAGCCGGTCCGGGAGCTGGCGGGCTCGGGCACGCGGTGACCGCGACGCGGCGATAGTCCGGGAGGCTTTCCGCCTCCTGGCCATCCTCACTGCGCGAGCGAGGCCATCATCTCCGTCGCGACGGCACTCTCCGCGCCCCGCCCGAGGGCGTCGCCGACCATCACGATCGCCGGCCCGTCGAGACCCGCCGCCTCGACCCGGTCGGCGAGGTCGCGGGCCTCGGCCCGAACCACCGCCTGGTCGGGACGGGTGGCGTTGAAGACCACCAGCGCAGGCGTCGCGGGCGGCAGGCCCTCGGTGATCGCCCGGGCGAGGAGCGCGCGCAGCGTGCGCTTGGGCATGTAGACCACCGTCGTCACGGTGGGGTCGGCGAGCGCGGCCCAGTTCAGGTCGTCCGGCAGGGCGCCGCGGCGGTCGTGGCCGGTGACGTATTGCAGGCGCCGCGCCGCGTCGCGGTGGGTGAGCGAGACGCCGAGCGAGGCCGCCGCTCCCTGCGCCGCCGTCACGCCCGGCACCACCGACACCGGGAGGCCGGCGGCGCGGCAGGCGTCGATCTCCTCGCCGGCCCGGCCGAAGACCAGGGGGTCGCCGGATTTCAGCCGCACGACCCGCTTGCCGCTCTTCGCCAACGACACCATCAGGGCGTTGATGTCGTCCTGGCGGCAGGACGGGCCGTGGCCGGTCTTGCCGACCAGCATCGTGCGAGCCTCGCGCCGCGCGTAATCGAGGATCTCCGGGGCGACGAGGTCGTCGTAGAGGATCACGTCGGCGCTGCGCAGTGCCCGCAGGGCCTTGAGGGTCAGGAGCTCGGCGTCGCCGGGCCCCGCCCCGACCAGGACCACGCTGCCGCCGGACGGCGCGGCGTCGTTCTCGGCGAGCAGCGCGTCGAGGTCGGCCCGGACCGGGGCCCGCTCGGGCTCGGCGAAGGCCTTGTCGGTGAAGCGCTCCCAGAACGCCCGGCGCTCGCCGAAGGCGTGATAGCGGGCGCTCACCTCGGCGCGCCAGTCGCGGGCCGCCGCCACCCAGGCCTTGAAGCCGGCGGGCAGCATCGCCTCGATGCGGGCCCGCACGGTCTGGCCGAAGACCGGGGCCGCGCCCTCCGTCGAGATGCCGACGACGAGGGGCGAGCGGTTGACGATGGCGCCGAACGAGACGTCGCAGAGATGCGGCCGGTCGATGGCGTTGACGATGGCGCCCGCGGCCCGGGCGGCCCCGACGAAGCACTCGCACTCGCCCTCGTCCTCGAAGGCCGCGATGGCGAAGGCCGCGCCCTCGAGGTCAGCCGGCGACCAGTCGCGCTCGTGCAGCACCACCGTGCCGGCGACCGCCTCGGCCGGGGCGCCGCGCATCTCGTCGGTCGGCTCGGGCGCGAAGACGTCGACATGAGCGCCGGCGGCGGCCAGCAGCTTCATTTTCCAGGCCGCGCCCCCATTGGCCCCGGCCAGGACCGCGCGCTTGCCCGTCAGCGTCACGAAGACCGGGAGCACGGCCAGGGGCTCGAGACCCGGGGAGCGGGTCTCGCGGGGAGCGCGGGGGGTACGCATGGGAATGTGGGCTTCTGACACGAGTCTCAGGCTATCCGGCGCCATCAGATGCGCCTATGCGGAAGCCGGCGCAAGTTCACTGGCCAGCAGCTTGCGGATCTCAGGAATGCACGAGCCGCAATTGGTGCCGGCCTTGCAGGCAGCGCCCACCGCCTCGACCCCGTGCGCCCCGCCCTGGATCGCCGCCCGGATCGTGTCGAGCCCGACCGTGTGACAGGCGCAGACGAGCGGGCCCGTGCCGGCGCTCTCGGCGCGGCCGGAGATCAGGGCCCGGCGGGCGGAGGGCTCCAGCAGTTCCTGGGTGCGGAAGAACGCCTTGGCGGCATCCCAGGTCGGGCGCTCGGCGGCGGGCGCGAGCGCCAGCACGCCGAGGAGCTGCCCGTCCCGGAAGGCGGCGGCGCGGTAGCGGCCGCGGGCGGGGTCGGCGTACTCGCTGAAGCTCGCGCCGGAGAAGAGGTCGCGCATCAGCGCCGCCGCCTCCGGGGCGCCGTCCTGCGCGGCGAAGACCAGGCCCGTCGCGCCCTCCAGCGTCGCCCGGGCCCACCACCAGCCGAAGGGCGCCGCCACCGCCTCGCGGGTGATGAGGTAGCCGCGGGAGCGGTAGGGCTCGGGGGCGACCGAAGCCGGGGTCGCCTTCAGTTCCGGCTGGCCCGAGACCGGGTCGACCGCGCCCTGCGCCAGGGCGCCGACGCGCCCGTCCGAGGTGTTGGCCTCGCTCCAGTGCATGGGGGCGAACAGCATGCCGGGTTGGGCGCCGGGCGTCACCATGACCTCCAGCACCGCCGCGCCGTGGGCGGTGCGCACCCGGGCGAGGTCGCCGTCAGTCAGGCCCGCCGCCGCCGCATCGTCCGGGTGGATCTCGACGAACGGGACCGCCCGGTGGGCCGAGAGTCGCGGGCTCTTTCCGGTGCGGGTCAGCGTGTGCCAGTGGTCGCGCACCCGGCCGGTATTGAGGCGCAACGGGAGCGCGTCGCTGGTTCCTTGCGCGAGCGCCGGCTTCTGCACCGCGACGAAGCGGGCCTTGCGGTCGCGGGTGAAGAAGCCGCCATTGGCGAAGAACCGGGTCTGCGGCGCCTTGGCCTTGCGGGTCAGGGGCCACTGCACCGGCGGCGCCGCCTCGTAGGCGGCGTCCGAGAGGTCGGCCAGCCCACCAAGGTCGAAGTCGCGGCTGCCGCGGTTCTCGAACTCCGACAAGGCGGCGTGCTCGCGGAAGACCGCCGCCACGTTGCCCCAAGCGAAGGCCTTGGCGTGGCCGAGGCGCTTGCCGACCTGGGCCATGATCCACCAATCGGCCCGGGCCTCGCCCGGGGCCTTCAGGAAGGTGCGCTGGCGCGAGATGCGGCGCTCGGAATTCGTCACCGTGCCGTCCTTCTCGCCCCAGGCGAGCGCCGGCAGCAGAATCGCGTTGCGGGCTCGCACCGTGTCGGTGTTCGCCACCACCTCCGAGACCACGAAGGTGTCGAGCTTCGCCAAGGCCGCCCGCACCCGGTCGGCCCGCGGCATCGAGACGGCGGGATTGGTGCCCATCACCCACAGCGCCTTGATCTTCCCGCGCTCGATCGCCTCGAACAGCGGCACCGCCTTCAGGCCCTCGCCGGTGATGATCCGCGGCGCGCCCCAGAACCGGCGCACCAGATCCACTTCCTCGGGCGTGAAGTGCATGTGGGCCGCCAGCATGTTGGCGAGCCCGCCGACCTCGCGCCCGCCCATGGCGTTGGGCTGGCCGGTGAGCGAGAACGGCCCCATGCCGGCCTTGCCGATGCGGCCGGTGGCGAGGTGGCAGTTGATGATGGCGTTCGCCTTGTCGGTCCCCTGCGCCGACTGGTTCACGCCCTGCGAGAAGGCCGTCACCACCCGGGGCGTGGTGCGGAAGAGGTCGAAGAAAGTCGCGACCGCGGCCTCGGTCAGGCCGGTCGCGGCGGCGGTCGCCGCGGTCGTCGGGGCGATCTGGCGGGCGCGCTCCAGGGCCGGGTCGAAGCCGGCGGTGTGCTCGGCGATGTAGCGGGAATCGAGGGCGCCGTTATCCGCGAGGTGGACGAGGAGGCCGGAGAACAGCGCCGTGTCGGTACCGGGTTTCAGGCCCAGGAAGAGGTCGGCCTCCTCGCCGGTCTGGGTGCAGCGGGGATCGACGGTGACGATCTTGGTGCCGCGTTTCGCCCGCGCGTCGAGCATGCGGCGAAACAGGATCGGGTGGCACCAGGCGGTGTTGGAGCCGACCAGCACCAGCAGGTCGGCCTCGTCCAGATCCTCGTAGCAGCCCGGCACGGTGTCCGAGCCGAAGGCACGGCGGTGCGCCGCCACCGAGGAGGACATGCACAGGCGCGAATTGGTGTCGACGTGGGGCGTGCCGATGAAGCCCTTCGCCAGCTTGTTGGCGACGTAGTAATCCTCGGTGAGGAGCTGGCCCGAGAGGTAGAACGCCACCGATTCCGGGCCGTAGGTCTCGGCGGTGCGCCGGAACCCCTCCGCCACGGCGTCGAGCGCCTCGTCCCAGGTCGCCCGCCGGCCGGCGATCTCCGGGTGCAGCACCCGGTCGTCGAGGGACAGCGTCTCGCCCAAAGCCGAGCCCTTCGAGCACAGCCGGCCGAAATTCGCCGGGTGCTGCGGATCGCCCTCGACGCTCGCGCCGCCCTGGCCGTCCGGGCGCGCGAGCACGCCGCAGCCGACGCCGCAATACGGGCAGGTGGTCCGGACGGGAGCAGCCTCTTGGGTGAGGGCCTCCTGGGTGAGGGCCGGCACGTGCAGGTTCATCGCGGGAGCCTTTCGCCGGGCGTGCGGGTGGGGGCCGATATGGGGCAAGCAAGGGGCGGGCCGCCGAGAGGCATTAGCCTGCTCAACAGAGCTGCTTTCCTGTGCGTCATTCCGGGGCTGCGAAAGCGGAGCCCGGAATCCAGAAGCGCAGGAGCATCAGGACGATGCGGATGCGTTCCGCTCCGGACTGCAATACCTGCGGTTCTGGATCCCGGATTCCGTTTTCGCGGCCCCGGGATGACGCGGAGGATGTCACCAGCGTTGCGAGAAGCGAGCGGGGTCTCAGAGCCTGTTTGACTGATCGACATCATCTATCCCGCCCACAACCTCATCCTGAGATGTCAGTCGATTGAAGATCGACTGACCTCGAAGGAGGCCTCCAGAAGCCTCGGAGATTTCTGGAATCCTCCTTCGAGGCTCCTTTCAGTCGCACCTCAGGATGAGGTCTCGGATGGGATAGATCAGGCTCATGCGATACAGTTTTCGGCAGTCAGAAAGGCTTTCAGGCAGTTTCAGTACACGTCCGCCTGATACCGGTTCGCCTTCTTGAGCGCCGCGAGATACGCCACCGCCTCTTCCGGGCTCTTGCCGCCGTGGGTCGCCGCGACGTCGATGATCGCCCGCTCGACGTCCTTGGCCATGCGCTTGGCGTCGCCGCAGACGTAGAAGTGGGCGCCTTCTTCCAGCCAGCGCCACAGCTCGCGGCCGTTCTCGCGCATGCGGTCCTGGACGTAGGTTTTCTCGGTGCCGTCCCGCGACCAGGCGAGCGACAGGCGGGTGAGGACGCCGTCATCCTTCATCGCGTTCAGCTCGTCGCGGTAGAAGAAGTCCGAGGCCTGGCGCTGGTGGCCGAAGAAGAGCCAGTTCTTGCCCGGCGCCTTGATGGCGGCGCGCTCGCGCAGGAAGGCGCGGAACGGCGCGATGCCGGTGCCGGGGCCGACCATGATGACCGGGGTCTCGGTGTTTTCCGGCAGGCCGAAGCCGTGGGCCTTCTGCAGGTAGACCTTCACCTTGGCGGTCTCGGCCAGGCGCTCGCCGAGATGGGTCGAGGCGACGCCGAGGCGCAGGCGCGAGCGGTGGCTGTAGCGCACCGCGTCGACGGTGAGCGAGACCCGGCCCGGATCGGCCTTGGGCGAGGACGAGATCGAGTAGAGCCGCGGTTGCAGCTCGTCGAGGGCTTCGAGGAAGACCTCGGCATCGGGCCGGGCACCCGGGAACTTGTGCAGCGCCCCGAGCACGTCGAGATAGGCCGAATCGCCGTCCGGATCCTCGCCGGCGCTGAGCGCCTGGGCCTTCCTGCGCTGCGCGCCGGAGGTGAGGAGCGACAGGAGCTGAAAAAGGCCGTCGGGGGCGGCGCCCAGCGAGTAGTTGGTGAGCAGGTGATCGCGCAGGGTCTTCTCGCCGAGCTTGGTGGCGATGACCCGCTCGGGCCGGGCGCCGAGCTCGGCGATGACCGCATCCGCCAGCGCCGGGGCGTTGGCGGGGAAGAGGCCGAGGGAATCGCCCACCACGTAGTCGATGCCGGTGCCGGTGAGGTCGATCTCGATGTGCCAGGTCTCCTTCTCGCCGCCCGGCGCGTTGAGGCGGCGGCGGGAGAGGAAGACCGCCTCGGCCGGGTTCTCGCGGCACAGGCCGTAGGGGCCGACCGGTCCTTCCGCCTTCGGGGCGTCGTCGGAGGCGGGGGCGGCACCGGCCGGGGCGGCGGTGCCGAACTCCGCCTCCAGCTTCTTCAGCATCCGGAGCGTCTCCTTGCCGCCGGGCTGGCAGAGGTTCAGGCGCTCCTCCTTCTTGAGGAAGATGGCGTTGGCATAGTCGGCGCAGTTGTAGCCGCACTGGCCGCAATCCTGCTGAGCCATGGCGGCCATCAGCTTCTGCGGCTCGGAGCGCTCCTTGGCCATCGCCATGCGGTCGTCGAGGCCGATCGACGGGTCGTGCCAGGGCGCGTCGCCGTTGTCGGCCAAAGCCGGACCGCCGGGCGCCTCGCCGGCCCCGAGGGCGGTCGCGCCCTCGACCGCCGGGCCGAGCAGGGCCGCGAAATAGCCCGACAGCCAGGCGCGCTGGTCGGGGTTGAAGGGGGCGGATTCGGGGATCAGGACGAGCGGGGGAGCGACGTGCTGGGTCATCGGAGGTTACCGGATCAATCGCGGGCCCCCCTCTCCCGTGTGGGAGAGGGGACGGGGGTTGAGGGTGGGGCGCTTCCGGGTTGGACACTGGCCGGGGTGCCGGCAGCGGGACGGCCGATGACTCACCCTGAGCCGTCGCCACCCTCACGCGGGATCTTCGATCCCCTGACCTCTCTCTCACACGGGAGAGGGGGGAACGCGGCGGCTACTCCGCCGCCTCGAGCATCCGCTCGCCGGCCAAGGCCTTCAGCGCCTCGGGGCCGCGGCGGGCGGTGTAGGCCTGGAAGCTCTCCTCCGGGCCGGTGCGATGGGCGAGGTAGTCGGTGAGCAGGGTCTCGACCCGGCCGGGGCAGTCCTCGGCCTTCACGGCCTTCCAGATCTCGGTGCCGATCTTGGCCGCCTCGCCGAAACCGCCGCCGACCACGATGTCGTAGCCCTCGACGGTGTCGCCCTCCTCGCTCACCACCACCTTGGCGCCGATGAGCCCGATATCGCCGATGTAGTGCTGGGCGCAGGAATGGTGGCAGCCGGTGAGGTGGACGTTGACCGGCACGTCGAGCCCGGGCACCGCCGCCTCGACGTGGTCGGCGATAAGGAGCGCGTGGCCCTTGGTGTCGGAAGCCGCGAACTTGCAGCCGCGGTTGCCGGTGCAGGCGACGAGGCCGGCGCGGATGCTCGACGCCTTGGTGGAGAGCCCGAGGGCCGCGACGCGGGACTCGACCTCCGCCACGCGATCGTCGGGCACGCCCGAGAACAGGAAGTTCTGCCACACGGTGAGGCGGATCTGGCCGTCGCCGCATTCGTGGGCGACCTCGGCCAAGGCCCGCATCTGGTCGGTGGTCATCTTGCCGACAGGCAGAACCACGCCGATCCAGTTGAGGCCGGGCTGAACCTGCTTGTGGACGCCGACATGGGCGTAGCGGTCGAAGCCGCCGCGGGGCTTCACGTGGGCCGGATCGACCCGCTCGAGCTTGCGCCCGAGCTTCTCCTCGACGGCGGCGAGGTACTTGTCGTAGCCCCAGGCGTCGAGGACGTACTTCATCCGCGCCTTGTTGCGGTTGGTGCGGTCGCCGTTCTCGATGAAGACCCGCACGATCGCGTCGGCGACGGCGTTGCACTCCTTCGGCCGCAGCACCACGCCGGTGTCGCGGGCGATGTCGCGGTGGCCGGTGATGCCGCCGAGCACCAGGCGCATCCAGATCCCTGGCTCGACCGCGGCGCCTTCCGTCACCTCGACCGCCTGGAAGCCGATGTCGTTGGTCTCCTCCAGCACCGGCAGCACGCCGCCGCCGTCGAAGGCGACGTTGAACTTGCGCGGCAGGCCGTAGAGCGAGCGGTCGTTGAGGATGTGGTTGTGCCAGGACTTGGCGAGCGGCCGGGTGTCCAGCAGTTCCTGCGCGTCGATGCCGGCGGTCGGCGAGCCGGTGACGTTGCGGATGTTGTCGGCGCCGGTGCCCCGCGCCGTGAGCCCGAGATCGACGAGGCCGTCGAGGAAGGGCTGGCCGTGCTCGGGCGCGATCTCCCGCACCTGGAGGTTCGCCCGGGTGGTGACGTGGGCATAGCCCCCGCCATGGGCGTCCGCGAGGTCGGCGATGCCGGCGAACTGCCAGTGGTGAAGGATCCCGTTCGGGATCCGCAGGCGGCACATGTAGGAGTTCTGGGCCGGCGCCACCCAGAACAGCCCGTGATAGCGCCAGCGGAAATTGTCCTCCGGCTTCGGGGCCTTGCCGGCCTCGGCCTCGGCGATCAGCCGGTTGTGGCCGTCGAACGGGTTCTCGGCCCGCTTCCACTTCTCCTGCTCGGCGAGCTTGCCGCCGTTCTTCACGGTGCGGTCCTGCGCCTTGATGTGGATCGCGTCCGGCCCGGTCGGCTCGGCGGCGGGCGCGGCGGCCGTGCCGCCGGCGGCGAGGCCGCCGGTCATGCGGAGTGCGGCGATGCCGTGGGAGAAGCCTTCGAGGTAGCGCTTCTGCTCGGCGTTGAAGTCGTCGGCCATCGCGGGCTCCTTCACGCTGCGAGGGGTTGGGTGGCGGGGCGACCGGTTGCGGCGTGCCGCCCGAACATCAGGTCGTCCCGATCATCGGGGCCGAGGGCGTCGCCGGTGCGGATCAGGGCCTTGCACCAGCCCTGCTCGGCGACGTCGCCGACGAAGACCGCGCCGATCAGGCGGTCGTCGTCGATCACGAGCTTGCGGTAGAGGCCCGAGGCCGGATCGCTCCAGGTCACGGACTCGGCGCCGTCCGGCACGTCGACCACGCCGGCGGAGAAGACCGGCAGGCCCGAGACCTTCAGGCTCGTGGCGAGCGCGGTGCCGGCGTAAGCCGCGGGCACGCCGCAGAGGTGGCGGGCCAGGACCTCGGCCTGCTCGTAGGCCGGCTCGACGAGGCCGTAGGTCATGCCCCGGTGCTCGGCGCACTCACCGAGCGCGTAGATGCCCGGCACCGAGGTCGCCATCGTGTCGTCGACCCGGATGCCGCGGCCGACAGCGAGCCCGGCGCTCGCCGCGAGCGCCGTGGAGGGGCGCACGCCCACCGACATCACCACGAGGTCGGCCGGCAGCACCGTGCCGTCGGCGAGGCGAAGGCGCTCGACCTTGCCGTCGCCCTCGACCGCAGCGGTGTCGGCCTTGAGCATCACCCGGACCCCGCGGGCTTCCATCGCCTCGCGCACCAGGCTGGCGGCGGCGTGGTCGAGCTGGCGCTCCATCAGCCGGTCCATGACGTGGAGCAGCGTGGTGTCGACGCCGAGCCGCGCCAGACCCACCGCCGCCTCGAGCCCGAGCAGCCCGCCGCCGATCACGATCGCCCGCGCGCCCGCCACCGCCGCCCGGCGGATCGCCGCCACGTCGGCGAGGTCCCGGAAGGTGATGACGCCGGGCAGGTCCATCCCGGGCTTCGGCAGCCGGATCGGCACCGAGCCGACGGCGAGCACGAGCTTGTCGTACGGCAGGACCAGCCCCTCGCCGACCTGCACGATGCGCTCCGCGGTGTCGATCGCGGTGGCGGGGGCGCCGGTGACGAGGGTGATCCCGTGCTCGGCGTACCAGTCGAGGCCCCGGAAGGTGCAGGCGGCCTCGTCGACCTCGCCGCCGAGCAGCGAGGACAGGAGCACGCGGTTGTAGGCCGCCACCGGCTCGGCGCCGACGCAAGCGACGTCGAAGCGGCCGGGGGCCGCCTCGGTCAGCCGCTCCAGGAAGCGGAGCGAGGCCATGCCGTTGCCGATGACGACGAGGCGTTCTGGCGCAAGCGCGGCTGTCATCGGCTCAGGCCGCGATGGCGGGCTTGGCGTGGCGGGCGTAGAGGAATTCCAGCACCTCGGCCCGGGCGTGGGTGTAGGTCGGGTCCTCGACGAGTTCGAGGCGCTTGCGCGGCCGCTCGAGCGGCACCGTCAGCACCTCGCCGATGGTGGCGGATGGCCCGTTCGTCATCATCACGATCCGGTCGGAGAGCAGCACCGCCTCGTCGACGTCGTGGGTGATCATGATGACGGTGTTCTTGAGCCGCAGGTGGATCTCCATCAGCTGGTCCTGGAGATGCGCCCGGGTCAGCGCGTCGAGGGCGCCGAAGGGCTCGTCCATCAGCAGCACCTTCGGCTCCATGGCGAGCGCCCGGGCGATGCCGACGCGCTGCTTCATGCCGCCGGAGATCTCGTGCGGGCGCTTCTCGGCGGCGTGGGTCATGTTGACGAGCGCGAGGTTGTGCTCGATCCAGTCGCGCCGCTCCGCCTTGCTCTTCTTCGCCTTCAGCACCTTGTCGACCGCGAGCGCCACGTTCTCGCGCACGGTGAGCCAGGGCAGGAGCGAGTGGTTCTGGAAGACCACCGCGCGCTCGGGGCCGGGGCTGTTGACCTCCCGGTCGTCGAGGAGGACGCAGCCGGTCGAGGCCTTGAGCAGGCCCGCCACGATGTTGAGCACCGTCGACTTGCCGCAACCGGAATGCCCGATCAGCGAGACGAACTCGCCCTTGGCGATCTTCAGGTTGACGTCGCGCAGCACTTCCGTGGTGCGGCCGGACCGGGTGAAGCTGATGCCGACCTGTTCGAGGCTGAGATGGGTCATGAGTGGCCTCCCTCAGGCCGTGGCGGTGCCGCGGGTGACGAGGTGGCCGAGGCCGGCGACGAGGCGGTCGAGCACGAAGCCGATCACCCCGACATAGACCAGGGCCACGATGATCTCGCTGATGTGCGAGGAGTTCCAGGCGTCCCAGATGAAGAAGCCGATGCCGACGCCGCCGATCAGCATCTCGGCCGCCACGATGGCGAGCCAGGACAGGCCGACGCCGATGCGAAGGCCCGTGAAGATGTAGGGGGCGGCCGAGGGCAGCATCACCTTGGCGAAGAACTCGACCGCGTTGAGGCGCAGCACCGCCGCGACGTTGCGGTAATCCTGCGGGATGTTGCGGATGCCGACCGCGGTGTTGATGATGATCGGCCAGATCGAGGTGATGAAGATCACGAAGATCGCCGAGGGCTGGCCGTCCCGGAAGGCGGCGAGCGACAGCGGCAGCCAGGCGAGCGGCGGGATGGTGCGCAGCACCTGGAAGATCGGGTCGAGGCCGCGCATCGCCCATTCGGACTGGCCGACGAGGGTGCCGAGCAGCACGCCGGCGACCACCGCCAGGGTGAAGCCGAGCGCCACGCGCTGGAGGCTGGCGGAGATGTGCCAGAACAGCCCCTTGTCGGTGCCGCCATTGTCGTAGAACGGGTGGGCGATGATGTCCCAGGCCTCGGTCACGACGCGGGAGGGCGGCGGCAGGCCGGCGCCGGGGCGCTGGCACAAAACCTCCCAGAGCAGCAGGAAGACCGCCAGCACGACGAGCGGCGGCACGATCCTGAGCGCCAGTCCCTTGAGGCTGGCGAGGGTGACGAGGGGAGCCTTCGCCCCCTCCTGCTTGGCGGCGCCGAGGCGCCCGAGGCTTAATCCGAGGGCCATCACGCCACCTTCTTGATGCCGAGGCTGTTGAGGTACGCGGCGGGATCCGCCGGGTCGAAGACCTTGCCGTCGAAGAAGGTTTCCTTGCCGCGGGAGGTCGAGGTCGGGGCGGCGATGCCCATGCCCTTCGCCACCTCGCGCCAGATATCCTCGCGGTTGACTTTCTCGATCAGCGCCTTGCTGTCGGTCTGGGGATCGAACTTACCCCAGCGGATGTCCTCCGTGATGAACCAGAGGTCGTGCGACTTGTAAGGGTACGAGGCGTTGTCGGCCCAATACTTCATGATGTGCGGGCTGTTCGACACCTTGCGGCCGTCGCCGTAGTCGAACTCACCCTTCATCCTCTTCACGACGTCGGTCGCCGGGACGTTGATCCACTGGCGCTTGGCCACGATCCCGGCGAGCTCGTCGCGGTTCTCGGGCTTGTCGCACCAGGCTTGCGCCTCCATCACGGCGGCGAGCAGGGCCTTGGCGGCGTTCGGGTGCTTGTCGACCCAGGAGGCGCGCATGCCGAGCGCCTTCTCCGGGTGGTCCTTCCACAATTCGCCGGTGGTCAGCGCGGTGTAGCCGATGCCCTGCGTGATCAGCTGCTCGTTCCACGGCTCGCAGACGCAGAAGCAGTCCATCGTGCCGACCTTCATGTTCGCCACCATCTGGGGCGGCGGCACGACGATGGTCTCGATGTCCTTGTCGGGATCGATGCCGCCGGCGGCGAGCCAGTAGCGGATCCAGAGGTCGTGGGTGCCGCCAGGGAAGGTCATGGCGGCCTTGACCGACTTGCCGGAGGCCTTCTTGCGCTCGAGCGCCGCCTTGAAGGGCTTCGCGTCGAGGGCGACCTTGTCGCCCATGTGCTCCTTGGCGACCGAGATGCACTGGCCGGCGAGGTTGAGCCGGGCCAGGATGTACATCGGCACCGGGACGTTGTTCTGCGTCACACGGCCGGCACTGATGAGGTAGGGCATCGGGGTCAGGATGTGGGCACCGTCGATGCCGTTGCCCTCCGAGCCGAGCACCAGGTTGTCGCGGGTGGTGCCCCAGGAGGCCTGCTTCAGCACCTCGACGTCGGGCATCCCGTACTTCGCGAAGTACCCCTTCTCCTTGGCGACGAAGAGCGGGGCGGCGTCGGTGAGCGCGATGAAGCCGAGCTTGGCGCCCTTCACCTCGGGGCCCGCACCCTGCGCGAAGGCGCCGCCCGGCAGGGCGACGCGGCTGGCGGCCGCCAGGGACAGGGCGCCGGCCGCCCCCTTGAGGAGTCCGCGACGCGTGGTGTGCTCAACGCTGCTCATCGATCCTTCGCCCTCAAGTCGTTGCCGCGAGCCGGTGCGCCCGGCCGAACGCGAAAAGCCGCCGCCCAAGGTCTTCCGCCGGCCGCGCGGATGCGGGCCCACAGGGGAACTCGGGTCAGCGGCTCTGCTGACGGTCGGTGCCCGTCGACGCTGACGGACGAGAGGTGAGGAGCACGTTCCGTGCCAGTCGCCCGGCGGGCCGTTCAAGTGGCTGACCTTGAAATGATTCCCGGCTTGCCCGGAGGTGCCGGCGGAGCAGCGTGGCCGGTTGCTGCGATGCACAAATGATGGGCTAGTGGATGGGGAATGGGCAGATCCGTCGTGATTAAGGCTTGGGCAGACCGAGAGGTGGCGCCCCGATGGGCAGCGATCGGCCGAGCGCCCCGTTGCTCCGCGGGTGTTCCGGGTCGGATGCGAGCGTTCGACGCTCGGACGCAATGCCGGGGCGGCGCAGCGGAACCCGGGATCCATAACCACCGGTGTTCGAGAGAGCTGGAACGCGTTCCGCCTCGGCCTGCAGAGTCAGCCCTGTGGATCCCGGGCTCTCGGCTGCGCCGAGCCGCAGGACGACGCGGTGAGGTTTTGATCGAAGGGCCGAAGACTGTCCTCTGACAGTGGATCAGGGCTCACGCTACCGCAAGCAGGTCTGGCTTATACAGCCCTGCCGCCTCCACCGGTACCGCCGCCGCGTCGATCTGCCCTGCCGCCGTCATCTCCTCGACCAGCCACCCGAGGGCCGAGGGATCGGGGGTCAGCTCCGCCTCGCCGAGCGCCAGGTACTCGCCCGCCTCGACCAGGGACCCGCCCGGCGCGAGCCGCAGGGAGCCCGCGAGGCCGCGCAGGATCAGCGCCGGATCGAGGCCGAGATGGCGGGGGGCGCCGAGCAGGGCGGCCAGTTCCTCGTGGTTTCCGGGCTCGCCGCACCAGCGGGCGGCGCGCTTGAGCGCCCGCAGCAGCGGGGCGGCCCGGTCCTCCATCTCGGCGGGGAGCGCCAGCACCTTCTCCGGGCAGTCGGGCGCGATCACGGCGCCGAGGGCCGCGATGCGGCCGACCCCGGCCTCGACCGCGACGGTGTTCCACGGCGCGCCGACGCAGAAGCCGTCGATCAGGCCGCGCTCCAGCGCCTCGACGGTGCGGGGCGGCGGCACCACGACGAGGCGGACCGCGTCGAGGCGGCTGCCGCCGAGCGCCAGCAGGCGCCGCCACTGGTAGGTGTGGCTGGAATAGGGGTGGACGGTGGCGAGCGTCAGGGGCGCGCCGGCGGCGGCGCGGGTCTCTGCGATCCGGGCCAGCGCGCGGGCCACGTCGGCCAGGGCGTCGGATGCGGCATCCAGCGCCCGCCAGAGCGGCAGCGACAGGGTGACGGCGTTGCCGTTGCGGGCGAGCGCCGCCGGGGCGATCAGCCGGGCCTGGGGCCCGCTGAGGCCCAGATGGCAGGCGAGCGCCAGCGGGGCCAGCATGTGGGCGCCGTCGAGGAGGCCGAGCGCCAGGTGGTCGCGCAGGGTGGCCCAGGAGGGTTCCGCCACCAGGTCGACCGCGATCCCCTCCTCCGCCGTGAAGCCGCGCTCCACCGCCGCGATCAGCGCCGCGGCGTCGGTGAGCGGGACGTAGCCGAGCTGCAGCCTCATCCGAGCAGGTCCGCGGCGGTCACGATGGCGCGGGCGATGTCGACGATCTTGCGCTTCTCGTTCATGGCCTTGCGCCGGAGCTGCCGGTAGGCCTCGTCCTCGGTCAGCCCCTTGGCGCTCATCAGGATGCCCTTGGCGCGTTCGATCAGCTTGCGGTCGGCCAGCTCGCTGCGGGCCTCGGAGAGCTCGCGCTGCAGCCGCGCGAAGGCGTTGAAGCGCAGGATCGCGATCTCGATGATCGGCTTGATCCGCTCGGCGCGCAGGCCGTCGACGATGTAGGCCGAGATGCCGGCATCCACCGCCGCCTGCATCATCGGCGTGTCGGTGCGGTCGACGAACATCGCCACCGGCCGCTCGACGAGGCGCGAGACGCCGAACATCTGCTCCAGGAGGTCGCGGCTCGGGCTCTCGAGATGGATCACCACCACGTCGGGCGAGAGGGCGGAGAGCCGGTCGAGGAGGTCCGCGGTGTCGGGGATCACCACCACCCGGGCTCCCTCCACGGCGCGCAGGCCCTCCTCCAGGATCGCGGCCCGGGCGCGGCTCGGGTCGACGACGGCGATGACGAGATTCTCCCCGGAGGACGAGGCCGGAGCGGGGCTTGCCGGAGGGGGAGTTGCGCGGTCGGGCATGTCGGTGTCGGATCACGCAAATGTCGGGCCGTGGGAGGCGGGGGCCGGACCGTCGGCCCGGGACGTCATCCCAGACACGAAAGCGCAAAGAAACGGCCCCGCTTCGGCCAGAAACCGGTGCTTCATTCCGGCCACGGTCAAGCGGGAGGTTCGGATGCGGCAGAACGGGCGGATGCGCAAGCCGACGGCGGCGAACGCCATCGGGACCCTGCCGGGCGCCTCGCGGGGCTACCTGCCGCTCCTGCCGACCGCCTGCGTGGCGGTCTGCCTGGCGGCCGGCTCGCTCTACTGGCGCGGCGCCCCGCCGCGGGCGCCGGAAGGGCACGTGGCGGCCGTGCAGCCGCTGCCGCCGGGGGCCGACCTGTTCCGCAGCGTCCCGGACGGCGAGGGCCGGGTCCGCGCGCCCTACCCGCTCGAGTTCGAGCAGCAATTCCCGCTGATCGCCAGCCTGCCGGCCGAGACGGCGGCGCCGGTCCTGCCGGTCGCCGAGGTCAAAGCCGACAGCAGGACGCTCCGCCGCACCGCCGCCCCGCCGCGGTCCCGGGCGGTGCCGTCCCTCGCGGGCCTGCGCCCGCCGGCGCGGCCCGACGAGCTGAAGGTCGTCAAAGCCTCGCCGGAGAAGGCGCAGGAGGCGACCCGCACGGCGAGCGCCGGCGCGGAGGGTGAACGCCCCCTGCCCTGGCTGCCCTTCGCGCCGACCGGCCGGATGGTGGCGCAGACCATGGTGGCGCTCGGCGACGGCGTGACCAATGCGGGCGCCGCGATGATCGACCTGATCGACCGCCGGCGCTGAGCCGGTCGGATCCGAGATCCGCCGGGCCCGCGACCTGTTGGACCTTACGCGAAGGCCGCTCTAGCTAACCGCGTCACGGCATCGTTCGGGACGCACCATGGCGCTGCTCATCGAGGATTACGCGCTCGTCGGCGACGGGCGCAGCGCCGCCTTGATCGGGCGCGACGGCAGCGTCGACTGGCTGTGCTGGCCGCGCTTCGACGCCTCCGCCTGCTTCGCCGCCCTGCTGGGCACCCGCGAGGACCACGGCCACTGGCGCATCGCGCCCGCCGCCACGGCGACGAGCACGCGGTGCTACCGCGAGAACACCCTGGTCCTCGAGACCACCCACGAGACCGCCGACGGCGCGGTGCGGGTCATCGACTACATGCCGGTCGAGGACGGCACCCACCTGGTGCGCCTGGTCGAGGGCGTGCGCGGCCGGGTGGCGATGCGCATGGACCTGGTGGTGCGCTTCGACTACGGCTCCGCCGTCCCCTGGGTGTCGCGCAGCGAGAACGACGACCTCCGGGCGATCGCCGGGCCGAACAAGCTGGTCCTGCGCACCCGCGCGCCCCTCAGGGGCATCGGCCAGACCACGGTGTCCGCGTTCACCGTCGAGGCCGGGCAGAGCGTCGCCTTCGTGCTGAGCTACGGGCTCTCGCACGAGGAGGATCCGCCGCCGATCGAGCCCCGCAAGGTGCTGGCCGCCACCACCGACTGGTGGCGCTCCTGGTGCCGGCGCTGCCACGGCGGCACCCCCTGGGACGACGTGCTGACCCGCTCGCTCCTCACCCTCAAGGCGCTGATCTACCGGCCGACCGGCGGCATCGTGGCCGCCCCCACCACCTCTCTCCCGGAGCAGATCGGCGGCGTGCGCAACTGGGACTACCGGTATTGCTGGCTGCGCGATTCGACGTTCACGCTGCTCGCGCTCATGGATGCCGGCTACCTCGACGAGGCCCGGGCCTGGCGCGACTGGCTCACCCGGGCGGTGGCCGGCAGCCCCGAGCAGGCCCGCATCCTCTACGGCATCGCCGGCGAGCGCCTGCTGCCGGAGATCGAGCTCGACTGGCTGCCCGGCTACGAGGGCTCGCGCCCGGTGCGGATCGGCAACGCCGCCGCGCAGCAATTCCAGCTCGACGTCTACGGCGAGCTGTTCGACGCCCTGTTCCAGGCCCACCAGCGCGGCATGCAGGCCGATGCGTCCGGCGTCCGGGTCGGCCGCGCCCTCCTCGATCACCTCGAACGGGTCTGGCGCGAGCCCGACGAGGGCATCTGGGAGGTGCGCGGCGGGCGCAAGCACTTCGTCCATTCGAAGGTGATGGCCTGGGTCGCCTTCGACCGGGCGATCCGCTTCTACGAGACCCAGACCGCCGGCGAGCCGACGAGCGGCGACGCCGAGGCGGTCGCGCGCTGGCGCGCCAACCGCGACGAGATCCACCGCGAGGTCTGCGAGAAGGGCTTCGACAAGGATCTCAACAGCTTCGTGCAGTATTACGGCGCACGGGACCTCGATGCGAGCCTGCTCCTGATCGCCCATATGGGCTTCCTGCCCCAGGACGACCCGCGGGTCGTCGGCACCGTCGAGGCGATCGGCCGCGACCTGATGCAGGACGGCTTCGTGCTGCGCTACGACACCCAAGGCCAGACCACCGACGGCCTGCCCGCCGGCGAGGGCGCCTTCCTGCCCTGCAGCTTCTGGTACGCCGACAACCTGATCGGGCTGGGCCGGCGCGAGGAGGCCCGCGCCCTGATCGAGCGGCTGCTCTCCCTGTGCAACGACGTCGGGCTGCTGGCCGAGGAGTACGACCCGGTCCGCAAGCGCCAGGTCGGGAATTTTCCGCAGGCGTTCAGCCACGTCGCGCTCGTCAACACGCTTCTGAACTTCAGTCGGGCGATCGGACCCGCTAAGGAGCGCGGCGGAGACCCGGACGCTTCCGGGCATCCGGGCGAGAGCGGCCCGTGATGCACCCGCAGGCGGCCCAGGAAGCCGCGACCTGAACCCGGTCGCGGCGCCCTGCCCTATCCTCAAGTCACGAGGCCCCAGATGAGCGCAGCCGACACCAAGCCGAAGGCCGGCACCAGCGAGATCGACCAGCGCAGCATCGACACGATCCGCACGCTGACGATCGACGCGGTGCAGAAGGCGAATTCGGGCCATGCCGGCGCCCCCCTGGGGCTCGCCCCGGTCGCCTTCACCCTGTGGAACCGCTACCTGCGCTACGACCCGGCGCATCCGCACTGGCCGAACCGCGACCGCTTCGTGCTTTCGGTCGGCCACGCCTCGATGCTGCTCTACAGCCTGCTCCACCTCGCCGAGGTGGCGGAGAAGGACGGGGCGAACGCCCCGGCGGTGAGCCTGGAGGACATCAAGTCGTTCCGCCAGCTCGACAGCCGCACCCCGGGCCACCCCGAGTACCACTTCACCACCGGCGTCGAGGTCACGACCGGGCCCCTCGGCCAGGGCGTCGCCAACTCCGTCGGCATGGCGATGGGCGGCCGCTTCCTCGGCGAGCGCCTGGCCTACGGCGACCGGCCGCTCTTCGACTACAACGTCTACGCGATGTGCAGCGACGGCGACCTGATGGAGGGCGTGGCGTCCGAGGCGGCCTCGATCGCCGGGCACCTGCGCCTGTCGAACCTGTGCTGGATCTACGACAACAACACCATCACGATCGAGGGCCACACCGACCTCGCCTTCAGCGAGGAGGTCGCCGCCCGCTTCCTGGCCTATGGCTGGCAGGTGCTGCGCGTCGCCGACGCCAACGACACGGTGGCGGTCGCCCACGCCCTTGAGACCTTCCTGCAATCGGGCGACCGCCCGACGCTGATCATCGTCAACTCGGTGATCGGCTACGGCGCACCGACGAAGCAGGGCACGCCCAAGGCCCATTCGGACGCCCTCGGCCCCGACGAGGTCAAGGGCGCCAAGCGCGCCTATGGCTGGCCGGAGGACGCCCAGTTCCTGGTGCCGGACGGCGTCTACGACAATTTCCGCCAGGGCATCGGCACCCGGGGCAAGGCCCTGCGCGAGGAATGGCTGGCGCTGGTCGAGGAGGTGAAGGCGGGCGACAAGAACCTCGCCCGGGACCTCGCCGCCTATCTCGCCGGCGAGATGCCGGAGGGCTGGGATGCCGACATCCCGGTCTTCCCGGCGGACGCCAAGGGGCTCGCGACCCGCGAATCGTCGGGCAAGGTGCTCAACGCGCTCGCCAACCGCGTGCCGTGGCTGCTCGGCGGCTCGGCCGATCTCGCGCCGTCGAACAAGACCAAGCTCGAGGGCGATGAGGCCGGGACGCTCGGGCCCTTCACCCCGGGCGGGCGCAACATCCATTTCGGCGTGCGCGAGCACGCGATGGGCTCGATCGTCAACGGCCTCGGCCTCGTGGGCCTGCGCGCCTTCGGCGCCACCTTCCTGGTCTTCTCCGACTACATGCGGCCGCCGATCCGCCTCGCCGCCCTGATGGAGCTGCCGGTCTTCCACGTCTTCACGCACGATTCGATCGGCGTGGGCGAGGACGGGCCGACCCACCAGCCGGTCGAGCACCTGCTGGCCCTGCGCGCCATCCCGGGCCTCGTCACCTTCCGGCCCGCGGACGCCAACGAGGTGGCGGAGGCCTACCGGGTGATCATGCAGCTCAAGCACCAGCCGGCGGTGCTGGCGCTGAGCCGCCAGCCGCTGCCGACGGTCGACCGCCAAAAGTACGCCCCCGCCTCCGGGGTCGCGAAGGGCGCCTACGTGCTGGCCGATTCGGGCGGGGGTCAGCCGGACGTGATCCTGATCGGCACCGGCTCCGAGGTGCAGCTCTGCCTCGGCGCCTACGAGACCCTGACGGCCGAGGGCGTGAAGGCCCGGGTGGTCTCGATGCCGTCCTGGGACCTGTTCGAGCAGCAGGACCAGGCCTACCGCGACGGCGTGCTGCCGCCGGCGGTGACGGCGCGGGTCGCGGTCGAGCAGGGCTCGGTGATCGGCTGGGACCGCTACGCCGGCAGCACCGGCACGATCCTGGGCATGCACACCTTCGGCTCCTCGGCGCCGATCAAGGACCTGCAGACCAAGTTCGGCTTCACCCCCGAGAAGGTGCTGGAGGCCGCGCGCGCCCAGTTGGCGAAGAAGAAGGGCTGAGGCGGACGCGATCCCGGGGGCCTGTCGGGTTCACCCGGCAGGCCTCCTCGTGCTCGAGGAGATCCCGGCGCGGCGCGGCGGAACCGGTGATGTCGCGGTGGTCGGAGGATCCGGCGAGCCTGAGAGCCTGTTTGACCTGCTTGGCAACACTATCCCAACCTCAACCTCATCCTGAGGTGTCAGTCGATGAACATCGACTGACCTCGAAGGAGGCCTCCAGCAATCGCAGTGGTATCTGGAGCCCTCCATCGAGGCTCCTTTCACGTGCGATCTTCGATCGCCAGCACCTCAGGATGAGGTTGTGGCTGGGACGGAACAGACCTGTGCGATGCAGTTTTAGTAATCAAACAAGCTCTGAGAAACTGCGCGAATCCTTGTCCGACGATCGCCCTACCGCACCGCCAGGATCTCCACCGGCGGCCCCTGCTCCTCGGTGAACACGCCGGCGGTGAGGGGACCGCCGAACACCGCGCCCGTGTCGAGGTTCGTGCGGTAGGCCTTCAGCTCCGGCCGCCCGGTCCGCGTCGGGGTGTGCCCGTGCACGACGTGGCGGCCGAAATCGTGGCCGGCGGAGAGGAACGGCTCGCGCATCCACAGCCGGGTCTCGCGGTCGCTCGCCTCGGCGCCCAGCGCCGGGTCGAGGCCGCCATGGACGTACCAGCGCTGCGCGTCCCCGTGCAGGGTCGGCAGGGCGGCGATCCAGGCGACGATGTCGTCGGGCAGGTCGCCGGCCTGCGCGACGCCGTAGGAGGCGAGGGTCGCAGCCCCGCCGTTGATCCGCCACAGGTCGGGACGGGCGCCGGCGACCGCATCGAGCAGCAGCGCCTCGTGGTTGCCCATCAGGCAGGTCACCGCCCCGGGCTCCCGGGCCTGGAGCTCCCGCAGGAGCGCGACCGCGCCGGCGCTGTCGGGGCCGCGGTCGATGACGTCGCCGAGACACACGATGCGGCGCGGCCGTCCGGCGCGGTGCGCCTCGATCCGGGCGAGCAGCAGCCCGAGGAGATCGGCGCGCCCGTGGACGTCGCCGATCGCGTAGGTGAGCATCGCCCCTGCCTTCCTCCCGGGCGCAACCGAAGCGGTCAGGCGACGGCCTGGACCGCCCGGATGGACCGCACCGCCTCGGCGTCGAGGTAGCGCAGGGTGTCGGAAAAGCCCATCGGCCGGTGGAAATGGTACCCCTGCATCAGGACGCAGCCGAGGCTCTCCAGCAGGCGGGCCTGCTCGGGGGTCTCGATCCCCTCCACCACGCAATCGAGCGTCAGGTTGCGGGCGAGCGCCACGATCGACGTCACGATGTCGCGGCAGGCCCGGTCGGTGGTGATCTCGCTGGTGAAGCTGCGGTCGATCTTGAGCTTGTCGATGGGCAGGCGGTGGACGTAGCTCAGGGACGAGTATCCGGTGCCGAAATCGTCGAGCGCGATGGCGATGCCGTTCGCCTTCAGGGTCTCGAGCACGCGCTGCGCCTGGGCCACGTCCTGGATCAGCGCGGTCTCGGTCGCCTCCAGGATCACCCGCCCGGGCGCCAGGCCGCTCGCCCGGATCGCCGCCACGATGCCGGCGGCGGCCTGCGGCGAGGCGACATCCGCCATCGACAGGTTGAAGGACAGGGCGACCCGGTCGGGCCAGGCCTTCGCGGCGGCGAGCGCCTGGCCGAGCAGCACCTCGGTGATGCGGGTGATGAGGCCCGAACGCTCCGCGATCGGCACGAAGACCGCCGGGGAGACCGGCCCGACATCCGGGCTGGTCCACCGCGCCAGGGCCTCGAACGCCACTGTGCGGCCGGTGCGCACGTCGACGATCGGCTGGTAGACCAGCGCCATCTCCTGCGACAGGTCGGCGTGGCGCAGGGCCTGCTCGATCACGCTCTGCGAGCGCAGCTGGGTCTCGTGCTCGACGCTGAACAGCACGGCGGTGCCCCGGTGATGGGCCTTGGCGTAGTACAGGGCGTAATCCGCCCGCTCGACCAGCAAAGCCGCCTTGCGGCCGGCCTCCGGACGGGTCGCGAAACCGATCGAGGCGCCGATCTGGGCGCTGCCGCCGTGGGGCAGCCGGAACGGCGCCGCGAGCGCCGTGCGGATTGCCGTGCCGACGCGCTCGATCGCGGCCGCGCCGTTCACGCTCCGGAGGATGAGGCCGAACTCGTCGCCGCCGAGGCGCGCCACCACGCCCGCCTCTCCCACCACCCCCAGAAGGCGGCGGGCGGTCTCCTGCAAGACGGCGTCGCCGGCGCCGTGCCCGTGGGCGTCGTTCACCGGCTTGAAGCCGTCGAGGTCGACGAGGCCGACGACGAAAGGCTCGCCGCTCCCCTCCGCCTCCGCCGCCGCCTCGTCCAGGGAGGCGAAGAAGCTGCGGCGGTTGGGCAGTCCGGTCAGGGTGTCGAGGTTGGCGAGCCGCAGGTTCTCCCGGCTCAGCCGCTCGAGCTCGACCTGCTGCCCGATCAGCCGGGTGAAGTCGCGGTGATAGGTCACCAGCACGAAGGCGAGGGCGCCGCCGACGATCAGCAGGTTGAGGGCAATGGCCCGCATGACATGGTTGTCGGTGTTCCCGACATGCAGACAGAACGGGATCACCACGATCGCCGTCACCAGCAGGGCCGCGGCCCGCAGATGGGCGAGGCAGAACGCGCAGGCGATCATGGTGGTGGAGACGTAGAGCAGCACGTGCGCCTGCGCGTAGGCGTCGCCGTATTGCATCAGCGCGACGCCCCAGGACATGAAGCCCGCCGCCAGGATGCCGGCCAGCGCCACCGTGGTGCGAAGCTTGGCGGGCGTCCGTTCCTCGTCGATGGGGAGGTGGCGCCGGCGCAGCCACAGCGCGAGGCGCAGGCCGCACACCGTCAGGAGAGCGCCGAGCGGGTAGAGGGTGATCCGGTCCGGCGCGACGCCCAGATAGGTGACCGCGACCGCCGTCGAGTTGATGCCCAGGATGGCGTAGAGAAGCGGCACCTGGTTGTGCAGCGCGCGCATCTGCGCCCGCATCAGGTCCGGGTTGGAACTGTCGACCCGGAACAGGTCGACGATCGTCTGCATCCTGCGCACTGCGCGTCCACCCCGTTCGGGCCGGCCGCCCACGAGACCGTCCCCCCTATCAAAAAGCATACGGGCTTGAATCAAAGGTTACCGCGTGACATCCTATTAGGAGATGACTGTTAGACACTGCGATTTCGCCGGGCCCGGGCGCCAGGTCGCGAGCATTGGCGGGCCGTGCGGCGCGTCGACGTCCACGACCGCCCCGGATGCGCCGGTTGCCAAAGCTTCCCGGCGAGCGTGAGGCAGGCGGCTCGAAGCTGGGGCAACGCTAGGACAACCGTCAGCGAGAACGCGGCGCGTTGCTGTCCGGCTGCTGCGGCCGTGACCGGCCCGCGACACGATGCCGTCCCGCCGGGCTCTTCCCCGCTTTGCTCCGCGAGGCCGGTTGCGGTTTAAGTGCAGCTCACGAAGCTCCCCTCGCGCCGCCGCCGCGGCGGGCCGGCGCGATGTCCGGGTGCGACGCGACAATCCGATGCGGCGCCCGGGCCGGTTGCGGCGTCTCGTCCGGCGACCTCCGGCAGCGACGGGAGACGTGATCCCTTGACCGAGTCCGCCTATGCGCTCTTCCTCGACTTCGACGGCACCCTCGTCGACATCGCGCCCCGCCCGGACCAGGTCGTGGTCCCGCCCGCCCTCCCCTCCGGCCTGGAACGGCTGCGCACCCGCCTCGGAGGGGCGCTGGCGCTGGTGACCGGGCGTCCGATCGCCACGATCGACGGCTTCCTGGCGCCGGAGCGCTTCGATGTCGGCGGCCTGCACGGGGTCGAGCAGCGCCTCGGCGGCCGGATCGTGGGCGGCGATCCGGCCTCGCATCCGGCCCTGCGCGAGGGGGTCGGCACCCTGCAGCAGGCGGTGGCGGACCTCGACGGCGTGCTGATCGAGGACAAGGGCTGCTCGGTGGCCGTGCACTGGCGCCTCGCCGGCGAGGACGCCGCCGCCCGTGCGCAGGAGGCCATCGAGCTGGTCGCCGGCGCGCTCGGCGATGCCTACCGGCTGCAGCGCGGCAAGGCGGTAGCCGAGATCCTGCCCGCCAGCGCCACCAAGGGCCACGCCATCCGGGCCTTCCTGCGCGAGCCGCCCTATGCGGGGCGCCGGGCGGTGTTCATCGGCGACGACCTCACCGACGAGAAGGCCTTCGTGCCGGTCAACCAGGATGGCGGGATCAGCGTGCGGGTCGGGCCCGGCGAGACGGTCGCGCGCCACCGCCTCGCCGATCCGGAGGCGGTGCGGGCGCTGCTCCTCGCCTGGGCCGAGGGCGGGGCGATCGATCCGGAGGCGCTGCCGCTTGCCTGACCGGGGCTTCCGGTCCGGCCGGCGATGCCCTACCTCCGGGGCCTCACGAACAGGAACGATCTTCCCGATGCGCCGTTCGCCCTTCTCCCTTGTCGGAGCCCTCACGATCGCCATGACCGCCTCAGCCTCCGCAGCGTCGTTCACCACCGCCCCGTCCGGCCTCCAGTACAAGGACGAGGTGGTCGGCACCGGCCCGCAGCCGAAGACCGGCCAGACCGTCAGCGTCCACTACACCGGCTGGCTCTACCAGGACGGCAAGAAGGGCGCGAAGTTCGACAGCTCGCTCGACCGGAAGCAGCCGCTCAACTTCGCGGTCGGCACCGGCCAGGTCATCAAGGGCTGGGACGAGGGCCTGTCGACCATGAAGGTCGGCGGCAAGCGCACCCTGGTGATCCCGCCCGACCTCGGCTACGGCGCCCGCGGCGCCGGCGGCGTGATCCCGCCGAACGCGACGCTGATGTTCGACGTCGAGCTGCTCGGCGTGCGCTGAGCAGGCCGAATGCCGGTGCCGATGGCGGCGTCGGTCCCGTGAAGATATCTTGATCGGATCGGGCCTCGAACCGGTTCGCATCGAGCGACCCCGTTCGAGGCCCGGTTCGTGATGGCCCTCCCGTGTCCTCAGGATGAGGTCGCGGGAGGGAGATATCCGGACAGTGACGTGGATTTTTCGGCCTGGATTTTCCGGCCTGGGTTTTTCTCAGACCTCCAGCCACTCCCGCCGCACCGCTTCGTTGGCGCTGAGTGCGGCGGGCGTGCCCTCGAACACCACCTGGCCGTGGCCCATCACGTAGAGGCGCTGCGACAGCTTCAGCGCAATGGTGAGCTTCTGCTCGACCAGGAGCACCGAGACGCCGCGGGCGGCGATCTCGCCGATCATCTCGGCGACGCGGGCGACCATCTGGGGCGAGAGCCCTTCCGTCGGCTCGTCGATCATGATCAGGTCGGGATCGCCCATCAGGGTGCGGCAGATCGTGAGCATCTGCTGCTCGCCGCCCGAGAGCACGCCGCCGGGCGTGTCGATCCGCTCCTCGAGCCGCGGGAACAGCCGGAAGATGTCGGCATAGGACCAGCGCCCGCCGCGCTTCCCGCTCTTCTCGCCGAGCGCCAGGTTCTGGCGCACCGTGAGCTTGGGGAAGATCGCCCGTTCCTCCGGCACGTAGCCGAGGCCCCGGCGGGCGACCGCGTAGGGCTTCAGGCCGGCGATCGGCTGGCCCTTGAAGCGGATCCGGCCGCGGGGCGGCACGTCGCCCATGATCGCCTTGAGGGTCGTCGAGCGGCCGACCCCGTTGCGGCCGAGGATCGACACGATCTCGCCGGCGCCGACCCGGAAGCTCACCCCCTGCAGGATGTGGCTCTTGCCGTAATAGGCGTGCAGGTCCTCGACCTCGAGGAGGGCGGGCGCTGCTCCAACGGCCGGCATCGCGAGGGCGGCGCTCACGCGGCCTGCTCCCCGGTGGCGACGCCGAGATAGGCTTCCTGCACGGCGCGGTTCTCCCGGATGCGGGCGGGCGTGTCGGTGGCGATGATCCGGCCGTAGACCAGGACCGAGATGCGGTCGGCGAGCCCGAACACCACCGCCATGTCGTGCTCGACCATCAGGAGC
This sequence comes from Methylobacterium nonmethylotrophicum, assembly GCF_004745635.1. GTDB lineage: Bacteria > Pseudomonadota > Alphaproteobacteria > Rhizobiales > Beijerinckiaceae > Methylobacterium > Methylobacterium nonmethylotrophicum. The sequence continues at coordinate 230,872 of NZ_SRLB01000009.1, read as the reverse complement.
GTGCGCCCGGTCGTCACCTCGCGGATGAGCTGGGTCGCGTGCTCGCTCTCGCTGTGGCTCATGCCGGCCATCGGCTCGTCGAGGAGGATGACCCGGGCGTCGCTCGCGATCGCGATGCCGATCTCGAGCGCCCGCTGCTCGGCATAGGCCAGCAGCCCCGCCGCCACCGAGGCGCGGTGGCCGAGGCGGATGCGCGACAGGATCTCCTCCGTGCGCTCGGCCACCCCGGGCAGGCTCTCGACCCCGCGCCAGAACGAGGGGCCGTGGCCCATCGCCCGCAGGACCGCGCTGCGGACGTTCTCCCACACGGTGAGCTTGGGGAAGATGTTGGTGACCTGGAAGCTGCGGGCGAGGCCGGCCCGGTTGATCGCCGCCGGGCGCCAGCCGGTGATGTCGCGGCCCTCGAGCCGAATCGTGCCGCTCGTCGGCGCGAAGCGGCCGCTGATCAGGTGGAACAGGGTCGACTTGCCGGCGCCGTTCGGGCCGATGATGGCGTGGCGCTCGCCCGCAGGCACGCTCAGGTCGACGCCGTTGATGATCTTGGCCGGGCCGAAGCTCTTGTGGACGCCCGACAGCGCGATCGCGGGGCTCGTGCTGCCGGGACTCATGCTGCCGGGACTCATGCCAGCTTCTCCTTGGCGGCGGCGGAGGCCTCGTGCCAGGCGGCCGCCACCCGCGGCAGCACGGCCCGCAGGGCGAGCGCCCCCCCGGCCGCCATCGCGCCGGCGACGAGCCAGGGCAGGATTCGGGCGGCGTCGAGCGGGATGCCGGCCAGGCTCATCTCGGTCCCCTCGGACGCCTTCACGAGCACCCGGAACGCCATCTCGATCAGCGCGATGGTGCCGGCGATGAGGAGCAGGAACGGACCGAGCGCGAGCAGGTAGGCCGGGAGCAGCCGGTGGGCGGTGCCGGCGCGCAGGAGCGGGCCGTGCATCAGGGCGAGGCCCGCGATGCCGCCGGGGGCGAACATCACGATGGCGATGAACAGGAGCCCGAAATAGAGCTGCCAGATCTCGGTGAGGTCGCTGAGCGAGACCTGGAGCAGTGTCACCACCACGGCGCCGACCACCGGGCCGACGAAGGTGCCGATGCCGCCGATGAAGGTCGCGAGCAGCACGACGCCGGACTGGTGCACCCCGAGATAGGCCGAGTTGGCGATCTCGAAGTTGATCGCCGCCAGCGCGCCGGCGACGCCGGCGAACATCGCCGACAGGCAGAAGGCGGTGACCCGGATCGTCTGCGGCTCGTAGCCCAGGAACTCGACCCGCTCCGGGTTCTCGCGCACGGCGTTGCACAGCCGTCCGAGGGGCGTGCGGGTGATGGCGTACATCGCGATCGCGCAGATCAGGCACCAGGCGGCGATAAGGTAGTAGACCTGGATCTGCGGCCCGAAGCCGATGTCGAACAGCCGCAGCATCTTGGTGCGGTTGGCCGTGATGCCCTCCTCGCCGCCGAAGAAGCTGTGCAGGATGTGCGAGCCGGACGAGACCAGTTCGGCGATGCCGAGCGAGATCATGGCGAAGACGGTGCCGGCGCGCCGGGTCGAGATCATCCCGAACAGGATCCCGAAGGCGAGGCCGGCGAGCCCGCCGACGATCGGCATCAGCGGCAGCGGCACGGGCAAGCGGTTTGCCGCCACCACGTTCATGGCGTGGACGGTGAAGAAGGCCCCTAAGCCGTAATAGACCGCGTGGCCGAAGGACAGGAGCCCGGTCTGGCCGAGCAGCATGTTGTAGGACAGGGAGAACACCACCATGATGCCCATCAGGCTCATCATGGTCAGCGCGGTGCCGCTGGTGAAGACGTGGGGCGCCGCGACCAGGATCCCGGCCGCCAGGAGCCAGGGCAGCACCTGGGCGGCGAGGCTCGCGCCCCGCGGGCGGATCGACGAGCGGGCGCCAGCCTGCGCCAGGGTCCCGGACGGCGCGATGTCGGCGAGGTCGCTCATGCTTCGCGGTTCCCGAGCAGGCCGGTCGGCCGCGCGATCAGCACGAGGACCAGCAGGAGGTAGGGGATGATCGGCCCGACCTGGGCGATCGTCACGTTCCAGAGATCGCCCAGCACGCCGCCCGACGGCGCGGCGGTGATGCCGACAGCCTGGAGCACGCTGGCGACCGAGACGTCGAGCGAGATCGCGAAGGTCTGCACCAGCCCGATCAAGAGCGAGGCCGCGAAGGCGCCGGTGAGGGACCCTAAGCCCCCCACCACCACGACGACGAACAGGATCGGCCCGAGCAGGCCCGCCATGTTGGCCTGGGTCACCAGCGCCGGCCCGGCGATGACGCCGGCGACCGCGGCCAGCCCCGTGCCGACGCCGAAGACCAGCATGAACACCTTGGGCACGTCGTGGCCGAGCATCGCCACCATGTTGGGATGGGTGAGTGCGGCCTGGATGATCAGCCCGACCCGGGTGCGGGTCAGCACCGCCAGGAGCGCGATGAAGATCGCCACCGAGATCACCAGCATGAACAGCTTGTAGGCCGGGTAGTTGGTGCCGAAGACCGTGAAGGCCGGGAAGTCGAGGATCGCCGGGACCCGGTAGTCGACCGGCAGCTTGCCCCAGACCATCTGCACCACCTCCTCGATCACGTAGGCGAGGCCGAAGGTGAAGAGGAGTTCCGGCACGTGGCCGTGGCGGTGGACGTTGCGCAGGCCGTAGCGCTCGACGAGCGCCCCGAGACCGCCCACCAGCACCGGGGCGGCGACGAGGCCGACCCAGAACCCGGTGAAGCGGCTGATCTGGTAACCGAAGAACGCGCCCAGCATGTAGAAGCTGGCATGCGCGAAGTTAAGCACGCCCATCATGCTGAAGATCAGGGTCAGGCCGCTCGCCATCAGGAAGAGCAGCATCCCGTAGAGCACGCCGTTCAGCGTCGAGATGATGACGAGTTCGAGCACGCGGGGGTCTCCTGCCGGGGCGGGGCCGGGATGCGGGGTACCCGACAGGCGTGTCCCGCCGGCCCTGGAGTGTCAGGCTCGCCCTTTCCCGGGCGATCGAAGCGTCAGCGGACGGAGATACGGGAGACGGTCGTGAGCAAACCGGAGCGGTGCGGCACCCTGTCGAACCGAGGCGCCGCCCATCCCCTCGCCGTCAGCTCGGCCGGTCCATCTTGCAGGTGGTCGGCAGCAGCGTGTCCTGGGCGCTCACCTCGCCCGTCCCGGTCCAGCCCCAGCCGGTATTCTCGCTGTCGAGCACCTTCGCGGTGTCGACGGGTCCGAAGCGCGAGATGTAGATCGGCTGGAAGATCTGGTGGTCGTCCGGGCGGATGAAACTGTCCTTGCCGTAGAGCGTGTCGTTATGGATCGAATCCATCGCCTTGGCGACCGCCTTCGGGTCGGTCGACTTGGCATTGAGCGTCGCCTTGGCGAGGATGTTCATCAGGTTGACCACCCGCGGATAGGTCAGTTCCTGGCCGGTCTTGGCGCGGAAGGCGGTCTCGAAGTCGTGGCCGGCCTTCGATTCGATGTTGGCGTAGCCCTCGGCGATCTGGAACACGCGGTCCGGCAGGTTGGCCTGCTTGATCGCTGTCGGGCCGCCGGCGCCGCCGCCGTAATAGGTGTAGAAGTTGGCCTGCAGCCCGGCATCGCCCGCCGCCTTGAGCAGCAGCGCCATGTCCTGGGCCCAGTTGCCGGTGATGACCGTGTCGGCGCCCGAGGCCTTGATCTTGGCGATGTAGGGCGAGAAGTCGTTGACCTTCTGCAGCGGCGCCACCTCGTCGCCGACGATCTGGATGTCGGGCCGCTTCTCCTTCAGCATCGCGCGGGCGGCGGCGCGCACCGCCTGCCCGAACGAATAGTCCTGATTGATCAGGTAGACCTTCTTAACCTCGGGCTTGCCCTTGATGTAGTTGGTCAGGGCCTGCATCTTGATGTCGGAATTGGCATCGAAGCGGAAGTGCCAATAGTTGCACTTCGCGTTCGTCAGCGCCGGATCGACCGCGGCATAGTTGAGATAGAGGATCTCCTTGCCGGGATTGCGGTCGTTGTACTTGCCGACGAAGTCGATGATGGCGGCGCCGACCGAGGAGCCGTTGCCCTGAACGATCACGCGGGCGCCGGAATCGATCGCCTTCTGGATCTGGACGAGGCTCTCCTGGGGGTTGAGCTTGTTGTCGTAGCCGGTCACCTCGAACTTCAGGTCGGGGTTCTTGGCGTTGATCTGCTCGGCCATGAACTGGAAGGTCCTCAGCCCGGCCTCGCCGGTGCTGGCCCCGCCGCCGGAGAGCGGATCGACGAAGGCGATCTTCAGGCTCATCGGCGCGGCGAGCGCGGTCGAGGCCGCCAGGGCGACGAGGCCGGCGGCCGTGATGCGCGCGAGGGTCTTGACCAAGGCGTCCTCCTGGAATGACGTTCCGGGCCCGTGTTCCGGATCGTTGGGGCGCGCCGCGTTCGGCGTCGCCGGCGGGTCCGCGCCCGCTTGGCCCGACACTGCCTTCGTGTCCGGGATGGGTCAAGATGCGAAATTGTGATCCGCATCGCGAAACATGTTGCCGAGCCGGCGCCGTGTCGTCACCCTGTGAGGGATCCACGGCGGACCAGCCGCGGGCGACGGGGAGGCGGCAGCATGGCACAGGCGATGGCAGCGCGCGCCGGCGCGACCACCCGGGACCCGGTCGCCCCGGACGCGGCGGAGTCCGAGGACGGCGACCGGCAGTTCGTCACCGCGCTGGCCCGCGGCCTCCAGGTGCTGCGCGCCTTCCGGGACGCGGCCGAGATGCTGGGCAATCGCGAGATCGCGGCCCGCACCGGCCTGCCGAAGCCCACCGTCTCGCGCCTGACCCACACGCTCCTGTCCCTCGGCTACCTGGTGCACGACCCGCAAGGCGAGCGCTACGGCCTCGGGCCGGCGGTGCTGGCGCTGAGCGCCGCCTTCCTGCGCCAGAACTCGTTCCCGCAGATGGTCAAGCCCTTCCTGCAGGACCTCGCGACCGCGGTGCAGGCGCATGTGGCGCTTGGGCTCCTCGACGGACTGTCGAGCGTCTACGTCCAGCTCTGGCGCGGCCAGGGCCAGCGCATCGTCCTGTCGAGCGAGGTCGGCTATCGCCTGCCGCTGGCCCGCAGCGCGATGGGCATGGCGACGCTCTCGAGCCTCGACGAGCCCGAGCGCAACGCCCTCCTCACCCGCCTGCGCCGGGACGGCGCCGACGGGATGCGGCTCGACCAGACCTATCGCCGCTGCGCCCAGGAGATCGCCGAGCACGGCTTCTGCGTCGGCGTCGGCATCTGGCACCAGGACATCAACGCCGTCGCGGCGCCGATCCACGCCCCGGGCGGCCGGGGCCGCTTCGCGGTCAACATCAGCGGCCCGGCCTTCCTGCTGACCGAGGAGGTCCTGCGCCGCGACACCGGCCCGAAGCTGATGGAGACGATCGCGCGCATGCGGGCCCTCGGGATCGTCGATTGAGGCCGGACGGGCGTCGCACATGGGGGCCGCGTTCCCAGCGCAACCCCCGATGCACGAACGAAGCTGGACAAGCCCCGCCCGCCCCTGCCACTCTTCCGCGAAACACCGTTTCGCAGGGTGGAAACTCCAATGATCAAAGCGGATCTGAGCGGGCGCTCGGTGCTCGTCACCGGCGGCGCCTCCGGGATAGGGCTCGCGGCCGTCACCCTGTTCGCGGGGTGCGGCGCCGACGTGGTGCTCAACCACCTCGCCGAGGATGCCCGGGGGCCCGAGGCCGCCGCGCGCCTCGCCGCCGAGGGGCTGAAGGTCCGGGCGCTCGCCGGCAACGTCGCGCTGCCGGGCGAGGCGGAGGCCATGGTCGGGCGCGGGATCGACGCCCTCGGCGGCCTCGACATCCTCATCAACAACGCCGGCACCCCGGCCTCGACCACGCCGATCGACTTCGCCGACCTCGACGCGATGACCGAGGATTTCTGGCAGACGATCCTCTCGACCAACCTGATCGGCCCCTATCGCTGCGCCCGCGCAGCCGCCCCCGCCCTGCGCCGGCGCAAGGGCGCCATCGTCAACACCGCCTCGGTGGCCGGGCTCGGGCGGCGCGGCTCCAGCATCGCCTATTCGGCGAGCAAGGCCGGGCTCGTGAACCTGACCCGCAGCCTCGCCCGGGCGCTCGCCCCGGAGGTGCGCGTCAACGCCGTGGCGCCGGGCCTCGTCGAGACGCCCTGGACCGAGACCTGGCCGGCGGAGCGCAAGGCCGAGACCCTGTCGCGCACGCTGCTGGCGCGGCTGGCCAAGCCCGAGGACATCGCCGAGGCGATGCTCTTCCTCGCCGCCGGCGCCGCCTACGTCACCGGCGAGACCCTGGTGGTCGACGGCGGCATGCTCTGAGGGAGGCTCCCATGTCGCGCAAGACCGTCATCACCTGCGCCCTCACCGGCTCGTTCGACACGCCCTCGAAGAACCCGGCCGTGCCGGTGAGCCCGCAGGCCATCGCGCAATCGGCGCTCGACGCGGCGGGAGCCGGCGCCGCGGTGGTCCACATCCACGTCCGCGATCCGAAGACCGCCAGGCCCAGCATGGAGCTGGCCCTCTACCGCGAGGTGGTGGAGCGGATCCGCGAGAGGAACGCCGACGTCGTCCTCAACCTCACCACCGGGGCCGGCGGCCGCTTCGTCGCCGGCGATCCCGACCCGTCCGTGGCGGGGCCCGGCACCACCCTCGCCTCGCCGGAGGCGCGCACCCGGCACGTCACGGCGCTGAAGCCCGAGATCTGCACGCTCGACGTCGCGACGATGAATTTCGGCGAGCACGCCTTCATGAACACGCCCGCCCACCTGCGGGCGATGGCGGCGCTGATCCGCGAGGCGGGGGCGAAGCCCGAGATCGAGGTGTTCGACCTCGGCCAGATCGAGCTCGCCCGTCACCTCCTGGCGGAAGGCCACCTCGCCTCCCCGCCCCTGTTCCAGATCTGCCTCGGCATCCCGTGGGGGGCGCCGGCGACGCCCGAGACCCTGCTGCAGATGCGCGACCGCCTGCCCCGGGACGCGGTGTGGTCGGGGTTCGGCATCTCCCGGGCGGAGTTCCCGATGGTGGCGCTCGCCGCCACCGCCGGCGGCCACGTCCGGGTCGGGCTCGAGGACAATCTCTACCTGTCCCGCGGCCAGCTCGCCCCGAGCAACGCGGCGCTCGTCGAGAAGGCCGTGAGCCTGCTCGCCCATCTCGACTGCGCCCCTGCCAGCCCGGCCGAGGCGCGGGCGATCTTCGGGCTGTCCGCCTGACGCCGCGTGCGTGGCCGGACGGACACAGGCGCGGACTTTTCTCCTTCCGGTGCGGTCCGCGCGCTACTTGCCCGCCTGATGATCCCGGCCACGCTTCCCCCAGGAGAACAGCCGGGATCGGGCGCGTTGCAGTTCCGCCGTAAAGATTCCGCAGACGGCCGCATTGTAGCGTCGCCCACCGGGCAGGCATCGATTGCCGGAATGGGAGCCGCGGCGGCCCGACGTCCCGAGGCCTGCGGCGCGCTCCGAAGGAGTGTTTGGGATGATCAGAAGCGGTTACCGGAAGGCCCTGATCGCCGCGGGCCTCGCGGTGCTGGCCGGCGGCGCCGAGGCCGCGCAGTGCGGCAACTCGGCCGCCGGGTTCGAGGCCTGGAAGCGGGAATTCGCCGATGAGGCCCGCGGGCGCGCCAGCCCCGCCGCGATCTCGGCGCTGATGAGCACCTCCTATTCCTCCGCCACCATCGCGGCGGACCGGGGCCAGAAGAGCTTCCGTCTCTCCCTCGAGCAGTTCATGGCCAAGCGCGGCGGGCCGGCGATCATCGCCCGCGGCCGGGCGATGAAGCGGTCGCAGGCCGCGCTGTTCGACTCGATCGAGCAGCGCTACGGCGTGCCGCCGGGCCCGCTCCTGGCGATCTGGGGCATGGAGACCGGCTTCGGCGCGGTGAAGGGCAACGTCAACACCCTCTCGGCGGTGGCGACGCTGGCCTATGATTGCCGCCGCTCGGCCTTCTTCACCGACCAGCTCTACGCCGCCCTGACCCTGGTCGATCGCGGCATCCTGACCGCGAGCACCCGCGGCGCCGCCCACGGCGAGGTCGGCCACACCCAGTTCCTGCCGAAGAACGTGCTGAACTACGGCACCGGCGGCAGCCTCGACAACGCCGCGGTGGCGCTCAACTCGACGGCGAACTTCCTCAAGGCCCATGGCTGGCGGGCCGGCGCCGGCTACCAGCCCGGCGAGCCGAACTTCGCGGCGATCCAGGGCTGGAACGCCGCCTCCGTGTATCAGCGTGCCATCGCGATCATCGGCGCCAAGATCGACGGGGAATGAGCGTTTCCGCCTAACAGCGCTCCGGGAGGGCTCGCCCTCCCGGAGACGACCGTCCTTGTCCCGCGTCAGCCGCGGGTGGCGCGGTCCGCAGGGCCGCCCCGGCCGATCAGCGGGAGGTCGCTGCCGCCGCGGCCCGGCACCACCACGAGGCGGCGCACCTCGCCGCGCAGGAAGGCCTGCAGGAAGCGGTCGTAGTTCCGGAACGAGACGCAGCCGTTCGAGGCGCCGCTCGGCCCGAGCATGTAGGTATGGGCCAGCAGGCCGACCCGGTTGTGGACCGCGCCGCTGCCGCCGACCGGGTTGAGCCGGATGGCGCGCACGCCGTGGAACAGCGCCTCGCGCTCGGTGAGGTCGTAGGTGCCCGGCGGCGTCGCGCCGCGCATCTTCAGGTGGACGTTGCGGGGATCGTCCATATGCGGCCCGAGGCCCGAATGGGCCTCCAGCGTCTCGCCGCCCGGCAGCGTCACGGTGCGGGCGCTGATGTCGTAGATCGCGACGCCGGGGCCGGCGCTGAGGCGCGGGCGGGCATCGAGGTTGCCGGGTGCCGCGTAGGCAAGGGTCTGGGTCGGCGCGCTCCCGCCCCCTCCCCCGAAGATCCGCTCGAGCAGCGACGGCTCCTCCGGCAGCGCGGCCTTGAACACGCTCTGGGTCGAGGCCAGGGCCTGCTGGCCCGAGCGCCGCGGCAGGCGTGTCGCCAGCAGGGTCTGGGACGGGGCCGGCGGACCGCGCAGCTCGGGCGGGCGCGGCACCGGCAGAGGCACGGCCGCGAGAGGCGCAGCGGCGACTGGGCCGGGTGCGGGCGGCGGCGCTGCGGGCGGCTCGACGGTCACCGGCGGGGCCTCGGCGAGGCGGGGCGCCTCGGGCGGCGGGGGGGCGATCAAGGCGGCGAGAAGCTGCCCTGCCGCGGCCGGGGCGTCCCGGGTGAAGCCCGGGGCGTCGCGCCCGAGAGTCGGGAGCGGCGCCAGCATCCAGCTGAGCTCGGCCGGGTTCACCCCGGCGAAAGGCGCGTCGGCCTGGCGGGCCGGCGCTGCGGGCGCCAGCGCCGCAATCATTTGAGGGTTCGTTTCCCCCGGCATCAGCCCGGCCGCAATCCCGATTCCGGCCAGCACGACGGTGAGGCCGAGGATCCGCCGGTTGCGGCGGCGGCGACGGACGGAGCCCGGGGCGAAGCGACCCGACGAATACGCGACGAGATCCATGCGGCCTGTACTCGATGGCTTGTCCCGCACGGACTTGCCCAGCCGGCCGCGGGCGCACGAACGCACCCGACGGACCGGTGAAGTCGGCCGTTTAGGAAAGGATCAACCTTAAGCCATCGTATTGAGGCGGATTTTGGTTAATCCCGACTAAATGAGAACGGCCGGATCCCAGGAATTCGCACGCACCGCTGCCGCGCCTCACTCCGCGATAACGGCCTTGACCCTGGCGGCCCGCTCGATGCGCGCGGCAAGACGGGGCGTGGCGACAAGCTCGACCATGCCGAACGCGGTCGGCTCGCCGAAGCCGCCCAGCTCGCCTTGCAGGTGTTCGCGGGTCACGAGGGCCCGAAGAGATTCCAGGTCGTTCGCGGTCTTGCGCACGCGTTCGTTGACGAAAGCCGCGCGTCCCGCGGCCTCCTTGCCGGTGTTCTCCTTGGCGGCACTGCCTTTGAAGACGACCGTGTAGTGATGCATGTCTGCGCGGCCCGGCTTGGAACCGGGAAGGCCGACGGGTTGCAGCGGCGGATTGGATCTGCGGCGAGCCGTCGTCATCACACGTACCGCGCGATCTGAACGGAGCGCCGGCCGCTCCTGACCGTCTGCGCGTTGGCCAGAAGCATCGCCCGCAGAGCCGCAGCGGACAATGTGGGAGAACGACACAGGTAGAGCGCGGCGATGCCCGCCACGAAGGGCGCCGCCATGCTGGTGCCGTCGAGGGGGCCGTAGAATGATCGGTTCGCCATGTCGCGTTCGAGGCTCGAATAGATGCCCACGCCGTAACCGTAGATGTCAGGCTTTCGCGTTCTTGGCGAGGTGCGGCTGCCGGAAAACGGTGCGACGAGGCCATTGTGGTCCACGGCACCGACGCCGAGAGCATCCGAGAAGCCGCCGGGATAGCCGAAGCGTCCCGGTCCGTCGTTTCCGATCGCCACGATCGGAAGGACGTTGGCCTGAACGAGCGTCTGCAGCACCGCTTCCATGGCGCGCAGGCGTCGCCTGTACTCGCTCGGCGGGATATCCGGCACGCCGGTCGATGGGAACCCGAGAGAGAGGTTGATGACCGCCGGCTTGTCCGCGTTGGCCTGCGAGGTGAACTCCTGGAGCAGCCAGTTCAGGCCGTAGACGACCCGGATCAGACTCGTGCGCGCCGTCTCGCTCTCGATCACGGAGGCCACCATCAGCTCGGGAACGCGAACTTCGGAACCAGCAGGACACCGGCACCGTCCTTGCCCGCTGCCAGAACATCAGCCTGGGAGAGAAGTGTCGTCATGGATCGCCGATCAGTGTCACCACAAGTGTGACAACCCGACGTTAACGCCCTCTTTCCTTAAGGGAAGCAGCAGATCGATGTGAATGAGCAACAGCCATCATGTTTCCTTATTGAATACGCAAAACTGTTTTCCTTCGATGAAAAGGTGACATCGACTGTCGAGACAGCGAATGTCAGCACGATAGCCGAGATGATTATAGTTATTGAATTTCGTAATATCGCGAAATTATTTGAATATTATAGATCGCATTGATGATGGAGCGGCGCGATCGATGTCGATGCTTCTTCTTATCGATCGCGAGAATGAAAGAACCGGCGACGCGTCGATCGCATCGCCGGTTGCAAGGACATCGTCATAGCGACGCGACGGCGCGACGCCGGCGATCTCCCTCACTCCACGGTGACGGACTTCGCCAGGTTGCGCGGTTGGTCGACGTCTTTCCCGAGCACCACGGCGGTGTGGTAGGCGAGCAGTTGCACCGGCACCGCGTAGACGATCGGGGCGACGACCGGATCGAGGTCCGGCATCATCAGGGTGGCCATCGTGTCGAGGCCGGCGGCGTCGGCGCCGCTTGCATCCCCGATCAGCACGATCTTGCCGCCGCGGGCCGCCACCTCCTGCATGTTCGAGACGGTCTTCTCGAAGGTGGCGTCGTGGGGCGCGATCACGATCACCGGCACGGCGTCGTCGATGAGCGCGATCGGCCCGTGCTTCAGCTCGCCGGCGGCGTAGCCCTCGGCGTGGATGTAGGAGATCTCCTTCAGCTTCAGCGCGCCCTCGAGGGCCATCGGGTAGGCGGTGCCGCGGCCGAGATAGAGGACGTCGCGGGCCTTGGCGATCTCGCGGGCCAGGACCTCGATCTCGTCCTCGCGCTTGAGCGCCTCGGCCATCAGGCCCGGCACCTTGATCACCGCATCGACGAGGCGCTTCTCCTCGGCCTCGACGAGGGTGCCGCGCGCCCGGCCCGCCGCCAGCGCCAGGCAGAGCAGCACCGTGAGCTGGCACGAGAACGCCTTGGTGGAGGCGACGCCGATCTCGGGGCCGGCGAGGGTCGGCACCACCGCGCTCGCCTCCCGGGCAATGGTCGAGGTCGGCACGTTGACCACCGCGAGCGTGTGCTGCCCTTGCGATTTCGCGTAGCGCAGCGAGGCCAGGGTGTCGGCGGTCTCGCCCGATTGCGAGATCACCAGCGTCAGCCCGCCCTTCTCCAGCGGCGGCTCGCGGTAGCGGGTCTCGGAGGCGACGTCGATCTCGACCGGGAGCCGGGCCAGCGTCTCGAACCAGTACTTGGCGACGAGGCCGGCATAGTAGGCGGTGCCGCAGGCGGTGATCGAGATCCGGTTGAGCGTGGCGAAGTCGAAGGGCAAGGCCTCCGGCAGGGCGACCCGGCCGGCGGCGAGATCGACGTAGTGGGCGAAGGTGCGGCCCACCACCTCGGGTTGCTCGTAGATCTCCTTCGCCATGAAGTGGCGGTAATTGCCCTTGTCGACCAGGAAGGCCTGCGTGGCGATCTTCTGGCGCGGGCGGGCGACGACGTTGCCGGCGACGTCGCGGATCTCGGCGCCGTCGCGGGTCAGGATGGTCCAGTCGCCCTCGTCGAGATAGGTGATCTCGTCGGTGAAGGGGGCAAGCGCCAGGGCGTCCGAGCCGAGATAGGTCTCGCCGTCGCCGAAGCCGACCGCGAGCGGGGCGCCGTGGCGGGCGCCGATCAGAAAATCCTCCTCGCCGGCGAACAGGAAGGCGAGGGCGAAGGCGCCGCGCAGGCGCGGCAGCGCCGCCTCGACGGCCGAGACCGGCCCGAGGCCCTTGCGCATCAGGTGGCTGACGAGCTGGGCCACCACCTCGGTGTCGGTCTCGGTCTCGAAGACGCAGCCCTCGGCGGACAGCTCCGCCTTCAGCTCGCGGAAGTTCTCGATGATCCCGTTATGAACCACTGCCAGGCGCTCGGTGGCGTGCGGGTGGGCGTTGGTCTCGTTCGGACGGCCATGCGTCGCCCAGCGGGTGTGGCCGATGCCGATCGCGCCGGCGAGCGGGTTCTGCAGCAGCTTGAGCTGGAGGTTCGACAGCTTGCCCTCGGCGCGCCGCCGCTCCAGCCGCCCGGATTCCAGGGTGGCGATGCCGGCCGAGTCGTAGCCCCGGTACTCCAGCCGGCGCAGGGCGTCGACCACCTGTCCCGCCACGGCATTCCGGCCGACGATTCCAACGATCCCGCACATGCTCACCGCCTCGCCATTCGCTCGCGGAGCGTCCCGATGCGGGACGCCCCGGCCATTCCGCGGGGAGCAGCGGCAGGAATCCTGCCGCGCCGCACCCGCCACGCTGTGATGCCGTTCTACCGGACCGGCCGGCGCGCCGGCCAGTCAACTTCCGTAACGGTTTGTGACGGCCAAGGTTCACGCGACGGCGGCGCGAGGCGCGGCGGCCGGGCGGGCCTCCCGCCCGGCTGACGGGGGCTCAGGGCATCAGCACGGTGTCGATGACGTGGATCACGCCGTTCGACTGCATGACGTTGCCGATCGTCACCCGGGCGGTGTTGCCCTTGTCGTCGGCCACGAACAGCCGCTTGCCCTTCTGCATCACCGTCAGGGTCTCGCCCGCGGCGGTCTTCAGGTCAGCCTGGCCGCCGCCCTTCTTGACCAGCCCCATCAGGTCCCGGGCGGTGTAGGTGCCGGGCACGACGTGGTAGGTCAGGATCTTCGTGAGCGTCGGCTTGTTCTGCGGCTGGACCAGCGACTCCACCGTGCCGGCCGGCAGCTTGGCGAAGGCGGCGTTGGTGGGCGCGAACACCGTGAAGGGCCCCGGGCCCGCCAGGGTGTCGACGAGGCCGGCGGCCTTCACGGCGGCGACCAGGGTGGTGTGGTCCTTCGAGTTGACCGCGTTCTCGACGATCGACTTCGAGGCGTACATCGGCGCGCCGCCGACCATCGGGTTCTTGGCCTGGGCGCTGCCTCCGGCCGCCGCCAGGGCGAGGGCGAGGACCAGGGTGCGGGCATGGGTCCGGATCGTCATGGGGTGTCGTCCCGTCTCTCGTGTCGGCCCCGCTCTCGTCGGGGTCGGGGGCCGGTACGGAAGGCCGGACGGGAAAGTTTCAGGCCGCCTGCGATTTTCTCGCGTCCCGGGCAGGATCGCCGGGCGCACGCCGCAGCCGGGGTGCTTCGGCGAGCCCGCGGCGCCATGCTCCACCCGGGTGTGCGGCACCTTCCGGGACCCGGGGCGTTGGGGCCCGGCATGCGCCCGCACCCGGCGGGCCGCCCCTCCCGCCCGAGGCCCGACCCGATGGCAGCCGAGACCCCCGACCTCTCCGACCGCGCCCTGTCGATCTTCGCCTTCGCGGCCTATCACCACCTGATCAGCGGCCAGCCGATCGCGTCCGTGGTGCGCCGGGACGGCAGCGGCCACCGCGCCGACCCGGACGGCGTCGCCGAGGTGGAGCGGCGCGGCCTCGCGACCTTGAGCGACGACGAGATCACCTTCACGCCCCCGGGCGTGGCTGTCGTCGAGCGGGTCGTGGCGGCGATCCGGGGGGCCGGCGGGCGCTGACCCGGGCGGCTTGACGGCCTGCGCGCCGCGATGGGATCTCCCCCGGCGGCCGCCCGGCATCAGGCCGGGCCGCCCCCGAAGGGAGATGTCGCCTTGGACGCGTCCTCGGCCGCCGGCCTCGCCGGCCTGATCGATCACACGCTCCTGCGGGCCGACGCGACCGCGGCCGAGGTGCGGCGCCTCTGCGAGGAGGCGCTGGAGCACCGCTTCAAGGCGGTCTGCGTCAACCCGGTCCATGTCGGGCCGGCGGCGGAGATCCTGGCCGGCAGCGGCGTCGCCGCCTGCTCGGTCGTCGGCTTTCCGCTGGGCGCGGTCACGCCCCAGGACAAGGCCGCGGAGGCCGCCGGCGCGGTGAGCCGGGGCGCGGCGGAGATCGACATGGTGATCGCGCTCGGCGCCCTGAAGGAGGGCCGGCACGACGCCGTGCGGGACGACATCGCGGCGGTGCGGGCCGCCTGCCGCGACCGGGTGCTGAAGGTCATCATCGAGACCTGCCTGCTCGACGACGCGCAGAAGCGCCTCGCCTGCACCCTCGCGGCGGAGGCCGGGGCCGACTTCGTCAAGACCTCGACCGGCTTCTCGACCGGCGGGGCCACCCTCGGGGACGTGGCCCTGATGCGCGCGAGCGTCGGCGACACCCTCGGGGTCAAGGCCTCGGGCGGCGTGCGCACCCTCGAGGCCGCCCGCGCGATGATCGCCGCGGGGGCGACGCGGCTCGGCACCAGCTCGGGCGTGGCGCTGGTGACGGCCGGGACGGCGCCGGGCGAGTACTGAGCGGAACGGCATGGAGGGAGCTTGCCGGGGCTCTCGTTCTCGGCATCACGCGCCGGTGTGGTCGCGGGTTCGGCACCGGCCTGTGACGGTGACGGCCGGCGGCAGGATGCCGAGGGAGCCGCTCAGCTCAGGCTCTGCACCGGCCGTTTCGATTCGCCCGTGACGGACGACGCGTGAGCGGGAGAGAGCCGCTGCACCGCATCGAAGAGCGCGTCGAAATGCTGGATCACCAGGTCGGGCTCCAGCGCCTCCACCGGCACGTCGGTGTAGCCGAAGGGCACCGCCACCACCGGGATGCCGGCCGCCTTGGCGGTGGCGACGTCGGTGCGGGAATCGCCCACCATCACGGCCCGGGCGGGGTCGCCGCCGGCGCGGTCGATCGTCTCGGTGAGGTGGCGCGGATCGGGCTTGAAGTACGGGAAGGTGTCCCGGCCGCAGATCGCCGCGAAGCGCGAGCCGACGCCGAGCAGGTCGAGGAGCCGGACCGAGTGATCCTCCGGCTTGTTGGTGCAGACCGCGAGCCGGTAGCCCGCGGCCTCCAGCCGGTCGAGGGCGGCCTCGACGCCGGGAAAGAGGTGCGAGACGTCGCAGAGGTGCTGGCCGTAATGGGCGAGGAAGACCCGGAAGAGCTCGTCGAGCCGGCCGGGCGTCAGCTCGCGCCCGCCCGCCGCGAAGCCGCGCTGGATCAGCGCCCGCGCGCCGGCGCCGATCAGCTCGCGCGCCTGCGCCACAGCGACCGGCGGCAGGCCCTCCCGCTCCAGGATCACGTTCAGGGTGCCGATGAGGTCGCCCGCAGTCTCCGCCAGGGTGCCGTCGAGATCGAACACGACGATCGGCGGCCGGGCATCGGGGGGCGTGGCTGCGGGCATGGGGTCTCGCTGGCTGGCGGAAAGGTGACGAGGCTCCCATACAGCCCCTCCATGCGGGGCGGAACCCGGGGCGTCGCACACCCGCTTCCACCGCGCGAGTGCCGATCCCGGCCGAAGAAGCCCGACCGAACAAGCCCGGCGCAAGGCGGCCTGCGCTATACCGTGGGATCGAAGGCGATCCAGGCCCGGCGCCGCGCGCGCGGCCCGTCGTCGAGGTGGTTTCGAGGAGCGTCGCGCCATGGGCGGGAGAGCGGGATATCGGGTCCGGGCGGTCGGGGTCGGGGCGGGCCTTCTGATCGCGGCGGGCATGGCTGATGCGGCGCAGGCGGCGTCCTACGAGTTCGTGCCGGCGCCGCAGGCCGACCTCAACCGGGTCTACCGGGTCGACAAGGCGACCGGCGAGGTCATCTCGTGCCAGTACGGCCTGCAGGAGAACACGATCGGCACCACCCTGTGCTTCGGCCCCGGCGAGGGCGCGGGGCCGCAGGCCCCGTCCGAGTACAGCCTGGTCGCCTCGCGCCATGTGCGCGAGGCCGGCGTGTTCCGGGTCAACCAGCGCACCGGCGCGATGAGCATCTGCTACGTGCTCGACGACGCCGTCGTCTGCACGCCGCAGGGCAATGCCGGCAGCGAGGTGGGCCGGGCGGGGGCGGGCAAGCCCTGAGATCCGCGGGATCGCCCATCCCCGGGTTGCCCGACCACGACCTCGTGACGCCGCGCCGTCGCGGGCGGTTCCAAGGCCGCTTCCGCCTCCTCGAACCGCGTGCTACGGGGCCTCTCGATCAACGGGGCCGCCGGTCCGGACGCCCCTCCCGCCCGAAGCTCGCCCGCGCGGCCGGCCCCGGGACGGATCCGAGAGACGAACCGCGCCGAGATCCCATGCTGATTCCCCGTCAGCCCACCCGCCGCCTTCGCCGCAGCCGCGGAGGCCGAGGTTGAGCCCCGCCGAACTCAAGCGCGCCGCCGCCGCCCGGGCGGTCGGCCTCGTCGAGGACGGCATGCGCCTCGGCCTCGGCACCGGCTCGACCGCGACCCTGTTCGTGGAACTCCTCGGCGAGCGGGTGCGGGCCGGGCTCTCGGTCGTCGGCGTGCCGACCTCCGAGGCGACGCGGCGGGCCGCCGAGGCCGCCGGCATCCCGCTCACCACCCTCGACGACACCCCGGAGCTCGACCTCACGGTCGACGGCGCCGACGAGATCGACCCGGAGCTGCGCCTGATCAAGGGCGGCGGCGGCGCGCTCCTGCGGGAGAAGATCGTGGCGGCGGCGAGCCGGCGCATGGTGGTGATCGTCGACGGCGCCAAGCGCGTCGAGACGCTGGGGCGCTTCCCCCTGCCGATCGAGGTCGTGCCCTTCGGCCTCGGCGCCACCACCCGGGCGGTCGCGGCGGCGATCCGGTCGGCGGGCGCCGCCGGGCCCCTCGCTCTGCGCCGCGGGCCCGACGGCGCGCCCTTCCTCACCGATGGCGGCCACCTGATCCTCGATGCGGGGCTCGGCCGCATCCCCGACCCGGAGGCGCTGGCCCGCGCCCTCGTCGCCGTGCCGGGCGTGGTCGAGCACGGCCTATTCATCGGGCTGGCCACCGGCGCGGTCGTGGCGGAGGCGGCCGACGGCCAGCCCCGCATCGTCACCCTCGGGGCGGCCTGACCCCCGCCCGCCTTCCCCATCACGACGGCCCTCCCCTTGCGGGCGCCGCCTTCCCGGAGAGAAACCGATGTCCCCGCGCCGTTCCCGTGTGCTTCTGGCGGGCCTCCTCGCCGCGACCCTGTGCAGCCCGGCGCTCGCCCAGCAGAAGGCGGCGCCCGCGGCCCCGGCCGCCCCCGCCCCCGCCCCCGCCGCGCCGCAGCCCGGAACGATCACGCCGAGCCACCTCGCGCTGGCCAAGGAAGTGATGCTCTCCTCGGGCATCGCGCGCTCCTTCGACTCGATCCTCCCGGCCTTCGGCGAGCAGATCAAGCAGGCGGCGGTCACCCGGCCCGAGCTGACCAAGGACCTCAACGAGGTCATCGACAAGATGCAGCCCGAGCTGGAACTGCAGAAGCAGCGGATCATCGACATCGCCTCGCGCATCTACGCCACCAAGCTCACGGAGGCGGAGCTGCGCGAAATCGCCACCTTCTTCCGCTCGCCCTCCGGCAAGCGCTACGTCGAGACCCAGCCCCAGGTGCTCGACGAGATGGTGCAGGCGATGCAGACCTGGACCCAGGAAGTCTCGGAATACATGATGGTCCGGGTGCGGGCCGAGATGGGCAAGCGCGGCCACCAGCTGCAGTGACCGCACGGACGGAGCAAGGGGCCGCGCAAGAGGCCGGACATGGGGCCGGAGATGGGACCGGACATGGGGCCGCGCGCGGGACGGCCGCGACGCTCGATCGTCTCGGCGCCGTCGTGATCGCGGCGCTGCCGGCCTGCATGGCGGCGGCGAACCGCTCGAGCCCGGTCGTGGTCGGCCTCGCCGGGCTCCTGCTCCTCGCCGGCGCCGCGGCGGCGGGCCGGCCCCTGCGGGCGCTGCTGCTCTCGCCGCTGGCGACCCCGGCGGGCCTCGCCGCCCTCGCGTTCCTGGCCTGGTGCGCCGTGAGCCTCACCTGGAGCCCGCTGCCGGGCCTGTCGCTGCGCACCCTCTCGGAATTCCTGCCGGCCCTCGCCGGCGCCTACCTGGTGGCGCGCCTCGCGCCGCCGCACCTCGCCCGCGTCGCCGGGCCGGCGGCCTGGATCCTCGCCGGAACCTGCCTCTACGTGGTGGCGGACCTCGCCTCCGGCCTGGTGATTCGCGAGGCGCTCGGCCAGCGCGTCGCCGCCTTCGCGTTCAACCGGCCGCTCCTGACCATGATGCTCGTGGTGTTCCCGCTGGCGGCCTGCCTTGCGGCGAGCGGCCGGCGCGGCCTCGCGGCGCTCGCGGCGGCGGCCTGCGCGGTCGCCGCCTGGCGCTCGGTCAGCGGCGCGACGGTGCTGGGGCTCGCCACCGGCGCCCTCACCTACGGCGCCGTGCGCTGGCTGCCGCCCCGGGCCGGGCTCGGCCTCGCCGGGGCGGCGCTGCTCGGCGCCCTCGTCCTCGCCCCGGTCGAAGGCGACCTTCTGGCCCGCACCATGCCGGAGGCCCTGCACCAGCGGCTTGCCGGCAGCAGCACCCGGGCCCGGGTCGCCATCGCCCGCAGCTTCGGGGCGGCGGTGGCCGCCGATCCCTGGCGCGGCGCCGGGTACGGCACCAGCGGGCGCTTCCAGGACGCGCCGGTGGCCCAGCGGCTCGAGCCCGAGATGCGCTTCATGCTGGCGGTCGGGCACCCGCATAACAGCTTCCTGCAGGTCTGGGCCGAGCTCGGAATCGTCGGCGCGGCCCTCGCCGCCCTGGTGATGGCCCTGACCTTGCGGGCGCTCGGGACCTGGCCGGCAGCGGCGCGGCAGGCGGGCCTGGCACTCCTGGCGTCGGCCGGGATCGTTGCCTTCGTCGAGCACGGCGCCTGGCAGGCCTGGTGGACCGCCGGCGTCGGCGCGGCCATCGCCTGGCTGCGCGCCCTGCCCTATCACGTCGAAGATCCAACGGACGAGCGGTGAGCGCCATGACCGACACGCGGCACGAGGTTTTCGGCGAGCAAGGGTTCGATGTGGATCTGTTCGTGATCGGCGGCGGCTCCGGCGGGGTGCGGGCGGCCCGCATCGCCGCCGGCTACGGCGCCAAGGTGCAGCTCGCCGAGGAATACCGGGTCGGCGGCACCTGCGTGATCCGCGGCTGCGTGCCCAAGAAGCTGATGGTCTATGCCGGGCGGTTCAGCGACGAGTTCGAGGATGCCGCCGGCTTCGGCTGGGAGGTCGGCACCCCGCGCTTCGACTGGGCGACGCTGAAGCACCGGCGCGACGCCGAGGTGACCCGGCTCGAGGGCATCTACGCCACCAACCTGATGCGGGCCGGCGTCGAGGTCGTGGCCGAGCGGGCGGTGATCGAGGGGCCGCATGCGGTGCGGCTCCAGCGGTCCGGCGCCCTGGTGCGGGCCCGCCACATCCTGGTCGCGGTCGGCGCCCATCCGGTTAAGGAGCCGCTGATCCCGGGCGCCGAGCTCGCCATCACGTCCAACGAGGTGTTCGAGCTCGAGACCCAGCCGGAGCGGATCCTGGTGGTCGGCGGCGGCTACATCGCGGTCGAGTTCGCGGGCGTGTTCGCGGGCCTCGGCACCCGCACCACCCTGCTGCACCGGGGCGACCGGCTGCTGCGCGGGTTCGACGGCGAGATCCGCCAGGCCCTGGGCGAGGCCTATGCGAAGCGCATGGACCTGCGCCTCAATGCCACCGTCCACCGCCTCGACCGGCGCGACGGCGGGATCTGCGCCACGCTGAACGACGGCAGCGAGATCCTGGTCGACCAGGTGCTGGTGGCGACCGGCCGGCGCCCCAACGTCGCGGGGCTCGGGCTGGAGACGGCCGGCATCGCCCTCGATCCCGCCGGCGCGATTCCCGTCGACCGCTTCTCCCAGACCGCCGCGCCCTCGATCTACGCCGTCGGCGACGTGACCAACCGTGCCGCCCTCACGCCGATCGCGATCCGCGAGGGCCACGCCTTCGCCGACACGGTGTTCGGGGGAAAGCCCTGGGCGGTGGATCACGGCCTGATCCCGACCGCGGTGTTCTCGACCCCGGAGATCGGCGTGGTCGGCCACGGCGAGGAGGTGGCCCGCCGCCTCTGCGGCGAGATCGACGTCTACGAGGCGCGATTCCGGCCGATGAAGGCGACCCTGTCGGGCCGCGACGAGCGGATCCTGATGAAGATCATCGTCGAGCGCGCGAGCGACCGGGTGGTCGGCGTCCACGTGCTGGGCCACGACGCCGGCGAGATCATCCAGGCGGTCGGCATCGCGGTGACGATGGGCGCCAAGAAGGCCGATTTCGACCGCACCATCGCGGTCCACCCCACCGCCGGCGAGGAGCTGGTGACGATGCGCACCCCGTCGGTGGTGAAGCAGCCGGTGGCGGTGGGGTGAGCCTGCCCCTCAATGGTCGTGCCCGTGCTCCGGCAGGGTCAGGCCGAAATGCGCCACCAGGTCCCGCACCTGGGCGGGTGTCAGGTAGCGCGGGTTGAGGTTGCGCAGGAGCAGGTAGAGCCTGGCGGTCTCCTCCAGCTCCTCGGTGGCGAACACCGCCGCCTCGAGGGTGTCGCCGGCCACCACGGGCCCGTGATTGGCGAGCAGCACCGAGGAGTATTTCCCGGCCAACCCCCGGATCGCGTCCGCCACCGCCGGGTCGCCGGGGCGGAAGTAGGGCACCAGCGCCACCGCGCCGGCCCGCATCAGGCTGTAGGGGGTGAGCGGCGGCAGCACCGCGCGGGGGTCGATCTCCGGCAGCATCGAGACAGCGACGGCGTGGGTCGAGTGCAGGTGCACGATCGCCCGCGCCTCGGCTCGGCTGTCGTAGAGGGCGCCGTGGAGCGGGATCTCCTTCGTGGGCTTGTCGCCGGAGAGGAGCCGCCCGTCGCGGTCGAGGCGGGAGATGCGGGCCGGATCGAGGAAGCCCAGCGAGGCGTTGGTCGGCGTCACCAGCCAGCCGCCGTCGTCGAGCCGCAGCGAGATGTTGCCCGAGGAGCCGGGCGTCAGGCCGCGCTCGAACAGCGAGCGCCCGAAGCGGCAGATCGCCTCGCGCAGGGCCGATTCGCTCATCCCGGAGATGTCCGTCACGCGGTCGCTCCCTCGATCAGCTCGAAGCCGAGATCCACCACCGTCGCCGGTGCGCCGGCGCAGAGGAGCCGCGCCGCCGTCGCCCCCGCCTCGACCCGCGGGGTGCGGATCGTGGCGAGGGGCTGCGGCATCAGCCGGCCGACATCGAGGCCGTTATAGCCGAACAGTGCCAGACGCCCCGGCACCGCGATGCCATGGGCGAGGCAGTGGA
Source organism: Methylobacterium nonmethylotrophicum (assembly GCF_004745635.1). Lineage (GTDB taxonomy): Bacteria > Pseudomonadota > Alphaproteobacteria > Rhizobiales > Beijerinckiaceae > Methylobacterium > Methylobacterium nonmethylotrophicum. The sequence continues at coordinate 209,116 of NZ_SRLB01000009.1, read as the reverse complement.
AGTAGCCGCCCAGCGCCATGTCGTCGTTCGAGAAATAGGCGGCGTCGAGATCCGGCGCCCGGGCCAGCAGGTCGAAGAGGCCCTGCCGGCCGACCTCGACCGAGGACGGGCTCGCGACCCGCTCCTCGCCGGCGAGCGTCAGCCCGGCCGCGCGCAGGCCGTCCCGGAACCCGGCATAGCGCTTGGCGGCGCGCCGGTCCTTCGTCAGGTCGTGGCCGATATAGCCGATGCGCCGGTAGCCGCGGCCCGCGAGGTGGCGAGCGCTCGCCTCGCCGGCGGCGCGGTTGGAGTAGCCCACCACGATGTCGAGACCCGGCCCGTCGGTGTCGAGGAGCTCGGCCACCCGCACGCCGCTGGCGAGGAGCCGGCGCCGGGTGCCCGAATTGTGCTCGAGCCCGGTGACGATCAGCCCGGCTGGGCGCCAGCTCAGCAGTGAGCCGACCACCGCCTCCTCGCGGTCCTGGTCGTAATCGGTGACGGCGATGACCGACTGGAACCCCTCCTGCTCGAGGGCCATCGTGGCGCCGCGCAGGAGGTCCGGGAAGACGATGTTGGTGAGCGACGGGATCACGATGCCGATCAGCCGCGAGCCCGTCGAGGCCAGCGTCCCGGCGATGCGGTTCGGCACGTAGCCGAGGCGGGCCACCGCCTCCTCGACCCGGGCCCGGGTCTTCTCGGAGAACGACCCGTGGCTGCGCAGGACCCGCGACACCGTGCTCTCGCCGACCCGCGCCTCGCGGGCGACGTCCGCCAGGGTGATCGGGCGCCGGGCGAAACCGTCCCGCGGCACCTCGCGGTCGGCCTCGAAGACCTCGTTGCCGCCTTCGTCCATTCGCCCTCCCGTTACCTGCCGGCACCTTGCCACCGACGCGCGGGACGGCCACGATGTCATGGTTCCCCGGCCGGCTCAACGGATCCATGGTCCGGATTGGCAGCGCTGCCAAATCGGTGCTAGAGAGGTTCGAGCGAGAGCTTCGGGACGACGGCGCGGCGTCAGATCGCGCAGCAGAACCGGGTCGCGTGCGGCCCGCACGGGTCCCACGCGACCCGCAAGGAGGAACGGCATGAGCGACACCCCCGCCCGCGTCGCGGTGATCGGCCTCGGTTCCATGGGTTACGGCATGGCGCAGGCCCTGCGCCGGGCCGGCCTCGACGTCGCGGGCAGCGACGTCGACCCGGCTTCCGTGGCGCGCCTCGTCGCCGAGGGCGGACGCGGCGCCGCGAGCCCGGCGGACGCCGCGACGGAGGCCGGGATCGTTGTCTGCGTCGTCGTCAACGCGGCCCAGACCGAGACGGTCCTGTTCGGGCCCGGCGGCGTCGCCGAGGCGATGCCGGCGGGCGCGGTGTTCGTCTCCTGCGCGACCATGGATCCGGAGATCGCCCGCCGCCTCGCCGCCCGGCTCGAGGCGACCGGCCGGCACTACCTCGACGCGCCGATCAGCGGTGGCGCCCAGCGCGCCGCGCAGGGGGAGCTGACGATCCTGGCCTCGGGCAGCCGCGAGGCCTTCGCGCGGGCGAAGCCGGCGCTCGACGCCATGGCGGCCAAGCTCTACGAACTCGGCGACGCCGCCGGCCAGGGCGCCGCCTTCAAGATGATCAACCAGCTCTTGGCCGGCGTGCACATCGCGGCAGCGAGCGAGGCGATGGCCTTCGCGGCCCGCCAGGGCCTCGATCTCCGGCGCGTCTACGAGGTGATCACGGCCTCGGCCGGCAATTCCTGGATGTTCGAGAACCGGATGCCGCACGTGCTCGACGGCGACTACGCGCCGCGCAGCGCCGTCGACATCTTCGTCAAGGATCTCGGCATCGTGCAGGACATGGCCCGCGCCCAGAAATTCCCGGTGCCGGTGGCGGCGGCCGCGCTCCAGATGTTCCTGATGGCCGCCGGCGCCGGCATGGGCCGCGACGACGACGCCTCGGTGGCCCGGATCTACGCGCAGGTGACCGGCACCGCCCTGCCGGGTGGGGCGGGGTGAGACCGGCCAAACGGGATTGACCCGCTCCCTCCCAGCCGCGCCCTGATCGTGAGGTGCCGGGCGATCGGAGATCGATGCGATCTTCGATCGCCGGGCCTCGAAGGAGGGCTCCAGGGATCGCAGAGACGTCTGGAGCCCTCCTTCGCGGTCAGTCCATCTGCGATGGCCTGACACCTCAGGATGAGGCGGAGGGTGCGAGTAGCGGCCGGAATCCAGTCAACCAGACTCTGGATGCGTCGTGTCCGGCAGGGCGCCGGTGCTGACGAGGGAGGACCTTCATGCCGCGCTTCGCCGCGAACCTGACCCTGATGTTCACCGAAGTCCCGTTCCTCGACCGGTTCGCGCAGGCCGCGGAGGCCGGGTTCGACGCGGTGGAGTTCCTGTTCCCGTACGAGCACCCGCCCGAAGCGATCGGCGAGCGGCTCAAACGCCACGGCCTGACCCAGGCCCTGTTCAACCTGCCCCCGGGCGACTGGGCCGCCGGCGAGCGCGGCATGGCGGCCCTCCCCGACCGGTTCGAGGAGCTGAAGGGCGGCGTCGAGACGGCCCTCGGCTACGCGCGCGCCACCGGCGTGAAGCGCCTGCACCTGATGGCCGGCATGGCCGACCGGAACGACCCCAAGGCGCAGGAATCCTACCGCCGCGCCGTCGCCTGGACGGCGGAGCGCCTGGAGCGGGAAGGGCTCGACCTCGTCCTCGAGCCGATCAACGCGCGCAACATGCCGGGCTACTTCCTCAACGACTTCGGGTACGCCGCAGACCTGATCCGCGAGCTGGCGCGGCCGAACCTGAAGCTGCAATTCGACCTCTACCACTGCCAGATCCTGCACGGCGACGTGACGATGCGCCTGCGCGCCCTGATGCCGATCGTCGGCCACGTCCAGACCGCGAGCGTGCCGGAGCGCCACGAGCCCGGCAGCGGCGAGATGAACGACGCCTTCCTGTTCGCTGAGCTCGACCGCCTCGGCTATGACGGCTTCGTCGGCTGCGAGTACAACCCGCGGGCCGGCACGCGCGAGGGCTTAAGCTGGTTTACCGCCTACAAGGGAGCACGAGCATGACCCTGGCGCTGGGCTGCATCGCCGACGACTACACGGGCGCCTCCGACCTCGCCAACACCCTGACCAAGGCCGGCCTGCGCACGGTCCAGACCATCGGGGTGCCGGCCGCCGACCTGCGGCTGCCGGAGGTCGACGCGGTGGTGGTCTCGCTGAAGAGCCGGTCGATTCCCGCCGAGGAGGCGGTGGCGCGCTCGCGCGAGGCGGCCGCGTGGCTGAACGCCCGCGGCGCCGGCCACCTGCTGTTCAAGGTCTGCTCGACCTTCGATTCGACCGATGCGGGCAATATCGGCCCGGTCACCGACGCGCTGCGTACGGATGCCGGCGAGGCGATCGCGCTCGTCACCCCGGCCTTCCCGGAGACGGCGCGAACGGTCTATCTCGGCCACCTCTTCGTCGGCGCGGTGCCGCTCGCCGAGAGCCCGCTGAAGGACCATCCGCTCAACCCGATGCGGGATTCCAATCTGGTGCGGGTGCTCGCCCGCCAGAGCCGGGCGGAGGTCGGCCTCATCGACCTCGCGACGGTGGCGCGGGGCGGGCAGGCCGTGAGCGAGCGGCTCGACGCGCTCGCCCGGGAGGGCAAGGGCGCGGCCATCGCCGATGCCGTGCTTGACCCCGACCTGACCGTCCTGGGTGAGGCGGCCCTGACCCGCAAGGTCTCGACCGGCGCCTCGGGCCTGGGCTTAGGTCTCGCCCGGGCCCTGGTGTCGACCGGCCGGGTGACGCCTGCCGCGGCGGAGTCCGATCTCGGCGGGCCGATCGGCGGCCCGGCCGCCTGCCTCGCCGGCAGCTGCTCGCAGGCGACCCTCGGGCAGATCGCCCGGGCCGAGGCCGCGATGCCGGTGCGCCGCCTCGATCCGGCACGGCTGCTGGCCGGCGAGGACGAGGCCGGGGCGGCTTTGGCCTGGGCGATGGAGCGGATCGGCGACGGCCCGGTGCTGATCGCCAGCAGCGCCGGCCCGGACGACGTGGCGGCGGTCCAGGCCCGCTTCGGTCGCGACCAGGCGGGCCACACGATCGAGGCGGCGATGGCGCGGATCGCCGAAGGGCTCGTCGCCAACGGCGTGCGCCGCTTGGTGGTGGCCGGCGGCGAGACCTCCGGCGCCGTGGTCGACCGCCTCGGCCTGCCGGCCTTCCGGGTCGGTCCCGAGATCGCCGCCGGCGTGCCGGTCCTGCGCACCACCGACCGTGACATGTGGCTGGCGCTGAAATCCGGCAATTTCGGCGGGCCGGACTTCTTCGCCGACGCGCTGCGGCTGATGCCGTAGGCCTCCTCCGCGAGCTGGCCGAAGCGGTCCGCGGCCGGCTCAGGCGGCGGGTCTCACGCCCCCGCCACGAAGGCCAGGGTGCGCCGGTGCGCCTCCTCGTCGGTGAACTGCTCCGGCGGCGACTTCATCAGCCAGCTCGACGGGCCGATCAGCGCGCCGCCGATCCGCCGCTCCCGTGCCAGCGCGGCGCAGCGCACCGCGTCGATGACGATGCCGGCGGAGTTCGGCGAATCCCACACTTCGAGCTTCAGCTCGAGATTGAGCGGCACCCCGCCGAAGGCCGTGCCCTCGAGCCGGATATGCGCCCATTTGCGGTCGCTCAGCCACGGCACGTAATCGCTCGGCCCGACATGGATGTCGTCGGCCGGCAGGGCGGTCTCGAGCTGGCTCTGCACCGACTGCGTCTTCGAGATCTTCTTCGATTCGAGCCGCTCGCGCTCCAGCATGTTGCGGAAATCGGCATTGCCGCCGAAATTGAGCTGGTAGGTCCGCTCCAGCTTGACCCCGCGCTCGCGGAAGAGGTGGGCGAGCGCCCGGTGCACGATGGTGGCGCCGACCTGGCTCTTGATGTCGTCGCCGATGAGCGGCAGGCCGGCCGCCTCGAAGCGCTGGCGCCATTCGGGATGCGAGGCGATGAAGACCGGGATGCAGTTGACGAAGGCGCAGCCCGCCGCCAGCGCCGCTTCCGCATAGTATTCGGTGGCTCCTTGCGACCCGACCGGCAGGTAGGAGACCAGCACCTCGGCGCCCGTGCGGCGCAAGGACGCCGCGACGTCGACCGGACGGGCGGGGGATTCCGGCACGATCGCCTCGAGGTAGCGGCCGAGCCCGTCGAGGGTCGGGCCGCGCTCCACCATCACGCCGGTCGGCGCCACGTCGGCGAAGCGGGCGGTGTTGTTGGGCGGGGCTCCGATCGCCTCGGCGAGGTCGCGGCCGACCTTGGCCTTCGCGACGTCGAAGGCCGCCACCACCGTCACGTCCGCCACCCGGTAGCCGCCGAGATCGGGGCTCATCAGGCCCGGCACCGCGTCGCCGGGGCCGGCCTCCCGGTAATAGGTGAGTCCCTGCACGAACGAGCAGGCGCAGTTGCCGACGCCCGCGATCGCGACCCGCACGCTCTTCTGGCCCACCGCACGCACTCCTGACGACCGATACTCTCCCCCTCTAAGTAGAACACTCTGGCGGAGTATCGATGGCAGAATCTCGATGGCCTGGGCGTCGATCCTCCAACGAGCGTGGCCGGGCGTGCCCTCGCGGCCTAAAATGCGCCGAGACGGGAGGAGACCGCATGGAGATCTTCGACGGGCCGGAGGCCCTGAAGGCGGCGATCGGGCAGGAGATCGGGGTGGGTGAATGGATCACCGTCGACCAGGCGATGATCGACCGCTTCGCCGAGGCGACGGACGACCACCAGTGGATCCACGTCGACCCCGAGCGGGCGGCGCGCGAATCGCCCTACGGCGCCACGGTGGCGCACGGCTATCTCACCCTGTCGCTGGTGCCGCGCTTCATCGCCGGGGTGCGCCGCCTCGAAGGCCTGCGCCTCAGCCTGAATTACGGCCTCGATCGGGTGCGCTTCCCGGCACCGGTGGTGGTCAATGCCCGCCTGCGCGGGCGCGTCCAGGTGGCGAGCGCCCTCGACGTGCCGCCGCGGGGCCTGCGCACCACCTATCGCGTGACGGTGGAGATCGAGGGGGCCGAGAAGCCGGCCTGCCTGGCCGACGCGGTAGTGCTGCATCACTGGTGAAACGCGGGAGCCCATGAACCCTGTGCTCCTTGGCGGATTGTCGGGGGAGCAGCGAGGCCGTGAGCATGACAGTCGACACGGAGCGGCGGGCGCTTCAGCGCGTGGTGGCGGTGGCGGGAATCGTGCCGGTGGCGGGCGGGCTCTACGGCGTGCTGTTCGGCCAGGCCGGCCTCGGCGGGGGAGTGTCCGACATCTCGACCGACAGCCATTTCCGCTACCTGTCGGGCCTGCTCCTCGGCATCGGCCTCCTGTTCTGGTCGACGCTTCCCGCGATCGAGACCAAGACGTCGCTGTTTCGCTTCCTGACGATGGTGGTCGTGCTCGGCGGCCTCGCCCGGCTCCTCGGCCTGTGGCTGACCGGGGTGCCCTCGCTCACCATGCTGGCGGCGCTCGGCATGGAGCTGGTGGTTACGCCGCTGCTCTGCCTGTGGCAGATCCGGGTGGCGGGGCGGGCGGGGCCGCCGGTCCTGTGAGGAGCCTGTCTCAGAGGCGAGCCATACACCCCTGGAACTGATAAGGAAGGACGCGCCGGACGCCGAGCATAAGCACCCCCCTCTGCGGGGGAGGGCTTATGCGCGCGCCCTTCGAAGCAGATCGGAAGATCCCGCCTCAATCCACCCGCGTCCACATCTGCTTCTTGCAGATCAGCCCGCCCAGCACGCAGCCCGACAGTTCCAGCACGTTCGGCCCCTTCATGGCGAGCTTGCCCGAATAGGTCCGGCCGTCGCGAAAATTGTACAGCGAGCCTTCCCAGCCCTCGCCGGCCGGGTGCATGTCGCGGGTGAGCGCGACGCCGACGAGGCTGCGGCCGCGCAAGGCGGCGTCGGGGTTGTGGACGTCCTTGGTCTCGCCGGCGAGCACCTTGGCGACCGTGCCGCAATAGGCCGCGCCGCAGCGGCTGATGCGGATCTGCGAATCACCGGAGGGGGTGAGCCAGGTACCGGTGGGCTGGGGGCCCGCCTGCGCATGGGCGAGGACCGGGGCGCAGGCGAGGATCAGGGCGGCGAGACGAACGGGACGCAACGGCGCGGGCTCCAGGGACAGGAATCGAGGTCCCTGACCTAGCGCCTCGGCGTCCGTCCCGCCACCGCCTCGGCCGGTCAGGCGACGAGGTCGGGGAACGGCACGATGGTCGACTTCACGGTCTTCATCGCCATCGCGTCCTTCACCGCCTGCGACACGCCTTCCTGCGTGAACGGGTAGACCGTCTGCATCTCGAGCCAGGGATACTTGTCGCGGGCGCGGTAGAGCATGTCGACGCCGAGCGGCAGGTCGTTGCCGGTGAAGGCCCAGGAGCCGAGCACGTTCAGGTCCTTGGAGCAGATCCGGTGCCACGAGGTCTCGATCTTGCCGGCATCCGTGAACTGGCCCATCTCGACATAGGTGCCGCCGTCGCGCAGGAACTCGATGCCCTCGGGACCAGCGGTCGGGTGTCCGGAGCAGTCCATCACCAGGTCGGCGCCGAAGCCGCCGACGATCTCGCGCACCGCGGCGATGCGGGCCTCCGGCGTCGTGACCTTGGTGATGTCGACGGTGGCCTCGGCGCCGAACCTGCGGGCGAGCGCGAGCCGCGGCTCCTCGGGCGCGCCGACGCAGATCACCCGCCCGGCCCCCATCTCCTGGGCGGCGGCCACGGCGAGGATGCCGATCGGGCCGGAGCCCTGGATCACGACGGTGTCGCCCCACTTGAAGCCCCCGGCCCGGGTCGCCCGGTTGAAGGCGCGGATGCAGGAGGTCAGGGGCTCGGAGAGCGCGCCGAGGCGCAGCGACATGTCGTCGGGCAATTTGTAGACCTTGGTGCCCGGCAGCATCTCGAGATCGACATAGACGTACTCGGCCCAGCCGCCCCACAGGTGCGGCGCCTTGTCGAAGCCGAGATAGCGCCCGTAATAGACCGGGGTCAGGCACTTGTTGGCCTGCTCGGGATAGTGGACGCAGTAATAGCAGTGGCCGCAGGGCATCAGCGGCGGGATCATCACCTTGGAGCCGACCTGGAGCGGCTTCTCCATGAAGTCGGCGGTGAACTCGTCGCCCTTCTCGACGATGACGCCGCCGATCTCGTGGCCGAGCGTGAAGGGCCACGGCAGGGGCTTGGGCCAATGGCCCTTGAGGATGTGCTGGTCGGTGCCGCAGACACCGCAGGCGCCGACCTTGATCAGCGCGGCCTTGCGCGGAACCTTCGGCCAGGGCACCGATTGGATCACGGGCTCCGCCCCCGGGCCCGCGAACGTTGCCACGCGGATCTCAGGCTTGCTCATCGGCGCTTCCTCGGCTGTGTGTTCTGGCGCGGCGCGGGGCCGCGGACCGGGTCGCTGTCGCCCGGTTCGCGCCACCCTAGCAGCTCGACTGGGCGCAATCGATGCCTGACGAGGCCGAACGCCGGAGCTGGATCGATGCGGCGCTCGACCGGATCGAGCCGCCGCCGCTCTCGTCCTTCGCCTACGCCCTGCGGATCTGGCTCGCCATGATGCTGGCGCTCTATGCCGGATTCTGGCTCGAGCTCGAGAGCGCGTCCTCGGCCGCCGTCACGGTGGCGATCCTGGCTCAGCCCCGGCGCGGCCAGGCCCTGTCGAAGGCGGCCTACCGGTTCCTCGGCACGCTCGTCGGCTTCGCCGTCGCGATCCTGTTCACCGCCCTGTTCGGGCAGGACCGGGTCGAGATGCTGGTCGCCTTCGCGCTCTGGATGGGCCTCTGCGTCTTCACCGCCAACTACCTCCAGGGCACCAGGGCCTACGGCGCCATGCTGTCGGGCTACACGGTGGCGATCATCGCGATCAACAACATCGACGCGCCGCAATCGGTGTTCGAGTCCGGTCTCGCCCGCGTCGCCGCGATCACGCTCGGCATCGTCTCGATCACCTTCATCAACGACGCGCTCGGCGCGCCTTACGTCTTCCCCGAGCTGAGCGCCGGGATGGGGAAGGCCCGCGACGCGGTGCGCGACGTCGTGCGCCGGGCCGTTGCCACCAGCGACCCGGGTCCGGAAGCCGCCGCCGACGCGATGCGGCTCGTCGCGGCGCCCCGCGACGCGATCGGGGTCGTCGCGACCGAGTTCCACGACGGCGCGAACCGGGCGGCGGGCGCCCGCAGCGCAGTGGCGGCGTTGTTCGCGTCGGTCGCCGCCGCCCGCTCCTTCGCGCTCGCCGTCGCGCGCTCCGGCGATCCGGACGATCTTCGGGCGCGCGTGCTGGCCGGCCTCGACGGCGACCGTGACACCCTGCCCGACCTCGTAGCGCGCCTCGACGCGCTGGCGGCGAGCGGCGACGCCGACCCCGATGCCGTGCTGCTGCACCGGCGCGCCATCGACCTCCTGCGCCAGGACCGCCTCGCCGCGGACGGGATCGAGGCCCTGGAGACGGGCCGCGCGCCGCTGCGCGACATGCTCCTGCCGGTGCACCGCGACTTTCCCGACGCCCTGCGCAACGCCGCCCGGGTCGTCATCACGATCGCGGTGAGCGCCACGCTCTTCGTGCTGAGCGGCTGGCCCGCCACCTCGTCGGCGCTGCTCCAGGTCTCGGCCTTCGCGGCGCTCGCCTCGATCAACCCGAACCCGGTGGGCTTCGCCACCGGCGCGCTCTGGGGCATGCCGCTCGCCGTGGCCTGCGCCGGCCTCGTCGAGTTCGTCGTGCTGGATGGCGGCCAGGGCTTCCCGCTGCTGGCGATCGCGATGGCGCCGGTGATCGTCACCGCCTGCCTGCTCAGCCTGCGGCCGGCGACGGCGAGCCTCGGCTTCATCCTGCTGGTGTTCTTCCCCGTGGTGCTGGCGCCCGCGAATCCGCAGCCCTACAATGCGGAATCCTACGTCAATGCCTCGGTCCTGTTCTGCGTCGCCGGGCTGATCCTGTTCCTGGTGATCCGGATCGTGCTGCCGACCAGCAACGCCCAGCGCCGGCACTGGTCGCTCCAGGCCGCCCGGGCCGACGTGATCGAGGCCCTGTCGGGCGAGCCGCAGGAGGCCGAGGAGCGGGTCAACCTCGACGCCGACCGCCTGGTGCAGTTCGCCGGTTGGGCCGGCACCGCCGGCGCCGTGCGCCGCGCGACCCTGCGGCACGCCTTCGCGCTCGCGGCCCTCGACACCGCGGCTGCCGGGGCGCAGGCCGGCCTGAACCGGCTCGCCGCGGTGCCGGCCTATGACCGCGCGGTGGGGCAGGCCCGCGCCGCCCTGCGGCGGGCGGAGCCAGGGTCCTTGCGCGAGGCCGCTGCCGCCCTGCTGGCCGCCGCCCGCACCGGGCCGGCCGAATCGCGCCGCACCGCAACACGGGTTGTGGCCGACCTCGCCACGGCGTCCTATGTCATTGCGGACCAGGGCCGGGTGCTGCGACGGCTCGCCCTGTGGGGGTCCGGGCAGGCCAAGGTCCAGGCGGGCGATGTTTCATGAGCTGACGATCGGCGGGGTGCTGGTCTCCCCCTTCGTCGCCTACGCGGCCGGCGCCCTGGCGATCCTGCTCGCCTTGCGGCCGCTCCTGCGCCTCATCCGGTTCGAGCGCGTGTTCGCCAACCCGCCGCTCGCCGAGGCGGGGATCTACGTCTGTATCCTGGCGCTGCTGATCGTGCTGGTCTGAGGAGGAAGCCGTGGCGGTCAAGCGGACGACCCGGGGACGGCGCCTGCTGCGGATCCTGGCGACGCTCGTGGTGCTGGTGCTCGCCGGCGCCGCGTCCCTGATCGTCTGGGAGTACTACGTCACCGCGCCCTGGACCCGGGACGGGCGGGTGCGGGTGCAGGTCGCGAGCATTGCCCCCCAGATCTCGGGCCAGATCACCGAGTTGCGCGTCGTCGACAACCAGTACGTCCGCAAGGGCGACGTGCTCTACGTGATCGACCCGTTCGACTTCAAGGTCGCGCTCGACTCGGCCAGGGCCGACGTCGAGAACCGGGCCGCCGACCTCCAGGTCAAGCGCGCCCAGGCCGCGCGGCGCGAGGCGCTGACCACGGTCTCGACCTCGATCGAGGAGAAGCAGCAATTCGCCGGTACCGCCAAGCAGGCGGAGGCCGCCTTCGCCCAGGCCCAGGCGCAGGCGGCGCAGGCCGAGATCAACCTGAAGCGCACGGAGGTGAGGAGCCCCGTCAACGGCTACGTCACCAACCTGCTCCTGCGGGTCGGCGATTACGCCAGCGCCGGCACCCGCAACATCTCGGTCATCGACGCCGACTCGTACTGGATCGACGGCTACTTCGAGGAGACCAAGATGGGCCATATCCGGGTCGGCGACCCGGCGTCCGCGGTGCTGATGGGCTATGCCGCGCCGATCCGCGGCCGGGTCGACAGCATCACCCGCGGCATCAGCACCCCGAACGCGGCGGCGAGCACGCAGGGGCTGCCGAGCGTCGATCCGGTCTATACCTGGGTCCGCCTCGCCCAGCGGGTGCCGGTGCGCATCCGCATCGAGGAGGTGCCCAAGGACCTCGCCCTCGTCGCCGGCATGACCGCGACGGTCTCGGTCGGCGCCTACGCCCAGCCCGGCGACCGCCTGCGCGACGTGTTCAGCGCCTTCGTCGACCGCCTCGGGCCGCAACGCCCGGAAGATGCCGCCGTCGCGCCGGCCGGCGTCACCACCACCGTCAAGGGCCCGCACGACGTCTCGACCCTGCCGGAGCCCGACCCGAAGGCGGGCCCGACCCCCGACCAGGTCGCCCCCGGCATCGCGCCCGGCATCAACGAGGCGCCGGAACAGGCGCCGGCCGCGAAGGAGCCGCCGGCGCGAGACCCGCACGGCTCGCGCCGCGACCACGGCGGCGGCCGCTCCGCCCGGGATTGACACGCTCCCGCTTCGCACGGCACAGGAGTGGGGCTTCACCGCGCGCGGGCGTGGCGGAATTGGTAGACGCAGCGGACTCAAAATCCGCCGTCCTCACGGATATGTCGGTTCGAGTCCGACCGCCCGCACCATCCTCACGCGAGCAGGCGAATCGGGCCTCACCAGCCCTCCTTGCTCCCCTCCAGCGCGGCTCCGATCAGCGACAGGGCGTGCTCGGGGGCGGTGGCGAGCACCTCGTCCGGGAGGCCGACCTGGCTCAAGGCGGCGCCGCTCAGGATGCCGGCGAGGCCGTGCATGGTCGACCAGACGAACAGCGCGTCGCGGTCGAGACGGCCGTCGTCGAACCTTCGGCCGTCGGCGGCGTGCACCGCCCGCAGGCGCTCCTTCAGCAGCGCGAAGGCGTGGCGGGCCTGGCGCATCATCTCGGGGTGGTCGGCGGGATCGGGCAGCGGGGTCCCGAACATCAGCCGGTAGTCGAGGGGGTGGTCGAGCGCATAGGCGAGATAGGCGCGCCCCATCGCGCCCATGTCCCGGCGCGCGTCGCCCGTCCGCGGGGAGGCGTCGAGATGCGCCGCGAAGGCCGCGAAGGCGCGGGCGACGATCTCGGCCAGGATGTGGTCGCGGCTCGGGAAGTGCTTGTAGGGCGCCCCGTGCGACACGCCGAGCCGGCGGGCGACCTCGCGCAGCGACAGCTTTTCCAGGCCCTCTTCCCCGACGATGGCGAGCGCGGTCGCCAGGCAGGCCTCACGCAGGTCGCGCCTCGCCGGTCCGGTGTCGCTCATGAGGGTCGACCATTCCTTTCATGATCCCGGCCATGATCCGCACCCGGATCCCCCGCGGCAACGGCCGGAGCGACCTGGTGAGGAGCCGGCCGAGCCCGCCCGGGACCACCGTGCCGCGCCGCCCGAACGCGGCGACGATGTCCCGCGCTGCCATCTCCGAGGATGTCGCGCGGCCCATCCGCAGGGCGGCCCGGGCGGCAAAGCCGCTCGAGACCGGGCCCGGCGCCACCGACAGCACGTCGACGCCGTGAGGCGCAAGCTCGAACCGCAACCCTTCGGCGAGGGACTGGATGTAGGCCTTGCTCGCCGCGTAATGGGCGGCGAACGGCACGCCCTGCCGGCCGACGAGGGAGCCGAACAGCACCAGCCCGCCCCGGCCGCGGGCGGCGAAGTACCGGCCGAAGGCGTGGGACAGCCTGAGCACCGCTCCGCAATTGACCGCCAGGAGTTCGGCCTCGCGGCCGATGTCGGCGTCGATGAGGCGCCCCGACGTGCCGAAGCCGGCGGCCGCGACCAGCAGGCCGACGTCGAGCTCCGCGCTGTGCGCGATCAATCGCGCGACGTCCTCCGGCCGGCCGAGGTCGATGGAGAGCGTGCGCACATCGACGCCGCAGGCCGCGCGCAGGTGCTCCGCCTGCTCGGCGAGGAGCGCCGCCCGCCGGGCGACGAGGAGGAGGTTCAGGCCGGCCGCGGCGAGGAGCGCGGCGACGTCCCGCCCCATGCCGTCGGACGCGCCGGTGACGACCGCCCAGGAACCGTAACGCTCGCGCAGGCGACGATGGTGGGGATTGTCGGCGATTCGGGAAGAAGCGGTCATGGCGTCGATATCCCGTGATGTGAAGGGGTCGATAGCAGGTCTTTCAAAGATCAGGCGCGGGATCCCCTCTCCTGTTTGGGAGAGGGGTAGGGGTGAGGGTGATACGGTTCTGAGTTTAGCTCCAAGCGTTGAGCTGCCAGCACGACGGCCTGAGTTTTTCTGCGGAAGCGTGTCACCCTCACCCCCGGCCCCTCTCCCACACGGGCTTGCAGATTCACACATCGCTTTTGAAGTCCAACCCTTTGTAAAAGCGCGCACTTCCCCTCCCCCTTGTGGGGAGGGGATAGGGGTGGGGGTGGTGCGGAAGGCACCGCACAGCTCTACGCGGCACCACCCCCACCCCCTTACCCCTCCCGACAAGGGGGAGGGGAGGCGCGCTCCCTTCAATGGGGAGAGCAATCAGACCGGGTTGTGTGAATGCGATAGCCCACACGGGAGAGGGGGGATCCCGCGCCCCTTCATTTTCCCGAACAGGCCCGCGGGTCGCGACTGACGGCGGTAGACAGTGTCTACACGATCGAGTAGACACTGTCTACCGACGAGACAAGGGGTGGGCGATGGAACGGGCCGAGATTCTGTGGTGGTGGACGGTGGGCGTCCTGCTGGCGCTCTGCGCCGCGACCTCGGTCGCCTGGCTCCTCGACGGGCGCCAGATCGGCGGCGAGAGCGTCTGGGTGAAGCCGATCAAGTTCCAGCTCTCCCTCGCCCTGCATTGCGCGACCCTGGCCCTCGTCGCATCGGGCCTCGCCGGCACGTGGCGCGACGGGGCGCTCCTGCGCTGGGTCGCGTTCGCCTCCATCGCCGCCACCGGCTTCGAGGTCGCCTACATCATGGTCCAGGCGGGGCGGCAGCAGGCGTCGCACTTCAACCGCGACACGCCGTTCCTCGCGGCGATGTACGCTGCGATGGCGGTCGGCGCCGTCGTCATCACGGTCGCGGCAGCGATCGTGGGCGCCGTCGCCTGGGCCGATGCCGGGGCGCGGTTCGGCCCGGCCCTGCGCCTCGCGGTCGCCCTCGGCCTGATCGGCGGGACCGTGCTGACGCTGATCGTGGCGTTCCGGATGGGCGGCGCGCTCACGCGCCATGTCGGGCTCGAGGCGCCGGGCGCTGCCCGGATGCCGCTTACCGGCTGGTCGCTGACCGTCGGCGACCGGCGGGTGCCGCACTTCTTCGCCACCCACATGATGCAGGCCGTGCCCCTGGCCGGGCTGATCGCCGAGCGGACGCTGCCGCGGGCGCCGGCGGTGGGCGCCGTCCTGCTGGTCGCGGCGGGCTGGGTCGCGCTGACGCTGTGGTTCTTCGCTCAGGCCAACCGGGGCGAGCCGGTCCTCGGTTGAGCCCGCGCCGGTCCGGCGCCGCCCGGCGTCACGCCTCCGGGGCGGCCAGCGCCCGCCGCAGCACCGGCAGCACCCGCGGGTCACCCATCTGCGCCACGTTGAAGCGCATGAAGTGCGAGGCCGTGCGCGACACGCTGAACACGTCGCCCGGCGCCAGCACCACGCCCTCGCGCAGGGCCGCCCGGGCGACGCCCGCCGCATCGCGCCCGTCAGGCAGGGTGCACCAGAGATAGAACCCGCCCCGCGGCATCAGCCAGGGCCGGATGCCGAGGCCGGCGAGTTGCCCGGCCGTCTCCTGTCGCGCCCGGGCGAGACGCCGGCGCAGGGCCTCGAGGTGCTTGCGGTGCTGCCCGTCACCGAGCGCGCCCGCGACCCACTCCGCCGCGACCGGGCTCACCCCGCCGAAGCTCGTCGCCACCTGCAGGTCTATCAGCGCCTCGATCCACTCCGCCTTCGCGACGACGTAGCCGCAGCGAATCGAGGCCGACAGCGTCTTGGAGAAGCTGCCGATCCGGATCACCCGGTCGAGCCCGTCGAGGGCGGCGAGGCGCGGCGACGGCTCCGGCTCGAAGGCGGCGAAGATGTCGTCCTCGACGATCGTGACGTCGTGCGACGCCGCCGCGTTGAGGATCCGGTGGGCGATTGCGGGCGCGAGGGTGGCGCCGGTCGGGTTGTGGAGCGCGGAATTGGTGAGGTAGAGCCGCGGCCGGTGCGCCGCCGCGGCCTCCGCGAACCGGTCGGGATCGGGCCCCGCCGCGGTGTAGGGCACGCCGACGACGCTGGCCCGGTGGGCGAGCAGCAGCGCCTGGAAGTTGAAGTAGCACGGATCGTCGACCAGGACCGTGTCGCCGGGGCGCAGCAGCAGGCGGCAGATCAGGTCGACCGCCTGCGTGCCCGACCCGGTGAGCAGGATCTGCTCGACGCCGACGCTCACGCCATCCTCCGCGCAGTGCCGCGCCAGCAGCCGGCGCAGGGGCAGCGGCCCCCGCGTGGCGCCGTAATCGGTGAGCACCGCATCCTCGGCCCTGGCGAGGCTGCGGGCAGCGCGGCGCAGGGACGCCACCGGCATCCAGTCGGGAGGCAGCCAGCCGCAGCCGGGCTTCGGGATCTCCGGTTCGCCGTCGAGGGATTGGCGCGACACCCAGAGCGGGTCGACCGCCCGGTCGAGGCGCGGGCCGATCTCGGCGAGAGTCAGCGGCGGGGCGGCGGCGGCCGCGTAGAAGCCGGAGCCGGGGCGCGAGCGCACCGCCCCCTCCGCCGCCAGGCGCTCATAGGCCTCGACCACTGTCGAGGGCGAGACACCCATGGTGGTGGCCAGGCCCCGGATCGACGGCAATCGCTCGCCCGGCGCGAGCCCCCGCGCGGCAATCCGCTGACGGATCGCCGCCATCACGGTCGCGGTACGGCCGCCCTCCCCCATCGCGCCCTCCGATCGTGCGGCTCTCGATACCCATACAGTTCGGCGCAACCGTACGGGACCGTGCCTTCGCGTGCCAGAGTGGCGGGTTTAGTTATCCCGTAGGACGCAGAGCTGTTCGTGAGGAGGACGTGGCGCGGGATCCCCCCTCTCCCGTGTGGGAGAGGGGCCGGGGGTGAGGGTGATACGCTTCAGTGTGAGTCGCTTAGCGTCGAGCTGCCAGCACGTCGGTCAGAGCTTTACACGGAAGCGTGTCACCCTCACCCCTACCCCTCTCCCAAACGGGAGAGGGGATCCCGCGATAGGTTCTGCTTCGGATGGCCCTGGGGTGAACGCGAAAGACTTGAGCGATGCAGCGGTCGGCGGACGGGTGGGGCAGCGGGCTGCTCGGGGTGGTGATCTTCAGCGGCTCGCTGCCGGCGACCCGGGTGGCGGTCGGGGGCTTCTCGCCGCTCTTCCTCACCTCGGCCCGGGCGGTGATCGCAGCCATCCTCGGGGCGGCCCTGCTGTGGGGCCTGCGCCAGAAGCGGCCGGAGCGCACCGATCTCGCGTCGCTCGCCATCGTGGCATTCGGCGTGGTGGTGGGATTCCCGCTGCTGACGGCCCTTGCGCTCCAGCACGTCACCTCGGCCCACTCGATCGTGTTCATCGGGCTCCTGCCGCTGGCCACCGCCCTGTTCGGGGTGCTGCGCGGGGGTGAGCGGCCGCGGGCGGCGTTCTGGCTCTTCTCCCTCGTCGGCAGCGCCGCGGTGGCCGGCTTCGCGCTCTTCCAGGGCGGGCCGGGCTCGCTCGCCGGCGACCTCCTGATGCTCGCCGCGATCCTGCTCTGCGGGCTGGGCTACGCGGAGGGCGCGGCCCTGTCGCGCCGGCTCGGGGGCTGGCAGGTGATCTCCTGGGCGCTGGTCCTCGCCCTGCCGGCGATGGCGGGCCTCGCCCTCGCGACCCGGCCGGCGGGCGTCGCGGGCGTGAGTGCCCCGGCCTGGCTCGGCCTCGCCTACGTGTCGGTGTTCAGCATGCTGGTCGGCTTCGTGTTCTGGTACCGGGGGCTGGCGCGCGGCGGCATCGCGGGGGTGGGCCAGCTGCAGCTGCTCCAGCCCTTCCTCGGCCTGGCGCTGGCTGGCCTCCTCCTCGGGGAGCCGGTCGCCCCGTCGATGGTCGCGGTGACGGGCCTGGTGGTGCTCTGCGTCGCGGGGGCCAAACGGTTCGCGTGAGCGAACCGGTCAAGCCACGACGCGGTTCGCGTGAGCCGCCCCAACATGGGCCAAGCTCTGACGGCGACGGTTGACGGGGTGTTTACGCGATCCTGCGCATCCTCTGCAGATGCGTCGTGGCATTGTAGCGTTCTCAGCCCTCACGCTGTTCGGCCTGGGGCTCACCGGATGCGCGCTCAACCGGTTTGAGCAGCGCGAACCCTGGCGGAATCAGGCCGAAGAGGTCTGCCTCGCCCAGAAACTCGTTCGACCGAGCGAGGACATCCAGCCGGTCAAGGAGATCGACGGGCCGGGCGTCTGCGGCATGGTCCACCCGTTCCGGGTCACCCGGCTCGCCGGCGGCACCGTCGCGCTCAAGCAGCGGATGACGCTGGCCTGCCCGATCATCCCGGAGGTCGAGGCCTGGCTCGCCGGCACGGTGCAGCCGGCGGCGGAGGTCTATTTCGGCCAGCCGGTGGTCGAGATCAATTCCGGCTCCTATGCCTGCCGCGGCCGCAACAACCAGGTCGGCGCCAAGCTCTCCGAGCACGCGTTCGGCAACGCCGTCGACGTGATGTCCTTCCGCTTCGCCGACGGCTACGTGGTGACGGTGAAGGGCGGCTGGCGCGGCACCGAGGCCGAGCAGGGCTTCCTGCGCGAGGTCTTTCTCGGGGCCTGCAACCACTTCACCACGGTGCTGGCGCCGGGGTCGAACGTCTACCACTACGACCACCTGCACCTCGACCTGGCGCGGCACGATCCGAGGGGCCTGCGCCGGATCTGCAAGCCGCTGATCAAGTACGAGTCGCGCCTGCCGCCCCCCGGCACGCCGCTCTCGCCCATCCGCAAGAAGCCTCCGGCCTGGCAGCCCGCCCCGGATCCGGCGCCGATCGACGTCGAGGAGGACGACCCCTACGGCCTGACCCCGACGAGCGCCCGCGAGACCGGCACCCGCGTCGCCCGCGCTGCCGCGCCGCGCCCGGCGCCCGCTCAACCGGCCCAGGCCTACTCCCCTCCCCCCTACGCCCCTTCCCCGGCGCCGCGGCCGGCGCTCGCCGCCGAGCCCCGGGCCCTGCCGGAGCCGATGCCCCTCGCCAGCCCGACCTGGTCGTCCGGGCCGATCTACTGAGGAACGCTCAGGCCGGCGCGCCGCCGAGATCCGCCACCACCGCCCGGCGGGCGGCGGCGTCCTCGGCGAGACGGTGGACATGCATCTCCGTGGCACCGCGGGCCCGGGCCCGGGTGAGCCAGCCGCGGGCCAGGCGCTCGCGCGGGCTCTCCCCCGCGGCGGCGACCGCCACCAGCTCGGCGGTGCCGTCGCCGTCGCGGCGCACCGCGATCACCACGGCCTCGCCGACCTCCGCCGGATCGTCGTCGAGGGTGTGGATCCCCACCACGTAGCGGCGGCCGGAGCGGCCGCGCCAGGCGCTCAGCGGCAGGGCCGGGGTGCCGCGCAGGCTCGTGGCCGTTCTCAGGCGCTCCTCACGCACGTCCAACCTCCTCGCGCGGTCATTCTGGATGTCCCGCATCGCCACCGACCAGGACAGGGCTCGTTTGTTCGCCATTTGTTCCAGCCTAGTTCCGATTCCGGAGGTCCGTCAAGCACGGAGATCTGCCATCACGAGGGATCTGGAGAGCCGGGTCGCGCGGCGCAAGGGCGGAAGGGGCCAGGGAGACGGACAAGGGTGCGGCGGCCGGTCGCCCGGCCGCCGCCCTCGCTCACCAGCGGTGATGCCAGCCGTGATGGCCCCAGCCGCCCGGCCGGTAGCCGACGCGGTGCCAGCCGCCATAGCCCCAAGGACGGTGCCAGCCAGCGTGGTGCCAGCCCACCCGGCGCCAGCCGCCGTAGCCCCAGCGCGGCCCCCAGACGACGGGCCGGTAGCGGACCGGCGCGTAATAGACCCGCGGCCCGAAATTCGGGCGGCACCAGCCGTGCCAGTTCCGGTGGAATCCGGGGCCGCAGCCGTCCCGCGCCTCCGCGGTCGTGCCTGTACCGACGAGGGCGCCGAGGGACAGGATCGCGGCGCCCGCAGCCATTGTCCAACGCATGATGGCCTCCTGTTGTGAGGACCATGAAATGCACGAGGCGGCGCGATCGTTTCGCAGGTTACGAAGAGTTCATGTTCGGTCGCGGAGATCTCGCCGCGACCGTGCCTGCACCGCTCCGGAAGCGACGCTCAGGTTTCCTGCGCCCGCAGGGCGGTGCGGGCCGAACCGGGCAGGCCGGCCTCGCGCAGCAGGGCGTCGGAGGCGGTCTCGATCCGCTCCTGCAGGTCGGCAAAGAAGGTGTCGCGGGGCACACCCGGCGGGATTGCCGGCAGGAACTCGATCACGGCGGTGCCGGGCCGGTAGGTCAGGCGGCGCCGGCCCCAGAACGCCCCGGTGTTGAGCGCCACCGGCAGGCAGGGCACGCCGAGCCGGTCGTACATGTGCGCGACGCCGTACTTGTAGGCGGGTGCCGCGCCGGGCGCGCGCCGCGTGCCCTCGGGGAAGATGATCAGGCGGCGGCCGTCCGCCATGGCGGCGGCGGCCTCCTCGTTCATCAGCGCCAGGGCGCGGGACCCCTTGGAGCGGTCGATCGCCACCATCTCGCCGCGGGCCAGGTACCACCCGAACAGCGGCAGCCACATCAGCTCGCGCTTGAGGATGTAGGTGAAGTCGTCGAGCACGGTGACGAGGGCCAGGGTCTCGAGGGCCGACTGGTGCTTGGCGGCGACCAGCACGGCCCCGGCCGGGCGGTGCTCCAGCCCGCGGAACTCGACCTTCAGGCCGACGATGCCGTGGAGCAGCCGCAGGACGACCCGCGCCCAGGTCTGGGCGAGCCACAGCACCCCGCGCCGGGTGGCGAGAGCCGGCAGGCCGCCGATCATCATCACGGCGGTGACGAGGTAGAACGCGACGGTGAACAGGAGCGAGCGAGCGAAGGAGAGAACGGACGACATGGCGGGGAACGCGGCGAACCTTCGGATCCGGCCCGAGCGCCTCGGGCCCGCCCGCGGGGCGGACGAGAGGTGCGGCACCCGGTCGAAGCGCCGCCCGCATGCTGCGGAGGCCCCTCCTTAGAGCATTTCGCCGCGCACGTAACGCGCTTGCCGGGACTGCGCCGCCGGGCCGCCGGCGAGCGCCCGGAGCGGACGCGGCGGCGGATGCCGGATCGGGAAAAACGTGCTTTAAGCGGCGGCGGATCCGCGCACGAGACGCGGGGAACGCCATCGGGCCGGACCCGACAGGACACACCGAGAGGGAGGACGTCATGACCACGCTCACGCGCCGCCGCGCGCTGCATCTCGCCGTCGCCGGCGCCGTCGCGGGCCCGGCGGTGCTGCGCATCACCCGGGCGCACGCGGCCGAGTTCAGCCTGAAGGCCGCCAACAACGCGCCGATCAGCCACCCGCTCACGATCTACATGACCAAGGCCGCGGACGCGATCCGCGACGAGACCGGCGGCAAGGTCGAGGTCAAGCTGTTTCCCAACAACCAGCTCGGCGGCGACACCGACATGCTGAGCCAGCTGCGCTCCGGCGCGCTCGAATTGTTCACCCTCTCGCCCCTGATCCTCGCGACCCTGGTGCCGGGGGC
Source organism: Methylobacterium nonmethylotrophicum (assembly GCF_004745635.1). Lineage (GTDB taxonomy): Bacteria > Pseudomonadota > Alphaproteobacteria > Rhizobiales > Beijerinckiaceae > Methylobacterium > Methylobacterium nonmethylotrophicum. Next base: position 188,188 of record NZ_SRLB01000009.1, on the reverse strand, counting down.
CTCGATCAGCGGCGTCGGCTTCGCCTGGAACGGCTACGACAAGCTGTGGCCGGCGATGGACGGCGAGCTCGGCACCCATGTGCGCGGGCAGATCGAGAAGTCCGGCCTGTTCGCCTTCGAGCGGATCTGGGAGAACGGCTTCCGCCAGACCACCTCCTCGAGCCGGCCGATCCTGAAGCCCGAGGACTTCAAGGGCTTCAAGATCCGGGTCCCGCCGAGCCCGATGTGGACCTCGATGTTCAAGGCCTTCGACGCCGCCCCGATGACGATCAACTTCGCGGAGGTGTACTCGGCGCTGCAGACGAAGATCGCCGAGGGCCAGGAGAACCCGCTGACGCTGATCGACACGGCCAAGCTCTACGAGGTCCAGAAGCACCTCTCGAAGACCAACCACATGTGGGACGGCTTCTGGCTGCTCGCCAACGGCAAGATCTGGCGCGGGCTGCCGCAGGACGTGAAGACCGTGGTCGCCAAGCACTTCAACGCCCAGGCGGTGGAGCAGCGGGCCGAGACGCTCAAGCGCAACATCTCGACCGAGCAGGACCTGCGGGCCCGCGGCCTGACCTTCCACGACGTCGACACCAAGGCGTTCCAGGCCAAGCTGCAGGCGGCCGGCTTCTACAAGGAGTGGAAGGGCAAGTTCGGCGACGACGCCTGGGCGCTGCTCGAGAAGCATACCGGCTCGATCGCCTGACCGCATCGGCCGCCCACGCGGCGGCGCTCAGCTCCCGGCGGCGCGGGCCGCCGGGACGGCGCGGCCGAACAGGTAGCCCTGCGCCTCCGTGAAGCCCTCTTCGCGCACCACCGCGAGCTGGGCCGGGGTCTCGACGCCTTCCGCCACCGTCTCGATGCCGAGGCGCCGCCCGAGCTCGGCCACCACCCCGACGATCGCCCGGCAATCCGGCCGCTCGACGGCGTCGCGGACGAACGAGCCGTCGAGCTTGATGCGGTCGAACGGGAAGGCGCGAACCCGGGCCAGCGACGAGAAGCCGACGCCGAAATCGTCGAGGGAGATGCGCACGCCCATGGCGTGCAGGAGCTGCAGGTCGTCGGCAATGCCGCCGCTGGCGGTGCTGAGAACGGTCTCGGTGATCTCGAGCTCGAGGCGCCGCGCGGCGAGGCCGGTGCTGGCGAGCGCCGCCTCCACCGCCCGCGGCAGGCTGCCGTCGCCGAGCTGGCGCACCGAGACGTTGACGCAGACCCGGGCCGAGTCGGGCCAGGCGGCGGCGTCCCGGCAGGCCCGATCCAGCACCCAGAAGCCGAGGGTCCGGATCAGCTCCGATTTCTCGGCGAGCGGGATGAAGCGCCGGGGCGAGACCGGGCCGCGCTCCGGGTGGGTCCAGCGCAGGAGCGCCTCGCGGGCGGCGACCGCCCCGCGCGCCAGGTCGACGATCGGCTGGTAGGCGAGGCTGAGCTGGCCGGCCGGCAGGGCGTGCCGCAGATCCTGCTCGATGCGCAGCTCCTCGCTGCGCTCGCTCTCCATCGCGGGGGTGAACAGGCGCCAGGCCGCCTTGCCGGCGCCCTTGGCGGCATAGAGCGCGCAATCGGCCTGGCGCAGCATCGCGTCGGGCGTGGTGCCGCCCTCCGCGAAGGCGATGCCGATGCTGGCCGAGACGTGGCACGGCCGCTCATGCGCGCGCTGTTGCGCGCGCTCTTGCGCGATCGCGTAGGGCCGGGCGAGGTCGATCAGCAGGCCTTCGGCGAGCGGCACGGCCAAGTCGCCCGTGCTGCCGGGGAGCAGCACCGCGAACTCGTCGCCGCCGAACCGGGCGACGAGCCCGGGCTCGGGCACCGCCCGGCGCAGCCGCTCGGCCACCTGCTGCAGGAGTGCGTCGCCGGCCTGGTGGCCAAGGTCGTCGTTGATCGCCTTGAAGCCGTCGAGGTCGAGGAAGAGCAGCGCGGTGCCGCCCGGGATCACGCCCTCGGGGGCGCCCTCGCTCAAGCGCCGCCAGAGCATCGCCCGGTTGGCGAGGCCCGTCAGGGCGTCGTGGTGGGCGAGCCGGGTGATCTCCAGCTCGGCCTGGCGCTGGCGCGTCACGTCCTCGAAGGTGACCACGAAGGCGCCGCCCGGGACCCCCCGGCGCACCAGCGCGATCGCGCGCCCGTCCGGCGCCGTGGCCACCACGGTCTCGCCGCGGGCGAGCGACGCCTCGTGCCCGGCGAGGAGGCCGGCGGGGTGCCCGACGCCTCGCCGCACGCCCGGCTCCCCGAAGGCGAGGGCCCAGATCGCCTCGATCGGCGTGCCGATGAGGTCCCGCTCGCCCGCTGCGGCGAACATCTCGAAGAAGCGCTGGTTGAGGAGCCGCGCCGTCCGGCCGGCGTCGAACAGGCACAGCCCCTGGGACATCGTCGAGAGGGCGAGGTCGAGGATCAGCGCCACCGCCTGGATCTGGTCGCTCTCGGTCTTCGGCGGGATTCCGTCGCTGCCGCCGCGGTCGCGGATCACCTGCGCGAAGCCCGCGACCGCGTCGCCGTCGCGGATCGCCGCGATGATCGTGTGAGCCCAGAAGCGGCTCCCGTCCCGCCGCGGCCACCACCCCTCGGTCTCGTAGCGGCCCGCCTCCCGCGCCGCCGCGAGGGCGGCCTCCCCCTCTCCGGGGGCTTCGCCATACGCGAAGGTGCGGCCGATCACCTCGGCCGCCCGGTAGCCCGTGAGCTGCTCGGCGCCCGGGTTCCACGCCGCAACCCGACCATCCGGATCAAGGAGGCAGAGGGCGTGATCCGTCACGTCCCAGACCAGGCGCGAATAGGCGTCGTGAAGGGCGGGACTCGGCTCGTCGGGGCGCCCCGCCATCGTCGCGCGCGCGTCACTCCCGATCATGCTACAGCCTCGCCACGCCCAGTCTCATCGGGACAGGCTATGCGATTTGATGCCGGAGGTTGAGTCGCGTTGTGGACGAGGACCGTTCCGGCGCACAGCCTTACGTCAGGACGGTTTCCAAATGGTCCCGCGGGACGCGTTCCCGCCGGCTCACTCCCACTCGATCGTGCCGGGGGGCTTCGACGTGATGTCGTAGGTGACGCGGTTGATCCCCTTAACCTCGTTGATGATCCGGGTCGCGACCCGCCCCAGGAACGCCATGTCGAAGGGGTAGAAATCCGCCGTCATGCCGTCGACCGAGGTGACGGCCCGCAGGGCGCAGACGTGGTCGTAGGTGCGCCCGTCGCCCATGACGCCGACGGTCTTGACCGGCAGGATCACCGCGAAGGCCTGCCAGATCGTGTCGTAGAGCCCGGCCTTGCGGATCTCCTCGAGGTAGATCGCGTCGGCCTTGCGGAGCGCATCGAGCTTCTCGGCCGTGATCTCGCCGGGGCAGCGGATGGCGAGGCCCGGCCCCGGGAAGGGATGGCGGCCGACGAAGGCCTCGGGCAGGCCGAGCTCGCGGCCGAGCACCCGGACCTCGTCCTTGAACAGCTCGCGCAGGGGCTCGACGAGCTTCATGTTCATGCGGGCGGGCAGGCCGCCGACATTGTGGTGGCTCTTGATCGTGACGGAGGGGCCGCCGGTGAAGGACACGCTCTCGATCACGTCCGGGTAGAGCGTCCCCTGCGCCAGGAAGTCGGCCCCGCCGATCTTCTTGGCCTCGGCCTCGAACACGTCGATGAACAGGCGCCCGATCGTCTTGCGCTTGACCTCCGGGTCGGTGACCCCGGCGAGCTCGCCGAGGAAGAGGTCGGCGGCCTGCACGTGGACGAGGGGAATGTTGTAGTGGTCGCGGAAGAGCCGCACCACCTCCTCGGCCTCGCCCTGGCGCAGGAGGCCGTGATCGACGAAGACGCAGGTGAGCTGCTCGCCGATCGCCTCGTGGATCAGCACCGCCGCCACCGCCGAATCGACGCCGCCCGAGAGGCCGCACAGCACCTTCGCGCCGCCGACCTGGGCGCGGATCCGCGCGATCGCCTCCTCGCGGAAGGCGGCCATCGACCAGTCGCCGGTGCAGCCGGCGATGTCGCGCACGAAGTTGCGGATGAGCAGCGCGCCGTGGGGGGTGTGGGCCACCTCGGGGTGGAACTGCACCGCGTAGAACTGGCGCGCCTCGTCCGCCACCGCCGCGAAGGGGGCGTTGGGGGAGATCGCCACGGTGGTGAAGCCGTCCGGCAGCTTCGTCACGCGGTCGCCGTGGCTCATCCAGACCGGGTACTTCTCGCCGACGTGCCAGACGCCGCGGAACAGCGCGCTGTCGGCGATGATCTCGACCTCGGCCCGGCCGAACTCGGCGTGGTGGCCGCCCTCGACCTCGCCGCCGAGCTGCGCCGCCATGGTCTGCTCGCCGTAGCAGATGCCGAGCACCGGCACCCCGGCCTCGAACACGCCCTGCGGCGCCCGCGGCGAGGTCTCGACCGTGACCGATTCCGGCCCGCCCGACAGGATCACCGCCTTCGGCTTCATCGCCGCGAAGGCCGCCTCGGCCGCCTGGAACGGCACGATCTCGGAATAGACCCCCTCCTCCCGCACGCGGCGGGCGATGAGCTGGGTCACCTGGCTGCCGAAATCGATGATGAGGATCTTGTCGTGCTCGGTCGTCATGCGACGATGAGTTAGACGAGGCCCGGGCCCGGCGCAACGCGTCGGGCCGCGGATCCCCGGTGCGTTGGCGGCATTAACCGGACGTTCAGGCGGCAGGGGCGAACGAGGCGCCCCCCAACCCACCAGACAGGGAGCCTCGCCATGCGAGCCATCGTCCTCGGGATCGCCGCCACCCTCGCCACGGGCCTCAGCCTCGCGCCGGCCTCGGCCATGCCGGTCGTCGGCGGCGGCACCGTCGCGCCCGCGGCGGCGATCGAGCAGGCGCAGTACGTCACCCGCCGGGTGGTGCGCCGCGGTCCCCGCTGCACGGTCCAGGTGACCCGGACCCGCGGCCCGTTCGGCCGGGTGGTGGTGCGCAAGGTGCGCCGCTGCTTCTGAGAACCCTCGGGATCTGATGAGGATCGCGGCGATCTTCGGATCGCGGCGATCTTCATGAGATCGCCGAAATCTGACGGGGCGGCCCCACAGGGGGCCGCCCTCATCCGTTCGGCCAGACCGCCAGGAGCGCCCGTAAGCCCGCCACGAAGGCGAGCGGCTGGTCGACCATCACGTGATGATAGGCCTCCGGCAGGTCGATCCTGGCCGAGCCCGGCGGCAGCAGGCCCTGGACATAGGCCGCGTCCGCGGGCCGCATCAGGTCGGAGCGGGCGCCGGTCACCAGCGCCAGGGGGCAGCGGGCGGCCGCCACCATCTCGGCCCGGTCGGGCAGCGCCAGCCGCGCCCACAGCGAGGGGTCGAAGCGCCAGCTCCAGCCGCCATCCACCTCCCGCAGCGATTCCCGGGCGATGAGATCGGCGATGTAGAGCGCCTCGCAGGGCTGCATCGGCGCGAAGCGGAACCGCGCCAGCGCCTCCTCCAGGGTCGGGTAGACCCGGTGCGGCGAGAACCGCCCGTCCTCGCGCCGGCGCCCGGTGCGGCGCTCGGGCGAGAAGATCGGCGGGTCGACGATGACGGCGCCGCGCCAGCGACCCGCTTCCCGCCCGGCCTCGATCAGCATCGGGAAGCAGCCGAAGGAATGGCCCACCATCACGGGCGCCGCGCCCGCGAACAGCCCCGCCTCCTCTGCCACCGCCTCGATCTCGTCGGCGAAGGTGTCGAGGTCGTAAGATTCTCGCCAGTCCGAGCCGCCCATGCCCGACCAGGACAGGGCCGCGACCCGATACGAGTCCGCCAGGTACGGCGCGGTGAAGCGCCACCACCCGGCATGCGCCCCGCTGCCGTGCAGCAGCATCAGGCCCGGCCGGCCGCGCTCGCCCCACGCAAGGGTCTCGATGCCGGCGCCCTTCACGGCGATCCGGCCGGTCTCGGGCGCGACCGCGACCGCGTCCCGGAACCAGCCGGGCGCCGGCGGCGGCTCGCCCCGGAGATGGCGGAGGGGCGCGGAGAGGTTCGGGTCGGGGGGCAGCTCGGTCACGGGAGCGATGATGCGGCCGGGCCGGAGGTCGTGTCAATCAGGATTGGAAGGCACGGTATGGGCAAGCGCAGTCCTTGACGGGGACTGGCGTTCGAAAATCCGGTTTCCTCGATCGGCTCCTGTCGGGTGCGCCTCCACGGTGGAGCCTCGTCTGGGCGTCTCGGCCTCCCTCACGACAATCGTCGCGTCCCTTGCCCAAACATCGACACGTCGATCGCTCCTACCCCTCTCCCACACCTTGGAGCGATACCGGGCAAGCCCGGCATTGCCGGGAGAGGGGATCCCACGACTTCGCCATCCTCCGGAAGACCGTCGAAAAACCGCGCTACGCCCGAAAAAACCCCCTGCGCCGGGCCCAGGTCGCGAACAGGCCCGGCCAGGCCGCCGCGGGCGAGCCCGGCACCCCGAGATTGAAGCCGTGGCCGCCGCGCTCGAACAGGTGCATCTCGACCGGCACCTCGACGGCCCGCAGGGCCGCGTACATCAGGAGGCAATTGTCGACCACGGCGATCGGATCGTCGGCGGCCTGCGCCAGGAAGGTCGGCGGCGCCTCAGGCCGGACATGGGTCTCTACCGAGTAGGCATCGGTGGCGACCCGGGTCGGGCTGTCGCCGACGAGGACGCGCCGGCTCGAGGTGCGGTCGAAGGGCGGCTTGAGGGTGATGACCGGGTAGATGAGCGCCGCGACGTCCGGCCGGGCCGAGACGGCATCGTCCTCGTCCACGGCGGGGTAGAGCGGCGCCGTGAAGCGGGTGCTGGCCGAGCCCATCAGGTGGCCGCCGGCGGAGAAGCCCAACACCCCGATCCGGTTCGGCTCGTAGCCGTAGCGCCGGGCCCGGGCCCGCACCAGGCGCACCGCCCGCAGGGCATCCTGGATCGGCGCGTCGGCGCCCGCCGCCCAGCCCTCGCCGGGCAGCCGGTAGACCAGCGCGAAGGCGGTGACGCCGAGGGTGTTGAGCCAGCGCCCGACCGGCACCGCCTCGTGCCCGATATCGATGCGCCGGTAGCCGCCGCCGGCGGCGATCACCACCGCGCTGCCGGTCGGCCGGGCCGGGCGCATCACCAGGAGGCAGGGCTCGGCCACGCCGGTGATCACCCCCTCCCGGCTCTCGTCGAAGCGCGGCCCGTCCGGGCTCGGGCCGCCGCCGCCCGGCGGCGCGCCGGGCCAGAGCCGCAGGGTCTCGAGGGCGGCGCCCGGCGCCGCGTTCGGCGGCCCGTCATGCCCCGTCGGCACGGCTCCCACGGGCACGGCCTGCTGCACTGTCTGCTGCGCCGCGGCCGGCGCGACGGTGAGGGCGGCCGCTCCCGTGAGCAACGTCCTGCGATGGAGCGCCATGCCGACCGTCCGACACTCTCCGGGCCTCGCGGCTCCCGGGCCTGGCGGCCGCGGGCCCTGGCCTCCCTTGAACCTTGGCCTGCCCTGAATAAGCCAAGCCGCGGCAGATGCACGGCAGAAAAATACCGTCCCGGCAGGACGATGCGCCGCGTACCGGTCAGGGAGAGGTCGGCCGGCGCTCGATCGCCGCGACGTAGAAGCCGTCGGTGCCGGTGCGCTCCGGGCTCATCTGGATGCCGTGGAGGGTCGTCCGCGCGGCGGCGGCGATGTCCGCCGACAGGGTCAGCGGCCGGGGCGCCAGGTCGTCGCGGCGCGCGGCGATCCCCGCCACCGCCGCGTCGTTCTCCTCCGGCAGGAGCGAGCAGGTGACGTAGACGATGCGCCCGCCGGGCCGCACCAGGCGGGCGGCGCGGTCGAGGACCGCCTCCTGCTCGGCCACCCGGGTCGCCAGGCTGCCGGGGCGCAGGCGCCACTTGGCGTCGGGGTTGCGCCGCCAGGTGCCCGAGCCGGTGCAGGGCGCGTCGACGAGGACGAGGTCGGCGCTGCCGTCGAGGTCGCCGAGCACGTCCGGCCGCCCCTTGCCGCCGCGGGGCGTGCGCACCTCCGCCACCGCGCCCGCCCGGCGCAGGCGCTCGTGGATCGGCGCGAGGCGCCTGGGATCGCCGTCGGTGGCGATCAGCCGGCCCGCGTTGCCCATCAGGGCGGCGAGCGCCAGGGTCTTGCCGCCGCCGCCGGCGCAGAGGTCGATCACGGTCATGCCCGGCTGCGCGTGGGCGAGCCGGGCGGCGAGCTGCGAGCCCTCGTCCTGGATCTCGAACCAGCCCTCCAGGAACTCGGGCTCGACGTGGAGCGCCGGGCCCCGCCCGTCCTCGCCGAGCGGCACCCTCAGGCCGTCGGGCGAGAGCGGCGTCGGCTCGGGCGAGAGGTGGGCGAGGGCCTCGCGCACGCCCTCGCGGGTCGCCCTCAGGGTGTTGACCCGGATGTCGAGCGGCGCGCGCCGGGCGAGGGCCCGCAGCTCGGGCAGGAGATCGTCGCCGAGGGCCGTCTCCAGGGAGGGCACCACCCATTCGGGCACGTCGCCGGCGATCGCGACCGGCGCGTGGCTCAGCGTGCCGGTCTCGAGCCGGACGCGCTCCGCCTCGGTCAGCGGTGCCGGTGCGAAGCGCTCGCCGGTGAACAGCGCGGCGATGGTCTGGGCGGCGAGGCCGCGCTGCAGCCGCAGGGAGCCGATCAGCACCGCCCGGGGCGTGTCCTCGCCCATGATCCAGGCGGCGGAGGCGCGGCGGCGCAAGGCGTCATAGACCAGGGTGGCGATGATGGCCCGGTCGCCGGAGCCGGCGAAGCGGTGGGCGAGGCCCCAATCCTTCAGGGCGTCGGCCACCGGGCGGCGGCGCTCGGCGATGTCGGCCAGGACCTCGATGGCGGCGGAGAGGCGGGCGCCGGGGGTCATCGCGAAACCGCCACGCTTGTGCCACGGGACCGGCCCGACACGGCCAAGCTTTCGGCCGCGTCTCTCGTGAAACCTCGACCGTTCACACCGCCTCGCCGGAGTTCCGCCCGCATGATCCGTCGTCCCATTCCGTCCGCCCTCGCCATGGGCCTCGCCGGCCTGATCGCGCTCGCCGCCAGCGCCTGCAGCACCGCCCCGGCCGTCGACCTCACCCCGCCGCCGCCCCGGCCCTATGATGCCAAGACGCAGCTCGAATACGGCAACCCGCCGCCGCGGGCCCCGCGCTACTGACGAGGCCCCCTTACCCTCCTGGCGCCGGCATGGCGAGGACGCGGCTCACGCCGGCTTTGCTAGCAAGCGGCTCACGCCGGCGTGGCAGGCAAGCGGCTCACGCCGCCGGTGCGAGGAGGATCCGCGCGGCGAAGACCAGCCACATCGCCATGAGGACGATCGCTCCGGCGAGGAAGGCCTGGAAGCGCCGGATCACCACGTTGCGGGTGGCGTAGATCCCCGCATGGACGATCCGGGTCAGCACGAACAGCCAGGCGAGGCCGACGAAGAGGGGATCGGCCTGGCGCGTCGCCAGGGCCAGGCCGACGACGACGTAGAACAGCACCGGCAGCTCGAACTGGTTCCCGAAGGCGTTCGAGACCTGCTGCACCGGCGCCGGCCAGCTGCGCTCGCCGAGCGAGATGTCCCGGAGCTTCACCGCACCCGCCCGCGCCGCGGCGAAGCGCACCCGACCGGTCCAGAACAGCAGGCCGAACGTCAGGAGGACCTGGACGAAGACGGGGGCGAGGACGGCTTTGGGGCTCATGGGGTCCTGAAGCGATGGCCGAGCGATCTCGTGATGGGTGCTCCGGCCCATGCAATGCCGTCGGGGGCCGTCCACACCGGAATTCCGGGGCCGCGAAAGCGGGGCCCGGGCTGCCGCCGCCAGTCCCTGAACCGCCGAAGGCCCGGAAAGGGACCGGACGAGAGCCGTTCTGTCCCGGCCGACCTGAGCGTCCGGATTCCGGGGCCCGCTTTCGCGGCCCCGGAATGGCGCGGCGGGGGAGAAAAGCGCCGTGGCGGGTACCGACGCGACCGACGCGCTCGTCTACTCCTGCGGCTCGAACCCCATGGCGGCGCCGTTCATGCAATAGCGCAGGCCGGTCGGGGCCGGGCCGTCGTCGAAGACGTGGCCGAGATGGCCCTTGCACCGGGCGCAATGGACCTCGGTGCGGGTCATGAAGAACGAGCGGTCGGTCTGCGTCTCCACCGCGCCCTCGAGCGGGGCGTAGAAGCTCGGCCAGCCGGAGCCGGACTCGTACTTGGTGCCGGACTCGAACAGCGGCTGGCCGCAGCCGGCGCACACGAAGGTGCCGGCGCGCTTCTCGTGGTTGAGCGGGCTGGTGCCGGGCCGCTCGGTGCCATGCTCGCGCAGCACCCGGTACTGCTCGGGCGTCAGTTCCCGGCGCCATTCCGCTTCGCTGCGGGTCTCGGCGGTGTCGTGTCCGGCCATCGGGGCCTCTCCTGGCGATTCCCTGGTTCTCCACGCCCCAAGATGGTGGCGGCCACCGCATCTGGCGAGATGCTGCGGCGCTGCGGGCCTCCCGCTCGGTAGACGGACACCGGGGCGGTCCCTCGCGAACCGGCCCGGACGCGCCATATCCCGGTGCTCACCGGGACGCGAACGTGTCGAATCTCCCGCCCGATCTCCCGCACAAAGGTCCCATCCTGGTCTATGACGGGCTCTGCGGCCTGTGCTCGCTCCTGGTGCGCTTCGTCCTCTGGGCCGAGCGCGGCCGGACGCGGCATCGTTTCGCCCCGGCGCAGTCCCGCGCCGGATCGGCCTTCTACGCCGCGCTCCCCGGTCACCTCGGCCCGGACGACACGGTCCTGTACGTCGTCGACGGGGCCGTCCTGACGAAGGGCCGGGCCATCCGCGCCCTGCTGGCCGGGCTCGGGCGGCCCTGGAGCGGCCTCGCCCGCCTGCTCGGATGGCTGCCGGACCGCCTCGTCGAGGCGGGCTACGACGGGGTCGCCCGCAACCGCTACCGCATCGGGGGCCGGCGCGACCGCTGCCGGCCCCCGCCGCCGGGCTCGGAGACGAGGTTCCTCGCATGACGTCGCCCCTGCCGCACCCCGCCCCGCCGCACTACCCTTACGGACCGGACCCGCTGCTGCCGGCCTGGGGCAGCGTCAAGGCGCAGGCCCTCGCGGTCCTGGCTCTGCTGGGTGCGGCCTCGGGCGGCTGGCTCGGCCACGCCGCCGGGTGGCCGGTGAACGAGGTCGCGCTCCTCGCGGTCCTGCCGGGGGCCCTGGCGGTCACCCTCGCCTTCGCGCCCGAGCCCGCGACGCGGCTCGGGACCATGGCCAAGGACCTGCTCTGCCTCGCCACCGCCGCGGCGCCCCTGTGCGGCCCCGCGATCCATCTCCTCATCGCAGCCGTCCCGGCCCTGCTCGCCGGCGCGGTCGCCCTCGACCGGGGCCTGCCGCCGGGCCTGCGGGTCCCCGCCCGCTATCGCCGGATGCCGGGGGCCCGCCGATGATCGCGAGCCTGACGGGCCTCGACCTTGCCACCGCGGTCGCATGGGAGCGCGCGCTCCTGCTTCTGCTGCCGGTGCTGCTCGCGGCGGGCCTGACCCTCGGGCTCCGGCCGACGCCGCGGGAGGCCTCGGCGGCGATGCTGGCCTTCCTCTGGCAAGTGCCGGTCCTGCTCGCCCTCAACCTCCTGGCAGGGCAGGCCGGATGGTGGTCCTTCCCCGATGCGGGCGGCGCCCGGGTCCTCGGGCTGCCGGTCGACATCTGGGTCGGCTGGGCGTTCCTGTGGGGGCCGGTGGCCGCGCTGCTGGAGCGGCGCATGGGGCTGCCCGCCCTGCTCGCGGCCGCCGCCCTCCTCGATGCCGTCGCGATGCCGCTCCTCGACAGCGTCGATCTCGCCCCCGGCTGGTTCGCCGGCGAGCCGGTCTTCCTGGCCTTCGGCCTCTTGCCCGGCCTGCTCCTCGCCCGCTGGACGCGACGCGACATCCGTCCCCTCGCCCGGACCCTCGTCCACGCCGCCGGCTGGGGGCTCTACCTGCTGTTCGCCCTGCCGGCCGTGGCGCTGGCGGTCGAGGGCCGGGACTGGACCGCCTCCCTCCACCTGCCGGCGGGGCCGGCGGGATGGCTGGGAGCGGCCGTGACGGTGCTCTGCCTGCTGGCCGGAGCGGCGGCGGCCTTCGAGTTCGCGACGGTCGGGCACGGCACGCCGGTCCCGGTCGACCCGCCGAAGCGGGTCGTGATGTCCGGCCCCTACGCCTACGTCGCTAACCCGATGCAGGTGACCTCGGCGGCCGTGATGGCGCTGCAGACCGTGCATCACGGCTCGCCGGCGCTCGCCTGCGTGACCGCCGCGTTCCTGCTCTTCGATTCGGTCTACGCGGCGCATTACAACCGGGTCCACATCGCCCGGGCGATGCCGCGCGACTGGGCGGCCTACAAGGCGGCGGTCCCGGACTGGCGCATCCGTTGGCGGCCCTACCGGCCCGGCACGCCCCTGGTCGTCGCCCGCACCGGCGACGAGGGACGTCGCACGGTCGCGGGCGGCCTGCGGCTCGATGCCGGGATCGCGCTGCGGCGCAGACGGGCGGCGGGCATGTCGCGCCTCGCCTTCACCTGCGCCGAGACCGGCATCCGCGCGCGCGGGGTCGCCGCCCTCTCGCGCATCCTCGAGCGCCGCAGCCTGCCCTGGGCCGTCCTCGCCTGGACGATGCGGATGCCCCTCGTCCTGCCGCTCCTCCAGGGCGCCACCTGCGTCGCGATCCTGGCCGCCGCGCTCGGCCGCGGCGGCGGGATCGCGCCGCACCGGCCGCCCCTCGCGGCGGGCTGAGCCCGCGGCGGCCCGAGGCCGCGGCGGCCCGAGGCCGCGTCAGGCCTCGGCCGACCTTCAGGCCGGCGCCCCGACCGTGTCGGCCATCCGGGCGCGGCGGGTGCCCATCGGCTGTTCCGGCCCGGTGGTGGTGTCGCGGGCGGTCTGGTGCTCGATCTCGGCGTTGATCTCGCCGCCGAGCAGCACGATCGTCGAGGAGATCCAGATCCAGGTCATGAAGCCGATCGCGGCGCCGAGGGAGCCGTAGGTCTCGTTGTAGCTGCCGAAATGCGCGACGTACCAGGAGAAGCCGATCGAGGCGACGAGCCACACCACCCCGGCGGTGAGGCTGCCCGGCGTCACCCAGCGCCAGCGCGGCAGGTCGCGGCTCGGGCCGTAGCGGTAGAGCAGCGCGAGCGCGAAGAGCAGCACCGCGAGCAGGGCCGGCCAGCGCAGGAGCGCGATGTACCAGGCCTTCGGGCTGATCCGGATGCCGAAGTTGCCGAGGAAGTTCAGCGCCACCGGCAGCACCACGATGCAGCCGAGCGCCACGACGACGAAGACCAGGGCGCCGAGGGTGAAGGCGAGCGAGCGCAGGTTGAGCTGGATGAAGCTGCGCTTCTCCTCCTCCTCGTAGACGATGTTGAGCGCGTCGAACATCGCCTTCATGCCGGCATTGGCGCTCCACAGCGAGATCGCCAGGCTGCTGAAGAAGGTGATGCCGAGCGTGGTGCCGCCCTTGGCGGTGATGCGCTTGACCTGGTCGCCGATGATGTCGAGGGCGCCCGAGGGCAGCACGCCCTGGAGCAGGGAGAGGTGGTCGTTGATGCTGCTCGGATCGGTGAACAATCCGTAGAGCGAGACCAGCGCCGCCACCGCCGGGAAGAGCGCCAGCAGGGTGTAGAAGGTGACGCCCGCGGCCACCGACAGCACCCGGTCCTTCTGGAACTCGAGGTAGACCCGGTAGAGCACGTCCTTCCAGCCCTTGGCCGGGATCTCGGTCGGCGTCTCGGCCTGGCGGCCGCGATCGCCCTCCGTGTCGGCGACCCACTGGGCCGGGCGCCCGGAATACGACTTCGCGCCGCCGCCGAGATGGCGGGTCGGGTCGGGCGGGGCGTCCTGCACGCCGTCCGGCCGTCGCGCCGTGACGAGGCGCACGAGCGCAAGGCCGAGAAAGACGGTCCACAGGGTGGAGGTCACGCCGGAGGGGGCGGAACCGGAGCGGGGTTCGGGCGGCATCGCGGCACCGGGGGAAGGAGGAGCGGTCTCGGCTCACAAGCGTGAGCGATCGGGATCACAACGTCGCGTCGCGGGGGGACGTTCCGGGCCGGCGAAAATGCCGTTGGGTCAATGGGTTGACGTGAGCCGGGTCAGGCCGCCGCGCTGCCGCCGGGCAGGCTGCGGATCAGCTCGGCGAAGCGGTCGCCCTGCACCACCACGTGGGCGCGCAGGCGCTCCGCCGCCAGCGCCTCGTCGCCGGCCAGGATCGCCTCGACCGCGCCCTCGTGCTCGGCGAGCGACTGCCGCAGCCGGTTGCGGGCCCGGAGCTGGATGCGCCGGAACGGCGCCAGGCGCCGGCTCAGGGCCACGGCCTGCTCGCACAGGAAGCCGTTGCGCGAGGCCCGGTAGATCACCGCGTGGAAGACCGCGTTCTCGGCGTAGTAGGCCTCGGTGTCGCCTCCCGACGCGGCGGCCCGGCAGGCGTCGAGGGCGGCGGTCAGCGCGCGCTGATGATCGGCGGTGAGCCGGCGGGCGGCGAGGCGCGCGCAGGCCGCCTCGATCTCCGCCATGGTCTCGAACATCTCGAGCAGCCGGCCGGCCTCGGGCGTGCTCACCACGGCGCCGCGGCGCGGCTTGACCTCGATCAGCCCGGTGACGGCGAGCTGCAGCAGGGCCTCGCGGATCGGCGTGCGCGACACCCCGAACCGGGCCGCGAGCTGGACCTCGTCGAGCCTGTCGCCGGGCGACAGGACGCCGTCCACGATCTCGTCCTCGATCGTCTGCCGCAGCCGCTGGGCGTGGCTCATGGGAGATCCCGGCTTCAACCATCGGAGAATATGCACGAAGATTGACAAAATATACAAGATGGGTGTGTGTTGGGGGCATCAGGCGGCGGGGCGTCACCCTGGCCGTCATCGCGAGACGCGGGAAGAGCCGCGCTCCGTCCAGAGGAAACGCCATGGCTCTCACCCGCCGCACCCTCGTGTCCGCCGCCCTCGCCGCCCCCGCGCTGATCGGGCTCGGACGGGCCGCGCAGGCCGCCACGACCCTCAAGCTCTCGCACCAGTTCCCGGGCGGCACCGTCGACGAGGGCGATTTTCGCGACCGGATGTGCCGCAAGTTCGCGGCCGCGGTGCAGGAGCGCTCGAAGGGGGCGCTCGAGGTGCAGGTCTATCCCGGCTCGTCGCTGATGAAGACCAACGCCCAGTTCAGCGCGATGCGGAAAGGGGCGCTGGACATGAGCCTCTATCCGCTGCCCTATGCCGGCGGCGAGGTGCCGGAGACCAATATCGGGCTGATGCCCGCACTCGTGACCTCCTACCCGCAGGCGATGGCCTGGAAGGCGGCGCCGGTCGGCCGCAAGCTCACCGAGATCCTTCTCTCCAAGAACATCGTGCTGGTGTCCTGGGTCTGGCAGGCCGGCGGCGTGGCGAGCCGCGAGCGCCCGCTGGTGCGGCCGGAGGACGCCAAGGGCCTGAAGGTGCGCGGCGGCTCGCGCGAGATGGACCTGATGATGAAGGCCGCCGGCGCCGCCACCCTGAGCCTGCCGTCGAACGAATCCTACGCCGCGATGCAGACCGGCGCCTGCGACGCGGTCATCACCTCCTCGACCAGCCTGATCTCGTTCCGGCTCGAGGAGCTGGCGAAGTCCCTCACCTCGGCCCGGGACCGCTCGTACTGGTTCATGCTCGAGCCGATCATGATGTCGAAGACGATCTTCGACGGGCTCACCAAGGACCAGCGCGACCTGATCATGACGGTCGGCGCCGAGCTCGAGACCTTCGGCCAGGAGGGCGCCAAGGCCGACGACACCCGGGTCGAGCAGATCTTCGGCAAGGCCGGCGCCAAGGTGGAGAACCTCGACGAGGCGACGCTGAACCGCTGGCGCGACCTCGCCCGCGACTCGGCCTGGAAGGACTACGCGGCGAAGTCGTCGTCCTGCGCCGAGATGCTGAAGCTCGCGGAGGCGGTCGCGTGAGCCACGCCTTCGATGCGGCCTCCGCGGCCGCGGAGCCGGATCGCGCCGCCGCGCGGGTCCGGCTGCCCGGGCCGCTCGCGGCCATCGACGCCGCCATGGGCGACCTCAACCGGGTGATCCTCCTCCTCGGCGGCGTCGCCCTGGTGGCCGCCTGCCTGGTGCTGAGCTACAGCGTCGTCGTCCGCTACTTCCTGAAGATCCCGACGGAGTGGCAGGACGAGACGGCGGTGTTCCTCATCGTCGGCGCCACCTTCCTGTCGGCGGCGGGCGTGCAGGCCCGGCGCGGCCACGTCGCCATCGAGGCGCTGACCGGCCTGCTCTCGCCCCGGGCGAACCGGATCCGCCTGATCGTCGCCGACGTCGTCAGCCTCGCCTTCGTGGCCTTCTTCGCCTGGAAGAGCTGGACGCTGCTGCACGAGGCCTGGGTCGACGGCCAGATCTCGCAATCGACCTGGGGCCCGCCGCTCTGGATCCCCTACTCGCTGATGGCCCTCGGCATGACGCTGCTCGGCCTGCAATTCCTGCTCCAGATCGCCGAGGCCGTCGCCCGCGGCCCGGCCGCCGCCGGCTTCGCCGATCCCAAAGTGGGGCTCGGGGCCGACCTCGAACGCGCCAAGAAGCATGACACGAAGGGACCTGCCCGATGAGCACCGCGATCGTCGGCGCCCTCTACGCGGGAGCCACCTTGAGCGCGATGCTCGCCGGCATCCCGATCGCCTTCGCGCTCGGCGCGGTGGCGCTCGTCTTCATGCTGGCCTTCATGCCGGGCGCCTCCCTCGATACGGTGGCGCAGAACGTCTACGAGGAGATGGCCTCGATCACCCTCCTGTCGATCCCGCTCTTCATCCTGAAGGGCGCGGCGATCGGCCGGTCGAAGGCGGGCCAGGACCTCTACTCGGCGATGCATGCCTGGATGCACAAGATCCCGGGGGGCCTCGGCATCGCCAACGTCTTCGCCTGCGCGCTCTTCGCAGCCATGGCGGGATCGAGCCCCGCGACCTGCTCGGCGATCGGCTCGGCCGGCATCCCGGAGATGCGCCGGCGCGGCTATTCCGGGGGTTTCGCCGCCGGCATCATCGCGGCGGGCGGCACGCTGGGCATCCTCCTGCCGCCCTCGATCACCATGATCCTCTACGCGGTGGCGGCCGAGCAGTCGCTCGGGCGGCTCTTCCTCGCCGGCATCGGCCCGGGGCTGCTGCTGGTCCTGCTGTTTGCCGCCTACTCCGTCTGGCGCTTCCGGCGCGAGTTCGCGACCGCGCGGGCGGCCTACGCGACCGGCGGGCCCGCGCACCCGATCCTGGCGGAGGACCGCTACTCGATGGCCGAGCGCTTCTCGACCCTGCCGCGGGTGCTGCCCTTCGTGGTGCTGCTCACCGGCGTGATGGTGGCGCTCTACGGCGGCTACGCCACCCCCTCGGAGACGGCCGGCCTCGGCGGCATCCTGGCGCTCGTGCTGATCGCGGCGATCTACGGCGTCTGGCGGGCCCGGGACGTCAGCCCGATCCTCACCGCGACCCTGCGCGAATCGACCATGCTGATGCTGATCATCGGCATGTCGCTGCTCTACGCCTACGTGATGAGCTACCTCCACATCTCGCAGGCGGCCGCCGCCGCGATCGTGGCGATGCAGCTCTCGCCCTGGCTGCTGCTCCTGACCATCCTGCTGCTCGTCGTGGGCCTCGGCTTCTTCCTGCCGCCGGTCTCGATCATCCTGATGACCGCGCCGATCATCCTGCCGCCGCTCAAGGCGGCCGGGTTCGACCTCGTCTGGTTCGGCGTGGTGATGACCATCACCATGGAGATGGGGCTGATCCACCCGCCGGTCGGCCTCAACATCTTCGTCATCAAGAACATCGCGCCGGACATCCCGCTCTCCGACATCATCTGGGGCACCCTGCCCTTCGTGATCCTGATGGCCGTGGCGATCCTGGTGCTCTGCGTCGCGCCCGGCATCGCCCTGTGGCTGCCCGACTTGCTCTTGCCCTCGACCAAGTAGAGGCGCCACCATGGCCGGGGCGAGCCCGGGCGCCGCGCGGCGCCCCTCCCTCCCCTCCGCTGACCCGGCGGAGCCCTATTTCCTCAAGCACGGCTCCGGCGGCCCCCGGCGGGACCAGCCCGGACGTGATGCGAGCGATTGTGAGCAAAGCCCCATGGCGGCGATCTCGTTCCTCGGCGACCTCCTCCAGAGCATCTCGGACCGGGGCCGCGGGCTGATCGCCTTCGGGCGCGACGACCCCGCCAAGGCGAGCGTCGCCGAGGTGGTGAAGCTGTGCGAGGACCTGATCTCGCGGCGCGGCGAGGCCTCGGGCGTGGCGCTCGCCCGCATCATCCTCGACCGCTACGGGAGCTTCTCCCGCGCCGACCGCCACGAGTTCCTGCGCCGGATCGCCCTCGAGTTCGGGGCCGACCACGAGGCGGTCGCGGGCGCGATCGCGGCCTACGGCAAGGCTCCGTCGCGGGCGACGCTGGGGCGCCTGCACGAGGCGGCCGAGCCGCGCTCGCAGGAGCTGATCCGCCGCCTCAACCTCGCCCGCGACGGCACGATCGCGCTGGTGCGGATGCGCGAGGACCTGTTCTCCCTGCGCGACGCGGCCCGCAAGGCCGACAAGCCGGATGCGGCTCTCGCCGAGGCCGTCGACAGCCTCGATTCCGACTTCGAGCACCTGTTCGCGTCCTGGTTCAACCGCGGCTTCCTGGTGCTGCGCCGGATCGACTGGACCACCCCGGCCCACATCCTGGAGAAGATCATCCGCTACGAGGCGGTGCACGCGATCTCGGGCTGGGACGACCTGCGCCGGCGGATCGAGCCGCCGGACCGGCGCTGCTTCGCGTTCTTCCACCCGGCGCTCCTCGACGAGCCGCTGATCTTCGTCGAGGTGGCGCTGACCACCGGGATCGCCGCGGCGATCGCCCCGATCCTGGCCCACGAGCGCCAGCACACCGCGACCCGCGAGGCGACGACGGCGATCTTCTACTCGATCTCGAACTGCCAGAAGGGCCTGGCCGGCATCACCTTCGGCAACTTCCTGATCAAGCAGGTGGTGGAGGACCTCTGCCGCGAGATGCCGGCGCTCAAGACCTTCGTGACCCTGTCGCCGGTGCCGGGCTTCCGCACCTGGCTCGACCGCGAGCGCCGGGCCGATGCGCCGCAGGGACTGACCCGCGAGGACGTCGAGACCCTGCGCGTCCTCGACCAGCCCGACTGGCACGCCGACAAGGCCAAGGCCGACGCGGTGAAGAAGGCGCTCCTGCCGGCCGCCGCCTACTACTTCCTGCGCGCCAAGACCCCCCGCGGCAAGCCGGTCGACCCGGTGGCGCGCTTCCACCTCGGCAACGGCGCGCGGCTGGAGCGCCTGAACCACCTCGGCGACGTCTCGCCGAAGGGCCTCTCCCAGGGCTACGGGCTGATGGTGAACTACCTCTACGACCTCGCGGCGATCGAGAAGAACCACGAGACCTACGCCAATCTCGGCACCGTCTCGGCCTCGCTCACGGTCAACCGCGAGCTGCGCCAGAACCTGCCGCCGGCGCGGTCCGTGGCGCTGGCGGAGGCGTGAGAATCCTCCTCTCCCCGCGGGCGGGGAGAGGGCTGTGTTCCCGTTCAGGGAACGCAGCGAGGCGGCAGCCGAGGGTGAGGGGGAGGTGCCGGATGTGGCTCCTCCGGAAATACCCCCTCACCCTCGCCCTTCGGGCTTGCCGTATCTCCTGAACGGAGACACGGCCCACTCCCCGCCCGCGGGGAGAGGAGAGAGACCCGCGTTCTTCGAGTGGACGGCCTAGCCGCTCGTCTCGCCGACGACTGAAGAGTCCCCCATGTCCAACCACTTCTTCGACATCGTCCGCTCCCGCCTTCCCGCCGATCCGTCGGGCCACCTGTTCCTCGAGACGCCGGAGGGCGTGCGCTGGAGCTACGCCGACCTGGTCGCCGAATCGGGCCGTTACGCCGCGGCGCTCGTCGGCCTCGGCGTCGCGCCCGGCGACCGGGTCGCCGTGCAGGTGGAGAAGAGCCCGGCGGTGATCGCGCTCTATCTCGGCTGCGTGCGGGCGGGCGCGGTCTTCCTGCCGCTCAACACCGGCTACACCCCGGCCGAGATCGCCTACTTCCTGGGCGATGCCGAGCCGGCCCTGTTCGTCTGCGATCCGGGCAAGCGCGACGCCCTCGCGCCCGTCGCCGAGGCGGCGAGCGTGAAGCAGGTCGGCACCCTCGATGCGAAGGGCGAGGGCACCATGGCGGCCGAGGCCGCGGGCCAGACCGGCGACTTCGCCGACGTGTCCCGCACCTCCGACGACCTGGCGGCGATCCTCTACACGTCGGGGACGACCGGGCGCTCGAAGGGCGCGATGCTGACCCACGACAACCTGTCGTCGAACGCGCTCACGCTGGTCGATCACTGGCGCTTCACGTCCCGGGACGTGCTGATCCACGCGCTGCCGGTCTTCCACACCCACGGCCTGTTCGTCGCCACCAACACGGTGCTGATGGCGGGCGCAGGCATGATCTTCCTGCCCAGGCTCGACCCTCCGCTGATCCTGTCGCTGATGGGCCGGGCGACGGCGCTGATGGGGGTTCCGACCTTCTACACCCGCCTCCTCAAGGAGCCCGGCCTGACCCGGGAGGCGACCGCGGGCATGCGCCTGTTCGTCTCCGGCTCGGCGCCGCTGCTCGCCGAGACGCATCGCGAGTGGCAGGACCGCACCGGCCACGCGATCCTCGAGCGCTACGGCATGACCGAGACCAACATGAGCACCTCGAACCCCTATGACGGCGACCGGGTCGCCGGCACGGTCGGGTTCCCGTTGCCCGGCGTCTCGCTGCGGGTGGTCGATCCGGAGACCGGCAAGGGGCTCGCGGCCGACGAGGTCGGGATGATCGAGGTGCGCGGGCCCAACGTGTTCAAGGGCTACTGGCGCATGCCGGAGAAGACGGCGGCCGAGTTCAAGGCCGATGGCTTCTTCATCACCGGCGACCTCGGCAAGGTCGACCGGCGCGGCTACGTCCACATCGTCGGCCGCGGCAAGGACCTGATCATCACGGGCGGCTTCAACGTCTACCCGAAGGAGGTCGAGACCGAGATCGACGGGCTGCCCGGGGTGCTCGAATCGGCGGTGATCGGGGTGCCTCACCCGGATTTCGGCGAGGGTGTCACCGCCGTCGTGGTGCCCCGCGGGGGGGAGACGCCGAGCGAGGCCGCGATCCTCTCGGCCCTCGAGGGCCGGCTCGCCAAGTTCAAGCTGCCCAAGCGCGTCATCATCGCGGACGAATTGCCCCGCAACACCATGGGCAAGGTGCAGAAGAACCTGCTGCGCGAGACGCACAAGGGCTTGTACGGGGGCTGAGCGTCGGCTTCGTTCTCTCGATCGTGCGGACACTCCCTGCAATGTCATCCCGGGTTCTCGCCAGGGCGCGCCCCGGGATGACGGCGAGAATTGGCGACCGCAGTGGCGGATCGTCTCAGATGCTTGCCTTCATCTGAGACCGTATCGCCACATGCCTCCTTGACGCCTCCTCGGCCAAGATGCCGACTTGGCCAAGATGCCTACTTGGCCAAGGCCGCCAGGATCCGCGCCCAGCTCCGGGTGCCCTTGTGGAAGCTCTGCAGGTCGTATTTCTCGTTGGGCGAGTGGACCCGGTCGTCGTCGAGCCCGAAGCCGACGAGGAGCGTGTCGAGGCCGAGCGTCCGCTTGAAGTCGCCGACGATCGGGATCGAGCCGCCCGACCCGATCGTGACCGGGGCCTTGCCCCATTCCTCGGCGAGCGCGCCCTTCGCGGCCTCGAGGGCCGGCATGCCGTGGGGGAGCGCCAGCGCCCGCGAGCCCTTGTGGGTGAGGATCTCGACCGAGCAATCGGCCGGGATGCGGGCCTCGACGAAGGACCGGAAGTTGCGGTCCAGCGCCTCCGGATCCTGGTCGCCGACGAGGCGGAACGAGATCTTGGCGCTCGCCTTCGCGGCGATCACCGTCTTGGTGCCCTCCCCCGTATAGCCGCCGATGATGCCGTTGGCGTCGCAGGTCGGGCGGGACTGGATCTGCTCGATCAGCATCCGGTCGCGCTCGCCGGCCGGCCGGTCGAGGCCGACGGTGCCGAGGAAGCTCTCAGGGGTCAGGTCGAGGCCGCGCCACTGCTCCAGGACCTCGGGCGGCGTCTCGTGCACGCCGTCGTAGAAGTGGGGCACGGTCACCCGGCCCTGGTCGTCGTGCAGGTCGGCGATGATGCGCGACAGCACCCGGATCGGGTTGGCGGCCGCGCCCCCGAACAGGCCCGAATGCAGGTCCCGGTCGGCGCAGGAGACGGTGACCTCGAAATAGGCCAGGCCCCGCAGGGACGAGGTGATGGCCGGGGTGTCGCGGTCCCACATGCCGGTGTCGCAGACCAGCGCCAGGTCGGCCTTCAGCTCCTCGCGGTTCGCCGCGACCCATTCGGGCAGGAACTTCGAGCCGTCCTCCTCGGCGCCCTCGACCAGGATGGTGACGCCGACCGGCAATTCGCCGTCGATCGCCTTGAAGGCGCGGCAGGCCTCCACGAAGGTCATCACCTGGCCCTTGTCGTCGCACGCGCCCCGCGCGCTGATCACCTGGCGGCCGTCGGGCAGGGTCGCCATGCGGGGCTCGAAGGGCGGCGTTTCCCAGAGGTCCAGCGGATCGACCGGCTGCACGTCGTAGTGGCCGTAGAACAGCACGTGCGGGGCACCGGGCTTGGGGTAGTGGGCGAGCACCACAGGGTGGCCGCCGGTCTCGCGCAAGGACGCCTCGAAGCCCATGGCGGCGAGATCGCCCTTGAGCCACTCCGCCGCCTTCCGGCACTCCGCCGCGTAGGCCGGATCGGTCGAGATCGACGGGATGCGCAGGAAGGCGAACAGCCGCTCCAGCGAGGTGTCGAGATCGCGGTCGATGTCGTCGAGGATCCGGTCAAGCGCGGCCATGCGGTGTCTCCGGTCTGGCCGGGCCCCCGTGGGCCCGGCATGCGCGCGTCATCCCTAGCGCAGCGCCGCGGTCACCTGAAGCGGCGAGGTGCGGGCCGCCGGCGGCGTCGGACGCATGGCCCGCGGACGGCGGCCCGCGACCCCGCTCTCCCGAAAGCTCCCGCGTGAGCCCCACATCTCTGCGGGTTGTGCCGCATTCGCCTGGTTCGGCCCGAGCGTTCCGACGGTGCGCATTCACCTGTGTGACCCGACCAACGCGGCGGTCCGGGTGAGGCGGTGGCACATAGGTCCCCGCCGGCCGCCGCACCGTCCCTTTCACGCCGCCAGGACGCCCGCCGCTGCTTCAGCCACCCCATCCGTGGCGCGGTTCGCCGCGATCCACGTCGCGGCCGTCTCGGCGGGCAAGCCGCCCTTCGCCTCGTTCTGCGCCGTCACGGTCTCCCGCCGCAGCCGGGCCGCCACGGTCGCATCGGCGTCGCCGGTCGCCGCCGACCGCCGCGGCACCCCAGGTCTCGGCGAGCCCGGAGGGCACGGTGCGCGTCGCGGCGCCTCAGCGGGCGGGCGGCACCATGCCGAGGAAATCCGCCATCAGGGCGAGCTGACCCTCCAGCATCGGCAGGCCCGGATGGGTGCGGCAGCCCCGCGCCGCCGCCTCGCGCAGCAGCCTGGTCTCGGCCGGCTGCATGATGATCTCGGCCACGCGCTGGCCCGGCGCGAGCCGGCTCGCGTCGAGCGGCAGGGGATCGTCGGGGCGCAGGCCCAGCGAGGTGGCGTTGACCACGAGGTCGTGCCCCGTCGGGTCGGGATCGCCGCTCGCCAGCGGCAGGTCGGGAAAGAGCCGGCGCAGGCGGCCGAAGAGGTCCTCCACCCGCGCGGCGGTGCGGTTGTGGACCGTCAGGCGGGCGATCCCCGCCTCCGCCAGCGCGAAGGCGATGGCGTTCGCCGCCCCGCCCGCCCCGGCGAGGTAGGCGCTGCGGCCGCGCAAGTCGTGGCCGGCCGCCCGCAGGCCCGCGACGAAGCCGGCGCCGTCGAGGATCTCGCCGACGAGCCGGCCGTCGGGCTCGCGCCGCACGGCGTTGACCGCCCCGACGAGCCGGGCCGCGTCGCTGACGGCATCGAGGAGCGGCACGATCGCCGTCTTGTGCGGCACGGTGACGATCGCGCCGCCGAAGCTCTTCACCGCCCGCAGGCCCGTCAGCACCGTCGCGAGGTCGGCGGAGGCGACGTGGAACGGCACCATCACGCCATCGACGCCGCGCTCGGCCATGATGCGGTTGAGCCCCTGCGGCGCCTTCACCTGGTGGATCGGGTCGGCGAGGATCCCGAAGACGCGCGTGTGGCCGGTGATCTCGAGCATCGCGCTCAACCTCCGAATCGCTCGGTGCGGATCGTCTGGGGCGGCAGGCCGGCCTCGACCAGGAGGTCGGAGACGGCGGAGACGAAGGGGTTCGCCCCGCACACGAAGGTGTGGGCGGGCTGACCCAGGGCGGCGAGGGCCTCGCCGATCCGGCCCGCATCGAGGCGTCGGCCGCCCGGCACCCGGGTGAGGGTGAGCATCAGCCGGAAACCCGGCTCCTCGGCGTCGCGGCGGATCAGCTCCTCGCGGGCGATCACCTCCTCCTGCGTCCGGGCCGAGTAGAGCAGGAGCGCCGGCACCGCGGGCGCCGCCTCGGCGCGGTGGCGCAGTATGCTGAGGAGCGGCACCACGCCCGAGCCGCCGCCGACGAGGAGGAGCGGCCCGCCCTGCGGGGGATCCCACACGAAGGCGCCGCCGATCGGCCCGCGCAGCTCGATCGCATCGCCGGGCTCGGCCACGTCGGCAAAGAAGCCCGAGACCTCGCCGTCGTCGAGGCGCTCGATCAGGAGGTCGATCGCCTCCGGCCGCGACGGGGACGAGGCGATGGAGTAGCTGCGCTGGGCCTGGTAGCCGTCCGGTGCGGTCAGGCGCACGTCGACGTGCTGGCCGGCCCGGAACGGCCGCGACCAGCCGACCGCGAGCGTCAGGCGCCGCACCCGCGGCGTCTCGGGGGCGGCGGCGGTGATCCGCGCCTCCTGCCAGGTCAGGGCCATGGAATGCCGCTCAATCGCCGGTGAAGCGCTGCTCGCGCCAGGGATCGCCGTACATGTGGTAGCCGCGCAGCTCCCAGAACCCGGCCTCGTCCTTCTGCGTGAAGCGCAGGCCCTTCACCCACTTGGCGCTCTTCCAGAAGTAGAGGTGCGGCACCAGCAGACGGGCGGGTCCGCCATGGTCGGGCGGGATCGCCTCGCCGGCGTAGCGGGTCGCCACCATGCCCTTGCCGCCGGCGAGGTCGGCCACCGGCACGTTGGTGGTGTAGTCGTCGTAGCCTTCCGCGAGCAGGTAGGCGGTCGGCGCCTCGATCCCGGCTGCCGCCAGGATGTCGTCGAAGGTCACGCCCTCCCAGGCGGTGTCGAACTTCGACCACTTGGTGACGCAGTGGATGTCGCCCGCCCAGCGGGTCCGCGGCAGGGCCTCGAACTCCTCCCAGGTCCAGCTCGTCAGGGGCTTGGCCCCCTCGCGCAGGGTGAAGCGCCAGCGCGCGAGGTCGATCTTCGGCGTCGGCCCGAGCTGCAGCACCGGGAAGTCGTCGGTGAGGTACTGGCCCGGCGGCAGCCGCTCCGCGTCCGGCCGCGGTGGGCGGCGCCCCGTGAACCCTCGCGTCACCATCAGGCTTCTCCTCTCCTCCTGTCCTGTCGTCGCCGTGCCGATGGCAGGACGTCCGGCGCATCGGGGCCGACGCGTAGAGCATTTTCCGACGAAGTGGACAGCGGTTCGTCGAAGAAAATGCGGCAAAATCAGAAACCTAGCGCACAGTCCGATTGCAACGCGATCGGGCGGTGCGCTAGCCGGGCTTGCTCGGCCCTCGAAGGCCGAGGGATCATTCGGCCTCACCATCGATGATCCGCGCGATGGCGTCGAGGAGGGAGGTATCCTCCCCGGCCATCCTGTCCATCCCCGCCATGCGGGCGATCACGGTCGCGGCCACCCGCTCCTCGACCGTTCCTTCCGCGTAGGCGAACAGGATCGCGGCGCGCTCGCCGTCGCGGTGGCAGCGGCCCTCGATCTGGCTGAGCTGGATCGCGCTGTGGCGCATGTCGTGGATGATCAGGCTGCGCGGCCGCTCGCCGCCCGGCAGCTCGTTGCGGTGGAGCGAGATCGATTCGGTGACGGTGAACACCACCGCGTCGAGTTCCCCCCGCTGGAAGGCCACCCGCACCGCCTCGTTGGCCTCAGGCGTCTGCGTGCCGTCGATGGTGCCGGCGCGCCAGCCGCGGCCGGTGAAGCCCGCGGCCAGCGCCGCACCGGTCTCCAGGAACGCCACCGAGACCGCGACCTGCTCGCCGGCCTCGAGCAGGTCCTCGGCGAGGTCGAGCGTGCCGGCGACGCGGATCAGGCTCGCCTTCTGGCGAAAGCGCAGATCCGCCGCCCAGCCGGCGGCGCGCCGGTTCGAGCCGCCCGACAGGCCCCATTCCCGGCGGAACTCGCGCCAGGTCGCGTCGTAGAGGCGCTTGGCCGCCGCATCGAGGGCGGTGGGGGCGAGGTCCCGCTGCACCTCGGGCCAGCCCGCGATGTCGGCGGGCCGCCGCCGCAGCCCGATCGCGTCGGCGCCGCGATAGAGCAGGCCGGCCATCGTCTCCGCGTCGCGGGCGTTCGGCTCCCAGGACCAGTTCTGCCAGCGCCCCTTGGCCCGGCCGATCTTCAGGTGCTGCATCAGGGCGCGGAAATCGGCCATCGTCTCGACCGGGCGGCCGACGGCGTGGCCCAGCAGCGTGCCGAGATAGGACAGTTCGTGCGGCGCCTGGCCGGCGGTGGCGCTGGCATAGATCGTGAAGCGTGCGGCCTCGGCCATCCGCCGGCAGGCCTGGCCCTGTTGCGAGTTCGGGTTGCGCAGGCGGTGGGCCTCGTCGAACACCACGATCGGCCAGACCCGCTTCGGTTGCCCGAGCTTGGCGAGCTCGTTGTTCTTCGCCCGCACCGAGCGGCGGGCGCTGGCGGCGGGAAGAGCCAGCAGGGACTTGGTGCGCTCGTAGTTGAGGAGCGTCACGTCCTTGGTCGCCAGCCCCGAACCCCGGATCGTGCGCCGCCATTGCGGCATCGCCCCCTTCGGGCAGACGATGAGCACGGCGCTCTCGGGCATCGCCGCGACGGCCCCCCACACGGACAGCGTCTTGCCGAGCCCGGTCATGTCGCCGAGGAGGAACCCGGGCCGCCCCTCCGCCCGCGCCGCCAGGATGGCGCGGATCGCCTCGACCTGATGCGGACGGGGGATCAGGCGGGGGGCGTCGGGGAGGAAGGTCATGGCGCCCCTATGCCGGCGGCCGGGGCGGGGCTCAAGTCCGCGATCCCGCGGGCCAGCCGTCAACCGACCTCCGGGCACCTCACGCCCGCGGCAGCGGTCCTTCGCAGGCCCTCGCCGCCCGCCAGGCGACGGCGAAGCCAGGGTCGATGACGTAGCCTGTCCCGGCCTCGTCCCGCCGGTACCACCCGTTGATCGCCGGCACGTGGCCCTTGCCGTGAACGGCCGTCGTCACGTGGCCGAGGACGGTCGCGACGAAATCGTCCGATCCGTGCTGGCGCATCTCGGCCTTGGTCACGGTCCGACGCTCGGCGAACATGTCGATCAGCGCGAGGCACTCCCGGTCGGAGACCATACGCCTACGCGCCCCGATGTGCCGGCGCGCCCGGTAGGCCGCGGCTCCCCAATCCATGAAATGATTTCCGCTTGCTCCGTCTCAATAAAGATCGAGCGCGCCTCCCCTCTCCCACACGGGAGAGGGGATCCCGCGCTTTGTTCTGATCGGAATAGATCAAGCGGAGAGCGAATTACAGGCTCGGTCCATCACGGAGCGGCGTCGCATCCTGCCGCCCCGGGCACGATCAATCCTTAGCCGGCCCGGCCTCGGCGAGGTACGCCCAGGCCGCAGCCTCCTCCGACAGGTCGAAGGTCTTGGTCTCGACCGGCAGGACCGCACCCGACAGCGTGATCATGGCGCGGGCGAACATCGGCGCGCCGACCACCACGTAGTTCCGGATATGCGCGACCGAGCGGGCCATGACTCCGCTGGCGTAGCCGTCGAACCGCGCGCCGAGATCGGAGCCCTCGTAGTTCGACATGATGAGCAGCATGTCGATCTTGCCGTGCGTCGTCATGGCCGCGTCGGCGATCGACGACATCCACTCGATATCCGGCTTCGTGATCCTGTCCTTGATCTCGAAGGCGATGAGGTCGGGCCGGGGCGCGTCGCGCCGGATGATCGAACCGTCTGGTGCTGCGCTCATGGAAGCCTCCGCGGCGTCTCTGCGGGTCGTGTCGGGAAGCCGAAAGCCGGGAAGGACGGGGCTTCGTCGTGCCGGAGCCGGGAGCCGGCATGCCGAAGCTCCGTCGATCCCCTACCCCGTTCCCGGGTCGACCTCGACCTTCTGCCGGTCGCCCGCATTGGCGCCTGATGTGTTGGCCTCGCCCTCGCCGTCCTGCGGCACCGCCGCGACGCCCTTCAGGTCGTCCGCCGTGATCGTGTCCTCGCGGGCGGGCTTGCCGCCCCGGTCGTCCTTGCGCTCCGCCATGCCATGCTCCTCACCAATCGACCTTGCCGCCGGTCCTCTCGGTCCGGTATGCGCCGTCCGCGACCTTCTTCCCCTCCGCGGGCCCCTGCGCGGCGACCTGGTCGGAATGGCCGCCGGAGCTGCCGCCGACCGAGACCGGCGGCCGGCCCGGCGTGCCGGCCGAGGACCATTCGCGCGTCCGCTCGGCCTCGTCGCGGCCGCCGCTCCCCTGCCGGGTGATCGCCGCCTGCTCGGGCGTCTGGTGGCCGCCGCCGGCAGCCGGCTCGCCGCGGCTGCCCACCACGTCGTCGGGCTTGCGTGTCATCGCCTCACCCCTCCTCGTCCTTGCCCAAAGACGCGGTCGCCCGGTCGATCGCCTCGCTGGTGGCCGGGCTGCCGGTCGAGGGGTCGCTGATGCGGCGCAGGTTCTCGGGCGGCGTCTCGTCCGCGGTGGCCTGGCTGCCGTCGATCGCGCCGATCGCGTCGCGGCGATAGAAGTCCGAGGCGATCCGGGCGTCGCGGGCCTCGCCCATCGGGTCGTGGTCCATGTCCCTCTGCGTCCGCTGCGGCACCCCGAGGTCGAGGGGAGAATCCTGCCCCATGTCCTGGCCGTTGCGGTCGGTATAGGGGTCGAAATCGCGCAGCGAGGGCCGCGCCTGATCCGTCTTCGCCATGGCCATCTCCTGTTGCGGCGGTCTCGTCGTGTCGGAGACAACACGGGGCGCGGCATGTGGTTTCTGCGGGTCAGGCCCGACCCCGCCCGCTCCCCCCGTGACAATTGCCGCGCTTGCTGGCAGGACGGCGCGAGTCCCACGGAGATCGTCCGCCCGTGACATCCGCCAATTCCCGCACCGCCGACCACCCGATCGACCCGCTGTTTCTCGAGCGCTGGTCGCCGCGCGCCTTCACCGGCGAGGCGGTGCCGCAGGCCGACCTCATGACGATGATCGAGGCGGCGCGCTGGGCCCCCTCGTCCTACAACTCGCAGCCCTGGCGCTTCGTCTACGGCTTACGCGACACGCCCGCCTGGGAGACGCTCCTCGGCCTGCTGGTGCCGTTCAACCAGGGCTGGGCGAAGAATGCCGGCGCGCTGGTCTTCCTGGTCTCGAACGAGATGATGCCCGGCAAGGACGGGCCGCAGCCCTCCTACAGCCACTCCTTCGATGCCGGCACCGCCTCGGCCCATTTCCAGCTCCAGGCGATCCGGATGGGCTGGCACGCCCACGGCATGGTCGGGTTCGATCAGGAGCGGGCGCCCGCCGCCCTCGGGCTGCCGCCCCACCACCGGGTCGAGGCCGCCTACGCGGTCGGGCGCCGGGGCGACCCGGCGATCCTGCCGGAGGGCATCCGCGCCCGCGAGGCCCCGAGCGGCCGCAACCCCCTCTCCGCCATCGCCTTCGAGGGCGGGTTCCCGACGGGCGAGGCGTGAGCCCCACCTCCTACGACGCGATGGTCTCCGGGTTCCGCTGGCGGATCCCGGACCGCTACAACATCGCGGTCGACGTCTGCGACCGCTGGGCCGCGGCCGACCCGGAGCGCCCGGCGATCCTCGACGTCGCCGCGAACGGCCGGGTCGAGACCTGGACCTACGCCGCCCTGCGCGAGGCCTCGAACCGCTTCGCGAACGCGCTTCGCGCTCACGGCGTCCAAGCCGGCGACCGGGTGGCGGTGCTGCTGCCGCAATCGCCCGCCGTGGTGGTGGCCCACCTGGCGATCTATAAGCTCGGCGCCGTGGCGCTCCCGCTCGCCGTGGTGTTCGGGCCCGAGGGCCTGCTCCACCGGCTGCGCGACGCCGGCGCGAAGGCGGTCGTGACCCATGCGGCCGGGGTCGCCAAGCTGACGCCCCTGCGCGGCGAGTTGCCGGACCTCGATCTCCTCGTCTCGACCGACGGGGCGTCGGACGGGGCGCTGGGCTATGCCGACCTGATGGCGGCGGCCTCGCCCGACCTCGTCCCGGTCGACACCCTGGCCGACGACCCGGCCCTGATGATCTACACCTCCGGCACCACCGGCCCGCCGAAGGGCGCGCTGCACGGCCACCGGGTGCTCCTCGGCCACCTGCCGGGCTTCGCCATGATGCACGAGTTCATGCCGAAGGCCGGCGACCGGATGTGGACACCGGCGGACTGGGCCTGGGCCGGGGGCCTGCTGAACGCGCTCCTGCCGAGCCTGCATCACGGCGTCGCCGTGGTGGCGCGCAAGGCGGAGAAGTTCGACCCCGAGGAGGCCTTCCGGCTGATGGCCGACCTCTCGGTCGCCAATGCCTTCGTGCCGCCGACGGCGCTCAGGATGCTGCGCATCGTCGAGGATCCGCGCCGGCGCTTCGACCTTCGCGCGCTGCGCACCCTGGCCTCCGCCGGCGAGATGCTGGGGCCGGAGACGTTCCACTGGGCGAAGGGCGCGCTCGGGCTCACCATCAACGAGGCCTACGGCCAGACCGAGTGCAACCTGGTGCTCGCCTCCTGCGCGGCGATCGGCGTCGCGCGGGCGGGCTCGACCGGCCGTCCCGTGCCCGGCCACCGGGTGGCGGTGATCCGCCCGGACGGCAGCCCGGCTTCCATCGACGAGACCGGCCAGATCGCCGTCGCCCGGCCCGACCCGGTGATGTTCCTGCGCTACTGGAACGACCCCGACGCCACGACGAGGAAGTTCCTGAGCGATGGACTTTCGGGCGACTGGATGACCACTGGCGACCAGGGCCGGGTCGATGCGGACGGCTACGTCCACTTCGTCGGGCGCGACGACGACGTCATCACCTCGTCGGGCTACCGCATCGGCCCGGGCGAGATCGAGGATTGCCTCCTGCGCCACCCGGCGGTGGCGCTCGCCGCCGCGGTCGGCAAGCCCGACCCGGTCCGCACCGAGATCGTCAAGGCCTTCGTGGTGCTGCGCCCCGGTCACACGGCCTCCGACGCACTCGCGGCCGAGATCCAGGCCTTCGTGCGCACCCGCCTCTCGGCCCACGAATACCCGCGCGAGATCGCCTTCCGGGGCAGCCTGCCGCTCACCACCACCGGCAAGATCATCCGTCGGGTGCTGCGGGACGAGGCGTAGGGCCATCGAGCCGGATCAACGATCGGAACTCGGCCGTGGCGAGACGGCGGGTCGCGCCTCTGCATCACGGCAGGGCGGAGGCGAGCCGCGCACCGCCAATGCAGCGAAGACTTGTCAGAACAAGAACATCGTCTTCTTCGAAAACCATTGATTTGATTGCAAAACAATCTTGCACTCGATCGCTTCACGCGCGAGTGGCAATGTCTGGACCGTCGAACGACCATAAACAAGACTGATTACCTACAGTTAGTCCATGGATGTCGTCGTATTGCAATCGCTTGTTAACGCGTGGCAGGCGAAAAATTCTACCTGCCCCAGCGTCATACACCTGCGATCTGCTCCGTGCCTCTGCGACCTCTCCGAGACGTTCCGGTCGCCGCCATGCGGAACCGGAACAGCATGCTCCTGCTCGTCGGCGGCCTGCTGCTGCCGAACGCCCTCGCGCTGGTCGCGGGCCTCGTGGCGGGCGTTCCCCCACGCACGAGCGCCATCGCGCTCTACGCCGCCCTCGGCCTCCTGGCGGGGCGGATCCCGGGCTGGCTGCTCGGGCTGCTCTGCCTGCCGGTGCTGATCCTCGACGTCGTCCTCGTCATCGACCGGATGTTCTTCCTCGGCCTGCCGGTCCTCGTGGACCTGATCGACTCACGCGTGCTTGTCGGCCTCCTGGCCTCGCCCCTCTATGCCGGCCTCGCCCTGGCGCTCCTCGGTTCCACGGCTGCATACCTGGCCTTCATGGTCCGGGCCGGCGCGGCGATGCGACGGGGCAGCCGTCCCGTCTTCGCGGCGGCCGCGGCAGCGCTGCTGATCGGCGACGCCGTGCTCAACGGTTCGGCGGCCTACGATTTCGGCCCGCTCGCGAGCGCCGCCAAGCCGTTCGAGTCGGCCAGCATCCAGTCCGGATTCGACGCCCTGCCCGACCAGACGCGACCACCCCGCCGGGTCCTGCTGGTCATGGTCGAGAGCCTCGGCGTCCTGCGCGATCCGGCCCAGCGCGCGGTCCTGACGGCGCCGTTCGAGGATCCGGCGCTGCGCCAGCTCTACGCGGTGGCGACCGGCACGAGCCCCTTCTTCGGCGCGACCGCCTCGGGCGAGATGCGCGAATTGTGCCGGACCTATGGCGGGCCCCGGCAGCTCCTTGGCGGGGAGGACCCGGCCTGCCTGCCCGAGCGGTTCGCCGCCCGCGGCTACCGGACGGCGGCGGTGCACGGCTTCCACGCCGGGTTCTACGACCGCGCGCGATGGTACCCGCAAGTGGGCTTCCAGCGCAGCCTGTTCGGCGAGGCCCTGGCGCCGCGTTTCGCCCGCCGCTGCCCAGGCCCCTTCCCGGGCCCCTGCGACACCGACCTGGTGGAGGCGGTCGGTGCCGAAATGCGGGAAGGGCAGGCCTCGTTCGTCTACTGGCTCACGCTGAACTCGCACGTGCCGGTACCGGGCGGGCTGGCGACGCCGAGGCTGGGCTGCGGGCGGCCAGGCAGCGTGTTCGCCGACGCGGAGGTCTGCGCCATGGTGGAGATCTGGCAGGACCTGTTCGGGGCGGTCGCCCGTCTCGCCCTCGCCCACCCGGGCACCGAGATCCTGCTCGTCGGCGACCACGCCCCGCCGCTGTGGCGCCGGGCCGCCCGCGAGGGCTTCGAGCCGGGTCAGGTCGCCTGGATCCGGCTCTCGCCGCTCCCGGTCGCGACCGCCGCCCTGCCCTGACGCGAAAGGGGCGGCGGGATTCCTCGATCCCGCCGCCCCTTTCGCGACGTCCCTCGCCGACAGCTCGGCGATCAGAAGCTCAGCGCCACCTTGGCCTCGCGCAGCTGGGCGATCTGACCCTCGATGTCGCGCTTGCGGTCGTAATCGTCGGTGGCGTCGTACTGGAGCTCGGCCGCCGCGATGTCGGCGTCGATGATCTCGGGCGTCAGCTCCTCGACCGGGGTCGCGCGCTCGGCGATCACGGTGAGCGAGGTGGCGTTGATCTCGGCGAAGCCCCCGCGCACCAGCACCCGCTTGCCGTGCTGCGGGCTCTCGGTGATGACCAGCATGCCGGTCTTGAGGGTGGTGAGCACGGGCGCGTGCCCGGGCAGCACCGTCATCTCACCCTCGGAGCCCGGCAGCTGCACGGCATCGACCGCGCCGGAATAGAGGATCCGCTCGGGGCCGACGAGGTCGAACTGGAAGGTGGCCATGGGGTCAGGTCGATTCCGGTTTCGGCAGACGCAAGAAGGGGCTTTGCGCGAAAGGGCCCGGCCGTGAGGCCGGGCCCGCTTTGGACGTTGCCGATCAGGCCGCGGCGGCGAGGCGCTGGGCCTTCTCCTTGGCCTCCTCGATCGAGCCGACCATGTAGAAGGCCGCCTCCGGGAGGTTGTCGTACTCGCCGTCCACCAGGCCCTTGAAGCCCTTGATGGTGTCCTCGAGCGCCACGAGCTTGCCGGGCGAGCCGGTGAAGATCTCGGCGACGTGGAACGGTTGGCTCAGGAAGCGCTCGATCTTGCGGGCGCGGGCGACCGTCAGCTTGTCCTCCTCGGACAGCTCGTCCATGCCGAGGATCGCGATGATGTCCTGGAGCGCCTTGTAGCGCTGCAGCACCTGCTGGACCCGGCGGGCGACGGTGTAGTGCTCCTCGCCGAGGATTGCCGGCGAGAGCATGCGCGAGGTCGAGTCGAGCGGGTCCACCGCCGGGTAGATGCCCTTCTCGGCGATCGAGCGCGACAGCACGGTCGTGGCGTCGAGGTGGGCGAAGGAGGTGGCGGGCGCCGGGTCGGTCAGGTCGTCGGCCGGCACGTAGATCGCCTGCACCGAGGTGATCGAGCCCTTGGTGGTGGTGGTGATGCGCTCCTGCAGGGCGCCCATGTCGGTGGCGAGCGTCGGCTGATAGCCCACCGCCGAGGGGATGCGGCCGAGCAGCGCCGACACTTCCGAGCCCGCCTGCGTGAAGCGGAAGATGTTGTCGACGAAGAACAGCACGTCCTGGCCTTCATCGCGGAAGTGCTCGGCGACGGTGAGGCCGGTCAGCGCGACGCGGGCGCGGGCGCCCGGGGGCTCGTTCATCTGGCCGTAGACCAGGGCGCACTTGGAGCCTTCCGCGGAGCCGTGCTCCTTGGGGTCCATGTTCACCTTGGACTCGATCATCTCGTGGTAGAGGTCGTTGCCCTCGCGGGTGCGCTCACCCACGCCCGCGAACACCGAATAGCCCGAATGGGCCTTCGCGATGTTGTTGATGAGCTCCATGATCAGCACGGTCTTGCCGACGCCGGCGCCGCCGAACAGGCCGATCTTGCCGCCCTTGGCGTAGGGAGCCAGCAGGTCCACCACCTTGATGCCGGTGACGAGGATCTGCGCCTCGGTCGACTGCTCGGCATAGGAGGGGGCCGGCTGGTGGATGGCGCGGAGCGCCTCGGTCTTGATCTCGCCGGCCTCGTCGATCGGCTCGCCGATGACGTTCATGATGCGGCCGAGCGTGTTGTTGCCGACCGGCACGCGGATCGGCGAGCCGGTGTCGGTGACCTCCTGGCCGCGGACCAGGCCCTCGGAGGTGTCCATGGCGATGCAGCGCACGGTGTTCTCGCCGAGCTGCATGGCGACCTCGAGGACGAGGCGGTTGCCCTGGTTCCTGGTCTCGAGGGCGTTCAGGATCTCGGGCAGGTGGCCCTCGAACTGCACGTCGACGACCGCGCCGATGACCTGGGTGATGTGGCCGACCTTGTTCGAGCCGGCGCCGGGGGTGGCAGTGTTCGCCATGATGCTAATCCCTGATTACGTGCGGTCAGAGCGCCTCGGCGCCCGAGATGATCTCGATCAGCTCCTTGGTGATCATCGCCTGGCGCGTCCGGTTGTAGATCAAGGTCTGCTTCTTGATCATCTCGCCGGCGTTGCGCGTGGCGCTGTCCATGGCGCCCATGCGCGCGCCCTGCTCGGAGGCGGCGTTCTCCAGGAGCGCCCGGAGGATCTGAACGGTGAGGTTCTTCGGGAGCAGGGCAGCCAGGATCTCGCCCTCGCCCGGCTCGTACTCGTAGACCGCATCGGCCGAGGCGCCGCTGGCGGCCGCGGTCGTGGCGATCTCGGCCGGGATGATCTGCTGCGCCGTCGGGATCTGGGCGATCACCGAGCGGAAGCGCGAGTAGAACAGCGTGGCGATGTCGAACTCGCCCGCGTCGAAGCGGCCGAGCAGGTTGCGGGCGATGCCTTCCGCATTCTCGAAGCCGAGCTGGCGCACGCCGCGCAGCTCGATCAGCTCGATGATCTGGTCGCGGAACTCGCGACGCAGGACGTCGTAGCCCTTCTTGCCGACGCAGATGATCTTGACCGTCTTGCCCTCCGCCATCAGGCGGCGGGCATGGTCGCGGGCGAGACGCGCGATCGAGGAGTTGAATGCGCCGCACAGGCCGCGCTCCGCCGTGCAGACGAGGAGCAGGTGGGTGCGGTCCTGGCCGGTGCCGGAGAGCAGCCGGGGCGTCTCCGCCCCGGGGGTCAGGTTGGCGGCGAGGTTGCCGAGCACCTGGGCCATGCGCTCGGCGTAGGGCCGGGCGCTCTCCGCCGCATTCTGCGCCCGGCGCAGCTTGGCGGCGGCGACCATCTGCATCGCCTTGGTGATCTTCTGGGTCGCCTTCACCGAGGTGATGCGATTGCGCAGGTCCTTCAGACTCGGCATCGGAGAGTCCCTTGCTGTCGAGCCGGAAGCTTACTGGAACGACTTGGCGAAGGACTCGACCACGCCCTTCAGCTTGGCGCCGCTGTCGGCCGACAGCTCCTTCGAGGTGCGGATCGTGTCGAGCAGGTCGGCGTGGCGGGTGCGCAGGGTCGAGAGCAGGCCGTCCTCGAAGGCCCGGACCCGGTTGACCGGGACCGCGTCGAGGTAGCCGTTCACGCCGGCATAGATCACCGCGACCTGCTCCTCCATCTTCAGCGGCGAGAATTGCGGCTGCTTCAGGAGTTCGGTCAGGCGGGCGCCACGGTTGAGCAGCTTCTGGGTCGAGGCGTCGAGGTCCGAGCCGAACTGCGCGAAGGCCGCCATCTCGCGGTACTGCGCCAGCTCGCCCTTGATCTTGCCGGCGACCGACTTCATCGCCTTGGTCTGGGCGGCGGAGCCGACGCGGGACACCGAGAGGCCGACATTCACCGCCGGGCGCACGCCCTGGTAGAACAGGTCGGTCTCAAGGAAGATCTGGCCGTCGGTGATCGAGATCACGTTGGTGGGGATATAGGCCGAGACGTCGTTGGCCTGGGTCTCGATGACCGGCAGCGCGGTCAGCGAGCCGGCGCCGGCGGCGTCGCCCATCTTGGCGGCGCGCTCGAGCAGGCGGGAATGCAGGTAGAACACGTCGCCCGGATAGGCCTCGCGGCCCGGCGGGCGGCGCAGCAGCAGCGACATCTGGCGGTAGGCCACGGCCTGCTTCGACAGATCGTCGTACACGATCACGGCGTGCATGCCGTTGTCGCGGAAATACTCGCCCATGGCGCAGCCGGCAAACGGCGCCAGGAACTGCATCGGCGCGGCGTCCGAGGCGGTGGCCGCGATGACGATCGAGTATTCGAGGGCGCCGTTATCCTCCAGCACCTTCACGAACTGGGCGACGGTGGAGCGCTTCTGGCCGACCGCGACGTAGACGCAGTACAGCTTGGCCTTCTCGTCGGTGCCGGCATGGGCCGGCTTCTGGTTCAGGATGGTGTCGAGGGCGACGGCGGTCTTGCCGGTCTGGCGGTCGCCGATGATCAGCTCGCGCTGGCCGCGGCCGATCGGGATCAGGGCGTCGATCGCCTTGAGGCCGGTCGCCATCGGCTCGTGCACCGACTTGCGCGGGATGATGCCCGGGGCCTTCACGTCGACCCGGCGGCGCTCCTCCGCCACGATCGGGCCCTTGCCGTCGATCGGGTTGCCGAGCGCGTCGACGACGCGGCCGAGCAGGCCCTTGCCGACCGGCACGTCCACGATGGCGCCGGTGCGCTTGACGGTCTGGCCTTCCTTGATCTCGCGGTCGGCGCCGAACACCACGACGCCGACATTGTCCTGCTCGAGGTTCAGGGCCATGCCGCGCACGCCCGACTCGAACTCGACCATCTCGCCGGCCTGGACGTTGTCGAGGCCGTAGACGCGGGCGATGCCGTCGCCGACCGACAGGACCTGACCGACCTCGGTGACTTCGGCCTCCTGGCCGAAGTTCTTGATCTGCTCCTTCAGGATGGCGGAGATCTCGGCGGCACGGATGTCCATCTGGACCTTCCCTCGTTCTTTCGGTGTCGGGCGTTGTTCAGAAGCGGCGGGTGCGTCGGGGGCCTTAGCGGGCGCCCTGCATCGCCAGGCGGATGCTGTTGAGCTTGGTGCGCAAGGAGGCGTCGACCATGCGGCTGCCGAGCTTGACGACGATGCCGCCGATCAGGCTCGGGTCGATGCGCAGGTCGAGGTCGACCTCGGCCTTGGCGACGTCACGCAAGGACGCCTTGATGTCCTGGAGCACCGCGTCGGACGGCTGCTCGGCGAGCCGCACCTCGGCGCGGACGATGCCCTTCGATTCGCGCACCAGCTCGCGATAGGCGCGGATCATGTCCGGCAGGGCGAAGAGCCGGCGGTTGGCGGCCGACAGGCGGATGAAGTTGGCGGCCAGGCCCTGGATCCCGGCCTTGGCAAGCACCGCCTCGATCGCCTTGACCTGGTCCTCGGCCGAGAAGGCCGGGCTGCGCACGAGGCGCCGCAGGTCGGCGCTCTCGGCCAGCAGGGCGTCGAACCGATCGAGCCCCTCGGCCACCGCGTCGACGGCCCGCTCGTCGCGGGCGAGCTCGAACAACGCCGAGGCGTACCGCCCGGCCACGCCCGCCAGGGGAGAACCCGATTCCGATGCGTTCTGAGCCACCAGCGCTCTCTCTTCGTGTCCTGGCCCGACGGGTCCGGCCGCATCGCGCCGGTCTTGGAAAAGAGCGGCGGCGGCGCGCGGCCCGTCGATGATGGGAAAGGCTCCGGCGCGAGGAGACAGCCCCCTCCCCCGGCGCGGCGCCGGCCTAGCATGGGTTCACGGGGGGCGCAAGGCGAGCGGGCGCGCGCGCAATCGCGAGGCGGGGCGTGGGCTTAAACCCGCCCGAGGGTGCCCCGCGATGGTCCGGCGGCGCCGGTTCGACGATGGTCGGATCGCGCGCGGGGGTCGCGCCGATGGCGGCGCGCGGCGCCGGTCTCCGGCCGTGCACAGGTTTCGGCCGGGTTTCCGAACGATTCTGCCTTCCCGCCGGGGCGGATCAGCTCGCGCAGGCGATCTCGTCGCACTCGGCCACCGCCGCGATCACCCGGGCGAGGCTCCTGGGTCCCGGATAGCCGAGCAGCGCCGAGGTGCCGACGACGTAGGACGGGGTCGCGTGCAGGCCGAGATTCGCGGCGAGCCGCATCTGCTCCTTGAGGGCGTCCCGCACCTCGTCCGAATCCGCCGCCTGCTCGATCCCCGCCCGGTCGTGGCCGAGGCGCGCCGCGGCGTCGAGCGCCCGGGGCCCGTCGATGCGCCCGGATGTGCCGGGCCCGAGGAGCGTGGCGTAGAGCTTCGCGGTCGCCGGCGAGCCGCCGGCGCGCTGCACCGCCAGCGCCACCTTCGCGGCCTGGGCCGACTGCACCGAGAGGATCGGGTTGTTGACGAGGCCCAGCCGCAGGTCCGGGTTGGTCGTGACCAGGTCGTCGAGGTCGCGCGCCGCCGCCCGGCACCACGGGCAGTTGTAGTCGAAGAACTCGTAGAGCGTGACCGAGGCCTCCCGCGGCCCGAGCCAGGTCACGCCGCGCAGACGGCCGATCTCGGAGGCGAGCTCGCCCGGCAGGCGGGTGTTGGGGATCGGCTGGCCGTTGTCGCCGGTGACCGCGCGCCACTGTCCCTCGGCCTGCGCCTGGGCCCTGGTGGCGAGGGCGGGGATGGCCGCCAGGGAGGCGGCAAGGAGGGTGCGGCGGGAGAGCGGCATGGTTCTGCGTCCAGGGCGACGGGACCTCGTCACCCCATGGGACTAGCTCGGCCATTTTGGCCGGATGATGGCCTCACGCCGCCTCCGCCAGCGCCTTCACCACCGCCGCCTCCAAGGCCTGCGGCGTCACCCGAGGCGCAAAGCGCGCGATCACCCGCCCGTCGCGGCCAACCAGGAACTTGGTGAAGTTCCATTTGATCGCCCGGGTCCCGAGGAGACCCGGCCTGGCCTCCTTGAGGTGGGCAAACAGCGGCTCGGCCTTCGCGCCGTTGACCTCGACCTTCGCGAGGAGCGGGAAGGTGACGTCGTAGTTCACGGTGCAGAACCGGGCGATCTCCTCCGCGTCGCCCGGCTCCTGGGCGCCGAACTGGTTGCAGGGAAAGCCCAGCACCACGAGGCCCGCGTCGCGGTGGCGGCGCCACAGCGCCTCAAGACCGGCATAGTGCGGGGTGAAGCCGCAGCGCGATGCGGTGTTGACGACGAGGAGCACCTTGCCGCGGTACTGCGCCAGCGGATGGGGCGTGCCGTCCGGGGCGGCGGGGGCGAAATCGTGGACCGTGCTCATGGTCCGCTTATGCCCCACCCGGCAGCCAGGGTCTCCTTACCCCGCCAGCACCCGCTCGGCCGCCGCCCCCAGCACCCGCACGCCGAGAGCCAGGTCGTCCTCCTTCGTGTCCTCGGCCCAGTGATGGCTGATGCCGCCGATCGAGGGCACGAACAGCATCGCGGCGGGCATCACCTTGGCGACGTTCTGCGCGTCGTGGCCGGCGCCGGACGGCATCGCCTGCCAGCCGCCGGGACACAGGGCCTCGGCCGCCTGCGTGAGCGCCCCCATCAGGCCCGGATCGCACAGGGCCGGGGTGGCGCGGGAGATTTCCTGGAGGGTCGCGGTGCAGCGCTCGCGCCGGTTGCTCTCGCGGATCAGCGCCCGCAGGGTCGCCTCCATCCGCTCCAGCACCGGCACGGAAACGTCGCGGAACTGGAACAGGATCTCGGCCCGGCCCGGGATGATGCTCGGCGCGCCGGGATCGAGGCTGATGCGGCCGGTGGTCCAGGTGCTGCGCTCGCCGCAGACCGTCGGGAAGGCCTGGTCGATGGCGGCGAGCAGGCGCACGGCGGTGAGCCCCGCATCCCGGCGCTCCGCCATGGTGGTGCCGCCGGCATGGTCCTGCTGGCCCTCGATGACGATCCGCCACTGCCAGATCGCCACGATGCCGGTCACGATCCCGAGGCGCAAAGCCGCCGATTCGAGCTGCGTGCCCTGCTCGATATGCATCTCGAGGAAGCCGCGGTAGCGCCCGGCCTCGAGCTGCATCCGCGGCAGGCCGGCGAGACCGGCGGCGGACAGCGCCTCGCGCAGGGGCGTGCCGTCGGTGCGGTTGCGGCTCCGGTCGATCTCGGCCTCGGTCACCTCGCCGATGGCCGAGCGGCTGCCGAGGAAGCCGACGTCGAAATGCCCCTCCTCGTCCGCGAAGGCGATGACGTCGACCGGCAGCCCGGCCCGGGCCAGCGCGATCCCGGCCACGACGCCGAGCGCCCCGTCGAGCCAGCCGGCCTCGTTCTGGCTCTCGATGTGGCTGCCGACGAGGAGGTGCGGGCCTCGCCCCGGATGCCGCCCGAGAACGGTCCCGACGCCGTCGATCGTGGGCGCAAGCCCGCATTCCTCCAGGCGCCGCATCAGCCAGCGACGGGACTCCATGTCCTGGGGCGAGTAGGTCGGACGGTGCACGCCGGTGCGGAAACGGCCGATTCCGCGCAATTCGTGCAGGCCGCGCAGGAAGGCCTTCGTGTCGATCTCGGGCATGGGACTCAAGACGTGTCGGGGTTGCCGCCGGACCGCGCGGGCGCGGTCAGGGTCGCGATCCCGGATGCGGTCGCACGATCCATACCATCACGATCTGATCCGCAAGATCTAACACACTGCCATGGGGCGGCCGCTTCAGCCGAACGCGGCAAAAAAAAGGCCCGCGAGAGCGGACCTTGGTCGCAGTTCCCGCCCGGGAACCGCGCGGCAGGGGACCGGGTTTGTCCTGTGCAGGGCGGTGGCGATGCCGCTGCGCTGCTCGCGCCCTCCTCGGGCGTTTCCTCCCCAGACTCGGGCCGCCTTCTCGTGGGCGGCCCTTTTTTCGTCCAG
The DNA here is from genome assembly GCF_004745635.1 of Methylobacterium nonmethylotrophicum. Classification (GTDB taxonomy): domain Bacteria; phylum Pseudomonadota; class Alphaproteobacteria; order Rhizobiales; family Beijerinckiaceae; genus Methylobacterium; species Methylobacterium nonmethylotrophicum. The sequence goes on along the minus strand of NZ_SRLB01000009.1, from coordinate 146,850 downwards.
GATCGTTAACCTAACTCAAAGATGCGCGTCGGGTTGCATCATCCGTTGGCAACCTGCCGCACGATCGCCCGTCCGTCCCTTGGCGGATCACCGCTCCGCCGCAAGATACCCCCCGGTTAGGCCTGCGGCCGGTCGTCCGGCATCAGCTCCTTCGGGACATGGCCGCCATTCTCGGCGAGCTTGCGCATCACCTGCCCGTGCAACCAGACGTTCATCGCGGCGGAATCGCCCGTGTCGCCGGGATAGTGCAGCTCGCGCGCCAGCTCCTGGCGGGCCGGCAGGCTGCTGTCGAGACCGAGCAGCTTCATCAGGTCGACGATCGAGCGCCGGTAGTCGAGCGTCTGCCCCGACCGGGCGGCGAGGTCCCGCAGCACCGCGCCGACATCCACCCCGGCCGGCGTGCCCGCCGTCGGGTCGTTGGCCACCGGGGACGGCGCCCCGCTCATCGCCGGGACCGCGGCGCTGCTCGCGCCGCCGGACGGCCCGCCCCGGCCGGTGCCGCCCCCCGCCGCGACGGTCGGCATCTCGGCCGCGTGCGGGGCGGCGGCCTGGGCGGCCGCGGGGCCGCCGAAGATCCTGGTCATGATCGACCCGAAGATGCTCATCGTCATGCTCCTCGCGCGCGCTCGGCTGAAAGCCCTCAGGCCGTCGCCCACTCGTCCTTGGCCTCGTCGGTGGTGCGGTTGAGGCGCACCTGCCCGCCCTCGACGCTGGCGATGGAATCGACGTGGATGAAGTGATGGCGTCCGCCCGCCGCCGGGTCGGTCCTGGTCAGCTTGATCCGCTGCCCGTCGAGGTGGTCGATCGTGCCGACATGGCCGCCGTCGGAGCCGACGACCGGCATGTGCTCCTTGATGCTGCTGGTATCGACCATGGCGCGCGCTCCTGCTGATGCGGCGACCAACGGGGATACAGGGGGTGAGTTCCGGGCCCTGTGGTGCGCGGGGGCGTTCCGGCGTCCGCCGGACGAGGCGCGGGTTACCCCTCTCCAATCCTCTAAGGATCAGGCACGGGATCCCCTCTCCCACACGGGAGAGGGGATCCCGCGCCAGTCTCGTATCCCGACAGCCCTGCGCCCGCCGGGAGACGGCTCACGCCCCCGGCGCCACGAGTTTCCCGTCCTGCCGCCGCCACAGCTTGAGCGGGTTGCCGTCGCGCAGAGCCGCCGGCAGCAGGGCCTCGGGGAGATCCTGGTAGCTCACGGGCCGCAGGAAGCGGTGGATCGCCAGGCTGCCGACCGAGGTGGTGCGGCCGTCCGAGGTCGCCGGGTAGGGCCCGCCATGCACCATCGCGTGGCCGACCTCGACGCCGGTGCCGAAGCCGTTGACCAGGATGCGGCCGACCCGGCGCTCCAGCACCGGCAGCAGCGCCCGGGCGGCGTCGTGGTCGCCCTCGTCGAGATGCACGGCCGCGGTGAGCTGGCCCTCCAGCCGCTCCAGCACCGCGCGGATCGCCGCGAGGTCGGGGCAGCGCACCACCAGGGAGGCGGCGCCGAAGACCTCCTCGGCGAGACTGTGGTCGGCGAGGAAGGCTTGCGCCGTGGTGGAGAAGAGCGCCGCCTGGCCCTGATGCGTGCCGCCGGCGAGGCCCTGCGCCAGCGTGGTCACGGCGGGGTTGGCCTCGAGCGCCGCGACGCCGGCGCAATAGGCCTTGTGGATGCCGGGCGTCAGCATCGTGGCGGCCTGGGTCTCCCTGAGGGCGGCGGAGGCCGCCTGCAGGAAGCCGTCGAGGCCGGCGCTCTCCACCGCCAGGATCAGGCCCGGATTGGTGCAGAACTGGCCCGAGCCGAGGGTGAGCGAGCCCACGAAGGCACGGCCGATGTCGCGGCCGCGGGCCTCGAGCGCCGCCGGCAGCAGGACGACCGGGTTGATGCTGCTCATCTCGGCATAGACGGGAATCGGCTGCGTGCGGGCAGCCGCCGCCTGCATCAGCGCGACGCCGCCGCGGCGCGAGCCGGTGAAGCCGACCGCCGCGATGCGCGGATCGGCCACCAGCGCCTGGCCGACCGCGATGCCGGAATCCATGAGGAGCGAGAACACGCCCTCCGGCAGGCCGCATTCCTTCACCGCCGCCTGCACCGCGCGGCCGACGAGCTCCGAGGTGCCGGGATGGGCGGGGTGCGCCTTGGCGACCACCGGGCAGCCGGCGGCGAGCGCCGAGGCGGTGTCGCCGCCCGCGACCGAGAAGGCGAGCGGGAAGTTCGAGGCGCCGAACACCGCGACCGGGCCGACGGCGATCTGGCGCAGGCGCAGGTCCGGGCGCGGCAGCGGCTTGCGGTCGGGTTGGGCCGGATCGATGCGGGCCTCGAGGAAGCCGCCGTCGCGCACCACCCCGGCGAACATCTTGAGCTGGCCGACGGTGCGGCCGCGCTCGCCCTCGAGGCGCGCCCGCGGCAGGCCGCTCTCGGCCATGCAGCGCACGATCAGCTCGTCGCCGATGGCGACGATGGCGTCCGCCACCGCCTCGAGGAAGCGGGCACGGTCCTCGAGCGAGGTCTCGCGGTAGCTGTCGAAGGCCTCGGCGGCGAGCGCGCAGGCCCGCTCGACATCGGTGGGCGTCGCCGAGGCGAAGGCCGGCTCCAGGCTGTTGCCGGTCGCGGCCTCGACGGCGCGGAACGTCTCGCCTGCGCCGCGGCGGGTCGCGGCGCCGATCAGGTTCTCTCCGGTGATGGGCATGGGTCGCGTCCTCTCCTGTGTGGCGGGTGTGGGGCGGGCTTATGCCCCGCCGGGCGGGGGATGATCCACCGGCTGCCCGAGAAAATTCGGCGCCGTCCCCGCTGCGACGGTCTGTCCCGAGGGGCCGGCGCTTGCCGTGGGGGTCATTGGGCCGATGTGCCCCCGACCGGCGTTACAGGTCTAACGCCGCCGGGACGAACCCGATCGAAGGACCCGATGCAGATTCATCTCGACGCCGTCGGAGGCGTGGCCGGCGACATGGTCGTGGCGGCCCTCCTGGACGCCTTTCCGGAGCACGAGGCGGGCGTGCGCGAGAGCGTGGCGCGGGCGAGTCGCGGCCGCACCGCCTGCACGCTCCTCGCCCACGGCGACGGCGTGCTCCAGGGCCGGCGCTTCGCCGTGACGGGTCCGGAGGGCGAGGCGCCGGAGCATCCGGCCGACGACCATGGCCACCACCATCACCGCCACGACGAGCACCACGAGCGTCACGGCCACCACCACCACGACGGCGGCCGCCACGCGCACCGGCACTGGTCGGGGATCAGGCGCGACCTCGAGGCGAGCGGGCTCTCCCCCGCCGTGCTCGCCCACGCGCTCGCGATCTTCGGGCACCTGGCGCAGGCCGAGGCGCGGGTGCACGGCATCCCGGTCGAGGAGGTGGCGTTCCACGAAGTCGGGGCCTGGGACTCGATCGCCGACATCGTGGCGGCGGCGCATCTCGTCGACGCGCTTCGTGCCACGGCCTGGTCCGTCTCGGCCCTGCCCCTTGGCTCCGGCCGGGTGCGGACCCAGCACGGGCCCCTGCCCGTCCCCGCGCCGGCCACCGCGCTGCTCCTCCAAGGCTTCCTCACCGTCGACGACGGCGTGCCGGGCGAGCGCGTGACACCGACGGGCGCCGCGATCCTGCGCCACCTCTGCGACGACCAGCCCCGCAGGAGCGGGCCGCGCCGCCTCCTGCGCAGCGGCCTCGGCTTCGGCACCAAGGTGCTGCCGGGCCTGAGCAACGTCCTGCGGGTGCTGGCCTTCGAGGAGCAGGGCGAGACCGGATCGCCCGGCCACCGCGAGCTCGGCATCATCGAGTTCGAGGTCGACGACCAGTCGGCGGAGGACCTCGCCATGGGGCTCGACCGGCTACGGGCGCACCCCAAGATCTTCGACGTCGTGCAGATGCCGGTCTTCGGCAAGAAGGGCCGGATGATGACCCATGTCCGGGCGCTCGCCCGGGCCGACGCGATCGAGGAGGCGATCGAGGCCTGCTTCCGCGAGACCACCACGATCGGCCTTCGCCACCACACCGTCTCGGGCGCGGCGCTCCGGCGGCGCCTCGACACCGTCGAGGTGGCGGGCCGGCCCGTGCGGGTGAAGAGCGTCGAGCGGCCGGGCGGGCGCACCGCCAAGGCCGAGGCCGACGACGCGATGGGCACGGAGGGCCACGCCGCCCGCCAAGACCTGCGCCGCGAGGCCGAGCGGCTGGCGCTCGAACTGCCGGAGGACCAGCGATGAGCGCACGCCTCGAATCCGTCCTGTCGGGATTGGGGCCGGTTGCCGTCGCGGTGAGCGGCGGGGTCGACAGCCTGACGCTCGCGACGATCGCGCATCGGACCGCGCCCGAGCCGCCCCTGATGGTCCATGCGGTCTCTCCGGCGGTTCCGGGCGAGGCGACCGCGCGCGTGCGGGCGGAGGCGGCCCGCGAGGGCTGGCGGCTCCGGGTGATCGAGGCCGGCGAGTTCGCCGACCCCGCCTACCGCGACAACCCGGTCAACCGCTGCTTCTTCTGCAAGACCAACCTCTACGGGGCGATCCGCCGGGTGACCGAGCGCCGGATCGTCTCGGGGGCCAACCTCGACGACCTCGGCGAGTACCGCCCCGGCCTCGACGCCGCCCGCGAGCACGGGGTGCGCCATCCCTTCGTGGAGGCGTCCTTCAGCAAGGCGATGGTGCGGGCGCTCGCCCGCGACCTCGGCCTCGGGGCGGTGGCGGAGCTGCCGGCCGCGCCCTGCCTGTCGAGCCGGGTCGAGACCGGCATCCGCATCGAGCCCGAGACCCTGGCCTTCATCCACGCCGTCGAGCGGCTCGTGGGCGAAGACCTGGACGTGACGGGCGCCAGGAGTGCGGTGCGCTGCCGGGTGCGCGCCGCCGGCATCGTGGTCGAACTCGATGCCCAGAGCCTCGCCAGCCTGCCGGAGACGGCGCAGGCCGATCTCGGCCGCCGTATCTCCGAGCGCGCCCCGGCCCGGCTCTCCGACGCACCGGTCTCCTTCGCGCCCTATCGTACCGGCAGCGCCTTCCTGACCGGCGGTTCACGACCCGGAGGGTCACCCCGGTGAGTGTGCAGGACGAGTTCACCCTCGACTTCGCCCGACCTGAGCGGATCGGCCTCGAAGAGGCGGTGTTCGCCGCCGGCAAGTCGCCGGCGCAGATCGACGCCATCCTGGCGGCGGCCGAGGAGCGCGGCGCGCGCTTCCTCGTCACCCGCCTCGACCCGGAGCGCTTCGCGGCCCTCCGGTACAGGGACAGGCTCGATTACTGCCCGGTCTCGCGCACCGCGTTCTTCGGCGAGGCGAGGCGGGTCGAGGGCCCGGCCCGCATCGCCATCGTGGCGGCCGGCACCTCGGACGTGCCGGTGGCGCGCGAGGCGGAGCGCACCCTCGCCTATCAGGGCCGTGCCACCACGCTCATCGCCGATGTCGGCGTCGCGGGCCTATGGCGGCTGACCCGGCGGATCGAGGAGATCCGGGCCCATCCGGTGGTGATCTGCGCCGCCGGCATGGACGCGGCCCTGCCGAGCGTCCTGGGCGGCCTCGTAGCCGGGGCGGTGATCGCGGTGCCGACCTCGGTCGGCTACGGCGTCGCGGAGGGCGGGCGCGCCGCCCTCGACGCGGTCCTGGCGAGCTGCGCCCCGGGCATCGCGGTCGTCAACATCGATAACGGCTACGGCGCCGCCTGCGCGGCCCTGCGCCTGCTCCACGCGGCAGCCCGGCTCGCGGAGGCCTCCCGATGACTCAAGGAGAATTCCCATGGAACGTCGCAGCTTCCTGCAGGGCGCGGCCCTCGGGGCCGGTCTCGCGGTCACCAGCGGCGCGGGGGCGGCCGTGAACGCCCCGCCCGCCCCGCTCCCCGGCACCCGGCCCACGGATCCCGCCGACCTGCCGCTCGTCACCGATCCCGGCGAGCGCCGGGGCGAGATGCTCTACCGCGCCTTCGGGCGGACGGGCGAAAAGATCTCGGCGATCGGCATGGGCGGCTTCCACCTCGGCAAGAGCGCCGTGACCGACGCCGAGGCGACGCGGCTGATCCACGAGGGTGTCGACCGCGGCATCACCTTCATGGACAATTGCTGGGACTACAACGAGGGCCGCTCCGAGGAGCGGATGGGCATCGCCCTCGAGCAGGGCGGCTACCGCAACAAGGTCTTCCTGATGTCCAAGATGGACGGGCGGACCAAGCAGGAAGCCATGAAGCAGATCGACCAGTCGCTGCGCCGCCTGCGCACCGACCGGATCGACCTCGTCCAGCACCACGAGATCCTGCGCTACGACGACCCCGACCGGGTCTTCGCCGAGGGCGGCGCCATGGAGGCGTTCGAGGAAGCCAAGAAGGCCGGCAAGCTGCGCTACATCGGCTTCACCGGCCACAAGGACCCGCGCATCCACCTGCAGATGCTCGAAGTGGCGGCCGAGCGCGGCTTCCACTTCGATGCGGTGCAGATGCCCCTCAACGTGATGGACGCGCATTTCCGCAGCTTCGGCCACCTCGTGCTGCCCTACCTCGTCCAGAACGGCATCGCGGCGCTCGGCATGAAGACGTTCGGCGACGGCGTGATCCTGAAGAGCGACGCGCCGATCAAGCCGATCGAGTACCTGCACTTCTCGCTCAACCTGCCGACCGCGGTGGTCATCACCGGCATCCAGAACCAGCGCGACCTCGACCAGGCCTTCGAGGCGGTGAAGACGTTCAAGCCGATGGACAAGGCGGCGGTGGCGGAACTCCTCAACCGCAGCCGGCCCTACGCGCTCGAGGGCAAGTACGAGCTGTTCAAGACCAGCGCGACCTTCGACGGCACCGCCAAGAACGCCGCCTGGCTCGGCGAGGACGTGCCGGGGGTGAAGAAGCTCGCCCCCACCATGGAATGAGGCCGGCGGGGTGAGATGACACAACCATGACGGCGGCCGGCGCGTTGACGTTCGTCTTCACGCCGGCACGAGGCCGCCCCCATGAACGCTTCCACGAGCGACATCCCCGCCCCTTCCCGCAACCCGTCCGCCGAGTTGCGCACGATGAACGACCGCCTCGCCGCCTGGGCCGCCTGCACGGCCGAGGACAGCCCGGCGCTGATCGAGCGCTTCGAGGCGATGGGCTACGCGGTGCGGGGCAGGTCGCGGGAGGAGGTGGAGGCGGTGTTGCGCTGCGCGCCGACGCGGGCGGGGCGGGCGTGAGCGAAATCCCTCTGCAAGATAACTTCCGCCTGAACCGACCGTTTCAAGGGAGAGCGCGTCTTCCCTCTCCCGTTCGGGAGACGGAGTTCCGCGCGCGATCTCCAGAGGGGTCTTATCCCTGAGAGCCTGTTTGATTGCCGAGAACCGCGTCACATGGGTCTAATCCGTCCAATCCACGACCTCATCCTGAGGTGCTGGCGATCGAAGATCGCACGTGAAAGGAGCCTCGAAGGAGGGCTCCAGAAGGCTCAGTGATCCCTGGAGCCCTCCTTCGAGGTCAGTCGATCTTCAATCGTGCGCGATCTTCGATCGCCGACACCTCAGGATGAGGTTGAGGGTGGGATAATTTTGGAAGGCACGTCAAACAGGCTCTGACAGCCCGGCGGACCACGGCACCGCTCACCGCCCTCACCCCTTCGGCCCCCCCGCGATCACCACCCGGCGATGGGTCGCGAGGAGCCCCGGCAGGGCGGCGTCGAGCATCGCGGCGCGGACGGCGTCGCGATCGGGGGTGCCGTCGATGCCGTAGACCCGGGAGCGCAGGCCGACATAGACCAGGGCGCCGTGGATGCCGAACAGCAGCTCGAACTCGTCCGGGGCGAGCGGCTGCTCGCGCGGGCTCGGCAGGTTCGATTCCGCCCGCATCCCCTCGAGCAGCGGCGCGAAGATGCGCTCGCGGACCATTCCGAGATAGCGGCTCGGCAGGTCGAAGCCCTTGAGCCCCGCCGAGACGAAGATCCGCAGCCAGGCATAGTCGTCGATCCGGCGCTGGTAGTCGATCTCGAAGCGCCGGAAGCGTTCGAGGCAAGGCAGCGCACCGTCGCGCACGACCGCCTCCCAGCCCGCGTCCCAGCGCCGGAGATAGACCTCCTGGTAGATGCGCTCGATCAGCGCGGCCTTGGTGGGGAAGTAGCGGAAGAGCAGCGGCTGCGCGATGCCGAGCCGGCGCGCCAGCTCGCGGGTATGCCCGTCCAGCCCGACCTCCGCGAAGTAGGCGATCGCCCCCTCGACGATCTGCCGCTCGCGGTTCTCCGCGGTGAGCCGGCGGCCGGTCGGGCCGCCCGTCGTGGTCTCGCGCCTGCTTGACACCATCGCCGCTTGGCCTTCTATTGAGCGAACGATCAACAAGGGCTTCCAGCGTGTCCCATCGGGGGCCGCCAGAGCAAGCCCAGCGGGGAGGACGAGGGCTTGAAGGCGCCCGACTTCGCCTATGCGCGCCCGGCCTCGCTCGACGAGGCGCTGGCCCTGCTCGCCGCCCATGGCGGCGACGCCGTCCCGCTCGCCGGCGGGCAGAGCCTGATCACGACCCTCAACATGCGCCTCGCCGCGCCCGCCCTGCTGGTCGACCTGAACGCGATCCCGGGTCTCGCCGGGATCTCGGAGGCGGACGGCGTGGTGCGGATCGGCGCGATGACGCGCCACCGCGACGTCGGCACCGACCCCCTCGTGCGCGAGCGCCTGCCGCTGCTGGCCGCCGCGCTGCCGCACATCGCCCATCCGGCGATCCGCAACCGCGGCACGATCGGCGGCTCGGTGGCGCTCGCCGATCCGGCGACCGAGTGGCCGGCCTGCTGCCTCGCCGGCGAGGCGACGATCGTCGTGCGGGGCCCGCAGGCCGAGCGGCGCATCGCGGCGGAAAACTTCTTCCTCGGCCTCTACACGACGGCGCTGGAGCCCGGCGAGATCGTCACCGCGGTCGAGTTCCCGGTGCCGGGCCCCGACGCGGTCTGGGGCTTCGAGGAGCTGTCGCGCCGCCACGGCGACTACGCGCTCGCCGGCCTCGCCGCCACGGCGCGGCGGGGCGCGGGCGGCCTGACGGGGGTGCGGCTCGCCTTCTTCGGCCTCGCCGACCGGCCGGTCCTCGCCCGTGCGGCCGCCGCGGCGATCGAGGCCGGCGACGTCAAGGGCGCGCAAGGGGCCCTCTCCGGCGAGCTCGACCCGCCGGAGGATCCGGCCTTGAGGCCCGCGACCCGGCTGCACCTCGCCCGCGTCATCCTGGGCCGCGTGGCGGGCCGGATGCTGGACAAACCTGCTCAGGATGGGGTCCCGCATGCCGTCTGACGCCCCGGACCGCGACACCGCAGTCGCGCGCGAGCATGCGGTCAGCTTCACGCTGAACGGCGAGCGCGTCCGCTGCCAGGTCCCGGCCCGGACCCATCTCGGCGACCTCCTGCGCGGGACGTTCGGCCTCACCGGGGTCCATCTCGGCTGCGAGCACGGCGTCTGCGGCGCCTGCACGGTCCTGGTCGACGGGCGGGCGGTGCGCGCCTGCCTGATGCTCGGGGTCCAGGCCGAGGGCGCGACGATCGAGACCGTTGAGGGCTTGAGCGAGAGCGGGCGCATCCGCGACCTGCAGGACGCTTTCCACGCCCGCAACGCCCTGCAATGCGGCTACTGCACCCCCGGGATGCTGGTGACGGCGGCCGAGCTTCTGGCGGAGTGCGCGGGCGAGATTCCCTCGCGCGAGGCGATCCGGGCGGCGATCTCCGGCAATTACTGCCGCTGCACCGGCTACCACGCCATCGTCGACGCCATCGCCACCACCGCCGAGGCCCGCGCCGCCCGGGAGACCGCCGAATGAGCACCGACCCGGGCGGCCTCACCTTCCTCGACCGGCCCAACAGCTATATCGGCCGCTCGGTCCCGCGGCCGAACGCCCGGCGCCTGCTGGAGGGCCGCGGCGTCTACGTCGACGACGTGGCGATGGCGCGCCTCGGCCACGTCGCCTTCCTGAGGAGCCCCCACGCCCACGCCCGGATCCTGTCTCTCGAGACCGGCGCGGCCCGGGCGATGCCCGGCGTGATCGCGGTGGTGACCGGAAGGGAGCTGGCGGAGGTCTGCACGCCCTGGATCGGGGTGCTCGGGCACTTCAAGGGCCTGCGCTCGGCGCCCCAGCACGCCCTCGCGGTCGACAGGGTGACCTGGGTCGGCGAGCCGTTCTGCGCCGTCGTCGCCCGCAGCCGGGCCGAGGCCGAGGACGCGCTCGCACTCATCGCGGTCGAGTTCGAGCCGCTGCCGGCGGTCGTCGACATGGAGACGGCCCTCGACCCCGGGACGCCGGCGATCCACCCCGATCTCGGCGACAACCTCGCCTTCGAGCGCGTCCTCGATGTCGGGGACGTCGACGCCGCCTTCCGGGACGCGGCCTGCGTCGTCGAGGAGACCTTCCGGTTCGGCCGCCACACCGGCGTGTGCCTGGAGCCGCGGGCGATCATGGCCGACTGGGCGGCGGCGGACGGGATGCTGACCGTCCACCACTCGTTCCAGGCGCCGCACATGATGCAGGACATCCTGGCCAAGCACCTCTCCCTGCCGGAGGGCGCGGTCCGGGTGATCTGCCGGGACGTCGGCGGCTCGTTCGGGATCAAGGTCCACATCTACCCCGACGAGATGGCGACCTGCGCCCTGGCGCTGATGCTCAAGCGCCCGGTCAAGTTCGTGGCCGACCGGCTGGAGAGCTTCCAGAGCGACATCCACGCCCGCGACCACCGGGTGACGGCGCGGATGGCCTTCTCGGCCGAGGGCGACATCCTGGCCGTCGACATGGACGACCTGACCGGGATCGGCCCCTACTCGGTCTATCCCCGCACCAGCGCGGTCGAGGCCAACCAGGTCGTCAACCTGACGGGCGGTCCCTACCGGCACCGGCATTACCGCGCCCGGGCCCGGGTGGTGCTCCAGAACAAGGCGCCGACCTGCCAGTACCGGGCGGTGGGCCACCCCATCGCCACCATGGTGGCGGAAGGGCTCGTCGATCTCGGCGCCGCGCGCCTCGGGCTCGATCCCTTCGCGGTGCGCGAGCGCAACGTCATCCGGGACGACGCCTATCCGTGCGCGGGCGTCTCCGGGATCAAGCTCGAGACGCTGTCGCACCAGGCCGCGCTCGCCAAGCTCAAGGCGATGATGGATTACGAGGCGCTGCGCGCCGAGCAGGCCGCTCTGCGCGAGCGCGGCATCCACCGCGGCATCGGGCTTGCCGCCTTCATCGAGATCACCAACCCGTCGGCGGCGTTCTACGGGGTCGGCGGCGCCCGCATCTCGTCCCAGGACGGCTGCACGATCCGCCTCGACCCGCAGGGCGGCATCGTCGCCGCGGTCAGCGTGACCGAGCAGGGCCAGGGCACCGAGGCCATCATCGCGCAGATCGTCGCCACCGCCACGGGCGTGCCGATCGAGAAGGTGCGGGTGATCTCGGGCGATACGCAGGCAACGCCCTATGGCGGCGGCACCTGGGCCTCGCGCGGGGCCGGCATCGGCGGCGAGGCCGCCTGGCAGGCCGGCAAGGCGCTGCGCGAGAACGTCGTGGCGGTGGCGGGCGCGATCCTGCAGGCCGATCCCGCAAGCCTCGACGTGCGCGGCGGCGCGGTGGTGGATGCCGCGACCGGCACCGAGCGGATGCCGCTCGCCGAGCTCGGCCGCATCGTCTATTTCCGGCCCGACACCCTGCCGCCGGGCGTGCAGCCCGAATTCGTCGCGACCCGGCACTACGTGCCGAAGGACTATCCCTTCGCCTTCACCAACGGCGTCCAGGCCTCTTACGTCGAGGTCGATCCCGAGACCGGCTTCGTGCGCCTGCTCAAGCACTGGTGCGTCGAGGATTGCGGCACGGTGCTCAACCCGCTCCTCGTCGACGAGCAGATCCGCGGCGGCATCGTCCAGGGGATCGGCGGGGCGCTGTTCGAGCACTGCCTCTACGACGCGGACGGCCAGCTCCTCAACGGCTCGATGGCCGACTACCTGGTGCCGATGGCCGGCGAGATGCCGGACATCGCGGTCGCTCACGTCGTCTCGCCCACCGCCTCCTCGGAGATCGGCGCCAAGGGCGCGGGCGAGGCCGGCACCGCCGGCGCGCCGGCGGCGGTCGTCAACGCCATCAACGATGCGCTGCGCCCGTTCGGCGCCCGGGTCGCCCGCCAGCCGGTGACGCCCGAGGTGGTGCTGGAGGCGCTCGGCCTGATTTGAACGAGTGTCGGGAAACGGTCCGCGAGAGACCGGGCCCGAGGGACAACGCCACGCCGGATCGCCACGGCAAGCGGAGGGACGACAGGATGACGACGGGCATCGACAGGCGCGGGCTGCTCCGGGGCAGCGCGGCCGCATCCGCGCTGGCGCTCGCCGCCCCGGCGCTCCTGCGCTCGGCCGCCGCGCAAGGAGCGCCGATCCGGATCGGCTTTCCGGTGCCGCTCACCGGCGCCTTCGGGGCCGAGGCGAACGACCAGGTGCGCGCCGCCCAGCTCGCGATCAAGGAGTTCAACGAGGCCGGCGGCTTCCAGGGCCGCAATGCCGAGCTGATCGTGCGCGACGACAAGCTCAATCCCGGCGAGGCCGCCGGCCGCACCCTCGAGCTGATCGAGAAGGACAAGGTCAACTTCCTGGTCGGCGGCCTGTCGGCGGCGGTGACCCTGTCGATCAACAACGTCGCGCGCGAGCGCGGGGTGATCTACAACTCGATCAGCCAGTCCGACGCGATCAACGAGGCCAAGGATTTCGGCCGCACCACCTTCCACGAGGCGCTGAACCCGCACATGACCGCGGGCGCGGTCGGCCGCTACGTCTTCCCGAAATCCGGCAAGCGGGTCGCTTTCCTGAGCGCCGACTACGCCTATGGCCACGAGATGATGCGCGGCTTCAAGCGCGCCGGCGAGGCCTCCGGCATCGAGGTCGTGGCCGATATCCGCCACCCGATCGGCGCCTCGGACTATTCCGCCTTCCTGCCCCGTATCGCGGCGCTCAAGCCCGACGTGCTCTGCCTGTGCAATTTCGGCCGCGACCAGGTCGTGTCGATCCAGCAGGCGACCGAGTTCGGCCTCAAGCGCACGACGAAGCTCGTCGCCCCGATCCTGCTGTTCACCGCCCGCAAGGCCGGCGGCGACGCCTTCGACGGCGTGATCGGCGGGACCTCGTATTACTGGCGCCTGGAGGACAGCGTGCCGAGCGCCAAGGCGTTCAACGACCGCTTCCGCGCCGCCTATGGCGGGGCGGTGCCGTCCGATTACGGCGCGCTCGGCTATGCCGGCGTCCGCTCGGTGCTGGAGGGCGTGAAGGCGGCCGGCTCGGTCGAGACCGACAAGGTCGTGGCCGCGATGGAGACCCTCAAGGCCGACTTCTACAAGGGGCCGCAGAGCTTCCGGAAGTGCGACCACCAGCTGGTCCAGTCGGTGCTGATCGTCGAGTCGAAGTCGAAGGGCCTGAAGACCCCCGACGACGTCTTCACGATCCTCGGCACGGAGGGGCCCGACGAGCGGTTCCTGCGCAGCTGCGACGAGCTCGGCCACAAGGCGTGAGGACCCTGCGCGTGACGGCAGTCTCGAGGAGGGCGCGGCTGTGAGCGGCATCACGATCGGCGGCTTCCCCCTCGATCTCATCGGCCTCCAGCTCGTCACCGGCATCGCGCTCGGGGCGATCTACGTGCTCGTCGGCATCGGGCTGTCGCTGATCTTCGGGCTGATGAACGTCGTGAACTTCGCGCACGGCGCCTTCTTCATGGTCGGCGCCTATGTCGGGGTTTTTCTCTACGGCTATACCGGCAGCTTCTGGGTCAGCCTGGTGGCGGCCCCGCTCGCGATGGGGCTCCTCGGGCTCGCCGTCGAGCGGGTGCTCGTGCGCCCGCTCTACGGGCGCGGCATCGACGACCCGCTGCTCCTCACCTTCGGGCTGTCCTACGTCATGGTCGAGAGCGTGCGCATCGCCTTCGGGCTGACCGGGCTGCCCTTCGGGGCGCCGCCGGAGCTGCGCGGCGCGGTCGATATCGGGATCGGCTACTTCCCGCTCTACCGCCTCTTCCTGATCGCCTTCTCGCTGGCGGTGGTGGGCGCCCTGTGGCTGTTCATCGAGCGCACGCCCTTCGGCCTGGTGATCCGGGCCGGCGCCCGCGACCCGCAGATCGTGCAGGTGCTCGGCATCGAGATCGCGAAGGTCTGGCTCGCGGTCTTCGCTCTCGGCTGCGCGCTGGCGGGCCTCGCCGGCATCCTGGCCGCGCCGCTCCAGGGCGTGACGCCGGAGATGGGGATCCCGGTCCTGGCGGAAGCCTTCGTGGTGACGGTGGTCGGCGGCATGGGCTCCCTCGCCGGCGCCGTGCTGGCCGGCCTCATCGTCGGCATCGTGGTGGCGATGACCTCCCTCGTCGCCCCCGACATGACCAAGATGGCGATCTTCGCCCTGATGGCCCTGGTGCTGCTCGTGCGCCCGCGGGGCCTGCTTGGCCGGGCAGGAGCCCTCGGATGAGAGGAGCCCTCGGATGAGCGCACCGCTCACGCGCATCGCCGCCGCGGAGGACGGCGTCCCGGCGGCCCGCCCGGGCTCGGGCCGGACCGGGCGCTGGCTGCGGCGTGCCGGGCGCCACCGCGTCGCGCTGACGCTCGCCTTCCTCCTCATCCTGCCCTGGATCGCACCCTACCAGGCGCTCGCCGTCACCATCCTGGTGCTCGGGCTCTACGCCCTCGGGTTCAACCTGCTGTTCGGCTATACCGGGCTCCTGTCCTTCGGCCACGCCGCCTTCCTGGGCGGCGGCGCCTATGGCTGCGGCATCGCGATCGTCCGCTACGGGCTGCACCCGGTCCTGGCCCTCGTCGCCGGCACGCTGCTCGCCACCCTGATCGCCGCCGCGATGGGCGTGCTCGCCATCCGCACCCGCGGCATCTACTTCGCGATGACGACGCTCGCGCTGTCGATGTGCGTCTATTACGGGTTCTACCAGGCCGAATCGTTCACCGGCGGCGAGAACGGCCTGCGCGGCATCAACGTGCCGAGCCTGACCCTGCCGGGCTTGCGCCTCAGCCTCCTCGACCCGATCGTGAAGTACTACGCCGTGCTCGCAGTGGTCGGGCTCGCCGTCTGGCTCTTCTCGCGGCTCCTGTCGTCGCCCTTCGGCGCCGCCCTCGAGGCGATCCGCGAGAACGAGAGCCGGGCCCAGGCCTGCGGCTACGACGTGCGCCGCATGAAGCTTGTCGCCTTCGTGCTCTCGGGCGCCCTGTGCGGCCTCGCCGGCGCGCTCCAGGCGATCCACCTGTCGATCGTCCCGATCGAGACCATGCATTATTCCACCTCCGGCCAGGCGGTGATGATGGCGCTCCTCGGCGGCATGGGGACGTTCTTCGGTCCCTTCGTGGGGGCGGCGACCTTCGCGCTGCTGCAGGACGGGCTGGCGACGCTGACGAGCCACTGGCAGCTCTTCGTCGGCGCCATCTTCATCGCCTTCGTGCTGTTCCTGCCGCTCGGCATCTGGGGCGAGGTGCTGGCGCGCCTGAGGCGGGCCGGATGGTGAGCGCGGCCCCCCTGGCGGTGCCCGCCGCGCCTCCGATCCTCGCCGCGCAGGGGCTCGGCAAGCGCTTCGGGCATTTCCGCGCCCTGTCGGGCGTCACGGTCGACTTCTCCGAGGGCGGCATCACCGCGATCATCGGCCCGAACGGGGCCGGCAAGTCGACCTTCTTCAACCTCATCTCGGGCGCCTTCCCGCCGAGCGAGGGGCGGGTGCTGTTTCGCGGGCAGGACATCACCGGCCGGCCGCCGCACCATTTCGCCCGCATGGGCATCGCCAAGTCGTTCCAGATCACCAACCTCTTCCCGCACCTCAGCGTGCGCGAGAACGTGCGGGTGGCGGCCCAGGCGCGCCGGGTCCGCTTCGCCTTCTTCCGCGACCGCGCCGCCTACCCGGAGCTCACCGAGCGGGCGGAGGCGCTCCTCGCCGAGGTCGGGCTCGGCGACCGGATGGACCGGCTGGCCCGCGAGCTGGCGCATGGCGAGCAGCGCGCCCTCGAGATCGCGGTGGCGCTCGCCGCCGAGCCGACCCTGCTGCTCCTCGACGAGCCGACCGCCGGGATGAGCCCGGAGGAGACCCGCGACATGATGGATCTCGTGCAGCGCCTCGCCGAGACGCGCACGCTCATCCTGGTCGAGCACAAGATGAAGCTCGTCATGGGCCTGTGCCGCCGCCTCGTCGTCCTGCACCAGGGCGAGCTCCTCGCCGAGGGCAGCCCCGACGACATCCGCGCCCATCCCGAGGTGCGCCGCGTCTACCTGGGCACCCGGGCATGAGCGCCGCGCCACAAGCCGCGCCGCTCCTCGCGGTCGAGAACCTCCGGGCGTGGTACGGCCATTCCCACATCCTGCAGGGCCTCTCGCTGGAGGTCTGCCCGGGCGAGATCGTCACCCTGGTGGGCCGCAACGGCGCCGGCAAGACGACGACCCTGAAGGCGATCATGGGCCTCGTGCCGCGGCGCCAGGGCCGCGTCACCTTCGCGGGCGCCGACATCCTCGACCGGCCGCCCCACGAGCGCTTCCACCGCGGGCTGGCCTACGTGCCGGAGGAGCGGCGCATCGTGCCGGGCCTCACCGTCGAGGAGAACCTGCGCCTCGGCATCCTGGCCGCGCGCGGCGAGCGGGCGTCGCGCCGGGACGAGGCGCGGCGGATCGAGGCGATCGCCGAGACCTTCCCGCGGCTCAAGCAGCGCCTGCGCCAGGAGGCGATCACGATGTCGGGCGGCGAGCAGCAGATGCTCGCCATCGCCCGCGCGCTGATGGCCGAGCCCGTGATGGTGCTGCTCGACGAGCCCTCCGAGGGGATCATGCCGATCCTCGTCGAGGAGATGTTCGCGCAGTTCGTCGCGATGAAGCAGGCCGGCACCACGATCCTGCTCGTCGAGCAGAACGTGGAACTCGCGCTCGAGGTCTCCGACCGCGTCTACATCGTGGACGGCGGCGCGGTCGTCTACCACGCCCCGGCCGCCGAGCTGCGGGCGGATCCCGAGATCCAGGCGCGCTACTGCGCGGTTTAACAATTAGGAATGTCTCCAAACAAACGCTCAAGCACCTCATCGAGAGAATTCAATTTTTCATAGTATCTGCGTGGCACAACACGATGATTAGGTCGTTCTGTCTTCGTTCCCTGAGCATTCCCTTTGGTGTGACTAGCAATCTTGAAGCCCGTGATATCAGGCAATGGCTCACCCGGCCTACCTCCAAAATAATAAAATGAATGAAATGATAAATCATCATTGACGATCATCCAAATGACACAGCCGCTTGGTTTCGCCAATAGATTTAGATTGATATTTGCTTCTCTTGTCTTACCATCATACTTCGTTGTTTTAAATTGAATATGTCGTACGATTTTTCCACGCGCCATCACCAAATCGTATCCTCCAGCGTCGAATTCAGAACGCAGCACTTCGACGTCAAACACCCTGTGTTGCCAAAGTCGGCGCAGGGCATCGCCAATAAAAACATGCTCAATTATTCGCTCGCGCAGCGTGGATTGTATAGAATTGATACTTGAGTCATTGTCCATGTCCATATCAGGAAGCTTTCACATCATTTTGCTTGCTAATTTAAAAATTTACGCGCGATTATCCAACAGATTCATCAGGGCCAAGTTGCTCGCCATGCGAACATGCAGGGTGCACAGGTTGCGACAGCGAGGCTGGCTGGCCCGAATACTGTTTGGTGGCCGCGGGTTCATTGCGAGCGGGACGCCGGGTGAAGCGCCGGACGTCACGCCGCCGGGATGTCGGTTTGGGTGAAGTCGTTGCCCTTGAACAGCAGCGGCTCGCCGGTGGCCTTGGCCAGCGCGTAGGCGAAGCAGTCGCCGTAGTTCAGGCCGGCGCGGTGGCGGCCCTTGCCGAAATCGAGAAATCCCTGACGCGCCAGCTCGCCGTGCTCAAGGGTGAGGGGCTCGATGACGATGCCGGCGCGGTTCAGGAAGGCCTCGGCTTGGCGCATGCCGTCCGGACCGAGCTGGCTCTCGACCACGAGAGCGAGTTCGACCCAGGTGGCCACGCTCATGCGGCAGGTCTCGGCCGCGTGGATGCGGCGAACGAAGGCTTCTGCCTCCGGCTCACGGTAGAGGATGGCGACGAGGGCCGAGGTGTCGAGGATCATTTCGGCAGGCCGCTGTCGTCATAGAGCAGCTCGGCGTGCGCGGCGTAGGGCGGCTTCACGTGGGCGGCGGCGCGGTCGGCGATGGCGAGCAGTTCGTCGACGCTGGCGCGCGCCCGGCGGCGCTCGATGCGCATCAGGCGGTCGCGCAGAGCTTCGGTGACGGCGCGGGTCATGGTCTCGCCGGTGGCCTGGGCGATGGCCTGGGCGAGCCGATGGGCTTCCGGATCTTTGATGTTGAGGCTCATCAATGCGTCCGCGCGTCTACCTTGATGACGATACGTCTACCATTCTATCGAATGTCGCATCGTGCGCCAGCGATTGATCGAGTCGCGCTTGGCAAGGAAAATTGCCAGACCCCGCTACGCTGGCGAGATTGGTCGCACACAACCAGTCACGTCGCGATCCGGAGCCTTCACGGCATCCGAAGAGCATCGCCCCGCTCCAGGTCGGGCCGCTCACCCCGCGCGCAACCCCGCCGCGATCTCCCGCACCGCGGCCCAGGCGATCATCACATCCTCCCGGGTCGTCGCAGTCTGGCCGACCTGGAAGCGGATCACGAAGCGGCCGTCGTGGCGGGTCTGGGTCAGGTAGGTGCGGCCGTCGTCGTTGATCCGCTCGAGGAGGCGGGCGTTGAGCGCGTCGAGGGCGTCGGTGCCCGCACCGGTGCCTGCACCGGCCGGCGCGTAACGGAAAGTGAACAGGGACAGGATCGGCGCGGTGGTCAGCTCGAAATCGGGATCGGCCGCGATGATCCCGGCGAGTTCCCGCGCCCAGGCGACATGGTCGCGGATCATGCCCTGCAGCGCCTCGACGCCGTAGGAGCGGATCACGAACCACAGCTTCAGCGCCCGGAAGCGGCGCCCCAGCGGGATCGACCACTCGTTGTAGTCGACGAAGCCGTCCTGGCCCAGCGTGCGCAGGAAGGGCGGGCGGATGCCCAGCGTGTCCGTCAGCGCCTTCGGGTCGCGGACGAATTGGGCCGAGCAGTCGAAATGGGTGAACAGCCACTTGTGCGGGTTGAACACCAGGCTGTCGGCGGCTTCGGCGCCCCGCATCAGGTCGCGGAACTCGGGGCAGATCATCGCGCTGCCGGCCCAGGCGGCGTCGACGTGGAGGAAGACCCCATGCCGGCGCGCCACCGCGGCGACGGCCTCGATCGGATCGCAGGCGCCGATGCTGGTGCCGCCGAGGCAGGCGACGATCGCGGCCGGAACCAGGCCCGCCTCGCGGTCGGCCCGGATCGCCGCGTCGAGGGCGTCCGCGTCCATGCCGTGGAGCGGGCCCGAGACCGGGATCCGCACCAGGTTGGCGTCGCCGTAGCCGGCGATGCGCACCGCCTTGTCGACGGAGGAATGGACCTGCGCCGAGGCGTAGACCCGCAAGACCGGCCCGCCGGCGAGGCCCTTCTGGTTGCCGGAAAAGCCGAGGGCCCGCTCCCGCGCGGTGAGGAGCGCCGCGAGCGTCGCGCCGGAGGCCGAATCCTGGATCACGCCCGAGAAACCGTCCGGCAGGCCGATCATCTGGCGCAGCCAGTCCATCACCCGGGTCTCGAGCTCGGTCGCGGCCGGCGAGGTCTGCCAGAGCATGCACTGCGCGGCGAGCGCCGCGGTGACGAACTCCGCCACGAGCGAGGGCGGGCTCGCATTGGCGGGGAAGTAGGCGAAGAAGCGCGGGTGCTGCCAGTGGGTCATGCCAGGCATCACCACCCGGTCGAGGTCGGAAAAGATCCGGTCCATCGGCTCGCCCTCGGCCGGGGGGGCGGCGGGCAGCTGGCGAAAGATCTCGCCCGGCGCCACCTGCGCCCGCACCGGCCGCTCGCCGACGCCCGCGAGGTAATCCACCGACCAATCGGCGGCCCGATGCGCCCAGGCCCGAAACGTCTCGTCGTCCATGCCCACGCGATCCTCCCGCCGGCCCGGCCTTCCGGTTCCCGGCCGGGTGTTTAGCAGGTTTCGCGAGGCACGCCTCCCCGCCCGCAGCCTTGCGCGCGGAGGCCCGGGAGGTCGCGCGACCGGAGGTCCGAGGATGGACGATCCGAGAGTGGACGACCCGAGAGTGGAGGTGGGGCCCTGCACCGGGCGGGTGACGGCCAGGACCGTCGTGCCGTCCCGACGGTACGATGGTCAGAGCAGACTGGCGCGGGCGACAGTGGGTCGCATGCCGACCCGATCGCCTGCCTGCTTGCGCCGTTCCTTCCTCGCGACGAGGCGCGCCTTGATTGCCGGAACCAGGCTATTCAAGACGATGACGTTGATCACGATCGCGACAAGTATCACGAATATCGGCATCTCCACGATCAGCATGAATATCAGACGAAGTATCGTGTCCGACGCCTGACTGCCGCTCACGAGCAGGAACGTCGCGCGGACAACGACGTATGACAGCGCGGCTATTTTCGTGACGGTCTCCCGGACCGGAAACGCGCTCTCGATGCTCACAGGATGCTCCTTCTGCCGGCCGTATCAATCTGGACAAGGTCGAACACGGGAGGGCGCGGCGCGTCCGGCCTTCCCCAGGGACAGTCTTACGGGAATCCGATCGTCCTGTAGATGTTCGAAACTGCCGATATGACTACGTAATGCCTCGGAACCCCATTCGGAAACGCGGCTTGTCTGGGGAAAAATTCGCATCCCATCAGATCGCACGTGCATTGCCAGGCAGCGCAGCATTCAAGAAAGCATTCCCCTGTCGGGCATCGTGGAAAACATGCCGACGCATGATTTTCAATCTTCGCATCCAAGCAGCGCTATTCTGATACAAGAACCTGGACAATTGTCAGGCTTGCCGCCGATCAGCGGCCGACTATCGCTGCGTCGGCAAGTCAACGCGCTCCCGGCCGGGCGCTCTGCGGGCGAACCCGGGCGTCATGCGGCTCCAGGCCGATCGCTCCACGATCCGGAGGCCGGCCTCGATCGGACGCCCGGCGCGCGCCTGCGACGGGCGCGTCGACCTCCCGGAACCGCGAACCGGTCCCCGACCGTCCACAGCCGGGCCTGCCCTTCTCTCCCGGCCCGCCCCGCCGGGGCCGCACGATCCCCGCGCCAATCGGCCGAATTGCCGAACCCGGGGCCGGGGCCCATGGTGAAGGCCCATGCGGCGCCACGTTCCCATCGTCCTCGCGGCCATTCTCGCCCTCGTGGCGACGGGCCTGCTCGCCTACCAGTGGCTCGGGCAGCCGACCACCCTGCGCGTCGCGGTCGGGCCGGCGGGGAGCGAGGATGCGCGCCTCGTCGCGGCGGTCGCCCAGTCGCTCGCCCGCACCCACGAGGACGTGCGCCTGCGCCTGGTCGTGACGGGCGGCGTCGCCGAGAGCGCGAGCCTGGCCGAGCAGGGCAAGGTCGACCTCGCGGTGGTGCGCTCGGATGTCGGCATCCCGGCGAGCACCCAGACCGTGGCGATCCTGCACCGCAACGCGGTGCTGCTGCTGGCGGCCGATCCGGGCCTCGCCGCCGTGCCGGACCTGCGCGGGCGACGGATCGGGATCGTGCGCAACTCGGCCGGCAACACCCGGCTCCTCGGCAACATCCTGGAGCATTACGATGTGCCGGCGGGCGCCGTCACGATCGTGCCCCTCGGCGACGGGCAGGAGGCCGGGGAGGCCCTGCGCGGACACCGGGTCGACGCCGTGATGGTGGTGAGCCCGCCGACCGGCCGCACCGCGGGCGAGGTGGTGGCGAGCATCGCCAAGGGAGACGGAAACCCGGGAGACGGAAACTCGGCTGGCGGCACGCCGACTTTCATCCCGATCGGCGAGGCGGCGGTGCTGGCCCGGCGCTGGCCGGCGCTGGAGAGCATCGAGATCGCCCGCGGCACCTTCGGCGGCACGCCGCCGCGGCCGGTCGAGCCGATCACCACCGTCGGGGTCAGCCACCGGCTGGTGGCCCAGGCACAGCTGTCAGACTCGGCGGTGTCGGAGCTGACCCGGCTGCTCTTCGTCAACCGGCCGGGCCTTGCCGCCGAGGTGCCGCTCGCCAATCAGATCGAGGCGCCCGACACCTCGAAGAGCGCCTCGCTTCCGGTCCATACCGGCGCGCAGGCCTATTACGAGGGCGAGGTCGAGAGCTTCTTCGACCGCTACGGGGACTGGTTCTACCTGATCGTGATGTGCGTCTCGATCCTGGGCTCGGCCGCCGCCACCCTGGTGTCGCGGGCCGCCAACCGGTCGCGGGCCCGGGACATGGCGCTCCTGCGCCAGCTGCTGGCCATCGTGCGGGCGAGCCGCGACGTCGAGGACGAACTTGAGCTCACGGATCTCGACCGGCAGGCCGACGAGATCCTGGCCGCGGCGCTCGCCCGGGCTGGCGCCGGCGCCATCGACAATGCCGGCGTGGCGGCCTTCACCCTCGGCCTCGACCAGGCGCGGCGCGCCATCGCCGAGCGCCGGGCGACCCTGCAGGAGCGGCAGGCGCAAGGCATCGAGCGCGGACCGGATCCGCTCTCCGCCGCGGCGGAGTGACGCGACCGGGGCGGGCCGCCCTCTTGCGATCGGGCGCCACACCTTATATTGCGACGCAACAGTTTTCCCCTGGCTCGATGCGTCCGGCTGCCATTCTGGCGGCCCGCGGCGTGCCGGGCTTTGTTTGCTTCGGACATCCCATGAAGCTGCGCAACATCGCCATCATCGCCCACGTCGACCACGGCAAGACGACCCTGGTCGACAAGCTGCTCCAGCAATCGGGCTCGTTCCGCGAGAACCAGCGGGTCGAGGAGCGGGCGATGGACTCGAACGACCTCGAGAAGGAGCGCGGCATCACCATCCTGGCCAAGGCCACCTCGGTGGTCTGGAAGGACACCCGGATCAACATCGTCGACACCCCCGGCCACGCCGATTTCGGCGGCGAGGTCGAGCGCATCCTGTCGATGGTCGACGGCGTGATCGTGCTGGTCGACGCCGCCGAGGGCCCGATGCCGCAGACCAAGTTCGTGGTCTCGAAGGCGCTCAAGATCGGCCTGCGCCCGATCGTGGCGGTCAACAAGGTCGACCGGCCGGACGCCCGGATCAACGAGGTGGTCAACGAGGTCTTCGACCTGTTCGCGGCCCTCGACGCCACCGACGAGCAGCTCGACTTCCCGATCCTGTACGGGTCGGGCCGCAACGGCTGGATGGCGACCTCGCCGGACGGCGATTCGTCGGAGGGCCTCGCCCCCCTGTTCGACCTGGTGCTCGCGCACGTGCCCCAGGCCCGGACCGAGGAGGGCCCGTTCCGGATGCTCGGCACCCTGCTCGAGGCCAACCCCTTCCTCGGCCGCATCATCACCGGGCGCATCGCCTCCGGCACCGTGAAGCCGAACCAGCAGGTCAAGGTCCTCGACCGCGACGGCAAGGTGGTGGAGACCGGCCGCGTCTCGAAGATCCTGGCCTTCCGCGGCCTCGAGCGCCAGCCGATCGAGGTCGGCGAGGCCGGCGATATCGTGTCGATCGCAGGGCTCGTGAAGGGCACGGTGGCCGATACCTTCTGCGACCCGCAGGTCGAGACGCCGATCCAGGCCCAGCCGATCGACCCGCCGACCGTGACGATGTCGTTCATCGTCAACGACAGCCCGCTCGCCGGCACCGAGGGCGACAAGGTCACGAGCCGCATGATCCGCGACCGCCTGTTCAAGGAGGCCGAGGGCAACGTCACGCTCAAGATCGAGGAAGCCGCCGACAAGGATTCGTTCTACGTCTCGGGCCGCGGCGAATTGCAGCTCGCGATCCTGATCGAGACGATGCGCCGCGAAGGGTTCGAGATCGCGGTGTCCCGTCCCCGCGTCGTCTTCGAGAAGGACGAGGCCGGCGAGGTGCTCGAGCCGATCGAGGAGGTCGTGATCGACGTCGACGAGGAGTATTCCGGCGTCGTCGTGCAGAAGATGTCGGAGCGCAAGGCCGACATGATCGAGATGCGCCCGTCGGGCGGCAACCGCCTGCGCCTCGTCTTCCACGCCCCGACCCGCGGCCTGATCGGCTACCAGGGCGAGCTGATGACCGACACCCGCGGCACCGCGATCATGAACCGGCTGTTCAAGGCCTACGAGCCGTTCAAGGGCGAGATCGCCGGCCGGCGCAACGGCGTGCTGATGTCCAACGACCAGGGCGAGGCCGTCGCCTACGCCTTGTGGAACCTCGAAGATCGCGGCCCGATGATGATCGAGCCGGGCTGGAAGGTCTATCAGGGCATGATCATCGGCGAGCACAACCGCGAGAACGATCTCGAGGTGAACGTGCTCAAGGGCAAGAAGCTCACCAACATCCGCACCACCTCGAAGGACGAGGCGGTGCGCCTGACCCCGCCGATCCGCATGACCCTCGAGCGCTCGCTGGCCTGGATCCAGGACGACGAGCTCGTCGAGGTGACCCCGAAGTCGATCCGCCTGCGCAAGGCCGTGCTCGACCCGAACGACCGCAAGCGGGCGGAGCGGGCCAAGGAGGCGCTCAGCGCCTGATCCGGCCGATCGGCGGACCCTGAATCATCCCTCGCCCCGGCCCGGGGCGGGGGATTTTGTTGTGTCGGATGGTGGACGGACGGCCCGGCCACGTGGATTCCCGGGCCGACCTCCCGTATCCCGTGGTTCAGCCCGACACAGGATCCAGCGCCGGATCCCCTCTCCAGGCGATGCCGGGCAAGCCCGGCATCGCCTGGAGAGGGGATCCGGCGATCTGTTCTGCCTCCAAGGCATCCCCGGACAGCGGCGGCAGGAGGGCGTGTGGAACTCGAGATCTACCGCTGGTTCGGGATCCTGACCTCGATCCGGACCGAGGTGCTGACGCCGATCGGGCTCGCCATCGCGGTCATCGTCACCGTGCACGCGCTGATGAACAAGCGCGAGGTCAGCGCGGCGATCGGCTGGATCGGCCTCGCCTGGCTCTCGCCGCTCCTCGGCAGCGGGCTCTACGTGCTGTTCGGCATCAACCGGGTGAGCCGGCGCGCCCGGAAGCTGCCGGTGCTGCCCGGCCCGCGGCCCGGCGCGCCGCCGCCCCCGGTGGCCGAGGTGCCGGAGGCGTTCGAGCCGCTGAAGCGGGCGGTCGAGCGGATCAGCGGCCTGCCCCTCGTCGCCGGCAATCGCATCGTCCGCTACCGCCACGGCGACGAGGCCTATCCGGCGATGCTGGCGGCGATCGACGCGGCGCAGACCAGCGTCGCGCTCTCGAGCTACATCATGCGCGACGACGACAGCGGCCGGGCCTTCGCGGACGCCCTCTCCGCCGCCAAGGCGCGGGGTGTCGCGGTCTGCGTGCTGATCGACGGCATCGGCAGCGGCTACTTCTTCCCGGCGATGTACCGGCGCCTGCGGGCGCGAGGATTGCCGGCCGGGCTGTTCATGCACTCGGCCCTGCCCTGGCGGATGCCGTTCTTAAACCTGCGCACCCACAAGAAGCTGCTCCTGGTCGACGGCCGGGTCGGCTTCGTCGGCGGGGTCAACATCGCCGACGAGAACGTCATGGCAAAGAACCCGCCGGAGCCGGTGCGCGACAGCCATTTCCGCATCGACGGGCCGGTGGTCGGCCAGCTCGCCCAGGCCTTCTGGCGCGACTGGGCCTTCGTCAAGGGCGAGGACCTGGAGGGGCCGGCCTGGTTCCCGGAGATCCCGCCCGCCGGCGCCTCCCTCGCCCGGGTCGTCACCTCGGGGCCGGACGCCGACATCGAGAAGATCGAGTTCGTGGTGCTGGAGGCGGTCGCCACCGCCCGGCGCTCGGTGCGCCTCGCCACCCCCTACTTCCTGCCGAGCGAGATGCTGCTGACGGCGTTAGGCCTCGCGGCGATGCGGGGCGTGACCGTCGACGTCATCATCCCGCAGGCGAGCAACCACCGGGTGGTCGACTGGGCGACGCGGGCCCATGTCGGGCCGCTCTTGGAGGCGGGGGTCCGGATCTGGCTCGACCGACCGCCCTTCGACCACTCGAAGCTGATGGTGGTCGACGATGCCTGGTGCTTCGTCGGCAGCGCCAACTGGGACAGCCGCAGCTTCCGCCTCAACTTCGAGCTGAACGTCGAGGTCTACGACCCCGACTTCGCCGCCGATCTCGATCGCTTGATGCGGGCCAAGATGGAGCAGCGGCTGACGGTGGACGACCTCAACTCTCGCGGGATGGGCGCGCGGCTGCGCGACGCCGCCGTGCGATTGCTGCTGCCATATCTTTGATCGGCACCCGCCGGCGGAAATCCTCGGCCCGGTCGCGAAACGCCTCGATGCGGTCGCGCAGGAGGTCGCGTCTCGGCTCGCGTTTCCCCTGCGGGTTGCCGGGCTCGAGATGGACCACGATCGGCCGGTGGTCGGAGGCGCCGCGGGGCAGAACCGCCTGGCCGCGGCAGGTGAGCCCCCGCACGAGGCAGCGGTCGAGGCGCAAGGGCACGAGATCCACCATGGCGTGGGTCGGGTGGCGCGGCCCGACATCCTGGAAGCCCGGCAGCAGGGCCGGCCCGACGATGTTGTAGTCGCCGAGCACCGCGGCGCGCACCGGCAGGTGCTGGGCGATGCGGCGCAGCTGGCGCCGGTTCAGCACCTGGCCGTGCGAGAGATGCACGTTGGCGACCCCGAACGGGCCGAGATCGAGGATCTGGCACACCCGGTCGATCAGCGCGCCGGACGGCAGGGTCACCACCCGGGGCGGGTTCGGCCACGGCGTCGGGCTCCACATCGCCAGGCCGTGGATGCGCCGGGGCAGCGGCGCCCAGGCGTAGTGCCCGCCGGCCCGGGCCTGCAGCTCGGTGATGTCGACGGTCGCCTCCTGCATCAGCAGCAGGTCCGGCTTCTCCTGCGCGATCAGCGCCTCGAGGGCGTCGACGGTCGCGCCGGTCCGCCGCAGCAGGTTCCAGCTGATGATCTTGCGCGGGCCGGCGCGGTGCGGGGCGTGGCCGGGGGAAGATACCGGCGAGTCGGCGGGCAGGAGGCGTTGGGGCGGCAGCATGGCACCGGCTGAGAAGCGTCAGGTAAGCCGGCACGATGGCGCGAGGCGCTCCCGTCGGCGCGACGCGGCATACCCCGATTTGCCGATTCGGGGAACGGCGCCTCAGGCACCGGGCGGTTGCAGGCCCGGAAGGGCCCGCACGAGGCCGCGGAACTGGTCGCCGCGATCCTCGAAGCTGCGGAACTGGTCGTAGGACGCGCAGGCCGGCGAGAGCAGCACCACCGGCTCGGCCGCGGAATCCCCTGTCGTCCCTTGCCGCTCCGCCGCCGCGGCGGCCTCGGCGACGGCGGCCGCGAGGGTCCCGCAGCGGCTGTACGGCACCTGTCCGTCGAGGGTCGCGGCGAAGACCTCGGTCGCCGCCCCGATCAGGTAGGCGTGGGCGATGCGGGGGAAATACGGTGCGAGGCTCGCGATGCCCCCTTCCTTCGGCTTGCCGCCCAGGATCCAGTGGATCTGCTGGAAGGCCGAGAGCGCCTTCTCGGTCGAATCGGCGTTGGTGGCCTTCGAATCGTTGATGAACAATACGGGGCCGCGCCGGCCGACCTCCTCCATCCGGTGCGGCAGGCCCGGGAAGCTCGCCAGCGCCGCCGCGAAGGCGTCCGGCGTGACGCCGAGCGCGCTCGCCACCGCGTAGGCGACGGCCGCATTCTGCCAGTTATGCGCGCCGCGCAGGGAGCCGATCCCGGCGAGGTCCGCCACCGGCTCGGCAGGGGCCTTTCGCCCATCGATGACGACGCCGGCGCGGGCGAGGATGCCGGGGCCCTCCCCTGCCTCGCCGACATGGACCCGGGTGAGCGGCCCCGTCCGGCGCCCGGCGATCGCTTGGGCATAGGCGTCGTCGACCCCGATGACCGCATGCGCCGCGCCCGCGACCAGCCGCTCCTTGATGGCGGCATAGGAGGCCATGTCGCCGTGGCGGTCGAGGTGGTCGGGCGTGATGTTGAGGAGCACCCCGATCGTCGGCGCCAGCGAGGGCGTCAGGTCGATCTGGAACGAGGACAGCTCGATCACGTGGACCCGATGGGCTGAGGGCGGCTCCAGGGACAGGATCGCGGTGCCGATGTTGCCGCCCATCTGGACGTCGCGCCCGGCGGTCCTCAAGACATGGGCGATCAGCGCCGTGGTGGTCGACTTGCCGTTGGTTCCGGTGATCGCCACGAAGGGCGCGTCCGGGCTTCGCGCCGCACGCTCGCGGCAGAACAGCTCGATGTCGCCGATCACCGGTACGCCGGCGGCCTTGGCGAGGTCCACCGTCCAGTGCGGCGCCGGGTGGGTGAGCGGCACGCCGGGGGCGAGGACGAGCGCGGCGAACGCACCCCACTCCGCGTCGCGCAGGTCGTCGGTCTCGACCCCCTGCGCGCGGGCCGCCTCCATCCGCGCCGGATTGTCGTCGCAGGCGACCACCCGGGCGCCGCCGGCCCTGAGGCTGAGCGCCGTGGCGAGGCCCGAGCCGCCGAGCCCGAACAGGGCGACCGTCCGGCCGGCGAAGGTGGTGGAGGGTGTCATGCGGTGTCCGCCGGTCGATCGGAATGGCGCGGGATCCCCTCTCCCCTGTGGGAGAGGGACAGCGCCTTCCTTTCAAGCGTCGGCGGAGATTGCAAGATGCAGCCCGGCCGGAGCCTACCGCAGCTTCAGCGTCGCGAGCCCCAGGAGCGCCAGGATCACCGCGATGATCCAGAACCGGATCACCACCTGCGGCTCCTTCCAGCCCTTCTGCTCGAAATGGTGGTGGATCGGCGCCATGCGGAAGACGCGCTTGCCGGTGAGCTTGAACGAGGCGACCTGGATGATCACCGAGAGGATCTCGAGCACGAACAGGCCGCCGACGATGCCGAGCACGATCTCGTGCTTGGTCGCCACCGCGACGGTGCCGAGCAGGCCGCCCAGCGCCAGCGAGCCGGTATCGCCCATGAAGATCTGGGCCGGCGGCGCGTTGAACCACAGGAAGCCGAGGCCCGCCCCGATCAGCGCCCCGCAGACCACCGCCAGCTCGCCGGTGCCCGGCACGTAGTTCACCTGCAGGTACGAGGCGTAGATCACGTTGCCGACGAGGTAGGCGATGACGCCGAAGGTCGCCGCCGCGATCATCACCGGCACGATGGCCAGCCCGTCGAGGCCGTCGGTGATGTTGACGGCGTTGCCGGCGCCGACGATCACGAAGCCCGCGAAGGCGACGTAGAACAGCCCGAGATTGATGATCGCGTCCTTGAACACCGGGAAGGCGAGCCGGTAGGCGAGGCCCGGGGCCGAGTATTCCGCCACCGCCACGCAGGCCGCGACGGCGATCAAGGCCTCGAGCCCGAGGCGGAACTTGCCGGAAAAGCCCTTGTGGCTCTGCTTCGTGACCTTCAGGAAGTCGTCGTAGAAGCCGATGGCGCCGAAGCCCAGCGTCACCATCATGACGATCCAGACGTAGTGGTTGCGCGGGTTGGCCCAGAGCAGGACCGCGACCAGCACGCCGGCGAGGATCATCAGCCCGCCCATGGTCGGCGTGCCGCGCTTGGTCAGCAGGTGGGATTGCGGGCCGTCCTCGCGGATCGGCTGGCCCTTGCCCTGGCGCAGGCGCAGGAGCGAGATGATCCAGGGCCCGAACCAGAACACGAAGAAGCCGGCCGTGAACAGCGCGCCGCCGGTCCGGAAGGTGATGTAGCGGAAGACGTTGAGCGGCGAGAAGACGCCGCTCAGGTCGGAGAGGAGGTAGAGCATCCCGGGGGCATCCGATCCTGGGCGAGCGGCAGCGCCGGGGTGAGCCCGCGCCGCTGCGTCAGAGGTCCTGTGAGGTGGCTCAGCCGGACCGGCCGATGGCGAGATCCTGGTCCGCGCCGCCCCCGTAGCGGGCTTTGAGCGCCTCGACAATCCGGCCCATGCGGGTGCTGTTCGAGCCCTTGACCATCACGGCGTCACCGGGCCGCAGGGCCTCGAGCACCGGGTCGACCAGCTCGGCGGAACCCGCCCGGGCGGCGGCGCGCCGGGAGGCCGGGAGGGCATCGTGCAGCTCCTGCATCAGCGGGCCGGCGGTGAAGACGAGGTCGATGCCGTGCTCCTCGACCGCCTCGGCCAGCTCGCGGTGGAGGCGCGGCGCCTCGGCGCCGAGTTCCATCATGTCGCCCAGGACCGCGATGCGCCGGCCGGCGGTCTCGACGCCGGCGAGCGTGCTGAGGGCCGCCCGCACCGAGGCCGGGTTGGCGTTGTAGCTCTCGTCGACGAGGAGCGCCTCGCCGCTCGCGACCTGGAGGACGTGGCGGGCGCCGCGCCCGGCGGGCGGGCGCAGCTGCGCGAGCGAGAGGGCGGCCAGCGCCAGGTCGGCGCCGAGCGCCTGCACGGCGGCGATGACCGCGAGCGAGTTCAGCGCCGTGTGCCGGCCCGGGGTGCCGAGCTGGTAGGTGACGGCCAGGCCCATCGCCCGCACGTCGACGATCGACAGGTCGGGCCGCATCACGATGCGCTCGGCCCGCACGTCGGCCTCGCGATGCTCGCCGAAGCTCACCACCCGGCCGGCGCGGGAGGCGAGCGCGTGGGCCTTCAGGCGCTCGTAGTTCGGGTTGTCGCGGTTGATGATCGCGACGCCGCCGGGCTCGAGCCCGGAGAAGATCTCGCCCTTGGCGTCGGCGATGCCGGACAGCGAGCGGAAATGCTCGATATGGACGGGCTCGACGGTGGTGACGATCGCCACCTCGGGACGGACCAGCCGGGTCAGGGGGGCGATCTCCCCGGCGTGGTTCATGCCGACCTCGAACACCCCGAAGGCGCTCGATGCCGGCATCCGGCTCAAGGTGAGCGGCACGCCCCAGTGGTTGTTGTAGGAGGCGACCGAGGCGTGGGTGGGCCCTTGCGCGGCCAGCACGTGGCGCAAGGCCTCCTTGGTGCCGGTCTTGCCGACCGAGCCGGTCACGGCGAGGACCCGCGCGCCCGTGCGCGCCCGGGCCGCCGCGGCGAGGCCGCGCATGGCGGCGAGCACGCCGTCATCCGGCGAGGACGGCACCGCGATCAGCGGCCCGGCGTCGGCGAGGTCGGCCGCGCGCTCCTCGGAGACCACCGCCGCGCCGGCGCCGCGGGTCAGCGCGTCGCGCACGAAGTCGTGGCCGTCGCGGGCCTCGCCCCGGATGGCGAAGAACAGGTCGCCGACCTTCAGGGTGCGGGTGTCGATCGAGATCCCGGAGAGGGTCTGTGCGGCGGACGCGTCCGCGACCACCCGGCCGCCCATGGCGGCGGCGGCCTCGATCAGGGTCCAGAGGGGCTCGGTCATGCGCGGGTCTCCTCGATCGCGCTCAGGACCGCGTCGCGGTCGGAGAATGGCAGCGTGCGGTCGCCGATGATCTGGCCGGTTTCATGACCTTTGCCGGCCACCACCAGCACGTCGCCGGCCCGGAGATCGCGCACAGCCGCCCGGATGGCTTGCGAACGGTCGCCGATCTCCTCCGCGCCCGGGGCCGCCGCCAGGATCGCGGCCCGGATCGCCGCCGGATCCTCGCTGCGGGGATTGTCGTCGGTGACGATGACCCGGTCGGCCTTCTCGGCGGCGATGCGGCCCATCAGCGGACGCTTGGCCCGGTCGCGGTCGCCGCCGCAGCCGACGACGCAGACGAGGCGGCCGGCGGTGAAGGGCCGCAGCGCGTCGAGGACGCCCGCCAGGGCGTCGGGCTTGTGGGCGTAGTCGACGATGCAGAGGGCGTCCCGCACGGTGGCGACCCGCTCGAGCCGCCCCGGCACGCCGGCGAGGTGGCCGAGCGCCGCGATCACCTCGGCCGCGCGACCGGCCCCGGCCGGGGTCGCCAGCACGAGGCCGGCGGCGAGAAGCGCATTCTCGACCTGAAAAACCCCGACGAGGGGCAGGTCGACGGAATGGGTCGTGCCCGCGACACTGATCTCGAGGCGCTGGGCGAAGCCGTGGGTGCGGGCGGAGACGAGGCGGATCCCCTCCCCGGCACGGCCGGTCGTGACGAGCGGCAGGCCCCGGTCCCGGGCCGCCGCGATGAAGGCCGCGCTCTGCGCCCCGTCGGCGTTGACGACCGCGGTGCCGCCATCCGGCAGCAGGGTCGTGAACAGCCGCAGCTTCGCCTGGAGATAGGATTCCGGCGTGCCGTGGTAATCGAGGTGGTCGTGGCCGAGATTGGTGAAGCCGGCGGCCGTCAGGCGCACTCCGTCGAGGCGGCTCTGCTCGATGCCGTGCGAGGAGGCCTCCATGGCAAGCTCGGTGACGCCGTCGCGGGCGAGCCGGTCCAGGGTCTGGTGGAGCGTGATCGGGTCGGGCGTCGTCAGGGAGCCGTAGGCGGCGCCCGACGTCGTGATGACCCCCAGCGTCCCGAGGCTCGCCGCCTCGAGGCCGAGCCGGCCGTAGATCTGGCGCACGAAATCGGCGACCGAGCTCTTGCCGCTGGTGCCGGTGACCGCGACGACCGTCGCGGGCTGGCCCGGATGCAGCCGGGCGGCAGCCTGCGACAGGGCGCGACGCGCATCCGGAACGGAGAGGTAGGCGACCGCGTCCGGCAGGTCGGCGGGGCGCTCGCCTTGCGCCACCATCGCGACCGCACCGGCAGCGGCGGCCTGCGCGGCGAAGAGCCGGCCATCGGCGGCGGTGCCGGGCACCGCCAGGAACACGAAGCCGGGCGCGACCTTGCGGCTGTCGGCGGTGAGGCCCGTGACGGGGAGGCCGGCGGCTTTGCCGGCATCTTGGCCGGGACCTCGGCCGGCCTCCGGGAACAGGTCGCCGAGGGTGAGGCTCATCGTCCGTCCAACTGGTTGACGTGATAGGCGCCGAGCTTGACCATCAGCGGGAACGGCTTCGCCGGCGGCTCGAATTGCGGCGGCAGGCCGATGATCGGGGCGACGCGGGCGATCACCCGGCCGGTGACGACGCCGGAGTTCCAGGCGGCGGTGGCGTAGCTGCCCGATTCCGCCGCCACGGCCTGCGGCTCGTCCATGATCGTGACGAAGAGGTATTTCGGCTTGTCCATGGGAGCGGCCGCCATGAAGGTGGTGAACAGCCGGTTCTTGACGTAGCGGCCGCGGATCACCTTCTCGGCGGTGCCGGTCTTGCCGCCGACGTAGTAGTAGGGGATCGCCGCCTTCTTGGCCGAGCCCTCGGTGGCGTTGAGGCGCATGATGAAGCGCATCGCCTCGCTGGTCTGGGGCGAGAGCACCTGCGTGGCCTTCTCGCGCGCCTCGGCCTCGCTGCGCTTGAGGAAGGTCGGCGTCATCAGGAAGCCGCCGTTCGCGATCGCCGCCACCGCCGCGGAGGCCTGGAGCGGCGCCACCGCGAGGCCGTGGCCGAACGCGATCGTGATCGTGTTGATCTCGGTCCAGCGCGGCGGGATGATCGGCTCGGCGCTCTCCGGCAATTCGGTGCGCAGGCGATCGAGCAGGCCCATCTTCTTCAGGAAGGCCTTGTGGCCGGGCACGCCGATGCCGAGCGCCATCTTGGCCGAGCCGATGTTGGAGGAGTGGGTGAACACCTCCGGCATCGTGATGACCCGGTTGGTGCCGTGATACTCGTGGATCTTCTGGCGGCCCCAGTGCAGCACGCCGCCGCGGGTGTCGAAGGTCGAGTTGACGGTGAACTTGCCCGAGTCGAGCGCCATGGCGAGGGTCATCGCCTTGAAGGTCGAGCCCATCTCGTAGACGCCGACATTCATCCGGTTGATCCGGTCGGGATCGAGGGCGTCCTTCGGCTCGTTGGGGTCGAAGTCGGGCAGGGAGGCGAGCGCGATCACCTCGCCGGTGGTGACGTCGAGGATGAGGCCGGCCGCCGCCTTGGCGCGGTAATGCTCCATGCCCCAGGCCAGCTCGTCGCGCACGGCGTGCTGGGCGCGCAGGTCGATCGAGAGCTGGACCGGCGCGAGGTCCGCCGCCTTCTCGACGAAGCCGAGGCTGTTGAGGTCGCGCAGGCCCTGGCGGTCGATGTACTTCTCGATGCCGGCGATGCCGACATTGTCGAGGTTGGTCACGCCCAGGATGTGGGCGGCCGCCGTGCCGTTGGGATAGACCCGCTTGTGGTCGGGCAGGAAGCCGACGCCCGGGATGCCGAGACGGTGCACCTCGGCCTGCTGGCGCGGGGTGATCTCGCGCTTGACCCAGACGAAGCCCTTCTTCGAAGAGAGCTTCTCGCGCAGGTCGCGGGCGTTGATCTCCGGCAGGACCGCGGTGAGGAGCTCGACCGCCTCGTCCTTGTCGTAGATGTTCTTCGGCTCGGCGAAGACCGAGACGGTGCGGATGTCGGTGGCCAGGATCTCGCCGTTGCGGTCGATGATGTCGGGCCGGATCTGGGTCGTGCCGCCGGCCTCGGCCCGGCGGGCGGAGGCGGTGCCCGGATCGTCCGGCACCACGGCGAAGCTGACGAGGCGGCCGATCAGGGCCAGGAACACCCCGCCGAAGACCAGGCTGACGAGGCCGACGCGGGCGGCGCTGCGCTCCACCGAGAGGCGGAACATCGCCAGGACGCCGCCGCGCAGCAGGGCCGCGAGGCCGCGCCGCGGCGCCGGGACGGGCTCGTCCATGGCCTCGGCCGCCGGGCCCTCGGTGCCGGCTTCCGGTCCTGGAGCCTGGTGACGCGGGGTGTCGTGAGCCTGGAAGTCCTTGTCCTGGGTCACGGCGCCTACCTCTTGGCGGTCGGGGTGCGGGTGGAGGTGGAGCCGGTGGTGCGGGGCTCCTCGGCGCGGCCGGCCGTGGTCGAGGGCGCGCGCTCCTTGGCGGCCGGGGTCGCGGTGGCGCCGAGCCCCAGCGCCTCAAGCTTGCGGGCGATCTCGTCGCCGCGGTCGGCGCGGGCCGGCAGGTCGGCGAGCCGCCCGAGATGGGCCGTGCCGATCGGCTCAAGGGTCAGGTACTTGTCGACCGCGCCCTGCAGCCGGTCGGGCCGGGTGAGCAGCTGCCACTCGGCGCGCAGGACCGCGATCGCGTCGCGCTCCTTGCGCAGGCGGGTCTTCAGCTTGGCGACCTGCTCGGCCTGGTAGAGCGTGTCGTACTTGATCGAGTAGGCGTAGATGGCCGAGGCGATCAGCCCGGCGATCGCCGCGAGGTGCAGGAGGCGGATCACCGGCGCCCTCCCCGCGTCTGGGTCTCGGGCAGCGAGGCCAGGGCCTCGAGCGCCGTCAGGGGCGGCGGCGGGGGTGCGTCGGTGCGCTCGCCGGCCCGGAGCTTGGCCGAGCGGGCGCGGGGATTGGCCCGGCACTCCGCCTCGCCGGCGGCGACCGGCCCCTTGGTGGCGAGGGCGAAGCTGCGGGGCGCGGGCTGCGCGGCCATCGGCAGGTGGCGCGAGGCCGCCACCGCCCGGCCGCTGCGGGCCGAGAGGAACTGCTTGACGATGCGGTCCTCCAGCGAATGGAAGGTGACCACCGCGAGGCGGCCGCCCGGCCGCAGGGTCCGCTCGGCGGCGTGCAGCGCCCGCTGCAGCTCGCCCAGCTCGTCGTTGACCGCGATGCGCAGGGCCTGGAAGGTGCGCGTGGCCGGGTGGATGCCGCTGCCGGGCTCGGCCCGCACCACCCCGGCGACGATCTCGGCGAGCGCCGCCGTGGTCTCGATGCGGCCGCGCCGGCGCGCCTCGACCAGCGCGCGCGCCACGGCGCGGGCCCGGCGCTCCTCGCCGTAATGGTAGACGATGTCGGCGAGCGCGGCCTCGGAGGCCTCGTTGACGAGGTCGGCGGCGCTCTCGCCGTCGCGCTCCATCCGCATGTCGAGGGGGCCGTCGTGGCGGAACGAGAAGCCCCGCTCCGGCCGGTCGAGCTGCATCGACGACACGCCGATATCGAGCACGACGCCGTCGGCGTCGGAGAAGCCGTGGTCGCGGGCGATCGCGTCGAGGTCGCCGAAGCGGCCCTGGACCAGGGTCAGGCGCCCCTCCGCCTCCGTCACAAGGGCCTGGCCGGCCGCGATGGCGGTCGGGTCGCGATCGATGGCGAGCACGCGGTTGCGGGGATCGGCCGCCAGGATGGCCCGCGTGTAGCCGCCGGCCCCGAAGGTGCCGTCGATCACCGCCGCCGGCGCGTCCCCGAGGCGCAACGCCGCCAGGACCTCGTCCAGCAGGACCGGGATGTGCGGAGCGTCGGTCACGGCCGGCTCCTCAAGACGGCTGGGACGACGGCCCAGCTCCCGCGGCGGGCGCGCAGGGGCGCGTGACGATCCCGGGCGCGCAGGGGCGCGTGACGATCCATGGTGCTCCGCTGTCCGCACGAGCCGGGCCGAAGCCGGCCGGGTTCGACGCCAGGGCGCCGCGTTGCCCACGCCAGACATCGACGCGCGACCGGCACGCCCGCTCCCGCGGGGTGCGGCCGCCGAGGCTGGAATCGCCGTGGACGGGGTGGCTCGGGGTATCATGGGCCTCTGGGGTCGTCAACGCGAGGGCACACGCGGCGGGCAGCACCCGCCCCGGTGCCATCAGAGACCAGCAAGGTTAACGAAGGCTTGTGCCCGACGCAGCGACCACCGGAAAGTCGAGGCCTACCCGCCTGTTCGGATGCGGGACGGGGCTCTACGTCGAGATTGCCTCGCGCCCGCTGGATTCCCGCGAGAGCTGCCCTATGGCGACTGGCCGGAAATTGGGGATCAGCCGGCCTGTAAGCCGGGTTCTGTATGGCCCGAGGAATCCGCGAGGATCCTTCGGACGTGGCGGCCATTCCTCTGGGACGGCCGTTGCCGGCCGCCTCGAGCAACCAACCCGGGCGACGGGCCTGAAGAAGGCCGTGCGCGATTCCTCGCGCGTGCCGCCCCTATTCGGTTTTGCTCCCGGTGGGGTTTGCCGTGCCGTCCGCGTTGCCGCGTCCGCGGTGCGCTCTTACCGCACCCTTTCACCCTGACCGGTACGGGTCCTGCGGACCCGCCCGGCGGTCTGCTCTCTGTGGCACTGTCCCTGGGGTCGCCCCCGCCGGACGTTATCCGGCACCGTCTCTTCATGGAGCCCGGACTTTCCTCCCCGGCCCCGCGCGCGGGAGACCCGCGCGACGAGAACCGGAGCGGCCGCCCGGCCGGCTGACGGCGCCGATGTGCGACGGCAAGGGGCATGCCGTCAAGGCGGCGGCACCACGGCGGGTGCGGCTTGCCGCGCCGCCGCCACTCCCTACCTGCCGGTTCCAAGGCCGCCGCGAGCGGCCGCGAGAACGGAGGCAACCCTGATGAGCGAGACCAACGAGGCGGGCTGGACGCTCGAGACCGTGCAGCAGCTCAAGGCGATGGCGCGGGACGGCGTCTCGGCTTCGGTCATGAGCCTGAAGCTCAAGCGCCCGCTCACGGCGATCCACGCCAAGCTGGCCGAGCTCGGCATCACGCCGGCCGCCGAGGCCTGAAGGTTCGTGAGCGGGCGGGCCGTTCCCGGCCCGCCCGCCGGTCCTCACCAGCTGCCGGTGTTCTGCATCGAGGCCCAGGGCTCCTGCGGCGGCTTGGCCCCGCCCTTCTGCAGGATCTCGATCGAGATGCCGTCGGGCGAGCGCACGAAGGCCATGTGACCGTCCCGCGGCGGGCGGTTGATGGTCACGCCGGCCTCCTGCAACTTCTGGCAGGTCGCGTAGATGTCGTCGACCTGGTAGGCCAGGTGGCCGAAGTTGCGCCCGCCGGTATACTCCTCTGGATCCCAGTTGTAGGTGAGCTCGAGCAGCGGCGACTTGGTGTCCTTGGCCCGTGCTGCGTCGCCCGGGGCGGCCAGGAACACCAGGGTGTAGCGGCCCTTCTCGCTCTCGGTGCGGCGCACCTCCTGCAGGCCGAACTTGTTGCAGTAGAAGTCGAGCGCCTTGTCGAGGTCGGCGACGCGGACCATCGTGTGCAGGTATTCCATGACGCTTCGTCCTTCGTTCCGGGCCTGCGGCCCTGCCGTCGTGTCGGGCCCGCGGCCCCTGTCCGCCGCGCTAGCTAGGGCACTCCCGGCCGGAAGGGGAGGCCTCGATCGCGCGTTGCGCTGCGGCCGGCGCCGGTGCAAAGGCTCATCCTTTCCGCCGCCCGCGTGACCGAAGCCGGACCGCCGAGGGACACTCCATGCAGACGATCGTTCGCCTCGCCGATTATCGCCCGAGCGACTACCTGATCGACCGCGTCGACCTCGACCTGCGCCTGCATCCGACCGAGACCCGGATCACCGCGACGCTGGCCCTGCGGCCGAACCCCGCCGGCGCGCCCGGCGCCCCCCTCGTCCTCGACGGCGACGAACTGACCCTGCTGGCGATCGCCCTCGACGGCCAGCCGACCGGCCCCGGCGCGATCGCGGTCACGCCGCGGTCCCTCACCCTGCACCAGCCGCCGCAGCGCCCCTTCTTGCTCGCGATCGAGACGCAGGTGAACCCGAGCGCCAACACCAAGCTGATGGGCCTCTACCGCTCGAACGGCGTCTACTGCACCCAGTGCGAGGCCGATGGCTTCCGGCGCATCACCTACTTCCTCGACCGGCCGGACGTGATGGCGGTCTACACCACCCGGATCGAGGCCGATCGCGACGAGGCGCCGGTGCTGCTCGGCAACGGCAACCCGGTCGAGCAGGGCGAGGCGGGTCCGGGCCGGCACTACGCGGTCTGGCACGACCCTCACCCGAAGCCCGCCTACCTGTTCGCCCTCGTGGGCGGCCGTCTCGGCCGCGTGGCTTCGCGCTTCACCACCATGGAGGGGCGCGACGTCGAGATCGCCGTCTATGTCGAGCCCGGCAAGGAGGGCCGCGCCGGTTTCGCCCTCGACGCCGTCGCCCGCTCGATGGCCTGGGACGAGCGCAGCTTCGGCCGCGCCTACGACCTCGACGTCTTCAACGTCGTCGCGGTCTCCGACTTCAACATGGGCGCGATGGAGAACAAGGGTCTCAACATCTTCAACGACAAGTACGTGCTGGCGAGCCCCGACACCGCGACCGACGCGGACTATGCCAACATCGAGGCGATCATCGCGCACGAGTACTTCCACAACTGGTCCGGCAACCGGGTGACCTGCCGCGACTGGTTCCAGCTCTGCCTCAAGGAGGGCCTGACCGTCTTCCGCGACCAGGAATTCTCCTCCGACGAGCGCTCGCGCCCGGTCCACCGCATCGCCGAGGTGCGGACCTTGCGCGCGCGCCAGTTCCCGGAGGATGCCGGCCCCCTCGCCCACCCGGTACGGCCCCGGGCCTACCGCGAGATCAACAACTTCTACACCGCGACGGTCTACGAGAAGGGCGCCGAGATCGTCCGGATGCTGCGCACCCTGCTCGGCGCCGAGACGTTTCGGCGCGGCATGGACCGCTACTTCGCGACCTGCGACGGCACGGCCGCCACGGTCGAGGATTTTCTGGCCGCCTTCGCGGCCGAGAGCGGGCGCGACCTCGCCCACTTCGCCCGCTGGTACGAGCAGGCGGGCACGCCGACCGTCGCGGTCGCGGGCGCCTACGACCCGGAGGGTAAGACCTACACCCTGTCGTTCCGCCAGAGCCTGCCGGTGGTGGCGACGGAGGCCACCGCGGGCGCGACGCCCGAGCCCCTGGTGATCCCGGTCGCCCTCGGCCTCGTCACCCCGGAGGGTGGGACGGTCGAGGCCGCGAGCGAGCGGGTCCGGGACGGCGTGTTCGTGCTCGACCGGGCCGAGGACAGCCTCGTCTTCACCGGGGTCGCGGCGGCGCCGGTGCCGTCCCTGTTTCGCGGCTTCTCGGCGCCCGTGAAGGTCGAGCACGCGCTGAGCCATGGCGACCGCCTGACCCTGCTCGCCCATGACGGCGACGCGTTCAACCGCTGGCAGGCGGCCCAGAGCCTCGCCATGGAGGTGGTGGTCGGCCGCGCCCGCGCCGGCGCGCCGCTCGGGCCCGAGGCCGGGCCGGAGGGCGCCGGCCTGACCGCCGCGCTCGCGACCTTCCTCGACCGGGAGGCCCTTGACGGGGGCACCCTTGCCGATCCCGCCTTCGCGGCCCTGGTGCTGACGCTGCCGGGCGAGCAGGAGGTGGCGCAGGCGATCGGCGCCGGGGTCGACCCCGACGCGATCTGGCGCGCCCGCCAGACGCTCCGGGTGCAGCTCGGCCGCGACCTCGGGCCCCGGCTCCTCGCCCTGCGCGATGCGCTGGCCGAGCCGCGCGGGGCGCCGTTCAGCCCGGACGCCGCCAGCGCCGGCCGCCGGGCCCTGCGCAACGCCGCCCTCGACCTCGTCGCGGCAGCCGACCCGGAGGCCGGCACGGCGCTGGCAGTCGACCAGCTCGAGGCCGCCGCCACCATGACCGACCGCCTCGCGGCCTTGGCGGTCCTGAGCCTCGTCCCGGGCGAGGCCCGTGAGGCGGCGCTCGCGCGCTTCGGCGAGGCTTATCGCGGCGAGCCCCTGGTGCTCGACAAGTGGTTCGCCCTGCAGGCGATGATCCCGGAGGCCGCGACGCTCGACCGGGTCCGCGGGCTGATGCGCCACCCCGCCTTCTCGCTCGGCAACCCGAATCGGGTCCGCTCGCTGATCGCCAGCTTCAGCCTCAACAATCCGACGCAGTTCCACCGGCCGGACGGGGCCGGCTACGACCTGACCGCCGAAGTGGTGCTGGCCCTCGACCGCAAAAACCCCCAAGTCGCGGCGCGGCTGCTAACTGCTTTCAATACTTGGCGTATGGTCGAGGACGGACGCCGCCGGCACGCCGAGGACGCCCTGCGGCGGGTGGCCGGGACGCCCGGACTCTCCCCTGACGTCAGCGATATCGCGGGCCGATCGCTCGCGCCGCTCGGGTGATGTCCAAACCACTGAAAAGTCGGAGAGAATCAGCACGCGCCGGAATTTCCCGCCGCCACGCGCTCACAGGTTAACATTTCATTTCTGAGCCCGGAGCGCTGGACAAATTGCTTGTGGAAATGCCAGATTGAGCCTCGATTCGGAGGCTTGGCGGGAACCTCCGCGGTATCTTCTCTCTGTTCCGTTGGGGGTTTGGGTATGCTGGAGGCGGATCCCGCCCCCTTCTCTGCGCGTGCCGCCACGATCCTCGGGATCAGCCGGGCTTCGAAGGCCGCGCACCAGCGCCTCGCCCACGCGGAATCCTGGCTCCGGTTCGCCGTTCCGGCGATGCTCGCGGCCTTCCTGGTCTGCCTGGCGGCCGTCACGGCCCTGCAGCTCTCCGGGCACCGCGAGGAGGTGGTCGGCGACGCGCGGCGCGACATCGATCTCGTCGCCCGCCTGATGGCCGGGACCCTGCCGGCCGCCCTCGCCCAGCTCACCGGCCAAGCCAGCGGTCAGGTCACCAGCCAAGTCACCGGCGCCGCGCCGACGGAGGCGCCGGTGCAGGCGGCCCTGCTGCGCGAGCGGCTGGTGCGCCTCCTGCCGCCCGGCGGCCTGCCGGCCGGCCGCAGCGTGCTGCTGATCGGTCCCGACGACGCCATCCTGGCCGCGGTGCCGGAGCAGACCGGCCTGCCCCGCAGCTTCACCGAACTCGTCGGCGAGGTCCAGGTGCTCGGCATCATGGGCGAGCGCGCCGGCGTGCTGCCGGTCGTGCTCGGCAGCGGCGAGCGGGCGCTCGCGACGGTGCGGGGGGTGCCGGGCGGGGCCGGGATCGCGCAGGTCGCGGTGGTGCAGACCCTCGACTCGGTCACGGCGCTCTGGGCCGGGCGGGCGCGCATCGCCGCGGTGCTGGTCGGCGCCGTGACGCTCGTGGTCGTCTGCATCGGCCTCGCCTACGCGCTCCAGGCCGACCGGGCCCGCGCCGTCGACCGGGTCTGCGAGCAGGTGCGCCAGCGCCTCGACACCGCCCTCAGCCGCGGCCGCTGCGGCCTGTGGGACTGGGACATCCCGCGGGGCCGGATCTACTGGTCGGACTCGATGTACCAGCTCCTCGGCTACGGGCGGGAGCAGGAATTCCTCTCCTTCGGCGACGTCAACGCCCTCGTCCATCCGGACGACACCGACCTCTACGGGCTGGCCCGCCAGCTCGCGGCCCGCGACGCCACGGTCGACCACGAGTTCCGCATCCGGGCGGCGGGCGGCGAGTGGGTCTGGCTCAAGGCCCGGGCCGAGATCGTGCAGGACCTTGAGGACAATGGCCGCCATCTGGTGGGCATCGTCATCGACATCTCGGAGCAGCGGCGGCTGGCCGAATCGACCGCCACCGCCGACATGCGCCTGCGCGACGCCGTCGAGGCGGTGTCCGAGGCCTTCGTGCTCTGGGACGCCCAGAACCGCCTCGTCCTGTGCAATTCGAAGTTCCGGCGCCTGCACGCGCTGACGGCCGACGAGGCCCAGCCCGGCCGGCGCTACGACGCCATCATGGGGCGCGCCGCCCTGCCGACCGTGCGGCGCGAGATCCCCGCCGGCGAGTTCCCGGAAGCGGGAGCCCGCACCTTCGAGGCCGAGCTCGCCGACGGGCGCTGGCTGCAGATCAGCGAGCGCCGCACCAAGGATGGCGGCTACGTCTCGGTCGGCACCGACATCACGGCCCTGAAACGGCACCAGGAGCGGCTCGTGGAATCGGAACGCCAGCTCATCGCCACCATCGCGGACCTCAAGCGCTCGCGCCGGACCCTCGAGATCCAGACCCAGCAGCTCGCCGACCTCGCGGAGCGCTACCTCGACCAGAAAGCCCAGGCCGAGAGCGCCAACCGCTCCAAGTCCGAGTTCCTGGCCAACATGAGCCACGAGCTGCGCACCCCCCTCAACGCCATCCTGGGCTTCGCCGAGGTGATGGAGAGCGAGGTCTTCGGGTCCCTCGGCTCGGAGAAGTACCGCGAGTATTGCCGCGACATCCGATCGAGCGGGCACTACCTGCTCTCGGTCATCGACGACATCCTCGACATGTCGCGGATCGACGCGCGGCGGGTGAAGCTCGTCAAGCAGCCGGTGGCGGTGAGCGAGGCCCTCGAGCGCGCCCTCAAGCTGATCGCCGAGCCGGCCCGGACCAAGGGCCTGACCGTCAGCATCGAGATGAGCGCCGACACCCTGGTGATGGCCGACGAGCGGGCCCTGCACCAGATCCTGGTCAACCTCCTGCAGAACGCCGTGAAGTTCACCCCCGAGGCCGGCCGTGTGGCGGTGCGCACGCGCCGCGCGATCGACGCCGTGCACATCTTCGTCGAGGACAGCGGCATCGGCATCCCGAAGGCGGCCCTGCCGAAGCTCGGCTATCCGTTCGAGCAGGTCGAGACCAACTTCGCCCGCAGCTACAAGGGCTCGGGCCTGGGGCTCGCCATCGCCCGCTCGCTCGCCGAGCTGCATGGGGGCGGGCTTCGCATCCGCTCCGAGGAGGGCACCGGCACGATCGTGCTGGTCCGCCTCCCCCGCCCCGGCCTCACCCTCGCGGCCCAGACGGACGCCGCCGACCTCCACGCCTGACCGATCCGCGCGGGGGATGGAAGGTGGGCGGCGGCGCGCCTCAGGCGGCCCGCACCGTCGCGAGGAAGCGGGCGACCTCGCTCCCGAGATGCTCGGACTGGCGCGACAGCTCGGTCGCCGAGGCGAGAACCTGGGTCGCGGCGGCGCCCGTCTCCTCGGCCGCGCCGGCGACGCCCGCGATGTTGCCGGTGACCTCGCCGGTGCCGGTCGCGGCCTGGCTGACGTTGCGGACGATCTCCTGCGTCGCGACGCCCTGCTCCTCGACCGCGGCGGCGATGGCCACCGTCACCGCGTCGATCTCGCGGATCCGCGCCGTGATCGCGGCGATCGCCGAGACCGTCTCGCCGGTGGCGTCCTGCACCGCCGCGATCTGCTGGCCGATCTCGTCCGTCGCCCGGGCGGTCTGGGCCGCCAGCTCCTTGACCTCCGCCGCCACCACGGCGAACCCCTTGCCGGCGGCCCCGGCCCGGGCCGCCTCGATCGTCGCGTTGAGCGCGAGCAGGTTGGTCTGGCTGGCGATCGACGAGATCAGGCCGGCGACGTCGCCGATCCTGCCGACGATCCGGCTCAACGCCTGCACCCGGGCCCCGGTCTGGTCCGCCTCGGAGACCGCCTGACGGGCGAGCCCGGCGGAGCCGGCGACCTGGCGGCCGATCTCCTGCACGGAGGCGCCGAGTTCCTCCGCGGCGGCCGCCACCGTGCCGACATTCGAGGCGGCCTCCTCGGCCGCCGCCGCCACAGCGGCGGACTGGCTCGCGGTCTCGGTCGCCGTCCCGCTCATCTGGCCGGCGGTCGCCTGCAGCTCGGCGGCCGAGGCCGAGACCTGGCCGACGATGCCGCCGACCGCCTGCTCGAAGCCGTCCGCCAGCGCCACCATGGTGCGCCGGCGCTCCTCGGCCGCCGCCGCATCGGCGATCCGCCTGATCTCGGCCTGCTCGGCGGCCTTCTGGGCGACCATCGTCTTGATGCCCTCGACGGCGCGGCCGATGGCGCCGATCTCGTCGCCGCGGCGCGCCTCCCGGATCTCGGCGTCGATCTCGCCCCGGGCCATCCGCTCGAGCACCCCGACGAGCCGGCCGATCGGCCGCGTCACCCCGAGCACCGCCACGAGGGCGACCGCCGCGAGCCCCAGGAGCATCCCGAGGGCGGTCACCGCGACCAGCTGAAGGCGGGTGGCGTTGGTCGCAGCGGTCAGGGCGTCCGAGTTGGTCTCGACGTAGCTCTGGATGTCATTGCCGAGGTTGGTCGATTCCTGGATCAGGCCGCCCAGCACCGGATCGACGCTGCGGTGGAACAATGCCAGCGCGTCGGCATTGCGGTGGGCCATGCCGAGCTTGCGCACCTCACCGAGCTTCACGGCGAGATCGTCGATAGCGCGGGCGAGCGCATCGATGCGGCCCACGAAGGTCGGCGCCTGCCGGCGCATCTCGGTGGCTGTCGCCGTCATCATCGACAGGCCTTCGTCGAAA
The DNA here is from genome assembly GCF_004745635.1 of Methylobacterium nonmethylotrophicum. Lineage (GTDB taxonomy): Bacteria > Pseudomonadota > Alphaproteobacteria > Rhizobiales > Beijerinckiaceae > Methylobacterium > Methylobacterium nonmethylotrophicum. The sequence goes on along the minus strand of NZ_SRLB01000009.1, from coordinate 102,299 downwards.
TCGGCGCTGGCCCGGCGCATCTGCACCTCGTCCGTCTCGGCGATGATGCGGAACACCGCATAGTTCAGGGTGTAGAGCGTGCGGTTGAGGCGGCGGGCATTCGCCGGCGCCTGCGCCTCGCGGGCGATGAACAGGCTGTAGCCGTCGTCGATCGTGGTCATGCGCGCCTGAGCGTACCAGACGCAGCCGCCCACCAGGGCGGCGATCAGCAGGACGGCGGCGGTGAGCTTGTGGAGAATCTTGACTCTGGCGAGCACGGTCCCGCTCCATCGAGGAAATTTAGCGCGCCGGTTATGAAGCCAACTATCTTAATTTGATATGAAACACTATGCGGTCCCAGAGTAATCATTTAACTGTCTAATAAAATCGGATACGTCACCAAGAATTGGCGATAATATATTTAAGACCATAGGCATTTATTCCGCGCACCCGGGGATTGCGCGGAAACTCACCACAATGCAGCAGGTCGCGATCGGGCAGCAGCGGGACGGGCCTCGGCTGCCGCCGTCTCGTCAAGAAGCCGGGATCCCGCGGGATGTCCCACAAGGGCCGGGCAACCGTGCCGCCTCCCTCGACGGAGGGCGGGCGGGGCGTGACCTCACCCCCGGATTACCTCGCCAGGATGACCTCGAAGGCCTCCCGCACGCCGGCCCGGGTCTCGGCGAGCTGCGCCGTCAGCGCCGCCTCGTCGGGCTGGCCCATCGCGGCGGCGAGCCGCGCGCGGGCAGCGGGCGGGGCGGTACGGGCGAAATCGCCCTCGACCATCAGGCGCTGCCAGTGATGGACGTCGTCGAGGAGCCGGTAGGCGGTGACGAGGCGGCCGGAAAGCCCGGTCTCGATCAGGCCGTGGGCGCCGGCGCGCTCCAGCACCCCCGGCGCGTCGAGGCCGACGAGGTCGGGATGCGTGGCGGCGTGGGACAGGACCAGGGCCTGGCTCAGGAAATCGAGGTCGAGGAGACCGCCGGGGGCGAGCTTCAGGTCGAGGGGGCCGTGGTCGCCCTTCTCCCGCGCGACGAGGGCGCGCATCGCCCTCACCTCCCCGGCGACGAACCCGGCGTCGCGGGGCTGGCGCAGGACCGTGGCGACGGCGGCGCCGGCCTCGCGCATCAGCCCCGCGTCGCCGGCGAGGGCGCGAGCGCGGGTGAGCGCCATGTGCTCCCACAAGGCCGCCTCCTCGCGCCAATAGGGCAGGAAGCGGTGCCACTGGTTGGCGATCGGCCCCTGGCCGCCGCTCGGGCGCAGGCGCAGATCCACCTCGTAGAGCCGGCCGCGCCTCGTCGGGACGGTGAGCGCCCCGACGAGGCGCTGGGTGAGGCGGTTGTAGTAGACCGCGGCGTCGAGGGGGCGCGGGCCGTCGCTCTCGCGCCGCTCCTGGTCGAAATCGTACAGGACCACGAGGTCGAGGTCGGAATCCGCCGTGAGCTGGCGCGAGCCGAGGCGCCCGAGGCCCAGAACCGCGACGCGGCCCCCCGGCACCCGTCCGTGCTCCGCCGCGAAGGCCGCCTCCACGGCGTGAAGGGCCGCCGCGACGGCCGCCTCGGCGATGCCCGCATAGGCCCGGCCGGCGCCCGCCGGCGGCAGGATGCCGGAGAGGAGCCGCGCCCCGGTGACGAAGCGCAATTGCCGGGCGGCGTCGCGGCTGCGGTCGAGGACGTCCTCGAGGTCGCGGGGCTGGCCGAGGCTCAGGCGGAACTGCCCGGAGAGCGCGTCGGCCTCCGTCACCGGCGCCACGAAGGCCGGGTCGATCACCGTGTCGAGGACGTGGGGGCTGAACGCCACCGTGTCGGCGAGCCGCGGCACGGTGCCGAGGAGGTCGGCGAACAGGAGCCGCAGCCGCTCGTGCGAGCGCAGGATGGTGAGGAGCTCGACCGAAGCGGGCATCCGCGCGAAGGCGCGGTCGAGGGCGGCGAGCGCCCCGTCCGGGTCGGCGGTGCCGGCGAGCGCCTGGATCAGGGCCGGGACCAGCTCGGTCAGGACCTCGCGGGCGCGCGGGCTCGTCACCGCCGCGCGGCGGCCGAAATGCCAGCCCCGCACCGTCTCGGTCGCCTGTTCGGGGTTGCGGAAGCCGAGGCGGCGCAGGGTGGCCAGCGTCTCCGGATCGTCCTCCGAGCCGGTGAAGACGAGGTCGCCGACCTCCGCCGCGAGGTCCGGCTCGGCCTCGAACAGGAGCGCGTAATGCCCCTGCACCCGGCGCGCCTCGGCGGTGAGCGCCGCCCCGAAGGCGGCCTCGTCCGGGTAGCCGAGGAAGCGGGAAAAGCGCGCGAGCCGGCCCGGCTCCTCCGGCAGGCGCTGGGTCTGCTCGTCGGCCACCATCTGCAGCCGGTGCTCGACGGTGCGCAGGAAGCGGTAGGCGGCGCGCAGCTCGTCGCGGGCCTCACCGGTGATCCAGCCCTCGTCGTGGAGCGCCCCCAGCATCTCGAGGGTGCGCCGGCCGCGCAAGGAAGGGCGGCGGCCGCCGAAGACGAGCTGCTGGGTCTGGACGAAGAACTCGACCTCGCGGATGCCTCCGCGCCCGAGCTTGATGTCGTGGCCGGCGACCGCGATGGCGCCGTGGCCGCGCACGGCGTGGATCTGCCGCTTCATCGCGTGGACGTCGGCGATCGAGGCGAAGTCGAAGTATTTTCGCCAGATGAACGGGCGCAGCTCGGCCAGGAAGGCGTCGGCCCGCGCCCGGTCGCCGGCCACCGGCCGCGCCTTGATGAAGGCGGCGCGCTCCCAGTTCTGGCCCAGCGTCTCGTAGTAGGTATAGGCGGAAGGAAGCGAAAGGGCGGTCGGGGTCGATCCCGGATCGGGCCGCAGGCGGTAATCGACCCGGTGGACGTAGCCGTCGGCGGTGCGCTCCTGCAGGAGCTTGGCCACGCTTTGCGCGATCCGGCTGAAGAACGGCGTCGCCTCGACGCCCTCGCGCAGGGGCGCGGCGTCGGGATCGAACAGCACGATCAGGTCGACATCGCTCGAATAGTTCAGCTCGCCCGCCCCGAGCTTGCCCATGCCGAGCACGATCAGGCCCGAGCCCTCCTGCGGCCGGCCGGGATCGGCCAGGCGGAAACGGCCGGTGCCGGCAGCCTGGATCAAAGCCGCGTCGACGGCGGCGTTCACCGAGGCGTCGGCGAAGTCCGAGAGCGCCGCCGTCACCTCCTCCAGCGACCAGGCGCCGCCGATATCGGCGAGCGCCACCAGGAGGGCGTGGGCGGCGCGGTTGCGGCGCAAGGCCCGGGCGACGTCGCCGCCGGCAAGGCCGGCCCGGCGCTGGTCGGCCAGGATCGCGGCGTTCGCGTCTTCCGGCGATCGCTGAAGCAGGCCGGCGAGCCGCGCGGGGTCGCGGGCGGCAAGGCCCCACAGGAACGGCGAATGATCGGCGAGGCCGAGGAAGAGGTCGCGGGCCGGGCCGCCCTCGCCGACGAGGGGGGCGAGTTCGGGCGCCTCGGCCAGGAGGTCGCCGAGGCGGGCGCGGGCCCGCTCGGGCTCGGCGAGGCGGGGCGCCAGGGTCAGGCGCGCGGCGAGCGAGGCGGTCATGCCGACGGTCCCCGCAAGGCCGGCAGCCGGAGCGTCGCGCGCAGGCCCGGGGCGTTGTCATCGAGGGAGAAGCTGCCCTGATGCAGGCGGGCGACCGCGTTGACGAGGCTCAGGCCCAGGCCGAAGCCCGGGCGCGAGCGGGCGGTCTCGAGGCGCACGAAGCGTTCCAGGACCCGGCCGCGCTCGGCCTCCGGGATGCCCTCGCCGCGATCGGCGACCGACAGGACGACGCTGCCGTCCTCCCGCCGCGCCGTCACGCAGACCACCGACGCGCCGCCGCCCGCATCCCGGGCGTCGGACCCGCATTTCAGGGCCCCGTATTTCAGGGCATTGTCGATCAGGTTCGCCATCGCCTGTCCGATCAGCTCGCGGCTGCCGTGCAGGACGAGGCCGTCCTCGACCTCGGTCCGCAAGCCCACGCCGCGTTCCTCCGCCACCGCTTCGTACAGCTCCGCGACCTCGCGGGCGACCGCCCCGGCGTCGAATTCCGCCAAGCCCTCGCGGGCATTGCCGGCCTCGAGCCGGGCGATCATCAGCAGGGCGTTGAACACCCGGATCAGGTTGTCGCTCTCCTCGATGTTGGCCTCGAGCGCCGCCCGTAGGGAGTCCGGGTCGCTTCCCGCGCGGAGCGCCGCGTCGGCCTTGTTGCGCAGGCGGGTGAGCGGGGTCTTGAGGTCGTGAGCAATATTGTCCGAGACCTCGCGCATGCCGCGCATCAATTCGCCGATACGGTCGAGCATCGCGTTGAGGTTGCTCGCCAGCCGGTCGAGCTCGTCGCCGGTGCCGGCGAGCGTCAGCCGCCCGTCGAGGTCGCCCGCCATGATGCCGCGGGTGATCTCCGTCATGTGGTCGACGCGCTTGAGGACGCGCTGGGCGATGAACCAGCTGCCGAGGAAGCCGAGCCCGACCACCAGCATCAGGGACCAGCCGAAGGCGCGCCCGATCACCGCCCGCAGGCGGTCGCGCTCCTCGACGTCGCGGCCGACGAGGAGCCGGAAGCCCCCCGGCAGGGTGAAGATGCGCACGATCGCCCGGTGGTCGAGGCGGTCGCCGTCGGTGCCGCGGCCATACGCCGTCTCGGTCTGGCCGGGCTCGTTCAGCACGCCCGGGGGCAGCGCCTCGACATTGCCGACGACGTGCTCGCCCGCCGGCGTGGTGACGAGGTAGAGCGAGGCGCCGGGCTCGCGCGAGCGGCGCTCGACCACGCCGACGAGGCGACGGATGCCGCCCGAGGCGTACTGGTCGGACAGGCCGTTGATCTCCGCCTCGATCGTCGAGACGATCTGGTCGTCGAGGACGCGCCGGGCGTTCCAGGCGACGTAGCCGAGGGCGAAGAACGCGAAGGCGGCGAAGACCAGGAGGTAGGCGAGGGAGAGCTTGAAGGCGGTGGTGCGACACAGCGCGCCGAGCCGCGCCAGCACGCCGTCCTGCCCCGCCGGGGCGGAGGCCAGCGTCGGCGCGCTCACGTCTCGCCGCCGGCCCGGACCATGTAGCCGGCGCCCCGCACGGTGTGGATCATCGGGCGGTCGAAGCCCTTGTCGACCTTGGCGCGCAGGCGGGAGACGTGGACGTCGATGACGTTGGTCTGCGGGTCGAAGTGGTAGTCCCAGACGTGCTCGAGCAGCATCGTGCGGGTGACGACCTGGCCGGCATGGCGCATCAGGTACTCGAGCAGCCGGAACTCCCGCGGCTGGAGCGGGATCTCCTGGCCGGCCCGGGTGACCCGGTGCGACAGCCGGTCGAGTTCGAGGTCGCCGACGCGGTAGCTCGTGACCTCCGCCCCGCTGCTCCCGCCGCGGCGGCGGGCCAGCACCTCGATCCGGGCCATCAGCTCGGAGAAGGCGTAGGGTTTCGGGAGATAATCGTCGCCGCCGGCCTTGAGTCCCTTCACCCGGTCGTCGACCTGGCCGAGCGCCGAGAGGATCAGGACCGGCGTCTCGACGCCCTGCTCGCGCAGGGACCGGATCAGCGACAGGCCGTCGAGCTTCGGCAGCATCCGGTCGACCACCAGGACGTCGTAGCCGCCCTCCCGCGCGAGCGCGTAGCCGTCGAGCCCGTCATCGGCGGTGTCGGCGACGTGGCCGGCCTCGCGAAAGGCCTTGGAGAGATAGGCGGACGCCTCGCGGTCGTCCTCGATGATCAGGAGGCGCATGTCGGGCATTCTAGGGCGGATCCGGGGCGCGCGGGAGGTTCATTCCCGGATCCTGCCCGGGTCCTGGCGCCGTGACCGCGGGCGGGCCGGGCCCGACGCGTCGCGGTTGGGGGGATGGGCCGCTTCACGTCGGGCATCGCCGCCGGGGTCGGCAGGCCGAGCCCGTTCTGGACTCGGCCTGCCGTGGCACGTGGCGCAGGGTCGTCTGGGGGGCGACGATGATGACCCGGCGCCTCGGCCCTCGGGGCCTGCGGCGCGGCGCCGCCCTGGGGGTGAGCGGGCGACGTCGCGTCCGGCGACCCTGCCGGTATGGACCCGCCCGGCTTACGCCCGTGTCTCCGCTCCATGAACTCGGCGTAATCTTCGATCTCGGCGCAGCCGTCGCCGGAGCGGGCGGGATCCGCTCCGGCCTGGCGGCCTCACACCACCGGCGGCGCGGTGGCGGCGGCGTCGGGGGCCGGCGATCGGGTGCCCGAGACGAGCGGGCCGTCGCCGTGGACGAGCGTCATCACCAGGGCGATGCCCGCCAGCAGCGCCGCCACCACCGCCGGCACCAGGAAGGCGCGCTCGCCGAAGGCGCCGTGCAGCAGGCCGCCGGCGATCGCCCCGACCGTGAGGGCGGCCCAGAGCGGCGCCTGGATCCAGAACGACGGCGAGGGGTGGCCGAGGAGCAGGTTGGCGAGGCCGGTGCCGAAGCGCACCACGGCGCCGGTCACGTAGGTGAGCGCCAGGCTGCGCCCCTCCTCGTCCTGCAGCACCGCGTTCTGCATGCCGAGCGCCAGCACGATCGGGTAGGCGTGGAGCGGGAACTCTTCCGGCCCGCGCGGCATGATCAGGCCGACGCAGAGCAGCAGCGCCTGGAGGCCGAGCAGCACCGCGAGCCGCCAGTAGCCGACCGCGGCCGCCAGCAGCGTGCCGAGGAACGCCCCGAAACAGAACAGCGCGATCGTGCTGCCGACCCGGGTGACGTTCCCCCACTCCCCCAGGCTGACCGCGGCGCCGAGCCGGGTGGTGTTGCCGCTCATGAACGACATGAACAGCTGCGAGAATTCGAGGAACCCGATCGCGTCCGCGCAGCCGGCCAGCGCCGACAGGGCCAGCGCGAACGGCACCCGCGTGTTCGCGGCGGCCGGAAAGGCCTTGGTTTCCTTCTCCGCTGGCATTCAGCCTCTCTCCTGTGCTGCCGTCGGGGCAGATATCGCACCGATGCAGAACAGGAAGGGAGCGTGACGGTTCCGCTGCACCGCACGCACGGTCGGTTCGGGCCCGTCCGGGCGCGCCCCTCAGGCGCGGCGCAGGCCCGGCAGCGCGTCCGCGAGGACGTTGTAGTCGAACGGCTTCGACCAGGCCGGGATCGCCCCGTAATCGGCCGGGATCGCGCGGGTGTCGTAGCCGGTGGCGAAGATCATCGCGACGCCGCGCCGGCTCAGCTCGGAGACGAGGGGGTAGACGAGCTCGCCGCGCAGGTTGATGTCCAGCACCGCGAGGTCGAGGACCTGCGACGACATGAGCGCCCAGGCCTCCCCGACCGTCGGCACCGGGCCGACTACCTCGACGCCGTGCCGGGTCAGCGCCCGCGAGATGTCGTCGGCGATGAAGTACTCGTCCTCGACCACGAGTACCCGGAGGGGATCGGACCTCTTGTGTTCGGTCATCGGTCGGTCCTCGCCTCGGCCGGCATGCCCGCGCGGGTGCCCGCGAGCCGGGATCCTATCACGATCCGGCGAGTTTCGTCGCTCATGCAACTCGCGGCTGCGGAACGGCTGGGGATGAGGCCTGCTTGTCCCGCCTCAATAGAGGCGGGTGCGGTAGGCTTCCTCCATCAGCCGCTCGGCCTCGGCGACGCCGATCGCCTCGGTCTGCTCGGCGAGCACGCGGCCGAGGCTCGGAAAGCTCTCCCGCGGCACCTGCGCCTCCGGGTCCCAGAGCCGGGCGCGCATCACCGCCTTGCCGCAATGAAAGAAGGCCTCGCGCACCGACACGACGAGCCCGGTCTGGGGCACCTTGCCCTGGGCGGCGAGCGGCGCCAGCAGGGCGGCCTCGGTCGTGATGCGGGCGGTGCCGTTCACCCGCAGGGTCTCGGTGATGCCCGGCACCAGGAAGATCAGCCCGATGCCCGGCGCCGCCAGGAGGTTGGCGAAGCTGTCGGCGCGGTTGTTGCCGCGCCGGTCCGGGATCAGCAGGGTGGCGTCGTCGAGGACCTGGACGAAGCCCGGCGCGTCGCCCCGCGGACTGGCATCGGCGCGGCCCTCGGCATCCGCGGTGGCCACGACCAGGAACGGCGACAGCGCGATGAAGGCGCGGGCGTGGCCGTCGAGCCGGGGCAGCACCTTGTGCTCGGCCAGGCGGCTGACCGGGCCCATATGGCCGCGCAAGGTCGCCGCGTCGCGAATCTCGTCCATCCGCCCCCTCCGCCCGTGCGGCCTGTTGTCAGCCGCGCCCACCTTGCGCGGAACCGCCCTATGTCGCGCAAGGGTGAGGTTTTCGGGCGCGCGAAGCAAGCGATGACATTCCACGGCCTCATGCGGCCCCGGCGGGCCGGGCGCCTCGTCCTCGCGGCCCTTCTCCTCGGCCTCGCCGGGCCGGCCGCGGCGGGGCTGACGCAAAACGACCTCTCGGGCGTCCGCCTGGCGCCGCCCCCGGGGGCGCGGGCTCCCCTCGACGCGAGCCTGACCGACGCCGCCGACGGCCGGCACCTCAGCCTCGGCCAGGCGCTGGCCGGGCGGCCTTCCCTGCTGATACCCCTCGACTATGCCTGCCGCAACGTCTGCGACCCGATGCTCGCGGTCGCCGGCACGGCGCTCGCGGCGACCGGGCTCGCGCCCGGGACGGATTACCGGCTCGTCACCCTCGGCATCAACCCGCGGGCCGATGCCGGCACCGCCCGCGCCATGGTGGCGGCGCAGCTCGGCGCCGGGCCGCTCTTCGCCAGCGCCGTGGTGCTGACCGGGGCGCCGGGACCCGTCGAGGCGGTGACCCGGGCGGTCGGCTACGCCTACGCGTATGACCGCGACACGGAATCCTACGCCCACCCGGCCGGGGCGCTCGTGCTCGCCGGCGACGGCCGGGTCGCCCGGGCGCTGTCGCCGCTCGCCATGACCGCCCGCGACCTGCGCCTCGCGCTCGTCGAGGCCGGCGAGGGCCGGGTCGGGGCGCTCTCCGACCGGCTGCTGCTGCTCTGCTACGGCTACGACCCGCAGACCGGGATCTACACCCCCCTGATCCGCCGCATCCTCGCGGGGTCCGGCGCCGCCACGGTGGCGGGCATCGCGCTCCTGGTGCTGTGGCTGCACCGGCGCTCGCGCCGGGCGGGGCCGGCTTGACGACGGGACGCGATGACGCCGGTCCCGCCTGGGCGGGCGGGCGCCGGCGGTGCAGAGTGCGCGGCCGACAGGAGCGGGCGCCTCGACCGCGCCCTCATCGACCTCCCGCAGGTCCGCCACGTGGCCGCCGAAGAGGACTCGAGAGCCAGGATGATTGCCCCCCTCGTCATCACGGTGGCGCCCAACGGCGCCCGCCGCACCAAGGCCGACCACCCGGCCCTGCCGATCGACCCGCGGGAGATCGGGCTCACCGCCGCCCGCTGCCGCGAGGCCGGCGCCGCGATGATCCACCTGCACGTGCGGGACGCGGAGAACCGCCACACCCTCGACCTCGACCGCTACCGGGCGGCGCTCTCCGCCGTGCGCCGGGAGGCGGGACCGGAGATGATCTGCCAGGTCACCACCGAGGCGGTCGGCCTCTACGCCCCGGCCGAGCAGATGGCGGCGGTGCGGGCGCTCAAGCCCGAGGCGTTCTCGGTCGCCCTGCGCGAGCTCTTCGCCGAGCCGGAGGACGAGGCGGCGGCGGCCGCCTTCCTCTCCGAGCAGGCCCGGGGCGGGGTGCTGGTGCAGCACATCCTGTACGATGCCGGCGACGTCACCCGCTTCCAGGGCCTGGCGGCGCGGGGGCTGATCCCGCTCGAGCGGGCGAGCGTCCTGTTCGTGCTCGGCCGCTACGCGGTCGGCCAGCGCTCGGACCCGGCGGACCTGCTGCCGTTCCTCGGCGCCTGGACCTCCGAGCATCGCCTCGACCTGCCCTGGGCCCTGTGCGCCTTCGGACCCCGGGAGGCGGCCTGCCTGATCGCCGCGGCGGCGCTCGGCGGGCACGCGCGGGTCGGGTTCGAGAACAACCTCTGGCGGCCAGACGGGAGCCTCGCGCCCGACAACGCCGCGCAGGTCGCCGCCCTCGCCGCCCTGGCGCAGTCGGTCGGCCTCGCCGTCGCGACGCCGGTGCAGGCGCGGGCGCTGTTCGCCGGGGACGCCTGAGGGGCAAGGCGGTGGCGTGGACGCGCGCCCTGCCCGTCGTCACTCCCGTCGCGCGGCCGTGTCAGACCCTGGACCATCGCCTATGGTCGGACGCAGCCCAGCCGACGCGGAGCATCCCCCCGTGAGCCGTTATCGCCTCCATTACTTCCCGGAATCGGGCAACAGCTACAAGCTGGCGCTGATGCTGACCCTGTGCGGCGAGACGTTCGAGCCGGTCTGGACCGATTTCGGCGCGCGGGTGACGTGGACGCCCGAGTGGCGGCGGACCGTCAACGCCATGGGCGAGATTCCGGTGCTGCAGGACGAGGGCGAGAGCCTGACGCAGACCGGCCCGATCCTGCTGCGCCTCTCCGAGCGCTACGGCCGCTTCGGCGGCGACGGCGAGGCCGGGCGGTTCGAGGTGCTGCGCTGGCTGTTCTGGGACAACCAGAAACTCTCCGCCCACATGGCCACCTACCGCTTCATGCGCACCTTCAGCCGCGCGGCCGATCCGGCGGTGCTGCGGTACCTGCGGGCGCGTGTGGACGATTTTCTGGGCATCCTCGCGCAGCAGGTCGCGGATCGCGCCTTCGTCACCGGCGAGCGGGCGACGATCGCCGACCTGTCGCTCTGCGCCTACCTGTCCTTCCCGGCCGACGAGACCGGCGACGACCTCGCGACCAGCCATCCGGCGATCCATGCGTGGCTCGGGCGCATCGCGGCCTTGCCGGGCTGGCGCTCGCCCTACGACCTCCTGCCCGGGCCGAGGCTGCCCCGCTTCGACGGGCCGAAGGGCGGCGAGCGGTAGGGCGGCTCGGCCCGGCCGGTCGCGGGACGTCAGCCCGGCGCCGGGCCGCCGCCGCCGCGGGCCTCCGGGGCGGGGCTCGCGCCCGCGGCAGGGTTGGCACCCGCAGCGGGGCTCGCCTCCGGCTTCGGGCGCTCGGGGGCGGCGCTCTCGGGGTAGCGGACGCGGTAGGCGCGCAGGAACTCGGTGAGCGTCTCGGCGCTGGTCGCCTGGCGGACGAGGCTGCGGAAGGCGGCGGTGCCGGAGGCGTTCGGGGCGGCGACGAGGCCGAAGGTGCGGGCGTCGGGGCTCTCGGCCATCTTCTGGGTGTACTTCGTGCGCAGCCGGTCCAGGCTCAACGGATCCTCGGCGAGCGCGTAGGCGATCGCCGCCCGCATCACGGCGGCGCGCTCGCCGTCCGCGAGCGGGCCGGGATCGCGCCAGCGTGTGCCGAGCAGGGCCTCGTGCGCCTCCCCGGCCTCGCGCCAGCGCCGGGCGCCCCACAGGATGTCGCCGCGCAGATGCGCGATCTCCGGGCCGTCGCTGCCCTCGAGCATCTCGAGGGCGAGGTCGGTGCGCGACAGGTCGGAGAGGGCGCGAGCCTCGAGGAGCAGGCGCGCGTCGCGGATCTGCGCCGGCAGTTCCGGCAGGCGGGTATTCTGCAGCACCTTGAGGGCCTTGAGCGGCTCGCCGGCCATCAGCCGCACGGTCGCGAGCCGCGCCGCCACGCTCGCCCGCGCGGCCCCGGTGAGGCGGTTGTCGACCTGGTGCTGCAGGAGGTCGCCGGCGGCGTCGAGGAGGTCGAGGGCGACGAGGCGGTCGGCCAGGCGCCGCACGATCTCGTCGCCCTGGCGGCCGACCGGGGTGAATTCCTTGAAGTCGTAGAACAGCGCCAGGGCCTCGATCCGCCCGAGGCTCGCGCCCCGGTCCGACAGGAACAGGGCGGCGAACAAAGCCACCGTGTCGTCGTGCAGGCCGCGGGTCGCCGGATGGTCGGGATAGAGGCGGTTGGCGTTGCGGGCGGCCACGAAGGCGTCGCGCCAGCGGCCGACGGCGGCGTAGAGCCGGCCGAGCCGGGCCAGGGTCTCGGGCTCGGCCTCGGCCCGCCAGGTCAGCGACAGGCGCTCGAGACGGTCGATCGCCGCCTCCGGCGTCATGGTGCCGGCGGCCCGCCCGAGATCGACCATCCGCAGGGTCGCCTGGGCGGCCACCGGCGGCTCGCCGGCCTCGGCGAGACGCTGGTAGGCGCGCCGGGCCTCGCCGTCCTGGCCGATCGCCTCGGCGAAGCGGGCCTTGAGGAAGGCCAGGCGGTCGCGCTCGAGCGGCCGCTCGGGCAAGGCCGGCGCCGCGGTGAGCGCCCGCTGGGCGAAGGCCGGGTCCTTGGCGTCCAGCGCGGCTTCCGCGGCCGCGAGGTAGAGCGGCAGCTGCAGGTCCTCCGGATAGGCCTCGATCAGCGGCAGCCCAGCCTTGAAGGCGGCGAGCGCCGGGCCGCTGCGCCGGGCCCGCGCGTCGAGCACGCCGCGCCAGAGCCGCAGCTCGGCGTCCTGGACCTGCTTGCCGTCGGGGCTGAGGATCGCGGCCGCCCGCGCGTCCTGGCCGAGGCGCAGGGCCGCGATGGCCGAGAGCAGCCGCACCGGCCGCTCGGCCGCGAGCGCCGCGTCCTCCCGGGTGGCGTAGGCCAGGACCCCGACCGCCTCGGCCGTGAAGCCGTTGGCGAGGAGCACCCGGGCGAGGTCGAGCCGCGCGGCGGACCGGGCCGGCCGCTCCGCCGCAGCCGCAGCCAGCTCCGCCGTCCGGATGCGGGCGCGCACGTCGCCCCGCTGGTCCTCGCTCCAGCGCTCGGGCTGGATCATCAGGCCGGCGGCGGCCTGCGCCGCCGCCTGGGCCGCGACCTCCGGCGATTCCGCCACCATCGGGGAGACCGACAGGCCGCCGGGCCGGGTGATCGTCACCTCGGCGAGGCCCGGGCGCACCACGAGGTCGTCGGCCGCGGCCAGCACGGCGACGCCCTGGCGGCTCGGCAGCAGCTCGAACTCGACGAAGCGGCCCCGCTTCGGCATTCCGGCGATGCGGGGCCCGCGGGCCGTCACCACGGCGACGCGCTCGCCGTCGCGCTCGAGCCAGAGCGCGCCGCCGGGGCGCGCGAGCGGCACCGCCACGGCGGGTTTGCCCGCGGGATCGGCGCTGCGCTGCGGGGCGAGCAGGTCTCCGCCCGGCGCGCTGCCGTCGCCGAGCACCAGGTCCCAGCCCTGCCCCTCGCCGGCGGCGAGCTGCGCCAGCGTGCCCGCTTCGAGGCGCAGCCGCAGGACCGTGAAGGCCCCCTCCGCCCTGGGTCCCTCGGCGACGCTCACCGGCGCCCCCGCCGGCAGGACGGGCAGGCCGATTCCGGCATTCGTCTCGAACACCAGGGTGGCGAGGCCGGCGCGCTCGAACAGGGCGGCGGGCGGCCGGGCCGAGAACGGGAAGGTGAGGCGCAGGCCCTGCCCGGCCCGGGCGATCCGGGCCTGGACCGGCCCGGCGGGGGCGGGCTCCGGTTCCGCCGGGGCGGGCGCCGGGGCCTCGGCCTGGGAAGCGGGCTTCTGCGGAGGCGCCGGCGCGGGCGCAGAGGGCGGGGCCGGCGCCGGGGCAGGCGGCAACGCCTCCGTCTGCGCGCCGGCCCCGGGCTTGGCGGCCGGCTTCGTCAGGTCGAGGATGTAGGCATCGTCCTCCCGGTAGCCCTCGGCCGCGTAGCCCTCGGCGAGCTTCAGGGTGATGCGGGCGGCGTCCGGACCGGTCTCGGCGCCGAGCGCCGTCACGGCCGGCTGCAGGCCGGCCCGGGCCTCCGACGCCTCGATCGCGTAGGTGCCGGGGAGGCGCAGGCGGATCTCGGAGCCCAGCCGCTCCAGGCTCACCTCGGCCTCCCGCGGCAGCCGGATCGAGAGGCGGGTCAGGGTCGGCAGGGTCGCGGCCTCGAGGCGCAGCGGCACCGTACGCTGAGCCCGGGCGGCGTCGCGGCGCAGGCGCGCGCTCAGCTCCTCGGCCCGGCGGGAGAGGTCGGCGAGCACCTCCGGCGGCAGGCCCGGCGGCAGCCCGGTCCAGCTCTCCGGCAGGAGGTCGATGAAGACCCGCTCGCCGGCCTCCAGCACGTTGACCCGGTAGGAGGCCTGGAGCGCGACCCGCAGGCCGGCGCCGTCCGGGTCGCGGCGAACCTGCGCCACGTAGGCCGGCATCTCGGCGGCCAGGCGCTCGCGCTGGCCCGTCACCGGCTCGCGGAAGCTCACCACCAGCACGCCGCCCGTGACCTTGGCGGCCACCTTGACGCCGTGGTCGAAGGTGAGCGCGATGCGGCCGAAATTCTTCTGCTCGCTGCCCTGGATCGCGACGAGCTGCGCCGCGGCAGCCGCACTCGCCCCGGCGGTCCATCCCGCCAGCGCGATCAGCGCCGCGAGCCAGCGGCTCCTGCCCGTCGAACCCATCGCGATCCGCCCGTAAACCCCGAGCCCGCACCATGCCGGCACACGGCTAACGAGGGCTTAAATCCGGGATGCACCGTCGGTGGAGGGGCGCCCGAGGAGGCCCGGGCGCTCGCTCAGCGCACCCCGTCGATCGCCGGCAGCTCGCCCGGCGGCAGGCCTGGCGCAGCCGCGGCGGATTTCGGCGTGCCGGCGCCGCGGGCGCGCTGGGCGAGCGCCACGGTCAGGCGCTCGGCGGCCTCGGGCTGCATCACCGCCAGCACCTCGGCCATCTTGCGCGGGTTCATGCCCACCACCACCGGCACCAGCACGTCGAGCTTCAGACGGTCGAAGACCCGGGCGGCCTCCTTGGGCTTCATCGTCTCGTACATCGTCACCAGGGACTTGAGCCCCGCGGCCTCGGCTTCGGCGCGCCGGGCCGCCGCGTCGTCGCCCTTCTGCTCCAGGGTCCTGAGGTCGTTGATGCGGCTCTCGAGCTTGCGCTCCGCGTTCTCGATCAGCTGCTCGCGGGTCTCGAGGTCGCGCGAGCGCTGCTGGAGGGCGTCGCGCCTCTGGCCGAGCTTCTCGAGGATCGCCCGCTCGGACGACGAGACCGGCTCGGCGGCCGGGCGCGGCGCCTCCGGCGGCGGCGCGGCGGACGGCTCCTTGGAGGCTTCCTTGGGCGAGACCGAGCCGGTGATCGCCGGGTCGGCGGGCTCGTAGCCGGAACGGGCGTGGATCAGGAGCTCGGCGAAGCGCATGCCGGTGGACGGCCCGGCCGAGAGCAGGGCGAGCACCTTCAGCAGCAGCAGCCCCGAGGCCGCCACCGCCACCGCATCGACGAGGCGCAGGCGGATCATCGGCCCGCGCCAGGCCTTCGACGCCGCGAGGCGCCGCACCAGGACCGCGAGGGGGACGGGCGGCTGCGGGACCGTGGCCGGCAGCGCGGCGGCCGTGCTCGTACCGCCGGCGACGGCAGCGCCGGCCTTGGGCTTCGCGTCCCCGGCCGTCGCCGCTGGCGGTGCGGCCGCGGCCGGCGGCGCGCCGGTCGCGGCCGCCGGCAGCCCGGCGAAGCGGCGCAGGAGCAGCGCGAGGGTCATGCCGCCTGGGCCTGGAGGCGGCTCAGGGCCCGCTCGCTGAGGGCGCGGGCGGCGGCGGCGGCGGCGCCGAGGCGCTCGCCGGTGGAGACCGGCCGCGGCTCGGGCGCGGGCGGCGGGACGGGAGCGGCCGGCGCCGGGGCGACGGGCGCCGGGGCCTGCACCGACGCCTGCGCCGGCACCGGCGCTTGCGCCGGCGCGAAGGCGGCCTGGACGTAGGCGGCCTGCGCGGCCGGCGTCATGCCGACCGAGGCCATGTCGGCGGGCGCCGTCGCCCGGGCCTGGGACACGATGCGGCCGATGCGGGAGAGGACCTCGTCGCCGGCCTTGAGCTGGGCGGCGAGATCGGCATTGGTGCGCTCGGCGAGGCGCAGGCGCTCGGCCAGCGTGCGGTCGCACTCGGCGAGCGTGCTGCGCAGGCCGGCGATCGCCCGCTCGGCGGATTCGGTGGCGCCCATCAGGTCGCCGATGGTCTGGCGCATCGCCGCCTCGTCGCCCTTCAGGCGGGTGATGCGGCGGCCGAGGCTCACCGAGGTGGCGATGCAGGCGGCGAGCAGGATCGCCACCAGCAGGTCGGCCAGGATGCTGACGATCAGGCTCACGACGCGGCCTCGCTCCGGGACTGGGAAAGGGACATGCGGTTTCAGCCGTCCTTGCGGTTCTGCATCGAGGCCTCGAAGGCCGCGAAGGTGGTGCGGGCGCGGCGTAGCGGTCGGGTGACCTGCACGGCGATGCTGTCGTCGAGCCGCCCGATCCGGCCTTGCGTCATCGCCCAGTCGCCGCAGCGCAGGGTGATGAGGTCGGCGGGCTTGGCGTCGAACATGATGGTGTCGCCGACCTCGAGCGAGAGCACCCGGCGCAGGGGAAGCGACATCTCGTGCAGCACCGCCTCGACCGCGACGTCGGCCTGGAAGATCTCGGTGGCGAGGTGGCCCTCCCAGATGTGGTCGCGGCCGAGCTTCTCGCCCATGAAGCTCTGGAGGAGCAGGTCGCGGATCGGCTCGATCGTGGCGTAGGGAAAGAGGATCTGGAGGAGCCCGCCGCGGCCCTCCATGTCGAGCTTGAGGTCGATCAGGATCGCGGCGTTGGCCGGCCGCGTGATGGTGGCGAAGCGCGGGTTGGTCTCGATCCGGTCGATCTGGAAGCGCACCGGCGAGAGCGGCTGGAACGAGGCCTCGAGGTCGCCGAGGATGATCTCCACCATCCGGCGCACCAGCTGCATCTCGATCGGCGTGAACGGCCGGCCGTCGAGGCGGATGCTCGAGCCGCCGCGCTTGCCGCCGAGCAGCAGGTCGAGGGTCGAGTAGGCGAGGTTCGACTCGACCGTCACCAGGCCCGAATTCTCCCAGGCATCGGCCCGGAAGACGCCGAGCAGCGTCGGCAGCGGGATCGCGTTCAGGTAGTCGCCGAAGCGCACCGAGGTGATGTTGTCGAGCGTGACCTCGACGTTGTCCTGGAAGAAGTTGCGCAAGCTCGTCGACAGCAACCGGATCATCCGGTCGAAGACGATCTCGAGCATCGGCAGGCGCTCGTACGAGACGACGCCCGAATCGACGATGGCCCGGATGCCGCCGGCGCCCGAGGCCGACAGCTCCCGCAGCGAGAAGCCGAGGACCTGGTCGATCTCCTCCTGGTTCAGGATGCGGTCGTTGCCGGCGAGCTCGGGGAGGTTCTCGGTCTCGCCCTCGTCGATCATGTTGGCCCATTCGGCCGCCATGTCGCTTCCCTGGGTGGCGGTGCCCTGCTCCGCCAGCGCCGCGCCCCACTCCTCCGCGAGGGAGGCGTCGCCGCCCCCGCCCTGCTCCATCAGGGCGGCGGCCCAGTCGTCGTCGTCGATCGTGTCGTCAGGTCCGGCCACGGAAGCACCAAATCCCGCTCGAGGATGCTACTGGATGATGAAGTCCTTGAAGAGCACCGCGTCGACCTTGGCGGGGTAGACCGCCACGTTGACCCGGCGCAGCAGCTCCTCCCGCATGCGGTAGGTGCCGCCCGCCGCCTCGAAGTCGGCGGCGCGCAACTCGCGCAGGAAGACCTGGAAGGTGTCCTCGACCCGCGGCATCAGCGGCTGGATCTCGGACGCCACCTTGGCGTCCCGCACCTCGAGGGCGAGCTTCAGACGCACGAAGCGCAGCTGGGACTGCCCGGGCGCCGGCATCAGGTTCAGGGTCATCTCGCGGACGTCCATGAACGCGACCGGCAGCGTCTGCTCGACGGCCGGCTTGTCGGCATGGGCGCGGCTGCGCATCACCAGGAACCCGCCGCCGCCCGCGCCCGCGACCAGCAGCACGCCGGCGGCGATGAGGATGACGCGCTTCTTCGTCGAGCCGCCGGTCGCGGGGGCTGCCTCCCCCTCCTCGCCCTCGGCTTCCGGAGCCGGGGCCTTCTTGGGCTTCTTGGCCATCGCGCCCGCCGTCCAAACCTTCGCTACCCGCCATCGGGACCCATGCGGAGAGTGTGGGAGCTTGGTTAACGTGCCGTTAAGGCGGCAAATTCTGCCCGGTCGAAACTGCCGGGTCGGCACGGAACGCCCCCTCGCGGCGGCGGCGTCGATTAACCAAGCATTTGCCATAACAGCAGAAATCCCGGTGCATCGGCCTGGCACGGGCCCTGCGATCAACCGTGCACGGGTCCGCCGCTGGGGAGCGGGGTGGCCCGGATCCAGGCCGCATCGTCGGGGAGCGTCAGGACCGATGCAGAACTCTCAGTTGATCGGGCTCTCGGCCCAGATGGCCTTGAGCCGCGAGCTCGAGGTCATCGCCAACAACATGGCCAACGTCACCACGACGGGCTTCAAGGCGCGGAACACGCGTTTCCAGGAATACCTGATGCCGAAGGCGAGCGCGGAGAGCTTCCAGCGCCCCGACCGCAAGCTGTCCTACGTCATCGACGCGGCCACGCCCCTCGACCTGGCGCAGGGGCCGGTCGAGACCACCGGCAACCCGCTCAACGTGGCGGTCCGGGGCGAGGCCTTCCTGGCGGTCCAGACGCCGCAGGGCGAGCGCTACACCCGCAACGGCGCTTTCGAGATGAACCCCCAGGGGCAGATCGTGACGAGCGACGGCCATCCGGTGCTCGGCGACGGCGGCCCGATCCAGATCGGCCAGCAGGAGACCGGGCTGACGATCGGTCCGGACGGCACCGTGTCGACCAACCAGGGCACCCGCGGCAAGATCCGCCTCGTCACCTTCGCGGACCCGCAAGGGCTGACGAATGCCGGGGCGAACCTCTACGCGTCGAACGCCCCGCCGCAGGCCGCCGGCCCGCAGGCCCGGGTGGTGCCGGGGGCGCTCGAGCGCTCGAACGTCCAGCCGGTCCTGGCGATGACCCGGATGCTGGAGGTGAGCCGGGTCTACCAGCTCGTCTCCGACACGGTCTCGCGGCTCGATTCCCTGCGCGGCACGGCGATCCAGCGCCTCGCCGACGTCGGCAACGCGTAAGGGGAGCTCCGACGATGCGCGCGCTCTACGCCGCCGCCACCGGCATGGCGGCCCAGGAACTCAACGTCCAGGTCATCTCGAACAACATCGCGAACCTGCGCACCACCGGCTACAAGCGCCAGCAGGCGCATTTCCAGGATCTGCTCTACCAGAACCTGCGCCGGGCGGGCTCGGCCACCTCGGACCAGAACAACCAGCTGCCGGCGGGCCTCGCCCTCGGCTCGGGCGTCAAGACCACCTCGACCGCCCGGGTGATGTCGCAGGGCACCCTGACCTCGACGGAGAAGACCTACGACATCGCCGTGCGCGGCGAGGGCTTCTTCCAGATCACGATGCCGGACGGCCGCACCGCCTATACGCGGGACGGCTCGTTCGACCTCGACGCGCAGGGGCAGATCGTCAGCCGCGACGGCTACCTGATGAACCCGAACATCACGGTGCCGAACACCGCCACCAGCGTCACCATCAGCGCGTCGGGCATCGTGCAGGCGACGATCCCAGGCCAGACCGCGCCGCAGAACCTCGGCCAGATCCAGATGGCCCGGTTCATCAACAAGGTCGGCCTGGAATCGATCGGC
This sequence comes from Methylobacterium nonmethylotrophicum, assembly GCF_004745635.1. Lineage (GTDB taxonomy): Bacteria > Pseudomonadota > Alphaproteobacteria > Rhizobiales > Beijerinckiaceae > Methylobacterium > Methylobacterium nonmethylotrophicum. The sequence goes on along the minus strand of NZ_SRLB01000009.1, from coordinate 83,018 downwards.
GACAACCTGTTCACCGAGACCCTGGCCTCGGGCCCGCCGATCACCGGCAACCCCAATACCGACGGGTTCGGCTCGCTGCAGCAGAGCTACCTCGAGGAGGCGAACGTCAACGCCGTCTCGGAGATCTCCTCGCTGATCGCCGCGCAGCGCGCCTACGAGATGAACTCGAAGGTCGTGACCGCCGCCGACCAGATGCTGTCCACCACCTCGCAGATGTTCCGCGGATGAGCGCCCCGATGACCCGACCCGTCGCTTCCGCCCCGGCGGCCCGGCGCGCGCTGCTCGGCGCCGGCATCCTGTCGCGCACCGCCCTCGCGCTGCTCGCCCTCGGCCTCCTGACCCTGCCGGTGCTGGCCGAGGGCCCGCGCCTGACGCTCAAGGGCGACATCACCGCCGAGCGCGACGTCATCACCCTCGGCGACCTCGTCGCCGGGGCACCGCCGGCGCTGGCCCAGAAGGCCCTGTTCCGGGCGCCGGCGCTGGGCTCCTCCGGCACGATCCAGGTGCGCCGCATCGTCGAGGCGGCGGCCGGCCTCGGGCTCGACGCGCCGGAGAGCGGCGGCCGCCTGCAGGTCTCGGTGCAGCGCGCGGCCCGCCGCATCGGCGCGCCGGAGATCGAATCCGCCGTGAAGGCGGCCCTTGCCAAGCAGCGCGGGCTCGATACCGGCTTCGTCACCATCGCGTTCGAGGGCGATTCGCCGGTCCTGACGGTGCCGCCGGACCTCGTGAGCCCGGTCGTGGCCCAGGACGTGACCTACGATCCCCGCGGCCGGCGGGTCACCGCCCTGGTGATGGTGGGCGAGCGCCAGGCCTCGCTCCGGATCGCCGGGCAGGTGATCGAGATGGCGGACGTGGCGGTGCTCACCCGCGCGGTCAACCGCGGCGAGACGCTGGCGGCGACCGACGTCGCGGTCGAGCGCCGGCCCCGCGAGGGCCTGCCGGCCGACAGCGCGGGCGATCCGGCCGCCTTCGTCGGCCAGGTGGCGCAGAAGGCGCTCGGCGCCGGCACGGCTTTGCGCGGCGGCGACCTCGGCCGGCCGGACCTCGTCGCCCGCGGCGAGGCGGTCACGATCGTGTACGAGACCCCGGGCGTGGCCCTGGCCCTGCGCGGCCAGGCCCGCGACGGCGGCCCCCTCGGGGCGGTGATCGGGGTGATCAACCCGGTCTCCAAGAAGGTGATCCAGGCCACCGTGATCGGCCCCGGCCGCGTCACCGTGGCGCCGATCGTGCCGGTGACGGCCGCCGCACCCGCCCGGGTCGCCGCCGCCTCGCCGGCTGCCTTGCCGGCCGCTCTCCCGGTCCGGCCGTGAGGAGGCGCGCGATGCCCGTCACCCGCCTCGCCGCTCCCGTCATCGCGGCCCTGCTGCTCGCCGGCTGCAACACCGTCGACCGCCTCACGAATATCGGCGCGACGCCGGTGCTCTCGGCGATCGAGGATCCGACCGCCCAGCCCGGCTACCGCCCGGTGCGGCTGCCGATGCCGGACGTCCAGCCGGTCTCCTACGCGTCGAACTCGCTCTGGCGCACCGGCTCGCGGGCCTTCTTCAAGGACCAGCGCGCCGCCAAGGTCGGCGACCTCGTGACGGTGAAGATCAACGTCACCGACAAGGCCAACCTCAACAACGAGACCAAGCGCTCGCGCTCGAACAGCGAATCGTTCGGGATGCCCAACGCCTTCGGCCTCGAGACCAAGACCAAGCTCCTCGGCGGCATCGACCCGGCGAAGATGCTGACCACCGATTCCACCACCAGCAACGACGGCGCCGGCTCGGTCCAGCGGGCCGAGACCGTGACCACCAACGTGGCGGCGATCGTCACGCAGGTGCTGCCGAACGGCAACCTGGTGCTGGAGGGCCGCCAGGAGATCCGCATCAACTTCGAGGTGCGCGAGCTGATCGTCGGGGGCGTGGTGCGGCCGGAGGACATCGAGTCCGACAACACCATCGATTCGAGCAAGATCGCCCAGGCCCGCATCGCCTATGGCGGCCGCGGCCAGATCACCGACGTGCAGCAGCCGCGCTACGGCCAGCAGTTCCTGGACATCGTGCTGCCGTTCTAGCGAACGGTTGCCGTTCTGACGAAAGGGGGCCGTTCTGGCGAACGGCCTCATGGCAGGATCCCGCGCCGGGCGGCGCGCTCCCCCCTGAGCCGCCCGCACGCGGCGCGGCCCCGGCACTCCCCGCCGGGGCCGCTCTCGTTTCCGGTGACGACACGTCACGGGCCAAGATGCCGGGTGACATCACGCCTGAAGGAGAAAACGTCTCGCGACCCGTGCATGAACCCTCCCCCCTCTGCGGCGGAGGGTGGCCTACGGAGTAGGCCGGGAGAGGGGCAGCGCGACGGTGAAGGCTGTGGCGCCCTTCATCGCGGCGCGACCTCTCCGGAAGCGTGGTCCCCTCTCCCACCTCACTGCGTGAGGCACCCTCCCCCGCAGAGGAGGGAGGGTCGAGGGGAGAGCCCTTCGGCGCGGGGGCGCGACGAACCCGCCCCCTCAATCGTCCCGGTACACCCGCTCCCGGCGCTCGTGGCGCTCCTGGGCCTCGAGGGACAGGGTGGCGATCGGACGGGCCTCGAGGCGCTTGAGGGAGATCGGCTCGCCGGTCTCCTCGCAATAGCCGTAGGATCCGTCCTCGATGCGGGCGAGCGCCGAATCGATCTTGGCGATCAGCTTGCGCTGCCGGTCTCGCGCGCGCAACTCGATTGCCCGATCGGTTTCCGACGAGGCTCGATCAGTCAAGTCGGGGTGGTTCTCGTTCTCGCTCTGCAACGCCACCAGGGTGTCCTGGGCTTCGCGGAGAATGTCTTGCTTCCAACTCTGGAGCTTGCGGCGGAAATACTCCCGCTGCCGCTCGTTCATAAAGGGCTCGGCGTCATTGGGGGCGTAGCCCTCCTCGATCACGATCTTCGCCATCGCGCCCCTCGGATAACCGATGTTGTCATGACCGCGGCCGATGTCATGGCCGCGGCCCACTTGGCGCAGCCCTATAATAGAGCCTGGACGCCACCACAATGTCCCTGCGGCGACACGCAAGGTCCGGACCAGGGGACGGCGGCAATCTGCTGCAATCGTGTCACGGTGGCGGGCCATCTGCGCCGGCCTCCCCGGGGGGCTTCAGCGCCGCGGCGATGTCGGCCTCGAGGCGGCGGGCGAGCGGCTGCCGGTAATGCGTCGCGTCGAAGAACAGGGCGGGGTCGTGCCGCTCGGGCCGATCGCCGGACCAGTCGACGATGCGGCCCCGCGGCGCCACCGCCTGCCCCAGGGCGGCCCGGCAGGCCTGCGCGGCCGCCGCCCGGGGGGTGCCCGGCCGCGCCGCCGCCTCGGCATAGACCGGGGGGAAGACCAGCACCAGCGCCGCGCCGGGCGGGAGGCTTTCGGCCAGGGCGCGCAGGCGGGCGGCCGCCGGGAAGTCGGGCCCGCCCTCCCCCGGATCGGGATCGGCCGGGGCAGGCCGCGCGAGGCTGGCCGTTCGCTCCGGCGCGTCGGGGTCGCCGAGGCGGCGGTAATCCGGCTCGTAGTCCCAGTAGCCGTCCGGCGCCGCCCGGCGCGGCGCCGCGCGCGCCGCCCAGCCGATGCGGTTGACCACCTCCGCGGCGACGGTGAGACGCAGGAGGCCAAGCAGGTAGTCCGCCCAGTCCTCGGCGAGGAGCCAGTCCGGGAACGGCCGCAACGGCGGCAGCGCGGGGTCGCCGGTGCACCAGGTCGCATCGGCTCCGATGACCAGCGCCGCCGCCCGCGGGTGGTGGCGCAGGAAGTACCCCGCGACGCGCAGCTGCTCGCCCGGGCCGGTGCCCGGCACCGAGAGCTGCACGAACGGGATCCCGGTGGCCTCGCTGAGCCGCGCCGGCGAGACGAGCTGGATGTGCGAGTTGCCGACGATCGCCGCCGTGAAGGCGGGGTCGCGCCCCCGGCTCGCCGCGGCGGTGCGGGGGCCCTGCGGGCGCACGCCGTCGCGGGCGAGCAGCCGGGGCCGGCCGGTGTCGTAGGGGTCGATCGCGAGCGCCAGGGCGAGGTGGCCGGCAAGCAGCAGGGCGGCCGCCGCGACGAGGCGGATCGCGAAGCGGCGCCACGCCACCTGGCCAGGAACGGCCCCGGGCGGGGCGGGCGGGTCAGCGCGCATCGGGTCGGCCCCCGCTCAGAACTGGAAGTAGATGAACTCGTAATTGGCGTCGTCGCCGATGCGCAGCAGCACCGCGACGAGGAGCACCGCGAAGGCGATCGCCAGAGCCGGCCGGGGCGGCAGGCGGTGGACCGCCGCCCAGGCGGTCGGCCCGACGAGCGCCACCAGGGCCGCCGGCACGAAGGCCCGCCACTTGAAGCCGTGGCCGACCGGCGCAAGGCCGATGAGGCCCTTGAACACCGCGAGCGCCGCCTCGAAGCTGGTGGCGCGAAACAGCACCCAGGTCAGCGCCACGAAGGTGAAGGTGAGCGCCCAGCCGAGAAGGGCCGGCATCGGAAGGCCCGCCCGGCGCCACAGCACGCCGAGCCCGAGCCCGGCGCCGTGCGCCGCCCCCCAGGCCACGAAGGTGAGGCCGGCGCCGTGCCAGAGGCCGCCGAGGGTCATCGTGGCGAACAGGGCCGCGAGTTGGACGGGAAGGCCCCGGCGGTTGCCGCCGAGCGGCACGTAGAGGTAGTCGCGCAGGAAGCGCGACAGGGTCATGTGCCAGCGCCGCCAGAACTCCCGCAGGGAGGTGGCGCGGTAGGGCACGTCGAAGTTCTGCGGCAGCACGATCCCGAACAGCAGCGCGAGGCCGAGCGCCATGTCGGTGTAGCCCGAGAAGTCGAAGTAGATCTGGAACGTGAAGGCCAGCGTGCCCTGCCAGGCCTCCGCCACGCTCACCACCTTGCCCTCGGCGGCGGCCTGGAACACCGGGTTGGCGTAGGCCGCCAGCGGATCGCCGAGGAAGACCTTCTTGGCGAGGCCCAGACAGAGCAGCATCAGGCCGCGGCCGATCCGCTCGGCGGCGTCGGGCCGGGCATAGGGCTTCTCGTCGAACTGGTGGAGGATCTCGCTCCAGCGCACCAGCGGCCCGGCGAGCACCTGGGGCCAGAACGCGATGTAGAGGGCGTAGCGCGTCAGGCTCATCGGCGGCGCCCGACCGGCGCGCAGGTCGCTCAGGTACATCACGTGGTGGAAGGTGAAGAACGAGATGCCGAGGGGCAGGGCGAGGCTCGGCCGCGTCAGGTCGTGGAGCCCGGGCAGCAGCGCGGCGAGGCCGGCCAGGAAGCCCGCATACTTGAACACCGCCAGCACCGCGAGGTTCGCCGCGATGGCGAGCGGGATCAGCAGGCCTGCGCGGCTCGTCGCGAACCAGCGGGCGACGAGCCAGTTCAGCCCGATCGAGGCCACGAGCAGCGGCACGAAGCGCGGGTCCCACCAGCCGTAGAAGACGAGCGACAGCCCGACGAGGAGCGGCAGCCGCCAGCCCGGCCGGTGCAGGGCCACGACGGCGTGGAGACCCAACGCGACGGGCAGGAAGCCGAGCAGGAACGGGAAGGAGTTGAACAGCATCGTGGCCGGAGTGGCTCAGGTCTCCGGCGGCCGCAAGGCCGCTCGTCCGCAAACGGGCGCCGTCGTGTCGGATCGGCCGCATCAACGGCCGGTGGCCGCCCCCTCCGCCAGCCGCGCCTTGGCGGCGGCCACGAGGATGCCGGACCGGGTCTCGCCCCGGAGGGCGGCGGCCTGGCCGATCCGGCGCAGGACGCTCTCCTCGACCGAGACGCTGACCCGCACGGCTCTGCCGGTGCCGGCCTGGATCGTGCCGACCTGCGCGGCGATCACCTGGATGGATCGCGCCAGGCTCGCATCGCGACGTGCGGCGCTCCGGCCCAGCGTCAGCCTCCCGCCATCCCGAGCTTGGCCAGCTCCACCTGCGCCCGCAGGTCGATCTGGGCCAGAAGGTCGTCGAGGCGGGGATCTCCGGTGCCGCCGCCGCGCTCGGCGAGGCGGCCGGCGATCGCCTGAAGCTCGGCCGCGGCGACGCGGCCGCCGAGCAAGGCGGCCTTCAGGCGGTCGAGGGCGTCCAGGATGTCGTGGCCGCGCTTGGTCGCCCGGCGGCGGCGCTCGGCCGGCACCTCGTCCTGGCTCTGCAGGGTCAGGATGGCGCCCAGGCCCGCGAGCGGGACGGCGCTGCCGGCGCTGGTCGGCACCCGGGTGGCCTCCGCTCCGAGCGTGAAGAGGCCGCCTGCCTGCAGGGAGCGCGGACCGGCCCCCGACAGGGGGGCGGCCGCGAGGCGGGTATCGACGCGCATGAGGGGTGTCCGGGTCACGGGGGCGGTGAAGACCCGTCGAACCTCGCCCCAGTATGGTGAACGGGCCGTAAACGAGGCGGCAGAACTTGCCGCCGGGCCAAAACGACCGGGTCCTGACCGCCCCCCGGGCCGCCCGGCCGGAAACGGATCGGTAACCTTACCAGACACTTACGCCCGGCTTCGGGCCTGGCACGGTCCTGGCAGCAGGACGCCCGAGTTTCGGGACCCCATCATGCGCCTCCGCCTCCTCGTCCTCATGCTTCTCGCCCTCCTTCCCGTCCTGGCGGCCCGGCCCGCCCTCGCCCTGTCGCGGGTGAAGGACCTCGCCAGCGTCGAGGGGATGCGGACCAACCAGCTCATCGGCTACGGCATCGTGGTCGGGCTCAACGGCACCGGCGACACGCTCAACAACGCGCCCTTCACCAAGCAGTCGGTCCAGGCGATGCTGGAGCGGCTCGGGGTCAACACCCGCGGCGCCACCATGCGCACCGCCAACCTCGCCGCCGTGATGGTGACGGCGAACCTCCCCCCCTTCGCGGCGCAGGGCACGCGGATCGACGTCACGGTCTCCTCGCTCGGCGACGCCAAGTCGCTCCAGGGCGGCACGCTGCTCGTGACGCCGCTGCTCGGCGCCGACGGCGAGGCCTACGCGGTGGCGCAAGGGTCGCTCGCCATCGCGGGCTTCCAGGCCGAGGGGGACGCGGCCAAGATCACCCGCGGCGTGCCGACCAACGGGCGCATCGCCAACGGCGCGGTGATCGAGCGCGAGATCGCGTTCAAGCTCAACGAGCAGAAGTGCCTGCGGCTCTCGCTGCGCAACCCGGACTTCACCACCTCGAAGCGCATCGCCGCGGCGATCAACGACTTCATGGGCGCCGACACCGCCGAGCCGACCGACCCCTCCACCGTCACCCTGCAGGTGCCGGCGCGCTACCAGGGCAACATGATCCGGCTGCTCACCGAGGTCGAGCAGCTCAAGGTCGAGCCGGACCAGACCGCCCGGGTGGTGATCGACGAGCGCTCCGGCATCATCGTGATGGGCCGCGACGTGCGGGTCTCCACCGTGGCGGTGGCGCAGGGCAACCTCACCGTCACCATCACCGAGACGCCGCAGGTGAGCCAGCCGGCGCCGTTCTCCAACGGCGAGACGGTGGTGGTGCCGCGCACCGCCCTCAAGGTCGATGCCGGCGAGAAGAACAAGCTCGCCCTGGTCAAGGAGGGCGTGACCCTGCGCGAGCTGGTCGACGGGCTCAACGCGCTCGGCATCGGCCCGCGCGACCTGATCTCGATCCTCCAGGCCATCAAGGCCTCCGGCGCCCTCCAGGCCGACATCGAGGTGATGTGACGCCGGTCAGCCCTGCGCCCCGCCCCCTCGCCACTCTTCCTCGTCCCTCCCGATCCCGAGGTCATTGCCGATGATCCCACTCGCTCCCCTCGCGGCCTCCGCCGGCCTGGCGGCCGGCCAGGCCCTCGCCGGCGCCGTCACCTCCGGGCTGTCGGCCCTCACCGGCGACAAGTCCAAGATCCAGAAGACCGCCAAGGACTTCGAGTCGATGTTCCTGGAGCAGAGCCTCGACGTCCTCAACCGCTCGCAGGGCACCGACGGCCCGCTCGGCGAGAACGGCACCGGCGGCGGGATCTACCGGTCGATGCTCAACAAGGAATACGCCCAGTCGATCGTGCAGAGCGGCGGCGTCGGCATCGGCGACCAGGTGATGCGCGAGATGCTGCGCCTGCAGGGAGGCGCCGGTGCCTGAGGCGGGCCCGTCCGCTCCCGTCCGGGTCGCCGACGCCGAGGGCGCCGAGCGCCTGGTCGCCGAGACGCTGAGCGTCATGCGGGACCTCGAGGTGCTGCTCGGGCGCGAGAGCGACCACATCCGGGTCGGGCGCCTCGCGGAGGGCCTGGCCGAGGCGCCGCTGAAGACCGCGCTGTCGGGCGCCTACCTGCAGGGTCTCCAGGCCGTGAAGGCGAACGCCGTGGCGCTCGCCCGCTTCGCCCCCGAGGGCCTCGCCGCCCTGCGGGAGGCCCACGGGCGGTTCTCCGACGCGGTCGCCGCCAACCAGGCGGTCCTGGGGACCGCCCGGGCGATCTCGGAGGGTCTGTTGCGCAGCCTCTCGGCCGAGCTCACCCGCAGCGCCGAGCCCCAAGGCTACGGCATCGGCTACGGCACTCGTCCGGCCCCGTCGCCCTACGGCCATCGCCGGAGCGTGCCGCTGGTGCTCTCGCGCAGCCTGTGAGGCGCGGTGTCAGCGCCCGGTGCCGAGGCGGATATAGGCCCGGGCCGGGCCGTAATCGGTCTGCGTCCGCGTGTCGATCGCGACCTGGCCGGCGCCGCTGACGACGCCCCTCGGCGCCCCGTCGAGCGCAAGCCCCGGCCGGGCCGGCACCGGCGTGCCGGCCTCGGCCCGCACCCGGCCGCTGATGCGCGTGCACGGCCCTCCGGGCACGAGGCGGGTGAAGCCGGGCCCCTCGTGCGGGCAGGCCTCGGGCGCCTTGACGACCGGCAGGTCGCGCAGGTCGAGGGCGCGGGCCGGCAGGGCGGCGAGCAGGGCGGCGGCCGCCAGGATCATCGGTGTGGTGCGCATGGGGCCGGCTCTCCCTGTCCGGCGGAGAGAAGCATGGCGGGAGCGGCGGCGCCAGGGCGTCGGCGACACGCTCGCAGACCGGGTGGTCCGGCGACCGCTTGACCCAAAGCAGGGAGCCTGCGCGCGTCAGCCTCCGGCGCTCAGCATCCGCGCCAGTTCCTCGGACAGCCCCACGCTCTCGGTCGCCGGCAGCGCCGGCCGCGCCCCGGCGAGCCCCGCGGCGGCGACCACCGCCCGTGCCCCGGCCTCGACCGAGCAGATCACCGGCACCGGCACCTGCGGCTGCACCCGCTCGGCGAGGCCGGCCAGCGCCGCGCCGCCGAGCACCACCACGTCGGCCCCGTCGATCTCGGCACAGTCGCGGCAGGCGGCCGCGAGGCGGCCGAGGGCGGCGTCGGGGTCGCGGGCGATCTCGCCGCCGGTCGGCGCGACGGTGCGGATGGCGGCCAGACGCTCGGAGAGGCCCAGCATCGCCACGAACTCGGCGAGCATCGGCTTCCACAGGACGCCGCCGGTCACGATGCCGATCCGCCGCCCCCGGGTGCAGGCGAGGTGCAGCGCCCCTTCCGCCATGCCGACGACCGGCACCGGCGAGACTTCCTTGAGGGCGAGCAGACCGGGATCGCCGAAGCAGGCGAGGTAGACCGCGTCGCATCCCGCGACGTTGGCCGCCAGCGCGTCGAGGGCGGCGTGGCCGGCGATCGCGGCCGCCGCGCGGCTCGCGATGTAGCGGGCGCCGAACCGGCCCGTGACCGGCACGATCTCGCCCGGGATCAGCCGTCGGACATGCGCCGCCGCCTGCTCGGTGACGGCGGCCGTGGTGTTGGGGTTGATGAGCAGGATGCGCAACGAAACGGTCTCCTCGGCGCATCCCGCGCGCGGCTACTTCTCGACGAAGGCCTTCTCGATGACGTAGTGGCCGGCCTCGCCGTGATTGCCCTCGACGTAGCCGGCCCCCGACAGGAGGTCGCGGGTGTCGCGAATCATGTCCGGGCTGCCGCAGAGCATGAAGCGGTCGTCCTCCTTCGTCATCATCGGCAGGCCGATGTCGGAGAAGAGCTTGCCCGAGGTCATGAGGTCGGTGATGCGGCCGCGGTTGCGGAACGGCTCGCGGGTCACGGTCGGGTAGTAGACCAGCTGGTCGCGGACCATGTCGCCGATCAGCTCGTGGTTCGGCAGCGTCTCGGTGATCGTCTCGCCGTAGGCGAGCTCCTGCACCTGGCGGCAGCCATGGACGAGCACCACCTTCTCGAAGCGCTCGTAGGTCTCCGGATCCTTGATGATCGCCAGGAACGGCGCGAGTCCGGTGCCGGTGCCGAGCAGGTAGAGGTGCCGGCCGGGCATCAGGTTGTCGAGCACCAGGGTGCCGGTGGCCTTGCGGCTGACCACGATCGGGTCGCCGACCTTGAGGTGCTGCAGCTTGGAGGTGAGCGGGCCGTTCGGCACCTTGATGGAGAAGAACTCCAGCTCGTCCTCGTAGTTGGCGCTCACCACGCTGTAGGCGCGCAGCAGCGGCTTGCCCTCGGCCTTGAGGCCGATCATCGTGAACTCGCCGTTGCGGAAGCGGAACGACGGGTCGCGGGTCGTGCGGAAGCTGAAGAGCGAGTCGGTCCAGTGATGGACGGACAGGACGCGCTCCTCGTTGAAGTTGCTCATCGTGCCAGGAATCCTGAAGGCGGTCGACGGGTCGGCAATCGTTTGGGAAGGGTCATCTCGCAGGTGCGGCATCGCCGTCAAGGCATCGCCGCACAAGCGAGGTCTGCGTGGCCGTCAAGCCGCAGGGAAGGCCGGTTGTTCTTCGGAATGCTTCCAGGGCGCCTTCCGGCGACGTGGATAACGGTTCGTTGCAGAAAACGCGGCAGAATCAAGGACCTAGCGTAATACGCGGCCGAGCCGTGGGCGGATGCCAGCCGACCGGCCCGGGTCGGCCCTGCCGGGGGCCCTGTCCGGGCCGGTCCTGCCAGCCACGTCACACGGGATCCCTGGCAGCTGGTTGATGGCGGAGGATGAGGGACCGGCCGACCAGCGTCACGGTCAGCGTGACCGCAAAGGTCACGAGCCAGGCCTGGCCCGCATGTCTGAGGGGCAGAGTGCGCACGACAAGTTCGGTCGCCGCCGCCGCCAGCAGCCCGACATAGGACCACGAGATCCACAGATAGTGTTTCTCGCGCCAGTCAGGGCACCGGGGTGAGCGCAGTACCGGCCACATGCCTGCAGCCATGCAGGCAAGGCTTGTCAGCGCGCCGAAATGCAGGATGTTCCACGCACCCGTGAACTGGAAGACGAGCAGGGCGGCGCAATCCGCGATCAGCATGGCATAGACGAACGCGTAGCCGACGGCCCGATGCAGGCTGCCCCGCTTGCGGGTCAGGAATTGCACCAGACCGAGCACGATCCCGGCCGCAGCCAGCACAGTATGAATGATTCCCGGCATGGTGAGGCTGGACACGTCATCCACTCCTTCCCTCGGAATTTTCCGTGATGATGGCCTGGCGGGTGAAGATCAGCCTCGCAATCGATCACCAGGGGAGCGTCGAAAGCGATGCGCGTTCGCGTCTTCTCGCTGATATGCTCGCTTGGGGTCGAGACATAATCAGCTTGACCTTGCGGAGGGCCGTTGAGGGTGGCGAGCGAGCTGTGCCATCGCGTCCCGAAAGCGGACGTTCACGCCGGCGGTGACTGGTTCCGGCCGAGCGCTCCCACATCCGACTGGCGCAAGCAGCCGGCGAGGTCAGCCGACATCACCTCCGTCGAGGATGGCGCGCAGAGCCGCGACATGCGCCAGGTAGGCCGTATAGCCCGCCTTTGTCACAGCGATCCGTGTTCGTGGACGCTTCCCCTCAAAATCCTTGGTCACCGCAACATAGCCCGCGCCTCCGAGCGTGGCGATGTGGGCACCGAGGTTGCCATCCGTAAGGCCGAGCAGAGCACGCAGCCGCTTGAACTCCAGCAAACTCCCCTCGGGACTGGCGGCGAGGGCAGCCATGATCCGCAGCCGTGCCGGCGTATGAATGATCGCATCGAGGTCGCCAGGCATCTGTGCAAGCATCAGGTTGGGTCACGCCGGGCCAACAGCAGGCCGGCAGCGACGAGGCCGCCGCCGCCGAGCAGGCCGGCATAGAGCAGGAACCCCGTGGGCGGCATCGCAAAACCGGCCAGGAACAAGACTGTCAAGGCGCCGCCGAGGACCGCCAGCAACCGCCCGCGCCAGAGGCCGGCGATGAGGTAGGCGAAGCCGGTGACGGTGCCTGCGTAGATGCCGAGGGCATTCGCATGCCCGGACAGCAGGATGAAGGCCCAGAGCGCGGCATAGGCGCTCATGAGCATCGCCGAGCAACCGTAGCGAATTCCAAGCCCGAAGCGCCGCGCCCGGCTGATGCGGCGTTTCACAAGAACAAAAAGCATCGTCGTTGCCCAACCCAGGGCCGTTACGGCCGACCAGATGGTGCCCGTGCGCTCCGGCGCGAGAAAGGTGCCGACGAACCCCGCCATCCAGGCGACACCCCAGAGTTGAGGTAGGGGCTGGCCTGACCGTAGAGGAGAGCGGCGAGCAGGCGGCTCTCGCCATCTTCCGCCGCAGCGAGAGCGAGACGGGCATCGTCACGCGCATGGAACGGGTTTGGAGCCGTCATCACAAATCTCTTCATCACAGAGAACTCTGTAACGTAGAGTAATCAGCTGTTCAAGGGCCATCGTGTGCACGATGGCTCGCGCTTCGGTTGCAATGTCTGCGAGGCCATCCAGGAAGAGCCGTCCGGATCGAGTGCTGCGAAGCGGCCGTCGTGAACGTCCGCTCCCGTTGGAAACAGCCCCTCGCATGATCTAAGCATCATTCCGCCGGTCGCGAACGACCGGTGCCGAAGTGGTCACCGGTTCGGCGGCGAAAATGATGCAAAAGCAAAAAACCAAGCAGAGTTGCGCCATCCAACTCTGCTTGGTTGATTGGATCTCGACACGGCTCACGCCATCCCGGTCGCGTCCGCCACGAGGTGCAGGGTGGCGCGCAGGCCGGTCATCAGGCCGGCCTCGTCGACGCGGAAGCGCGGCGAGTGGTTGGGCGCGGCTTTGGCGGGATCGGTGCCCGGAGCCGTGATGCCGACGAAGTAGAAGAAGCCGGGCGCCTCACGCGCAAAGTAGGGAAAGTCCTCGCTCGCCATGGCGGGGTCGACGACCCGCGCGTGCTCGCCGAACAGGCGCGCCAGCGTCGGGGCGGCCTGGGCGGTGAGCTTCGCGTCGTTCTGGAGCGGCGGATAGCCGTTCTCGTCCCAGATCACCTCGGCCCGGCCGTTCATGCCGGTCGCGATCGACTGGGCGATCTCGGTGACCCGGCGCTTGGCGGTGGCGCGCTGCGCCTCGCCGAAGGTCCTGAGCGTGCCCTCCAGCTCCGCCGTCTCCGGGATGATGTTGTTGCGCAAGCCCCCCTTGAAGATGCCGACGCTGAGCACCGCGGGGCTGCGGGCGATGTCTGTCTCGCGGCTGACCACGGTCTGCAGCGTCGTGACGATGGTCGAGCCGATCACGATCGGGTCGACGCCGTTCCACGGCATCGCGCCGTGGGTCTGGCGCCCGGTTACCTTGATCTGGAAGCGGTCCGCCCCCGCCATGGCGGCGCCGGGCCGGTAGCCGATGCTGCCGACCGGGAGCGCGCTCGAGACGTGGAGGCCGAACACCATGTCGGGCTTCGGGTCGCGCATCGCGCCCTCGTCCACCATCAGGCGGGCGCCGCAGACGCCCTCCCCGACCGTACCCTCCTCGGCGGGCTGGAACAGCAGCTTGATCGTGCCGGGCAGGCGGTCGCGGTGGGCGGAGAAGACCTGGGCCGCCGCCATCAGGATCGCCACGTGGCAATCGTGGCCGCAGGCATGCATCACCCCGACCTCCTGGCCGCCCCATTCGGCTTTGGCCTTCGAGGCGAAGGGCAGGTCGACCTCCTCGCGCACCGGCAGGGCGTCCATGTCGGCCCGGAGCGCCACGACCGGCCCGGGCCTGCCTCCGCCCTTGAGCACCGCGACGACGCCCGTGCGGCCGACGCCCTCCCGCACCTCGTAGCCGAGGCCCTTCAGATGCTTGGCCACCAGGGCCGCGGTACGGCGCTCGCGGTTGCCGAGTTCCGGATTGGCGTGGATGTCGCGCCGCCAGGCGAGCATCGCCGCCTCGACCTCCCGCGCCGCGGCGTCGAGGTCGCCGTGGACCGGCCGGACGGGGGCGGGAGCGGCGCCGACTTGCGCCGCGGCGGCGCGGGGCAGGAAGGCCAGGCTCGCGCAGGCGCAGGCGCCCTTCAGGAGCGCGCGGCGCGCCGGCTCGACAGCGTCCGCCGAGAACCCTTCCGCCCGAAAGCCTTTGGCCGTGCGCAATCCAATGCGAAGCATGGCACCCTCCCCGACTCGGCCCGCGCGCCGCGGCGCCGTCGATGTGACGTCACGATATGCCGGGCCCGAGGTCCGGGCCAGCGTCCCGAAGTGACGCGCCGCCCGCCCCCGCTTGCGCCGCGCCCGCCCTGCCGCCATGACGGGCCATCATACCCCCTGCCTGTTTGAGCCCGAGGTCCGCATGATCGAAGCGGCGATGATCTGGAACGAGCCCAACAACAAGTCGCACTGGGACCCGGAGATCGACCCGGGCTGGGCCCTGTTCGCCGACACGCTCGACTGCGCGGCCAGAGCCGTGAAGGCGGAGGCCCCGCACCTGCCGACGGTGCTGGGCGGCATCTCGCCGATCGACCCGTCCTTCATCCGCCTGCTCGACGGAAGGCGCGCCCTCGACCACGTCGACGTGGTGGCGGTGCACGGCTTCCCGCTCGACTGGAACCTGTGGCAGATCAACGAGTGGCCGGACAAGCTCGCGGAGATCCGGGCGGTGACGGACAAGCCGATCTGGGTCACCGAGGTCGGCGTCTCGACCTTCGGGGCCGAGGAGGTGCAGGTCTTCGGCGTCGACCGCACCGCCGCCTTGCTGGTCGGCCGGGCGCCGCGGATCCACTGGTACAGCCTCTACGACCTGCCGCAGGCCTGGGGCGCCACGACCCGGCACCGGGAGGCGGAGGGCTCGTCCTATTACCGGCACTTCTACATGGGGTTGCTTCGCGAGGACGGCACGCCCAAGCCCGCGCTGGAGCACTTCGCCCGCCACACCCCGGCGCTCGGCCTGTGCCAGTGGTTCCACTACCAGGATCACCGCCTCGACGAGGCGGTGGCCTGGATGCGGCGGCTCGGCGTGACGTACTTGCGCACCGGCCTGTCCTGGGCCGATTCGTTCCGGCCCGATGCCCTCGACTGGTTCGACCGGCAGATGGAGGCCCTGGCGGAGTTCGACGTGACCGTGACCTTCTGCTTCACCCCCGAGCACCGGGGCATCGCCCCGCATCACACCAGCCCGCCGCAGGTGAAGGAGGAATTCGCGGAATTCTGCGCCGCGATGATCCGGCGCTACGCCGGGATGATCCGGCCCGGGCCGGCCCTCGGACCGCAGCCGGCGATCTGACGCCGATGCCGCGCCTTGCCCCGACCTCGCCGGCCGCTGACGCTTTCCTCGCGGCCCTCGCCGACCCGGCCTGCGGGCCGGTGGCGGCGCACCAAGTCGCCCTCGTGGTGGCGCACCCGGACGACGAGAGCATCGGCTGCGGCGCGCAGCTGCCGCGCCTTTCCGGGCTGACGGTGGTCCACGTCACCGACGGCGCGCCTCGCGACGGGCGGGACGCGGCCCGGCGCGGCTTCCCGGATGCCGCCTCCTACGCGGCCGCCCGGGCGGGCGAGCTCGACGCGGCCCTGACGCTGGCGGGGATCCCCCCCGAGCGGCGCATCGGCCTCTTGCATCCCGACCAGGGCGTGGCCGCGATCATCGCGCCGCTGGCCCGGCACCTCGCGGCCCTGTTCGCGGAGCGCGGCATCGGGGTGGCGCTGACCCACGCCTACGAGGGCGGCCACCCGGACCACGACGCGGTGGCGCTGGCCGTCCAGGGCGCCCGGCGGCTTCTGGGGCATGAGCGCCTCGCGGTGATCGAGATGCCGTTCTACCATGCCGGCCCGGACGGGCTGGAGGCCGGCAGCTTCCTGCCCACGGACCCTCCCCGCCGGGCGATCGCGCTGCACCTCGACCCGGAGGATTGCGCCTTCAAGGCCGCGCTCTTCTCCGCCCATGCCAGCCAGGCCGCAACCCTGAACCTCGTCCCGATCGCCCTCGAGCGCTTCCGCGAGGCGCCGGAGGACCGGTTCGACGCCCTGCCGAATGGCGGGCGGCTGCTCTACGAGGCGTGGGGCCTGGGGCTGACCGGCGCGCGCTTCCGGGCGCTGGCGGAGGCGGCGGGACGGGAGATCGGCGGCGGCTAAGCGTCTCTCGCACAACTCCCGATCGCCGGCCTTGCTCAGTGTGGCGGCCTCGGCGCAGCGGGAGTCGTGTGAGGTGCACGAAGCCTCATTCCGCCGGTGGCGAGCGACCGGTGCCGAAGTGGTCACCGGTTCGGCGGCGAAAATGATGTAAAAACAAGAGCCTCAGCAGAATTGCGCCATGCAGTTCCGCTTAGTGCCCGCTGCCCGCCGGCATCGCACGGTAGAATGCGATCACGTCGCGATAATCCTGGTCGACCGGCGCGACCGGCAGGGCGAGGCGCAGGCCGAGGCCCGCGAGGCCGGTGACGAGGGCGAGGACGAGGCAGGCGCGCAGCGACATGTCCGGGCGGTGCCAGAAAGGCGGCTCGGCGTAAAGCGGAACTGGTGCCGACCCACGGCTCCGAACGCGGGTTGACGGCGGATTCCGGTTTGAGCGGAGGCCGGCTCGGTCACCCGGGAGGGGGAGCCCTGCCGATGAGCCTGACGGTCCGGGAGAGCCTGCCGGGGATCGGTCCCGCCCGCGCCAGGGCCGGGGCTCCCCGACGAAGCGAGGCCCCTCTCCAGGCGGCGCTTGAGGCCCGGCAGCGCACCGACGCCCAAGAGCCTCTGGCTGCGCCGCAGGATCGCCGGACGGAGCGCCGACTGTCTCGACGCCGCTCTCACGGCTGAACCGCGTCGACCACGATTCGAAGCACTGCACGATTCGAAGCACTGGAGGAGCCGCGGCGGCGATTGATTTCGCGTGACGTTTGCGGTCTTCTGTTGCCCGCGGGCGCTCGATGGTTGCTGGCCGGACATGAGACTGCGCAACCTCCTGCTCATCCTCGCGACGGCCGCCGCGGCCGGCGTGACGGCTCTCCTGATCGCGGGCGAGGCCCTGGTCGCGCGCGCTGCCGCCGATCGTCTCGAGGCGGCGACCGGACGACCCTGGACGGTGGGGGGCGCCGGGCTGTCGCTTGAGCCCCTGGGCGTGACCCTGCGCGACCTGGCGACGGAGACGGATCTCGGATCGGCGGGCCGGGCCCGCCTGACGATCGAGGCCGTGCGCCTCGGCGGGACGGCGTCCGGCCTCCTGGCCGGCGAGGTGGAAGAGGCGGAGCTCGTCCGCCCGGCCCTGCTCTGGCCGGCGCAGTGGTGGCGCGGGGCCGAGGCGGCGCGGGGCGGGTCCCCGCCACCGGCGCGTCCGCCGCTGCCCCGGCGCATCACCGTGCGCGACGGCAGCCTCGCGCTGACGGAAGGCGAGCGCGTCGTCGCGGCGCTCGAGGCGCTCGAGGCCACGGCGGAGCCCCGGGGCGACGGCCACGCCGTCACGGTGGCGGGCCGGGGGGCCGGCCTGCAGGGCACCTGCGACCTGACCGTCGCGCCGGCCCTCGCGGCGGCCAGCCCGCCGGGCGAAGCGGCGCCGGTCGCGGTCGCCTTCACCTGCCGGGCGCCGCAGCTCGCGGGGGCGCCGCTCACCGGCACCGCCGATGCCGCCCTGGCGGGCCCGGCCCTGAGCCTCTCGCGCCTTGCCGGCAGCCTCGGCCCGGACCGCTTCGGCGGCAGCGTCGTGGTCGACCTGGCGCAGAAGCCGTTCGTGCGGCTCGACCTCGGCTTCGACGCCCTGTCCCTCGCGGCGCCCTCGGGCGCCGGCGCGGTGCCGGACGTCGCGATGCTGCGCCTGTTCGACGGCCGGGTGCGGCTGCGGGCGGGCTCCCTCGCGGTCGGCCAGACCCGCCTCGGCGAGGCCGACCTCGACCTGCGGCTCACCGAAGGCGCCGTGGAGGCGACGCTGGCGCCGGCCGCGCTGCAGGGCGGGCAGGTCCGGGGCCGCCTCGCCACCACGGTGCCGGCCGCCGCGGGCGACGTGCCGCGCCACGCCCTGCAGCTCGAGCTGACGCGGGCCCGGGCCCTGCCGCTTCTGTCGGGGCTTGCCGGCTTCACCCTCCTCGACGGCACCGCGAGCGCGTCCCTCGACCTGCGGAGCATGGGGCGCGACCTCGACGGCATCCGGCGCGGCCTGTCCGGCAAGGCCTCGCTCCTGGTCGAGAACGGCCGCCTCGTCGGCATCGACATCCCGGGCGTGGTGCAGTCCATGGCGGCGCAGGTCTCCTCCGCCGACACCACCTCGTTCGACCGGCTCTCGTTGCGCTTCGATCTTCAGGACGGCCGGGCCGCCACCCAGGAACTCGCCCTCGCCGGCCCCCTCGTCACCGCGGGCGGCAGCGGCGTGGTCGACCTCACGGCGCAGCGCATCGCCTTCCGCATCGAGCCGCGCCTGACCCGCGCGGCGGCCCGCAACCTGCCCCGCATCCTCGACGTGAGCCTGCCGGTGCTCATCAACGGTCCATGGGATGCCCCTCAGATCCAGGTCGACCTGGCGGGGCTGATGGGCGATGGAAAGCTGTCGCGGGAGCTCGGCGCCGTCGGCGGCGGGCTCCTGGGAGGCCGGAACGGCGGCGGCCTCGGGGGGCTGCTCGACGCGCTGATGCCGGCGGACGGGGGAGGACGGCCGGGGGCGCCCCGGGGCCGGCCGCGACCGTGACGGGAAACAGGGGCGGGCCGCGGGCGGCCCGGCCATACAGGCGGAGCGGACGAGACGTGTCGCGACCAAGACTTCCGATGCCGCGGGTCCTGAGCGGGTTTCGCAAGAGCGGCCGCTTTCGCAAGAGCGGCCGCCGGTTCGGCGATAACGACCTGCGGCTCGCGGCCTACGCGGTGCTTGCGGGCTGCGCAGCCTTGGCCCCCGGGCTCGCCGCCGCGGCGGGCGATCCGGCGCCGGCCCAGCCCGCCGGCCCCGCTGTGAGCGTGGCCCGCACGAAGGTCCGCTGCTTCTCCGACCGGGTCGACGTGACCGGCGTGCTGGTGCCGCGGCAGGAGGTGCAGGTCCGTCCCGACCGGGACGGGCTGCGGGTGACCCAGGTCTACGTCAAGGCCCTCGACGAGGTACGGACCGGGCAGGCCCTGGCGCAGCTCGCGCCCGAGGACGGCCAGCCGGGCGGCCCGGTGACGCTGCGCGCCCCCGTCTCCGGCCTCGTCGGCCGCAGCACCGCGATGGTGGGCGTGCAGGCGCCGGCCCGCCGGGACCCGCTCTTCGTGATCGCCGCCCAGGGCGAGATGGAACTGGCGGCCGAGGCGCCGCTCGCGAAGCTCGGCCGTCTCGCGCCCGGCCAGGCGGTGAGCGTGAAGCCGATCGGCCTCGCTCCGGTCAGCGGCAAGGTGCGCATCGTCTCGCCGGTCGCCGACCCGGCAACGCAGCTCGGCCAGGTACGCATCCAGCTCGCCTCGGCGGGCGATACCCGGCTCGGCCTGTTCGCCCGCGGCACGGTCTCGGTGGGGGAGAGCTGCGGCATCGCGGTGCCGTTCTCCGCCCTGGTGAACGGACCCGACGGCCCGGCCGTCTACGTCTCCACCGGCCGCACCATCGAGGCGCGCCCGGTCACGATCGGGCTCTTCTCCGAGGACGAGGTCGAGGTTCGCACCGGCTTGTCCGAGACCGACGCGGTCGTGGTCCGGGCCGCTCCGTTCCTGCGCGAGGGCGACACCGTCCGGCCCGTCGAGAGCACCGAGGCACGCAGCCGGAACTGAGCGGACCGCAAGCCGCGGCGCGCGATCCGCCTGCCCCGGGCTGCGGCGGCGC
Organism: Methylobacterium nonmethylotrophicum; assembly: GCF_004745635.1. Lineage (GTDB taxonomy): Bacteria > Pseudomonadota > Alphaproteobacteria > Rhizobiales > Beijerinckiaceae > Methylobacterium > Methylobacterium nonmethylotrophicum. Next base: position 63,238 of record NZ_SRLB01000009.1, on the reverse strand, counting down.
GGCGGTCGCCCGCGGAGCGGCCGCGATGCCGGAGGGATCACGTGATCCAACCGACCCGACCGGCCTCCCCCACCGGCGGCGGACGACGCGGCGGCACCCCGCCGCAACGGCGACCATGGGAGAGGCTGGCGGCGCGCCGTGCCGATCCGGGCCGGAGCCTGCCCCCGGGCCGGCGCTGGATGCCTCGGCCGACAGGTGATGCGTCGCATGGAGCAGCGATGTGATCAGGATCGCATCACGCGATCGAACACGCCCGTCCCGACGCAACGCCGGAAGCCGGCTTCGGGGCCCCTCGCAGACCGCCACGCCGCCGCTGACCCGCGGTCCCCCGCCCGCAACCGGAGCCCGCTCCCGGCTTGAGGCGAGTGCCCTCGCCGGGCGGGCTTCTGCCGTTGCCAGCGCGGAGGCGAACGGGTCTCGCGTCCCTGAAGCAGCCGTCCGGCGGGCAGGTCGAACCTCGACGATGCCAAGACGAGCGGCGCGCCCGCCAAGACGGCCGACCGGGACCCCATCGTCTGCCTGCCCACGCGGACGACGAGGTCTTGACGGCGCTCGGCCTAAGCCAGGCGCCGCGCGAGGGATCGACTGGCGCTGTACCCCGCTGTGCTGGCGCTGGCGTGCCGGGCGCGGCGCGCGGTCCGCACGACAGGTGGGTTCGCCCTGTCCGACACGCGATCGCCCGCGGGAGGCCGCGTCGGGCGCGGGCTCGCTTCGGCCGATGCCGATAACGGCAGCAATGCGGCCCATGAAATGACCTGCTATTGTCTCCGGACGGAGCAATGGAGGGAATTTATGGACAACAGCGAGCGCATGTCCGCCTCTGACTGCACACGGCACAACTTGTCGACCAGCCACATGGCCCCGATTCATTGTTCCAGCGCGTTGTGTCCATGTTGACGGTCTAGGCCTTACAGGCTAGTCCACATCATGACAGTTTGAGACGGAAGCCGATGTCGCTCACAGTGCCAAAAACATGCGTGGTAGAGCTGCCAGAGAAGGTAAGATCTTTATGTCTAGTTTTTACAGATGCCTATGACCCGACCCAGGAACTCGCGTTCAGGCGCATATTTGCGCACGATTTGGTGAATCGTGGCCATGGAATTTGCTTTATTAGCCACAACGACATCGTCAGAATTGTCGCCGATACATCATATCCCTCGCTCATGCTAATGCAGACATTTAGCAAATATCCGATTAGTTGTATCATCTTGAGTCGATATACCGGTAGATACTGGCCAGAAATCTTGGAATTGAGCCAGAAACTTTCCGTCCCGTCCTGCGTGTTTATGGATGATAATTTATTGGAAGTGCCGGCCGAAATTGGGCAGGCCGCTGTCGATGTCTATAATCATGTGTCGCGACGCGAAGCGCTGTTGAAAACCATGAGCGAGGCGACCGGTGTCGTCGCGTCGACAGCCGCCCTCGAAAAGCAACTCGCCCGCTATGAGCACAAGACGATCTCGCACACACCTATCTATTGCTCGGTTAAACAAGACGAATTGACACATCACAAGAATAATAGCGATTACGTGAAAATCGGCTATATGGCCAGCCGGTGGCATGCACACGATTTGGATTACATCTCAAATTTCGTAGAAGAAATACTGCTTGATTATCCTAATGTTGTGTTTAATGTTCTGGGATTTGAGTGGAAAACACAGTTAAAGCAAAAATTTAACGACCGCATCATCGATCATCCGCCAGTTCCAGGCAATTATTACGCATTTCGGCATAAGCTGAGCATGATCGAATGGGATATCGGCATCGCTCCTTTGCGACCGATCTCTTACAACCGCTGCAAAGCAAATACAAAATGGATCGAATATACTTGTGCCAACATTGCGGTCGTGGCGTCTGCGTTCGACCCGTATAATGACTTGCCGCAATCGGTAGTTGCATTATGCGGTCACAATGACTGGCCCACTGCGATCGGCGAGTGGATAAAACATCCGACCTTGCGAGAAGAAGTACGAGACTCTGCCCGGGAATACGTAGTTAGAACATTCTCGATAGCTGCTCATGCTGAACAATTCGTTCGGATGGTGCATGACCTCGGCGGAGAGATGTAGGCACAATGACACTCACTCCACTCATCGTGTGTCCGACACGCACCTCCATCGAGCTGGCGCTCACGCTCGCAGGTGGGATGCCGCATGCGCGTTTCGGCCTTTGCACGGAATATATGCCGAAAAAATACAAAAAGCCTTTCCGGAACGCAGGAAACATTCATCTTTATGACAACGAAGGTGTGGCTGTCTCGAACTTATACAGACATTCGCATGTGATCACTTTTGGCTACAGCGAAGCCGAGCCGCACCGGCTGTCCAAGCGCCTCGCTGAAGCCGCGGCGCAAAGATCCACTCCGTTGATCGATATTCAGCATGGCTTGCTGCAAGAGGGTTACACACTCGATCATGATGATTACCGGCCTCGGATCGCGCCGGATCAGCTTTGCAGTTGGGACCAGTATGGAATTCTGATACCGCAAGACAATCAACAAAATCGCCGCATCGGCAACAAAATCGGAGTGACTTCCAATCTTCATTGGAAGAGATATTCCGACCAAGAGCGGATATTGTTCATACAATCCGTGAGAGAGATTTGTCGGTCGTTTCCGGAATACTTGGTATTTTGGCGGCCTCATCCCGGAGAATATAAATACGACGAGAAGATCGGGTCGATTTTTCACTCGCCCCATCTCGTCGAGAAAAATTTGCGAATCTTGAGCTTTAACGATGTCGATCGGAGCACGATAACGGATTTTCTCAGCGGTATGACCGTCTTGTTTACGGCACCGTCGACCACGATCGTCGATGCTCAACGAATCGACCTGCCGACCATCGTGTTCAACGCTGGACCATTCGATTTAACGACCATCGGTGTCATCAACACGGCTCGCACGCCCGACCAGGTTGCAAAGGCCATATCCTATGCGATGGCGTCGCCGAGCGCATTCGTCCCCAAGCTGAGAATGTTCAAGCCCTTCGATTTCTCATCATTCGAGGCATATTTGAACGATTCGATGTCAAGACAACCTTTGATACAAGCATGAACTGCTGCGCGCAACGCTATTCATCCACAGACGATCGCTAGGGATACGGGATATGACGAGTGTTTCCGCGAGATTGGCCTTTGTCGGCAACGGATCGGTGCTGGGCCATTTGTTTTTTCAGGACGCGCACAATCATCAGGTAACGATCCGTTTGGAAATCGACGGGATTGATTTGGGTGAAAATCTCGTCCGCCAACGTGGCGGAAATTCGTCGGTCTGGTCCTTTCGCATTCCAAGTCGTTTCTGGGATGATGAGACACATCTTTTACGCGCAATTTATTGTGCGGACGATTCCGAGTCGTCCGAAGATATTCAAGTGCATTTGCCAGCCCAGCGGTATTTCTATCATGTCGACGAAGTAAAAAGAAACGAGATTGTCGGCTGGGTGCGGCGGAACGATGACACGTATACTCGAGCCGTCGTGGCTTTGCGGGTCAATGGGGTGATTGTTTCGCGTGCAACCGCCAATCAGTATCGCGGCGAACTCGTCGAACATGGCCATCTTGATGGAAGGTTCGGCTTCAATATTCTTATACCTTACCAATATCGACACATTGGCGCCATCGCCGAGTTCGGAGTGATTGATGATGATGAATTCATTCCTCTATCCTCAATTCATATCATGCGAAGCGATGTCAAGGTTCTGATCGTAACCGATACCAAGGATACAAATAACGCTTCTCGCTATTATCGCGCCGTCGTTCAGGGACGGCACCTCTGGCAGGCCGGGGCCGAGGTCGCGGTCGTCGACAAGTCGGAGGTTCACCCGAATTCCAGCTCGAGTTTCGATATTGTCGTGCTTCAGCGCACGCCTCTGACCCCGCAGCTCGAGAAGCTGGTCCGAGCCGCCAAGGCGGAGAGATCGCTGGTACTCTATGAAACCGACGATTTAAACGTATTTTCTGAAATTGCCGATCAGATCAGTGCCGTTCGGTCTGGCTTTCGGTACCTCGACGATCCGGAATTTCAAGTCGAGATGCAGCTGCGCTTTCAGAGCGCGACGGTGGCGGACGCGATCCTGGTACCAAACAATTTCATGAGTCGCTATTTCAAGCAACGGGGTTTTCAAACGATCACCTCGCGCTTTTCACTTGAACGTCGGTTTATCAAAGAACGTCCGCTTACAAAATCGGCCAGATGGAAAATTCTGTACATGTCAGGGAGCCCTACTCATAAAAATGATCTCAAGGAGATGATCTCGGATTTATACGAATTTCACCGAGACCATGAAGATTGTGACTTGACGGTCCTCGGCCACGTTGATGCGGACAGTTTCAGCGGGTGGGATAGAATTTTTTTCAAGCCGGCTGTCACTTACGATGCGATGATTGATGAAGTGTCGGACCATGATCTGGTCCTTGTTCCTTTCGAGAAAACTGTGTTTAATTTTGCAAAATCAGCGACGAAGGTTTTGGAATCTGCCGCGGCTGGTGTTCCCGTCATGGCATCCGCGGTACCCGATTACGTGAAGACGATCGGTGATCTCGGCGTTGGTTACATCGTTCCGTGGCATGGCAGTTGGTACGCGGCTCTGGAGAACGCTTACAGGCAGCGGCATGCCGATCACGCTGCCTTTTCGAAGATGCAGCAATTCGCATACTTGCAGGCAGACGGCCTGCAGAAAGGCCTTGAACTGCTATCGGAAATATCTGATCTGCAGAAAAATCGCCTGTGCAACGTCGCCTGATGATCTGACCGGCGTGAGGTCGGATCGGTCATCCCGGTGCTCGGTCCAGGCCGCGAGCCGGTGCGACGCCATCGATCCGGACAAGGCCGGCAGCGAGGCGTGGTGGTGCCCGATCCGCGGACCCCGCTGTTCCGGCGAACGCATCGGCCGGACCTGGGTGAGGCGATGACGCGGAGGGTTCGCGTCCTCGACGGCGGCGGGCCGGTCGCCACCGAAGTGCAGCGGCGCGCCTGGAGCGAGGATGCGGCCATCCACGCTCCCGCCCGGGAAGCCGCCGATCGGGCGACCGCGGATGGGGCAGCGGGGCGCGTGGCTGGTTCGTCGAACGATGCTCGCGTGCACCGCGTGCTTCAGGCCGAAGCGTTGGCGCGCGCGCTGATATGTCAGTATTGCCGGAATTGTCCGATGCCACGCGCGCCAAATGACCGTGATGCTCTCATGTTGTCGCCGACATGTGCTCCATGTCGCATCTCGGTCAGATTTCCTATATGTTACCAAACGGCCCGATCCGGCAACGTTTCATATCATGAACGCGGAACGCCGATGAAAGAACAAAGAAGCACCGCCATTCGGTTTGACGATCTGTCGCTGGGCGATTGGCGCGCCGTCATACGCTTTGATCCCGCGATCTGCGTCATGGTCAGATTCTCACAAGACGGTGGGCTGGCTGGCTTGCCGGAGCGCTTCGGAACCCGTTGGGATGTCGACGAATTTGGAAAATTGCTTTTCCTGGATGAGAACGGTCACCGGACGGTCCGCTTTTATGAAAGTTTTTTATTTGCCGATGAGGGCCTGTGCCTCGGCGAGTACCGGACCAATGCCCAGGATGCACCGATTTCCGTCTTGCTACAAAGAATAACACCAGCTTTTAGCTTCCTTCATCAATGGACCGCGTTCCTGATGCGCAGAGAAATTGAAGAATTTGATTGGAATATTGGAGCATATACATATGGACTTCCTAGGATACATGACAAGGGTCTTGCAAATTTGAGCATCGGACGCTTCTGCTCGATCGGCGAGGGCGTCAATATCGCCCTCGGCAACCATCGAATGGACACGGTATCGACATATCCATTCAGCCAGCTCCATGACATGGTCCAGGATTGGAGTGGTGCATCAGGCAAGCTTGACCACGCCACGAAAGGCGACGTCACGATCGGGTCGGATGTTTGGATCGCGACCGGGGCTTTCATCGCTTCGGGCGTCGACATCGGACATGGTGCGGTCGTTGCCGCAGAAAGCGTGGTCACGAAAGCCGTTCCTCCATACGCGATCGTCGCAGGGAATCCCGCGAGACTCATCCGTTACAGGTTCGGTGAGAAAACCGTTGAACGGCTGCTTCAGACCGCATGGTGGAATTGGAAAGCCGAAAAGATAAATAAGTGTCTTCCTCTGATGCTGAGCGGTGATGTGGAGCTGTTTTTGGAGCAGGCATGATATCATCGCTGCCGTGTCATCGACCGCATCCAGGACGGGGCGAGCGTCTCGACGAGGCCGTCCTTGAGGGCTCGCCGCGCCCATGACGAGGCGTCCCTGCTCGGGTGTTCGGGATCGGAACGGCGTTGGGACGCGGCCCGTCGGGCGGTGGCGGAGCATGCCGGAGCGCTCGATCGGGGTGGCGCGCGGGATGGCGTGAGCCGCGACTGGTCGTCGGGGACGTCCGGGGCCCTTGGTCTCGCGCGGCGGCTTGGCCTGGCGCGCGGCGGGAGGGGGCGCCCCCCGGCTCGCGCGCCAGAACCCGGACCGGGTCCGGGTCGGGAGCCCTCCGGCTCCCAGACCAAGGGCCGGTCGAGGCAAGGAGGAACGTCGGGCGAGATCGCGGTTCTCCGCCGTGGCGAAGAGTCGGCCCGATCGAGGATCGGCATTCACGACGCGGCGGCGTTGGGGCATTCTGACCGGTGTCCATCCGAGGCTCCGGATCCGGGGTTGCAGGTATCCCGACCACACCCTCGCTCCCACGCTTCGGACGGAAGGTCTCCACCGTCGCGACAGCCAGGGCGGCCGCATGCACCGTTCGAGAAGGACACCGACAATCGCGATCGCCTGCTCGGCGGCACCGGCGACGCAGTCCCGGCCGGTTGCGGCCCTCCGAACAGCGGGGGCCTGCCGGCGCATTCCCGATGCCGCGCGTCAGATCACGACTGCGTCGGGGCAGCGCCGCCGACCAGCGCCTCTCCCCCTTGCCGACGAGGCGATCGCGTGAGGCGGCGCGATCTCGTCGTGCTCGCGGCCGGCGCTTTGGCATCGCCACCGGCAGCTTGGGCACAGGGAACCACTTGGGCACAGGGAACCACTTGGGCACAGGGAACCACTTGGGCACAGGGAACCACTTGGGCACAGGAACGGGACAGTCCGTTCCGCATCGCCGTCCTGGGCAGCGTGGCCGCGACCAACCCCGTCAGCGTCAGCGAGCTTGCCTGGCTGAGAGAGGGCCTGGAGATGGAGGGCTGGTCGGAAGGCCGGCATTTCCTGCTCGACGCTCGTTACGCCGACGGCGATTACGGCCGCTTTCCCGAGCTGCTGGGCGAGCTCCTCGGCTGGAGGCCGGGCGCGATCACCGTGGGGACGATCGCCGGCGCCAAGGCTGCGCAGGCGGCGACCAGGACGGTTCCGATCGTCATGCTGGGGCTGAACGACCCCGTTCGGACCGGGCTCGTGGCGAGCCTCGCGAGCCCGGGCGGGAATGTGACCGGCCTTGCCACCCAGAATGAGGACCTGCAGGTCAAGTTGTTCGGGCTGATGCGGGAAGCGCTGCCGCGAGCGCGCTCGATCGCAGCCATCCTCAACCCCGAGAACCCGTCCAATCCGAGCATGCTGTCGGCGGTCTCCCGAGCGGCGGAGGCGGCCGGGCTGTCGCTCGACGCGTTCGAGATCCCAAACCCGTCCGCCGTGGAGGGCGCGGTCCGGGCAATGGCGGACAGGCGGCCGGACGTGGTGTTCGTCCTTCCGGACGTCGCGCTCGCGGGCCTCCTCGGCCGCATCGTGCTGGCCGCCACCGCGATGGGCGCGCCCACGATCGGGACGTTCCTCGAGTTGCCCGAGATGGGCGGCTTGCTCGCCTACGGCTTCCTGCGCCGGAACACGGTCCGACGCGCCGCCTCCTACCTCAAGCGGCTCGCCGGGGGCGCCCGGGCGGCGGATCTTCCGGTGGAGCAGCCGACGGCGTTCCGCCTCACCGTCAGCGTCCGTGCGGCAGCCGCGCTCGGCCTCGTGATCCCGCCCTCGCTCCTCGCCCGCGCCGACGAGATCGTCGAGTGAGACGCGGGCGCCCGAAACCCGCTCCCGGATGGTCCACGCGCCGGCGAAACCGAGCGCCGGCACCGCACGGTCCCGCTGGCCGGGGAGACGGACACGGTGCGCGGCTCGTCGAAGGTCAGGCTGAGCTGTGCGGCGGAATGGGTGGCGCGGTCGGCGTGGAGTGAGCGGGCCGGCGCAGTGCGACGATCACTCGATGCGCTCGACCGCGTAGCCGTCCTGCTCCAGAAGCCGCAGCAACCCTGCACGGCCCGGAAGATGGGCGACGCCCACGGCCACCAGGGTCGCACCCTTCGTGAGCAGCGGCTCCATCCGGATGCGCATCCGGGCGCTGCGCGCATCGAGGAGACGATCGAGAAACACCGGAGGGAGCCGGGAGGAGGGATCGCCGGGAACGAGCGCGGGCGAGCGCATCCACGCGAGCAGCGCTCCCGTGTCCCGCGCGGCGTAGCGGGCGATGGTGGTCTCGACGATGTCCTCGGCCGCGCCGGCCTGCCGCAGGACGGCCAGCAGGAGGGATCGCTCGACCGATGGGGAGAGGCGGCTCATGATCGCGATCTGCTCGGACAATGTCTCGAGCCCGACGACCGCGACGCCGGCCTTGGCCGCGCGCTCCGCCAGCACCTGCTCGGCATGGCCGTGGCCCCCGTCCCCCGACGGCCGTGCGCAGGCCGGCAGGTCGAGCATCAGGGCCAGCACGGCCGGGCGCAGCCGGAGGATCGCGGCCGGCGCGAAGCCGCGCTCCGTCGCAAGGCGGGTCAGGCGTGCGACGTCCGCGGGCTTCAGCAACCTTGATGCACGGTGCCGGACGGGCGCGCGAAAGGTGGACAGGACACGGGCGGCGTCCCGGCCGCGTTGCGCCTCCGGCGTCTCGGCAAGCTCGAGCGCGACCTGGCGCACGCTCGACAGCGCCTGGTGCACCTGCGGTGAGAACGCGACGACCCGTGGGTCGTTGAGGTGCAGGGTCCCGAGCAGGTAGGAAGGCTCGCGATCCGCCCGAGTCAGCCGAAACAGGATGCCGGCGGCGTGCGGCAGGGCGCGCCCGGCCTCGATCTGCGCCATCGCGTCCGGGGCCCGCTCGCGCAGGCGCGCGAACAGGTCGATGCCGCCGCAGGCCGCCTCGGCCCGGCCCGTCGCCGCGACGGCAAGCACCAGGAGCGTCAGCCAAGTGCCGGCTCTCGCCGGCGTGCCCGCCGTCATCGGCCCGGCCCGATGCGGCGTCGGCGCTCCGCGCTCACCATCGGACGCGGACGCCGCCCTTGCCGCCGACGCCGAACAGGTTCTCGCCGCCCCGCACCTCGCCCTGGAGGAAGGTCGAGACCCCGTTCCCGAAATCGAGATTGGCGGCGAGGATGCCCTGGCCGCGCACCTTGCCCTCGTCCGACCGCGCCAGGATGTCGGCGGCGATGAAGCCCGCTCCGGGGAGGAAGCCCCCCGTGACGATCACGTCCGAGTAGGCGAGCGCGGTGAACGACGTGGTCAGGCGGGTATCCCGCCCCAGCAGGAGGTCCGTGCCGACCCGCAGGCCGCCCTGGACGCGCAGCAGGTGACCGTCGTCGAGGCCCAGCGCCAGGGCGTTCCGGTCGTAGACCGAGGCGGTGTAGCGGATGCCCGCGGTCGGCTCGAGCCAGAGATCGGTGCCGATGGGGAAGCGGTAGTTCGCGTTGGCGATGACGGAGGTGTTGATCAGTCCCGTCGCGGCGCTGCCCGCGAAGGTCACGACGCTCGGCGGCCGCAGCACGCCGCCGATGATGTTGGCCGAGAAGCCGAGCTGGTCGACGAACCGCTCGTCCAGGGCGTAGATGTCGGCCTTGACGGTCAGGTCGGTCGAGAAGGGACCGTCGAAGTAGGTGGCGAAGGCGCCGACCGAGGGGCCGGCGAGATTCGCGCGCAGCGATCCGCCGCCATTCGGCACCTGCCCGGTATTGGAGGAGACCGCGCGGCTGGTGATGTCGATCGAGGCCGAGGTGTAGCCGGTCAGCAGGCCCAGGATGACGCCGTCGCCGGCGCGGCCGACGTCGCGGACCGTCATGTCGAGGCCGCCGATGAAGCCCGCCGTGGTGGTGCGGCTCTCGATCGAGATGGCGAGCGGCGTCGGGAAGCCGCCGGGCGCGGCGTTGGTGCAGCAGTTGATGTTGTTCTGGCCGCGGCCGGACCGCTCCTCGTAGTCGCCGAAGCCGAACGCCCAGGCCGAGAAGCGCGGCCCCTCGGGCAGCGGCACGAATTCGACGGGCAGGGGAGCGTCGTAGCCCTTGACGACCCGGTAGGGTCGCGGGGCGGGCTCGGCGCCGACGGGCTCGTCCCGCGCCGGGGCGACGATCCGGCCGGGACGGGCGCCAGGCTCCTCCCGCGCGACGGCGCGCGGTGCCTCCGCCCGAGCCCCGGCCGGACGACGCCCGGCCTCCCGGGGCGGCGGAACCTCCCGGTCGCGGGGCGGGGCGGCCTCCGTGCGGGCGCGGCGGCGTGCGGGTTGCTCTGCCGGCTCGGCGCGGCGCCCGGCCGCCCGGGGCGGCGCCTCCTGGTCGCGGGCCGGGGCGGCCTCCGCGCGGGTTCGGCGCTGCGCCGGCCGCTCCCGCGGCTCGGCGCGGTCGCGCTCGGCCCGCCGCTGCGGTTGAGCCTCGCGGTCGGTCCGCCGCTCCGCCGGCTGGCGGGCCGGGGCCTGGTCGCGGCCGGCCTCGCGCTCCCGGGCCGGGGGCGAGCGGTCCCGCTGCGCCTCGGCGTTGCGCCGGGCGCCGATCGCGTCCGTGGTCGCGCGGGAGGTCTCCTGGGTCGAGGTCTGCGACAGGTTGCTCAGGGCCTGGCTGCCGAGCGCCGCGCCCGAGAAGGCGCCGATCGTCCCGTTGGTGCAGGCCCCGTTGTCGAGATTGAAACCGGCCTGGTTCGGCGTTCCGGCGACCCCCGCCACGACCGTCGGGCAGAAGGCCTGCTGGGCTGCCGCCGGCAGTGCCTGGCTCAGCAGGAGCGCCGTCGTCCCGATCAGCGGCCAGCCGAGACGAGTATTGGTGCGCCGAATCATGCGATACTCCGAGCTGCGCCGCAGCGTAGATGCAAAGTGGAATCTTGGCTGTTGTCGTTTGGCAACTCGCGGAGGTCGACTGCACCGGCCGTGTCCGCGCCGCTCAGCCCGACCGGCCGATCGCGTGCGGAAGGGCACGCTGCCGCGCAGTGAACGCCACAATTCAGAATTGCCGCCGCACCAGCCGTGTTATGGTGAACAGAGTATGAAGGGGTACGGCATGTCACTTAACGGGCGGTATACTCGCGTGGTGACGCTGCTGGCCTGGATCGCGGCGGGCCTCGCCGGATCCGCCGCGGGTCTCGCCCGGCCCGCCTCTGCGGCGACCGGCGACCGGGAGGCCTGCAACCGGTCGATGGCGAACCCGAATGCCGGCATTCCGGCCTGCACCCGGCTCCTCAACGAGGAGCGGAATCCGGAGGTCATCCCGGGGCTCTACAACAACCGCGGCGTGGCGAAGGTGCAGGCAGGCGACCACCGCGGCGCGGTGGAGGACTTCACCAACGCCCTCAACCGCAACCCGTCCTTCCTCGATGCCCTGCGCAACCGCGGCATCGCCTGGCAGATGCTGGGGGATTACGAACGGGCGATCGCCGACCTGACCCAGGCTCTGCGGCTCGATCCCCGCTCCGCCGCGACGCTCAACGCCCGCGGCGCCGCCCTCCTCAGCAAGGAGGAGTACGACCGCGCGATCACGGACTTCACGGCCGCCATCGCGCGCGAGCCCACCTTCTTCCGCGCCTTCGCCAATCGCGGCCTCGCGCATCTCGCCAAGCGGCAGCTCGACCGGGCGCTCGACGACTTCAACACCCTGATCCGCCTGCAGCCGAACGAACCGATCGGCTACGAGAACCGCGCCGCGCTCCTGATCGATCGGGGCGAGTTCGACGAGGCGGTCGCCGACTACAACGCGGCGATCCGGCTGCGCCCGCGCCACTGGCCGGCCTACAGCCAGCGCGGCGAAGCCTGGCGCCTCAAGGGCGAGGTGCAGCGGGCGCTCGCCGACCACGACCGGGCGATCGAGCTCGGCCACGCGCCCGAGGCCTATACGAACCGTGCCCTGGTCTTCAAGCAGACGGGACAGCTCGACAAGGCCCTGGCGGATTGCGACGAGGCGCTGCTGCACAATCCCCGCTACGCGCTGGCGCTCGCCAACCGGGGCGACATCCTGCGGCTGCGCGGCGATCTCGGACGCGCCCTCGACGACCTGACCCGGGCCGTCGCCCTCAACCCGCGATCGCCGATCGCCCTGACCTTCCGCGGCGACGCCCACCGCCAGGCGGGCCAGCCGGACCGGGCGCTCGCCGATTACGACGAGGCGCTCCGGATCGTGCCGGATTTCGTGGCGGCCTATACGGGCCGCGGGCTGGCCCGCGAGCAGCAGGGCGAGACCGCCCTCGCGCGCGAGAACTACGAGCGCGCGATGAGCCTGTCGCCGGATCGCGACGCCGCCCTGGCGCGCCCGGCCCAGGCCCTCGCGCATGAGCGCATCGCCGCGCTGGTCAGCCTCCAGGCCGAGAAGGCGCGCAACGCCGCCCGCGCCGCCGAGGCCCAGACCGTCGAGGCCTCGGCCCGGCGCGCCTCGGCCACGCAGGCCGCCGAGGACGCCCGCGAGGCGCGCGTGCGGGCCGAGGCCGAGGCCGCGGCGCGCGGCCGCGCCGAGAGCGAGGCCCGCGCCGAGTTCGAGGCCCGCACCAAGGCGGAGGCGCGGGCCGAGGCCCTGTCGCGCATCCAGTCGGCCGACCAGGCGCGCAAGACCGCGCTCGCCGAGGCGGCGCAGGCCCGGGCCGCGGCCGAGGAGGCCGTGAAGGCCGCCGCCCAGGCGCGCATCGCCGCCGAGGCCGACGTGACGCTCAGGGCGGAGCGGGAGGCCGCCGCGCGGGCCGAGCTGATGGCGCAGGTCGCGGCCTCGAACACGGCGCTGGCGACGGCGCGGGCCGAGGCGGAGCGCGCCCGCCTGGCCGAGAATGCGGCCCGCAAGAGCGCCGACGCCGCCGAGATCCGCGCCCGCGCCGCGGAAGCCGAGGCGAAGAAGGAGCTCCAGCAGCTCAAGGCCAAGCTGGCCGAGACCCCGAAGCCCCCGGTCGCCACGGATCCCGGCCGCCGGGTCGCCCTGGTGGTCGGCAACGGCGCCTACCGCGACTTCTCGCCCCTCGCGAATCCGAAGCGGGACGCACAGGCGGTCGCCGACGCCTTCAAGCGTCTCGGCTTCCAGACGGTGATCGCGCAGAGCGATCTCGACCGGAACGGCCTCCTGAAGGTGCTGCGGGCGTTCGAGGACGAGGTCGAGAATGCGGACTGGGCGGTGATCTACTATGCCGGCCACGGCCTGGAGGTCGCGGGCATGAACTACCTCATCCCGGTCGATGCCTCCCTGAAGGCCGACCGGGACGTCCAGGACGAGGCCGTGACGGTGGAGCGCGTGCTCTCCGCCACCGAGCGGGCGCGCAAGCTCAGGCTCATCGTCCTGGATGCCTGCCGGGACAACCCGTTCATCCCGCGGATGCGCCGGCTGATGGCGACGCGCTCGATCGGCCAGGGCCTCGCCAAGATGGAGCCGGAAGGGGGGACCCTCGTCGCCTTCGCGGCCCGCGACCGGCAGGTCGCGCAGGACGGCATGGGCGCCCACAGCCCGTTCGCGGCCTCGTTCCTGAAGAACATCATGGAGCCCGGGCTCGAGATCAACATGCTGTTCCGCCGGGTGCGCGACGAGGTCTACGCGGCGACGGACCGCAAGCAGGAGCCGTTCACGTATGGGTCGCTGCCCGGCGAGGCGTTCTATTTCCGGACGCGGTGATTGCCATCGCGTACGGAGGTCTCGCAATGACGACGTAGCGTCACGCGATAGCGCCCTCGGCAGTCCTCGAACCGGCGACGTCCCAGAACTCGAAGTCGCGCCGGTCCGGCCCGGCTGCGAGCGCGGACCGGTACTGCACCGGAGGCAGCGGGTAGAGGCCCGGCCGGCCGGACGCGTCGAGGTACCAGCTGTCGCAGCCGCTCGCCCAGACCGTGCCCGCCAGGGCGGCGTCGATCCGCGCCATCTCGCGCCGAAGCGCCGACCAGGTCGGCGAGAGGGCGGCCCGCTCCCGCCGCGCGACCTCGAGGCAGCGCAGGATGAACGAGGCTTGCCACTCGGCGACCTTGACGGCCGACACGGTCGCGGTCGGGCTGTGCGGCCCGAGCAGCAGGAAGAAGTTCGGCATCTTCGGGAGCGCGACCGCGCGGTAGGCCTGGGGGCGCTCCCGCCAGAGCGCGTCGAGGGTCGCGCCGCCCACGCCGCTCAGCCGGAGCGGGCGCAGGTAGGCCTGCCCGTCGAAGCCGGTGGCCAGGACCAGGACGTCCAGGGGGTGCAGCCGCCCGTCGGCGGTGACGAGCCCCTCCGGGACGACCTCCCGGACCGGCGCCGCGACCACCGCGACGTTCGGGCGCTGAAGCGCCGGATAGTAGCGCGCCGAGAAGACGAGCCGCTTGCAGCCGGGCGGAAAATCCGGCGTGAGCGTCCGCCGCAGGCCCGGATCGCGCACGGTTCGCAGGGCCTGCGCGCAGCGGCGCGCGATCAGCCGGCGGACCAGGGGGCTCTCCCCGACGAAGGACGCCGCATAGGTTCGCGCCAGCACCTCCGAGCCGAGCGCGTGCCAGAGGCGCAGGAGGAGGGGCGCGCGGCGTAAAGCGTGCCGCAGCCACGCGGGCGCGCGGCGGTCGGGGAGCGGCAGGACCCAGGCGGGCGTGCGCTGGAAGACCGTGAGCCGTCGGGCCGTCTCGGCCAGGTGCGGGATGACCTGCGCGCCGGAGGAGCCGGTGCCCACGATCCCGACCGCCCGGCCGGAGAGCGCGACGTCGTCGCGCCAGCGGGCGGTGTGGATCACCGGGCCGGCGAACCGCTCGAGGGACGGGATGGCGGGCAGCCGCGGATGATGCAGGAGGCCGGTGGCCGACACGACCGCGTCGGCGCGCAGGGTGGACCCGGTCGACATCGTCAGGATCCAGTCCCGGCCGGTCCAATCCGCCGCCACGACCTCCTGGCCGAAGCGCAGGTGCGGCTGAAGGCCGGTTTCGGCCGCGACCGTCTCGGCGTAGCGCAGGATCTCAGCCCCCGGCGGGTAGCGGCGCGTCCAGTCCGGGTTCGGCGCGTCGGCGAGCGCGTAGAAATGCGCGGGGACGTCGCAGGCCACCCCCGGATAGGCGTTGTCCCTCCAGGTGCCGCCGAGGCGCCCGGCCTTCTCGAGCAGGACGAAGTCGTGAAAGCCCGCCCGCTTCAGGCGAAGCCCCATCACGATGCCCGACAGACCCGCGCCGATGATCGCGACCCGCATCCCGCCCGTCACCGGGCGGGCTCCGCGTCCGGCTTCGGCGGCCGGATCCGGAACCAGATCACGTAGAGGGCAGGCAGGAAGATCAGGGTCAGTACGGTCGCCATCGCGAGGCCGCCGATGATCGCGTAGGCCATCGGCCCCCAGAACACCGTCGAGGCGATCGGGATCATCCCGAGGATCGCCGCGGCGGCGGTGAGCATGATCGGGCGGAAGCGGTCGGTGCAGGCCTCGACCACCGCGTCCCATGGCGGCGCGCCCGCATCGCGCTCCGCGTCGATCTGCACCATCAGCACCACCGAGTTGCGCACGATCATCCCGATCAGGGCCACGACGCCGAGCAGAGCCACGAAGCCGAGGGACTTGTTGAACAGGAGCAGCGCGCCGACCACGCCGATCAGCCCGAGCGGCGCGACGCTCACGACGAGAAACAGCTTCTGGAAGCTGTGCAGCTGGACCATCAGGATGGTGGTGAGGAGGAGGAGCATCAGGGGCAGCACCGCCGCGACCGAGGCCTGCGACTTGGCGCTCTCCTCCGGCACGCCGCCCAGCGCCGCCCGGTAGCCGGGCGGGAGCGTGGCCTGGAAGGCGGCGAGCGCCGGCCGCAAGGCCAGGGCGACGGCTTCCGGCTGGTAGCCCGGCGCCGGTTCGGCATTGATCGTCAGCGTCGGCTGCCGGTTGCGCCGCCAGATCACCGGGAATTCCTGGCCGAATCCGATCGCGGCGATCTGCATCAGGGGCGCGGTGCGGCCGTTGGGCAGGGGGATCTGCAGCGTCTTGAGGCTCGACAGCGAGACGCGCTCCTCGTCGGAGGCCCGCGCCACCACGTCGAGGAGATAGATGCGGTCGCGCACCTGCGTGATGGTGATGCCCGACACCACCGTGTTGAGGAACTGCGACAGCGTCTCGGAGGAGACGCCGAGGAGCCGCGCCTGGTCCTGGTCGACCTTGATCTCCACGGTGCGGGTCGGGTCGACCCAGTCGAAGTTCACGTTGCGCAGGCGGGGATCGGCCGCGAGCGTGCCGGCAAAGCGCAGCGCGAGATCCCGCACCGTGACCGGGTCGGGCCCGGAGACGCGGTACTGCATCGGCCAGCCGACCGGGGGGCCGAGCTCGAGGGGATAGATGCGCCAGACCGCCTCGGGGAAGGTCTCCGGCATCAGGGCGGCGAGCCTGGCGCGCAGGCGCTCGCGCGCCGCGATGCTGCGGCTCACCACCACCGCCTGCCCGAAATACTCGTTGGCGAGCTGCACGTTGAGCGGCAGGTAGAACCGCACCGCGCCCTGCCCGACATAGGTGCTCCAGCTCTCGACATCCTCCTCCTTGGCCAAGAGCGCGTCGAGGCGCGCGGTGGATTCGGTCGTGGTGTAGATCGAGGCGCTGTCGGCGAAGCGCAGGTCGACGAGCAGCTCCGGCCGGTCGGAGGGCGGGAAGAATTGCTGCGGCACCAGCGCCATGCCGGCGAGGGAGAGCCCGAACAGCGCCAGCGTGGCGACGACGGTGGCGCGGGGCAAGCGCATCACGACGAGGAGCACGCGGCGGAAGGCGCGCACGACGAGGCCGGGACCGTGGGTCCCGTGGCCTTTCGGCGCCTTCAGGAGCACGACCCCGATCAGCGGCGTGAAGATCGCGGCGACGAACCAGGAGATGACGAGCGAGAGCGCCACGACCGCGAAGAGCGAGAAGGTGTACTCGCCGGCCGCGCTCTTGGCGGTGCCGATCGGCAGGAAGGCCGCGATCGTCACCAGCGTGCCGGTGCCCATGGGGAAGTGGGTGGTGACGTAGGCGGTGGTCGCGGCGGTGGCGACGTCGCAGCCCTCCTCGAGCTTCTTCACCATCATCTCGACGGTGATCATGGCGTCGTCGACGAGGAGCCCCAGCGAGATGATCAGCGCGCCGAGCGACACGCGCTGGAAGTCGATCCCGCACAGGTCCATCGCCACGAAGGTCGCCGCGAGGACGAGGGGGATCGACAGGGCGACCACGGCGCCGGCCCGCAGGCCGAGGCTGAGGAAGCTCACCAGCATCACGATGGCGATGGCCTCCCAGAGCGACTTCAGGAACTCGCCGATCGCGTGGGTCACGATCACCGGCTGGTTGGCCACGAGATGCGGCTCGATCCCGACCGGCAGGTCCTGCACGATCTCCTGCATCGCCGCGGCCACATTCTCGCCGAGCCGCTGCACGTTGCCGCTCTCGCGCATCGAGATGGCGAGGCCGAGCGCCTCGGTGCCGTTGACGCGGAAGATGGGCTTCGGGGGGTCGACGTAGGTGCGCCGCACCCGGCCGATGTCGCTCAGGCGGAACATCTTGCCGTTGGCGACGAAGTTCACCGCGAGGAGATCGCGCTCGGACGCGAAGCCGCCCGAGACGCGCAGCAGGATGCGCTCGTCGGGCGTGCGCACCTGGCCTGCGGGTGCCACGACGTTCTGCGCCTGCAGCGAGCGGATGAGGTCGTTGCGGTCGACGCGCAGGCTCGAGAGCTGCTGGAGCGAGAATTCGAGCAGAAGGCGCTCGTCCTGCGCGCCGATCACCTCGATCTTGGCGACGTCCTGGACCTGGAGGAGCTGCGAGCGGATGTCCTCGACCGCGTCCCGCAACTCCCGGCGGGAGAAGCCGTCGGCGGTGAAGCCGTAGATGATCGAGTAGGTGTCGCCGAACTCGTCGTTGAAGAACGGCCCGACCGTCCCGTCCGGCAGGCTCGCCCGGATGTCGTCGATCTTCTTGCGGACCTGGTACCACGTCGCCGTGACCTGGGCGGCGGTGGCGAGATCCGACAAGGTCACCATCACGGTGGATTCGCCGGGCGTGGTGTAGCTGCGCAGGTGGTCGAGGAACCGCACCTCCTGCATCTTCTTCTCGATGCGGTCGGTGATCTGCTGGATGGTGTCGCCGGTCGTCGCCCCCGGCCAGTGCGTCTTGATCACCATCAGCTTGACGGTGAAGGGCGGATCCTCGGCCCGCCCGATGCGCAGGAACGACCACGCCCCCGTCGCGATGACGACGATCATCGCGAAGGTCACGAGCGACCGGTTGGTGATCGCCCAGTGCGAGAGGTTGAAGTCGAGGATGCTCATGGAACGGAGGTCGGGGCGGGGGCGGGGGCGGGGGCGGCGCCGGCGGCGAGCAGGCGCACCTTCTGGCCGGGCTTGAGGGCGTGGACGCCCGCCGTCACCACCCGCTCGCCGTCGTCGAGCCCGGCCCCCGCCACGATGATGTCGGCGTCGTAGCGCATCACCTCGATCGGCCTGAGGGCGACCGTGCCGTCGGCCGGGCTCACCACCCAGACCGCCGGCCTGTCGCCGAGGCTGGTCAGCGCGCTCGCCGGCAGCTTCATGACCGGAGGCGAGACGAGGTTCATGCTGCCGCGCACGATCGCCCCGAGCCGCATCGCCTCGGGGGGCGCCAGGAGGGCGATCTTCACCCCGAAGGTGCGGGTCGAGAGGTCGGCCTGCGGGGCGACCTCCCGCACGCGGCCCGTCACCGTCACCTCCGGGTTCTCCGCCAGCACGATCGTGATCTCGGGATTCTCCGGCACGCCGCGGAGCTGGAACATCGGGGCCGGCACCTCGAACACCGCGTCCTTGGTGCCGCCGCGGGCCACCTGGAGAACTATCTGGCCGGCCCGGACGATCTCGCCCGGCTCGGCGAGCTTGGCGGTGACGATCCCCGCCCGGTCGGCCTTCAGCTCGGTGTAGGACACCCTCCCCTGCGCGGTGCGCAGCCGCGCCCGCGCGGCGTCGAGCTGGGCCTGCGACGTCTCGAGCTGCTGGGCGGCCTGCTCGTAGACCACGCGCGTGGCGTAGCCCCGGGTCAGGAGCTCCTTCTGCCGGGCCTCCATGCGCTGGGCCTGGACGAAGCTCGCCTGGGCGACCGCGACGTCGGCCTCCGCCTGGCGCAGCGCGTTCTGCTCCACCTGCGGGTCGAGGCGGGCGACGACCTGGTCGGGGACGACCGCATCGCCCGGCGAGACCGTGCGCTCGACGAGCTTGCCGTCGATGCGGAAGGACAGCCCGACCTCGTCCCGCGCCCGGACCGTGCCGGTGAGGGAGAGATGCTCGGTCACCGACCGACGCTCGGCGAGCGTCGTGCGCACGGGCCGCGCCGCGGCGGGCGGCGGCGGGGCCGCCTCGTGGCAGCCCGCCAGGAGGAGAAGGGCGAGCACAGCGAGCGGGCGCGGGCCGACCGAGCAACGGAGCCGCCCTCCCGTCCGCCCCCCGCTCACCCGGACCTCCATCCCCTCCCCCCTTCGCCAAGAGCCGCCCGTCGGGGCGCCCGTCACTCCACCACCGCGAAGCCGGCCTGGGTGGCGAGGCGCCCGATCGCCTCGATGGTCGCGAGGTCGAGGGCGCCGCAGAGATGGCCGTCGCGGTGCCCCGAGAGCGCCAGCACGATCGTCTCGGCCGCGCAGGCGACGAGCACGTCGGGCTGCCCGCACTCGCCCAGGCGGTCGAGGGCGGCGCCGGCCGGCGCGCGCAGGAGCCCGCTTCCGACCGGCACGAGGTCCGGGCGCTCGGCGTAGAGGTCGGGCATCGCGTTCTTCGGCCGCGAGACGTCGCAGATCAGGGCGCCCCGGCGCAGCTGGGTCCCGCGCAGGAACGGCGCGACGGCGCTCGTCGCGGTGAAGACCACGTCGGCCTCCGCGAGCGCGTCGAGGTCGAGGGTCGCCCGCACCGGGCGCCCGGACGCGGCGCGGCACGCGGCGGCGATCGCCTCCAGCCGGTCGAGGCCGCCTTGCGCGCTGCGCGGGTTGCCCACGAGGAGGAGCGCGCCGGCGCGGTCGGGGCAGAGGCGGGCGAGCGCGTGCCCGATGGCGCCCGCAGCACCCAGGATCGCCACCGTGCAGCCCTCGAGCGGCATGCGCCGCGCCGCGCAGGCCCGCTCGACCGCCGCGAGCGCGGTCCAGGTCGTCAGGCTGTTGCCGCTGGTGATCCGCAGCTCCGGCGGTGCCTTGAGCGCGAGGCCGCCATCCGAGACGATCGAGCTGAACCCGCCGAGCCCGATCACCGCGGCGCCGCGCTCCGCCCCGAGATCCACCGCCCGCTGGACGAGGTCGCGGGCCTCCGCGCCCGGCAGCGCCAGCAGCTCCTCGGGCGTGTGCGGGATCACCAGGAGCTCCCCCGCCGCCTCGCGGCCGGCGCGGTCCCGCACCTGCAGCGCGCCGCTCGCGAAGGGCCGCACGAAGGGGGCGGTGCGGCGCCGGAAGCCGTCGAGCTGGGCGGTCGTGAAGCGCGCGAAGCTCGGGTCGAAGCGGTGCATGTCCGAGGGGCCGAGGAGGTGCACCACGAAGGCGAAGCGGGCGGCGGTGGCGGGCGCCTCGCCGGGCGAGGCGGGCGCCTTGCGGGGCGAGGCGGGCTCGGCCGGGATCGGGGCGCCCGGCGCGATGAGGTGGGCGAGCAGCGCGCCGGCATCGCCCCGCTCGAGGATCGCCAGGACGCGCCGCAGCCCCGCCGCGACGGCGGCGCAGAAGGCCTCGTCCGCCACGAGCGGCGGCTCGATCCGCAGGACCGTGCCCTGGGTGAAGGAGGGCGCGATGCGGATGCGCGCGACGTTGAGCAGGTAGCTGACGACGAGGTAGAGGAGCAGGCCCTGCTGCTGCATCGCCGAGATGATGCCGCCGGCCGCCCGGCCCGCCTGGTCGAGGTCGAGGGCGACCCCGAGCATCAGGCCCCGGCCCCGCACCGCGGCGACGAGGCGGGGAAACTCCGCCTGCACCGCGTCGAGGTCGGCGCGCAGCGTCCGCCCCACCGCCGCGACGTGCCGCACGAGGGCCTGGTCGTCCCGTGTCAGGAGGTCGAGGGTCGCCATCGCGGCCCGGCAGGCGAGCGCGTTGCCGCCGAAGGTCGAGCCGTGCCGCAGGTCGAAGCTCTCGCGGTAGACCTCCCGGGTGTAGAGGCAGGCCCCGACCGGCACGAGGCCGCCGCCGAGCGCCTTGGCGAGGACCATGACGTCCGGCGTGACGCCGTCCTCCTCGCAGGCGAAGAGCCGCCCGGTGCGGCCGAGCCCGGTCTGGACCTCGTCGACGATCAGGAGAGCGCCGTGGCGCCGGCAGATCGCCTGCGCCTCCCGCAGGTAGCCGGGCGGCGCCGGCAGGATGCCGGATTCGCCCTGGACCGGCTCGACGATGAAGGCCGCGAAGTAGCCGGGCCGGGCCGCCATCGCGGCCTCCACAGCCGCGAGGTCGCCGAACGGCACGTAGTTGAAGCCGGCGGCCGGCGCGCCGAAGCCGCGCTGGAAGAAGTCGCGGCCCGTCGCCGACAGCGCCCCGAGGGTCAGGCCGTGGAAGCCGTCGCGGGCCGACAGGATGCCGGTCCGGCCCGTGGCCACCCGGGCGAGCTTGAGGGCGGCCTCCACCGCCTCCGCGCCGCTGTTGGAGAACACCGCGTGGGCGAGACCCGGCGGGGCGAGCGCGAGCAGGCGCTCGGCCAGGGCCCCGGCTTCCTGCGAGATCGACGTGATGACGAGGTTCGGCCGCCGCTCGCGGCGCAGGGCCACGATCGCGTCCCAGACGGGATCGGGGTCGTGGCCGAACGGCACGGCACCGAACTGGGCGATGCAGTCAGCGTAGCGATGCCCGTCTGCATCGACGAGGTAGCAGCCCTCCCCGCGCAGGAAGGTCTTGTCGAGCCCCATCCGGCCGTAGAGGAAGCCCTTGTAGGGCGAGACGTGGCGCACGTAGGGCGCCTGGTCCTCCAGCACCCAGTCGGGGATCGCGGCGAGCGACAGGACGTCGTCGTCGAGGGAGAAGCCGGCCGGCGCCCGAAGCGGCAGGGCGGCGGGCGGGGGCTGCGGCGCCGCCTCGGGCGCGGCCTCGGACGGGCTGGCGACGAGCCGCAGCAATTCGGGCTTGTGGCGCGAGAGCAGGGAGACGGCGGCGGCGTCCACGACGCCCCGGGGGGCGCTGAAGCGCAGGTCCGGCCCGTCGGCCCAGAGGGTGACGCCCTGCCGGCGGAGATCCGCCAGGACTTCCGACGCGGTCATACGACGCCTTCCTCGATCGCGCCTTCGGCGAGCCCGCCGACGAGGGCGTGCAGGAGCGGCTGGCGCTCGTCGAGCAGGAACAGCGGCCGGACCGGCTCGAAGTTGAGCCAGCCGATGGCGCAGATCCCGAGGCCGCAGCGGGCCCCCGCGCATTCGAGGGCATGCCCCATCGCGCCCGCCTCGAGCAGCAGGAAGCGCGAGGCCATCTCGCCGTAGAGCGGCTCGATCGCCCGCGGCTCGCCGACCAGGAAGACCGAGACCGCGGCGCCGCGCGCCATCGGGGCGTTGGCGAAGGGCTCGTGGATCTCCTCGGAAAGATCGACGCCGAGGGTCAGCGGGATAAGGACGTGGTCGGCGGGGTCGTAGCAGAAGGTCCCGGCCGGGCATCCGGCGACGCCGCCCTGCCTGACGTGCAGGTAGCACTGCACCGCGTAGGTGCCGCCGGCCGAGCCGTAAGGCCGGCGCCCGGCGGCCGTGCGGGCGAGCGCGCCGAGCCAGGTCCCGAGCGTCCCGAGCGGCACCGCATCCGGCAGGTAGCTGCGGACGCTGCGGCGCTCCGGCCCGTCCGCGGGCGCAGGCGGCGGCAGCGCCACGCGCCCCCACTCCTCGGGACAGCGCCGGCGTCCGTGCTCCGCGCGCAGGAAGGCCTCGCGCTCCGCCGGATCGAGGAGGACGGGTTCCGCGGCCGGCCGGTTCTGGTTGGCCGGAAGCGGGGCGCGGCGCCGATGCGCCGCGCTGTTCGCCGCACTCTCGGCCGCGATAGTGCGGGCGAGCGCCGCGACGGTGGGATCGGCGAAGAAGGCCGCGAAGGACGGCCGGATCCCGAACCGCGCCTCGATCCGCCCGACGATCCGCACGAGGTCGAGGGAGGTCGCGCCGAGCGCCAGCAGGTTGTCGGCGGCGGCGAGGTCCGGCCGCGCGAGCTCGCCCGCCACCAGCGCGAGCAGGATCTCCTCCTCCCCGGCCTGGGCTGAGACGGGTGCGGGTGCGGGCGCCGCGTCGAGCGGCGGCAGGAGCCGCAGCAGCGCGCGGCGGTCGATCTTGCCGTTCGGCGTCAGGGGCAGCGCCGGCAGGACCCGGCACAGGCCCGGCACCATGGAGGCCGGCAGGGTCGCGCGCGCGATTTCCGCCACCTCCGCCGGGTCGAGGCCGGGCGCCGCCACGAAGGCCGCGAGGCGCCCGCCCGAGGGCGTGCGCTCGAAGGTGACCGCCGCCTGCGCCACCCGGGGGTCGCGCGCGAGCACCGCCTCGATCTCGCCGAGCTCGATCCGGTAGCCGTTCAGCTTCACCTGCCCGTCGTCGCGGCCCAGGAACTCGATGGCGCCGTTGGGGAAATGCCGCCCGCGGTCGCCCGTGCGGTAGAGCCGGCTCCCGTCATGCGGCGAGACGACGAACTTCGCGGCGGTCTTGTCCGGATCGTTGAGGTAGCCGCGGGCGAGTCCGACGCCGCCGATGCAGATCTCGCCCCGCACCCAGGGCGGGCAGGGGCGCAAATCGGCGTCGAGCACCTGCATGGTCTGGTTGGCCAGAGCCGTCCCGTACGGGATGCTGGTCCAGGCGGGGTCGAGGGCGCCGATCTCGTGCACGATCGACCAGATCGAGGCCTCGGTCGCCCCGCCGAGGCTGATCGTCCGGGTGCCCGGCAGGAGCGCGCGCGAGCGCGCAGGCAGCCCGAGCGGGACCCAGTCGCCGCTGAGCAGCGCGAGGCGCAAGGTCCGGGCGACCGGGCCGGGCTCCGCCTCCAGGCGGTCGAGCCACAGGCCGTAGAGGGCCGGGACCGAGTTCCAGACCGTCACGCCCTCGCGGCGCACGAGGTCGTCCCAGTCGCCGGGCTCGCGCGCGCTCGTCGCGTGCGGGATCACCAGGGTCGCCCCGGCCGCCAGCGTGCCGAAGATGTCGTAGACCGAGAGATCGAAGCTCAGGGACGAGAGGCCGAGCACCCGGTCGCCGGGGCCGATGCCGAACCGGGCGTTGATGTCGAGGACCGTGTTGAGCGCGCTGCGGTGCTCGATCATCACGCCCTTCGGCTGGCCGGTGGAGCCGGAGGTGAAGATGACGTAGGCGAGGTCGCCGGGAACGGCCCGCCCCGCCTCGCACAGGGGCTCGCCGACCTCGCCCCACGAGAGCGCGAGGGCCGAGACCTGCGCCGGCAACGCGAGGCGCGGCAGGAGGCAGGGCTGCGTCAGGACGATTCCGACGCCGCCCTCGGCCATCAGCGCGTTGCGGCGCGCCGCCGGCAGGTCCGGGTCGAGGGGCAGGTAGGCCGCGCCCGCCTCCAGAACCGCCAGCACGGCCACGACCTGCTCCCAGCCCTTCTCCATCACCACCGCGACGAGGCGGCCCGGCCCGACGCCGAGGGCCTGGAGGCGCGCGGCGAGCCCGCGGGCGCGCCGCGCGAGGTCGGCATAGGTCAGGCGCCGCTCGAGGGTGACGACCGCGAGCGCATCGGGCCGCGCCCGTGCCTGCTCGAGGAACGGCAGGTGGAGGAGGCCGGAGGGGAGCGGCGCCTCGGTGCGGTTCGCCGCCAGGATCGGCGCGCGCAGGGCCGCCGGGACAAGGTCGGGATTGGCGTGCCAGGCCGCGTCGTCGGCCGCGAGACGGTGCAGCAGCGCGTCATAGGCCGCCGCCATCGCCTCGACGAGGCCGGCGGGAAACAGCGCCTCGACGGCGTCGAAGGACAGGAAGAGGCGGCCTGCCCGCTCGTAGACCTGGTGGTCGATCCAGACCTGGGGCGTCTGGCTCACCGCGTACTCGACGCTGCCGGCCTCGACCGTCGTCTCCAGCCCCGGCATGCTGTTGGCGAGCGCGCTCGTGAACACGACCGGCATGGCGGCGGGCCGGTCCGGGTCGCCGCGCCGGGCGATGTCCTGGAGGAGACGGATCCCGTCATAGGCCCGGTGGCGCAGGTCGGTGCGGAACTGCGCCGCGAGCGCCCGGGCGAAGTCCAGGAAGCCCCGCGCCGGGTCGTCGCGGACCTCCAGCAGGAGGAGCGCGGTGAAGTCGCCGACGATGCCGTAGACCTGGGGATCGAGGGGCGCGCGGTTGAACAGCGTCAGGTTGAGGGTGAAGTGGCGGCTCTCGCTCCACGCCGCGACGACCCGGGCGAAGGCCGCCATCACCACGCCGGTGGGCGTCAGGCCCGCCGCCTGCGCCCGCGCCTTCAGGATTGCCCAGGCCGCGGGCTCGACCGTGAGGCTGGTGCGCCGGAAGACCGGGCGGGCGATCGTGCCGGGCTGCCGGGCGAGGGGCAGGCGCGGCGCCGGCGGCAGGGTGTCGAGGCGATCGACCCAGTAGCGCCGCGCCCGCTCCAGGCGAAAGCCGTTCCGGCGCTCCTCGGCCGCCGCGAGGTAATCCGCGAAGGTCATGGTCAGCGGGACGAGGTCGGCGCCCGGATCGAGGATCAGGCGGGCGAGTTCGCCGAGCAGGATCTGGATGCTCCAGAAATCCGCGACGAGCAGGTCGAGGCTGAAATGCAGCAGCACCTTCGCGGGCGTCGCGGTGGTGCGAAGCTCGAACAGCGGCCAGGTCTCGGCGGCGTAGACGCGATGCGACATCTCGGCCCGCACCGCGCCGATCGCGGCCTCCGCCCGCTCCGGCGCGGCGCGGGTCAGGTCGAGATGGGAGATGCGGTAGGGCGGGACGTCGGCGCGCACCTCCTGGAGCCCGTCCGGGCGGATCACCGCGCGCAGCATCGGGTGGCGCTGCACCAGCCGCCGCCAGGCCGGCTCGACCTGCGGCAGGGCCGCCGGGACGATCCGCATCTCCGCGTAGATGTGGCAGCCGATATTGCCGAGGTCGAAGGCGGCGGACCGGCCGAGCCAGTAGGCCCGCTGGACATCCGTGAGCGGGAAGGGATCGGACGCCCGGACTCTCTCCCCGCCCCCGTCCTCTGCCGCCGACGGCTCCCGCGCTGCCGGTTCGCGCCCTGCAACGCGGTCCGTCTCCGCCATCCGCATCACCTCGCCCTCCTCGCGGCCGGAGATCGGCGGCCCGCCCGGTCGGCAGCGCAGCCCATCACAGTCAGCGGCTGTCGGAATGGCCGATCTCCACCGGATCGGCCGGTGCTCTCCCTATCTCCCGCAGAGGAGACGGATCCAATTCAAGAGGAAAACACTCAATCCCGAGATGATGCCATGCATTCAGCCCAAGATCAACATCAATCATTTGATGTATGCCGGAACGGCAGGCCGCCGGATTGGGCGCGATCAGGCCAATACCGGCGCGACACTGGGCGCGCGCGGAATGCCGGCATGTTTGTCCGGCGACGGCGCGATCGCGGGTCGGTTCGCGCGATGCTCATGCGGGCGTCACGTCATCCCGGCGTCTCCCCGTGCGAGAGTCTCCTCATTCCAGCGTCTCCGGACGGGTCAGGTGCCGGGTGATCGCCTTCTGCAGCATCTCGTTCGTACCACCGCCGATCTCGAGGAGACGTGCGTCGCGCCACAGGCGCTCGACCTCGTAGGCCTCGACGTAGCCGTTGCCGCCGAGCACCTGGATGGCGTGGTCGGCGACCGTCTTGGCCATCCGGGCGCAGTAGAGCTTCGCCCCGTCGGCATCGGCCCCGCAGCCAGGCCCGGCGAGCGCGGAGGCGGCCGCCGCCACGTAGGCGCGCCCCGCCCGGAAGGCCGCGTAGCTCTCCGCGAGGTAGCCCTGGATCTGGCCGTGCTCCCGAAGCGGCGCCCCGAAGGTCCGGCGCTCGCTCGCATAACGGTTCATGATCGCGAGGGCGCGCCGCGCGATCCCCAGCGCGATCGCGGCCAGCATCAGCCGCTCGATCTCCAGGGTGCGCATCAGCATCATCACGGCGCCGCCCTCCGGCCCGACCCGGTTCCCGTCCGGCACCGCGCAGCCGTCGAAGACCAGCTCGGCGCAGGTCGCGGTGCGCATGCCGAGCTTGCCGCCGATCACGCCGCCGAGCCGGAAGCCCGGCATGCCGCGCTGGACGAGGAACAGCGAGAGGCCGCGCACCCCCTCCCCGGTGCGGGCGTAGACGAGGGCGACGTCGCCGAGGTCGCCGGGGCCGAGCGCCCCGTTGGTGATCCAGGTCTTCGTGCCCTCGATGACGTAGCGCCCGCCCTCGCGCCGGGCGGTGGTGCGCATCGCCATCAGGTCGCTGCCCGCACCCGCCTCGCTCATCGCGACCGCGCCGATGGTCCGGCCGGAACAGGCATCCGGCAGCACGCGGGTGCGCTGGGCCTCGCCCGCATGCCGCGCCACCGCGTTCACGAACAGCACCGCATGGGCGAGATACGCGAGGGCAAGGCCCGGATCGGCGGCGGCGAGCTCCTCGTGGATGATCGCCACCGCGACCGGATCGAGCTCCGCGCCGCCGTAGCGCGCCGAAGCGAGGGCCCCGAGCACGCCGAGATCGCCGAGGCGGCGGAACAGGCCCGCGTCGAAGCGCTCCTCCCGGTCGCGGGCGGCCGAGCCCGGCCGCACCTCGCGCTCGGCGAAGCGGCGGACATTGGCGCGGATCTCCGCGGGGTCGAGGGTGTCGCTCACGTGAAGGCCGTGTGGATCGGCATCCGGGCGTCGAGCCGGAGCGAGGGATCGGGAAACAGCGTCACGGTGACGAGGTGGGGATCGACCGGCGCGAAGCCCGCGGCGAGGAGCGCCGCCCCGGGCGCCGTGCCGCCGTCGATCACGACGTTCATCTGCGCGCCCCGCGCGGCGAGGTCGCGCGAGGCCGCGGCGAGCCGGCGGGCGGCGGCCGCCGTCCCGCCCTCCCCGCCCTCGAGCTCGATGAAGCCGACCCGCACCGGCGCCGCGCCGAGCCAGTCGATGAGGTAGGCGGCAACGAAGCCGGTGGCGCGGCCCCCCTCCTCGAACACAAGGGTGTGGCTCGCCGGATGGTCGAGCTGCAGCGAGAGGCGCGCCGGCGACCACGCCATCCGGCAGGCGGCGCCCTGCATGCGGCCTTCCGTCCAGGCGGCGCAGGCGGGCAGGTCCGCGGCCGCGAAGGGACGCGCGGGAGGGCGCGGCCAGGCCCGGGCGGCGGCGGCAAGCGGCGCGGCGAGCCAGGGGGCGAGGCGTTCGAGCCGGTCGAGCCCCGCTGCGGCCACCCCGGGCGGGTCGACCACCGCGCTCCACATCCGCAGGGGCCGCAGAAAGGCGACGTCCTCGGGCCGGCGCGCGGCGGCACTGTCCCAGAAGCGCTTGGCCAGCGAGCCCGGCCGGGTGCTGGTCACCCCGAGGCTCAAGGCGAGGCCGCGCTCCCGGTGGAGCCGCTTCTGGTGGTCGAGCAGGCGCAGGGCGAGGCCACGGTGGCGCGTCTCCGGCGCGATGCTGAGATAGGAGGTCAGGCTGCCCGGCACCGAGCGGCCGCGGATCGCGAACCGCGCCTCCTCGCCGATGAGGCAGCCGATCAGGGCGTCGCCGTCGTAGGCGCAGGCCATCAGCTCCCGGTCGAGGATGCGCGGATCCATCATCCGCCACGCCACGTAGTCGCGGTCCCAGAGCGGGAACCAGGCTTTGCCCGCATAGGCCGTGCGCCAGGAGCGCCCGATCAGGTCGGCGAGGTCGGAGCCGTCCCCCTCGTAGGCGCCGATATGCAGGGGCATGGCGCGCGCTCCGTCAGGCCGCGTCGCGCAGGACCGCCCGGGTGCAGGGCGGGCGCGGGGCGCGCCGCTCGCGGCCGGTGCCGCGCACGTAGAGCCCATCCAGGAGGACGAGGGAGAGGAGGAGGAGGAAGGCCTGGTTCTCCCGCGGGCTCACCGCCCCGCCGCTGCGCCGGACCTTGTCGACGAGGCGCAGGGCCGCCCCGGCCTCGACGGGCCCGACCTCACCGAGCGAAGCGGGCGCGAGCGCGTCCTCGACCCAGGGGATCAGGCGCCCGGCGGCCGGATCGGCGAAGGCGGCGGCGTCCGGGGCGCGATAGGGCTGCTTGGGCTTCTCCAGGATGCGGGCGGGCAGGACGTCCGCGAAGGCGGCCTTGAGCAGGCGCTTCTCGCCGTCCTCGGGGGTCAGGTGGAAGTGGCGCGGCAGGCCCGCCGCGAAGGCGGTGACGTCGGGCGCCAGGAACGGGTTTCGCGGCTCGACCCCGTGGGCGAAGGTCATCCGGTCGCCCTGCGAGGACAGGAGGTAGCCCTCCATCAGGGTGCGGGTCTCGAGCCACTGCGCCCGCGCAACGGGATCGAGCCCGGCGAGCCCGGCGGCGACCTCCGGCAGGGCGCCGTCCTGCGGCGCGACCCTCAGCAGGCGCTGGGCGAGGCGCCCGTTCTCGAAGCGCAGGGCGTGCGAGTAGAGCGGGTCGTCGGCGCCGGCGCTGGAGCGGGCGAAGAGGGCTTCGAGCGCCCGCGTGTCCCCGGTCGCGAAATGCGGAAGGTACGGGTAGAGGCGGCGCAGCCGGCTGCGCCGCGTCTCGGCGTCGAGCGCCGGCCACTCCGCCCGCAGCGCCGTCTCCTTGAACAGGTCGTAGCCGTAGAAGACCTCGTCCGCCCCTTCCCCGCTCAGCACCACCTTGCAGCCGGCCTCCCGGATCCGGCCGGCGAGGCGGTAGATCGGCACGAAGGCGGTGCGGAATTGCGGGATCTCGGCGTGCCAGAGCGCCGGCTCGAAGGCGGCCGCGATGTCGCCCGGGCCGATGACGAGGCGGTCGTGGTCGAGCCCGAGGCGTCCGGCGACGAGGTCCTGGTCGGCGGATTCGTCGAAGGCCGCCTCGGTGAAGCCGACCGAGAAGGCCCGCGGCGGCCGGGCCCCCGCCTCGGCCGCCAGATGCGCCACGACCGCGCTGTCGAGCCCGCCGCTGAGCAGGACCGCGACCTCGACGTCGCCGCGCAGGCGCCGGGCGACGCTGCCGCGCAGGAGCGCCCGGGCACGCTCCGCCGCCGCCTCGAATCCGATCTTGGCGTCGCCCCGCGCCAGGGGCATCTCGGCGTAGCGGGTGAGCCGGATCCTCGTCGGATCGACCCGCAGGCTACCGCCCGCCGGCACCTGGCGGATCCCCCGGTAGGGCGTGGCCTCGCCGAAGGGCGTCCATTGGCCAAAGAGCGCGCTCAACCCGCCCTCGTCCCAGGCGAAGCCGTAACCGGGCCGCGCGAAGAACGCCTTCATCTCGGAGGCGAAGACGAGGCCGCCCGCCTCCTCGCGGTAGAAGAGCGGGCGCTTGCCGGCGCGGTCGCGCACGAGGTGGGTGCAGCGCGCGCGCCGGTCGTGGAGCGCGAAGGCGAAGCCGCCCTCCAGGCGCGACGCCGCCGCCTCGCCCCACTGCATCCAGGCGCGCAGCACCACCTCGGTGTCGCAGCGCGAGCGGAAGACGGCGCCCTCTGCCTCCAGCTCGGCGCGCAATTCGGGGAAGTTGTAGACCTCGCCGTTGAAGGCGATCCACCAGCGCCCGCTCTCGTCGCCCATCGGCTGCTGGCCGAGCGCGAGGTCGACGATCCGCAGGCGCACGGCGCCGAGGGCGACGCGCGCATCCGCGACCACGCCGGCCTCGTCGGGGCCGCGATGCGCGAGGCGATCGAGCATCGCCTCGACCTCGGCCGCGCGCTCGGCGGCGGGGCGGGGCGTTCCCGCGAGGTCGAGGAGGCCGGCGATGCCGCACATGCCCGCCGCCTCCCGTCAGGCCCGCCCGCGCGGCGGCGGCGCGAGGGCGAGATGCGTCAGCGACCGGTCGATGAAGAAGCCGAACCGGGTCAGCACGTCGCCGTAGCCGACCTCCAGGCAGGTGCGGATGCCCGACGCCGCCAGCGTGCGCACGCTCTGCATCCAGCGCACCGGGGCGGCCACCTGCCGGGCGAGAAGATCGTGCGGTGTGCCGGTCAGCCAGTCGCCCGCCACGTTCTCGACCACCGGCAGGCGGGGGCTCGCGAGCGGCAGGCCGCGCAGCAGCTCGGCCAAAGCCGCGGCGGCCGGCGCCATCAGCGGGCTGTGCCACGCCCCGGCGACCGCGAGGCGGCGCAGGGCCTTCGGCCGCAGGGCCGACAGTCGCGCCTCGACCCGGTCGAGGGCCTGGAGCGTGCCGCCGATCGTGACCTGGCCGGGCGCGTTGTCGTTGGTTACGCCGACGGGATGATCCGGCGCCGCGACCTCGCCGCAGACCGCCGCGACATCCGCCGCCCGCAGGCCGATCACCGCGGTCATGCCGCTCGGCGCGCTCGCGGCCAGGGCCTCGTCCATCAGGCGGGCGCGGGCATGGACGAGGCGAAACAGGGCCTCCTCCGGCAGGCTGCCGGCGGCGTGGAGCGCGGTCCATTGCCCGACGCTGTAGCCGGCGACCGCCGCCGTCTCGCCCGCCTGTACGCCGCGCAGGGCGGCGACGCTCGCCAGCACGGTCGCCAGCGAGCTGACGGCGTTCTCCCGCAGGATCTCGGGCCGGGCCTCGATCGAGGCCGGCAGGTCGAAGCCCAGGAGGTCGGAGACGACCGCCGCGCTCTCCCGGAAGCCCGGCGCGCCCCGGAACGGCTCCAGCATCCCCGGATGCTGGGCGCCCTGGCCGGGAAACAGGAGGGCGCGCGGCTCAGAGGGCATCGGCCGGAAGCCCGATCCGCTCGGCCATCCAGGCGACGTCGCCGCGGCCGGGCAGCGTGCCGAGCTTGCGCGCCGCCGCCTCGCGGGAGATCGTGCCGCCGCGCAGCTGCTCGGCGATCTCCATCGCGTAGGGGTGGAAGCCGTGGCGGCGCGAATGGAGATAGACCCCGAGGTCGTTCAGGCGGCAATTGGTGGAGGTGAGCCCGGTATCGGTCGGCTGGCGCCAGCCGAGGGGCGCGAGCGCCGCCTTGATCGCCTCCTCGGAGAGCGCGACGCCGAGCATCGGGTTGACGACGACGACCTCGGGGTCGCCCTCGGCCGCGCCCGGCAGGTCGAAGTAGCGCCGCGCGCCCTCTCCGAGGGCGCCGACGAAGCGGTTGACCAGCGCGGTGCGGATGCGGGCCTGGCGGCCGGGCCGGAGCGTCATCACGGCGCCGTCCCGCGGCACCTGCCCTCCGAGATAGCCGCCAGCGACGATCGGCACCCGCAATTCGAGCGCCCGCTGCAGCATGTGCGTGTTGATGAGGGTGATGCAGGACGAGCAGATCGCGCTCGCGCGCTTGACCGCCGCCGGGGCGTGCAGGTCGTCGCGCTCGACGCTCGCGCGGTACATCCGCTCGGTGAAACGCCGGCTCGGGGTGAACACGACGAGGTCGACGTCGAGGGCGGCGCAGACCGCGCGGCAATTGTCGAGCGTGCCCGCCGACAGGAAGCCGTTATCGACCGTGATCGCGAGGCAGCGCAGGCCCTGCTCCTCGACGAGATGCTTGAGGGTGTAGGAGCTGTCCTTGCCCCCGCTATAGGCGACGATGGCCGCATAGGGCCGCGTGCCGCGATGCGCGGCGTAGAGCGCGTCGAGGCGCGCGCGCAGGGCGACCCGTTCCGCCTCCGCCTCGGCCTCGCCGGTCGCCGCGCAGAGGTCGCACAGGCCGTCGGCCGTGAAGGCGAGCCCCGGCAGGGTCGCCGGCAGCAGGCAGCGCCGGCAGGCCTGGACGGGGGTCGGGCGCGGCCCCGTCACCGGAGGGCGCCCTGCTGCCGGAGCTTTCCGGTGACGACCCGCTCGATGCCGGCGAGCGTCGCCATCTCGGGCGAGGTCAGGTCGTCCTCCTCGATCGCGATCCCGAAGGTCTGCTCCAGGAAGGAGACGAGCTCGACGAAGCCGAAGCTGTCGATGACGTTCGCCTCGAACAGGTCGGTATCCGGACCGACCTCGCCGGCCCCGACCAGGAAGGTCGCGGCGGCGAAGTCCCGGATCCGGTCCCGGACCGCCTCTTTCACAGCCGGGTCCTCGGCCGGCGCCATGGCCTCGGCCAGCACAGTCTGCGCGCTCATCCTGCCTGCCCCCCTGCCCTCTCCTGCGCTACGGGCCGCGCCTGCGGCACGGCCGTCGGCCGGGGGCGGCGCGGATGCAGGGCCTGCCAGCGCCGGTCGGCGGCGCGCCACTCGGCCATCGAGTAGGGATTCGGGATGCCCCACTCGGCCATCCGGGCCCCCATCCGGGCGATGCGGTCGAGCTTGACCGCCATGACGTCCGGGATGTCGAGCTCGTAGTACTGGACGAGGAGCGCGTCGTCGTACTCCTCCGGATAGATCCGGTGCATGCCGAGCCGCGCCTCGAAGCTGTCGGCGGCGGTGAGCCGGCCGAAGACCGGGACGTCGCCGGTGGTCGGGTGGAAGACGAACTGCCAGGGATCGGCGGCGAAGATCGCGTCGCGGTGATCGGACAGGAAGTCGAGGGAGGCCTGGAAGGCGGCCTCGTCCTCGTTCGGGAAGCCGACGATCCATAAGGTGGAGGTCTCGATGCCGGCCTCCGCCAGGGTCTCGATCACCTCGCCCATCACGTCGGACGAGGTCCGCTTGTTCATGAGATCCAGCGTCGCCTGGTCGGCCGATTCGACGCCGAGGCGGGCCCGCACCATGCCGCCCGCCGCGAGGTGGCGGACGTAGTCGGGATCGGTGAGCGGCGCGTCGGCCCGCAGGTAGGCGTCCCAGCGGGTGTCGAGGCCGCGCCGCAGGACGCCGTCGGCGAGGTCCTCGGCGAACAGGTTGGCGAGGGAGTCGCAGAGGAAGAAGCTGCTGCGCCCGTGGCGGGCGCTCAGCGCCTCGATGTCGTCGAGGGCGCTCTCGATCGGCCGCTTGCGGTAGCGCCGCCAGTAGGTGGTCTCGTAGCAGAACGAGCACTGGTAGGCGCAGCCGCGGGTCACCCCCACCGACAGGCGCGTGTAGTGCGGCACGGCGAGCCCGGTATAGTCCGGCGTCGGCAGCCGCCCGACATCCTTGATGAGGTTCCTGTGCACCGGCGTCGCGGCGCGCTCGGCCAGCTCGGTCGAGACGTCGCGAAGCGCATAGATGCGCCGGCGCTCCAGGAGGCCGGCATGGAGGGCGTCCATCAGGATCTCACCCTCGCCGATCACCACGTTGTCGACGTACGGGCAGCGGTCGAGGATGCGCTGGGTGTCCGGGCTGTCGGCGCCCGCCCCCATGATCGGGCCGGGCCCGCCGAGCACGGTGCGGATCTCCGGATCGAAGGCCTTGGCGCGCTTGAGGATGTGGAGGGAGGCCGGGAGCGTCGTCGTCAGCATCGTGCAGCCGACCACCGTCGGCCGGTGGCGCGCGAGCTGCTCGTCCAGGAGGGCGTCGATCCGGGCGTATATCGCCTCGAAGATGCGGTCGAAGGCGGCGAGCGTGCGCGGGTCGATCCGCTGGCGGCCGTCGATGTTCAGGATGCGGGCGGCGAGGTCGCGGTAGGCGGACGGGTCGTCGCGCAGGGACAGCCATGCCATCTGGTGGCGCGCGAAGTAGTCCGGCCCGACCCGCATGATGTTCCAGTGCCGCGCCGCCGGCACCGCGTCGACGAAGGCGTCGAAATAGGCGCGTTGCGCCCGCCAGATCTCCTTGGAGGTGTTGAAGTCGAAGATCGCGACGTCGCGGCCGCGTTCCTTGAGGTAGGCCTGCAGCGAGGTGATGCCGAGGGGCGGGCAGTACGGGTCCCAGAAGGGCGCCATCGCCAGGAAGGTCTTCAACCCGCGCCTCCCGATCAGGGACCAAGGGAATGTCGATGCGCGGCCATCCGGTGCCGCGCCGGACCGGCGCCATCCGCGCCCGAAGGCGCGGCCCGCGCGCCTCAGGAGAACGGCCAGAGCGGCGGCGTCTCCTCCCGCACCACGATCACGACCGGCTGGGCGTCCGCCGCGACGGCGCCGGAGGCCACCAGCTCGCGCACGACCTTTTCGATCCGGGGCACGAGGCTGCCCCGGCCCTTGCGGAGCTTCTTGATCTTGTCCTTCGACTGCCGCTTGCCCAGGTCGACGATCAGCATCGGGGCCGGCGTCGCGGCGCCGTTCGCGACCGTCACGGTGGCTGGGTCATGGGTCGTCGTTTCGAAGACGACCGAGGAAGGCTGCGTGGCCATGCCGGGCTCCGTTCGGAATCATCATACGCAATCGGTCGATCGCTTCGGGATCGCGGCGTGACCGCCGCAGCACCGTCTCAGGCCTCATGTCTCAGAGCCTGTTTGACGTGCTTGGCAAATTCATCCCGCCCTCAACCTCACCCTGAGGTGTCGGCGATCGGAGATCGCGCACGATCGAAGATCGACTGACCTCGAAGGAGGCCTCCGGCAATCACCGTGGTGTCCGGAGCCCTTCTCCGAGGCTCCTTTCACCTGCGATCTTCGATCGCCGGTCACCTCAGGATGAGGTCGCGGATGGGACGGACGATGTCTTCGCGGTGCTGTCCTCGTAGATCGAAAAGCTCTCAGGCCTTGGGCAGCACGCCGCCCGGCAAGGCCTTGCGGGCGACGTTGTAGGCCTTGCGATTGGACTTGATTTGGTTTTCGAGCGCGTCGGCGAGCCATCCGTCCCGGCGCTTGCGGTTGGACTTCTCGTGCAGCCGCAAGCCTTCACGACCGCCAACCTCTTGCGATTCCAGCAACTTACGCTGAATTCGCTCGAACGGCTTGAGCAGCGGCGACACTTTCCGGCGCTTCTTGCCCGAGGCACGATAGATCACGTCCGCCTGACGTCCGCCTGCCTCCAGGCTGACCGCGGTGACACGCTTCACGAGTTTGTCCACCGGAGTCCTCCTGCCGGGCACGCTCCGCTGAAACCAATCATGATCCAGTCGAAGCACGCTGGCAAGCGCATTTCAGCGGCCGGATCCCGATCCGGACCCATCGGAAACTGTTCTGGATTGTCTGTAGCGGACGACGATGGGCACGATGATCTTACCGGAAGCGGTGGGGGCGAGCCCCGACAGAAGCAACCGCCGGGCGCGCTCCACCTCGGCAACCAGCGGGCCGTGCCCGGCCTGGAAGGCCGCGATGTCGGCCTCCCGCACCCGCCCGAGGTCGACCACCACCGGAGGCAGGCAGCGCCGGGTCACGCCGGCTCTCCCGGAGGCGCACTCGCCGCCTCGCCCGGCACGGGCTTCGGCAGCAGCCTGCCGGCCGGGGGATCGTCCACGCATTCGTAGAGCAGCACGACCGGGATCACGTCGCGCGCGTCGTTCAGCCTCGCGGCCTCGCAGATCCGCCCCGCGAGCGCCGCGAGCCGGCGGCTCAGGGCGCCCGACGACTGCCGGAGCCGGCGGATGCGCCCGCGCTTCTGCGCCCCGATGTCGATGATGGCCGTCGGCAGCACCAGGGGGTCGGCGGGGTCGAGGATCATCGGGGAATGCCTCTGCGGAGGGGAAGGACGGTCCGCGACGGGTCCGGGCGCCGTCCGCTCAGTCGGGTTTCGTGTCGGGGTCGTTGATCCGGAACAGGATGCGCCGGATCAGCAGGACCCCGAGGGCGAGCAGCGCCGCCTGCGGCCAGCCCACCGAGGTCGCCGCCTCCACCAGGCGCCCGCCGTCGATCTCGATCCCGAGCCAGCGATGCAGGCCGACCGGCATCACCAGCCAGCCCGCCGTGACCACCGCGAGGACGACGGCGAGCTTCAGCAGCACGTTCATGGTGTAGGCGATCTTGCCGACGATGTTGCGGAACCGGATGAGCGGCTGCTCGATCTCCTGCTGATACCGGAAGAAGGCCTGCGTCGCCATGTCGGCGGCCTGCTCGATCCGCAGGTAGTCCATGCGGGTCGGGCCGTAGATACGCTTGGCCATCGCGCGGCGCACCCGCCGCCGCGCCTTCTTGGCGGCGCGGCGGGTATGCGCCTTCCACGCCTCGTCGAAATCGATGTCCTTGTCGAGACGGGTGATGATCGAGTCGTACAGCACCGTCGAGCGGAAGAACTGGATCGTCTCCAGGCTGACGGGCAGGCCGTTGTCGCGCGCGAGGCTGATGTAGCGCAGCCAGGTCTGCGAGGTCGAGCGCTCCCACCATTCGGCGTCCTTGCTGCTGATGGCGTAGACCCAGTCGGCGTAGATGCCCTCCACCGACTTCATCACCCGCTCGACGTCGATCGGCGGCAGCGGTCCCGAGAGGTTGACGGTGGAGGCGACCATCCGGGCGACGTCGCGGTTGCGCATGTGGTAGTGCAGCTCCCGCCACATGTTCCGGGTCTGGGTCGAGAACCGGCCGATCGCCCCGAAATCGAGGAAGCAGATCCGGTTGCCGGGCAGCACCACGAGGTTGGCCGGGTGCGGGTCGCCGTGGAAGAAGAGCTCCTCCAGGAGCTCCCGGTGCACGGTGCGGATGAGGTTCTGCGCGACGGCCTTCGGCTCGATGCCGCGCGCCTGCAACGCCGCCAGGAAGGGCGCGTCCTTCGCGTCGACCGCGGCCATCAGCTCCCACATCCACACGCCCGACATCAGCTCGGTGACGAGCACGTCCTCGGTCGAGTGGTCGAAATAGACGCGCGGGGCGGTGACGGTGTTGCCGTCCTTCTTGGCGCGGCGCCGGAAGATGTCGGTGTAGCGGGCCTCGGCGCGGAAATCGAGCTCGGCGAGGAGCATCTTCCTGAGCTCCTGCCGGAAGCGGGCGGTGAAGCCCGGCCGGATCAGCGTGAGGGTCTCGGCGCCGATCAGGAGCCAGTCGAGGGCGCGCAGGTCCGCCGCCAGGGTCTCGCCGATCTGCGGCCGCTTCACCTTGACGGCGACGCGCTCGCCGGTCCGCAGCACCGCCTGGTACACGCAGGCGATCGAGGCCGCGCCGATCGGCTCCGGGTCGAAGGCCTCGAACACCTCCGCGAGCGGTCGCCCGAGGCTCCTCTCGACGACGGCGATCGCCACCTCGGTCGGGATCGCCTTGGCCTGGTCGAGCATCTTGCTGAGCTCGACGCAGTAGGCATAGGGCAGCAGGTCGGCGCGCAGGGAGAGCTGCTGGCCGACCTTGGCGAAGGTCGCCCCGGTATCCTCGAAGACGCGGCGCAGCCGTTCGGCGCGCCGCTCGACGGTGTTGCGGCCCCGCAGCGCGTCGACGGCATTGCCGAGGAAGAAGCGCCCGGTCGCGCCGGCCCAGACGAGGAGGCGCTGTGCGGGGCGCAGGAGGCCCGGCCGGTGGACCAGGACCTTCGCCATCGGCAGCGCGACGTGGGAATCGCTGGCCTTGTGCGTCACCACCCGCCGCGGCAGGCTGCGCACGACGCCCTCGGGCTCCGCGGGGCCCTGTGCGCGAGGCCGATATTCCGGGGCGATGTCGACCGGCCCGGGCCACCGCCTCAGGGCGGCGCCGACCGCCCGCTCGACCCGATCAGCCTCTTCCACGTCATCCCCCAACGACGGCGGCGCGCAGGAGCATGCCTGACAAGTGCAGGCCTGTCATGCCACAAGTCCGCGCGTCGTCTCTGCGCCGCGTCGATCGCGGATCGGCCGATCTGGATTTCAGGAGACGGCCGCCGGCGGGCCGGCCCGGATCGTCGCCGCGCCGGAAGGCTTGACGGAACTGACCGACGTCGCGGCCGGAGCCGGCCGGGACAGGATCTCGGCGGGCCATCCGGCACCGGGCGTCGGGGCGCGATCATGGGAGACGCGAACTCCTGCGCACGACCGCGTCATGCCCTTGCGCCTTCCCCCTGCGCCTTCGAGCCCGCTCGAAGGCGATGCGGCGTCAGACGCTCAGATGGCGAAGGATCCGCGCCCGCGCATCGCCGTCGACCGGACCCTCGTCGTCGATCTCGCCGAGCTTGAGCGCAGCCCAGCGGTTCGCGACCCGGAGGGCGAAGTCGAGGTTCTGCTCGACGATCAGCATGGTGGTGCCGTTCGCGACCCGCTCGGCCGCGAGCGCGGCGGCGATGCGGTCGACGACCGAGGGCTGCAGGCCCTCGGAGATCTCGTCGATGAGGAGCAGGCGCGGCCGCAGCATCAGGGCGCGGGCGAGGATCAGCATCTTCTGCTCGCCGCCCGACAGCGTGCCGGCGCGCTGGGAGAGCCGGTCCTTCAGGAACGGGAAGTGGCCGAACACGCGCGCGAGCGCCTCCGGCAGGAGCCGGTCCGAGGCGAGGGCGAGACGCAGGTTGTCGCGGATCGAGAGGTCCTGGAACAGGGGCTGCTCCTGGGGGGCGTAGCCGACGCCGAGCGCCACGAGCTTCGCGGGCGAGAGGTCCGCGACGGAGCGTCCGTCGATCGCGATCGCCCCCGACCGCAATCCGACGAGCCCCAGGATCGTCTTCAGCAGCGTGGTCTTGCCCATGCCGTTCTTGCCGAGCAGCGCGACGCTCTCCCCCGGCCGGATCGCGAGCGACACGCCCCTCACGATCGAGACGGCGCCGTAACCGCTCGACACCTCCGTCAGGACGAGGCCCGCTCCCGCCGCCCCGGTCATCGCGGCGTCGGCCGCGGACGCGTCAGCCCTGGACGCTTCCGCCATGGACATGTCAGCCATGCGCGCCTCCCGCGTAGATGGTCCGCACCAGCGCGGAGCCGACGACCTCGTCGACCGTGCCGTCGAGCACCAGGCGGCCCTGGTGCAGCACCACGATGCGCGAGGAGATCTCGCGCACGAAGTCGAGGTCGTGCTCGACCAGCACCACCGCGATCCCGAGATCGGCGGTCAGGCCCTTGAGCACGGTGCCGATCGTGGTGCGCTCCGCCTTGGTCAGGCCGGCCGTGGGCTCGTCGAGCAGGATGAGCCGCGGCTCCAGGGCCACCACCATCGCGAGTTCGAGCGCCTGCTTCTGGCCGTGCGAGAGCAGGCGGGCGGGCGCGGCGAGCTGTGCGTCGAGCCCGGTCATCCGCAGGATGTCGAGCACCGCCTGCGGCAGGCCGAGGGTCTCGGCCCGGGCGAGCGGGCTCAACCCCGCCCGGGAGGCGCGCGCGAGCCGCAGGCAATCGGCAATCGAGAGGCTCTCGAACACGCTCGCGACCTGGAACTTGCGCCCGACGCCGAGGGCGACGATGCGGTTCGGGGTCAGGCCGGCGGTCGGGACGCCGCCGACCGCGATGGCGCCCCGGAACGGCTCGGTGCCGTCGCTCAGGCAGCGCATCAGCGTGGTCTTGCCGGCCCCGTTCGGCCCGACGAGGCTGACGAGCTCGCCCGCCCGGACGGTGAGATCGATGTTCTCCAGCACCGTCAGGCTGCCGTAGGACTTGGCGAGGCCCTGGACGGCGAGGAGCGGACCGTCCGTCCGTGCGGCTGCCCGGGAGGGATCCGCGCGCAGGCGCGGCACGGACGCGGGCGACCGCCGGTGCGGCACGAGCCCCCAGGCGCGGCGGGCGAGGTCCGCGAGGCCCCCCGGCAGCAGGATGATGATGGCGACGAAGGCGGTCCCGAGGAGGAGCTGCCAGAGGAAGGGCAGGTCGCCCGAGAGGTTCGCCGCGAGATAGTCGATCGCGATCGTGCCGAGGACCGGTCCGATCAGCGTGCCGCGGCCGCCGAGCGCGACCCAGATCACCAGCTCGGTGCCGAACAGGAAGCCGGCATTCTCCGGCGCCACGACGCCGGAGGCGTTGGCGAAGACGAAGCCGGCAAGCCCCGCCACGCCCGCCAGCACCGCCGTGAGGCCGATCTGCAGGCGCCTCGGGTTGAGGCCGAGATAGGCGCAGCGCGCCTCGTTGTCCCGCAACGCCACGAGCAGGCGCCCGGCATCGGAGCGCACGAGGATCCAGGCCGCCAGCGTCACGGCGACGAGCAGGAGGCCCGCGAGGCGGAAATACCCCTCGATCTCGAGGGGCAGCACGTCGAAGCCGACGAGGCCGCTGCTGGAGCCGGTCCGCTCGCCGCCCGAATAGATGGCCTGCGTCACCACGATCGGCACGACGAGGGAGATCACCGAGGCGTAGAGCGCCGTCGAGCGGTGATAGAAGGACAGCCAGCCGACCGCGAGGCCGAGGAGGACGGGCGCCGCGACGGCGAGCGCGGCGGCGGCCAGCATCCAGGGCGGCGCCCCGCCCTTCGCGGTGAGCAGCATCGCGGTCGCGTAGGCGCCGATCCCGAAGAACGCCGCCTGCCCGAAGGTCAGGATGCCGGCGAACCCCCACAGGAGGTCGACCGTGACGGCGAGCACCGCGTAGATCATCGAGCGGGTCAGCACGTTGACCGCGAAGGTGTCGAGGCCGAGCGGCGCGAGCCAGAGCGCGCCGGCGGCCAGCAGCGCGACGACGAGCGGGGCCGCCCGCGCGAGACGGGGCCGCTCGCCCGCGCCGGCGGCGGGCCTGGCGGCCGTGATGGTCTCAGGCACGCGAGAATCCTTTCGGGCTGATGCGCAGCACGAGGGCGGCCAGGACCGCGACCGCGATGCTGCCGAGCACCGGGCTGACGAAGGTGCTGACGAGCACCTGCGCCGCCCCGAAGACGAGGCAGGCCGCGGCAAGCGCGAGGAACGAGGCGTCGGCGACCATCACCAGCATGAAGGCGCCGATCAGCCAGCCGACCCCCATGGTGGGATCGACGCTGGTCAGCGGCGTGAGGAGCACGCCCGCCAAAGCCGCGAGCCCGGCCCCGATCATGAAGACCACGAGGCGCACCCGGGCGGTGTCGAGGCCCAGGCCTCGCGCCAGGGTCTCGTTCATGATCACGGCGCGGGCCGAGAGCCCCAGCCGCGTGCGCTCGATGACGAGCGCGAAGGCCGCCCCGATGACGAGCGCGGCCAGGAGCGCGACGAGGCGGTAGGCGGAATAGCCGGTGCCCAGGACCTCGACGGTGCCGGAGAGGAGGTTCGGGGTGAGCTGGACGTCGCGCCCGAAGGCGAGCGTGATGAGCTGCCCGACGACGATGCCGAGGCCCCAGGTGGCCAGGATCGCGTCCAGGGGCCGGCGGTAGAGCGGGCGGATGATGAACAGCTCGGCGAGGCCCCCGAGGGCCGCGCCCACCGCGAAGGCGAGGGGCAGCGCCGCCCAGGGGTTCAGCCCGAGCCTCGCCGCCACGACGGCGCAGTAGGCGCCGATCGTGAGCCAGGCGCCGTGCGCGAAGTTGATGATCTTCAGCACGCCGAAGACCGCGAGAAGCCCGATCGCCACCACGAACAGGATCGCGGCGGTGGTCAGGATGTCGAGGAGGAGCAGCATCGTGCCTGTCCGGGTGGAGGCGAACGGCGGGGCGCCGGTCACGGGATCGTCTGAAATTCGGCCGATCGCTTCCGGCGATCACTCCGTGATCGCTTTCGGATGGCCGATCGCGTCTTCGCTCAAGCCTGCGGCGCCTCCGGCCCCACCGCGCGAGCGTCCTGAGAGCCTGTCTGATGGCTCCGGACGATGTCATACCCGCCGCGTCATTCCGGGGCCGCGCAGCGGAGCCCGGGATGATTGAGAGGAGTGTCGGTGTGCGTGCCAGATCGACCGGCGCAACCAATCAACCAGGCTCTCATGTCATTTCCGGTTGATCCGTTCCGATACGAACAGAGCGCGGGATCCCCTCTCCCGTGTGGGAGAGGGGTAGGGGTGAGGGTGGAGACGGTGCGGTGTGAACCAATGACCGCAGAGCTGCCAGCACGACGGTCTGAGCTTTAGCCAGAGCCGTGGCACCCTCACCCCCGGCCCCTCTCCCACACGGGAGAGGGGGGACGCGCTCTACCTTGAGGGGACGGATCAGGCGAACATCATATCAATCCAGCTTCGGGCATTGCTCGCCCGGATCGACATCCTTGAAGGTTCCGGCGACCTTGACCGAGCCGTCGGCCTGGACCTGACCGAGATACATCGTCAGCGGCGCGTGGTGCTGCTTGCTCATGCCGATCGTGCCGCGCGGGCCGGTGGCGGTCACGGTCGGCAGGGCCGCCAGCACCTTGGCGCTCTCGGTGCCGCCGGCTTTCTCGACCGCGGCCTTGTAGAGGTAGATCGCCTCGTATTGGGGGACCGAGAGGTCGTTGGGCGTGCGCAGGCCTGCGCCGAACTTCTTCTCCATGGCGGCGAGGAACGCCTTGTTCTGCGGGCTGTCGATGCCGGTGACGTAGGAGGCCGAGAGGTAGATCCCCTCCGCATCGGCCCCCATGCTCTTGGCGGTGCCCTCGTCGACCGCGAGGTTGGCGTAGGGCAGCGACACGCCGGCGCCGCGCAGCTGCTTGGTCAGCGTGACGTTCGGGGCGCCGCCGGCCGTGGAGGTGACGAGCGCGTCGGGCTTGGCCTCCTTCAGCTTCGAGATGATCGCGGTCCAGTCGCTGCCGTCCATCGGCAGGTATTCCTCGCCGACCACCTTCCCGCCGGTCTTCTCGATGTAGCCGCGCGTGAAGGCGAGCATGCCGCGGCCGAAGGCGTAGTCGCTGCCGATCAGGAAGTAGGTCTTGGCCCCCTTGTCCTTCGAGAAGGCGTCGATCACCGGCGGCACCTGCTGCTCGGGCACCCAGCCGTTGACGAACAGGTTCTTGTTGCAGGAGCGGCCCTCGTAGAACGAGGTGTAGATGTAGGGCACGCGGCCCTTGGTGACGGCGGGCAGGCCGGCGTTGCGGGCCGCGCTCGTCTCCATCGCGATGATGACGTCGACCTTCTTCTGGTAGATCAGCGAATCGAACGCCTTCTGGGCGCCGGCCGCGCCCGAGGCGTCGTCCGCGACCTCGAGGGCGAGCGGGCGGCCGAGCACGCCGCCGCCGGCGTTGATCTCCTCGACCGCGAGCTCCGCCGCCTGCACGACGGAGGGCGCGACGACGCTGTTGGCCCCCGACAGGCCGACCGGCACGCCGATGACGATCGGCTTCTCCGCCGCGAGGACGGGCGAGGCGGTGAGCGCGAGGGCGGCGAGCGCGCCGACGAGGTGACGGTTCTGCATGGTGCGGGCTCCTCTCAGGGTGCGGGCGTCAGGCGTAGAGGTCGGTGCGGCGGTCGCCGAGGACGGAGTTGAATTCGTTGAGGTCCTTGGCGCCGGCCTCGGCGAGGTCGATCACCGCCGAGATGGTCTCGGGGGCCTCACGGCTCGCCGGGCCGGCGAGCGTCCAGCCCTTGGGGCCGATGATCAGGCTCTGGCCCTCGAAGGGCTGGCCGCGCTCGACGCCGACGCGGTCGGCGCAGGCGATGAAGATCCCGTTGGAATGCGCCGCGGCCCGGTGCAGCGTGTTGGCCATCGCCGCCTCGCCCGCGGGCTGGTCCGGCATCGGCACCCAGTTGGTCGGTATGCAGACGATCTCGGCGCCGGCGAGGGCGAGCCGGCGGAAGGTCTCGGGGAACCAGCCATCGTAGCAGATCGCGATGCCGATCCGGCCCAGAGCCGTGTCGAAGACCGGGAAGCCGAGGTCGCCCTTGCGGAAGAACAGGTTCTCCCGGTACCAGAGATGCGCCTTGCGGTAGGTGCCGA
The DNA here is from genome assembly GCF_004745635.1 of Methylobacterium nonmethylotrophicum. Lineage (GTDB taxonomy): Bacteria > Pseudomonadota > Alphaproteobacteria > Rhizobiales > Beijerinckiaceae > Methylobacterium > Methylobacterium nonmethylotrophicum. The sequence goes on along the minus strand of NZ_SRLB01000009.1, from coordinate 18,868 downwards.
TGAAGCCGTCGGGCCCGGTGATCAGGGCGGCGTTGTAGAGCGCGTCCCCGGCCTGCTCGGCGATCCCCGCCACGATGTGGATGCCGAGCTCGGCCGCGAGGTCGCCCCAGGCGCGGGTGGTGGGGCCGTCCGGCACCGGCTCGGCGAGCGCCGCCGCCTCCTCCGGGGTCTCGAACACGTAGCCGGTGCTGGCGAGCTCCGGCAGCACGACGAGCCGGCTGCCCTCGCGGGCGGCGGCGCGGACGAGGTCCGAGGCGCGGGCGAGGTTCTTCGCGACGGCGCCGAATTCGGGCTCGAACTGGATGCAGGAGACCCTGAGGGGTGGACGAGCGGGATCATTCGCCTGGATCATGATCGCTCCAAAACGCAAAAAGCCCCTGGACGCGGAAAAGACTTCCGCAGACCAGAGGCTCCAAAGCCGGGATGTGGTGCAGCACGCGGCCGCTGGGCAACCTTGCCCATATCGCTACGATACTCAAGGAAGGGGCGGCCGCAAGACCATAATGCGGGCAGGCGCTGCCCGGATCAGGTCTTCTCCGCCAGCGCGATGCGCAGGCCGAGCCCGTTCATCGCCTCGTGCGCCGCCACGACGCTCTCGGCGACGCTTGCCATCGGCACCCGCGCCGCGGTGGCGCGGTCGCGCAGGAGCCGGTAGGCGGCGTCCTCGTCGATGCGGTTGAGGTCGACGAGCAGGCGCACCGCCTTCTCGACGCTGCGGCGCCCCTTCATGGTCTCCTCGAGCCGGGTGATCTTGCTGGTCAGCCGGCCCTCGTAGCCGCGCCGGTAGCGGGCGAGGGCGAACTGGGTCAGCACCCCGCGCGGCCGCAGCGGCTTCGTCAGGACGCCGTGGGCGTTGACGTCGACGATGGCCTTCAGCGAGGTCGGGCTCTCGTAGGCCACGACGGCGACGACCGCCGGCTCGGTCTCCTCGATGGCCGGCAGCAGGTGGCGGACATCGGCGTCGTCGAGCTGGATGAACAGCGTGTCGATGTCCGGCGGCAGAGCCGCCGGGGGCGGCCAGGCCTGGGAGACCTCGCAGCCGAGGCGACGGAGCTGGTCGACCAGCAGCGTGCCCTCCTCGTCGCGCGGATGGACGACCAGCGCCCGGGCGCGCCGCAGGTCGTCCAGGATCGTGCGGGTCGGGGTCTTGCGGGCCGGCGCGCTCATGCGGCCAACCCGTCCTCGAGGGCGTTCAGCTCGAAGCGCGACCAGGCGAGGTAGGGGTCGGGCCGCACCGGGCGGCGGGCGCGCCAGACCAGGTCGAACTGGCCGTCGGCGCGCGCGACCCCCATGCCGGGGGTGAGCCAGATGTGCCGGGTCTCGCCGTCGAAGGCGAGCTCGCCCTCCGGCGCGAGGTAGAGCTGGCGCAGGGCCGCCGCGCTCAGGCGCTCGGCGTCGAGCGTGCCGGCCTCGGCGAGGGCGCGGGCGAAGAGGTGGACCTGCGCGTAGGCCGTCTCCGACCACATGCTGGTCGGACGTTCCGGCCCGAACCGCGCCCGGAAGGCCGAGACGAAGCGGCGGTTCTCGTCGCCCTCGAGGCTGCCGAAATAGGGGGCCGCCAGCACGTGGCCGGTGCAGGCCTCGGGGCCGATCGCCCGGATCTGGCCCTCCGCCAGGGTGAGGCTCGCGATCGGGCAGCGCGTGCGGTCGATCCCGGCCGCCGCGTAGGCGCGGTAGAGCCGCTCCGCGCCCCGGCCGACCACGGTCGAGAACACGGCGTCGGGCGCGGCGCGCAGGATCTCGGCGACCATCCGCCCATGGGCGTCCTCGTCCGCGTCGAGGGGGGCGTAGATCTCGCCCAGGATCGTGCCGCCCTTGGTCTCGACCAGGTCGCGCATCACCCGGTTCGATTCCCGGGGATAGATGTAGTCCGAGCCGACCATGAAGATCCGCGGGCCGTATTCCTGCAGCAGGAAATCCGCAAGCGCGAAGACGTTCTGGTTCAGCGTGGCGCCGGTATAGACGACGTTCTCGGAATACTCGAACCCCTCGTAGATCGACGGGTACCAGAGCAGGCCGTTGTGGCGTTCCATGGTGGAGAGCACGGCCTTCCGGCTGGCCGAGAGCGAGCAGCCGAACACCACCTCGACCCCGTCCTCGGCGAGCATCCGCCGGGCGAGGCCGCGATAGGCGTCCATGTCGCCGGCCGGATCGTAGCAGACCGGCTCGATCGCGCGACCGAGCACGCCGCCGGCGGTGTTGATCTCCTCGATCGCGAGCGCGGTTCCGAGGAAGTGCTCGGTCTCGGTGATCCCGCTCACCCCGCTGCGGGAAAAAAGCACCCCGACGCGCCACGTCGCATTGCCCGTGCCCACCATGCGTCACCCGTCGTTCCGTGCAGGGCCGCACTCGTAGCCGAGGGACGGTGCGCCTGGGAAGCGCGCCGGCCGGGCATCGGCGCGCATCGCCCGCATCACCGGCTTCGCCGAGGGCATCCCGGAACGGCGCGACGGGTCGGGAGCATGGCGCGGGGTCCCCTGGGCCGGATCGGGGGGCGCGGCCGCACCGGCGCATGCCCGGGGTCCGGAGCGGGCCGGTCAGGAGGCTGCCGGGCCGATCGGGCCGACGCCGCGCAACGGACGAGGTCGCGGCCGCGGGCGGGGGCATGCCCCGGCACCGCCCGGGACGGTCGTCCGGCGGCCCCGCTGTCCCGTTCGATCAAGCCGACCCGGCGCGAGCTGCCACGATGCCGCGCGGTCCTCCGGACGCGGGCGGATCCGAGCCTGGCGAAGGTGGCGAGGGCGATCATGCATCAAGCTTGCGGTCTCCTGCTCGTCCTCGCCCTCGCGGTCGCGCCCGCCGCCCGCGCCGAGCCCGACCCCGGCGCGCTGGCGGTCGGCACCGTCGCCGCCCAGCGCAAGGCCATCGACAAGGCGCTCGACTTCGTCGGCCGCGTCGAGGCGGTGAGCCGGGTCGAGGTGCGGGCGCGGGTCACCGGCTATCTCGAGGCGGTCCTGTTCAAGGAGGGCGACCTCGTCAAGGAGGGCGCGCCCCTCTACCGGATCGAGCCCGACCTGTTCGAGGCTTCCGTTCGCCAGGCGGAGGGCGCGCTGGAGCGCAGCCACGCCGCCGAGACCCTCGCGGCGATCCAGCTCCAGCGCGCGCAGGACCTCCTCGACCGCAATTCCGGCACGGTCGTCGCCCGCGACCAGGCCCGCGCCGCCCTCGACCAGTCGCGGGGCGCCGTGATGGGCGACGAGGCGAACCTGAAGACCGCCCAGATCAACCTCGGCTACACGAAGATCGTCTCACCGATCGCCGGCCGCATCGGCCGCACCAGCGTCACCAAGGGCAACGTCGTCGGGCCCGACAGCGGGGTCCTGACCGCGATCGTCAGCCAGGACCCGATGTACGTCACCTTCCCGGTGAGCCAGCGCGAGTTCCTGCGCGTGCAGCAGGGCGGTGCCGTGCTGGACCGCAGCAAGATCGCGGTGCGGCTGCGCTTCCCGGACGGCTCGACCTACGACCAGGTCGGGCGGGTGAACTTCGTCAACATCAGCGTCGAGCGCACCACCGACACGGTGCTGGTGCGCGCCAGCATGCCGAACCCGGCCGGCATCCTGCGCGACGGCCAGCTCGTGCAGGTCGCGCTCCAGACCGGCACGCCGGAGGAGAAGGTGGTGGTGCCGCAAGGCGCGCTCATCGCCGACCAGGGCGGCGTCTACGTCTTCGTGGTCGAGAACGACCGGGCGGTGACGCGGCGCGTGACGCCGGCTTCCGGCGGCGGCGGCACCGAGGCGGTGATCGAGAGCGGCCTCAACGGCGGCGAGCTCGTCATCGTCGACGGATTGCAGCGGGTGCGGCCCGGCCTCGCGGTCCGGGCGGTCCCGGCCTCGCCGTCTGCCGGCAGGACGTGACCCGATGCTCTCCGCCATCTTCGTCGACCGCCCGCGCCTCGCGATCGTCATCGCCATCGTGACGTCGATCGCAGGCGCACTGGCGCTCCTCACCATCCCGGTGGCGCAGTATCCCGACATCGTGCCACCCCAGGTCTCGGTGACGACGGCCTATCCGGGCGCCTCCGCCGACGTGGTCGAATCGACCGTCGCGCAGCCGATCGAGTCGCAGGTCGTCGGCGTCGACAAGATGATCTACATGAAGAGCGTCAGCGGCAACGACGGCAGCTACACGCTCACCGCCTCGTTCGAGCTCGGCACCGACCCCGACATCAACGCCGTCAACGTCAACAACCGGGTCCAGATCGCGCTCGCCAAGCTCCCCGAGGACGTCCGCAAGCAGGGCGTCACGGTCAAGAAGAAGTCGTCGGCCCTGCTCGGCGTGCTGGCGGTCTACTCGCCGAAGGGCGCCCAGGACCCTTTGTTCATCTCGAACTACGTCACCATCAACCTGCTCGACCGGATCAAGAGCACGCCGGGCGTCGGCGATGCGACGCTGTGGGGCCCGCAGGACTACGCCATGCGGGCCTGGGTGCGGACCGACCAGCTCACCGGGCTCGACCTCACCGCCGGCGACGTCATCGGCGCCATCAAGGCGCAGAACGTCCAGGCGCCGGTCGGCCGGATCGGCGCGCGCCCGGTCTCGGACGAGCAGCAGCTGCAGCTCAGCATCCAGACGCAAGGCCGGCTCACCTCGCCCGAGCAGTTCCGCAACATCGTGCTGCGCACCAACCCGGACGGCTCGCTCCTGCGCCTCGGCGACGTCGCCCGGATCGAGCTCGGCGCGGCGAGCCTCGACCGCGAGACCCGGCTCAACGGCAGCCCCGCGACCGTGATCGCGATCTACCAGTCGCCCGGCGCCAACGCGATCGCGACGCTGAAGGAGGTCAAGGCCCGGGTCGAGGCGCTGAGCCCCTCCTTCCCGGAGGGGCTGGCCTGGAAGGTCACCTACGACCCCACCGCCTTCATCACCGAGACCGTGCACGAGGTGCAGAAGACCCTGGTCGAGGCCTTCGTGCTCGTCGTCGTGGTGGTGTTCCTGTTCCTGGGAAGCCTGCGCGCGACGCTGATCCCGACGCTCGCCGTGCCGGTGAGCCTGATCGGCACCTTCATCGCGCTGAAGGCCGTCGGCTACTCGGCGAACTCGGTCTCGCTGCTCGCCATGGTGCTGGCCATCGGCATCGTGGTCGACGACGCCATCGTGGTGGTCGAGAACGTCGAGCGGGTGATGGAGGAGCACCCGGAGCTCTCCCCCCGCGAGGCGACGAAGCGGGCGATGGCGGAGATCACCGCGCCGATCATCGCGATCACCCTGGTGCTGCTCTCGGTCTTCGTGCCGGTCGCCTTCGTGCCGGGCATCTCGGGCGAGCTCTTCCGCCAGTTCGCCGTGGCGGTCGCGGTCTCGATGTTCCTCTCGGCGATCAACGCGCTGACGCTCTCGCCGGCGCTCTGCGGCGTGCTGCTGCGCCCCCATCACGGGCCGCGGCGGGGCATCATGGGCCTCGTCATGCGCGCCATCGACGCCGTGCGCGACGGCTACGGCGCCGCGGTCGCCCGCATCGTGCGCCTGTCGATCGTCGGGCTCGTCCTGTCCCTGGCCGCCGCCTGGGGCACCGTGGAGCTCGCCAAGATCACCCCGACGGGGTTCCTGCCGGAGGACGACCAGGGCGCGTTCTTCGTCGTGGTGCAGCTCCCCGAGGGCGCCGCTGTCGGCCGGACCTCGGAGGTCGCCGCCAAGGCCGAGGCGATCCTGCGCGAGGAGCACGCGGTCGCCGACGCCACCACCGTGGTGGGCCTCAACTTCATCGACAACTACTCGCAGAGCAACGCCGCCTTCATGGTGGTGACGCTCAAGCCCTTCGAGGAGCGCAAAGGCGCGGGCGACGGCGCGGCGGCGCTGATCGCGCGGCTCGGACAGCGCTTCCGCACGATCCCCGAGGGCACCGTCGTGCCGATCGCGCCGCCGCCGATCATCGGGCTCGGCACCGGCGGCGGCTTCGCCTACGTGCTCGAGGACCTGCGCGGCGGCGATCCGAAGGAACTGGCCCAGGTGCTGCGCGGCCTCGTCGTCGCGGCCAACCAGGAGCCGAAGCTCAACCGGGTGTTCAGCACCTTCTCGGCGACGAACCCTTCCGTCTTCCTCGACATCGACCGCAACAAGGTCCAGATCCTCGGCGTCTCGCTCGACGCGGTGTTCCAGGCGCTGCAGGCCTCGCTCGGCGGCTACTACGTCAACGACATCAACCTGTTCGGCCGCACCTGGCAGGTCCAGGTCCAGGCCGAGGCCGACGACCGCCGGCGGATCGACGACATCTACCGCATCAACGTGCGCAACCGGGACGGCCAGATGGTTCCGTTGCGCAGCCTCGCCGAGGTGCGCATCGTCGTCGGACCGCCCGCACTGATCCGCTACAACAACCTGCGTGCCGTGACCGTGCAAGGCGGGCCGGCGCCGGGCGTCTCCTCCGGCCAGGCGCTCGCCGCCATGGAAGCGGTCGCCGCCCGCACCCTGCCCGCAGGCTTCGGCGGCGAGTGGACCGACACCGCCTTCCAGGAGAAGCGGGCGGAAGGCAAGACGGCGATCATCCTCGCCTTCGCGGTCTTGTTCGCCTTCCTGTTCCTGGTGGCGCTCTACGAGAGCTGGACGATCCCCGTGCCGGTGCTGCTCTCGGTCACGGTCGGCATCGTCGGCGCCTACGCGGCGATGGTCTGGGGCGGGCTCACCCTCGACCTCTACGCCCAGATCGGCATGGTGGTGCTGATCGGGCTCGCCGCCAAGAACGGCATCCTGATCGTCGAGTTCGCCAAGGAGCAGCGGGAGAAGGGCGTGCCCTTGCGCGAGGCCGCGACCGAGGGCGCGCGGCTGCGCTTCCGCCCGGTGATGATGACCTCCTTCGCCTTCATCCTCGGGCTGCTGCCGCTCGTCATCGCCACCGGCGCCTCCCAGCTCGCGCGGCGCGACGTCGGCACGCCGGTCTTCGGCGGCATGATCGCCGCGTCCTTCCTCGGCATCTTCGTGATCCCGCCGCTCTACGTCGTGTTCCAGGGCCTGCGCGAGCGGGCCTGGCGCCTGCTGGGAGGCCGGGAGGCCGCGGCGGATCCGACCGCCAAGCCCGGCAGGCCTGCCGACGCGCCCGCCGGCGCGCCCGGGCACCTGCCGGCGGAGTAGGGGAGGACCGGCCATGGACAAGATCGAACTGGACGAGACCGACCAGGGATTGCTGGCCGAGATCCGCGACGACGAAGCCGAACCGGTCGCGGGCGGCGGACGGCTCAAGCGCAAGTCCTATGAGCGCGAGCTGCACAAGCTCCAGGTGCAGCTCAGCCACCTCCAGACCTGGGTGCGGGAGACCGGCGCGCGGATCATCGTCGTGTTCGAGGGCCGCGATGCGGCCGGCAAGGGCGGGACCATCCGGGCGATCACCGAGCGGCTCAGCCCGCGGGTGTTCCGGATCGTGGCCCTGCCCGCCCCCTCCGACCGGGAGAAGACCCAGCTCTACCTGCAGCGCTACCTCGCACATTTCCCGGCCGCCGGCGAGATCGTGATCTTCGACCGCTCCTGGTACAACCGCGCCGGCGTCGAGACCGTGATGGGCTTCTGCAGCGAGGCCGAGCGGCAGCGCTTCTTCGCCCTGTGCCCGCCCTTCGAGCGGGTCATCACCGGCAGCGGCATCCGGCTCGTCAAGTTCTGGCTCGAGGTCGGCCGGCACGAGCAGCGCCGCCGTTTCGAGGCCCGCATCCACGATCCGTTGCGGCAGTGGAAGCTCAGCCCGATGGACGTCGAGTCCTACCGGCGCTGGTACGCGTATTCGCGCGCCCGCGACGCGATGCTGGCGGCCACCGACACCGAGGACCTGCCCTGGCACGTGGTGCGCTCCGACGACAAGCGGCGGGCGCGCCTGAACTGCATCGCGCACCTCCTCCACCTGATCCCCTACGAGGCGCGCGAGGTCGAGCCGGTGGAACTGCCCAAGCGCAGCAAGAAGGACGCCTACGACGACACTTTGCGCAACCGGCGCTTCGTGCCGGAGCTGTATTGATACGGTCCATCACGGGCCACGGCCCACAGACGGAGCAGGGCTGTCCCGGAAAACAAGAGGCACGGGTTTTCCCCTCTCCCCGCGGGCGGGGAGAGGACTTCTGGGGATCGAAGATCCCCCACGACCTTGTCGTCGATGAAGTGAGCCCGCAGGGCGAGGGTGAGGGGGTGTTTCCGGAAGAGGCTCATCCGGAAATACCCCCTCACCCTCGCTCCGGCTTTCGCCTGCGCTTGCCGTATCTCCTGAACAGAGACACGGCCCTCTCCCCGCCCGCGGGGAGAGGAGAGAACCCGCGCCATGTCTTGCTCCGAGATTTTCCCGGACAGCCCTGCGGATGGCTGGGCCCGGGCTAACGTCACACCCCCAGGCTCGCCTTGACCTCCTCCAGCCGCCGGATCGCCGCGTCGCAGCGGGCGCGGCGCGCGTAATCCGCCGTGCTGTCCTGCTCCAGGCGCAGCTCGGCGATCTCCTGGTCGAGCCGGTCGCCGTTCAGCTCCTCCATCGGCGTCACGCGCTCGGCCAGGATCGTGACCCGCTCCCCCGTCACCTCGGCGAAGCCGCCGCTGACGAAGGCCCGGCGGCCGGTGCCAGTTGCGTCGGTGGCGAAGACGATCCCGGCGAGCAGAGCGGTGACGACCGGGACGTGGCCGGGCAGCACCGTCATGTCGCCCTCGGCGGCCGGCAGGAGCACGGAGCGGACCTCGCCCGAGAACATCAGGCGCTCGGGCGTGACGAGCTCGGCGACGAGGAGGGCCATCGCGATCGCCTCACGCCATGATGCTCAGGCCGCCGTCGACGTAGAGCGTCGTGCCGGTGAGGCGGGCGGCGTAGGGCGTGGTCAGGAAGGCGGCGGTGAGGCCGACATCGTCGATGTCGACGAGCTCGCCGATCGGGGCGCGGGCGACGGCCTCGTTGAGCAGGAGGTCGAAGTCCTTGAGGCCCGAGGCCGCGCGGGTCTTGAGGGGTCCCGGCGACACGGCGTGGACGCGGATGTCGCGGTCGCCGAGCTCGTAGGCGAGGTAGCGCACGGTGCATTCGAGCGCCGCCTTGACCGGACCCATCAGGTTGTAGTTCGGCACGACCTTGCTGGCGCCGTGGTAGCTCATGGTCAGGAGCGTGCCGCCCTCGGTCATCAGCGGCGCGGCGAGCCGGGCCATGCGGATGAAGGAGTGGCAGGAGACGTCCATGGCGACCCCGAACCCCTCGGGCGAGCTGTCGACGAGCCGGCCCTGCAGGTCGGCCCGGGGCGCGAAGGCGATCGAGTGGAGCGCGATGTCGAGCCGGCCCCAGGTCGCGGCGATCTGCGCGAACACCCCCTCGAGGTCGCCCGGCTGCTGCACGTCGCAGGGCGCGAGGATCGGCGCGTCGAGCTCGCGCGCCAGGGGCTCGACGAAGGGCTTCGCCTTCTCGTTGAGGTAGGTGAGGGCGATCTGCGCCCCGAGCCGGCGGAAGACCCGGGCGCAGCCATAGGCGATCGAGTGCGCGTTGGCGACGCCGAGCACCAGGGCGTGCTTGCCGGCGAGCGCGTGGCCGTCGGGGATCTGCGTCATGGCTCTCGTCTCCGTTGGCCGGCGGCTCTCGTTTCCCAAGGTCTGGGGCCGGTGCCTCTGCGGTCACCCGCGCGAGGCGGATCCCGGCCCGGCTCAGCCGGCCTTCCGGGGCGCGGCGGCGTCCGACGGGACGCCGGCGGGCGCGAGGCCGAGGAGGTCGCGGAACCGCGGAAGCAGCGCACGCTGCTCCGGTCCGAGGCCGAGGCGGTTCGCCAGGCGGTCGACGACGTCGAGGAGGCGGCGGCGCTCCTCCGCCGTCCGCACCAGGTCCGGCAGGGACGCCATGGCGGCATCGGGCGCGTGCTCGACGACCGCCGCCTGCCGGCGGACGACCCGGGCCGCGTCGCTCGCCGACATGGCGAGCAGGCCGACATCGCGGCCGACGAGCTCGCGGATACGCTTCAGGGTCGACAGCCGCCGCTCCTTCGGACCGAGGCGGGCCATCAGCAGGCAGGCCCGAACGGCCGCATCGGTGAAGTCGCCCTCGGCGATGCGCGCAACCGCCTCGCGCAGGGCCGGCGTCCCCTCGGTCGCGGCGGCCGGCGCCTCGACGCGGGGCAGCACCACGCTCAAGCTCGCATAGGTGGCGTAGAACAGGTTCTCGGCCGACGCGTCCCGCATCTGGCGGTAGAAGTCCCAGGCCGCGGTGATCCCGGCGGCGCTCCGGCGCTCGGCCGCCGCCCAGAGTCCGGCCTCGTCGCGGTGGACGCGGTGGGCCCGCGCAAGATCGGCCCAAGGCGTGAGGGCGGAGAGGGCGGGGTTGAGGTCGGACAGCGCCCAGCGCCGGACCCGGAGCGGGTGCAGCGCCCGCAACGCCGCGCCGGCCTCGCGCGGCACCCACGCGCTCACGACCGGATGCACGAAGGTCTCGTAGGCCGCGGCGTTCAGGTCCGACACCCGGCGCACCGCCTCGAACGGCACCTCGTCCTTGCGGGCGTATTTCTGCAGCCGCTGCAGGTCCTCGACCTCGAGTTCGCGCAGCACCACGTCGTAGCGCGGCCCGCCCCCGGCTTCGGCGTCTTGAGGCATGTCCTCGACCGTCATGCCGTAGAGGCCGGGCGGCAGGTGCTCGATGTAGTCGAGGAGGTCGACGATCTGGGCGTGCTCGCGCCGCGCCACGTTCCCTGAGACGAAGATGCCGAGATGCCCGACGCTCTCGTGCATCAGCCCGACGATGACCTGCCCGTTGGCCTTCAGGTCCGCGGTGGTGGGATAGAGGTCGGCGACCCAGTTGAAGGCCTGCTGGGGCGGCGTGATGTTGTCGCCGAGCGAGGCGAACAGGATGATCGGCGAGCGGATCGCCCGGAGGTCGAAGGCCTTGCCCTCGGCCCACTCGGCGCGGCCGGCGGCGAGCCGGTTGCCGACGAACAGGGTGTCGACGATCCAGCGGATCTCCTCCCGGTTCATCAGGAAGTAGCCGCCCCACCAGCGCTCGAACTCGAGGAAGCGCGCCGGCTCGGTGTCGATCTTCGAGAAGAGCCCGTAGGCCTTGCCGAAGTTGGTGTTGGCCGGGTTCAAGGACTCGAAGTTCTCGACGAGGTGGGCGCCGTCGAAGACGCCGCCGCCGAGGTCGCTGGCCAGAAGCGCCGGCCACGACCCGCCGAGGAGCCCGCCGGCGTAGCGCATCGGGTTCTCGGCGTCGTTGCCGGCCCAGTACGACATCGGTGCGCCGTTGATCACCAGGGGGCCCGCTTGCTCGGGATCGAGCGCCCCCACCAGCATTGCGGCCCAGCCGCCCTGGCAGTTGCCGACGATCACCGGGCGGCCGCGGGTCGGGTGGCGCTCGCCCACCAGGCGCAGGAAGGCCGCCTCGGCCTGGGCGACGTCGGCGAGGGTCTGGCCCGGGACGGGCTCGGGGAAGAAGATCACCACGTAGACCGGGTGGCCGGCGCGGAGCGCCACGCCGACCTCGGAATCGGGCTTGAAGCCGCCGATGCCCGGGCCGTGGCCGGCCCGCGGATCGATGATGACGTAAGGCCGCTTGTCGGGATCGGTGGCGACGCCGTCCGGCGCCAGGATGCGGGCGAGCGCGTAGTTCGCCGGCCGGGCGAAGCCGCGCGCGTCGGCGACGATCTCCCACGGGAAGGCGAGGAGCGGCGGCTTGCCGGCCGCCTCGTGCGCCAGCCAGTCGTTGCCGCGCCGGCGCAGCGTGTCCCAGAACAGGAGCGAGCGCTGGGCGAAGTCGGCCCAGTAGGTCACCGCGTCGCCGAAGCCTTGCGCCGGCGTGACGGGCTTGAGCGCCTCGGTCCAGGCGCGGTTGGCCGCGAGCGTCGCCTCACAGCAATCCTGGAACGCCTTGGCGCAGCGCTCGCGGTAGAGCTCGGCCACGCGGGCCTGGACCGCGAACAGGGAGGGCGGCGCCGCGGCCGCGTCGGGGCGGGTCGTCCGGGTCTCGGCCATGGTCGTCTCTCCCTTGCGGCGGCGCCCTCGCGGCGGCGGCGCTCAGTGGCGCGTGGTCTCCCAGGTGAGGAAGAGGCCGACATCGCCCGGCATGCCGTCGGGCCAGTCGACGATCATCGCCCGCAGGCCGTAGCCGGCCGGATGCAGGCGGTCGTGCCAGAACTCGTAGGCCTGGCGCGGCCGGCCGGTCAGGGTCGCGGGCCAGCCCGGCTCCGCGTTGTTGATCGCCCGTCCCTTGTCGGTGCACATCAGGTTGGGGAAGCGCATCACCAGGAGCTCCTTCTTGCCCTGCTCGGCGGCGATGCGGAGCCGGTGCAGGAGCATCTGGGTGATCTCGTGCACCTTCTCGGGCGTCAGCGCGACAGGCTCGGCAAGCTGCTTGACCAGTTCCGCGCGCGCCTTGCCGGCGCGGTCCTGCCCTTCGATCTCCTTCATCGCCCGGGCGGCCTTGACGCGGGCCGAGTAGGCGTCGAGGTCGTCGGCCGACATGAACGGCTCGTTGCCGAGGTCGGCGGCCGGTTGCGTCGTCTGGGTCTCCATCGCTCAGTCTCCGTTCGCGAGGCTCGGACATGTCAGAGCGCCGGCCGGGATGCCGGCGCGAGCACCGCGCGCATCCCGCGCGCGATCATGGCCTCCTCGTCGGTGGGGATGACGAAGGCCTGCGGGCCGGGACCTCGCGTGATCCGCGGGCCGCCCGCGTCGTTCGCCGCCTCGTCGAGCCGGAAGCCGGTCCAGGCGGCGCCCCGCAGCACCTCGGCGCGGGTCGCGGCGTCGTTCTCGCCGATGCCCCCGGTGAAGACGAGGCCGTCGATGCCGCCGAGCGCCGCCACGAGCGAGCCGAGCTCGCGTCCGATGCGGTAGACGAAGAGGTCGATGGCCGTCCGCGCGCGCCGGTCCTCGGCGGCGCGCGCGCGCAGCGTCCGCATGTCGCCCGACAGGCCCGAGACGCCGAGCAACCCCGAGCGGGTGTAGAGGAGGCGTTCGGCCTCGTCGGCGTCGAGGTGCATCTCCCGCAGCAGGTAGAACACCACGCCCGGATCGAGGCTGCCGCAGCGCGTGCCCATCGGCAGCCCGTCGAGGGCCGAGAACCCCATCGTGGCGGCGACGCTGCGCCCGCCCGCGAGGGCGCACAGGCTCGCGCCGCTGCCGAGATGGGCCACGACCACCCGTCCCGCCGCGAGGGCGGGCGCGCAGGCGCCGAGCCGTTCGGCGACGAAGGCGTAGGACAGGCCATGGAAGCCGTAGCGGCGCACACCCCGGTCGGTGACCTCCGCCGGCAGGGCGAAACGCTGCGCGATCTCCGGCTGGCCGCGGTGGAAGGCGGTGTCGAAGCAAGCCACCTGCGGCAGGTCCGGGAATCGCCGGCGCACGATGCGGATCGGCGCGAGGTTGTGCGGCTGGTGCAGGGGCGCGAGCGGGACGAGGCGCTCCAGCGCCGCCAGCACCGCGTCGTCGACCCGCACGGGCGCGGCGTAATCGGCGCCGCCATGCACGACCCGATGCCCGACCGCCGCCAGCCGGTGCCCGCGCGCGTGATCCCGCAGCCAGGCGGCGACGTGGAGCAGGGCCTCCTCGTGGCCCAACGCCGTCTCCCGGCCGACATCGCCCGCGCCGAAGCGCTCGTCGGCGACGACCGCGCCGGTATGGTCGCGCACGATCATGTGCGCCGCGCCGCCGAGCCCCTCGAAGAGGCCGCGATAGAGACGGCGCGGCGCGCCGCCCTCGCCGGGCCCGAAGGTCTCTCCCGGTTCGAAGGATCCTTCCGGTTCGAAGATGTCTTCCGGTTCGAAGACCTGGAACTTCAGGCTCGAGGAACCGGCGTTCAGCACGAGCGAGGCCGGGATCATCGCTAGACCTCCGGCAGCGGGCTGGCGGCGCGCCGGCCCGAAGCGAACAGCGTGGCGACGGCGCAGGAGGCGAGCCGCGTCAGGCGCGCATCGGCCCGGCTCGTCAGGATGATCGGCACCCTGGCGCCGAGCACGATCCCGGCGGCGTCCGCATCGGCGAGGAAGGTCAGGCTCTTCGCCAGCATGTTGCCGGCCTCGAGATCCGGCACCACCAGCACGTTGGCGCGGCCGGCGACGGCTGAGCGGATCTTCTTGATCGCCGCCGCGCCGAGGTCGATGGCATTGTCGAGGGCGAGCGGCCCGTCGAGGACCGCACCGGTGATCTGACCGCGATCGGCCATCTTGCACAGCGCGGCGGCGTCGACGGTCGAGGGGACCTTCGGGTTGACCGTCTCCATGGCCGAGACGATCGCGACCCGCACCACCTCGACCCCGAAGGAATGCGCGAGGTCGATCGCGTTCTGGACGATGTCGCGCTTCTCCTCGAGCGTCGGGGCGATGTTGATGGCGGCGTCGGTGATGATGAGCGGATCGTCGTGGCCGGGCACGTCCATCACGAAGCAGTGGCTGAGGCGGCGCGCGGTCCGCAGCCCGCCCTCGCGCCGCACCACCGCCCCCATCAGCTCGTCGGTGTGGAGGCTGCCCTTCATCAAGGCGCCGGCCTCCCCGGCATTTACCAGCGCCACGGCCCGGGCGGCGGAGTCGTGGCTGTGGGCCGCCTCGACGATCCGGAGCGCCCCGAGGTCCCGGCCGCCGGCCGCGGCGGCGATCCTCGGCCGCGGACCGACCAGGATCGGCTCGATCAGCCCGAGATCCGCCGCCTCCAGGGCGGCGCCGAGCGAGGCTTCGTCGCACGGGTGCGCGACCGCGACCGCGAGGCGGGGCCGCGCCTGCGCGGCGGCGATCAGGCGCTCGTACTTCTCGTGCCGGCGGCGGGCCGGCGCCTCCTGCGTCGTCGAACGCACCACGCTGCTTCCTCCGGATCGGGTCGGACGCATCCCGGCGACGGCCGGGGCGGGTCCGCGACGGATGGCGGCTGCGCCTCCCGGCCGGCGGGCATCCCGGCACCTGCCGGCACTCTCGCAGCGGATGCGCCGCGCCGCTTGATCGCGCGGGACAGCATCGCCGGATCGGGACCGGCTCGTGCGGGCTCCTCGCCCGCGCCGGAGCGATCGTCGGTCGGCGGCGACCGTGACCCCGGTGCCGATGTCCGGCCGAGCGTCGCGACCGCCGCGCGCCGTCCGCCACGGCCGGATCGCCGAGCATGACCGATTCCGTAACGAGCGCCTGATCAACCGGGAGTTGAGCGAACGAGACTTGAGCGAACGAGACTTGAGCGAACGAGACTTGGACGTCGACCTGGACCTCGCGCGGACGCCTGTTGGACCTCGCGCGAGTGCCTGGCGGCGCGCGCTGCGGGGCTTCGTGACCCGTGCGATCAAGTGCGCGAGGCTTCCGCAGCCTACCCTCCGACGGACCCTGCGGGAGGACGGCCTGCGTGGACGGCGACCGTCGCCTCCGACGACCGCTCACGACCGTCCGCGACGGGCGGAGCATCGGTCCCTCCGACCCAGGAAGGAGACAGTCTCATGAAGCGCGTCATCGTCATCATCGCTGCTTCCGCCATCGCCGCCCTGTTCCTCGCGACCGCCGCCGAGGCGCGGGGCGGCTTTCGCGGAGGCGGATTCCGAGGCGGCGGCGTCCGGGGCGGCGGCATTCATGGCGGACGCGTCGCCGGCTATCGCGGTGGGTACGCCTACCGCGGACGCTACGGCTACCGGGGCGGGTACGGCCGCTACGGCTACGGGGTGGCGGCCGGGGCCGTCGGGGTCGCGGCAGCGGCGGGCTATTACGGCGCGACCCGCGGCGGCTGCGGTCCCTACCGGTACTGGGATGCCTATGCCGGCCTGTGTCGGCCGTACTGAGGGCATCCACGCCACCCGTCCCGTGGGCACCGTTCCCGCGACTGCGTCGCGCCCTCCCCCGGGGCAGCGACGCTCATCCTGATGTCATTCAGGGGCGCGGAGTGACCGTCCTGCGCACATGGCCAGCATCCGCAAGGCGTTGCGCCCCAAGATCCTGCGCCCCAAGATCCTGCGCCCCAAGATCCTGCGCTCCCCTGCGGTGGTCGAACCTCGGCGAGGCCGGAATGGCAATCCGGTGCTCGCCAGCCCTCCGCGACCACGACTGATCGTCTCGGACCTGGAATGCGGCCGCCGGTTGCCGATGATCGCGCGTGCGGTCCGACGACATGCCGGACCGCATCGTTCATGGATCTCTACAGCGTCACGAGAAGACGAGCTGATCCTGGATCTGGGCCACGGTGAAGTTCTGGACGATCACGCCGCCAGTGCCGCCCAGCTGCGTCGTGCTGACCAGGACGTCGCTGCCCTGCTGCGTCACCTGCAGGCTCGCCGGCGACATCCCCAGGAAGGTCAGGGCATCGGTATCGCCCGCCGCCTCGTGGAAGTCGCTCACACGATCGAACACCCCGGCCTGGAAGTCGCCGGCCTGGAACGCGAAGGTGTCCGACCCGGCTCCGCCCACGAGGGTGTCGGCCCCCTGGCCGCCATACAGGAAGTCGTTGCCGGCCTGGCCGTAGAGCTGGTTGGCGCCGCCGTCGCCCTGGAGGTTGTCGTCGAAGGCCGACCCGACCAGACCCTCGATGTTGGCGTAGCTGTCGCCCGCCGCCTCCCCGGTGTTGAAGCCGGGATTGTACAGCACCGCCGTGACCGCGCTCGTGGCGTAGTCGTAGCGGGCGAGATCGAAGCCGGCGCCGCCGTCGAGGCTGTCGCCGCCTTCGCCACCCCACAGGTTGTCGCTGCCGTCCCCGCCCGAGAGGCTGTCGGCGCCCGCCAGGCCGAAGAGCTGGTCGTCGCCGGCCTGGCCGAAGAGCTGGTTGACCCCAGCGTCACCCTGGAGGTTGTCGCCGAAGGCCGACCCGACCAGACCCTCGATGTTGGCGTAGCTGTCGCCCGCCGCCTCACCGGTGTTGAAGGCCGCGTTGTACAGCACCGCCGTGACCGCGCTCGCCGCGTAGTCGTAGCGCGCCAGGTCGAAGCCGGCGCCACCGTCGAGGCTGTCGGCCCCCTCGCCACCCCAGAGGTTGTCGTCGCCGCTCAGGCCGTAGATCTGGTTGGCGCCGGCGTCACCCTGGAGGTTGTCGCCGAAGCCCGAGCCGACCAGCCCCTCGATGCTGGTGTAGGTGTCGCCCGCCGCCTCACCGGTGTTGAGGGTGGCGTTGGACAGCACCGCCGTGACCCCGCTCGCGGCGTCGTCGTAGCGGGCGAAGTCGAAGCCGGCGCCGCCATCGAGCCCATCGCCGTCCAGGCCACCCCAGAGGCTGTCGTTGCCGTCGCCGCCCGAGAGGCTGTCCTTGCCGGCCAGACCGAAGAGCAGGTCGTCGCCGGCCTGGCCGAAGAGCTGGTTGACCCCGCCGTCACCCTGGAGGTTGTCGGCGAAGCCCGAGCCGACCAGCCCCTCGATGGCGGTGTAGCCGTCGCCCGCCGCCTCACCGGTGTTGAAGGCTGCGTTGTACAGCACCGCCGTGACCGCGCTCGCGGCGTAGTCGTAGCGCGCCAGGTCGAAGCCGGCCCCACCGTCGAGGCTGTCGCCGCCCTCGCCGCCCCACAGGTTGTCGCTGCCGTCCCCGCCCGAGAGGCTGTCGCTGCCCGCCAGGCCGAAGAGCTGGTCGTCGCCGGCCTGGCCGTAGAGCTGGTTGACCCCACCGTCGCCCTGGAGGTTGTCGGCGAAGCCTGAGCCGACCAGACCCTCGATGTTGGCGTAGGTGTCGCCCGCCGCCTCGCCGGTGTTGAAGCCGGCATTGTACAGCACCGCCGTGACCCCGCTCGCGGCGTAGTCGTAGCGGGCGAAGTCGAAGCCGGCCCCGCCGTCGAGCCCATCGCCGTCCAGGCCGCCCCAGAGGCTGTCGCCGCCGTCCCCGCCCGAGAGGCTGTCCTTGCCCGCCAGGCCGAAGAGCAGGTCGTCGCCGCTCAGGCCGTAGATCTGGTTGGCGCCGGCATCACCCTGGAGGTTGTCGCCGAAGCCCGAGCCGACCAGGCCCTCGATGGCGGTGTAGGTGTCGCCCGCCGCCTCCCCGGTGTTGAAGATGGCATCGTACAGCACCGCCGTGACCGCGCTCGCGGCGTCGTCGTAGCGGGCGAAATCGAAGCCGGCGCCGCCATCGAGCCCGTCGCCGTCCAGGCCGCCCCACAGGCTGTCGCCGCCGTCCCCGCCCGAGAGGCTGTCCTTGCCGGCCAGACCGAAGAGCAGGTCGTCGCCGGCCTGGCCGAAGAGCTGGTTGACCCCAGCGTCACCCTGGAGGTTGTCGCCGTAGCCCGAGCCGACCAGCCCCTCGATGCCGACGTAGCCGTCGCCCGCCGCCTCACCGGTGTTGAAGGCCGCGTTGTACAGCACCGCCGTGACCGCGCTCGCGGCGTAGTCGTAGCGCGCCAGGTCGAAGCCGGTCCCGCCGTCGAGGCTGTCGGCCCCCTCGCCGCCCCACAGGTTGTCGCTGCCGTCCCCGCCCGAGAGGCTGTCGGCGCCTGCCAGGCCGAAGAGCTGGTCGTCGCCGGCCTGGCCGTAGAGCTGGTTGGCCCCGCCGTCGCCCTGCAGGTTGTCGGCGTAGCCCGAGCCGACCAGACCCTCGATGTTGGCGTAGGTGTCGCCCGCCGCCTCGCCGGTGTTGAAGCCGGAGTTGTACAGCACCGCCGTGACCCCGCTCGCGGCGTAGTCGTAGCGGGCGAGATCGTAGCCGGCGCCGCCATCGAGCCCATCGCCGTCCAGGCCGCCCCAGAGGTTGTCGCTGCCCTCCCCGCCCGAGAGGGTGTCCTTGCCGGCTTGGCCGAGGAGCTGGTCGTCGCCCGCCAGGCCGGACAGGACGTTGCCATTCGCGTCGCCGGTGAGCGTGTCGCCGGCGCCGGCGACGTCGGCTCCGATCAGGATCTCGACCGAGGTGTAGGTGTCGCCGGCCGCAAAGCCGGTGTTGCCGCCCGGGCTCGACAGGTTCGCCACCACCGAGGCGCCCGCATCCTGGTAGGACGCGGTGTCGGTCCCGGCCCCGCCGTCGAGGACGTCGGCGCCGGCGCCGCCGACCAGGGTGTCGTTGCCGTCGCCGCCGGACAGGGTGTCGTTGC
>NZ_SRLB01000089.1 GCF_004745635.1 Methylobacterium nonmethylotrophicum | reverse complement strand
TCATACCCACGTCGGCGACCAAGCCTTAGCCGCCTGAACCAAGCCAACCAGCCTCCGAAAAACCCGGAGCGGTTCAGTCATCGGGGGTCTCCCGGGTTCGGGGTTGGTGTCAGCAACCCGATCCTAACCCGTCACCGCCGATGGCCACCCCCGCGGGAGAGCCCGCCTGCTACAGCGCTATTGAGGGCGCGCAGGCGGGATCTCCCGCTCTCGTTCAGCTACACCACTCCAAGGGACACAACCTTGGAAAAAAAACTGACCCTTCCTGGCAGGCGTATCTTGTGCTACCCGATACCCGATCATAGATCGGGCTGCGATGATTGGCATACGGAACCGAGCAAGGGGCGGATTGGCGCATCTTTCGCGCGCCATCGCCTTGTGCTTGGTTTCTCTCGCCATGGCATTGTCTGTCGCCGCTTTAGAATGTCCCACAGCAACAGGGTCCGTCCAGAGCGACAGTCTGGTAACGTTCTCAACATATCCGGCTCCGGACCGGACTGGGTCGAGCGACCCGGTAAATGCGGGCGCTCTACGCCACGCCCACTGCAGCTGTCATCAAGTGATGCGGACTGAGCCGGCCACGTTCGAGCCGGTTCGAACGGCTGATAGAGTCGTCTATCCCATCCAGGCCGAACCGCTCGCTCCTTATTCCGTCTCTCCGATGCGTAGACCGCCCCGGGCTTGACCCCATCTCATAGCTGAAATGGGATTTTCGTCGCTCGCGCCTTCTCCGGGTGCTGAGTGCAGGGGTCATGTGGGCAATGGGAGCGATCGGTTGCGCCTCTGCGCAGCCAGCACTCCAAGGTCCGGTCGAGGTCAGCGCCATGCGTGGGTTTCTTATTCTGATTGTTCTAGCGGTCGGCGTCGCGATCGGTGGCGCCGTACCGCGCGTGTCTCAGGTCATCCAGGGGGCCTTGGCGGCGACCGGCCTGATGAAGACCGAAAACGCACCAGAGACTCAGTTTGCGCTCCCTCAGGCGGAGGCCGAGAAGCCTGATGGGAAGAAGGCGGAGGATCACACCACCGAAGGGCAGATCAAAATGTCGGCGGAGCAGATCTCCAACCAGGAGATTGCAGTCGCGTCTGTCCGGGGCGGCACGCTCTCACGGCACCTGATGGCGCCCGGCACGATCACGCCGGACACCGACCGGATCGCCCGGGTGCCGGCGCGGGTCGTCGGCACCGTGTCCGAGATGCTCAAGCGCCTGGGCGACCCTGTGAAGAAGGGTGAGGTCGTCGCCGTCCTCGACAGCCGCGAGGTCGCTGACGCCAAGAGCGAGTACCTCACTGCTTTGGTCAACACCGAGCTGCAGAAGACCAACTACGACCGGCAGCAGGCGCTCTGGGACAAGCGAATCTCCGCCGAGGCCACGTTCCTGCAGGCCCGCGCGACCTATTCCGAGACGCAGTTGCGGGTCAACCTTGCTCGCCAGAAACTCTCGGCGCTCGGCCTCAATGCGGATGAGGTCGCAGCAGCGGCCAAGAAGGACGAGGCCACCCCGAACCAATCGAGCCTGCGCCGGTACGAGCTGCGCTCGCCGATCACCGGACGCGTCGTCGAGCGCAAAGTTGATATTGGCACGACGGTAGGTGGCCAAGGTGACCCAGCCGATCTCTACACAGTCGCCGACCTCTCCACAGTCTGGGTAGAGCTCGCGGTGCCGACCACGGATCTCGCCAAGGTTCGGGA
>NZ_SRLB01000088.1 GCF_004745635.1 Methylobacterium nonmethylotrophicum | reverse complement strand
GGGTTCATCCGCACTTTCGGTGCTGATGGATGGGATCGGGCGTTGACGCGCATGGCAGCCGTAGGGCAGCACGATGCCGATCTCGAACCGGTCGATGCCGTCGGTTCCGGACGGCCTTCACGTCGATGATCTGACGCTGAACCCGGCCGGGTTGCTGATCACCGCCCACACCATCGCACACCAGGCGACCTGTCCGAGCTGCGGACAATCCTCGACGCGGGTGCACAGCACGTACTGGCGAACCCTCAAGGACCTGCCCTGGCACGATCGAGCCGTGAGGTGGCACCTGCGCGTGCGCCGCTTTCGCTGCAGCCACTGCCCGGGGCGGATCTTCGCCGAACCCGCAGCGGGGCTGGGTTCACGCAAAGCGCGTCGAAGCGAACGATTGGCTGAGGCGCAGACCGACATCGGCATGGTGCTCGGCGGCGAGCCCGGTGCTCGCTTGTCACGACGACTGGCGATGCCGGTCAGCGGCGACACGGTTCTGCGCCTGATCCGTCGACGCGCCATCGCCTCTTCGCCGGCGCCGCGCGTGGTCGGTATCGATGATTGGGCGTGGCGGCGCGGTCGGTCCTACGGCACCATCGTCTGCGATCTGGAACGGCGGCGCGTCATCGACCTGCTGCCCGGTCGCTCCGCGGCACCGGTGCGGGACTGGCTTGCCGCCCATCCGAGCGTCGCCGTCGTCAGCCGCGACCGCGCCGGGCCCTACGCCGAGGCTGCGCGCACAGGCGCTCCGGCGGCGATGCAGGTTGCAGATCGCTGGCATCTGCTCGTCAATGCCTCCGAGGCACTACGCAGCATCGTCGAGCGTCACCAGTCCGAGATCAGGGCCGTGGCGAGCCACTCCATGCCCGAGCCTTCTCTCCCTCCTGATCCGGCAAAGACCGAGCCCGTCCCGGAGACGAGCAGCCGGCGACGCGACCGCTGCGAGGCAGCCCTGCGGCTCCACGGCGAAGGTCAACCGACCAAGGAGATCGCCCGCCGTCTCGGGGCATCGCGCAACGCCGTGCGTCGCTGGATCCGGGCTGGCCAGTTCGTGCCCTACCGTCGTGCCCCAGGCCCGAGCCGGCTCGACCGTTACATCTGCTTCGTCGAGGCGCGCTGGCAGGACGGTCAGCGCAGCGCCACCGTTCTCCATCGCGAGTTGTGCGCGCAGGGCTTCACGGGCGGCTACGACATCGTCCGGCGCTGGGCCGCACGGCAGCAGTCGGGGGCCCCGGCTCGACCGCCCTCCGCCCGGATCCCCTCGACACGCCGCATCACCCAGTGGCTGACGGGCGATCCAGCCGTGCTGTCGCCCGAGGATCGCGCCTTCACCGAGGCACTCTGCAAGGCGGCTCCGCGCCTCAAGCGGGCCGCCGACGATGTGCGCGCCTTCGCCGATCTCCTGCATCAGGACGATCCCGCCGGACTGACGCCTTGGCTGGAGGCTACCGCCGCCACCGAGCTCGGCGGCTTCGTCACCGGGCTTCGGCAGGATGAGGATGCCGTGCGCGCGGCGATCGCCGAGCCCTGGAGCAACGGCCAGGTAGAAGGGCAGGTCAACCGCCTCAAACTGATCAAACGCAGCATGTATGGTCGTGCTAAGTTCGACCTGCTCCGCCAGCGAGTACTGCATGCCGCGTGAGCCGAGACCCCAGAGCTTGGCTGGACAAGCACCCGTCAGCACCGAAAGTGCGGATGAACCC
>NZ_SRLB01000087.1 GCF_004745635.1 Methylobacterium nonmethylotrophicum | reverse complement strand
CCCCTCCTCGACCGCGTCCGCGAGCCTGCGGACCTGCGCCAGCTGCCCGAGAGCGACCTCGCCCAGCTCGCCGCCGAGCTGCGCACCGAGACCATCGACGCCGTCTCCGTCACCGGCGGGCATCTCGGCGCGGGCTTGGGCGTCGTCGAGCTCACCGTCGCCCTCCACTACGTCTTCAACACCCCCGACGACCGCCTGATCTGGGACGTCGGCCACCAGGCCTATCCCCACAAGATCCTCACCGGGCGCCGCGACCGCATCCGGACCCTCCGCCAGGGCGGCGGCCTCTCGGGCTTCACCAAGCGCGCCGAGAGCCCCTACGATCCCTTCGGCGCGGCGCATTCCTCCACCTCCATCTCCGCCGGCTTGGGCATGGCCATCGGCCGCGACCTCGCGGATGCCGCCGCCCGCGCCCGCGGCGAGACCCCGCCGCGCCGCAACGTCGTGGCGGTGATCGGCGACGGCTCGATCTCGGCCGGCATGGCCTACGAGGCGATGAACAATGCCGGCGCGCTCAAGTCCCGCCTGATCGTCATCCTCAACGACAACGACATGTCGATCGCGCCGCCCGTCGGCGCCATGTCGTCCTACCTCGCTCGCCTCGTCTCCGGCGACACCTACCGCTCCTTGCGCGACACCGCCAAGCAGTTCGGCCGCCTCTTGCCCAAGGCCCTCTACGACACCGCGGCGCGGGCCGAGGAATATGCCCGCGGCATCCTGGCCGGCGGCGGCACGATGTTCGAGGAGCTCGGCTTCCACTATGTCGGCCCGATCGACGGGCACAACCTCGACCACCTGCTGCCCGTGCTCAAGAACGTGCGCGACGCGCCCGACGGCCCGGTGCTGGTCCACGTCGTCACCCAGAAGGGCAAGGGCTACGCGCCCGCCGAGGCCGCGGCCGACCGCGGCCACGCGGTGGTGAAGTTCGACGTGATCTCGGGCAAGCAGACCAAGGCCAAGCCGAATGCCCCGGCCTACACGCGGGTGTTCGGCGAGAGCCTGATCAAGGCGGCGGATGCCGACGAGAAGGTGGTGGCGATCACCGCCGCGATGCCGTCGGGCACGGGCGTGGATCTGTTCGCGAAGGTGCATCCGGAGCGGACCTTCGACGTCGGCATCGCCGAGCAGCACGCGGTGACCTTCGCGGGCGGTCTGGCGACGGAAGGGTTCAAGCCGTTCTGCGCGATCTACTCGACGTTCCTGCAGCGCGGCTACGACCAGCTGGTGCACGACGTGGCGTTGCAGAACCTGCCGGTGCGCTTCGCCCTCGACCGGGCCGGGCTGGTGGGGGCGGACGGCGCCACGCATGCCGGGGCGTTCGATCTCGCCTATCTGTGCTGCCTGCCGAACATGACGGTGATGGCGGCGGCGGACGAGGCCGAGCTGGTGCACATGGTGGCGACGGCGCATGCCCATGACACGGGCCCGATCGCGTTCCGCTACCCGCGGGGCGAGGGCGTCGGCGTGGAGCTGCCGGAGAAGGGCGAGGTGCTGGCGATCGGCAAGGGCCGGGTGATCCGCCGTCCGGAGGGCGCGCGGGTGGCGCTTCTGAGCCTGGGCACGCGGCTTTCGGAGGCGCTGAAGGCGGCGGAGCGGCTGGAGGCGGGCGGCATCGGGGTGACGGTGGCGGATGCGCGGTTTGCCAAGCCGCTGGACGAGGCGCTGATCCTGGACCTGGCGGGCAGCCACGAGGTCCTGGTGACGCTGGAAGAAGGGTCTGTGGGCGGGTTCGGGGCGATGGTGCTGCACCTGCTCTCGGCGCGGGGCGCGCTGGACGAGGGGCGTGTGCGGGTGCGCACCCTGACGCTGCCGGACGCCTACCAGGACCACGACACGCCGGAGCGGATGTACGCGCAGGCCGGTCTCGACGCAGCCTCGATCGTCAAGGCGGTCGAGGCCGCCCTGCCGGC
>NZ_SRLB01000086.1 GCF_004745635.1 Methylobacterium nonmethylotrophicum | reverse complement strand
GCCGGCCAAGCTACCCGTGGTGGAAAGGCCCACGGTCCACTAACATTCCACTCGGGCCACCTCGTGGGGGCTGATCAAGCCCGCACGTGGCTCGCAATCAGATGGCCACCTGCGCCGATCGGCTATCCTGAAGAAACTGTATGAACTTCAGGGCTTGTCCGGTGCGGCACATGCCGGAGCGTCGGCACTTGAGGAACCGCTAATCCCTTCCTGTCATCATGCCCGCGGGCCTCGTTGCGTATCGGCCCACCAGCCCCGCTGATCCCCCGGTCGGCGGGGCTCGCTGTTTTTGGCGCCGCCCAGCGTAACAAGTGGTGCTCGGCTAGATCCGCTGAACGAACGCCTCACTCATCGCGATCCTCTTGCACTGGCTCCGGATCCTCGTTCCGGCTTGCAAGCTGGTAGACAGGTGGGAACAGCACTTCGAGTCCTCGGATGACTCCATCGAGGACAGGGTCGTGGTTGCTACCGAAGCTTCGGCTTGGGATGTTGGCATCAGTGAGTCTCGTGTTCGGGCCAGGACAGCTGCCTGCGTAAAAACCTCTTTTCGGGGCATCAAATCCGGAGACGCAGAACACATACCGGCTCGGTAAGTCGCCGCATACGGCGTGCTCAAGAGCGTCCACACTCAGCTCGTCGGAGAGCGCTGCTTCGGTCATGGGCTCGTCCCTAGTGTAAATACCTCGAAACAATTGCCTGTTTCTGTTTCAGGTGACGTGTCACTCAACACATCTAGTGTGCTGACTTGGCCGCAAGAGGTTCCTTGCACGGTCAAGCTGACACAGTTTTATTCTTAACCGCTACCTGCGCCACGGTCGCTAGTGAACTGACGCCTTCAAAAGGTACACTGTGCGCGTCGAATTCCTTTGCAATCGCAGTCGGTTGACAAGGGAGTGCGTGGCACGTTCGTCGGTGTCAGTGCACTAGGAGGCGCGGTGTCCCGAGTGACATTCACGGCTCTGATCGAGCGACACGCCCATGTGCGCGGCGGCACGGCGGTGATCATCCAGCCCGATAGTGTCGCCTCATCGCCGAGGCAAACAGTCATCGCGGCGACGGCTTCGGATCGACACGTCAGCGGCGAGACACACGCCCGCCTCCTCGGAGGTCTCCAGTAACCCGGCCCGCACACGGACTGGCGATACAGCTGAACCAAGAGAATGGTTAACATTCAGACTTCGTTCAGCCCGCTAGGAACAGATTATATCCAACGAACACGATGAACCATCCGCAGATATCCTCCAAATAGAGGATGCACGCAAGTTCCGGGATGGCTCCGACAAAATTCAGCGCTCGTAACAGCGTATCCGCGCATGGGGTCCGGCGCGTTCAAGCGGCCCCGTCAACATCCCGATCCACCATCACGCCGGCACTGCGCGTGCCGTTGCAGGAGGCTGTCATGAAGAAGACGATGTTCGTGATTGTGTCGGCTGTCGCCATGATGGCAGCCGCTCCCCAGGCCTTCGCCGGCGGGATCGCCGGGAGCGGCGGGATGGGCGGCGGAGGATACTACGGCGGCTACGGCGGCGCTGGTGGCGGAGGCGGCGACGCTATGAAGGGCGGGCGCGGCGGCAACGGCGGCCGGGGTGGCAGCGGCTACTACGGCGGTGGCGGCGGCGGTGGCGGCTGGGGCGGCACCGGGTCCTACGGCGGGCGGGGCGGCAGCGGCGGAGCCGGCGGCAGCGGGTACTACGGTGGCGCGGGCGGCGGCGGTGGGGGCGGCGGCTCGGGCGCCTATGGCGGCCAGGGCGGCGGCGGCGGCCGGGGCGGCATGGGCTCCTATGGCGGCCAGGGCGGCCAGGGCGGCGGCGGCGGCTCGGCGGCGGGCTACGGCAACCGGGGCGGCAACGGCGGGGCTGGCGGCAACGGCAGCTTCGGCGGCGTCGGCGGCGCCGGCGGACAGGGCGGCAACGTTCACTGACCTCCGCACTCCCTTCCGCAGGCATAGTCGCCGCGTTGCGGAAGGTACCGGCGCCGCTCGACCCCTCCCGGGCCGGGCGGCGCACGCTCGACGGTCGAACTCCGACGTGAGGCAGATCCGATGAAGACCTTCTCCCTGCTGCTCGCCGCCAGCTGCGTAGCGCTCGCCGGCACCGTCGCGGTCGCCGCCCCCTGGCCCGCCGGGAACTCTTATGACACCGACGTGGTGCGGACCGGCTCGGGCGACGGAGCCGGCTTCCCAGGCGCGCCCGGCGGCCGGGCCGGCGCGCCCGGCCGCGTCGGCGGCTGGAGCGCCGGCCGCGCCGCTTCTGCGGAGCCTGAGGGCCTGCGTGGCTACTGTATTGCCCTGCTCGGACCTTGGGTAGCAGCGGAGCAGAGAGTCAGTTTCGGATCTGGCGCTGTCTGCGGACGGGCCCCTATCGCGCC
>NZ_SRLB01000085.1 GCF_004745635.1 Methylobacterium nonmethylotrophicum | reverse complement strand
GACGGGCTGGCCGCCCTCGTCCAGGACCATCTGGCGCGCGATCCGTTCTCGGGCCAGGCCTTCGTGTTCCGCGGGCGCCAGGGCCACCTGATCAAGGTGCTGTGGTGGGACGGCCAGGGTCTGTGCCTGTTCGCCAAGCGCCTGGAGAAGGGCCGCTTCGTCTGGCCGTCCACCGCCGGTGCCGCCGCCGCGCTGACGCCGGCTCAGCTCGCCATGCTGCTGGAGGGGATCGACTGGCGCGCACCTTTGCGCACCGACCGGCCGACGATCGCGGGCTGAAGGCGGCAGACTACCGAGGTGGCCGCGTCCGTGGTCAGGACCTGTGGTGGTGGCCCCTGGCAAGAGCTAAGCTGTTGGCATGGCTCTCGATCCTGCCTCGCTGCCCGACGACGTCGACGCCCTCAAGCGTCTGATCGTCGGCCTGGCGCGCGAGGCGGTCCACGCCAGCACCCTCATCGAGAAGCTGCGCGGCGAGCTCGCCCGGTTGAAGCGGGCGCGGTTCGGCACCTCGTCCGAGAAGTTCGGCCCGCGCCTTGAGCAGCTCGAGCTGGCCATCGAGGCGCTGGAGGTCGACGAGGCCGAGCGTCTGGCCGGCGTGCCGGTCGTCGCCGAGGCGAGGGAGGCCGCGCGGTCCAGGCCGGCTCGGCGGGACCTGCCGGCCCACCTGCCACGCGAGAGCGTGGTTCACGCCGGTCCCTGCGCCTGCCCGGCCTGCGGCGGGAGCTTGCGCCGGATCGGCGAGGACGTCACCGAGAGCCTCGACTACGTCCCGGGCCGGTTCAAGGTCGTGCGCCACATCCGCGAGGCGTTCGCCTGCCGTGCCTGCGAGCAGGTGGTCCAGGCGCCCGCTCCCCACCACGCGGTTCCCCGCGGGCGGGCCGGTCCCGGGCTGTTGGCCCACATCGCGGTGGCGAAGTTCGACGACCATCTTCCGCTGTATCGCCAGGCCGAGATCTACGCGCGCGACGGCGTCGAACTGGCGACCTCGACGCTCTCGGGCTGGCTCGGCGCGACCGCGGCCACGCTGCAGCCGCTGACCGAGCTTCTGCGCCGGGAGGTGATCACTGGCTCGGACGTCCTGCACGGCGACGATACGCCGATCCCGGTGCTGGCGCCCGGCACGGGCAAGACGAGCATCGGACGGCTGTGGACCTATGTGCGGGATGAGCGTCCCCACGGCGGCGTGCGCCCGCCGGCGGCCGTGTTCTTCGCCTCGCCCGACCGTCGAGGCGAGCGCCCGCTCGCCCACCTGGCGGCCTTCTCCGGCGTGCTGGTGGCCGACGGCTATGCCGGCTTCAACGGGCTGTACGAGGCCGCCCGGCCGGGCGGTGCCCTGACCGAGGCAGCGTGCTGGGCGCATGTACGCCGCAAGATCTTCGACGTGCACGCCGCGACGAGCTCGGCCCTCGCGGCGGAGGCGCTGGAGCGGATTGGGGCGCTCTACGGGATCGAGCGCGACCTGCACGGCAAGCCGCCCGACCTCCGTCACCGCGAGCGACAGGTGCGCTCGAAGCCGCTGGCCGAGGCGCTGAAGGTCTGGGCCGAGACGAGCCTGACCCAGGTGCCGGGCCGGTCCGAACTGGCCAAGGCGTTGCGCTACATGCTGGCACGCTGGCCCGCGCTCATGCGCGCCTTCGACGACGGGCGTCTCGCCCTCGACAACAACGCGGCCGAGCGGGCCCTGCGCAGCGTGGCGGTCGGGCGCAAGAACTACCTGTTTGCCGGATCAGAGCTGGGCGCCGAGCGTGCGGCGGCGTTCTACACGCTGATCGAGACGGCGAAGATGAACGGGCTCGATCCTGAGGGCTACCTGCGCGACGTGCTCACGCGCATCGCCGATCACCCGGCCAAGCGCCTGGCCGATCTGCTGCCCTGGAACTGGACGCCGATGGGCGGGGTACAGCAGGCCGCCTGACAAGCTGCTCCGTCACCGAGCGCTTACGGATCTCCTGGCGGCTGATCCCCAAGGATCTGCCGCCGCGCTCGACCACCTTCGGCTACTTCAGCCGCTGGCGCGACACAGGGCTGTTCGGCCGGATCAACCATCACCTCGTCATGGCTGATCGCGAGCGTGTCGGACGAGAAGCTTCGCCGTCCGCCGCAGTGCTCGACAGCCAGACCGTCAAAACGATGGAGAGCGGCGGGCCGCGCGGCTACGACGCTGGCAAGAAGGTCAAAGGCCGCAAGCGCCAAGCGCTGGTCGACATGGACGGGCGTGCGCTCGTCATCGATCCGCAACCTGCGGGCGTGCAGGACCGGGACGGAGCCGTTCCGGTGCTGCGCCTGTCGCGCCGAAGCTTCCCGTTCATCACCAGGGCCTTCGCCGACGCCGGCTATGCCGGCGACAAGCCAGCGAGCGCGACGATCATCGCCGTCGAGATCGTGCGCAGGCCGCCGGATCAGGTCGGCTTTGCCGTGCATCCACGCCGTTGGGTCGTTGAACGGTTCTTCGCCTGGATCAGCCGCAACCGACGCCTCTGGAAGGATCCGGAAGCGACCCTCGCCTCCGCCAGAGCCTTCCTCTACGCCGCAGCCGTCATGATCCTCGTCAGACGCCTCGCCCGATCAACCTGACTTCTCGGACGGACTCTCAGGGATGCACCACATGACTTTTAGAGGGTTCACTTGCCTAGGCCAGGGCCAACCCGCTGTCGACCGGCAGGCGAAGCGAGATGATTTTCTCTGGCGTCGGCAAGCACCGGGTCGAGTGCGCCGGCCCCAACACCGGCGTCGCGTCGGCTGAACTCGCTACGCGCGCAAGCGCGGCACGAGGCGCTTGTCCAGGGCCGCCGACGTCAGGGTACGTCTGCCGTCAGGCGGCTCTATGCTTCGCGCGCCGACATCGAGGCCACTCGCACTGCCAATCGGCAGCTTCGGTCTGTGCCCAGCACGCCAAACCGGCATAACAAGGGTCGGCTGTAGCACGGCGCGACGGCGGCAACTGAGTGATGGTTGGAGAGGCGTCCATGGTAGCGGTGCGTTTCAGGTTGCCGCCGGTGGGAGGGTTATCGGCCGCACTTATCGCTAGACATGGCGCGAATTGAGGCAGCTATCTGCCGCACAAAGGCTCACCGTGCCGCGAGCGAGGCAACCGTTACGGCAGTCAGACCATTGGAAGGAAGCACGTAGGGGGCCTGTCGCAAACTCGGGTTCAGGCCGCAGAAGGGACTGCCCCGCCCTGCTTTCACGCTTTGTTCGCGACGGGAA
>NZ_SRLB01000084.1 GCF_004745635.1 Methylobacterium nonmethylotrophicum | reverse complement strand
CTTCGTTCCCATCACGTCCGTCCTCCGTCGGCTCAAAGCCATACTTCAGGCCGGACCACTCCGCTGGGGGCTGACCACTGGCGGCGGCGCGAGCGCGGGAAATCAACCCGCCCGGATCAAGCGCGATCATCACGTACCTCTCGCGCCACGCGCCTCGATCAGGCGGATTGCGGACGAGGGCGTTTAGAGAGAAACTCTGACCCCCGCTCTTGATACAGTGCTTTATCGCACGCCTTCCTCCTCCGACGCGTGTTATATGCGCGCTTGATCGCATTCGGAGGAGGATGCCATGGGTTGCTTCAAGAGCGCTGATGACCGTGAGGGCTTCAAAACCTCAGCGGCACCCAAAAAATCGCCGGATGATGAACTATCTGACATCGATTTGCATGGTGCGACTGGCGGCCTCAGCATCCAGGTAGGGTCTCAATCAGCAGGGATGTATTTCAGAATATCACCTGCGAAAATCGTCGAGGAAACAACTCGCTCTCGTTCAGGCGGCGGCGGTGGCGGTGGGGTGAGTTAACAACGAAGATCAGCGTTGTAGAAATAAGCGACAGACGTGCAAGATTATAGTCATATCGCTGCATTATTGACCCGTCACTCATCTTCCAGTAGATCTGCAAGCGTGCCGTCGCGCTGCATATTACAAACGTGTCCCGCAAGCTATAATGGCTATCGCAACCCACGCTTCAGCTAATATTTACATGTAACGTGCGAGCGCACACCGAAAATCCCCCTAAAATGGTCATACTTGGGTTGCGGCCTATGTTAGTTAGGTCATCCGAGGAGGCGACTATGATTGAAATGATCGGCAAATTTCTAAGGCGTACTGACCCTTCTACTCTGATAAATCCTAGTCTCAAATCGACATTTCTGTTGGAAGACGAGCAGCTGGCAAATATCTCTGGCGGTGTCATACCTGGCCCAGAATACGATCCGCACGCTATGCTTGTGCACGATCTATTAGTTGCTAGATTAGATAAAACTAGCAAATCAATGAGTTCTCCAAATATAAAATCCCCTATTTTCTAAGTAGAATGATGGTTTGACACGAAGCAAGGCAGCTTGGGCGCGGGAGAAAATTCATGCTTCGGATTGTCGGCTTTATCATGTCGATGCTAGTTGCAGCATTGGCGATTTCGAAGTCGGCTATAGCCTGCGGAGCCGGACCATCTACCGTCATTCGCGATGGGAAGGTCTATGAGGTGTACTTGCGCTGTGGTCTACTACATACCTCACCCACGCGTGAGGAACAGCGGGTGCGCGCTAAGCAGTTGGAGCATCCGCCCGCGCCCAAGCTCTCTATTATGGAAGACACCAGCTCCCGTAGGGGCGAAGAACATTCCCGAAAGCAATAAACTTATATATAAAATACTTCTACATATTTATTACGAGATCAAATGCCTTTTATGGGGTTTTTACGACCCTCTTTTGAGCATGATGTGCCACTGCGCACAATAGTTTTAATAAGAATGAGGTAAGCATTGCAGGCGCAAAAGCGCGCATCTGCAGGAGGTAGCAATGAACACTCATAAAAGCGACATATACAAGCTCGATATAATTGATAATAAATTAGAAAACAGAGATGCAATCGAAGACGCAGAACTTGATATTGTTACAGGTGGTTATGTTATTACTCCATCATATACGCAATATCTTATTAAAGGCATTATAAATCAACAGAGTACGAATGGAAAATTTGCAACAAATGGCTCATGGCCATATTATCCGCCGTTGCATTGATAAGATGCGATTTAAAAAATGGTAACGGCATTTGGTAACGCGTCGAATGCCGTGACTGGACCTTTCGTGCGAAGGTCCATCAAGGGCGCGGATCAGGGTGACCGAGGTGATGGCTGCCGATCTCAAATTCCTCCCGCCAGAAGCCAGAGGACGAGAAGGCCAGTAGCGGTGAGCACGTTGCCTTTCCCGGCCTCGTGGCCCGCCTCTGCCAAGATCCGGCGCTGCATGGCCCGGAGCCGCATCAGGCCGAAGGCGACGCTGCGGGGCTGACCGAGGGCGAGAGACAGGCGGGCGGTAGCGGCGAGCTTCACGGGCGCTTCTCCTGGGTGATGAGTTCGAGGTCGCGGTCGCCACCGCGAAGCCAGATCACTTGCGAGTCGTGGCCCTCGGGGGCGCCGAGGGACGGCTCGTCGTCGGCGCCGTCCTCGAGGTCCGGATCGCCGTCCATCTCGTTGAGGATGGCAATCAGCTTGTCGGCGGTGTCGAGGGCGGCTTGCGCCGCAACCTCGATCTGCTCGCGGAAGGTGACGGCGGGCGCGGGGCGAGGCCGGGGGCGGAAGGTGAGAGTGTCGGCCACGGCTCAGGCTTCCCAAGCCTGAGTGATCTCGCGCATCAGCGCGTCGCTCCGGATGCGGTCTTCGCAGTCGAGTTCGTGGCGTAGCCGCAGGACCAACGAACGGTCACGCTCCTTCACGTTGCGAGGGGTCCGGCTCGCCATCTCGCCGACGATCCGATCCACGATGAGGCCGGCGCGCTGCTCCTCGAAGTCTGCGATCTTGCCTGCCTTGGTCAGGTGAAGCCAGCCGCGCGGGTCTCTCCACGCGATGCTGTAGGGCCGTGCGCCCACGCCCTCCCAGAGATGCCGGGCAGCCTGGTAGGCTTCGTGGAGGTGAGTGAGCTGCAGCACGTCGAGTGCCGTCAGGTCGACCTTCTCGGCAGACAGCGCGGCAGGGTCGCGGCCATACCGCTCGGCCTGCGCCTCGGCAAAAACCTGATCGGAGCGGTGAGCGAGGGCCTGCAGCGCGTCAATCCGCAGCTCGCGCGTGACCCGGGCTTCAAGGTCGGCGCAAGCTGCTTCGTCGAGATCATTGCATGCTGCATTGAACTGACGGGTGCACTCGGCACGGGCGATGTGATGCAGGCGCGTCGCCATGAAGGCGATCCACTCGGCCGCAGGCTTCGTGAACAGCGTGCCGGCGGCATCGGCGTAGGTCACAAGGCCGGTCTCGCGGTCGTAGGTATCAACCCGCACCGCCACGGCGTTGTGCGACTTCGACGCCCCCCTGTCTGTCTGCGAGACGGCCAGGGCGGCATCGCACAGGGCATCGGGCGCCGCCAACGCCTCCGGGTCGGTGTCCGGGCTGCTCTGGCGCATCGCCTTGGACAGGTAGGCGGTGAACGCTAGGCAGCCGGCAACAGTGGTCGGCCGGGTCGTTAGCTGTAGCGGCGCGCAATCGAACTGTGGCGGAGGCGCAATCGAGGGCGTTTTCCGGCGCACGATCGGTGAGACTGGAGA
>NZ_SRLB01000083.1 GCF_004745635.1 Methylobacterium nonmethylotrophicum | reverse complement strand
TCAGGCTTTTGCTGTCTCTCCTGCTCGCCGCCGCACTCCGCATGGTCAGATCCGACCCGCCAAGCAGCCAAGCCGCCTGAGCGATTTCTTCACGGACGACAGGGTCATCCCGGGGCTCGCCGGCGGCGAGAACCCGGGACGACCGTGGAGGGCATCTGGATCGCACGGTTCGGCTTGGAACGATGGCCGAAGCAGCGTCAGGACGAACCGTCCACTGCCTCGATGCCGCTGCGATCGAGCCGCGCCAGCGCTTCCGCCACCGTCTCACCCCCGATCACAAGGTCCGGGGCGATCTCGGCAAGCGGCACCAGCACGAAGGCGCGCTCGCGCAGGAAGCGGTGGGGCAGCACCAGGCGCGCGTCGCTGACCGTGGCACCGGCATAGTGCAGCACGTCGATGTCGATCACCCGCGGCCCCCAGCGGCGCTCCCGCACCCGGCCGAGGCGCGTCTCGGCGGACAGGCAGGCCTCGAGCAGGGCATGGGGCGAGAGCAGCGTCTCGATGCCGAGCGCCGCGTTGAGGAACCAGTCCTGGTCGGTATCGCCCCAGGGCGGGGTGCGGTAGTTGCGCGAGCGGGCGGTCACCGCGAGGCCGGGCGTGGCGGCGAGCGCCGCCACCGCCGCGTCGAGCATCGCGGCCTTGTCGCCGAGATTGCTGCCGAGCCCGAGATAGGCCTCGGTCACGGCCGCGTCCTCGTGATCTCGACCGCGACGCCGTCGAGCACCAGCGGGATCGGGGCGCCGGGCTTGTCGACCCGCACGGTGAGGCTCCGGAGCATCGGGAACGCCGCCAGGGCCTCCTGGGCGATCGTCTCGGCCAGGGCCTCGATCAGCCGGAAGCGGCGCTCGGTGGCGATGCGGTGGGCGAGGCCGGCGAGGTCGGCGTAGCTCACCGTGGCGGCAATGGCGTCGCTGCGGCCGGCCTCGCCGAGATCGAGGCGGGCCTCGAGCGAGAGGTAGAAGCGCTGGCCGAGCACCTCCTCCTCCGGCAGCACGCCGTGGCGGGCGAAGACCGCGAGGCGGTGGATGAGGATGCGGTCCAAGGTGCGATCCACTTCGGTCAGCCCCCGGCCCGGGTGTCGGGGCGCGTGATCGCGTCGACCACCTGGCAGGCCTCGACATGCGGGCGCACGTCGTGGACCCGGACGATGTCGGCGCCCAGCGACGCGGCCGTGACGTGGGCGGCGATCGACCCGAACAGCCGGTCGGCCGGCGCCGTCGCGGCGTTGTGGATGCGCCCGAGCACCGACTTGCGCGACACGCCGACGAGGACGGGGAAGCCGAGCGCCTTGATCTCGGGGAGGCGCCGCAAGGCCTCGAGATGCTGCTCCCAGCTCTTGCCGAAGCCGATCCCGGGATCGAGGACGATGTCGCGGTCGGGGATGCCGGCCCGGCGGGCGATGGCGAGCGAGCGCTCGAAGAAGGCCTTCATCTCGTCGACGATGTCGAGGCCGGGATCGATGGACTCGCGGTTGTGCATCACCACCACCGGGGCGCCGTGATGGGCCGCCACGACCGCGATCTCCGGCTCCCGCTGCAGGCCCCAGACGTCGTTGACGATGCGCGCGCCCGCCCTCAAGGCCACGTCGGCGGTCGAGGCCTTGTAGGTGTCGATCGAGATCGGGACGGGGAGGGCGGGGGCAAGCAGCCGGATTGCCGGCAGCACCCGGACCTGCTCCTCCTCGGCCGGCACCGGGGTGTGGCCGGGCCTCGTCGATTCGCCGCCGATGTCGAGGAGGGCCGCGCCGTCCTCCACCAGGCGGGCGGCCTGGTCCCGCGCGGCGTCGAGGTCCTGGAAGCGGCCGCCATCCGAGAACGAATCCGGGGTGACGTTCAGGATGCCCATCACCAGGGTGCGGCGGCCGAGATCCGGCAGCAGGGCGGCAAGAGAAGACGGTGATGGCGAAGGCGCAGAGGGCGCGGTCACGGGGCGGCGATCCTCGGGAGGGCGACCATCCCGGGATAGGCCGAGGGGCGCCGGCGCGCAACGGCGCCGCGCCGATCACCATCCGGCGAGAGCCGGCCCGAAACCGCGCCGGTTCAGGGACTTACCCTGGTACAGGATCGCCCGATCCTCTACATTGGCCGGAGAGGGAAGAGGCCCGGCGGGGCCCGCACCTGGGAGAACGCCATGAGAGTGCTGCCATGAGAGCGCTGTCGGCCCTGACGGTCTTGCTGGTCCTTGCCGGGCCGGCCGCGGCGCAGGACGAGCGGTCCGAGACGACCTGGACCGAGCTGCGCCCCACCGTCCTGGGCGACCGCCCGATCCGCGACGGGGCCGGGCTGGTGAGCCTGGAGGCCCCGAAGCGCGCCGAGGACGCCGCCATCGTGCCGGTGACGCTGCGGGTCGCCCTGCCGGAGGGCGATGCCCGCCGGGTGAAGAGCCTGACCCTGGTGGTCGACGAGAACCCCGCGCCGGTCGTCGGCACGTTCCGGTTCGCGCAGGGCCAGCGCCGCTTCGACCTGTCCACCCGCATCCGGGTGAACTCTTATTCCTACCTGCGCGCCATCGCCGAGACCGAGGACGGCGCGCTCTACATGACCAAGACCTACGTCAAGGCGGCAGGCGGCTGCTCGGCACCGGCGGTCAAGGACCCGGCCGAGGCCAAGGCCCATCTCGGCGAGATGCGCTTCCGCGCCTTCGCGGATCGCGGCGAGGCGCAGGTCCAGGTCCGCCACCCGAACTATTCCGGCCTGCAAATGGACCAGCTGACCCGGCTCTACACGCCGGCCTGGTTCGTCGAATCCTTGAGCGTGCGCCAGGGCGACACGCCGCTCTTCTCGATGACCGGCGGCATCTCGATCAGCGAGGACCCGACCTTCCGGTTCACCTTCGCCGGGACCACCGAGCCGGTGACGGTGGCGGCCAAGGACACCGAGGGGAAGGTGTTCACCCGGACGTTTCCGGTGGGCGGGAGCTGAGCGCTCACGCGCGCCGGCGCGGCCGCAGATGCGTGCCGGCATAGAGCGCCCCGACCGGGCAGAGGAGACCGAATTCCGGCAGGTCCAGCGTCGCGTCTGGATCGGCAAGCCGCCTTGCCACCCAGCCCTCCGGCTCCCGCTCCCAGACGGCGATCTCGATGCGGCGCTGCTCGATCACCAGCACCGCCCGGCAGGCTGCATGCGCCCGATAGAGCCGGGTTTTGGCCTCGAGCCACGACAGACCGTCCTGCAGCACCGGCTCGTCGTCGGTGTCGGCCGTGAAGAACGGCTAAATCGTTGGAAGATCGCGCGGATTGGTTATGCACACGTCTTCGCGCGTGCAAGGGCTTGGCGTGGGTCAGTGGGTTTCCTTGCAAATTGCACGCGCGGCGAGGGCGTGATTCCCTGCTCCTGACGACGGGAGCGGGAGACGGGGCATG
>NZ_SRLB01000082.1 GCF_004745635.1 Methylobacterium nonmethylotrophicum | reverse complement strand
AAAAGACCGCCGTCAGCTTCATGGGCGTCCTTTGCCTTGCCTCCACACTACTGTGGTTCAAGTGACAACAGGCCCTAGGAGAAGGTGCGGCTGGTCGGACAGATGATGCAGCCGGGCATCATCATCTCGGCGGTCTCCCACCCGCATGGCCCCCCGCCAAGCCTTGTACCCGGAGAGAGGCGTCGCAGGCCTAATACGGGCAATCGGCGGTACGGGCCAATGACGCTGACGTCGCTGCCAGCGTGGGCGCGAACTGGGGCTGCGCGTGCGTGATCCCGAGCATCTGCTCGGGCGCAAGACGCTGGAATTCGAGGTGCACAGAGATGCCTGGCAATCGTACGAAGAAAAAGCCGTATGGCCGTTGCCGTCACCGGCTCTCGGACGCTTCCCGGTCCAAGTGGTGGCCGACGTGCTCGGGATAGGCCGCTCCGACTGCATCAAAATGACTACCGATCGAGATGGGCCCGGTGCCGACCCTGGCGCAGGTGGGCTGCGTGCCGCCGACCGCCGAGGACAACGACGTCGGCGGTCTCGGGAGCGAGCTCGCCGAAGCCGCCGTCGCGACCGCTCCGACCGTGCGCTCCCTCGTCGTCCGCTGGATACCGGAGAGCGGGCGCCCTGCGGACGACGTGCTAGCCTACCTGGCTCTCAGCGTTGCCGACATCATCGCGGCGGTCCATGACAACCTCCGCAACACGTGACACGAGCATTGTCGTCTCACGTCCTACTCAAGCTACATAGGAGACGCATGATCGCGATACGACACGACAAGGGGTATCTTGTCGGCCGTCAGTGTACAAATTTATAAATACAATTCAATGTATGGCTATAGAGGAAATCTTATATTTCATTCTTAGTTTCAATAGCATCTCTACGATACATCCTGCGAGCCGTTCACGTTCGTCGTCGGACATGCCGTCAGTTTCCAGGGTGAATGTTCCGTGACTAGCTTCGTCATCAAACTCGTCGAATTCGAGCCAGAGGAGGCTGTGACCTCCGGGCTGCTGCCGGATCCGCTTCATGATCAAGGTCGCGATCTGCGACCACGTCTTCCACTCGCGTTGCATGCGCCATACCCAGAGGTGAGGTCTGGCGCTGCGCCTTCCAAGGCCACGTGTCAAACACGAATGCGTATTTTCTCCGATGGGACCGACCAAATCTCGTCCGTTTATTTCGGGCGCAGCGCATAAAAGGGCGAAACGCGATAATAAAGATACCCATCGCGCACAAATGAATGGCGTGATGTGCGGGACTTCATATTTTTTGCAGGTTGCAATATTCCAGCCAGAGACCATATCCATGGCTGCATCCTGGCGATGGGCCAGGATCGAACGGAGGGCGCGATGCCCACCGACCTTCCTTCTCAACGACAGTCACCGCGAACTCACGGTCTCTCGACCCTGCATGTGGCTTTTGCCGGGCTGCGGCTGCGATTCCTTGGCTGGGGCATGGCACAGGCCGTCGAAGATCGTGATCACGTCAAGCTTTTAAAGCGCCTGAACGCCTGGGCTGACCTGCATGAGCGCATCTCGAAGCGTCTCGACGGCGAGATATCAGCGACGACAGGGAGCAATAGAAGCATCTTCTGTGATCGCGTCCGCGAGAGCGTATCGAAGATTGCACACGAGGAGCGGCGTATCGAGCGGGTCGCTGGCCGCATGAAGCAGGCCCGCTCGCAGGGAAGGCGACGTGATTATGAGCGGTCATACATGATAGCTAAAAACTCTTACAACCGAACGCTATTCCTTTGGAATCATATCTCACTCTCATTTCATTCAGGAAAATGACGATGGGGTCCGGCAAAGACATCATCGAGCAGCTTACCCAAGAACACAGGCGGCTCGGCCGCCTGCTCCAAGCCATCGACAACGGCCGTTGGTGGAGTGCCGATGAGCCTGGACACATCGACATCGAGGCCCTGCGAGGTGCAATCGCTCAAATCCGCGCGTCCACGGCGCAGATCGAACTCCTGGTCGGGGGTATCGGCACACGCCACAGCAGGAAGCAGGTCTCTGCATTGCCCGCGCCGGCAGCTTTGGCCTCCGCCGAGCCGTGAGCCCCATACGCCGTGGCGACGAGAGATCGTAAGGATTTGCACTCTGCTTTGCAGGGCTTGCGGCTCAAGGATTTGGGAACGGAAGGTTGGCTAGATGACGGACCGCCCCATCGAGCTCGACGAACGGCGGGGGATGGCCGCCCAGAAGGCAACGAATAACCGCCGCAGACGGGCTGCCGTGAAAGCGCAGCATGCCGGCCTGGTCGCGCGCCAGCACGATCTGGAAGCCAATCTGTTCGCGGCAGAGGCCGCGACTTGGCCCGAGGCGGCCGACAAGGCGCGGTACCTGCTGGAACGGTTCGCCGCTGCGCTCTCCTGCGACGATCCTCGCCTGCAAAGCATGGTGGCTGCCGTCTTGTCCGACTTCACGCGACTGTCGGAGTCGGACGAACTTGATGGGTGAAACCTCGAAACACCTGATGTTTGAGCAGAAAGGTTCAGATGAGCACCGATCGACCCCGCGGAAACCGTGAAGCCAAGAAGCCGAAAACCATCGCAGCAGCTCCGACCACCAAGGGCTAGATCGTGACAAACGGCAAACCTGGCGCCAAGAATTAGCCCCTGATACAAACGCCAGCTCATAGGTACATCCAGGGTGTCAGTAATGGCCGTGAAGATTGTGTAGCAGGCCTGCGAGAAAATCATGGATATTTACATATGAGGCGCTCCTGCGTTTATTATTTCCAGTCCTAACGTCATCAACCATCGCCGAGCAAGACCGGGGCTGAACAGGCGGACGCGGGGCAAGTCTCTTGGCGGTCGCATGGATTATGGCAGCGGCATGGAATCCAGTTTGATTGACGCAATGTGCGGTCGATACGCGCATTGATTGTGCAGATCGCACCGCTCTCTCCAAATGTAATTTCAACATGCCCCGTTGGATCGCGGGCGAGATTGCGCTCGATCAGGCGCGATCCGAAGCCGCGGCGCGGTGGTTCAACGACGGCAAGCCCACCCGTTTCGCTCCCGCGCAAGCAGAGGCGCGCCGGCCGGTCTGCCTTCGTCCAGGTGATCGCCACGTGGCCGGTCTGGTTGGACAGCGCACCGTCCTTCACCGCGTTGGTCGCGAGTGCCTGAAACGCCATAGCGAGCGCCGATGCCATCTGCGGCGGCAACCGTACCTTCGGGCCGCTCACCTGGAACCGCTGGTCCTCCCGCCGATCGCAGGGGGCGATCGCCTGCGCCTCGACGTCAGAGAGGTTGGCCCCTCGCAGGTCTCCAGGGTCAGCACATTGTGGGCGCGCGAGAGTGTGATTAGGCGTGGAATAAGGGTTCATCCGCACTTTCGGTGCTGATGGATGGGATCGGGCGTTGACGCGCATGGCAGCCGTAGGGCAGCACGATGC
>NZ_SRLB01000081.1 GCF_004745635.1 Methylobacterium nonmethylotrophicum | reverse complement strand
CTCGGACCTTGGGTAGCAGCGGAGCAGAGAGTCAGTTTCGGATCTGGCGCTGTCTGCGGACGGGCCCCTATCGCGCCGCGCCGGAGCGTCCGGTCCTGGATCGACGCGGGCGCACCGGACGTGCTGCGCCCGCGCGGCGGCGTGCATTTAACCCTCGTTTGATGCAAGCCCGCGGCAGGTTGGCCTGGATACGAGGTTTGAGACCTTCCAACGTGCATCAAGCCGTGCATTTTTCTATGGCTTGTAAACACCCCTCTGCTAGG
Source organism: Methylobacterium nonmethylotrophicum (assembly GCF_004745635.1). GTDB lineage: Bacteria > Pseudomonadota > Alphaproteobacteria > Rhizobiales > Beijerinckiaceae > Methylobacterium > Methylobacterium nonmethylotrophicum. Next base: position 3,677 of record NZ_SRLB01000081.1, on the reverse strand, counting down.
TTTCTGCAGCAGGTGGGAGGTGGGGATGCTGGTCGGGTATGCACGGGTGTCCACGGCCGAGCAGAACCTCGTCCTCCAGCGTGACGCCCTGCTCGCCGCCGGCATCGTGTCCGAGCGGATCTACGAGGACACGTGCTCCGGCACCGTCATCGACCGGCCCGGCCTCGCCCGCGCCCTCGACGCCCTGCGCACGGGTGATGCCCTCGTGGTGTGGAAGCTGGACCGCATCGGCCGCTCCCTCGCCCACGTGGTCGAACTGGTCGGTGCGCTGCAGATCAGGGGGATCGGCCTCAAGGTGCTGACCGGCGGCATCGACACCACGAGCGCCACGGGGCGGCTCGTGTTCGGCATCTTCGCGACCCTGGCCGAGTTCGAGCGTGACCTGATCCACGAGCGCACCCTGGCCGGCCTCGCCGCCGCCCGGGCCCGCGGTCGCACTGGCGGTCGGCCGCGGCTGATGACGCGCGCCAAGCTGCGCACGGCGATGGCGGCGATGGCCGATCAGACCCATGCGGCCACGGATGTGGCGGAACAACTCGGGATCTCCACCAGCACGCTCTACGCCTACGTGGACGGCAAGGGGCGGCCGAAGGCGCGAGCTCGTAAGCTGCTCGGCAGCGGCACCGCCCGGCGCTGATCCGGCTCCGCCGTGCCGATCTCGTTCCTGACCGCCGAGCAGGAGCGCCGGCACGGCCGCTACGTCGGCGAACCCTCGGCCGATCAGCTCGCACGCTGTTTCCACCTCGACGATGCCGACCGGGCCCTGATCGCCACCCGGCGCTGGGATCACATGCGCCTGGGCTTTGCCGTCCAGCTCGGCACGGTGCGTTTCCTGGGCACCTTCCTGGACGACCCCACGGATGTGCCGGCCGGCGTCGTCGCCGACCTCGCCCGCCAGCTCGGCATCGCCGGTTCCGGAGACCTGACCCGGTATCGCCAGGGGCGTATCCGGTGGCAGCACGCGGCCGAGATCAGGGTCCACTACGGCTACCGCGCGCTCAGCGACCCGACGGCCGGCTTCCGTCTGGTGCGCTGGCTCTACGCCCTGTGCTGGACCGGCTCCGACCGGCCCGGCGCCCTGTTCGATCGCGCCACGGCCTGGCTGATCGCCCACAAGGTCCTGCTGCCGGGGGCCACGGTGTTGGAGCGCCTGATCGCCCGCGTCCGCGCCCGGGCCGCCCAACGCCTGTGGCGTATCCTGGCGCGCGACCTGGATGCGGGGCAACGCGCCAGGCTGGAGAGCCTGCTGCCGTCCGGCGAGGACGGGCGTCGGAGCGCCTTCGACCGGCTGCGCGACGGTCCCGTGCTGCAATCCCCGGCCGAGCTGGGTCGCGCGGTCAAACGCCTCGACGAGGTGCACGCCCTGGCCGACGGCCTGCCCCCGACCGACCGGGTCCCGCCGGGACGGGTCGCGGCCCTGGCCCGCCAAGCCGGTGCCGCACGCGCTCAGGCCGTCGCCCGCATGCCCGAGGAGCGGCGCGCGGCGACGCTGTTGGCCTACGTCCGCACCTTGGAGGCGACGGCGCAGGACGACGTGCTCGACCTGTTCGACGCCGTGGTCACGCGTCTGTCCGCCGATGCCGAGGTGGCCGGGGAGCGGGCGCGTCTGCGCACGCTGCGCGATCTCGACGCCGCCGCGCTTCGTCTGGGGCAGGCCTGCGCCGTGCTGCTCGACGAGAACACGCCCGATGCCGCGGTGCGTGCAGCTGCGTTCGAAGTGGTGACACCGGACGCGCTGCGAGCCGCGATGACGCGGGTGACGGAACTCGCCCGCCCCGACGCGGGGAGCCCTTACGTCGCCGAGTTGCGCGAGCGGGCGCGGCGGCTGCAGTTCCTGCCCGCCCTGCTGCGGTCGGTCCACTTCGGTGCGGTGCCGGCCGCGCGCGCCATGCTGGAGGCCGTCGAACACCTGCGTGCCCTGGCCGAGAGCCGGCCGGCGGGCAAGCCGCCCTTGGCCTGGGTGCCCAAGGGCTGGCGGAACGAGGTGGTGCGTGCGGAGGGCGACGTGGACATGACTGCCTACCGTCTCTGCCTGCTGCTGCGGATGCGTGCCGCCCTGCGCCGGCGCGACCTGCACGCCGAACCCAGCTTGCGCTACGCCGACCCGCGCAAGGGTCTGCTGGAAGGGGCGGCCTGGGAGGCGGCGCGTCCCGCCGTGTGCCGCTCGCTCGGCTTCTCCGTCTCGGCGACGGAGGAACTGGACCGGCTCGGTGCCCGGCTCGACGCGGCTTGGCGGGGGGCGGCGGAGATGCTGCCCGCCGGCACCGCGATGCGGCTTCGCGGCGGTGAGGACCCCGGCCTCGTGCTGGCCGCCCTCGACAAGCTCGACGAGCCGCCGAGCCTGGTGGCGTTGCGGGCCGCGGTGGCGGCGCGCATGCCGCGGGTGGACCTGCCGGAGATCCTGCTGGAGATCCATACCCGGACCGGCTTCCTCGACGTCTTCACCCACGCCAGCGAGGCCGGGCCGCGCGTGGCGGGGCTGGCCACGAGTCTCAGCGCGGTGCTCCTGGCCGAGGCGTGCAACACCGGCTTCGAGCCGCTGGTGCGCGGCGATGTCCCGGCGCTGCGCCGCGCGCGGCTGAGCTGGGTCCGGCACAATTACCTGCGCGCTGACACGCTGACGGACGCCAACGCCCGATTGGTCGCGACCCAGGCGGCCGTCCCGCTCGCCCGCGCCTGGGGCGGCGGCGACGTGGCCTCGGCCGACGGCCTGCGGTTCGTCGTGCCTGTGCGCACGGTCCACGCGGGGCCGAACCCCCGCTACTTCGGTCAGGGCCGGGGCGTGACCTGGTACAATCTGGCCTCCGACCAGTACACCGGCCTGAACGGGGTCGTGGTGCCGGGCACGCTGCGCGACAGCCTCGTGCTGCTCGCCGTCGTGTTGGAGCAGGACACGGCGCTGCAGCCGACCGAGATCATGACCGATACCGGGGCCTACGCCGACGGCATGTTCGGCATCTTCCACCTGCTCGGCTATCGCTTCAGCCCCCGGATCGCCGACGCCGGCGGTGCCCGGTTCTGGCGGGTGGACCGCCATGCCGACTACGGCCCGCTCGACGCCGTCGCCGCGCATCGGATCAATCTGCGCCTCATCGAGCAGCACTGGGACGACCTGCTGCGCCTGGCCGGCTCGCTCAAGCTCGGCGTGGTGCAAGCCGCGGGCCTGGTGCGCACGCTGCAAGTGAAGGATCGCCCGACGCCGCTGGCCCGGGCGCTGGCGGAGCTCGGCCGGATCGTGAAAACCCTGCACCTGCTGGACTACGCCTGCGACGAGGGGTTCCGTCGCCGCATCCTCGGCCAGCTCAACCGGCACGAGCGCCGCCATCGGCTGGCGCGCACCGTCTTCCACGGCAGGCAGGGCGAGTTGCGCCAGCGCTACCGCGAGGGCCAGGAGGACCAGCTTGGCGCGCTCGGCCTCGTGGTCAACGTCGTCGTGCTCTGGAACACGATCTACATGGACGCGGCCCTCGCTCAGCTCCGCGCCGAGGGCGTCGCGGTGTACGACGCGGACGTGGCCCGCCTGTCGCCGCTCGGCTTCGCGCACATCAACATGCTCGGCCGCTACGCCTTTACCCTGCCCGATATCGTCGCCCGCGGCGAACTCCGGCCGCTGCGCGATCCCGCCCTTCACGACGACGGCTGAAACTGACTCTCTGCTCCGCTGCTACCCAGGGTCC
>NZ_SRLB01000080.1 GCF_004745635.1 Methylobacterium nonmethylotrophicum | reverse complement strand
CTCTACACAGTCGCCGACCTCTCCACAGTCTGGGTAGAGCTCGCGGTGCCGACCACGGATCTCGCCAAGGTTCGGGAAGGCGCGGAGGTTCTGATCGCCCCCCGAGACGAGGATGCGGGCCAGCGGGCAAAGGGCAAGATCATCTTCGTCAGCCCGATCCTGAACGCTGAGACCCGCTCGGCCCGCGTGATCGCGGCGCTGCCCAACCAGGATTTCAGCTGGCGGCCGGGCACCTTCGTCTCGGCCGAAATCCAGGTCGGCCAGGACAGCGCCAAGGTGAAGGTGCCCCGCGACGCACTCCAGAGCATGGGTAATGAGAAGGTCGCCTTCGTGCGCACCGCGGACGGCTTCGAGCGACGTGATGTCAAAACGGGCAAATCGGACGATGAGTCGGTCGAGATTATTGCCGGTTTGACCCCGGGTGAGGAGATCGCCGTTAAGAACACCTTCCTCCTCAAGGCTGAGCTCGGCAAGGGCGAAGCCGAGCACCACGACTGAGACGGGACGCTCGCCATGATCAGTCGCATCCTCGACTTCTCGGTCCACCAGCGCTGGCTCGTGGTGCTGCTGTCGCTGCTCGCCGCCGGCTTCGGTGTGTTCTCGCTGACCAAGCTGCCCATCGACGCGGTGCCGGACATCACCAACAACCAGGTGCAGATCAACACGGTCGCGCCCTCCTACTCACCCGTCGACATCGAGAAGCAGGTCACCTACCCGGTCGAGACCGCGCTCGCTGGCATCAAGGGGCTCGAATACACCCGCTCGCTGTCGCGCAACGGCTTCTCGCAGGTCACCGCCGTCTTCAACGAGAAGCTCGACATCTACTTCGCCCGGCAGCAGGTCGCCGAGCGCCTCAACCAGGTCAAGAGTGACCTGCCGCCCGGGGCCGAGCCGCAGATGGGCCCGGTCTCGACTGGCCTGGGCGAGATCTACATGTGGACAGTGAACTACAAGAAAGCCGGCGAGAAAGCGCCCGTCCTCGACGGTAAGCCGGGCTGGCAATCCGACGGCAGCTACCTGACCCCGGAGGGGCAGCGCCTCACGACCGAGCTGGAGAGATCAGCTTATCTCCGCACGATCCAGGACTGGATCATCCGCCTTCAGATCAAGACCGTCCCGGGCGTGGCCGGCGTCGACGGCATCGGCGGCTACGAGAAGCAGTACCACGTCCAGCCCGATCCCGCGAAGCTGACCGCCCTCGACCTCTCGTTCGGCGACGTCGCCCGGGCGCTCCAGGCCAACAACGCCAACCAGGGTGCGCGCTACCTGGAGGACAACGGCGAGGGCTATGTCGTGCGCGCGGCCGGACGCCTGGAGAGCATGGACGAGATCGCCAACGTCGTCGTCACCACCCGCGGCGGCGTTCCGGTGCGCATCCGCGACATCGCCGAGGTGCGGATCGGACGTGACCTGCGCACCGGCTCGGGCAGCGAGAACGGCCGGGAAGTCGTCGTCGGCACGGCCCTGATGCTGATCGGCGAGAACAGCCGCACGGTGGCGGCGGCCGTCGACGCCAAGATGAACGAGATCCGCAAGTCGCTGCCGCCCGGGATCGAGGTGCAGACGGTCCTCAACCGGACGCTGCTGGTCGAGGCCACCATCAAGACGGTGGCCCGGAACCTCGCCGAGGGCGCGACGCTCGTCATCGTCATCCTGTTCCTGCTGCTCGGCAATATCCGAGCCGCCATCATCACGGCGCTGGTCATCCCGGTCGCCATGCTGATGACCATGACCGGCATGGTCGAGGCGAAGATCTCGGCCAACCTGATGAGCCTGGGCGCCCTCGACTTCGGCCTCATCGTCGACGGCGCCGTGATCATCGCCGAGAACTCGCTCCGGCACTTGGCGGAGAAGCAGCACGAACTTGGGCGCAAGCTGGAGCTCGAGGAGCGGCTCGCCACGGTGCGGGCCTCGGCCGAGGAGATGATCAAGCCGTCGCTGTTCGGGCAGGCCATCATCATCCTCGTCTACGTGCCGCTCCTCACCTTCACGGGCGTCGAGGGCAAGATGTTCGAGCCGATGGCGCTGACCGTCATCATCGCGCTGGTCGCGGCCTTCGTTCTCTCGCTCACCTTCGTGCCGGCCATGATCGCCATCGTGATCACCGGCAAGGTCACCGAGACGGACAACCTCATCATCCGGGGGTTCAAGGCGGCGTATCGCCCGGCCCTGGCCGGGGCTGTGCGGGCCCCGATGGCGTTCATCCTAGGCTCGCTCCTGCTGCTCGCCGGGGCCGGCGTGTTGTTCACCCGGCTCGGCGCGGAGTTCATCCCGACGCTCGACGAGAAGAGCATCGCCATGAACGCGCTGCGCATCCCCTCGACCTCGCTGTCCCAGTCCCAGGCCATGCAGCTCAAGATCGAGCAGGCGGTCTCGAAGTTCCCGCAGGTGGCCTACGTTTTCTCGAAGACGGGTACGGCCGAGGTCGCCTCCGACCCGATGCCGCAGAACTCCTCGGACACCTTCGTGATCCTCAAACCCCAGGAGGAGTGGCCGGACCCAGAGTTGTCCAAGGCCGAGCTGCAGGAGCAGATTGAGAAAGCCGCCGGCGCCTTGGCCGGCAACGTGTTCGAGTTCTCGCAACCGATCCAGCTGCGCTTCAACGAGCTCCTGGCCGGTACCCGTGGCGACCTCGCCGTGAAGGTGTTCGGCGAGGAGTTCGAGCCGATGCTCAAGGTGGCCAACCAGATCGCGGCCATCCTGAAGGGGACGGCGGGCGCCGAGGACGTCAAGGTCGAGCAGACGCAGGGCCTGCCCTTCCTGGAGATCAGGATCAACAAGGCTGAGGCCGCGCGCTTAGGCCTCAGCACGGGGGCGATCCAGGAGGTGATCGGCGCGGCGATTGGCGGGCGGGAAGCCGGCGTGGTGTTCGAGGGCGACCGGCGCTTTCCCATCGTGGTGCGCCTGACCGACAAGGTCCGCGAGGATCGCGAGGCGCTGGAGAACCTGCCCGTCGCGCTCCCGCCCGGCCCGAACGGGCGGGCCGCCTCGGTGCTGCTGAAGCAGGTGGCGAGCTTTTCCGTCACGGAGGGGCCGAACCAGATCAGCCGCGAGAACGGCAAACGCCGCGTCGTCGTGACCGCCAACGTGCGCGGGCGCGATATCGGCTCGCTCGTGGCCGAGGCGCAGGCCAAGGTTGCGCAACAGGTGCAGCTGCCGGCCGGCTACTATGTTGCTTGGGGCGGGCAGTTCGAGAACCTCGCCTCGGCCCGGCAGCGCTTGATGATCGTGGTTCCGGTCTGCTTCTTCCTGATCTTCCTGTTGCTCTATTCGGCGCTTGGCTCACCGCGGGACGCGCTCCTGGTGTTCAGCGCGGTGCCCCTGGCGCTGACCGGCGGCATCGCGGCCTTGTGGCTGCGCGGCATGCCGTTCTCCGTCCCGGCCGCGGTGGGGTTCATCGCCCTGTCGGGCGTGGCGGTGCTCAACGGCCTCGTGATGCTGACCTTCATCAAGCAGCTCATCGCCGAGGGGCGGCCGAAGCGCGAGGCGATCCTGGAGGGCGCCATGACCCGATTGCGGCCCGTGGCGATGACCGCTCTGGTCGCCTCGCTCGGGTTCGTGCCGATGGCCTTGGCTACTGAGACGGGGGCTGAGGTGCAGCGGCCGCTCGCCACCGTGGTCATTGGCGGCCTGATCAGCGCGACCCTACTGACGCTTATCGTGCTGCCGGCGCTCTACGCGCGCTTCGGCGGCAAGGAGACCCCGAAATCCTCCGTGAAGGACGCGACCAGGGATCGCGCCTATCCGCCGCTCAGGCCGGCCGCGGAGTGAGGCGATCATGTCCCCTCAGAAGCCCCTACGTCTTGGGCGAAGTCACAGATCCGGTCCGGACCGTGCCGCATCAGAAGGCCGGGCGGGTTCGAGAGGGAGCCACCTCGTCCTCGCGATGGCACTGCTCTGGCTGAGCAGTACGGCCATCACGCAGGCTGTGGAGGCTCCATTTGGGTTGTCCTGGGGGCCTGTGACGACGGTGCCGAAGCCGTCTATGGCGGATCGGGAGGCCAACATCACGGCCCTGTTCTACTTTCATGGGCAGCCGCCGGCTTCCGGGCCGGACAC
>NZ_SRLB01000008.1 GCF_004745635.1 Methylobacterium nonmethylotrophicum | reverse complement strand
GGATCGCCGAGCCGCGCGGCGGTGGCCTGGAACGAGGAGCGCTCGGGCTCGGCGAGCGGCAGGAACTGCTTGGGGAAGCTTTCACGAGAGAGTGGCCACAGCCGCGTCCCCGAGCCGCCACACAATATCACAGGATGGATCAGACCGGTTGCCACGTGGGACATCAACTTACCCAATCTCGAAGATCACGGTCACTGCGGCGCCGGCCGCTCAGATGGTCTGGTTGTAGGCGCCGACCTGCGGGTTCTCGCGCAGGACCCCGTCGACCGCCCGGAACATCTCCTCGAGCCGCGCCCGCGACACCGGGCTCTCGACCACCACCACCAGCTCCGGCTTGTTCGACGAGGCCCGCACCAGACCCCAGGTGCCGTCCTGCGTCGACACCCGCACGCCGTTCACCGTCACGAGGCCGGTGATCGCCGCCCCCCCCAGGGCCTCGCCGCGCTCGTGCATCTCCCGGAAGCGCGCCGTCACCCGCTCGACCACGCCGTACTTCTCCTCGTCGGCGCAGTGCGGCGACATCGTCGGCGAGCCGAAGGTGGTGGGCAGCGCCGCGTAGAGCTGAGACAGGCTCTTGCCGGGATTGCGGTCGAGCATCTCGATGACGGCGATCGCGGTCAGCAGCCCGTCGTCGTAGCCGCGGCCCACCGGCGCGTTGAAGAAGAAGTGGCCCGACTTCTCGAACCCGGCCAGCGCGTTCAGCTCGTTGACGCGCCGCTTGATGTAGGAGTGGCCGGTCTTCCAGTAATCGGTCTCGACCCCCCGCGCCATCAGCTCCGGGTCGGAGGCGAACAGGCCGGTCGACTTCACGTCGACGACGAAGCGGGCGTTCGGGTGCTGGAGCGAGAGGTCGCGGGCGAGCATCACCCCGACCTTGTCGGCGAAGATCTCGTGGCCCTGCTCGTCGACCACGCCGCAGCGGTCGCCGTCGCCGTCGAAGCCGAGGCCCACATCGGCGCCGGTCGCCTTCACGGTGTCGGCGATGGCGTGCAGCATCGCCATGTCCTCGGGGTTGGGATTGTAGCGCGGGAAGGTGGCGTCGGCCTCGACATCGAGCGGGACCACCTCGCAGCCGAGGCGCTCGAGCAGGCCGGGCGCGAAAGCGCCGGCCGTGCCGTTGCCGCAGGCGGCCACGACCTTGAGGCGGCGGGTGAGGGGACGGGCGCGGGAGAGGAGGTCGTCGAGGTAGGTGGTGGCGAAGCCGGGCACGAAGCGGTAGGCGCCGCCGTCGCGGTACTGGAAGGCGCCGGAGAGGACGATCTCCTTGAGGCGCCCCATCTCGGCGGGGCCGAAGGTCATGGGCCGCTCGGCGCCCATCTTGACGCCAGTCCAGCCGTTGTCGTTGTGGGAGGCCGTGACCATGGCGACGCAGGGACAGTCGAGGGCGAACTGGCCGAAATAGGCCATCGGCGAGAGGCAGAGGCCGATGTCGTGCACGCGCAGGCCGGCGGCCTGCATGCCGGCGATCAGCGCCAGCTTGATCGCGGCGGAATAGGCGCGGAAGTCGTGGCCGGTGACGATGTCGGGCCGCACGCCGAGCTCGTGGACGAGGGTGCCGAGGCCGAGGCCCAGCGCCTGGACGCCCATCAGGTTGAGGTCCTTGGGAAACAGCCAGCGGGCGTCGTACTCGCGAAAGCCGGTCGGGGCGACGAGCGGCAGGGCCTCGAACGCGAAGGTGTTCGGCGTGAGCGCGGCGTGCGGCTGGGGAAACATGGTCGGCCTCTCTCTGAGCGGATAACGCGCGATTCAGGCTATAAAGCCACGCGTCAATCCACAATCTTCGTTTTTCAATCTATGGACTAACGAGGGCGATTAGAACTTTTACATTCTAATCGCATTCGCTTACTACACCACGCCGATGGTCGTCATGGTTCTTACTTTTCAACCCAGAAATTTACGTCGTACTCAAAATATTTCGTCCCGGCGTCATTGTCAGAATCCGTCTTCGGATCATACATGTTGATGCGCGGCTTGAGACCGTCGAACCGACTGACGATTTGCGCCGTGACATCGGTTCCGGTGACATAGGCGGAATGCTCGAATCCACGATACGAATAGACGACCGATGGCTTATCGTTATCCAATATGCGAACTCTGACCATATCATCGTCGACATCCGGAACATCCGTCGACCAGCCGGTCTGAATCATATACCCGTAGACTTTTGCAGCCTCGCCGACGAGCCGGATGATTGCCTGCTCCTTCAACTTGAAATGCGTGCCGATTTCCTCGAATTTCAGCACCTGCTTTCGAAAATCCGGGTGGCGCACATCGATGACGGCTTCGTTCTCGGGAACCGTCGTGTGATGTGCACTGACGAGCCCGGCCGCGAGATTCGAGCCCCGGCCCATGTGGTAGACGAAGGTGCCGGGCGCCAGGCAGATCCGATAGCCGGCCTTCAAACTGCGCAGGCTCCAATCCGTCTCTTCGCAGTATCCTCGCCCAAATATCGGATCCATCAATCCAACCTGGCGAATGACGGCGGCAGGTATCATGATGCAGAATGAAATTCCAGCCGGTATGTCGGTCGCCTCGCCCCCGAATACATCATGGAAAGTGTCTGAAATAAAATCGACCGTGGACTGGGCGCTCAGGTACCGATCTGGATCGGCGTTGGGAATCGAGTAGATCGAGACGTTGTTCGACCAGGCCGTGACCGATCCGACGGTCGGATCCGTGAACAGCCCGATCATCGAATTGATGAGATTGCGGGGAAATATGACATCCGAATTATTGATGACGACGTAATCGTAATCCTCTTGCACCGCAGTCAGCAATCCAAGATTCACGTTGCGCGGAATCCCGAGATTGCGCGGCGTGCGATAATACAAGGCACCGCGCTGCCTGCAATAGTCCTCGATCATCTCGCTGAATCCGGGCTCGGGACTCGCATCGTCCAGAACCAGGACGTCGATGTCGGCCTCGGATTGGTCTATGCGCAACGCACTATCAATCGCCTTCGGAACGAAATCCCGCCCATTATATATCGTTATGGCGTGTAGGACCCGGGGCTTCATGAGAACTCCTTAAGCTCAGCGAGGGTTTGCTGCAATTCCATCAGCTCACGGCGCAGAGCCGGTATCTGCGAGGACACTTCGCTGATGGCATGGGTTATTCCCACGATTCTCGCATTCGCGTTGCTCGTGTCGGATTTTGCTTGCTCGTATGAAATTCTATTTATGGCACTTACGATTCTGGCCTGCCGCTGACGGATGTCGTCCCGTATCACTGGATTGTGGCTTTGGTCATTCATCTCGCATTGTTCTCCATGATGCTCAGGTACGCCTCTACGGCTGTGTCAGCATGAGCCTTCCACGACAGCTTGTCCTTGGTAGCCATGACGCGCGCAATATTCTGCCGTCGCGCGGCGCCATCATCCAAGAGACGTTCTGCTGCCGCCGCCAACTCGTCGAGATCATAGCTGCCGGGCAAATTGCTGTTCCCCAGAAACTCCTTCAGGGGACCAAACGAGACATGCAAGCATGGGCAATTCATTTGTGCCGCCTCGAACGGAACGAGCCCGAACCCTTCAGCAGAGGTCGGGTACAGGACGAGGCTTGCCTGCTGCAGCAGCCAGTTCCTCTCCTTCTCTTTGACGTCGGGCAGAACGACCACATCCCGGTGATCGGACACCGCGATGGCTTCTTCCAGACGGTTGGTGCCGAACGGGACGTTCGCGCCCGCCATGACGAGCGAGATGCGGCGGCCCTTCGAGACGAGTTTTTGCCAGACCCGAACGCCGAGATCGCGATTCTTGTGGGCGTAAGTCGTGCCCAGAATCAAAATGAAAGGCGCGGATGCAAGTCCCCGATCGATCAACTCGCCCGGTATCTCGGTGACCGAATTGGTCGAGAGATGGTCGACGCCATTCGGAACAACGAACACGCGCGACGAATCGATGGGCAGACGTTCCTGCCGAACCGCCTCGGTCACGTCACGGCTGATGCAGAATATGCCATCGGTTTTTTCGATCTGATCGCGAAACGTCCACCTGTAGGAATGCCAGTCTTCCCAGTTGCGGAAATACGATCCGTTCCTGTATCCGATCACATCTTGAATGGTGATAACGATGCGCTTCGAAATCTGCCGCCACCGATCCCAGGGAATCTGGCGGGACGGCTGGTACGGTCGATGAATGATATCGACATGGGGAGCATTCGAGAAGTTCAAGTTGTCGCTGGCGATAACCGAGACTTTCTCCGTCATGCGGAGGGCCTCGGCGTAAACCGGCAGATTTTGTGGATCGGGCACGGCCACGATCACGCTCTGAACCGATTCGTGTTGCGCCAGCGCCAGGCTCATCGACAACGTGACAACTTGCGTCCCCATCTGCTGGGGACCGAGTTCAGACGCGTCGACCAGGATGCGGAGCCCGTTTTGCTTGATGCGTGCGTTGTCGAGCGCGACACCCAGGACGCTGTTATGGACATTTCGCTCGTAATCATGCAATCCAGGGAAAAAATGATGCTTCATGTAAAGAGCATGACGGGCATCGGGGTTTGACAAGATTGTCGGCTCGTGGCCAATCAAGTCCCAAGGCCGGTTCACGAAGGTCGTCGTATCGAGAAAATTATTGAAGCCCCGCTTCGAGGCTCGAAGCGAGAATTCCGCGAGGACAAACTGGGGGTGATGGCTCGAGTCATGGCTCAAATCGCCCGACACGACGAGCGCGGAGCGACTGATGAGTACGGCCGCGCCTTCGCAAACCGGAATCGGTACGGGACTCGGATTGCTCAGCTTCGAACGAAACAACTTCGTGAGAGTGACTTCGTTCTGCCCGTTAGGCCCAACCGGATGCTCCGTGTTCCGGTAGGGGAAGCTCAAATAGCCTGCTGCATTTGACAAGAACGAAACGGTGCCGATTCTCGGATCATTCCATAACCACTCGGATGCATATCGCAGCGCATCTTTCGTTAATACAACGGGCCATATGATGACGAGAACCTGCTCCGCGCCTTCATCGATGATCTTCTTGCATGATTCACTGAGTGAGGTGCTTTTCGAAATGCTCGATTTATCGTTGACGAATTTTTTAAGCGGCGACGAATCATCGGGATGTACGACAAAATCGACTGTCTTGACGTTGTCGAGGGCACAGGCCGATTGAAATGTTTCAAGCCACCGATCGGGTTGACGATGGGCCCAGATCAACACCGAAACTTGCGGCTGGCTTGCCTTTTCCGGATCGGTACCGCCTGGCTTTTCGGAATGTTGATTTGATTCATGTGCGGGGAACATATTGATGCCTACATGTCATGCTGGTCGGAAATATATTTTATCCTTACCTCAGGCCCTCAATCCGTCCTGGGAGAGCTCATATGTATCCCTCGTCGATCAGCCAGTTCGATACTCTCTTCGATCCCTCGGCAAAATCGACTTTGGCATGAACATTCAAGTCGTTGAGCAGAGGCGCGGGATCGCTGACGGCCCACCGCACGTCACCATCCCGGAACTTTCCGGAGATGTGCGGTTCGGGAGCGCCGTGGCTTGCCGCGATCACCCGCGCAGCTTCGAGGATGGTCGTCGCCTTCCCGAAACCCACATCCAGTGTTCTCACAGCTTTCGGAGGCTTGATGAGCGCCGCGGAACACGCCGCGATGACGTCAGTCACATACACGAAATCCCGACCGATCTCGCCATCCTCATAGACGTCGATCACTTTGCCCGCCCGGGCCTGTCTATGAAATAACGTTATAATGCCCGTATATGAATTGAAGGGCGACTGACCAGGCCCATAGACGTTCTGGAATCGAAGAATGGATACCGGCACATCTTTCGCGCTAGCCCAGGCGGAAATAATATGCTCTTGGGCGAGCTTTGTTGCGCCGTACACACTTGAAGGCGATGGGTGCATTTGCTGGGCGCAATGCGGAATGGGCTTGGCATCCTTCCCGTGCGCGTCCTTGAAAGACCATTGCGAATTCGCCAGCTGCTGATGGTCACGTCTATTGGGATAGAATACACTTCCGTCCGACGCGCGCCATGCCCCTTCGCCGTAGACCGCACGACTGGACGCAAGAAGAATGTGATCAGGCTTGTGACCGGCCGCCGTCAGGGCGTCCAGCATCTCGGCGGTGCCGGTGACGTTGACGCTCGCATGTCGAGCCGACTCGGTCAGGGACTGGCCGGTCCCGGTCTCTGCCGCGAAATGAATCAGATTGCCTGGCTTGTATTTCGAAAAAAACTCCTTCCAGAATGGACCGTTCCTCACATCCGCAACGACAAGCTCGGCACTGTCCGAAAACGCCGCCGGCTTGGCGCCGTTCGGGTGTACCTGCTCAAGCAATGAATCGACGGCAATCACTCGGCGGTTTTGCCAAGACCGATCCTTGATCAGCTCGCACCCAATGAAGCCTGCTCCACCGGTTATCAGATCGACGGTCTCCATCGAACTCTCTCCTTACTTAATCACGGATGCCGACAGAACATAGCACTTTTTTATATATTCTGTCGTCGTGCGCGGTGATCTCGACATAGAGATCGACATTGTCGCCAAAGCCGTCGTTCGGAGCTATTTCGCTATGGAAACCGCACCGGCCGATGTCTGGTCTTTTGTGGTAGCTGGCAACGTCATCCCGGCCGTGCGTCGACGTATTGCCAAAAACTTCGACGCCCTTCGATCGCGCCTTGATGCTTATGTTTTTTATGCTTTTTTCTTTATCTGCCAGAAATGCCCAGCCGTCGATAGAAATTCCCGAACCTCTCTTGATTTTTACTTGATCTTCGCTCGAATAACCTACATTACAGACCGCCTCGACATAGGAAATTATACTTGGCGGCCGCCGCTTGAGGAGTTCATGTTGTTCACGGGTTGCGGCGATTTCTGCTTGAAGCTGTATTACCTCTTGGCGCAACGCAAAATAGCGGCGACCAAGGGCGATCGCGCGGGCGTTTGATGCGTCCAGAGTTTTCAATGTTTTCTCTAGTATGCTTTCAGTGATGTCCGTCTCGTCCATGACACTCCCCAATCCTAGGAGGCTCCCCATATCGCATCGAGCACCTGCTTACAATACAGTGAGGTCCGTCGCGGCTGTCCGAATATCGTGCACGGAGGCCATCAATTTCCGGTCGATTTCGGCCGTCCGACACCGTTCCGGCCCGGCTCGCCGCGGGGGCGTCGAGGCACGGTTCTTGTGCCGGTCACAACGTCAATCCGGTGGTCGCCGGGGTGGCTCGGATCCCTCAACGGTCGGATCCGGGATCGTCCCGGTCCTCGCGCCTGCTCACGTCGCACGCATCAGGCGGTGTGGGTCACGCTCCTCCCGGCCATGCGCGGCGGCGCCGTCACGCGGCAGGCCGGTTCCCCTGGCGGTCGCCCCGGATGCGCGGCCCGCCACGGAAGGCCGGAACGCACCGGTCGGGTGCCCAATGGCCCCATGATCGAGCGATCCGATCGACGATGAGGCGCGTCTCCCCTCTCCCGTACGGAAGCGGGATCCCGCGCCGGATCGGATCGGGTGAAGCGGAGGGCGTCCGGCAGGCGGAAGGGGCGCCCACGCGCCCGACGATCGGCCCCGAGGCTGCCTCACCGCGCCCGGGCGAGGCCGAGGTGATCGCGCAGCATCGTACCGGAATAGTCCCGGCGAAACAGCCCGCGCTCCTGCAGCAGCGGCACCACGAGGTCGACGAAGTCGGTGAAGCCCTCGTGGAAGTAGGGCGGCATCACGTTGAAGCCGTCGGCGGCGCCGGTCTCGAACCAGTGCTGGAGCGTGTCGGCGACGGTCTCGGCCGAGCCGCACAGGACCCAGTGGCCACGGGCCGCGGCGGTCAGGTTGTAGAGGTCGCGCAGGGTCATGCCGTCGCGGCGGGCCTTCGCCAGCATGACCCGGGCGAAGCTGTGGTAGCTGTCCGGGAGGGCGATGTCCGGGACCGGCCCGTCGAGGTCGTAAGCCGACATGTCCTGCCCGAGCCGGTCGGAGAGCAGCGCCAGCGCGTTCCTGTCGCCGACGAAGCCCTGGAGCACGGCCAGCTTGTCGAACGCCTCCCGCTCGGTGCGGCCGACCACCGGCATCACCCCGGGCAGCACGCTGACGTCCTGCGGGCGCCGGCGGTGGGCCGGAAGCCGCTCCTTCAGGCCCGCATAGGCGGCGCGGGCCTCGTCGAGGTCCTGCACCACCGAGAAGACCACGTCGGCGGTGCGGGCGGCGAGGTCCTGCCCGGCCTCCGAGCCGCCGGCCTGCAGCACCACCGGCCGGCCTTGCGGGCTGCGGCCGATATTGAGCGGGCCCTTGACCGTGAAGAACGGGCCGTCATGGTCGAGGGCGCGGACCTTGGCCGGGTCGATGTAGAGGCCGCTTCCCCGGTCGGCGACCACCGCGTCGTCGGCCCAGCCGTCCCACAGGCCGGCCACCACGTCGAGGAACTCGCCGGCCCGCTCGTAGCGCCGGGCGTGGTCCGGGTGGACCGTGCCGAAATTCGCCGCCGTCGCCGGGCTCGCGGTGGTGACGGCGTTCCAGGCGGCGCGACCGCCGCTGATGTGGTCGAGGGAGGCGAAGGCGCGGGCGACCGTGAAGGGATCGCTGTAGGTGGTCGAGACCGTGGCGCCGAGCCCGATGTGGCGGGTGAGCGGAGCCAGCGCCGCGAGCAGCGTCAGGGGCTCGAGGCGCAGGGTGTAGGAGGGGTGCGCGGCCGGATCGGCGTAGAGGTTGTCGCCGATGAAGATCAGATCGAAGCAGCCGCGCTCGGCGGTGCGGGCGATCTCGGCGATGGCGGGGAAATCCTGGAAGCTGTCGACGGCGCCGGGCATGCGCCATCCGGCGACGTGGCTGCCGGTGCCGAGGAGGAACAGCCCGAGATGCATCTGCCGGGTCATGACGCCCTCCAGAACAGCAGCCGGCGCTCCGCGAGGCCGACGAGGCCGAAGAACAGGAGGCTCGCCGCCGAGGCGACGACGATCGCCGACCACACCTGCACGAAGTCGATCTGCAGCACCGCCTGGTAGATCACCCAGCCGAGGCCGCCATAGGCGCCGAGCATCTCGGTGACGATCGCCACGATGATGCTGCGCACCGTCGAGACCCGTAGGCCCGCGAGGATCAGCGGCAGCGCGGTGGGCAGGCGCAGGCGCCACAGGAGGGCGAGGCGCCCGGCGCCGAAGCTGCGCATCAGGTCGATGCTGCGGCGGTCGACCCGGTCGAGGCCGGCAAGGGTCGAGAGGAAGAGCGTGAAGCTGACGGCGAGCGCCACCATCACCACCTTCGAGGCGAGGCCGATGCCGAACCAGAGCAGGATCAGGGGCGAGTAGGCGACGACCGGCACCGAATTGACCGCCGTCACCGCCGTGACCACGACGCCGCGGGCGCGCGGCAGCAGGATCAGCGCGACGGCGAGCCCGATGCCGACGAGCGCCCCGAGGGCGTAGCCGAGGAGCGCCTCGGCCAGGGTGTAGGCGGCGGCCTCGGTCAGCATGGCGCGCTTGCCCCACACGCCGAGGAGCACGTCGCTCATCGCCGGCAGGACGTAGGCCGGCAGGGCGAAGCCGCGGGCGACGCCTTCCCACAGCCCGATCAGCACGAGCGCCCCGAGGACGCCGCGCTGCACGGCGAGGGATCGTTGCGCCGTCACTGCTCGGCCCCCCAGAACACGACGCGGCGCTCGAGGAGCGCGACCGCGGCGTAGAAGCCGGTGCCGAGCAGCGCCGCGACCAGGAGCGCGGCCCAGATCGCCACCACGTTCTCGTTGTACATCGCCTGCAGCAGCAGCACGCCGAGACCCGTCGTGTCGCCGAACCACTCGCCCACGATGGCGCCGACGAGGCTGAGCGAGGCGGCGAGCCTGAGCGCCACGAAGGTCTGCGGCAGGGCGCTCGGCAGCTGCAGGCGCAGGAGGATCTGGCGCGGCGAGGCGCCGAAGCTGCGCATCAGGGCGATCTGGCGCGGATCGACCGATTCGAGGCCGATGAGCGCGTTCACGGTGACCGGGAAGAAGGTGAGGTAGAAGGCGATGACCGCCTTCGCCATCAGCGTGTTGCCGAACCAGAGCACCACCAGCGCCCCGAAGGCGATGACGGGGATCGTCTGCGACACGACGAAGAGCGGGAAGACCATCTCGCGCAAGGAGCGCAGCCGCAGGAACGCGACGGCGACCGCCACCCCGAAGGCGCCGCCCGCGACGAACCCGATCAGGGTCTCGGCCAGCGTGCGCAGGAAGCCCGACGCATAGGCGCCGGGGCTCGCCAGGATCGCCGCCAGCACGGCGGAGAGCCGGGGCAGGTAGAACGGCCGGATCCCGAGGAGGAGCACCAGCCCCTCCCAGGCGAGCGCCACGGCGAGCAGAACGGCGACCCGTCCGCCGATCCGGCGGGCAAGCAGGCCGGGCCCGGCCGCCGGCGCCGAGGCCGCGAGGGCGGGGGCGGCGCTCACAGCTGGCGGTCCGCGGAGGACAGGGCGTCGAGGGGCCGCGGATCGAAGGCGCTCTTCAGGTCGACGGGCTTTCCGATCACCTTGGCCTGGAGCAGGAGGTCGTGCGCCTTGGCGAGCGCCTCCGGGTCGATCGTGAACAGGCCCTTCTCCCGGGCGGCGCCCGCCAGCATCAGGCGCTTGACCTCCGTGAGCATGAACTCCTGGTGCGCCCGGTCGAGGGTGGGGGCGATCGCCATCACGGTGTCGACGGCCGCCTTCGGGTCGGCGAAGGCGTCGCGCCAGCCGCGGATCGAGGCGCGCAGGAAGCCCTTCACCAGCTCGGGCTTCTCCTTGAGGGTCGATTCCGACACGATCAGGGTGTCGCGCGGGAAGGTGACGCCGTAATCCTCGGCCACGAAGGTGCGCAAGGTGTCCTTACCCATCCGGCTCTGGATGGCGTAGAGTTCGTTGTAGTAGGTGGCCGTCGCGACGTCGACGGCGCCGTCGACGAAAGGGGTGACGCTGACCTGCTGCGGCTGGATCTTCACCTCGTCGGGCTTGATGCCCTCCTTGGCCAGGATGGCGTTGAGGACGTGGTTGGCGCCGGTGAACCACGTCGTGACCGTGCGGCCCTTGACGTCGTGGAGCGCCTTCACCGGCCCGTCCTTGCGGGTGACGAAGACGAACGGGGTGACCTGGTGCGAGACGCCGATGCAGACCACCGGCAGGCCCTTGTCGCGGGCGGCGAAGACGCTGTCGCTGCCGCCCGAGAGGCCGAACGTGTCGGCGCCGGTGGCGACGAGGTTCTCGGCGAGCAGGTTCGGCCCGCCCGGGTTGATCGTCAGGTCGAGCCCCTCGGCCTTGTAGTAGCCCTTCTGAACGGCGACGTAGAACCCGGCGAACTGCGCCTGCGGCAGCCATTTCAGGCGCAAGGACGCCTTCACGGGCTCGGCAGCGCCGGCGGGTCCGTCGAGCGCAGGACCCGTGAGGGCGATGGCGGCGAGGGCGGCGAGGAGGTGGCGGCGCTTGAGCATCGGGGGCTTTCGCTTTCAGTGGCGGTAGGACGGGTCGGTGCGGTCGAGCCGGCGCATCAGCGCCGGCCATTCGCGCTCGCCGGGGATCAGGATGTCGCCCTGCAGCTCCCAGAACTGCCGCGCGGCGCGCTCGCAGACCTCGTGCGGAGGGATCACCAGGGCGGCACCGGCAGCGGCGGCGGCCTGCATGTCGAGCTGGATGCGGGCGGCGCGCTCGAAGTAGTAGAGCAGCATGAACGCCTCGCCGGGCGTGCGGCCGACCGTCAGGATGCCGTGGTTGCGCATCAGCATGACCTTGTGGGGCCCGAGGTCGCGCACGAGGCGCGCCTGCTCGTCGAGGTCGATCGCCACGCCCTCGTAGTCGTGGAAGGCCTGCCTCTCGTAGAACCGCATCGCGAACTGGCTGAGCGGCAGCAGGCCCTTCTCCTGGCCCGAGACCGCCACGCTGGCATCCGAGTGGGTGTGCAGCACGCAGGCCGCGTCGTGACTCGTCTTGTGGATCGCCGCGTGGATCACGAAGGCGGCGAGGTTCACCGTATGGGGCGTGTCGTCGAGGATGGTGCCCTCGACGTCGATCTTGACGAGGCTCGAGGCGGTGATCTCGTCGAAGAGCAGGCCGTAGGGGTTGATCAGGAACTCGTTCTCGCGTCCCGGCACGCGGGCCGAGATGTGGTTGTAGATCAGGTCGTCCATCCCGAGCTGCGCCACCAAGCGGTAGCAGGCGGCGAGCGCGACGCGCGCCTCCCACTCGGCGGGATCGCAGGCGCGCGCCGTCGCGGTCGGGCCTTCGCTCATCTGGCCTTCGCTCATCTGGCCTTCTCCTGGGCGACCTGGAACGACTTCAGGCTCTCCTCCTCGATCGCCTCGAGGAGCGTGCGCTTGAGCCGGATGAATTCGGGGGCGGTGACGAGGTCGGGCCGGCGCGGCCGCGGCAGGTCGATGCGCTGCTCGAGCTTCACCGCGCCCGGCCGGGCGGTCATCACCAGCACCCGGTCACCGAGGAAGATCGCCTCGTCGACGTCGTGGGTGATGAACAGGATCGTGCGCCGGTGGCGCTGCCAGACGTCGAGGAGCCAGCGCTGCATCAGCGTGCGGGTGAGCGCGTCGAGCGCCCCGAACGGCTCGTCGAGCAGCATCAGGTCGCGCTCGAACAGGAACGTGCGCATGAGCGCCACGCGCTGGCGCATGCCGCCGGAGAGCTGGTGCGGGTACTGCGCCTCGAAGCCGGACAGGCCGAACTCGGGCAGCATCCTGAGCGCCTCGGCGCGGGCTTCTTTCCGCGGCCGGCCCTCGATCTCGAGGGCCAGGATCGCGTTGTCGATCACGTTGCGCCAGGGCAGCAGCAGGTCGCGCTGGGGCATGAACGAGACGCGGCCGAGCAGGTCGGCGGCGTGGCAGCTCCGCCCCTCGAACCGCAGCGCCCCGCCGGGATCCGGCTCCTCCAGGCCCGCCACGATGTTGAACAGGGTGCTCTTGCCGCAGCCGCTCGGGCCCACGACGGTGACGAACTCGCCCCGCCCGACCCGGGCCGAGAGGCCGGACAGCGCCTTGACCGGCCCGAAGGTCTTGTCGACGCCCCTCAGCTCGATCAGCGGCTCGGGCTCCGGCGCCGGGGCGGGAGCGTCGTCCTGGTGTCGCAGCATGGCCCGCAAGAGACGTCCTTTCGGGTTCTTGTATAACGAGGGCCGCCTCTGGCATGCCTGAGCACCGGCCGCGATGCACGGACCTCTGCAACGGATGTGCCAGCGCCGGCCGGATGCGGGCCGGATCCGCGGCATCGGGCTTGCCAGTGCCGTCGAGCGGGCGGTGCATGCGGCCGGAACGATCGGGAATGGATGGGACTCGGGTATGACGTATACAAAAATGAGCCTCACAGATGCATAAGGCGTCGGCAAGCGCACAAAACGACGTCATTCGGCTCGAGGAGAAGCGCCCCTCCGCCTCCCCTCCCCCCGGCGTGACCCTGGCGGAGGGCCTGCGCCAGCAGCTCGAGGCGGCGATCGCCGCCGGCCATCTCGAGCCGGGCAGCCGCCTCGACGAGCAGGAGATCGCCCTGCGCTACGGCGTGTCGCGCACGCCGGTGCGCGAGGCGTTCCGGCTGCTCGCGGCGAGCAACCTGGTCGAGCTGCGCGGCCGCCAGGGCGCGGTGGTGCGTAGCATCGGGGCGCACGCCCTGATCGAGATGTTCCAGGTGATGGCGGAGCTCGAGGGCCTGTGCGCGCGGCTCGCCGCCCGGCGCGTGCCGCCGACCTGGCGGGCGACGATCGAGCCGATCCATCAGCGCCTCGCCGACCTCGTCGACGGCCGCGACGCCGACGCCTTCTACGACGTCAACCAGGAGTTCCACGAGGCGATCTACGAGGCCGCCCGCAACGCCTTCCTGGCCGACCAGACCCGGCGCCTGCGCAACCAGGTCGCCGCCTATCGCCGCCGCGTCACCCGGATGCCGAACCGGATGAGCGACACCATCCGCGAGCACGAGGCGGTGATGCGGGCGATCCTCGCCCATGACCCGGAAGGCGCGCACCGGGCGATGCGCGACCACGTCGCGCTGCTCGGCGACAACCTGCTCGACTTCCTGGCGGCGTTCGAGTGACCACCGGCTTGGTATGCAAATTGCTGCGCCATGCATACCTGTCGTCGCCAGGAGTGCCCCGTGCAGCTCGACCTCACCGACAAGACCGCCCTGATCACCGGCGCCTCGAAGGGCATCGGCCTCGCCGTCGCCCGCACCTTCGCGGCCGAGGGCTGCCACCTGCATCTGGCCGCCCGCAACGGCGCGGCGATGGAGGAGGCCAAGCGCGCGCTGGAAGCCGAGTACGGCATCCGGGTGACCGTGCACGCCCTCGACCTGTCGAGCACTGCCGCGATGGAGCGGCTCGCCGCGGAGGCCGGCGACATCGACATCCTCGTCAACAATGCCGGCGACATCCCGGCCGGCTCGATCGAGATCCTGGAGGAGGCCGACTGGCGCCGGGGCTTCGACCTCAAGGTGTTCGGCTACATCACGCTGTCGCGCCTGTATTATCCGCGCCTGAAGGGCCGCGGCGGCGTGATCGTCAACGTCATCGGCAATTCGGGCGAGAACTGGGACGCGAGCTACATCGCAGGCAGCACCGGCAACGCCGCGCTGATGTCGTTCACCAAGGCGCTCGGCGGCCGCAGCCTCGATCACGGCGTGCGGGTGGTCGCGATCAATCCCGGGCCGGTCGCCACCGACCGCATGCTCAAGATCATGAAGCGCAAGGCGATCGACATGCTGGGCGACGAGGCGCGCTGGCAGGAACTGTTCGACAAGTACCCGGGCAAGCGCCCCGCCACCTCGGAGGAGGTCGCCGACCTCTGCGCCTTCCTGGCCTCGCCCCGGGCCGGCTACATCACCGGCACCGTCGTCACCATCGACGGCGGCATCGCCTCCCGCGGCTCGGTGATCTGAGATGGCCTCCCCCGCCCTCACCCGCAACCGCTACTTCGACGACCTCTCGGCGACGCCGGACCTGATCTGGCTCGGCCAGAACACCAATCACATCGAGGCGCACCCGGCCGTGCGCGCCGCGATGATCCGGGCGGTCGATGACGGCGCCTTCAACGCCTACGCGCCGCCGCTGGGCTTCGAATCCTTGCGCGCCGCGATCATCGCCGATCTCGGCACGCCGGGCGCCGAGGCGCTGGTGACGGAGGGCGGCGTCAACGCGCTGGCGATGGTGTGCCGCGCCCGCTGCCGGCCCGGCACCACCTTCGTCACCACCGACCCCACCTGGAAGTGGCCGTGCCTGTTCGCCGCGCAGGCCGGCGCCACGGTGATCGAGATCCCGATCTACGATCCCGCCTGCGCCTATCGGCTGACCCCGGAGGCGCTGCGCGCGAACGTCGACGCGCGCACGGCGATCATCTACCTCGTCGATCCCAACAACCCCCTCGGCATCCGCTACACGAAGGACGAGATCGAGGCCTTCGCGCAGATCGCCCGGGAATGCGGCGCGCTCCTCGTCCACGACTGCACCTATCGCGACTTCGCCGAGGGCCACCACCCGGCGCTCCTCGCCGACCCCGAGAACGCGGTCGTCTCCTTGAGCTTCTCGAAGTGGCTCGGCCTCGCGGGTTTGCGCATCGGGGCGCTCGTCGCCTCCCCCGCCCTGTTCGAGGAGATGGCGTCGCGCACCACCAGCGTGCTCGGCGCCAGCGTGATCGCGCAGCGCGCCGCCGAGGCCGGCCTGGCGGTGAAGCCCGACTGGATGGAGAAGGTCCGCCGCATCGACCGGGCCAACAAGGCGATGATCGGAGAAGCCGCCGGCCGGGTCGAGGAGCTGGCGCTGCCGGTCCTCCCCTCGCACGGCAACTTCCTGGTGCTCGAGACGATCGGCGCCGGGATCCGGCCCGAGGCGCTGGTCGAGTGCTACCGCCGCCGCGGCATCATGATCCGCCAGGGCACCTACCACACCGCCCGCTTCGGCGACCGCTTCGTCAAGGTCTCGACCTCGGTGCCGACGCCGTGGGTGGAGCGGTTCTGCGACCTGCTGCCGGCCCTGGCGGAGGAGGCGCGCAGGCTGAACGATCTGCCCCCGCAATTCTGAGGGGTTGTTTGACCAGTGACATCTGTGGCGTCTTCAAAGAGCCGGGAGTTCCAACCATCCACCTCAGGATGAGGTCGAGGGCGGGACAGACCAGTCGCTCGCGAAGATAATTCTACGTCTCAAACAGGCCCTGCCCCGTTCCGGGCTCGGACCGGAGCGGCAGACCAGGACAGTCGACCATGAAGATCACCACCAAGGACGGCGTCCAGCTTCACGTCGAGGAGGCGGGGGACGGCACCCCGATCCTGTTCATCCACGAATTCGGCGGCAACCACGCGAGCTGGGAGCCGCAGATGCAGTATTTCAGCCGGCGGCACCGCTGCATCACCTACGCGGCGCGCGGCTACCCGCCGTCCGACGTGCCGGAGAGCCTCGACGCCTACTCCCAGGCGATCGCCGCCGACGACGCGGTGGCGGTGCTCGACGGTCTCGGCATCGACAAGGCCCACATCGTCGGCCTGTCGATGGGCGGGTTCTGCACCGTGCATGTCGGCCTGCGATACCCCGAGCGCGCCCTCTCGCTGACGGTCGCGGGCGCCGGCTACGGCTGCGAGAAGGAGTTCGAGGAGTATTTTCGCGGCGTCTCCCTCGAAGTGGCCGAGAATTTCGAGCGCAAGGGCGCGAAGGAGTTCTCGAAGATCTATGCCCTGGGCGCCAGCAGGGTGCAGTTCCAGAACAAGGACCCGCGCGGCTGGCAGGTCTTCGCCGAGCGGCTCGCCACTCACTCGGACAGGGGCGCCGCGATGACGATGCGCGGCGTCCAGGCCCGCCGGCCATCCTTCTACGACCTCGAGGACGAGCTGAAGCGGATGGCGGTGCCGACCCTGGTGGTGGTCGGCGACGAGGACGACCACTGCCTCCAGCCCGGCCTCTTCCTGAAGAGGACGATCCCCGCCTGCGGCCTCTCGGTCTTCCCGAAGACCGGCCACACCCTCAACCTCGAGGAGCCCGCCGCCTTCAACGCGCTCGTCGCCGAGTTCATCGCCCAGGTCGAGGCCGGGCGCTGGCTGCCCCGCGATCCGCGGGCGCTGCCGGGCCAGATCATGCGGACGCGCTGAATCATGACCGATCCCGACCGGCTCTGGCGCCGGCTGATGGCACTCGCCGAGATCGGCGCCATCCCGGGCGGCGGCGTCGACCGCCAGGCCCTCACCGAGGGCGAGGCCGAGGCGTGGCGACGCGTCATCGCCTGGGGCCGCGAGGCCGGCCTGGATCCTCAGACCGACGCCGCCGCCAACCTCTTCCTGGTCCTGCCCGGCCGCGACCGGGCGGCCCCGCCGGTCCTGCTCGGCAGCCACCTCGACACCCAGCCGACCGGCGGGCGCTTCGACGGCGCGGCCGGGGTGCTCGCCGCCCTCGACGCGGTGACGGATCTGGCGGCGAGCGGCCGGGTGCCGGCGCGCGACTGCGTCGTCGTCGCCTGGATGAACGAGGAGGGCAGCCGCTTCGCCCCCGGCATGATGGGCTCGGAGGCCTATTGCGGGTTACGCGACCTCGCGGCGATCCGGGCCGTCCGGGACGCCGACGGGATCGGCGCCGGGGACGCCCTCGACCGTTTCCTGGCCGGCTTCCCCGACCTGCCGCGCCGGCCCCTGGCTGCGCCGGTCGGAGCCTATCTCGAACTCCACATCGAGCAGGGGCCGGTGCTCGAGGCGGCGGGCATCCCCGTCGGGATCGTCACCGGCATCCAGGGCAAGAAGACGTACTCCGTGTGCCTCTCCGGCGCGGAGGGCCATGCCGGCACCCTCGCGATGGCCGAGCGCCGCGACGCGGTCGCGGCCTTCGCGCGCTGCGCCTGTGCGCTCCACCGCGAGATCGGCGGCCTCGACCCCACGATCAAGTTCACCATCGGGCGGGTGCAGGTGAGGCCGAACGCCCCCTCGGTGGTGGCGGGGGAGGTCCGGTTCAGCATCGACCTGCGCCACCCCGACAACGCCGTGCTCGATGCGGCCGGCGCGCGCATCGCGCCCCTGTGCCGGGCCGAGGCCACGCCCTGCGCGGTCGCGGTGACGCCGCTCGTCGACGCGCCCTCGAACGGGTTCGATCCGGTCTTGCGGGAGCGGATCGGGCGGGCGGCGGCGGCGCTCGGCATTCCGGCGATGCCGCTGCTCTCGGCGGCCGGCCACGATGCCCGCCACCTCGCCGGCCTCGCCCCGAGCGCGATGATCTTCATCCCCTGCCGGTCTGGGATCAGCCACGCCCCGGCCGAATGGGCCGAGCCGGCCCACCTCGCCGCCGGCGCGGCCGTGCTCGCCCGCGTGCTCGACGACCTCGCCTTCGCCGACGCCCTGCCCCTCGCCCGAGGAGACGCACGATGACCGAGACCTTCGCCCCGGACGCCGACCGCGCGCCGGTGGAGGCGGCACCGATCGACATGATGCCCACCGACATGGCACCGATCGACATGGCGGACCTGCCGGTCCAGCTGCCGGAAAGCCCGGCCGGGCCGGCCGAGGCGCGGGCGCGCTACTTCAATTCCGGTAATGCCTTCAACATCAAGCTGCCGCCGGTGCCCGGCCGGGTGTTCACGCGCGCGGCCGCCCGGGCGCTCGCCCCGGACGCGCCGACGGGCTTCATCCCCTGCGACCAGGCCGAGGCGCTGGCCTGCCCGTTCCCGGCCACGACCCCGTTGATGCTCGCCCGCTACGCCACGATCGCGGCGGGCGAGCGCCTCGCCTGCGACCTCGCGGCGACCGGCTCTGTCTGGTTCGTCATCGCCGGCACCGGCGAGACGCAGGCCGGGACCGAGACCCTGTCTTGGGGACCCGGCGACGTGATGCTGCTGCCCGGATGCGCGGTCACGCACGCGGCGCAGAGCCGGACCGTCCTGTGGTGCGTCAGCAACGAGCCCCAGCTCGCCCACGACGCCTCGCGCCCGCCCGCCGCACCGGTCGCTCCGGTGCATTACCCGGCCGCCGAGATCGAGCGTCAGCTCGCGGTGATCACGGCCGCCGGGACCAACGCCGCGACCTCGGGCCTCGCGCTGATCTTCTCCTCGGACGGGCTCGAGGCGAGCCGCAACATCCTGCCGACCCTGACCCTGTCGCTCAACACCCTGCCGCCCGGCACGCATCAGCGCGCGCACCGCCACAACTCGGCGGCGGTGACCCTCGTGGTCGCGGGCGAACGCTGCTTCTCGACCGTCGATGGCGCCCGCTGCGACTGGACCCCGTGGGCGACCCTGGTGACGCCGCCGGGTGCGCCGCACGCGCACCACAACGAGGGCGAGGCTCGCGCCCGCTTCCTGATCGTGCAGGACGGCGGCCTGCACTACCACGCCCGCACCATGGGCTTCGCGTTCCTGGAGTGAGCGGGAGAACCGGCCTCGCGGACTCCTCGGGGACCCTCGCTGCGCGCCGGGACGGTGCGTGACGGGAAGGATGCGGCGCGCGTTCACCCCCGCATCCGCACGGGAGGCCGTGGCCCTGCGCGAGAGCGGCGGCCGGTCGCAGAGGCAGAGATCAGGGAGAATCTTGAGAGAGCCCGGCAGCCTCCCTGCCGCGAAGGTGCTCCCGAGGGCATGGCGTAACGGAACGCGCCGGGCGTCCGTTCGGTCCGGTGCATGATCACGGCGGTCTGCCCGCCGGGATCGGACCTTGAAACCGTCCTCCCTCCTCGTCCGGTACGGGCCGGTTTGCCGGCGCCCGTGATCTCAGGATCCGACGATCTGGCGCATCGCCACGATCGTCCGGAAGCCGCGCACGTTCGGATCGTCGTGGAAGACGTCGCGCGCGAACGCCTCGTAGGCATCCATGCCGGAGAGCCGCAGCTGGAGCACGAAATCCGTATCGCCGGTGACGTACCAGGCCGCCTTCACCTCGGGGCGCCGTCGCAGGCGTCGCATGAACGCGTCGAGCAGGTCGGAGGTCTCGCGCTCCAGCGAGACCAGGACATGAACCGTGAGCGGCGTTCCCAGCACCGCGGGGTTCACGACCGCGACGTCGGCCACGATCACCCCTTCGCCTCTCAAGCGCCTCAGGCGCCGAAGGACCGCGCTCTCCGAGAGGCCGACCCGCTCGGCCAGCACGCGCGCCGGCGTCTGGTTATCCGTCTGCACCGCATCCAGGAGGGCCCGATCGAAGGCGTCGAGTTTGGCGGTTTCCGGCATCATGCAGCCCTGCGCGACGGAAAGCAGCGTAAGCCAGCATGATTTCGGCGCCAATCGGCGCCGGGTCTCGCTAGGCTGACCGCATGACGACCCACGCTCACACCACACCGGACGCGATCGCGGCCGATCTGCTGCGCCTCGATCCGGGCTACGCCGCCACGCCCCTCGTCGCGCTGCCGGGGCTGGCGACGCGCCTCGGCGTCGCCCGGGTCCTCGCCAAGGACGAGGGCCGCAGGCTGCTGGGCAGCTTCAAGTCGCTCGGCGGCACCTATGCCGGGCTGCGGGCGCTCGCCCGCTCCGCCGGGCGCGACGTCGCCGGCCTCGTCGCCGCCCGCCCGGCCGGGCAGCCCGCCCTCGTCTGCGCCAGCGACGGCAATCACGGGCTCGCCGTCGCCCTGGCGGCCCGCCTCGCCGGAGCGCCGGCGCGCGTGTTCCTGCATGCCGGGGTGCCCGCGTCGCGCGCCCGGCGCATCGGCGATCAGGGCGCGGAGATCGTCCGGATCGAGGGCACCTACGACGACGCCGTCGACGCCGCGGCCGAGGCCGCCCGCGCCGGGTCCGGTCTCCTCGTCGCCGACACCACCGACGATCCCGATGACCCGGTCGTGCACGACGTGATGGCCGGCTACGGCGTGATGGCGTCGGAGATCCGCGCGCAGGTGGCCCGGGCCGGGGACGAGCGGCCGACCCACCTGTTCGTGCAGGCCGGGGTCGGCGGCCTCGCCGCGGCGATTGCGGAAGGCCTGGCCGGTTTCCTGGCCGCGCCGGCCCGGATCGTCGCGGTGGAGCCCGCTTCGGCCGCCTGCCTCGAGGCCGCCATGGCGGCGGACCGCCCGGTCCGCGTTCCGGGCGACCTGCACACGGCCGCCGAGATGCTGTCCTGCGGCGAGGCCAGTGCGCCGGCCATCGCCGTGCTGAAGCGGTACGGCGCGCAGGTGGTGACGGTGGCCGAGCCCGGGCTGGCCGAGGCGCCGGACATCCTCGCGGCGCATGGAGGACCCGCCACCACGCCGTCGGGGGCGGCGGGCCTCGCCGGCGCCATCGCGGCGCTCGGCAACCCGGGGCGGGCGGAGGAGCTCGGGCTGGATGCCGGGAGCCGCCTCCTGATCCTGGTCACCGAGGGGCCCCTCGCGGAGTGACGTGCCCGACCTTGCGTCCCATGCCCCGCTGCGTCACGGCGATTCGGCGCCGCTGCACGACCCGGCCCACGACTTCGACGACGCGGCGCTCCCCGACGGCGCCGCCTTCCCCCTCGCCATTGTCCGCCGGCGCCTGCCGGCGGCCTGACCGGTCAGGAGCGAGCCCGCCATGTCCCCATCCTCCGGCATCGACGCCACGCGTTTCCTGCACCGCCTGCGGACGCTCGCCGCCATCGGTCGCGACGACCAGGGACGGCGCACGCGCCTCGCTGCGTCGGACGCCGACCGCGCCGGCCGCGACGCCGTCGCGGGCTGGATGCGCGAGGCCGGGCTCGCGGTCGAGATCGACTGGATCGGCAACCTGATCGGCCTGTGGTGCCCGGCAGGGGCGCAGGGCGCTCCCGTGATGATGGGCTCGCACATCGACACCGTGATCGATGCCGGCGCCTATGACGGCTGCGCGGGCGTGCTCGCCGGGATCGGCGTCGTCGAGGCCCTGCGGGACGCGGGCGAGATCCCCGCGCGCCCGCTCGCCGTCGCCGCGTTCACCAACGAGGAGGGCGTGCGCTACGCCCCGGACATGCTGGGCTCGCTCGTCTATGCCGGCGGCCTCCCGCCGGAGGAGGCCCTGGCGACGGTCGGGACCGACGGGACGCGGCTCGGCGAGGAGCTGGCGCGGATCGGCTATGCCGGGCCGCAGGCGCCGGGCTTTCTCGTGCCGCACGCCTATGTCGAGCTGCATGTCGAGCAGGGTCCCGTGCTGGAGCGCGAGGGCATCGCGATCGGGGCGGTCGAGACCCTGCAGGGGATCTCCTGGCAGGAGGTCGTCATCGAGGGCACGGCCAACCATGCCGGGACCACGCCGATGAGCCTGCGGCAGGACGCGGGCGTCGCCGCAGCCGGGCTCGTGACCTGGCTGCGCGAGCGTGCGCGCCGCGGCAACGGCCGCAGCGTCGCCACGATCGGCCGTCTCCGCCTGGAGCCCGATGCCATCAACGTGATCCCGGGGCGCGCCGTGCTCACGGTCGACCTGCGCGATCCCGACGCGGACGCGCTCGCGAGGCTGGAGGCGGATGTCGCGGCGCGGCTGCAGGAGATCGCCCGGGCCGAGGGCGTCGCGGTCTCGGTGCGCCGGCTCGCCCGCTTCGACCCCGTCACGTTCGATCCCGGCCTCGTCCGGGCGATCGAGGCCGCCGCCGGAGCACGCGGCCTGTCGACCCGGCGGATGACGTCGGGCGCCGGCCACGACGCGCAGATGATGGCGCGGCTCTGCCCGGCAGCAATGATCTTCGTCCCCAGCCGGGACGGCATCAGCCACAATCCGCGGGAATTCACCGCGGATGCCGACCTGGTGGCGGGCGCCGACGTGCTCCTCGACGTGGTCCGCCGGATCGCCGCCGGTCCTCCCGGGAACCTGTTTCCGTCGTGAGGGGACGGCCCTTGTGGTTAGAGGAGGGCGCTGCCGTCACGGGATCATCACCGGCGCCGCGCTGGGACACGGGCGACGGCGCAGCCGCCTCGCCGCGGGACCGGGCGACCGTGCCCGCCTCCGCCTGCCGTCCGGCCCGACGCCGCCCGGTCGCGCGACGCAATCCGAAGCCGCGCCGATCCGGCAGGCGGCCGGTCAGGCCCGCTCGTCCTGGAGCGCGCGCACGACCAGCGCCGAGGCCGAGGTGCGGTTCTCGACGCCGAGCTTGGCGTAGATCTGCTCCAGGTGCTTGGTGACGGTGCGGGGGCTGAGCGAGAGGATCTCGCCGATGTCGCGGCTGGCCTTGCCGCGGGAGACCCAGAGCAGCACCTCGGCTTCCCGGTGGGTCAGGCCGAGCACCCGGCGCAGGCGCTCGATCTCGCCGCCGCTCTCGAGGGTGAGGCGCAGCAGCACCTCGTCGCCGCCGACGCGGCCGATCCGGCTGAGCTGCAGGCGGCGGCCGTCGCGGAGCGTCAGCGTCAGCGGGCCGGCGGACCCGGCGCGCAGCCAGGCCCGCGCGGCGGGCGGCAGCGCCGGGTCGCCCGGGGCGGCGGGGTCGAGGTCGCGCAGGAGCCTCACCGCCTGCGGCGTGCACCAGCGGACCGCCCCCGCGGCGTCGACCGCGAACAGGAAGCGCCCGGCGCTGTCGAGGGCGAGCCGCGCGCTCTGGGCCGCCCGCGCATTGGCGAGGTGGACGCGGATCCGCGCCAGGATCTCGCCGGCCGAGATCGGCTTCGTGACGTAGTCGACCCCGCCGGCCTCGAGACCCCGCACGATGTGCTCGGTCTCGGACAGGCCGGTCATGAAGATCACCGGGACGTGGGCGAGCGCCGCGTCGGCCTTCAGGCGCCGGCAGGTCTCGAACCCGTCGAGGCCCGGCATCACCGCGTCGAGGAGGACGATGTCGGGGGTGATCTCCTGCACCAGCACCAGGGCGGCCTCGCCCGAGACCGCGACCAGCACGGTGGCGCCCGTCGCCTCGATCGCGGCGGTGAGGAAGCTCAGGGTCTCGGGCGAGTCGTCGACGACGAGGACGAGGTCGCGGCCGGGCTCAGGCATCGCCGCGCATCCCTTCGAGCATCGCCATGTAGCGCGGCAGGTCGTAGGCCTGCACGAGGCCGCGCAGCTCGGCGAGATAGGGCTCGGGCGCCGCGGCCTCGATCTCCGCGAGCTTCGCCTCGATGCCCCGCACGTGGCCGATGCGCCCGAGCCGGATCAGCTCGGCGATCTCCTCGGGGCCCGCCCGCCGCGGGCCGTGATGCGGCGCGGGCGCCTCCGGGCTCGTCCAGTCGAGGCCGAGCAGCCCTTGGATGCGGCCCAGGAAGTCGCGCAGGTCGAAGGGCTTGGCGATCATCGCGTCGTGCGGCGCGTCCTCGCCCCGCACCGGGCTGATCTCGTGGGCGTTGGCCGACATCATGGCGATGCGGGCCGGGCCGTGGCCGGAGGCGCGCAGGGCCCGGGCGAGTTCCCAGCCGTTCATGCCCGGCATGGCGATGTCGAGGAGGAAGAGGTCGGGCCGGCAGCCCGCGGCGAGATCGAGGCAGGTCGGCCCGTCGGCGGCCGAGAGCAGCGTGAAGCCCAGCGGCACCAGGATCTCGCGCATCAGGTCGCGATGGGCCGGGTCGTCGTCGACCACGAAGATCGTGCGCCGCCGCCCGGTATAGCCGGTGATCGGCGCCTCGGCGGGCGCAGCACGGGCCGGGCCCGCCAGGGAGGACAGCATCAGCCGCAACCGGAAGGTGCTGCCGCGCCCGAGCTCGCTCGTCACCGTGATCTCGCCGCCCATCACCTGCGCCAGCAGGTGCGCGATGGTCAGGCCGAGCCCGGTACCGGGCGTGCTCGTGGCGGCCGGCAGCGAGCCGCGCACGAAGGGCTCGAAGATGCGCTGGCGGTCGGCCTCCGGGATGCCGGTGCCGGTGTCGGTCACGGCGAACTCGGCGATCTGGCTGCGGTAGGTCATCTGGAGTTCGACGTGGCCGCGGGCCGTGAACTTGATCGCGTTCGAGATCAGGTTGAGGAGGATCTGGCGCAGGCGCTTCTCGTCGGTCGCGACGAGGGCCGGCAGGCTTCTCGGCCTGTCGAAGCGGAACTCCAGCCCGACCGCCTCGGCCTGCGGCCGGCACATGTCGACGATCTGATCGAGGAAGTCGGGCAGCCGGACCTCGTCGCGGTGGAGCTGGAGCCGGCCCGCCTCCATGCGCGAGATGTCGAGGAGCCCATCGATCAGGCCCGAGAGATGCTCGGCGCTGCGCCGGATCACCCGGATGCCGGAACGGCGCTGCGGCGGGATCGCCGCGTCGGCCTCGAGGAGCTGGGCGTAGCCGAGCACGGCGTTGAGCGGCGTGCGCAGCTCGTGGCTGATGCCCACCACGTAGCGGCTCTTGGCGAGGTTGGCCGCCTCCGCCGCCTCCTTGGCCTTCTGGAGCTTGGCGTCGGTGACCCTGTGGGCGGCGATCTCGGCCCGGTGGAGTGCCGTCTGGCGGGCGGTCTCCTCCTGCGCGACGCGGCGGCTCTCCTGCGCCAGCACGAAGAGCCACGCCACCACCCCGAAGATCACCGCCATGACGAAGAACACCGCCTGCAGCGCCTGCGCCAGCACCGCGCGGTGCTCGGGCGCCCGGTGCGCGCCCTCGGCGTAGATGACGCCGAGGATCAGCCCGGCGGCGGCGCAGAGCGCCAGCATCACCCCCGCGTAGCGCCCCAGCCGCGAGTCGACGAGCGCCGCGACGCGCGCCGGGAGCAGGCGCTCGGCGACGTGGCGCGCCTGGGCGCCCAGCCGCGCATGCGGCTTGCAGAGGTCGCCGCAGCGGGCGTCGAGGGAGCAGCAGAGCGAGCAGATCGGCACCCCGTAGGCGGGGCAGTGGGCCATGTCCTCGTGCTCGAAGCCGTGCTCGCAGACCCCGCAGGTGATCTCGCCGCGATGCCGCCAGTGCCGGCGCGGCCGGCGCGCGAGGTAGTAGCGTCCCCCCGTCGCCCAGGCGATCAGGGGGGCGGCCGCGAAGGCGGTGCCCAGCGCGACGAAGGCCGCGAAGGCCTGCGGCCCTTCCCCGAACAGGCCCGCATAGGCCGGGCAGGCGAGGAGGCAGGCGAGCGCCATCGCGCCGGTGCCGACCGGATTCACGTCGTAGAGGTGCGCGCGCTTGAACTCGATGCCGGGCGGCGAGAGGCCGAGCGGCTTGTTGACCGCGAGGTCGGCGACGAGCGCCCCCATCCAGGCCGCCGCCACCAGGGCGTAGAAGCCGAGCGTGCGCTCCAGGGTCTTGTAGACGCCGAGTTCCATCAAGAGCAGCGCGATGGCGACGTTGAAGAGGAGCCAGACCACCCGCCCCGGATGGCTGTGGGTCAGGCGCGAGAAGAAGTTCGACCACGCGATCGAGCCCGCATAGGCGTTGGTCACGTTGATCTTGAGCTGCGAGAGCACGACGAAGAGCGTGGTCAGCGCGATGGCGGCGCCGGGCGCCGACACGACGTAGCCGAAGGCGACCGCGTACATCTGGGTCGGCTCGCTCGCGCGCTCGGGCGACACGCCGTGGGCCAGCGCCAGCACGGCGAGGTACGAGCCGAGCAGGATCTTGAGCATCCCGGGCAGGATCCAGCCCGCCCCCGCCCCGAGCACCGCCGCCCACCAGCGCCCGCGCCGCGCCGGCTCCGGCGGCGGCACGAAGCGCAGGAAATCCACCTGCTCGCCGATCTGCGCGATGAGCGAGAACAGGATACCGCAGGCCGCGCCGTAGAGGAGGAGGTCGAAGCCCCCGCCCCGCTCGCCCGACAGGCCGGCATGGCGCATCCAGGCCTCGAGCGGCGCATCCGCGTAGGCCGCGATGAAGGCGACCGGCAGGAGGTTCAGCGCCAGCCAGACCGGCTGCGTGACGAGCTGGAACCGGCTGATCAGCGCGATGCCGTAGGTGACGAGCGGGATCACCGCCAGCGCGCTGACGAGGTAGCCGACGGCGAGCGGCAGACCGAAGCCGAGCTCGAGGGCGAGCGCCAGGATCGCCGCCTCGATGGCGAAGAACAGGTAGGTGAAGCTCGCGTAGATGAGCGAGGTGATGGTCGAGCCGATATAGCCGAAACCCGCCCCGCGGGTCAGGAGATCGACGTCGAGCCCGTAGCGGGCCGCGTAGGCGCTCACCGGCACGCCGGTGGCGAAGATGACGAGCCCGACGGTGAGCACCGCCAGAAGCGTGTTGGTGAAGCCGCTCGACAGGATCAGCGTGCCGCCGATCGCCTCCAGGGCCAGGAAGGCCACCGAGCCGAGCGCCGTCTGGGCGACCCGCATCACCGACCAGCGCCGGGCGCGCTTCGCCGTGAAGCGCAGGGCGAAGTCCTCCAGCGTCTCGTTCGCCACCCACCGGTTGTAGTCGCGGCGGACCGGGATGATGCGCTGTCGTCCGGGCATGAGCCTCCGCATCGCGCCCGTCGTGGCGCAGTCTTCGACCCTCGTTCCGCGATACCAGCAAGGCGCGCGCCGAGCCGGACCGCCCGGGAGACTGCCTGCGGACTGTCCGGCCCGCGCGCCGCACGGGAGCGCATGATCCTGTCCAGCCGCGCGGCCGGGCGGTATACGCAAAACAGCGTATATGCTGCGTCGCACAACGCTGCCTAGCCTAACGTCCGATCGCACCGGGGACGGCTCGTCCGGGACCCCCGCGACACGGCTGCAGGAGAGGACGAGCGATGGCTGAGAACGACCGGGTCCTGGAATCCGCGCTGCGGCGCCGGCTGCTGATGGGACTGGCGGCCGTGCCGGCTGCCGCCGCCCTGCCCCGCTTCGCGGTCGCCGCGGCGCCGACCTCGGCGGTCAACACCACGGGGCTCGCCGTCACCGACACCGAGGTGACGGTCGGCATCCTGCACTCCGTCACCGGCACGATGGCGATCTCGGAGACCGGCGCGCAGCAGGCGGAAAAGCTCGCCATCGAGCAGATCAACGCCGAGGGCGGCGTGCTCGGCCGCAAGATCAAGATCATCCAGGAGGACGGCGCCTCCGACTGGCCGACCTTCGCCGAGAAGGCCAAGAAGCTCCTCGTCAACGACAAGTGCGCGGCGGTGTTCGGCTGCTGGACCTCGGCCTCCCGCAAGGCGGTGCTGCCGGTCTTCGAGCAGTATAACGGCATGCTCTACTATCCGACCTTCTACGAAGGTCTGGAGGAGTCGAAGAACGTCATCTATACCGGCCAGGAGGCGACGCAGCAGATCCTGGCCGGCCTCGACTGGGTCGCCAAGGAGAAGGGCGGCAAGACCTTCTTCTTCATCGGCTCGGACTACATCTGGCCACGCACCTCGAACAAGATCGCCCGCAAGCACGTCGAGAACGTGATCAAGGGCAAGGTCGTCGGCGAGGAGTACTTCCCGCTCGGCCACACCCAGTTCAACTCGGTGATCAACAAGATCAAGCTGACGAAGCCGAACGTGATCTTCACCGACGTGGTCGGCGGCTCGAACGTGGCGTTCTACAAGCAGCTCAAGGCGGCCGGCATCGACCTGTCGAAGCAGGTGCTGATGACGATCTCGGTGACCGAGGACGAGATCGACGGCATCGGCGGCGAGAACATCGCCGGCGCCTACGCCTGCATGAAGTACTTCCAGTCGCTCAAGAACCCGAACAACGAGAAGTTCGTCGCCGCCTTCAAGAAGATGTGGGGCGAGAAGACGGTGATCGGCGACGTCACGCAGGCCGCCTATCTCGGCCCCTTCCTGTGGAAGCTCACCGCCGAGAAGGTCGGCTCGTTCGACGTCGACAAGATCGCGGCGGGCTCGACCGGCATCGAGTTCAAGGGCGCGCCGGAGGGCTACGTGCGCATTCACAAGAACCATCACCTCTGGTCGAAGACCCGGGTCGGCCTCGCCAAGGCGGACGGTCAGTTCGACGTGGTCTACGAGAGCGCGGACCTGATCGAGCCGAACCCGTTCCCGGTCGGGTACCAGTAGTCCGCCGGCCCTCGCGACGCGCGCGGGGAACCCCTCTCCCGCACGGGAGAGGGGTTCCCGCGCCGCCCGCGTCAACATCCTCGCCCCGCGCCCTTCCATCCCGGAGCCCGCCCATGTTCGGTGACTACTCCCTCGGCGATCTCGGCTCGATCTTCGTGATGCAGGGCTTCGCCGGCCTGATCCTGTTCTCGGTCTACGTTCTGATGGCGCTCGGCCTCGCCATCATCTTCGGGCAGATGGGCGTCATCAACATGGCGCACGGGGAGTTCATGATCCTCGGCGCCTACGTGACCTACCTGTGCTCGGGCTTCTTCCAGGCGCACCTGCCCGGGCTGTTCCCGGCCTACTTCTTCGTGGCGATGGGGCTGGCCTTCCTGGCCTCGGGGGCGCTCGGGATGCTGGTCGAGTGGGCGCTGATCCGCCACCTCTACAAGCGGCCCCTCGACACGCTGCTGGCCACCTGGGGCCTGTCGCTGATCCTGCAGCAGGCCTACCGCTCGATCTTCGGCGCCCGCGAGGTCGGCGTCGAACTGCCCGCCTGGATGATGGGCTCGGTCCAGGCCACCGACACGATCGAGATCCCGATCAACGGCCTGTTCGTGATGGGCGTGACGGTGCTCATCACCCTCGCGGTGGCGCTGCTGCTCTTCGCCTCGCGCTGGGGCAAGCAGGTGCGCGCGGTGATGCAGAACCGCGTCATGGCGGGCGCGGTCGGCATCGACACCGACCGTGTCGACCGCACCACCTTCGGCATCGGCTGCGGCATCGCCGGCATCGCGGGCGCGGCCTTCACGATGATCGGCTCGACCGGGCCGACCTCGGGCCAGCTCTACATCGTCGACACCTTCCTGATCGTGGTCTTCGGCGGCGCCGCGAGCCTGCTCGGCACCATCGCGTCGGCCTTCTCGATCTCGCAGACGCAGTCGACCCTCGAGTTCTTCCTGTCCGGCTCGACCGCCAAGGTCCTGACGCTGCTCGGCGTCGTGGCGATCCTGATGTTGCGCCCGCAGGGGCTCTTCACCCTCAAGGTCCGGCGCTGAGGAGCCCGCTCCATGAAACTCCCGACCGTCAACGACAACCCGTTCATGAAGCCGATGGAGTGGCTGAGCCTGCTCGTCCTCGCCGCGCTGATCCTGGTGGTGCTGCCGCTCGCCCTCGACGGCTTCCGTCTCAACCTCGTCGGCAAGTACCTCACCTACGCCTTCGTCGCGCTCGGCCTCGTCATCTGCTGGGGCTATTGCGGCATCCTCTCGCTCGGCCAGGGCGTGTTCTTCGGGCTCGGCGGGTACTGCATGGCGATGTACCTGAAGCTCGAGGCCTCCTCGGTCGAGAACACCAAGATCCAGTCGACCCCGGGCATCCCGGACTTCATGGACTGGAACCAGGTCACGGCCCTGCCGTGGTTCTGGAAGCCGTTCCACTCCCTGCCGCTGACGCTCATCGCGGTGGTGGCGGTGCCGACGCTGTTCGCCTTCGTGGTCGGCGCCGCGATGTTCAAGCGGCGGGTCGGCGGCACCTACTTCGCGATCATCACCCAGGCGGTCGCGGCGATCCTCACCATCCTGATCATCGGCCAGCAGGGCTATACCGGCGGCATCAACGGCATCACGGACCTGCGCACCCTCCACGGCTGGGACATCCGCACCGATTCGGCGAAGTCGATCCTCTACTTCGTCAACGGCGGGCTCCTCATCGCCTGCATCCTGATCGCCCAGTACGTGAAGCGCTCGAAGCTCGGGCGCATCCTCGTCGCGATGCGCGACAAGGAGGACCGGGTGCGCTTCTCGGGCTACTCGGTGGCGAGCTTCAAGATCTTCGCCTTCTGCCTGGCTGCCGCCTTCGCGGCGGTGGGGGGCGCGATGTTCACGCTGCAGGTCGGGTTCATGTCGCCTTCCTTCGTCGGCATCGTGCCGTCGATCGAGATGGTGATCTACACCGCGGTCGGCGGGCGCCTGTCGCTGTTCGGCGCGGTCTACGGCACGCTGCTCGTCAACTGGGCCAAGACCAGCTTCTCCGAGAGCTTTCCGGAGCTCTGGCTGTTCGGCCTCGGCGCGCTGTTCATCGCGGTCGTGCTCGCCTTCCCCAACGGCCTGGCGGGCATCTGGCGCCAGCACGTCGAGCCGCGCCTGCCCGGCAGGGCGAAGCCCCCCGCCGCCCCGACCGTGCTGCCGCACGGCGCCCCGGCCGAATAGGAGCCTCCCCGCGATGAACGCCGCCCTCCTCCCCGGCGCCACCCCGAACGACAAGGACTTCCTGCTCGCGGTCGAGGCCCTCACGGTCTCCTTCGACGGCTTCAAGGCGGTCAACGACGTCTCGTTCTACGTCGATCCGGACGAGATCCGGGTCATCATCGGCCCGAACGGCGCCGGCAAGACCACCGTCCTCGACCTGATCTGCGGGCGCACCAAGGCGACCTCCGGCTCGATCAAGTACCGCGGCCAGGAGCTGACCCGGCTCTCCGAGAGCGCCATCGTCCAGGCCGGCGTCGGGCGCAAGTTCCAGACCCCGTCGATCTACGACGACCTCACGGTGTTCGAGAACCTGGAAATCTCGTTCCCGCGGGGACGCACGGTCTTCGGCGCCCTCACCTTCACCCGCGACGCCGAGGTGCGCGACCGCATCCACCAGATCGCCGAGATGATCTTCCTCAAGGACCATCTCGACGCGCGGGCGGAGTACCTCAGCCACGGCCAGAAGCAGTGGCTCGAGATCGGCATGCTGCTGATCCAGGACCCGGAGCTCCTGATGCTCGACGAGCCGGTGGCCGGCATGAGCGTCGCCGAGCGCAAGAAGACGGCCGAGTTGCTGCACCAGATCATCAAGGGCCGCTCGGTGCTGGTCATCGAGCACGACATGAAGTTCGTCGAGGACATCGCCCACCGGGTGACGGTGCTGCACCAGGGCCGCGTGCTCTCGGAGGGCTCGATGGAGCGGGTGAAGAACGACCCCAAGGTCGTCGAAGTCTATCTCGGGCATTGAGGGAGGCCGCGCCATGCTCCAGACCGTCCCCGCCGCCGCGCCGCCCCTCGCCCCCACTGTCGGCGCCGCTCCCCTCCTCGCGGTCAGCGACCTCCACGCGGCCTACGGCCAGAGCGAGGTGCTGCACGGCATCGACCTGTCCGTCGCGCCCGGCGAGATCGTCGCGCTCATGGGCCGCAACGGCATGGGCAAGACCACCTTCATGAAGACCCTGATGGGGATCGTGCCGACCCGCGCCGGCCGGATCCGGATCGGCGAGACCGACGTCACCGCGCTCAAGACCTACCGGCGCGTCGCCGCGGGCCTGGCCTACGTGCCGCAGGGCCGGATGATCTTCTCGGCCATGACGGTGCAGGAGAACATCGAGACGGGGCTCACCGTCACCGGCGCCGGCAAGGTCCCGGGCGACCTCTACGACCTGTTTCCGGTGCTGCTCGAGATGAAGGGGCGGCGCGGCGGCAACCTCTCGGGCGGGCAGCAGCAGCAGCTCGCCATCGCGCGGGCGCTCGCGAGCCGGCCGAAGGTGCTGCTCCTCGACGAACCGACCGAGGGGATCCAGCCCTCGATCATCCGCGAGATGGGGCGGACGCTGAAAAAGATCCGGGACGAGCGCGGGCTTTCCATCGTGGTCTCCGAGCAGGTGCTGAGCTTCGCCCTCGACATCGCCGACCGCGTGCTGGTGATCGAGAACGGCAGCATCGTCCACGAGGACGCCCGCGCCGACGTCGATGAGGCCAAGGTCGCGCGCTACCTCTCGGTCTGACAGGAGGTCCCATGGCGGATTACGAGATCTTCGAGCTCGGGGACTTCGTGCTTCAGTCGAAGAAGACCCTGCGCAGCGCCAAGCTGGCCTACAAGACCTTCGGCACGCTCAACGCCGCCAAGGACAACGCGATCGTCTACCCGACCTGGTACTCGGGACAGCACACCGAGAACGAGTGGCTGATCGGGCCCGGGATGGCGCTCGACCCGGACAAGTATTTCATCATCATCCCCAACATGTTCGGCAACGGGCTGTCCTCCTCGCCGAGCAACACGCCCGCGCCGTGGAACGGGCCGCGCTTCCCGAACGTGACGGCCTACGACAACGTCCGGGCGCAGCACCGCCTCGTCACCGAGCATTTCGGGATCGAGACGCTGGTGCTGGTCACCGGCTGGTCGATGGGGGCGCTCCAGACCTACCACTGGGCCGCGCTCTACCCGGACATGGTCCCGCGCATCCTGCCCTTCCAGGGTTCGGCCAAGTGCTCGCGGCACAACTTCGTGTTCCTGGAGGGCGCCAAGGCCGCCCTGCAGGCGGACGCGGCCTTCAAGGACGGCTGGTACGAAGCCCCGCCGGACCGAGGCCTTCGCGCCTTCGGGCGGGTCTATGCGGGCTGGGGCCTGTCGCAGACCTTCTACCGGATCGAGGCCGATCTGACCCACATGGGCTACGCCTCGCTGGAGGACTTCTTGGTCGGCTTCTGGGAAGGTCTGTTCCTGAACCGCGACGCCAACAACCTGCTCGCCATGCTGTGGACGTGGCAGAACGGCGACATCAGCGCCAACGAGATGTTCAACGGCGACGTCAAGGCGGCCCTCGGGGCGATCAAGGCGAAAGCCATCCTGATGCCGGCTTCGACCGACCTCTACTTCCCGCCCGAGGACAACGCCATCGAGGCCGCCGCGATGCCGAACGCGGAGCTGCGCGTCATCGACACGTGGTGGGGCCACTTCGCGGGCGGCCCCGGCACCAGCCCGGACGACATCCGCATCCTCGACGACGCGCTCAAGGAGCTGCTCGCGAGCTGAGGCCCTTTCGTCGGCGCATCGCGGGCCGGCGCAAGCGATCCGGCGCGAGCCGGATGACCGAGAGAAGGCAGGAGCCGACCGGCCGGGGCGTGCCCTTGAGCCGGAACGGGATCCCCTGCCCCCGATCCAACCCGAGCGAGGAGCTGAGAGGACATGCCCGAGACCCTGATCAAGGTCGATCTCACCCAGTCGGCCTATGAGAACGACATGGTGCACAACCGCTGGCACCCGGACATCCCGATGGTCGCCATGGTCAAGCCGGGCGACGACTTCATCATCGAGACCTACGACTGGACCGGCGGCTTCATCAAGAACAACGACTCGGCCGACGACGTGCGCGACATCGACCTGTCGATCGTGCACTTCCTGTCCGGCCCGGTCGGGGTCGAGGGCGCCGAGCCGGGCGACCTCCTCGTCGTCGACCTCCTCGACATCGGGGCGAAGCAGGAGTCGATGTGGGGCTTCAACGGCTTCTTCTCGAAGCAGAACGGCGGCGGCTTCCTCACCGACCACTTCCCCCTGGCGCAGAAGTCGATCTGGGACTTCGAGGGCCTGTTCACCAAGTCGCGCCACGTGCCGGGCGTGCGCTTCCCCGGCCTGATCCATCCGGGCCTGATCGGCTGCCTGCCCGACCCGAAGCTGCTCTCGACCTGGAATGCGCGCGAGACGGCGCTCATCGCCACCAACCCGACCCGGGTGCCCGGCCTCGCCAACCCGCCCTTCGGCCCGACCGCCCATATGGGCCGGCTCGCGGGCGAGGCGAAGGACAAGGCGGCGGCGGAAGGCGCCCGCACCGTCCCGCCGCGCGAGCACGGCGGCAATTGCGACATCAAGGACCTGTCGCGCGGCTCGAAGATCTACTTCCCGGTCTACGTGCCGGGCGCCGGCCTCTCGATGGGCGACCTGCATTTCAGCCAGGGCGACGGCGAGATCACCTTCTGCGGCGCGATCGAGATGGCCGGCTGGGTCCACCTCAAGGTCGACCTGATCAAGGACGGCATGGCCAAGTACGGGATCAAGAACCCGATCTTCAAGCCCTCGCCGATCACCCCGCGCTACGACGACTACCTGATCTTCGAGGGCATCTCGGTCGACGAGAGCGGCGGCCAGCACTATCTCGACGTGACCGTGGCGTACCGCCAGGCCTGCCTCAACGCGATCGAGTACCTGAAGAAGTTCGGCTATTCGGGGGCGCAGGCCTACTCGATCCTCGGCACCGCGCCGGTGCAGGGCCACGTCTCGGGCGTCGTCGACGTGCCGAATGCCTGCGCCACGCTGTGGCTGCCGACCGGCATCTTCGAGTTCGACATCAATCCCGGCGCGGCCGGGCCGACGAAATTCATCGACGGCTCGATCCAGATGCCGATCTCGCCGGACAAGTAAGATGCCGGTCTACGACTACGCCTGCGAGACCTGCGGGCCCTTCACGGTGCTGCGCCCGATGGCGCAGTTCCGCGATCCGCACGATTGCCCGGATTGCGGGGAGGCCTGCGAGCGGGCCTTCCTGACCGCACCGCGGCTGTCCGGCATGGATGCGGCCGCGAAGACCGCCCACGCCACCAACGAGCGCAGCCGCCACGCCCCACGCCGCAGCCATGGCGCCGGCTGCGGCTGCTGCGCGCCCAAGGCGAAGGCGAAGGCGGCTGCGCCCGCCGCCGCCAAGAGCTTCCCGGCCGCGCGGCCGTGGATGATCAGCCACTGACACGCATCGACCCCTCTCCCGTGCGGGAGAGGGGCAGGGGTGAGGGTCCCGGACCATGCCGCAAGAACTCTGAACGGTTCCGCTGCCAGCACCACGGCCGGTGGATACTTGCTGAACCACCTGGACCCTCACCCCTACCCCTCTCCCGCACGGGAGAGGGGATCCCGCGTCGTCCTCGACGATCCTGAAGCGAGACGGGAGAACGCCATGCATCACGGTGACATTTCGAGCAGCCACGACAGCGTCGGCGTCGCCGTCGTCAACTACAAGATGCCGCGCCTGCACACGAAGGCGGAGGTGCTGGAGAACTGCCGCAAGATCGCCGACATGGTGGTGGGCGTGAAGGCCGGGCTGCCGGGGATGGACCTGATCGTCTTCCCCGAATATTCGACGCACGGCATCATGTACGACGCCGCCGAGATGTACGAGACCGCCTCGGTGATCCCGGGCGAGGAGACCGCGATCTTCGCCGAGGCCTGCCGCAAGGCGAAGGTCTGGGGCGTGTTCTCGCTCACCGGCGAGCGCCACGAGGAGCACCCGCACAAGGCGCCCTACAACACCCTCATCCTGATGAACGATCAGGGCGAGATCGTCCAGAAGTACCGCAAGATCATGCCCTGGGTGCCGATCGAGGGCTGGTATCCGGGCGATTGCACCTACGTCTCGGAGGGGCCGAAGGGCCTCAAGGTCAGCCTGATCATCTGCGACGACGGCAACTACCCGGAGATCTGGCGCGACTGCGCCATGCGCGGGGCGGAGCTGATCATCCGCTGCCAGGGCTACATGTACCCGGCCAAGGAGCAGCAGATCCTGATGTCGAAGGCGATGGCCTTCGCCAACAACGTCTACGTGGCGGTGGCGAACGCCTCGGGCTTCGACGGCGTCTACACCTATTTCGGCCACTCGGCGCTGGTGGGCTTCGACGGGCGCACGCTCGGCGAATGCGGCGAGGAGGAGAACGGCATCCAGTACGCTGCCTTGTCGAAGTTCCTGATCCGCGACGCGCGCCAGCACTGGCAGTCGGAGAACCACCTCTTCAAGCTGCTCCACCGCGGCTATACCGGCATGATCAACTCCCGCGAGGAGCGGCACGGGCTGTCGGCCTGCCCCTACGACTTCTACCGCCGCTGGATCGAGGATCCCGACGGCACCCGCGACGCGGTCCGGGGCATCACCCGCGCGAGCGTGGGCACGCCCGAATGCCCGATCGAGGGCATCCCGCTCGTCGGCGAGGGCGCGGCGGCGCATCGGTAGACCCGCCGGTCCGAACCCTCCCCCGCTGCGGGGGAGGGTGACGTTGAACTCCCTCAGGCGATGTCCGGGCGCCCCTTGCTCACCGACTACCTCATCCGCACCGAGCCCTATTACCGCCCCGTCGGCGACGAGGCCGCGCTCTTCGCGGCGGCCTATGCGGCGCGGCTGCCGATGATCCTCAAGGGGCCGACGGGCTGCGGCAAGACCCGCTTCTTGGAGCACATGTCCTGGCGGCTGCGGCGCCCGCTCGTCACCATCGCCTGCCACGAGGACATGAGCGCCCCCGACCTCGTCGGGCGCTGGCTGCTCGATGCCGGCGGCACGGTCTGGCACGACGGGCCGCTCACCCGCGCGGTGCGCTTCGGCGCCATCTGCTACCTCGACGAGGTGGTGGAGGCGCGCTCCGACACGCTGGTGGCGATCCACCCCCTCACCGACGCGCGGCGCATGCTGCCGCTCGAGCGCAGCGGCGAGGTGGTGCCGGCCCATCCCGACTTCCTCCTCGTGGTCTCCTACAATCCCGGCTACCAGGCGCT
Organism: Methylobacterium nonmethylotrophicum; assembly: GCF_004745635.1. Classification (GTDB taxonomy): domain Bacteria; phylum Pseudomonadota; class Alphaproteobacteria; order Rhizobiales; family Beijerinckiaceae; genus Methylobacterium; species Methylobacterium nonmethylotrophicum. The sequence continues at coordinate 255,694 of NZ_SRLB01000008.1, read as the reverse complement.
GCAGAAGGACCTGAAGGAATCGACGAAGCAGCGCTTCGGTGCCCTCGCCTTCACGTATCCGGCGCCGGACCTCGAGGCCGAGATCGTGGCGCACGAGGCGGGGGTGGACGCGTCCTGCGCCACGCGCCTGGTGCAGGTCGGCGCGGCCTCCCGCGCCCTCGTCGCCGAGGGGCTGACCGAGGGCGCCTCGACCCGGATGCTGATCCATGCCGGCCGCCTGATCGCGGGCGGGATCGGCTTCGCGCCGGCCTGCGCGCTTGCCGTCGCGACGCCCCTCACCGACGACCCGGCCCTGCGCGACGCCCTCGCCGCGGCGATCGCCGCGCAGGTGCCGTGAGCCGCGGGGGCGAGCGGCGGCGCGCGGCGCTCCTGCGGGCATTGTGGAACCGGACCCGCCCGATCGCGACCTGGCCTCTCCCCGAGCCCGGCGGCCCGCCGCAGCGCCCGCGCTTCGACGACGACGAGATCCGGCTGCCGCACGGGGCCGCCCCGGTGCGGGCCGCGGACGACCGCCTCGCCGAGGCGAGCCTCGCCCATATCGGGGCCCACCTCGCCTTCGGGTCCGGGCGCTTCGCGGCCGGGTCCCTGCGGCCCGTGCAGGTCGCGCTGGTGTCGCTGATCGAGGACGCCCGTGTGGAGGCCCTGGCGTTGCGCGAGCGGCCGGGCCTGCGGCGGCTCTGGCTGCCCTTCCACGCCGCCGAGCCCGGCGCCCGCACGGCGCCGGACCTGATGGCGCGGCTGTCGCGCGCGCTCCTCGACCCCGGATCCGACGACCCGGACGCCTTCGTGGCGAAGGGCCGGGCGCTGTTCTTCGCCGACCCCTCGGCCTGGACCGACCCGGGCTTCAGCCGCCGCCTCGGCGACCGGCTCGGCAACGACCTCGGCCAGATGCGCGTGCCGTTCAGCCCGCGCTCCTACATCGTCGAGCCCGCCTACCGCGACGATCATGCCGGCCTGTGGGAGCAGCCCGAGCCGGAGGCCGCCTCCGGCCCGGAGCGGCTGCCGGGCGACGCGGCCGCCCGCGCCGCCGGGGTCGATCCGCCGCCCGGACCGGCGGCGTCCCTCCGGCGCTATCCCGAATGGGACCACCGCATCCGCTGCGCCCGGCCGGACTGGGCGAGCGTGCGCGAGGAGGAGCCGGCGACCGGCCCCACCCGGTCGGTCGCGCCCGATCCGCGCCTCGACCGGACCCTGAGCCTCCTGCGCTTGTCCCGGATGACCAGGCGGAGGCGGCAGCTCGACGGCGACGAGCTCGACCTCGCCGCGGCGGTCGACGCCGTCGGCCTGATCCGCTCCGGCCGCCAGCCCGAGCCGCGCCTGTACGCCCGGATCCAGCGCCGGCCCGCACCGGTCCCGGTGCTGCTGCTCATCGACGTGTCGCTGTCGACGGCCGACCCGGCGCCGGGCGGCGGCCGCCTGATCGACGCGGCCCTCGACGTCGCCTACACCGTCATCGGCGCGCTCCCACGGCTGCAGGTCCCCCTCGCGGTCATGGCCTTCCGCTCGGCCGGGCGGCACGACGTCCGGGCGACCTGGATCAAGCGGTGGAGCGATGCTCCGGGGATCGCCGCCGGCCGCCTGGCCGCCCTCGCGCCCGGCGGCTCGACGCGCCTCGGTGCCGCCCTGCGGCATGCCGGCGGGATGCTCCCGCCCGGCCCGGGCCTGATCCTCGTCCTCACGGACGGCGAACCCTCCGACATCGACATCCACGATCCGGCCTACCTCGTCGCCGATGCCCGGGAGGCGTGCCGGCGCCTCGCGGGTGACGGCGTCACCGTGCTCGGCCTCGCGCTCGCTCACGCACAGATCGAGGCGCTGGCCCGGATCTGCACCGCGCGACGCTGCGTCTCGATCCACACCCTCTCGCGCTTGCGGGCCCTGATCGGGACGATCGGCCGGGGCGCCTGGTCCTGACCCCGCCGATCCGGGCGGGGCAGCGGACAGGCCGGCCTTCGCCGGCGCCTTCGGGTGAAGCGGTTCGAAGGCGCCACGTCATGCGATCCGGACCGGACAGCCCGTCACGGATTCGGCCGGGATGAGCCGGCGTCGAACGACGTGCGCCGCCATGTCTCCCGGTGCCGCTTCTCGGTGACGGGCAAACGGGCCCTCACCGCTCCTCGTCGGGGTCGGGTGGCACACCATAGACCCTGGTATACAGCGCCGCCGTCGGCTCGACCTCGGCGGCCCCGGTCGCGCCGGGGCCGTAGGTGCCCTCGACCGCGAAATGCCAGGCCTCCTCGAAGCCGACCACGTCGATCCGCAGGGCCGGGAAGCGCCGTTGCAGCGCCTCGAACACCGGAGCCGGAAAGCTCCACGCCGTCGACAGGCGAAACGCCAGCGACGCGCCGCCCGCGCCGTCGCCGCTCCAGGCCGTCTCCTCGTAATACTCGGCGTTGCGCTGCGTACCCCAGTGCTCCAGAGCCCATGCGGCCTGCTCGGGACCTTCGGCCAGCGTCCGCGGCATCGGCAGGATGCGATTGAAGTCGAGAGCCGCGCTCGCCGGTGCCGGGCCCGGATCCGGTGCGGTCCGGCGCGTCAGGGCGCGCAGCCGGGCCATGAGGCCCGCGGCGGGAGCCGTGCGGAGCGGCGCATCCACGACCATCAGAGCCCGGAACGCCGCCACGTCGGCCGAAGGCCCCCGCACGGTGCAGCAGGTCGTCACGTGATTGGTCATCGCGCGGCCTCCCGTCGTTGTCGCGCGGCCCGGGGCCTCCGAATCGGGAGAACAGGCGCGTCCATCCCGAGCACCGGACCGCCTGCCGGTCATGCGCCGACGACGTTCACGAGACACTTCCACGATCCTCGCGCACGATCCTCGAGGCGCGGCACGCCCCTGCGCGCCATGGTCCCGGCCGTGCACCGAGGCGCCCCTCCGCGGGCAGAGGCGCCGGATGGCGACGGATTTCGCCGGGATGCCTTGATTGGACTGCCTTCGCGGGCCTCGACTTGCGGCTCTGATCGGGACGCCCGGAGCGCCTACGACACCATGATCGGGCCGTGCTCTAGTTGCTCCTGTCCTTCATCGGACAGTCGCCGTCCTTCATCGGGCGGAAGGCCTGGTCGCCGGCGATGGTCGTGACGTGCTTGTAGTAGTCGTAGGGCCGCTTGCTCTCGGAGGGGGCCTTCACCTCGTAGAGGTACATGTCGTGGACGGCGCGACCGTCCGGGCGGATGGTCACGGTGCCGAAGAGCGAATCCTCGATCGGGGCCTTGCGCATCGTCGCCACCACCCGGTCGCCCTCGACCGTGTCGGCGGCCCGCACGGCGCGCAGGTAGGCGAGGGTCGCCGAGTACACGCCGGCATGGTCCTCCGTCGGGCGCCGGCCGTTCATCAGGGCGGCGAAGCGCTCGCCGAAGGCGCGCGTGCTGTCGGTGCGGTCCCAGTAGAACGCGGAGACGAGCTGCAGGCCCTGCGCGGTCGCGAGGCCGAGGGAGTGGGTGTCGGAGAGCTGGATGAACAGGGCGGCGACCTTCATCTTCGGCGTCAGCCCGAACTCGCCGGCCTGCTTGATCGCGTTGATCATGTCGGCGCCGGTATTGGCCAGCGCCAGGACCTGGGCGCCCGAACTCTGGGCAGTCAGCAGCGCCGAGGAGAAATCGCCGGTGCCGAGGGGCAGGCGCGACCCGCCGGTCGAGCGGCCGCCGGTCTCGGTGAGCGCCCGCGTGGCGTCGCGCTCGAGGGCGTGGCCGAGCGCGTAGTCGACGGTGAGGAAGTACCATTGCTTCGCGCCGCGCTCGGCCAGCGCCCGCGCCGTGGCGGAGCCCTGCGCCCAGGTGTCGGACACCCACTGCACGGTGGTCGGTGCGCAGAACTTGCCGGTCAGGTCGGAGGTCATCGCGCTCGAGGCCAGCGCGACGCGGTTGCGCTCGCGCATCAGGTTGGCGACCGCGAGGGCGACGCCGGAATTCGGCAGGTCGACGATCGCCGCGACGTTCTCCTGGTCGAGCCAGCGCCGGGCGATGCCGAGGCCGACATCGGGCTTGTTCTGGTGGTCGGCGGAGAGAAGCTCGACCTTCATACCGCCGCTCTCCTTGGCGAAGTCCTCGAGGGCGAGGCGGGCCGCGGCGACGGAGCCGGCGCCGACCTGGTCGGAGAACGGGCCGCTCATGTCGCTCAGGACCCCGATGCGGACCGGCTGGTCGAGCGCCCGGCCCGGGGCGGGCCATGCGGCGCAGGCCAGCGCCAGGGCGACGGCGAAACGGAACGGACGTCCGGGCTTCATCTCTCAACGCTCCGTGTCAGGCTCGATCAGAAGATCTCGAAATACTCGCGCTGCTCCCACTCGGTGATCTCCGACTGGAAGCGCTCGATCTCGGCGTTCTTGATGTGCGTGTAGTAGTCGACGAAAGAGGCGCCCAGCGCGCTACGGAAGAACGGATCCTCGCGCAAGGCAAAAACCGCCTCGCGCAGCGAGGTCGGCAGGAGGGGGGCTGCCGCCTCATAGGGCGTGTCGGCGCTCGGGCCGGGATCGAGGTTCCGGTCGGCGCCGTCGAGCCCGGCGAGAATCTGCGAGGCCATGTAGAGGTAGGGGTTTGCCGCCGGCTCGCCGACCCGGTTCTCGAGTCGCGTGGCCGGATCGCCCGGGCCGCCGAGCACCCGGATCATCACCCCGCGGTTGTCGCAGCCCCAGACCGCGCGGTCGGGCGCGAGCGAGTAGGAGCGGTAGCGCTTGTAGCCGTTGATGGTCGGCGTGGTGAACACGCTCGCGGCCCGCGCATGGGCCAGCAACCCGCCGAGAAACCCCGTGCCCAGCGCCGAGAGCGGCCGGGCGCGGTCGGTGGAGACGAAGGCGTTCGCCCCCGTCCGCGCATCGCGCAGGGACTGGTGCAGGTGCCAGCCCGAGGAGACCGCGTTGGGGATGCGGGGCCGGCACATGAAGGTGGCGTGGTAGCCGTGGCGGCGGCAGATCTGCTTCACGGCGCTGCGAAACAGCACCATCAGGTCGGCCGGCAGCGTCCCGACGGTGGGCTGGAAGGTGAACTCGCACTGGCTCGGCCCGTACTCGACCTCGATCGAGCGCAGCGGCAGGCCGAGCGCGACGATGTCCTTGCGCAGGATCTCCAGGACCGGCTCGACTTGGTCGTAGCGCTGCTCGGTGAGGTACTGGTAGCCGTGCGAGATCAGGCTGACGCCCGGCGGCGCCCCGGGCTGCCCGGCATCGCTCGGCGCCATGCGGGGGTCGTCGAGCTTGAAGACGTGGAACTCGACCTCGAGGCCCGCCACGTAGTCGAGGGACCGCTCGGACAGCTTCTCCAGCACCGAGCGGTAGAGGCCCCGCGTGGCGAAGGGCACCGGGCGGCCGTCCCGGAAGTGGAGGTCGCAGAGCAGCCACCCGGTCCGCGGCGCCCAGGGGAGCACCCGGAACGTCGTGGGGTCGGGCACCATCAGGACGTCGGCGGCGCCCTCCATCTCCCGCATCCCGAAGCCGCCGCCGGCGCTGAAGACCGGGAAGACGGTGCGGTGGGAGGTGTCCTTGGCGAGCATCGTCGTGGTGATCGCGCACCCGCTGTCGAGCGCCTTGACGGCCTCGGCGACGACGAGGGTCTTGCCCCGCAGGATCCCGTGCTGGTCCGGGAAGGACAGGCGGACGGTGTCGATCCGCTCCGGGTCGCAGCGCTCGCGCACCTCGCGGGCCGCCTCGGCCTGCGCAGGGCTCCACAATCCGTGGTCCTGTACGAATGTCACCGCCGTCGTCCTCCGGATGAGCTGGCGATCGCCGCCTGGCCCTACTCGGCCGCGTCCCGGCGGCCTGCGTCGGGCGAGGCGTCCGGGGCGGCGTCGGCGGGCAGGGCGGGCATCCACGGGGCCCCGCGGCGGCGGCGCACGTCCACGTCCATCCAGTAGGTCTCCCATCCCTTCGACGGGCCGATCCCGTCCATCGTCGCGGGTCCCTGGATGCTTTTTGCGTGCCGCGCGTCGAGGACCATCAGCGGGGCGTCGCCGCTCGCGGCCTTCTCGATCTGCTCGCGCAGGATCCGGCGGTAGAGGATGATGGCCTTGTCGGACTGCCCGAGATGCTCGCGCGTGCGGTCCTGGATCGGCCCCATCGATTCCACCGCCCATTGGTCGTGGACGTTGATGTCGAGCCCCATCCCCGTATAGGTCGAATGAGCCTGCTCGTGCGGATCGAAGCCGTAATCGTTGGTCCGGTTCTTCCGCGAGCGGTACTCCGGCAGCTCGTAGAGCTCCAGGCGCTGGTCGCGCATCCGCTGCTTGTCGACGGGTGCCGCGTAGCTCGTGAAGATCGCGTACCAGTAGCAATGCTCGTCGTCGACCGGCACGTGCCACTGGGTGATGGTCATGTCGGCCGACATCGGGATGACGAAGGCGTGCGGAAACACCTGGTTCGTCACCCGCACGTGGGTGCGCGCCTCGTCGATCTCGCGCAGGGCGATCAGCCGCATGCCGTATTCCGTGCGCTCGACGTTGATGATCGGCCGGTCGTACTCGCGCAGGATCTTGGTCATCGGCAGGTCGCTGCCGGCCGAGGCCGCGCGGAACTGCTTGCCGTAGGAGGCGGAGGTGTCCTCGTCCTCGAAGAAGCGGTGCAGGAACGAGGCGTGGGCCGGGTCGATCCCGACCTCGAGCGCCTGGAGCCAGTTGCACTCGAACAGGCCCTTGAACGCGAAGGTGTAGGCGTCGGGTGCCAGGAAGCAGTCGAGCTCGGGGAAGGCCGGCGGCTCGCCCTCGCCCAGATACGCGTACAGGATGCCGCTGCGCGCGATCACCGGATAGGCACGCTGCCGGATGTTCTGGCAGAGCTTGCTCCCCGCCGGCTCGGCGGGCGTCTCGAGGCAGCGCCCCTCGACGTCGAACAGCCAGCCGTGGAAGGCACAGCGCAGGCCCCCGTGCTCGAGCCGGCCGAAGGCGAGGTCGGCGCCGCGATGCGGGCAGTCGCGGTCGAGGAGCCCGTAGCGCCCGGCCTCGTCGCGAAACAGCACGAAGTTCTCGCCCAAGAGCCGCACCGGCACCACCGGGCGCTCGCCCTGCAGCTCGTCGACGAGGGCGGCCGGCTGCCAGTAACGGCGCATCAGCGTGCCGAGCGGCGTCCCGGGTCCGCTGCGGGTGATGTGGTCGTTCTGCTCACGGCTCATCATGGCGGTGGCCTCCCGTCGAGCCGCTGCCCGCGCCGGCTGGGCTCGTTCGTTCAACGAACATAAGTTCAATTGTAAGTCGGTTTCGGGGTGTTGCAAGCACGAACGATGGGCAGGCCTGCCTGCCGCACGGCCATCTGGATCGCGCCGCCTCGCCCCCGATCTCGAGGGCGCAGGCCCGGTGGGCAAGCGCGGACGGGGCTCTTGCCAGGCCGGGCGGGGCCACGCACAGGGGGGCCGGCTCATGCATCCGGGTGCCGCACCAGAGACCGATCCATGCCGCGCGTCAGACGTTCCGAGACAGACCAGCGCCTCGTCGACGAGCACGGCCCGGACTTCTCCGAGGCCCTGGCGCGGGGCTTGCGCGTGATCGCGGCCTTCGGCGCCGAGCGCCGCCTGATGACGCTGGCCGACGTCGCCCGGGAGGTCGACCTGCCGCGGGCGACGGTCCGGCGGGCCCTCTACACCCTCGACCGCCTTGGCTACGTCCGGTCGGACGGGCGGCTGTTCCAGCTCACCCCCAAGGTCCTGTCCCTCGCCACCGCGTATCTGGCGTCCAACAGCCTGTCGGCGACGCTGCAGCAGGCCGTCGAGCGGGTGGCGGCGCAGCTCAACGAGGCCTGCTCGGCCGCGATCCTGGACGGGGACGACATCGTGTTCATCGCCCGCGCCGGGCCGACCCGCCTGCTCGGCGTGGGCGTGGATATCGGCTACCGGATCCCGGCCTATTGCAGCTCGATGGGGCGGGTGCTCCTCGGCGGCCTCGAGGACGGCGACCTCGCCGCCTTCCTGGACCGCATCCGGCCCGAGGCGCTGACGCCGCACACCCTGGTCGACCGCGCCGCCTTGCGGAGCGCCATCCACCGCGACCGCGCGCAGGGCTACTCCCTCGTCGACCAGGAGGCCGAGGTCGGGTACCGCTCCCTGGCGGTGCCGGTGAGACGCTACGACGGGCGGATCGTCTGCGCCCTGAATGCCGGGGCGAATGTCGACCGGGTCGCGGTGGACCGCATGCTGGAGAGCTTCCTGCCCGTCCTGCGCGACGTCGCGGCGGTCCTCGGGCCGCAGATGGTGTAACGGCGGAACGGGGCGGATCGCGTCGCGGCCTTCCGGCACCGGCAAGCCGAAACCGGCAAGCAGAACCTGTCCCTCGCCGCGCGTTCCTGGTTCGGCGGCCCTTGCCTGCGGCACTCTCCTTGCAGCGCACGCGCCGGACGCCCACCCTGCCGGGGGCGTGCGCCGCGAACCGGTCAGAGAGCGAGATGATGCATCGCAGAGACGTCCTCCTCGGCGGCGCGGCCGCCCTCGCGGCGCTGGCGCAGGCCCGTCCGGCGCGGGCGGCCGAGGAGGTGCTGATCGGCGCCGTCTACCCGATGTCGGGCGCCAACGCGCAGGTCGGGGTCGACGGGCGCCACGCCCTCGAGACGGCGATCGAGATCGTCAACGGCGTCCACGACCTCGACCTTCCGGGCGCCCGCGCGGCGGGCCTTTCCGGGCTCGGCGGCGCGAGGATCCGGCTGGTGATGGCCGACCACCAGGCCGACCCGCAGAAGGGCCGCGGGGAGGCCGAGCGCCTGATCACGCAGAGCAAGGTGGCGGGCATCGTCGGCACCTACCACTCCTCGGTCGCCGCCACCGTGAGCGTCACCTGCGAGCGCTACGGCGTGCCGTTCGTGGCCGCCGACAGCTCGTCGCCGAGCCTGCACAAGCGCAATCTCCGGTATTTCTTTCGCCCGGCCGCCCATGACGAGATGTTCTCGGCCGCGATCTTCGACCTCCTCGACGCCGAGCGGAAGAAGGGCGCCAGGGTCGAGAGCGTGGCCCTGTTCTACGAGGACACGATCTTCGGCGTCGATTCGTCGACCGTGCAGCGCAAGCTGGCGACCGAGCGCGGCTACAGGATCGCGGCGGACGTGAAGTACCGCTCGAACTCGCCCTCGCTGACGGCCGAGGTGCAGCAGCTCAAGAGCGCCGACGCCGACGTCGTCCTGCCGTCGAGCTACACCACCGACGCGATCCTCTTGGTCAAGACCATGGCGGAGCTCGGCTACCGGCCGCGCGCCATGATCGCCCAGGCCGCGGGCTTCGCCGAGAAGGCGACCTTCGAGAGCGTCGGCGACAAGCTCGACGGGCTCGTCAGCCGCGCCTCCTTCGCCCTGGACCTGGCCGCCAAGCGCCCGTCCATCGGGGTCGTGAACGAGATGTACCGGGCCCGCGCCGGGCGCGACCTCAACGACAACACCGCGCGGCTCGTCGAGGCGATGCTGGTGCTCGCCGACGCGATCAACCGGGCGCGCTCCCTCGACGGCGCGAAGATCCGCGAGGCGCTGGCGGCGACCAACACCCCGGCGGGGCAGACCATCATGCCGTGGCGGGGCATCGCCTTCGGGGCCGACGGCCAGAACACCCTGTGCGATCCGGTCCTGATCCAGTACCGCGACGGCCGGTTCGTGACCGTGTTTCCGGACGCCTTTGCGGCCGCCGCGCTCAAGTGGCCGATGAACGGCTGATACTGTTTCCGCCTCGTCCGTTCGAACAAAAATGGAGAGGGGACCCCGCGCTCGTTCGATCTGAAGAGATAGAGCGGAAGCCGTATGATCCGCCGGAATGGCGGGAATCGCCGGTTTCGCGGCATTGCACCCGTGCGGCCGGCGCGTATCGTCGGGACCGGCCTCCGCCGCGGTGACGGGCCGGTCCATCACGCCAATCCGGGGCGGAGAGTGTTGCGCAGCGCGATCGTTCTGGGCGCCGGCATGGTCGGCGTCGGCACCGCCCTCCACCTGCAGCAGCGCGGCTGGTCGGTCATCCTCGTCGACCGGGGCGCGCCGGGGCGGGAGACGAGCTACGGCAATGCCGGCATCATCCAGAGCGAGGCGGTCGAGCCCTATGCCATGCCGCGCGACTGGGCGAGCCTGTTCGCGATCGCCACCGGCCGCAGCAACGACGTCCATTACGAGGTCGGCGCCCTCCCCCGCCATCTCGGCGCGCTCCTGCGCTACTGGTGGCACTCGGCCCCGCGCCGCCACGAGTCCGCCGCGCGCGCCTATGCGAGCCTCATCGCCCATGCGGCCCCCGAGCATGCAGGCCTGATCGAGGAGGCCGGCGCCGCCGACCTCGTCCGCCGGGGCGGCTTTCGCGTCCTGCACCGGGCGGCGCGCGCCATGGACGCGGGCGTGGCCGAGGCCGAGCGCCTGCGGGCGCGCTACGGCGTGCGCTCCCGGGTCCTGTCGCCGGCCGAGCTGGGCGCGGCGGAGCCGGCGCTGAAAGCGACGGGCGCGGGGGCGATCCACTGGGAGGATCCGTGGTCGGTCCGGGATCCGGGGGCGCTCGTGGCGGCCTACGCGGCTCTGTTCACCCGGCGCGGCGGCACCCTGCGCCAGGGCGAGGCGGACAGCCTCGCGCCGTCCGGGCGGGGCTGGCGCGTCGCGACCGCGGACGGGCCGGTGGAAGCCGAGGCCGCGGTGGTGGCGCTCGGGCCGTGGTCGCCCGACCTCCTGCGCCGGTTCGGCTACCGCGTCGCGATGGTGCGCAAGCGCGGCTATCACCGGCACTGGCGCAGCCGCCGCACGCTGGCGCTGCCGCTGCTCGACGCGCAGAACGGCACCGTGCTGGCCCCGATGGCGGCGGGCCTGCGCATCACCACCGGCGCCGAGCTGAGCCGGCCCGAGGCGGCGATCGACCCGGTCCAGCTCGCCCGCGCCGAGGCCGCCGCCCGCGACCTCGTCGATCTCGACGGCCCGCGCGAGAACGCGCCCTGGTCCGGCACGCGCCCCTGCATGCCCGACCTGCTGCCGGTCATCGGCGCCGCGCCGCGCCATCCCGGCCTGTGGTTCCATTTCGGCCACGGCCACCAGGGCTTCACCCTCGGCCCCGCGAGCGGCCGCCTGCTCGCCGAGGCGATGTCGGGCGAGACCCCGTTCGTGCCGGCCGCCCCCTTCAGCCCGGGCCGCCGTTGAGGCTTGGGGAGCGCTCGTGTGTCGGTTCCCCACGCCCGGCGGCCCGTCGGGAGGCAGGCTTCGCCGCCGGTCAATCGCTTGGATGCGGCGGCCCGAGAGGTCGCCCCGGGGGTGAGCCTGCCCTATCTGCCGGCCTCCGAGAGGAGGCACCCATGCCCGACGAGACACCCCGGAACGAGGACGACCCGAAGAACCGGCGCGGCGCGGACGCCCCCGAGCCGAGGACCGGCGACCGCCTCGTCGACGGCCGCCTCGACCCCGACGCGCAATCGCCCGCCGACGAGGGCGCCAAGCCCTTCGACCCGAAGGAGAACGACCCGGCCTGACCCGTGGGGACGCGGAGTGAGCCCCGTCGGCGTGAGGGCTTGGCGAGGTGCCTCTCGTCCACGCGCCGGGGGGCGACAGGCGACGATGCTCCCGGGCAGGGCGAGGGCGAGAGGGTAAGGGCAAGCGGCGAAACCGGAAAGCTGTCCCGTTCGGTCAAGCTGCCTGGTGCGGCCTCGGTATGCTGCTGCACGCGACGATCCGATACGGCTCGCGTCGCGAGTTCGCGTCGTGCCGACGGTCGGTGAAGCCGGTCCGATCGGACCCGGACCGACGGGCGGAGGCTCCGTCCGGGGCGCGTCGTAGGGGGATTGTCCTGAAGCCGCCTGCTCGAGCGGGCCCTTCACCGGAGGCGGTCATGGATGTCACCAGGCGCATCTTCGCCGCGGGCGCTGCAACGCTTCCCTTCGTCGGCGCGGGCCTGCCCGCCGCAAGGGCACAGAGCACGGTCCAGGACGCGCCGCTCATCGGCACGCACGCGGTGGCCGATCCGCTGGAGCTGGCCGTGGAGGCCTATATCTACGGCTACCCCCTCGTCACCGTGGAGATGACCCGCCGCGTCCTCACCAACGTGGCCGCGCCCGAGGGCAAGAACGCCCCGATGGGCCAGTTCGCCAACCTGCGGACCTACCCGGACGCGAAATTCCGCGCCGTCACCGCGCCCAACGCGGACACGCTCTATTCCAGCGCCTTCCTCGACGTCGGGAAGGAGCCCTACCTCCTCAGCATCCCGGACGAGGACGGGCGCTACTTCCTCATGCCGATGCTGAGCGCCTGGACGAACGTCTTCGCCGTGCCGGGCAAGCGCACGACCGGGACGGGGCCGCAGACCTACTTCATCGCCGGTCCCGGCTGGAGCGGCAGCGTGCCCACCGGCACCAGGCTCATCCAGGCCCCGACGAGCCTGATCTGGATCATCGGGCGGACCTACTGCACGGGCACGCCCGAGGACTACAGGGCGGTGCACGCCATCCAGGACCAGTACCGGCTGGTCCCGGCGAGCGCGGCCGGCCGGACCTACACCCCGCCCGCGGGCCGGGTCGATCCCGGCATCGACACGAAGACGGCCGTGCGCGAGCAGGTCGACCGCATGGACGCGACGACCTACTTCAATCTCCTGGCTGCGCTGATGAAGGACAACCCCCCGGCGCTCGCGGACGGTGTTCCGGTCGCCAAGATGGCCTCCCTCGGCATCGTGCCCGGCCAGCCCTTCGATCCGGCAGCCCAGCCGCCCGCCGTTCGGGCGGCCATCGCTCAGGCACCGAGGGAGGCCATTTCCCGCATCATGGGTCACCTGAAGGCGACGGGCCGGCGCGTGAACGGCTGGACCTTCACGACGGATGGCGGGGACTACGGCAAGGACTACCTGCAGCGCGCACTCGTGACCGCGGTCGGGCTCGGCTGTAACCTGCCGCAGGATGCGGTCTACCCCCTGACCACGGTCGATGCCGCGGGCCGGACGCTTAACGGCGCGTCCAAGTACGTGATGCGGTTCCCTGCGGGCGAGCTGCCGCCCGTCGACGGCTTCTGGTCGCTGACGATGTACGACGCCGACTATTTCTTTGTCGACAACCCGATCAACCGGTACTCGGTCAGTCCGCGCAACGACCTCGAGGCCAATCCGGACGGGTCGATTGATCTCTTCATCCAGACCGCGAGTCCCGGCGCGCAGCGGGAGTCGAACTGGCTGCCGGCCCCGGGAGGGCCGTTCGCCCTGATGCTGCGGACCTACTGGCCGAAGGACGCCGTGCTCAACGGATCGTGGTCGCCGCCGCCGGTCACCCGCATTACGAGCGCCACGCTCTGACCCCCCCTGCCAGGGATCCGGGTCGGGCCGGATGGTCTGCACGCCGTGGAGAGACAGGAGGTAGGCATGCGTTTCACCCGCATGGCCGTAATCGTCGTCATCCTCGTCGCCCCCCACGCTGCGACGGCGGATATCAAGCGCCTGAAGGCTGTCCCGGAGGCGTTCCGGGGCGCGTGGATCGCGGCCGGGCAGTCATGCACGAATGGCGATCAGCCACCCCTCTCGATCACCGCGTCGGCCTACACCCGCGCCGACGCGCGATGCACGATCGACTGGGTCGGTGAAACCGCCGGACGGACTGGCTCAATCTACTCCGCGCACATGCGATGCGCGACCGGCGAACAGCCGCAGCCATCGATTGCGAACCTGATCCTCATCTCGGAGGAGAACGGCATGGTCTCGCTAGGGTCGGATTTCCAAAGCCTTCGGAGCTATCAGCGTTGTCCCACCGAGTGACAGCTGACGCCGCACACGGGAGATCTGGAGTCACAGGCCGGAGCGGACGCGCTGTCAGCGGGAGACGCCGAAGCTGACGTGAGATCCACGAGGGCTCCGGCATTCGCGCTGCGCTCGCTCCTGCCAGACCGCAGGACGCGATCCGTGCAGCCCTCGGCGAATCGAACGGAAGCCCAGATGGCACCCGCAGCAGGCATCAAAGATCCCGCCGCAGCAATCCCCGGGCCGTCATGGGCTCGGCGGGCCATTGACGAGGCCGAGCGCTATCTCTGGTTTGCTCTCTACCTCATCGTGGTCTTGGGAACGCTGATTGTCTTCAGCCTCAACATCTACGCCCGCGTCGATCACGATGTTCTGCACGAATCGAGCCGCCACTTCTACGTTCTCGGCCTGATCAACGCGCTCTTGTTCGCCAAGATCATGTTGCTGGCCGAGGCGGCCGGCGTCGGCTCCCGCCGCATCGGGCGACGGTTGGAGGCGGGGCGGCTCGTCACGGTGATCCTCTATCGTGCCTCGGCCTTCACCGTCGTGCTGGTCGCGGCCTACGTGCTGGAGGCGGTGCTGGAGGGAATGTGGCATGGGAAGGCGGTGGACCAGGTCCTCCCCGAGATTGCCGGAGGCCCGCTCGGCCTGGCCTCGCTCGCCTGGATCCTGCTGGTGGCGCTGACGCCCTACTTCGCGTACCGCGAACTCGGTCGGGTGCTCGGCCGCAGCAGGTTGCGGCGGATCATGCTGAGGCCCGGCAGCGCAGTCCCGGATGGCGGTGAGCCGTAAGCTCCGACCCGGTCTCCGTTCGTCGCCCCGTGAGGACGGTCGCCGCGTCGCTCGACCGATCCGGTGCCGATCGCGCTGCGGCTCGGATCGGAACAGGGACGGACGCGACGCGGTGAGCCAGCCGAGGCCGGTGGCGCTCACTGCGCCGCGACGAGCGTCGTGGCGGGCCGAACGCCCGGCTCCGGTGCGAGGCTCGCCCGTCGATGGTCGAGGGCGTGCCGCGCATGCGTCAGGGCCGTCGAGAAGGCCGACATCCGATCCGTGTCGCCGCCTCCCGGCGATTTGCCCAGCACGGACGAGACGAGCCGGTGGAACTCCTCGTCCAGGGCGGCGAGCTCTGACGCGTCCGCGCGAGGCGCCGCTTCCGCGATCTCGACCAGCCGCGTGATCGGCCGCCAATCCGCCTCCGACCGACGCCGGCTCCAGTAGGTCGTCGCGGCGGCAAACAGCGTGCCGGCGATGCTGAGGGCGAGGCCACCGACGTAGAAGTACTGCTGGAACTGGTCGAAGAAGCTCTGATCTCCGTTGGTCAGGTAGTTCGCAACACCGGGGTGCACCGGCAGCAGCGGCCCTTTGGCGTCCGGGTCGGGCGCCTCGATCTGGTTGGCCAGCGGCGTCAGCGCTATGAACCTGGCCTTCGTCGTCAGGATCGAGCGGGCAATGGCGGCCGCGACCACGTTCGGCATCAATTCCGGCGCGGCAAACCGATAGGTGACCGCGAGCGTCGTCACGGTGTCGCTCGGTGTGGCGGGCCTTGCCCGGAACGCGCCGGTGGGCACGTCGATCGGCTCGAAGCCGGGAAAGCGCTTGCCGATGGCCTCCGCTTCGTCGAGCCCGAGGATCCCAGGGGTTCCCTTCGTCGCGCGGGCGATGGCGGCAACGACGTCGACGACCTCCCCGGGCGCCATGGGACCGACGGCGAGGACGGCAGCCACCTTCTTCTGCTGGGCAGCCTCCCCCAGTTCGCCGACGGACAGGAAGACCCTGCCGACGTCCTTCGCGGGCACGTCGAAGTAGCCCAGCACCGTGTCGAGGATCTGGGCATTGTAGGCCTGCAGCCGCCCGGCTGGGATCCCGACGGTCTTGCCGGCCAGGTTCGCGATCGAACCAACGTGACTCTTGGGCGGGAGGACGAAGGCGACGACGTCCCGGCGCAGGATGACGATGGTCTGGCCGTTGGCGGGTGGTGCCACGTCGCTGCGCACGATGGCGAGGTCCGTGCGGCCGTCTTCCAGGGCCTTGGCGCTCGCCGCCAGGTCGTCGACCTGCACGAGGTCCAGGTTGATGCGCGGATGCTGGGTTTTCGCGACGGACGCGAAGGCCGAAATGAAGCGCTGCGCTGTGCTTCCTGGCGGACCCGTGGTGATGCGCAGGTTGGCGTGCGGCGACCAGAGGTGAGCCAGCCCGAACCCGGCTGCGACGAGGACCAGACCCGCGATGACGGCGACGAGACGACCCCAGCGTCGGCGGCGCGGCACGCGAAGGGCGGGCCGCTCCCGACCCTCCGTCTCGGGACCGGGATCGATGGGCGTCGTGTCTGACGTCGTCATCGAGTCCTGCTCCATGCGATCGATCTGCGCGTCAGTGGTCGTGACGGTGCCCTGAGCGGTACGGACGTTCGAATTCCCCTGCGCCTCTCATCCGAATGTCCCGAGAAGGAGGGCAAGGATCACCCCGCTGCCGCGTGTCCATGAACTGCTCGACTCTGTCTTCTTGGTCCGCCCAGAGCTGACGGAAATTCGTACTCTAGACGGTCCTCGTTCTTTTGACTTGATCCAAGCGGACAATTGCCGCGCAAATCGCGTCTGCCCCGGGCACGGCGCCGGGCGACGGGCTCTTCCGCCGTGAGACGAGGGGCCTGCCGGGCCGTGCGGATCACCGAGGCGTCAAATCAAGACGTCACATCTCGCGCGGGCCGCTCCATAGCACCCACCCGGCGAAGGGCCGGTTCGGGGAAGCCGTCTGGATCGGCTGGACGGCAGCAATGGGCGCCGAGCGGAAGGTCCGCTTCCGGGCATCAGGCCAACATCCGGTTCCCACCCTCGGCAGCCCAGCGGACGATCACCCCGACCGGGCTTCGTCCCCCGGACCGACCGCCGCGTCGAGCCACGCGGCCGCCCGGTCGCGGTCGAGGTCCCCGGCCCGAGCGATCAGCACGAGGCGGGCCGCGAGGTCCCCGGTCACCGCTGTCGGCACGAGCGTCGCGCGGGTGCCGACGAGCTGAAACAGCATCGGCCGGTCGGGCTGATGGTCGAAGGTGACGAAGCCCTTGGCGCGCAGGAGGCGGGGCGCGAGCCGGCCGACCGCCGCCTGGAAGCGCGGGAGCGACAGGGGCCGCTGCGCCGTGAAGCTCACGCTCTCGAACAGGTCCGCCGCCGCGGCGAGGCGCGGGAGGCGGGCGGGGGCGCGGCCCTCCGGTGGCCGGCCCTCGCCGGAGAACAGCAGGTCGGCCGCGGGGAGCGCCGGCGCGTCGAAGGTGAGGCGCGGCGGCTTGTGGCGGGCGAGGTCTGCGCGGACGCGCGCGAGGTCGGATGCGTCGACGAGGTCGGTCTTCGCCAGAACGCACAGGTCGCCGCCCGCGACCTGCGCGCGCCACAGGCCATCCTCGAACAGGTCCGGCCGGTCGGCGAGGTGGCGCGCATCCACCACCGTGACGACGGTCTCCAGCGGGGTCGCCGCGAAGATGACCGGGTCGAGGAGCTGGCGCACGATCTCGGCCGGGTCCGCCGCGCCGCTGGTCTCGATCACGATCGCGTCCGGCGCCGGGTCCCGGCGGAGCAGGCGCGTCAGACTCCGCATCAGATCGCCCTGCAGGCTGCAGCAGATGCAGCCGTTGCGCAGGCTGACGACGCCGTCGTTCGAGAGACCCAGCAGGTCCGCATCGACGTCGATCGCCCCGAAATCGTTGACGAGGGCGGCGATCCGCCGGCCCCCGGGGTCGCGCAGGAGCGCGTTGACCAGGGTGGTCTTGCCGGCCCCGAGGAAGCCCGCGACGAGGACGACCGGGACGCTCACGCGGCGACCGGCCGCCGGACCGGGCGGCCCGGCCGGGCCTCGCGCACCAGCGCGCCGTCCGCGATCACCGCCTCGCCGCCGACGAGCAGGTGGCGCACGCCCTCGGACGGGCGGTTCGGGTGGCGGAAATCGGCCCGGTCGGTCAGGGTCGCGAGGTCGAAGCAGACGATGTCGGCGTCGCAGCCGGCCTTCAGCCGGCCCTTCTCCCGCATCGCCGGCGTGCTCGCCTCGAGCAGTTGCGCCGGGATCAGCGTGCACTTGGCCAGGCCCTCGATCAGCGACACGGCCTGCCGCTCCCGCACCCATTCGCGCAGGAAGCGGGTGAAGGTGCCGCTCGAGCGCGGATGCGAGACCGCCTCGTCCGGCAGCGGCCAGGCGTCGCCCGCATAGGTCGTGCCGTCCGGCATCAGCCAGGGCACCGCGTCGGAGGCGATGGCGCCGCCCGGAAACAGCACCGAGACGTCGAGGAGCGCGCGGTGGCGCTCGTTCGCCGCCGTGTCGAGGAAGTGCCAGAGCACGAGGGCGCCCGGATCGTCTTCTTGCGCGGCCAGGATCTCGTCCCGGTCGGCGAAGCGGTGGCCGGTCGCCAGCGTCTCGACCGAGGCGTAGCCGCCGCCGGTGCGCTCGGGAAAGGCCGGATCGGCGAAGAACACCGCGCCGACCACCGTCGAGCCCGTCCCGTACGGATAGGCCTCGACCGTCACCTTGAGCCCCTGCGCCTGCGCATTGCGCACGAGCTCGGCCGAGCGCTCGACGTCCTGCAGGCTCGTCGAGTTGAAGTGGCAGATATGCATGTGGGCGCCGGTCGAGCCGGCAAGGCCGATCAGCCGGGTATAGGCCTCGACCGAGCTCAAGGGATCGATGTTCGACATGTAGGCGACGTGGGTGAAGGTCGGCGTGCCGACGCGCGCCGCGAGGCTGCACAGTTCCGACAGCTCCTTCACCCCGGCCCCCGGCGCGTAGGCGTTGGGAAAGCCGATGCCGAGGCCGCCCTGGTCGAGGCCGGCGCGCACCCGCGCGACGATGTCGGCGGTCTCCGCCGCGCTCGCGGCGTGGTCGGCCCAGCGCCGGTCCTGCATGGCGCGCCCCATGCCGGCGATGCTCGATTCGGTCTGCTGCGCGGTCATCGCGGCGATGCGGGCGAAGACCCAGCCGGTCGCGGCGCCGTAATGGAGCACGCGGCCCGCATGGGCCTGCTCGTCGTACCAGCGCGCCACCGGCCACACCCCCAGCTCGAGCTCGAGCGAGGTCGTCACCCCGTCGAAGGCCTGCATCCGGTCGGCCGCGACGCATTGGCCGTGGGCGTGGAGGTCGATGAAGCCCGGCGCCACCACGAGCCCGTCCACCGGCAGCACCCGCCGCGCCGGGCCGAGGTCGCGGCCGATCCCGGCGATCTTGCCGTCGGCGAGGGCGAGGTCGGCGATCCCGTCGAACCCGCTCTCCGGATCGACGACCCGGCCACCGCTCAGAACAAGGTCATGCATGCGCTCACCGCCACGCGAGGTCCGGGATCCGAGATGTATCGCCGCCCGCGCGGGTCGTCACCCGCGCGTCAGCGCCGGGCCGAGGGCCCGTGGGCGAGCGGGCACTCGCTCGCCGCGAGGGGCTGGTAGGCGTCGGCGGCCGGGACCGTCTCGACCACGTCGTAATACTGCCACGGGCCCTTCACCTCGGCCGGGTCCTTCACCCGCACCAGGTAGAAGTCGTGGATCAGCTTGCCGTCGGCCCTCAGGGTGGCGCCGCGCGCATAGGCGTCGTCGACCGGCGTCGCCCGCATCGCGGCGAGGACCGGGCCGGTCGCGTCGGTGCCGGCCGCCGCCACCGCCTTGAGGTAGTGGAGCACCGCGGAATAGACGGCGGCCTGCGGGGCCGTCGGCATCGCCCCGTGGCGCGCGTGGAACCGCTTCGCGAAGGCCCGGGTCTCGTCGGTCCGGTCCCAGTACCAGGCCGTGAGGGTGGTGATCCCCCGGGCGACCGCCGGCCCCATGCTGTGGACGTCGGTGAGGAACATCAGCTGCGCCACCGGTGTCTGTCCCGCCTGGTTCATGCCGAATTCGTGCCACTGCTTCATCGTGGTGACGAGCTGGGCGCCGGCATTGGCGAAGGCGACGACCTTGGCGCCCGAGCCCTGCGCCTGGAGCAGGTAGGCGCCGTAATCGCTCGTCCCGAGCGGGTGGAAGACCGCCCCGACCGAGCGTCCCCCGGCCGCCGCGAGGACGCGCTGCGATTCGGCGACCATGTTGCGGCCGAAGGCGTAGTCGGAGGCGACGAAGAACCAGGTGTCCTGCCCCTGCGCGACGAGGCGCCGGATCGGGCCGGCGACCAGGTTGTAGGAATCGTGCAGCCAGGTCAGCCCGGTCTCGGCGCATTGCGCCCCGCTGATCTCGGTCGTGGCGACCGCAGAATAGAGCACGAGCTTGTTGCGGTCGCGGGCGACGGCCTGCACCGCGAGCGCGACCGCCGAGTTGCCGACATCCGCGACGACGTCGACCCCCTCCACGTCGAACCAGCGGCGCACGATCTGCGAGCCGAGATCGGGCTTGTTCTGGTGATCGGCGAAGACGATCTCGACCTTCACCTCCGGCGCGAGCCGTCGAAACTCCTCCATTGCCAGGCGCGCCGCCGCGACGGAGCCCATCCCGGCGAGGTCGGAGAGCGGCCCGACCTGGTCGTTGACGATGCCGATCCGGACGACGCCCCCCGACAGGTCGGCCGCGGCGGACGCCGCCGGCAGCCCGGCCAGGAGCGCGAGGGCGGCCGCGAGGGCGCGGGCCCTCCTGGTCTTTCGCGTGGGGAGGCGTCGGCGCAAGGTCATTCGGGTCTCCGGTCGACGGGTTTGCGCCACGGGGCCGTGCCCCGCGGCGGGACGGGGTGCCTTCGTCACGCGGACAGGGCGGCCGCCCGCCGGACCGCCTCGAGCCGGCGCGCGCGGGCGGGCGCGATCCGCTCCTCCATGGCGGCCAGCACCGCTTCCGGCGCCGTGTCCGGCGAGCCGGCCTCGAACGGCGGCGCCGGGTTGTATTCGAGGCGCAGCTGGATCGCCTCGGCGGTGGGCCGGTCGATCATCAGGGCGACGAGGGTCAGCGCGAAGTCGATGCCCGCCGTCACGCCGCCGCCGGTGACGCGGTTGCGGTCGATGCAGACCCGCTCGGTCGAGACGGTGGCGCCGAACAGGGACAGCGCCTCCCGGGCGCTCCAGTGCGTCGCCGCGCGGTAGCCCCGCAGCAGCCCGGCGGCGCCGAGCACGAGCGAGCCGGTGCAGACGGAGGTGACGTAGCGGGCGACGGCCGCTTGTTTGCGCAGGAAGTCCAGCACCTCCCGATCCGCCAGGAGCGGATCGGTGCCGTAGCCGCCGGGCACGCAGAGCACGTCGAGCGGCGGGCAGTCGGCGAACGTCGTCGTCGGCGTCAGCACGATCGGCCCGTCGCTCGGCACCGGCTCGATGCGCTTCCAGATGAGGTGCACCCGGGCGCCCGGCACGCTGGAGAACACCTGGACCGGACCGGTCATGTCGAGCTGGGTGACATCCGGGAAGACGAGAAGGCCGATCTGAAGCGGGGGCGCCACGATCCTCTCCATGCTGATCTGCCTGATCGATCGCATCGATCGGCTTGACCCGAGCAGGGTGGCATGGTGCCATTCCGGCCGGAATGGCGAAGTTCCCTCGTTCCCGGACACGCGATGATCGGCTTCCTGATCTTCCCGGACTTCCAGCTCCTGGACGTCGCCGGCCCGATCTCGGTGTTCGAGATCGCCCGGCGGCACGTTCCGGCCCTGCCGGGGTCCTGCGTCCTGGCGGGGCGGGCAGGTCCGGTGCGCAGCTCCTCGGGCGCCGAGATGCTGGCCTCAGGCCTGCCCTCGGTCGACCTCCTGTCGACCGTGATCGTGGCGGGCGGCGAGGGGGTCGCGCAGGCGGCGCGGTGCCCGGCGGTGCTCGCCTTCGTCCGCACGCTGGCGGCAAGCGGCGCCCGGGTCGCCAGCGTCTGCAGCGGCGCCTACATCCTGGCGGAGGCCGGGCTGCTCGAGGGGCGGCGCGCCACCACCCACTGGTCCCGCACGACCGATTTCATCGCCCGCTACCCCGGGGTGCGGATGCGGCCGGACCAGATCTTCACCCGCGACGGCCTCATCTGGACCTCCGCCGGCATCTCGGCCGGGATCGACCTCGCCCTGGCGATGGTCGCCGAGGATTGCGGCGAGGTGATCGCCCAGGACACCGCCCGGCAGCTCGTGCTCTATCATCGCCGCAGCGGCGGGCAGTCGCAGTTCTCGTCGCTCCTCGAGCTCAAATCCCCGAGCGGCCGCTTCGCGGCGCTCCTGTCGTGGATCCGCGAGCACCTGCACCTGCCCCTCACGGTCGAGGACCTCTCCGCCCGCGCCGGCATGAGCGCGCGGCACTTCACCCGCGCCTTCGTGGCCGAGACCGGCACGACCCCCTCGAAGGCCGTGGAGCGGCTGCGCCTCGAGGCCGCCCGGGAGCGGGTTCAATCCTCCGGCGAGCCGATCGAGGGGATCGCGCTGTCGGTCGGCTTCGGCGATCCCGAACGGATGCGCCGCGCCTTCCTGCGCGTCTTCGGCCAGCCGCCCCAGGCCCTGCGCCGTACCGCGCGCGGCGCCTGACTGGGCGGCAGGCCGGAGCGGCCAGGGCCGGCCGCTCCCGGGGTCACGCCGCGCCGGACAGCCTCGGGTCCGGCGCGGCGGAGGCGGTCAGCCGCAGAGGCGGGCGTACCGGCCGAGCACCGGGCTGAAGACCAGGCGGCATTCGTCATAATCGGCGCTCAGGACGCCGTAACCCAGGCCGCCGAAGCCCAGATTGCCGAAGCGATGGCGGTAGCCGCGGCGGTGGAAGCGCCCGTCATGGCCGAACCGGCCGAAGCCGCCGCGGTACCCGAAGCCGCCATGGTGGCCGAACCCGCCGTGATGGCGGAAGCCGCCGTGCCCGAAGCCGCGGGCCTCCGCGGTCGCGCTGCCGCCCGCCAGCGCCGCCACGGCGAGGCCGGCCGCCAGGAGCATCTTCATCGAGAGCATCTTCATCGAGGTCGTCGTCATGGTGTGTCTCCCTGTTGGGGTGACGCCACCCTGGCCCCGATCGCGGCCGGGAACCGTGATCCGGGTCACACTTGCCCGGGCCCGCCTCTCCGGGAGATCCGGAGCCTGCGCGGCGACAAGCCCTGGGGCCTGGTCCATGCGCTCATGACGCCAGCCGGCCGCGCCCCAGCCACACCTCGAGGGTCTGCGCGCGGCCGCGGATGGCCGTGACGCGCCGCTCGTCGAAGTGCTCGCCCGGCGCCGCGATGCCGGCCGCCGCCAGCAGGTCGGCGCTGACGGCGAGGCGGGCCTTCGCCTCCGAGGCGACCGCGAGCAGGCGGCTCGCGACGTTGACCGTGTCACCCGTCGCCGTGATGTGCTGGTTGGTGTCGCTGCCCAGGCGCGAGAGGATCACCGGCCCGTGATGCGCGCCGATCCGCACGTCGAGCGCGCGCCCAGCGCCGGCGAGCTCGGGCTCGCGCGCGATCCACTCCGCCGTGCGGGCGATCAGGTCCTCGGCCGCCGCCACGGCGCGGGCGCCGACGGCGGGGTCGGGATCGAGCGCGCCGAACACCACCATCGCGCCGTCGCCCATGAAGTTGACGACGAGGCCCCCTTGCCCGGAGGCGGTGGCGTCGACGAGATCGTGAAACGCCTTGAGGACCGCGCGGGTGCGGACCGGGCCGAGGCGCTCGCTCTGGCGGGTGAACCCGGTGAGGTCGATGAACAGGACCGGGATGTCGCGCGCGACCGGCTCGGCCAGGTAGGCCGGGTCCCAGGCGAGGCGGTCCGCGAGGGCGGCGGGCTGCAGCCGGCGCAGGGCCTCCTCCGACCGCGCCAGCGCCGCGGCCCGGCGCCGGTCGAGGGCCTGCCGTGCGGCGGCGAGCGGCAGCACCGGGAGCCCGGCCGCGGCGAGCGGCAGGGCGGCGCTCCACCACGTGCCCCCCGCGAAGGCGACCGCACCGGCGGCCAGCCAGCCCGCCAGGAGGAGGAGCGCCAGGACGATGGCCGGACCGGGCGGGGCGAGCGCGATCAGGAGCGCGGCGGCGGCGGCCAGCAGGACGGACGCGGCGGCATCGAGCCGCCGCACGCCCGCGTCGCGCACGAGCCCGCCGCCGGTCATCAGGTGGGCGATGCCGGTCGCCAGGAGCTCGACGCCCGGCAGGACCGGGTCGAAGGCCGTCGCGAAGGTGTCGCTGCCGCCGAGCGCAGTGGCGCCGACCACCACGACCCGATCGGCCAGGGCGGAGGCCGGGACCGTCCCGTCGAGGAGGGCTGCGGCGCTCAGCGTCGGGATCGTGCGCCGCGGGCCGTAGGGGCGCAGCGGCAGGTGACGGCCGAGGTCGAGCGGGACGGTCGTGGCCCCGATCCGCACCGCGCCCTCGCCGACCACCGGATCGGTCCGGGCCGCCAGGGACGCCGCCCGCAGCACGAAATGCGCGGCGACCGCCTCGCCCGTCCTCACGACGAGGGGCAGGTGCCGCGGGACGCCGGCGGCATCCTCCGACACGTTGACGAGGCCCGACGCCGTGGCGGCGCCGATCTCCGGGGCCGGCCGGTGCAGGGCGGCGGCGACCGGGATGCCGGCCTCGCTCGCGCCGTCCTCGAAGACGGCCGCCGCGGCCAGGACCGTGGGCGCCCTGGCGAGGGCGGCATGAAGCGCGCGGTCCGCCTCCGGCTGGCGGCCGGCCTCCAGGAACAGGACGTCGATCGCGAGGGTGCGCGGCCGCGCGGCCGCGATCCCCTCGATCAGCCGCGCCATCGTCGCGCGGGCGACCGGAAACCCGCCCTCGCGCCGCACGGTCTCGTCGTCGATGGCGACGATGACGAGGCCGGCGGGCGGCGGGCGCGGTCCGGCGAGCCGCAGGCGCAGGTCCGTGAGGGCCGATTCGGCGCGGTCGAGGAGCGTCGCGCGCCCGGCGACGTGCCGCTGCGCGAGCCAGCCGCTCCAGCCGAGGACGGCGGCAAGCGCAAGGAGCGCGAAGCGTCGGTCGATCCGGCGACGGCGCGCGCCCGGTTCGGCAACCGGCATCGGAGCGCGCCCGTCAGCGCCCGAGCCGTTCGAGCAGCGCCCTGACGCGCTCCTGCGGCCAGCGCCGCACCGCGAGCGGCGCCTGCTCGGCATCGACGTCGACGCCCTCCCCCGGCCCGAGCGTGACCGAGGCCTCCGGTGCACCCCGCCGCGCGACCGCGACGCGCCCCTGCCGCACGAAGACCGAGGTTCTGGCGCCGGTCACGTCGACGGCGTAGACGGTGCCGCGCACCGAGGCGATCGCGTGCGGCGTCAGGATCTGGAAGCCGTCCCGGCGGACGCGCGCGCTCGGCGGCAGGGTGACGAGGACGGCGCGGCCGCCGATCTCGGCCCCCTCCAGGTGCCCGTCGCCGTCGCGGTCGATCGGCCGCAGCCCGCTGCCCTGCTCGGTCTCGAGCACGAGCCCGTCGGTGCAGCGCAGGACGCGCAGGGGCGGATCGAACCGCGTCTCCTCGCGACAGCCGGTCTGGGCCGAGGCGGCACCCGCGGCGAGGATGACGGCGAGGGCGGCCGCCGCGTGCAGGAGATGTCTCATGGATTGGTATCCTTCCTGCCGTCTCGGAGCCGCGACCGCTCGCCGGGCGCGGCGAGCCGCCCGGTGGCCTCGACGGTCACGCGCGAGCGGCCGAGATCGATGATGCCGGAGCGGCGCCACCCCTGAACGACGCGGCTCCCGCGCCGCGCCCATGAAGGCCGCGAGCTCGGCCCGCGTCACCGGGATCTCGGCGCCGTGATCCTCCGACACCATGACCAGGCGCCGCGCCGGCCGGGGGTCGCGCGGCAGCGGCGTCGCCTCCTCCCTGCGCTCGCTCATCCAGCGAAGCCGCTCGCAGAGGAGCCCGACGATCCGGGCCGCCATCGCGGCGGCGCGGGCCAGCAGCCCGAGGAAATCCCGCCGCGCGATGACGGCATCGCCCGGCCCGAGGAGGCTGAGCGTCACGGGCCGCCCGTGATCGGTGCCGGTGGCGATGCGGATCCGGCCGCGGCGGACCGCGCAGAGGGCGTCGCCCGGGTCGCCCTTCTGAAACAGGGTCTCGTGCCGCGCGAGGCTGCGCGTCCGGCACAGGCCGGCGATGGCCGCGATGGCGTCCTCGCCCAGCTGGGCGAAGAACGCGTCGGCGGCCAGGAGCCGGACCAGCCCGTGCTGCGGCGCGCTCATGCGGATGGCCTCCCGGGCGTCCATGCCGGGACTTATGGCCGTGCTGCGGGCGCTCACGCAAGCTGGCCGTCCGTCGGCCCCGCACGACCATCCGGCCTGCGTCGCGCGAAGCGCCGCCCTCTTTCGGCTCTGCGCCACGCGCAGAACTGTCCGGACCTGCGGCCGTTTCGCCCCGCGCCCCGGTCGATCTCCGCCGGAGGGCCTGCTAGCGTGACGGGAAACAGACGGGTCAGGGAGGGGACGATGGCGGAGAGCGAGCAGTTCGAGAAGGGTCTCGAGGTCCGCCGGGCGGTGCTCGGCGCGGACTACGTCGACGGCAGCCTCGCCAAGGCCGACGACTTCATGATGGCGTTCCAGCGCATCACCACGGAATGGTGCTGGGGCTACGCCTGGACGCGCGAGGGGCTCGACCGCAAGACGCGCTCGATGCTCAACCTGGCGATGCTGACCGCCCTGTCGAAGCCGGCGGAACTCAAGCTCCACGTCAAGGGCGCGCTCGCCAACGGCGTCAGCGTCGACGAGATCAAGGAGATCCTGCTGCACGCCACCGTGTATTGCGGGATCCCGGCCGGCCTCGACGCGTTCAAGGCCGCGCACGAAGTCCTGAAGGCCGAGGGCGCCGTTCCCGACAAGACGTAAGCATGCCGCGCACGAGGGCGGCTGAGGGCATCGCCTCAGAGACTGTTTGGCTTGGCTTACGTGCTTGTCCAACCCGCGCCCTCATCCTGAGGTGCTGCTGCTTGCAGCAGCCTCGAGGGAGGGCTCCAGATAGACCTGAGCCTTCTGGAGCCTTCCTTCGAGGCCCACTGCGGGGGGCGCCTCAGGATGAGGGCGCAGGTCGGGTCAAAGAGACGCTGACGATAATGGCCCCTCGAGGCAAACAAGCTCTCAGGCGTGATGGTGAGACCGATGCGCCGGAGAACCGTCCGGCGTCGAAGGAAGGGAGCGACACGACCTCATGAGCATCGATCCGTCATCCGCCCGCATCGCATTCCTGGGGCTGGGCAAGATGGGGCTGCCGATGGCGAGCCGGCTCGTCGCGGGAGGCTTCACGGTCGTCGGATTCGATCCCTCCCCGGCCGCCGCCGCTGCCTTCGCGGCGGCCGGCGGCAGGGCGGCGGCCTCGGCGCGGGACGCGGCGGAGCAGGCGAACGTCGCCGTGACGATGCTGCCGGACGGCAAGGCGGTGCGCGCCGTGCTCGCGGGCCCCGAGGGCGTCGCAGGCTGCCTCGCCCCGGGCGCGATCGTGATCGACATGAGCTCGTCGGCGCCGGTCGGCACCCGCGACCTCGCCGGCGAACTCGCGCAGGCCGGCATCGTGCTCATCGACGCGCCGGTCTCGGGCGGGGTGAAGCGTGCCGTCAACGGCACGCTCGCCATCATGGTCGGCGGGGACGAGGCGGCGGCCGCGTCGGTCCGGCCGCTCCTCGCGCGCATGGGCACCGCGATCTTCGAGACCGGGCCGGTCGGCTCCGGCCACGCCATGAAGGCGCTGAACAACTACGTCTCGGCCGCAGGCCTCACCGCCGCCTGCGAGGCGCTGCGGATCGGCGCCCGCTTCGGCCTCGATCCCGCGCTGATGACCGACATCCTCAACGTCTCCACCGGCCGCAACAACTCGACTGAGGTCAAGCTGAAGCCCTTCGTGATCCCGAAGACCTACGCGTCGGGCTTCTCCCTGGCGCTGATGGCCAAGGACCTGCGCACGGCCGACGAGCTGGCCCGCCACGAGGGCGTCCCGGCGCCCCTGTCGCACGCCGTCGCCGCCCTGTGGCAGGAGGCCCTCGAGGAACTCGGGACCGAGGCGGACCACACCGCGATCGACGCGTTCCTGGCAAACCGGCAAGGCGCGTGAGGCGATGGACGCACCGGCCTACGAGATCATCGCGCTGCGCTACGCGACGCACGACCGCCCGGCCTCGGCGAACCTCCTCTACGCGCCGGAGACCGGCGACCCGCACGACGCGCCGATGCCGATCGACTACTTCGTCTGGGTGATCCGCGACGCGACCCGGGTGATCGTGGTCGATACCGGCTTCGACCGGCCGGCCTGCGAGGCTTACGGCCGGACCATGGTGCGCCACCCCGTCGAGGGCCTGCGGCTCATCGGAATCGATCCGGCGGCGGTCCGCGACGTGATCATCACGCACCTGCATTACGACCACGCCGGCAACCTGGCGGCGTTCCCGGACGCGACCTTCCATCTCCAGGATTCCGAGATGGCCTACGCGACGGGGCGCTGCATGTGCCACGCGCGACTGCGCGGCGCCTTCTCGGTGGAGGACGTCTGCACGATGGTGCGGCGCGTCTACGAGGGCCGGGTCGCCTTCGTGGACGGCACGGCCGCGATCGCGCCGGGCGTGACGGTCCATGCGGTGCCGGGACACACGAGGGGGCTGCAATGCGTGCGGGTCGAGACCGCCCGCGGCCCGGTCGTCCTCGCGTCGGACGCGGCGCATTTCTACGCCAACCTCGCCCAGCAGAACCCCTTCCCGATCGTGGTCGACGTGGCGGCGATGATGGAGAGCTGGCGCACGCTCGCGCGGCTCGCCGGCGATCCCGAGCGGATCGTCCCGGGTCACGACCCGCTCGTCATGGCCCGCTACCCGCGCCATCCTGCGGCGGAGGTCGAGGCGGTGCTGCTCCATCTCCCGCCGCACGGTCCGGCCGCGTGACGGGCGGCTCCCTCACCCGAACCGACGGGAGGCCCGCATGGCCGGCATCACGACTTCGCTGAGCGTCGCGGTCCTGCCGGGCGACGGCATCGGCCGCGAGGTGATGGCGGCCTGCCTCGCGCTGCTGGCGGCGGCCGAGGCGGTCTCCGGCGGGCCGGCCCTCGCGCTGACCCCGCACCCGGCCGGCGCCCAGTACTACCTCGAGAGCGGCGACGCGCTGCCGGCGGCGACCGTCGCGGCGTGCCGGAACGCCGACGCGATCCTGTTCGGCGCCATGGGCTGGCCCGACGTGCGGTTTCCGGACGGCACCGAGATCATCCCGCAGCTCGACCTGCGGATGGAATTCGACCTCTATGCCGGCGTGCGCCCGATCCGCTGGTTTCCGGGCCTGCCCAGGATCCTCGCCGACGAGCGCGCCCGCGGCATCGACTTCGTGCTCGTCCGCGAGCAGACGGAGGGGCTGTTCTACGCCCGCGGCCGGGGCCAGGTGATCGAGGACCGGGAATCCTGCGACACGATGCGGATCACCCGGGCCGGCACGGCCCGCGCCAGCGCCTTCGCGTTCGGGCTGGCGGAGCGGCGCCGGGCGCGGCGCGGTTCGGCCCGGGTGACCTGCATCGACAAGGCGAACGTGTTCACCTCGATGGCCTTCTTCCGGAAGGTGTTCGACGAGGTCGCGGCCGCCTACCCCGAGATCGCGGCCGATCACGCCTATGTCGACGCCATGGCGCTCACGATGGTCAAGAAGCCCTGGGCCCTCGACGTGATGGTGACCGAGAACATGTTCGGCGACATCCTGTCGGACCTGGCGGCCGGCCTCGTCGGCGGGATGGGGATGGCGCCCTCGGCCGATATCGGCGACCGCCACGCCCTGTTCCAGCCCGCCCACGGCACCGCGCCCGACATCGCCGGCCAGGGCAAGGCCAATCCCTGCGCGATGTTCCTGTCCGCCGCGATGATGCTCGACTGGCTCGCCGAGCGGCACGCCGCGCCGGAGCTGGAGGTGCGGGCCCGGCTGATCGAGGCGGCCATCGCGGTGACGCTGTCCTCCGGCACGACGCCGATGGAGGTCGGGGGCGATGCGGATTGCGCCGCCATGACCCGCGCGACGATCGCGGCCCTGCCGGCCGCGATCCGAACCATCGCGTGAGGCGTGCGGGACCGGCCGTCCGGGCCCTGGACATGGCGGCGCCGAACCCGTCGTTCAGCCCGGCCCGGACCACCGCGAATGCGTCGCCGGCACCGGCGTCGTGACGATCGACGGTCCGTTCAAGGCGGGGGGCTTGCCCCGGACCGGCCTGGGGTGATCCATCGGCGCGGGCCGCAGCGCGCCTTCGAGGCGGTCGAGTATGCCACCCTGGAGTGGGTCGACTGGTCCGATCACCGCCGCCTGCCCGCGCCGGTCGGCACCATCGCTGCCGCCGAGGACGAAGCGCGCCATCATGCTCGCGTCGGCGACCAATCCTCTGCCGCCCGACCCAGGACGAAAGCCTCAGAGCCTGTTTGACGTACCTTCCAAAATTATCCCACCCTCAACCTCATCGGGAGGTGTCGGATCGAACAGGCTCTGGCAACCAGATAAACGGCCGGATGGGCGCGCAATGGTGCCTTCAAGGGCATTCAATCCCGGCCTTCCAATCGAACGTCGTCCTTTGCTCGCGCGCGTTCGCGGCGCAGGAGGCCTGCGGAACGCGGTTCATGCACGTCTTCTGTTGATTGCCCCGCGAGATAATCGTGCAGGAACCCGTGCCGTCAACCTGAGCCTGTCCGCTGTTGCCCGACGTCGAGGACTGGGCCCCTTGCGCACTGGCGACCATATTCCCCGATACAAATAAGAATAATGCCGTCGCTGAGGCGATAATTCTCGTCTTCATCGTGTGCTTCCTTAAGATATGACCCTGGACGGAGCCTGTTAAACCCCTCATGTACGACTTACTCGAACGCCATAGCGTTTCGCTCGCATGGGTCGGAGCGAAACTCACGGCCCGGAAGCTTCAACGGATCCGCATGATCTTCGCGATGCTCGGGACACCACCTGCGTCAAGGGCGAAGAGCATCCAGTTGCCGGGTGTCACGATGCCCGGATCGGAGGGCAGGGCCAGGATGTACTGCGTCCCGTTCGAGCCGGAAATCGTCAGGGGCACGCGCCGCTGATCGTTGTTCACGGTGTGCGTGGTGCTTCCCAGGCGGACCAGGGCGAAACTCCTGACCGCCCGGTCCGTCGTCGCCTTTATCGTGCTTCCGAGGGCAGCGGCAGTCGGCGCGGCCGTGATGGCCGGTCGGCTGGCGAGTTGTCCGTTGGCGCCGTAGAGATAAGGCGGCGTCAGGATCTGCAGGTTGGGGTGATCCGCGCTGCAGTTGCACAGGCCGCCGCCCGCCGAGAGCACCCGCCCGTCGGGCAGGAGCAGCGCGATGCTGTGGTAGGTCCGCGGCACGCTGATCGGTGCGAGGCGCACCACGGTGTTCTTCGTCGGCGACCACAGCTCGGGATAGTAGATCGGAGTGGAATCTGTGAACGGGATCGGCACGGTCTGGCCGCCCACCACGATCACGTCGCCGCTCGGCAAGACGACGCTGTTGTGGAACGCCCGGGCGAATTGGAGCGGCGCGGCGGCTGCGACGGTCGGCGTCGAGCCCGGGCCGCGGCCGATGTCGATCGTGTAGGTGGCCCCGTTCGCCGGCTGGTACTGGTACTGGGGAGCGCCGCCGGCCTTGAAGATCCGGTTCACGTCGAACATCGTCGCGGTGCCGTTGATCGAGAAAGCGTCGTCCGCCCGGTTGCCCGCGCTCGCGAAGGAGCCGGTGCCGCCAGTGCCGATCCAGTGCATCTCGCGGCTCGGCCCGGCGTGGAACACGTATCCGTTCGACACGCCGAACAGCCAGAAGTGGTTGTCGGCCCTGTACAGGTCGACACCGGGCTCGGCGGCCGCGTCGCCGGAGACGTTCGTGAGGACGCGCCAGCTCCTCGCCGCGGCCGACCACACCTCGGCGCTCTTGCCGCCGATATTGCCCGACCAGGAACCGCCATAGGTCATGGTCTCGCCGGTCGAGAGGGTCACGTTGGCATTGTAGCCCCGGGGGATGGTGAGGGTCGGTCCCGTGCTCCACTGGTTGGTGTCGGGATTGTAGAGCGAGGTCCCGCCGGCGGTGATGCCGCCGGTGATCATCATCCGTCCGTCGGGCAGAAGGTTGGTCCCGACGCAGAACATGTCGTGGTTCGTGTTCGAGACGTAGGTGTCGTTCGAGGTGCCGGTGCCGGGGTCGTAGACGGTGATCCACGTCCCGTTGCCGGAACCGAAGGACGTCCTGGATTCGGCGGCCCAGAGCATGACCTTCCCGGACGGCATCACGGTCGCCGAGACCGGAACGAGGCCCAGCGTCGTCAGGGGCGTCCAGGCGGATGGGGGCGCCGGGGGGACGAGGGCGAAGACCGTGTTGTCCTGGAGCGTGCAGTCCCATTGGATCACCGCCGCATTGTTGTCGCGGGACGCGGAACTGACGGTGAGGCAACGGCCCGAGTGGACGGCCACGATTTCGTAGAAGCCGCCGACTTTGCGCAGGGTCCAGAGGCCCCCGGTCGTCGATGCGTCACAGGATTGCTGCGAAGTTCCCGCGCCGTTGTTCGTGGCACCGTTCGTGACGGTGAGGCACAGGCCGGACTTGGCGTTCCTGATTTGGTAGCCGGTGCTGGCCGGCACGAAGGTCCAGTCCATGTGCGTGGCGCCGGGCTCGCAGGGCCATTGATCGATCCCGACCCCGGCGGCTGTCTGGGCGCCCGGATTCTCGACACACATCGCCGAGTGCTTTGCGACAATCAGGCCTGTGGTGGCCGGCGGGGCGTCGCCTGGCGGAACGGTCCCTCCGCCGCCTCCACCAGTCGAACCGCCACCAGTTCCCGACCCGCTGCCACCCACCGTTCCGGTTCCCGGCCCGGTGGTGCTTCCCATCCCCGCGGCGGGGGCGGAACTGAAGGTCTCGTTGACCGCGCCGACGCAGGGCCACTGGATCGTGCCTGCGCCCACGCTCGTGAAGGCCCCGTTGACGTTCAGGCACATCCCCGAGACCTCGGCCACCAGCCGGTAGCCGCTTCCCCAGGTCTGGGCCTGGGCGGTCCAGGTGTCGTTGGCGGCGCCCGCGCAGGTCCACTGGAACACCTGCGTGCCGGCCTGCGTCAGCGCGTTGGTCAGCCCCGAGACGTTGAGGCACTTGCCGCTCATCCGGTTGACGTAGGCGACGCCGGAGCGCTGGGGCTTGGTGTCCCAGATCTGCTCGTCGCCGCCGGTGCAGGGCTGCTGGGTGATGGCGGCGCCGTCGGCCCGGTTCCCCGCCGCGACCGCCAGGCACAGGCCGGAATGGGCGGCCTTCAGCGTGCCCCCGCCCGGACCCGGAAGCGCCGATTGCGGCGCAGCCGCCCGCCCGGCCGCGGTGGAGGTGAAGGTCTCGTTGGCCGCGCCGACGCAGGGCCACTGGATCGTGCCTGCGCCCACGCTCGTGAAGGCCCCGCTGACGTTCAGGCACATCCCCGAGACCTCGGCCACCAGCCGGTAGCCGCTTCCCCAGGTCTGGGCCTGGGCGGTCCAGGTGTCGTTGGCGGCGCCCGCGCAGGTCCACTGGAACACCTGCGTGCCGGCCTGCGTCAGCGCGTTGGTCAGCCCCGAGACGTTGAGGCACTTGCCGCTCATCCGGTTGACGTAGGCGACGCCGGAGCGCTGGGGCTTGGTGTCCCAGATCTGCTCGTCGCCGCCGGTGCAGGGCTGCTGGGTGACGGCGGCGCCGTCGGCCCGGTTCCCCGCCGCGACCGCCAGGCACAGGCCGGAATGGGCAGCTTTCAGCGTGCCCCCGCCCGGACCCGGAAGCGCCGATTGCGCGAGCGCCGGCGTCCCCAGGAGCGCGGTCACCATCGGCGCGAGCAAGGCGGATATCGTAAGGAAAGTGCGCATGTCAGTCTCTGCTCCCCGTCCGTCAAGAGGGGCACCGGCCGATGGTTCGATTGCCTGCGGCGACGGTAGAGAGCTGGAATTAATGTCCGATTGCCCCGCTTGACGAAAGGTTCGACAAGACGGTGTAGCGCCGCGTCAGCGGGGCGGACAGGTGCGGCCGGGCTGTCGAGGACGACGAAACCTCCGATGGTCGACGCCCCGGTCGCGCCGCCCGGATCGCCGGTCGGTGGCGTGCCTGAGGGCTGCCGGCCCCTGCATCGTCCGGGCCGACCCATGGCGCGGGCGACCCCGAGCGACGGCTCGCCGCCGGCATGACGACGGCGCGCCTCTTCGTCGATGTGCGATCCGGGAGCAGGCCGATCACGCCGTGCCGGTCGAGATCGACCGCGATCGTGCCGCAGCGGCTGCCCTTCCGGTCCCCCTCGCCCGGTTCCGGAGTGAGGCTCCCGGATCCGGGACATCGTTCCCGGAGCTTCGTATGTCGGATGGCTCTTCTGCACGCCCGAGTCGGTGCACCTGGATATCGCGGAGTTCCGCCCCGCTCACCGGCCGGGTGCCTCGCCTCGGACCCGTCCCAGCCGGGCGAGCGTGCGGTTCTCCTCGCTGGTCGCAACGCCCGGAAGGGCGCGGCCTTTCGCGCACGCGGGGTCGGCAGGCAGGTCAGGCCGTGCTGCCGGCATCCACGGTGAGGACCGTGCCCGTGACGTTGCGGGCCTTGTCCGAGACCAGGTAGGCGACGGCGTCCGCCACGTCCTGCGGCTCGGGTAGGCGCTGGAGCGCGCTGCGCTTGGCGATGCGGCTGCGGTCGAGCTCGTCCATGCCCTCCGTCATCGCGGTCTCGACGAAGCCCGGCGCCACCGCGTTGACCGTCACGCCGAGGCGGCCGACCTCCCGCGAGAGCGAGCGCGTGAAGCCGATCATCGAGGCCTTGGTGGCCGCGTAGACCGAAAGGGCGTTGTAGCCGGTGAAGGCGATGATCGAGCTGACGTTGACGACGCGCCCCGCCCCGGCCGCCATCATCCCGCGCACGGCGTATTTCGTCAGCAGGATCGGGGCGAGGGTGTTGAGGCGCACGAGGTCGGCGACCTCGCGCTCGGGCATCGTCGCGAGGAGGCCGGGCGTGCCGATCGCGGCGTTGTTGACGAGACCGTAGATGGGTCCGTGCTCGGCGCGGATCGTGCGGACGAGGGGCTGGAGCGCCTCGGTCTCGCCGAGATCGCAGGCGACGAAATGCATGGCCTCCGGCCCCGCCGCCGCGGCGGCGGCCTCAAAGGCCTCCGAGGGGCGGCGGGCCACGGCGACCGCACGGAAGCCCTCGGCGGCCAGCGTGGTGGCGATCGCGAGGCCGAGCCCGCGGGTCCCGCCGGTGACGACGATGGTGCGGCGCGCGTTCACGGGGCTCTCCTCAGGAGCTTGCCGCCCGTGGAGAGCGGCAGGTCGGGCACGAAGCGCACGCTCGCCGGCACCTTGTGCTTGGGCAGGTGCGGGCGGCAATGGGCGATGATCGCACGCTTCAGCGCCGCCGCGTCGGACGCATCCGCACCCTCGACGAGGACGATCTCGGCCTCGACCACCGCACCGAGGATCGGGTTCGGCCGGGGCCGGACCCGGGACATCGAGACCAGCGGATGGCTGTTGACGACGCTCTCGACCTCCTCCGGCTGCACCTTGATGCCGCCGACATTGATCACGCCCGAGCGCCGGCCGAGGAAGTGGTAGCGCTCGCCGCGCAGCTCCACGAGGTCTCCGGTATCGACGAAGCCCTCCGCGTCGGTGAGCGGCTCGGCCTGCGCACCGAGATAGCGCCGGCCCGTGCGCTTCGAGCGCACGAGCAGCGCGTCGTCGCGCACCACGATCTCGATGCCGGACCGGCTGCCGACGAGGCTCGCCGGGAAGCCCGCACGGCCGTCCTCGACCGTGAAGCCGACGCCGCCCTCGGACGAGGCGTAGGCGTGGGCGATCCGGGCCTGCGGGAAGGTGGCCCGGAGCAGGTCGAGGATCGCCTGGTCGGCGATCTCGCCGGAGAGCCGCACGTAGCGCGGCGCGAGATCCGTGAGGGCGGCGTTCATCAGCGCGAGCCGCCAATGCGAGGGCGTCCCGAGGATATGGGTCACGCCCGCCGCGGCGGCGCGCAGCAGGTAGTCGCGCATCGGCTCGGCCGGGTCCGACAGGACGAGCGAGGACGGCCCGAACACCGCACGCAGGAAGACCTGGAGGCCGCCGTAGCGCCGGATGTCGTAGAAGGTGCTCCAGACCGTGCCGGGTTCCGGGGTCGCCGAGGTGTTGATCCCGCCGGCGAGCCCGTCGAGGGTGTGGGCGACGAGCTTGGGCGCCCCGGTCGTGCCGGAGGTGGTGAGCACCCACTCGGTCGGCTGCGGCGCGGGCGCCTCGCCGGCGCTCGCCGCCTCGGCCGGCGCGAGGCGCGGCAGCCCGGCGAGCGCCGGCGGGACCGGCGCGTCGTCGTCGGCGACGCAGAGATCGATCTCCGCGTCGGCGGCGATCCGGGCGACCTGATCGTCGGTCAGGCCCGGCGGGACCAGGACCATCCGGCGCGCGAGCCCGTCGAGCCCGAGCATCGCGAGCGCGGCCGGCATCTGACCGGCCGTGGCGACCATGACCGAACGTCCGGCGATCAGCCCGGCGAGGTCGGCCCGGCATGCCGCCTCCCGGATGGCGGCCCGGTCCCTGCGCTCCGACCGGTCCGAGAGGAACAGGTCGGAGCGCCCGGCCTCGCGCCTCAATCCGTCGCGAAGGAACATCGCGGTCAGGCCGCGACGGGGCGGGCGGCGCGCTCGTAGAGCGCGACGAGGTCGCCGAGGGTGACCGGGAGGTCAGCGACCTCCAGGTCGCTGAACGGGTCGATCCCGGTCTG
The DNA here is from genome assembly GCF_004745635.1 of Methylobacterium nonmethylotrophicum. Taxonomy (GTDB): domain Bacteria; phylum Pseudomonadota; class Alphaproteobacteria; order Rhizobiales; family Beijerinckiaceae; genus Methylobacterium; species Methylobacterium nonmethylotrophicum. The sequence goes on along the minus strand of NZ_SRLB01000008.1, from coordinate 219,561 downwards.
GTCCTCCATGCGTGCGACGAGGAGCGCGAAGCAGAGCGAGTCGAACTCGGTGTCGAGCAGCACGAGGTCGTCGGTCAGCGGCGGCATCCGCTTGTCGTTGTCGCGGGTGATGGACTCGATCTCGGCGATCAGGGTCGGACGCAGGCTCATGACGCTCTCCGTGGAAGCGGCTGGGGAATGGAATTCGGGGCGGGAACGGGCTCGCCGCGCAGCAGGGCTCCGAACCCGGCGCCGATCTCCGCGAGGATCGACTGGGAGCGCGGGACGAGGCGGCCGAGCGCGTAGAAGAAGTGGATCATGCCCTCGTGGCACGCATATTCCACCGGAACGCCGGCCCGTTCGAGGCGGCGGGCATAGGCGGCGCCGTCGTCGCGGACCATGTCGAAGGCGGCCGTGTGGATCCGGGCCGGCGGCAGGCCGGCGAGGTCGGGCTCGCGCAGGGGCGAGACGCGGGGGCTGTCGACGAGCCCCGCCACGCCGCAGGCCGCGATGTCGGCGGCGATGGTCCTGGCGTCGAGGAAGTAGCCCTGGGCGAAGTCCCGGTGAGAGGCCGTGTCGCAGCGCAGGTCGAGCACCGGGCAGATCAGGAGCTGGGCGGCGATCGCCGGCCCCATCCCGCGCAGCTCGTGGCAGACCCTGGCTGCGAGCCCGCCGCCGGCCGAGTCGCCGCCGACGGCGAGCCGGCCGCGCGCGATCCCGAGTTCCCCGGCGCGGGCCGTCACCTCCAGGAACGCCGCCACGGCGTCCTCGATCGCGGCCGGGAAGGGATGCTCGGGGGCGAGCCGGTAATCGACCGCCACGATCCGGCAGCCGGCCGCGACGGCGAGGCGCCGGCACACCGCGTCGTGGGTTTCGAGATCGCCGGCGACGAGGCCGCCGCCGTGGAAGTAGACGAGGCCGGGGCCACGCTCGGGCGCGTCCAGCGGCGTGTAGAGGCGCGCCGGGCGCGGGCCGGCGGGAAGCGGCAGGCTGAGCGAGCGGATGCCGGTCGCGACGGCCGGGCTCGCCGCGAGCCCCGCCAGCGCGCGCAGGCTCTCCCGGCGCCCGGCGACGTGCGCCGGGTCGCCGGGCGCGCCGATCGCCATCATGTCGAGGAAGCGCCTGACATGCGGGTCGAGGGACATCGCGCGGGTCTCGCCTTCTGCGGGCTGGTCGGGAACGCGCCCTCCGGCCGGAGGGTGCGCAGAGGCTCGGAGGGAGAGGGGCTCAGAGCGAGAGGGCGGCGCGGACCGAGCCGGGCCAGTCCGCCGTCTCGGGGCCGTGGGTCGCGAACAGGGCCACGGCCAGGCGGTCCATGCCGAAGGCGACGCAGCCGGTATGGGCGAACTCCCCGTCCGCGCAGCGCAGGTCCCAGGTCGTGCCGAAATGCTCGCGGTGATAGTTGAAGCTCATGCAGGCCGTGCCCGAGCCCTCGCCGCGCAGGGGGACGAGCAGCTCGAACTTCAGGGCCTGCTGGAGCTGCGCCATGGCCATGACCTGGCCGACGCGGCCGAAGAAGGGGTCGCTCGCCTGCTCGACCCGGTAGGGGAGGCCGAGGGTGTCGGCGAGCGCGGTGGCGCGCCCGATCCAGCGCTCGCGGAAGGCGGCGACCTGCTCGGGCGTGCCGATGGTGACGTATTCCCGCATCCGGAAGGATTGCAGCCGGTCGAGATGCTGGGAGGGCTCGCGGCGGAAGCAGTCGCAGGCCACGTCGAAGCGGTAGCCGGCCTCCGGCACCGGGCCCCGCGCCGCCGCGATCGGATAGACGGGGTAGCAGGCCGCCGGGGTGAGCACGAGGTCGGCGGTGCGCAGGCCCTCCGTCCAGTCGCCGCCCGTCGCCTGCCGGGCGGCCATCGCCATGATCTGCGCATCGGTGCCTTCGAGGCAGGAGACGCAGCCCAAAAGGTTCGGGAAGCTGTTGAGGTAGCCGTGCCGCTCGAGATGCGCCCGGCTCATCACCGGCGGGAAGCGGAACACCTCGGTCCCGTCCTCGCGCAAGCGGGAGATCAGCGCCGCGAGCCCCTCCACCACCGCCTCGTAGGCGCCGGTGCGCGCGTAGACGCCCTGCGCCGCCATCGGGCGGAACATCGCGTCGAACAGGGCATCCAGGGGATCCGTCCCCTTCGGCTGGGAGGGTAGGTTGACGACCTGCATGTTCATGGTCGGATCCTCGGACTCGGCTACGCGCTGATGGTGGCGGCCACGGGGGCCATGAGGGTGGATGTCGCGAGGTTCGCGACGATGCGGTCGTTGTGGATCATGAGCGGCGCGGACAGGACATCGCGCAGGTCGCGCCCGATGCTGAACGGGCCGTCCTGGCGGTAGCCGGCCAGCCCGTTGGTGCGCAGGGCGGCCATCACGGCGGACACCGCGAGGTCCGAGACGTCGACCTTGAGCATCGTGATCGCCGTCTGGAAATCGAGGCTCGCGAGCATCGCCGGGTCGTCGGCCGCCGCCTCGAAGCGCTCGATCGCCTGCTCGATCAGGGCGCGGGCCTGCTTGAGGTTCGAGACCGCCCGGGCGTAGTGGATCGCGCCGGGAGGCGCCGCGCCGCCGGCCCCGCGCATCGCCGTGCGGGTGAAGGCCTGCGCCTTCTCGATCGCCCGCGCGGCGATGCCGGCCCAGGCGCTCGACCACAGGATGTGGGAGACCGGCGTCATGGTGCGGCCGTGGATGTCGGCGTAGCGCGTCTCGAGCACCTGCGCCTCGCAGCCCCGCGCGAGCAGGCGGAAGCCGCTGCTGCAGGTGCCGCGCATCCCGAGCGTCTCCCAGCCGGCGAGAGGCTCGAGGGTGTAGTCCTCCTTCAGGAAGGCGCAGAGCACCTGGTCGGAGGGCGCGGCCTCGGCCGAGCGCCGGGCCACCGTGACGATGCCGTCGGCCTGCGCGCCGTAGGAGATCACGGTCGCGGCGCGATCGAGGCGGATCAGGCCGGCCTCGCGCTCGATCGCCGCGGCGGAGGCGCGGACATTGCCGCCGCCGTTGCCCTCGGTCGTCGAGGAGGCCAGGAGCAGCTGCTCGTCGGCGATCCGCCGCATGAGCGTCTCCAGCCAGGGCGTGCCCCGACCGTGCCGGACGAGGCAGGCCACCTTGGTCTGGTGCATCGCGAAGATCATCGCGGTCGAGGAGCAGGCACGGCCGAGCGCGTAGCAGATGTCGGCCAGCATCCGTACCGATGCGCCCTCGCCCCCCAGCTCGATCGGGATGGCCGCGCCGAACAGGCGGTTCGTCCGCAGCGCGTCACACGCCTCGGCCGGGAACCGGGCATCGGCATCGACGGCCTCGGCGTGCAGGGCCGCCGTCGCGGCGACGGCGTCGGTTCGCTCCTTCAGCCCGGCCGCGCCCGCGCCGCAGGACGTCGAGGCTGCGCTGTGTTGATTGGTCATGCCTGCTCCCGCAACGCTCTATCGCGGCGCCGGGCCGCCCCGTAAGTCGTCACAGCCGTCCAACGGCCCGTGGCGCTTCATATGACCTTCTTCGCCTTAAGGCAGGGTTATTGGTATACGTGGAGACTGCGTATCGCGCACTTGACGGAATTAACCCTAAATTCGGAAGTGCGCAGCGAGCGCCTCGCCAAACCGCCGGTATTTGATGTAGATCCAAGCCCATGTTTGAATCGTCCCGGGCCAGCTATGATTAATCTTGCTGAAACATTTCCTCAGAGCCACACCAGCGCTCTCGTGGACATCACCCATCGGACCATGAGCCTCGCGAAGGGCATCCTGGCGGATCAGTCGCGCGATCTCGCCTTCGAGCCGGATGACGCTCTGCTCGATATCGGGCTGTCCTCGCTCGATCTCGTCAATCTCATGATTTCCCTTGAGGTCGAGTTTGACGTGATGATCCCATCAACCCAGATCAATCCGCAGAATTTTCGGTCGGTCCAGTCCATCGCCATCATGGTCCTCGCGCTGAAGAACTGAGGATCGGGCCGCCTGATCGAGCCGGCCGGCAGATCCTCCGGGAGACGCCGGCCCGGACACGCGCGGACCACCGGTTCCGGCCTGCCGGATGGGTGCGAGCCGGGCGCAGCGCTCTGGCGGCAGCCTGAACCGGGCGGGAGGGGTGCCGAAACGCGCGAGGTCTTCGAGCGCGTTCACCCGCGCCTCGTCCCGCATGCGGTCGGCCCGGCGTGCCGTTCGCTCGGTCCCCGCCGACCGGACGAGAATTTGCGTCGCGCCTCGTCATGCGCAGGGCCGGACAGGTCACGCGTGCGGATTCATGGCTCTTGCCGACCGTGGAGAGATCTCGGAACGGATGATCCCTCCGTCAAGACAAGAAAATCAACGCACCGAGTCTAGACTATCCTCTTGCTTGAACACGAGCCCATGATGCGCGCTGTCATCCGGCCCCGTGCTTCGGCTCACGGACCGGTGCGCCCCCGACATCGACAGGAACAAGTCCGTTTCGCGAGGGCCGCGCGCATCCTGACCGCCTGCACGCCCCTCGACCGCTGAACCGGCCGGACAGGGCACGATACGCGATCCGAGAACGGCTGGCACCGCGAGGCGCCGGGCCTCGAGGACGCCTTCGTCAGGCCCTGTCCGCCGATCGTCCTGAGACCTGCGCCGACACGCGCTCTTCCGCGCGATCCGGCGTTCCGCTCAACGGCGACAGCGCCCGGCTCGCCCTCCCGCCCGCGACATCCCGGACTCCCGCCCATGACCAAAGCTCCTGCAGACGCCGCCCGCACCGCCTCCAGCGCGGCGGAGGCGCTCGTGGCACAACTCGTGGCGAACGGCGTCCGCCACGTCTTCACCGTGCCGGGCGAGAGCTTCCTGCCCGTCCTCGACGCCCTGCACGGGTCCGGGATCGCGATCACCGTCTGCCGCCAGGAAGGCGGCGCGGCGATGATGGCGGAGGCGCACGGCAAGGCGACCGGGCGGCCCGGCATCTGCTTCGTCACACGGGGCCCGGGTGCGACGAACGCGTCGGCGGGCATCCATATCGCCCAGCAGGACTCGACGCCGATGATCCTGTTCGTCGGCCAGATCGAGCGCGCGCTGCGCGACCGCGAGGCGTGGCAGGAGATCGATTACCGGGCCGCCTTCGGTCCGATCTCGAAATGGGCGACCGAGATCGACCAGGGGTCGCGGGTGACCGAGTACGTCTCGCGCGCCTTCCACACCGCCACCTCCGGCAGGCCCGGCCCGGTGGTGGTGGCGCTGCCCAAGGACATGCTGAAGGAGACCGTGACGGCACCGCCCGCCGCCCCCTGGACGCCGGTCGAGGCGGCGCCGGGCGCGGAGGAGATGGAGCGGCTCGCCCACCTGCTCGCGGAGGCCGAGCGCCCGCTGCTGGTGCTCGGCGGCAGTCGCTGGAGCGAGGAGGCGCGCGCGGCCATCCACCGCTTCGCGGAGCGTTTCGACCTGCCGGTGGCCACGAGCTACCGGCGCCTGCCGCTGTTCGACCCGCTGCACCCGGCCTATGCGGGCGATCTCGGGCTCGCGGCCAACCCGAGGCTCGTCGCCCGGGCCAGGGCGGCCGACCTCCTGATCGTCCTCGGCGGCCGCCTCGGCGAGGTTCCGAGCCAGGGCTACGCCCTCCTCGACATCCCGAGCCCGCGCACCCGCCTCGTCCACATCCATCCCGGCCCGGAGGAACTCGGCCGGGTCTACGTCCCGCACCTGGCGATCAACGCCGCGCCGACCCGGATGGCCGAGGCGCTGGAGCGGCTTCCGGCACCCGCGACGATCCGGTGGGGGCAGGAGACCCGTGCCGCCCATGCGGAGTATCTCGACTGGAGCGAGCGCGCGACCCCGCAGCCCGGCCCCGTCAATCTCGGCGCCGTGATGGTCGCCCTGCGCGAGACGCTGCCCGCGGACGCGATCCTCTGCAACGGGGCGGGCAACTACGCCGCCTGGATCCACCGCTTCTACCGCTTCCGGCAGCTCGCCACGCATCTCGCCCCGACCTCGGGCTCGATGGGCTACGGCGTGCCCGCGGCGGTGGCGATGAAGCGGCTCCATCCCGACCGCGTCGTGGTCGCCCTCGCGGGCGACGGCGACTTCCTCATGAACGGGCAGGAATTCGCCACGGCCGTCCAGTACGGGCTGCCGATCGTCTGCATCGTCTGCGACAATGCCAGCTACGGCACGATCCGGATGCACCAGGAGCGCGACTTCCCCGGCCGCGTCTGCGCGACCGATCTCGTCAACCCGGACTTCGCGGCCTACGCCCGGGCCTTCGGCGGCTTCGGCATCACCGTGGAGCGCACCGAGGACTTCCCGGCGGCCTTCGAGGCCGCGCGCGCCTCCGGCAAGCCGGCGATCGTCCATCTCACGATGAGCGTCGATGCCATCGCGCCGGGGCAGAGCCTCACGGCGATCCGGGACAAGGCCCTGGCTGCCCGGTAGGGCTCGAGCGGATCCCGGAAAAGACGGGTCGCCGGGCTCCCGACGGGAACGCGCGACACCGCGAAGATCCGGACGGACGACGCGGTGCCGGGCCGCGCGTCGTCCGTCCGTGGCGCGGGCAATGCGTCATCCGATCTCCGCTTAATCTATTCTCATAGAAATATAGCGCGGGATCCCCTTGCCCGGCATCGCCGGGCAAGGGGATCCCGCGCTCCATCTTTATCTGGAGGAATCAAGCGGACATCGTATCAGGCCGCGAGGTTTCGCGTGCGCCGGTCGTGCGCGAAATCCCAGTAGAGCCGGCGGGCGAGGCGGAAGATCGGACCCGCCTCGAAGGCGACCTCGTCGAGCGCGACGACCGGCGCGACCTTGGCGAAGTTGCCCGCGGTGAACACCTCGTCGGCGCCCAGGAAGTCCGCGTAGGTGAGCGTCCGCTCCACGACCGTCACACCGGCGTCCCGGAGCAGGCCGATGACCCGCGCCCGGGTGATGCCGGCCAGGAACGCGCCGTTCGGGACGGGGGTGTGGACCACCCCGTCCTTGGCCAGGAAGGCGTTGGCGTTGGCGAACTCGGCGACGTTGCCGAGCGCGTCGCGCATCAGGCAATTGCCGTAGCCGCGCGCGAAGGCCTCGGAGAGGGCGCGGGCGCCGTTCGGGTAGAGGCAGCCCGCCTTGGCATCGACGGGGGCCGTCTCCATCGTCGGCCGCCGGAAGGGCGAGAGCGTCGCCTGCACGCCGGTGGGCTCGGGCATCGGTGCGCGATAGAGGCAGAGGCACCAGTTGGTGGAATCCGGATCGAAGCGGACGCCCCCCGCGAACCCGTCCTCGGCCCAGTACATCGGGCGGATGTAGAGCTCCGCGTCGGGCGCGAACCGAGCGAGCCCCTCGCGCACCAGCGCCTCCCAGCGCGCGACGTCGACCTTCGGCGACAGCCCCAGCGCCTCGGCCGAGCGGTTGACCCGCGCGAGGTGCAGGTCGAGGTCGGGCGTCACGCCCTCGAAGGCGCGCGCGCCGTCGAAGACCGTCGATCCGAGCCAGGCACCGTGGGTGCGCGGGCCCATCAGGCGCACGTTCCCCGGGTGCCAGGCCTCCTCGAAGAACGTCCAGGTATCGGGATCGGTCACAGCCATGGCACACCTCGATCGGCCTGTTGTCTCGCAGCCCGCCGGAACGACGGTCGCAGGGCGCCGGTCAGGCCGGCTCGGGCCCGACCTGGAAGCCGCCGCTCCGCTTGGAGCCGCCGCGCGTCAGCATGCGGCCGATCTTCCCGATGGCCCGCATCATGAAGCCGATGGCCCAGGGCTGCGTCCGCCGGCAGAACGCGACCTTCCGGACATAGGTCTCGACGTGCCAGTGGCAGACCGCGCCGCGCGGCAGGAACAGCACATCGCCCGGCCCGAACGTCCTGGCGGGGGAATGGCCGTCGGAGATCGTGGCCGACCCTTCGAGGAAGTAGATCGTTTCGTCGATGTCGTAGATCCAGTCGAACTTGCCCGCCGTGCAGTCCCAGACCAGCGTGCTGGCAAGCCCGTCCGCGCTCCGGGACAGGGTCGCGTTCCGCGCGACCGGGTTGCCGTCGCGGATCCAGCTCGGCTCGATCGGGGCCGGGCTCAGCTCGACCGAGGTCAGCGACGCGATCATCGGCTTGGTGGAGGCATTGGCAGACACGGACGCGTTCCCCTGATGGCGTGCGGATCCTGAGCCGCAGAGTCAGTTCAGGATCGAGTGGAGCCCCAGGAACTCACCAAACCTGCCGTGGAGCAAGAGGATTGCGCTCTTATTCTTAACAAGACCCGCTTGAGGTCTGACAGACATTGCCGATGAACAGGGCCATCCCTCACCGAGCGTCATGTTTCGGCACAGTCGCCCCATCTCGGGACAGTCGCCGCCGCGCTGCGCCGCGCCGCCGGAACCGGCCGTCCGGCGTCGGCGCCGTCGGATCATCGGCGGCCCCAAGTGCTCGGCGCACCTAGCGGAAGGCCCGATTCCGGGTGGTGCCGCGACAAGTCGTCGAGCCGCACCGTGAATGGAAAATTCTTCACCCCATTCGTCAACCGTCTGTGCAGGAGCGGCACATCAAGGTCTGGCTCGAGCCTTGCCACCGGGCCGACACGGTCTGCCTCTCGATACGGGACCCTCCACATGCGCAGCGAAACGATCGCCGTTCACGCCGGCTTCGAGCATGATCCGGCAACCCATGCGGTGGCGGTCCCGATCTACCAGAGCGTCGCCTACGCCTTCGACAGTGCCGACCACGGCGCCGCCCTCTTCAACCTCGAGGAAGAGGGCTTCCGCTACAGCCGGATCGCCAACCCGACCGTGGCGGTGCTGGAGCGTCGGGTCGCCGACCTCGAGCGCGGCCATGCGGCGCTCGCCGTCGCCAGCGGGCAGGCGGCCCTCCACTACGCGATCGCGACGCTCGCCGACCACGGCGGCAACATCGTCGCGGTGCCCCAGCTCTACGGAACCACGCACACCCTGCTGGCGCACGTGCTGCCGCGCCAGGGCATCACGACGCGCTTCGCGGACAGCGACGCCCCGGCCGACATCGCGCGGCTGATCGACGACGAGACCAGGGCGGTCTATTGCGAGTCCATCGGCAACCCGGCGGGCAACATCTGCGACATCGCCGCCCTCGCGGACGTCGCACATGCCCGCGGCGTCCCGCTGATCGTCGACAACACCGTGGCGACACCGATACTGCTGCGGCCGATCGAGCACGGGGCGGACATCGTCATCGCCTCGCTCACCAAGTTCATGGGCGGTCACGGGACCACGCTCGGCGGCGTGATCGTCGATTCCGGCCGGTTCGACTGGGCCGCGGAGCCCCGGCGCTTCCCGATGTTCTCGACGCCGGACGTCTCCTATCACGGGCTCGTCTACGCGGAGCATTTCGGCGCCGGCGCCTTCGCGGCGCGGGCCCGCAGCGTCTATCAGCGCACAACCGGCGCCGTGCTGCCCGCGATGAGCGCCTTCCTGCTGCTGCAGGGCATCGAGACGGTGGCCCTGCGGGTGGAGCGCCACGTCGCCAACGCCGCCAAGGTCGCCGCCTTCCTGCGGGCGCATCCGGCCGTCGCCTGGGTCAACTACGCGGGCTTTCCGGAGAACGAGCACCACGCGATGGCGCAGAAATACCTCGGCGGCCAGGGCTCCTCGCTCCTGACCTTCGGCGTGCACGGCGGCTTCACGGCCGGCAAGTCGTTCTACGACGCCCTGAAGCTCGTGAAGCGGCTGGTCAATATCGGCGACGCGAAGTCGCTCGCCTGCCATCCGGCCTCGACCACCCACCGGCAGATGACTCCCGAGGAGCAGCGCAAGGCCGGGGTCTATCCCGAGATGATCCGCCTCAGCGTCGGCATCGAGCACGTCGACGACATCACCGAGGATCTCGAACAGGCGCTGCACGCGGCCGGCTCGCTGATGCGGGCCGCCTGAGCGCCGGCACGGCGCCCGGCGATGCCGGTTCGGCGCGTCCCGCGAGGGGGGCCCCGGGCCGCGCCCCTTGGAAGGACCTGAGGATCGCGAGCGGAGCGCCCTCTCCGCACAGTTCCGGGAGAGACGTTCCGATGCTGGAGCACGGGCCATCGCCGCACATGTCCGCCCTCGAGATGCCGGGTTGGTCGGTGGTCCCGCGCCCGCCGTCGCGGGAGGACGCCGCGCCGCCCCTGCGGGTCGGGCTGCTCAACAACATGCCGGACGCGGCCTTCATCCGCACCGAGGCGCAGTTCCGGCAGCTCCTCGGCCCGGACGCCGCCCTCGCGCGGTTCGCGTTCCTGGCGACGCCGCGCGCGCCGGCCGTCGCGGCCCGCATCGCCGCGCACTACGCCCCGCACGAGGCGCTGGCGGAGGCGGGGCTCGATGCCCTCGTGGTGACCGGCTGCGAGCCGCGCCAGGCCCGGCTCGAGGACGAGCCGTTCTTCGCTCCCCTCGCCGCGGTGATCGACTGGGCGGCGGAGAGCACCGTCTCGACCCTGTTCTCCTGCCTCGCCTCGCACGCCGCCGTCCTGCACCGCGACGGCATCCGGCGGCAGCCGCTGACGCGCAAGCATTCGGGCGTGTTCGCCTGCGACCGCACCGCCCCGCATCCTCTGCTGGCCGGCGAGCCGGACACGGTCCCGGTGCCCCATTCCCGCTGGAACGACCTGGCCGAGGACGATCTGACCGCCTGCGGCTACACGGTCCTGCGGCGCTCGGCCGAGGTCGGGGTCGACCTGTTCGTGCGCGAGGGGCGCAGCCTCCTGGTCTTCCTGCAGGGCCATCCGGAATACGAGCCCGACAGCCTCGCCCGCGAGTACCGCCGCGACCTCGGGCGCTTCCTCGACGGGACGGCCGCGACCTGTCCCGGCCTGCCCCGCCACTACTACACGGCCGCGGGCGAGGCCCGTCTGGCGGACTTCGCCGCCAAGGCCCGGTCCTGGCGCGAGTTCGCGCAGGTCTGCGGCGTTCCCGGGCTCGACGCCGCGCCGCTCAGGCCGGCGGCCTGGCAGCCCGCGGCGCGCCGGCTCTTCGCCAACTGGCTCGCCTGCGTCGCCGACCGCCGGTGCCTCGCCCGGCAGGCCGCCCGCTGAGCGCGGGCCGACCGCCCGCGGACACCCCTCCCGGAGCACCCCCATGGCCGCATCGCCCGACCCGCGCACCCGATCCGCATCGATCAGCGGCTGGATCGCGGCACTGGAGCGCACCGCCCGGATCGACGCGCAGCCGGCGCGGATCTTTCCCTGCGTCATCGACGAGCTCGCCGCGCAGTACGGCCCGGCGCCGGCGCTGATCGGCACGGACGAGACCCTGAGCTTCGCCGACCTCGCCGCGCGCCAGAACCGCTATGCCCGCTGGGCGTCCGCCCGCGGCCTCGGCAAGGGGGAGACCGTCGCGCTCCTCATGCGCAACCGGCCGGACTATCTCGCGATCTGGCTCGGCCTCACCCGCGTCGGCGTGCGGGTGGCCCTGCTGAACACGAGCCTGCTGGCGCAGGGCCTGGCGCATTGCATCGCGGTCGCGGGCCCGCGCGTGCTCATCGCGGAGACCGGGCTCGCGGACGCGGTGGCGAGCGCCTGGCCGCATCTCGCCGAGACGCCGGCGCTCGTCTGGCAAGGCGACGGGTGCACACCGGAGCCGGCCGGCGAGGCCGTCCGCCTCGCCGAGGCGGCGGCGCCCCACGCGGGGGACCCCTTGCGCGACGGCGAGGGACCCGCGGTGGGCCTGCGGGACGAGGCGCTCCTGATCTACACCTCCGGCACCACCGGCCTGCCGAAGGCCGCGCGGGTCAGCCACCACCGGGTCATGAGCTGGACCCACTGGTTCGCCGGGCTGATCGATCCCACGCCGGAAGACCGGATGTACGATTGCCTGCCGCTCTACCACAGCGTCGGGGGCGTGGTGGCCCCGGGCAGCGTCCTGATCGGCGGCGGCAGCGTGGTGATCCGGGAGAAGTTCTCCGCGAGCCGGTTCTGGGCCGACGTGGCCGAGACCGGCGCGACGCTGTTCCAGTATATCGGCGAGCTCTGCCGCTACCTCGCCGCGGCGGCCCCCGATCCCGCCGAGACCCGGCACCGCCTGCGCCTGTGCACGGGCAACGGCATGCGGCCGGAGGTCTGGGAGCGCTTCCAGGCGCGGTTCGCGATCCCGCGGGTGCTCGAATTCTACGCCGCCACCGAGGGCACGGTGTCGCTCTACAACGTCGAGGGCCGGGTCGGCGCGGTCGGCCGGGTGCCGCCCTTCATGGCGCGGCGGTCGCCCGCCCTGATCGTGCGCCACGATGTCGAGACCGGGCAGCCCCTGCGCGATGCATCCGGGCACTGCGTCCCGGCGGAACCGGACGAGACGGGCGAGCTGCTGGGCCGGCTCTCGTCGTCGCGGGCCGAGCACAGCTTCGAGGGCTATACGAGCGCCCAGGAGAGCGACCGCAAGATCGTCCGCGACGTCCTGCGGCCAGGGGACGCCTGGATGCGGACCGGCGACCTGATGCGGCGTGACGCCCAGGGCTTCTTCTACTTCGTGGACCGGATCGGCGACACCTTCCGCTGGAAGGGCGAGAACGTCGCGACCACCGAGGTCGCCGAGGCGCTCGGGCGTTGCGCGGGCGTCAGCGAGGCGATCGTCTATGGCGTGGCGGTGCCGGGCACCGAGGGCCGGGCCGGCATGGCCGCCCTCACGGTGACGCCCGATTTCGACCCGGCCGCCCTCCATCTGCAGCTCGCCGCGCTGCTGCCGGCCTATGCCCGCCCGGTCTTCCTGCGGATCGCGCCGGGCTTCGTCCACACCGAGACGTTCAAGCAGCGCAAGGCCGCGCTCGCCGCCGAGGGCTTCGACCCCGATCGGATCGACGACCCGCTCTACATCGACCTGAAGGCGGGCTACCGGCGCCTCGATCGGGATCTCTTCACGGCCGTGACCCGAGGCGGGATCCGGCTGTGAGGCCTGCCCCGCCGCGGCGGTCGCCTCAGGTGCCGATCAGGGCGATCTCCGTGTAGGCGAGGTCGCCGCAATGGGGCGGCGCGGAGCCGCGGGCGTATTTCGGCATGCGGCCGCGAAGGAAGCGGCCGGGCAGCCCGGGAAGCGGGCCCCGCGCATCGACGAGCATCAGGAACAGGCCGTGCCGGGCGAGCGCCCGGCCGACCGCGTGCGACACGAGCCGCCAGTCCGTCTCCGCGGCGCAATAGACGATCTGGGCGATCGGCAGGGCGCCCCGCACCTGCCGGCGCACGGCGACGAAGGGGAAGGCCCGGCCCTGCGCGAGGCACCAGAAGGTGATGCAGCCGAGCCGGGCGTGGTCGGCGACGAGCCGCTGCTCGGCCGGATCCGCCGCGGCCTCCGCGGGCAAGTGCCGCGAGACCCGCGCGCGCGCGAGACCCGCGACCGCCAGGAGCGGGGCCGCGAGCACCACGCCGTCGGCGAAGCGGCGGAAGCCCTGCGCCTCGATGATCGGGCGGGTGTGCCGCTCCGAGGTGACGTTCAGGTAGGTCACCGAGCGATCCCGCAGGGCGAGGTTCACGAGCATCGAGCCGTAGCGCCGGTAGCCTTCCGCGACGTACCAGCTCGACATGTTGCAGCGCCCGCCGCCGGCCGCGTAGAGCGTGAGCAGGCAGCCGACGAGGCGGCCCTCCTCCTCCAGCACGAAGCCGAATCCGGGCAGCGCCTCCGCCTCCGTCCAGGCCCGGAGGCGCGCGAGCGTCCCGCGCCAGGCGGCGAGGCCCCGGGCCGGAAAGCCCTGCGCGAGCAGGGCCGCGAGGGGCGCGTCGTCCCCCGGCTCGATCCGCCGGCAGCGCACGGCGACGCTCCGGGGCGGGGCGGGCGGGGAGGCCTGGGCGCCGGACAACGTGGCGGAGGTGGTCGTCATGTGCGCTCCCGACGGTCCCGGACCGAAACACCCACCCTCGCGACGGCCACGGGCCAGCGTCCCGGATCGGCACGAACCCGCCCCTGCGCCCCGGGCCCCGGACTTGCAGCCGCGAAGGAAACGGGGCCCGGCAGGTTCGTCCCGGTCCGGAGCGACCCGGATCGAGGATGATCTTGAGCGACCTTTAAGGCAGGTTCGTAAAATGTTTCGTGATGAGGAGAGGGGCTTCTCAAGGATGGCCTCATGACCGCGATGCCGAGTTTCCTGAGTTCGAGCCGGCTCTCCCGGACAGCGGCAGCCCTCACCGGCGGGCGCGGCGGGTTCGGACGCCGCTTCGCGGTGGTCCTGTCGGGCGAGCTCATCCAGAGCCTGTTCCACTTCGTGCTGAACGTCGTGCTCGTGCGCACCCTGACCCAGCACGATTACGGGCTGTTCGCGATCGTGTTCACGTGCGGGGCCGTCGGGGTCGCCTATATCCGCGCCCTGGTCTCGGTGCCGGCCACCCTGTTCCTGTCGCGCAGCCTCGGGCGCCCGTCCGAGCGCGGCTACGACGTGGTGTTCGGGTCCGGCGCCCTGCTCGTCGCCGCGGCGATGGGCGGGCTCGCCGCCGCCGTGCTCGTCCCGATCATGGGGGTGGGCGCCCTCGCCGCCGGCGCCTTCATCGCGCTTTACGCGTTCCGCAGCCACCTGCGCATCGTGCTCCTCGCCCGCAAGGCTCCGCGCATCGCGGGCCTCAGCGACACGGTCTATGCCGGCCTCGGGCTCGCCCTCGCGGTGGCGACCCTGCACGGCAGCGACGAGATCGTCCTCGAGCACGCCTTCCTGTCGGTCGCCTTCGCGCATGGCTGCGGCATCGCGGTCTCCTACCTGGCCCTGCGCAAGCCGCTGCGGTTCACGCTGCGCCGCTCGCTCTGGCGGCGCTACCTCGCGCTGTGGCGGACCCTGCTGTGGTCGCTCACCGGCGTCACCAGCATCACGGTTCAGGGCCAGGGCATGACGCTCGCCTTCGCCACCCTGGTCGGGCCCGAGAGCTACGCGCCGATCGCCGCCACGCTCGTCCTGTTCGCGCCGCTGCGGATCCCCACCAACGCGCTCACCAACATGGTGATGGCCGAGATCACCGCCCTGCTCGCGGAGGGGCGCACGCGGCCCGCGACGCTGATCGTCGTGCGCTCGACGGCGGTGATCGCGCTCGCCTGCCTCGTCTACGGCACCGCGATGTGGGTCCTTCTGCCGCTGATCGAGCAGTACCTGTTCAAGGGCCGCTTCAACCACGAGCCGATGAACTGGATCGGGTTCGGGGTCTGGACCGTCGTGAGCGTGTCGCTGCTCTACGCGATCCCGCGCGCCTATCTGGAGGCCTCGGCGGGCTTCCGGACGATCGCCAGCGGCGCCATCGTGGCGGCGCTCCTCGGCTTCGCGATCATGGTCCCGCTCCTGCTCGTCCTGCCGGCGCCCTGGGCGCTGATCGGCCTCGCGGCCTCCGAGGCCGCGACCGTGATCTGGTCCGCCCTGGCCTTCCGGCGCTTCGCGCGCAACGCCGACAGGCGCGTCCTCGCGACGGCCGCCGCGATGGCGGAGGTCCAGGCGCCCCGCGAGGACGCGGTCGCGCCGCAGATCCGCGCCGCCGTCTCCCCTGCGGAAGCCCGATGATGGAGATGCCGAGTCCAGCGCGCCGCGTTCGGTCCCGCCGGTCCGGAGATGGCCGCAAGGAAGGGACGACGGCCGGGCCCCGGCGGCGATCCCCGCTCCGCCGCCTCGGCAACCTGCCGCCGGCCTGGTCGAGGGGGTCGGCGCGGTACCCGGCCGCTCACTCGGTGCGCGGTTCGGCCGGGAGCCTGCCCGCGCGCCGCTCCAGCACGGAGCGGAAGCAGGCGATCATGCCCTCGGCGGAGGCGCGTTCGGCGAAGACCGCGAGGTAGCGCGCCCGCGCCGCCTCGGGAAAGCCGGCCCAGTCCTCCGGCCGCCGCACCAGGTCCGCGAGGCGCCGCGACAGGGCCGCCGCATCGCCCGGCGGCACGAGCCAGCCGGTCCGGCCGTCCGCCACCACCTCCGGCAGGCCGCCGATCTCCGAGACGACCGGCGGGATGCCGTGGGCCATCGCCTCGATCGCCACGCGGCCGAGGGATTCCGGCAGGCACGACGGGACGGCGACGAGGTCGGCCCAGCGGAAATGCTCGGACGGATCGGGGGCGAACGGCAGGAGCGTCACGCAATCGCGCAGGTCCGGCTCCGCCACGCGCGCGGCGAGCGCCCGTTCGCGCTCCGCATCCTCGAAGGCGCTGCCGACGATGCGCACGGCGATCCGGCCGCGCAGGTCGTCCGGCAGGCGGGCCACCGCCTCGACGAGGACGTCCTGGCCCTTGATGCGGCTGATCCGGCCGAGCATCAGCAGGCGCAGGGGCCGGTCGCCGCGATAGGTCGTGCCCTTCGGAGAACCGGGATCGGCGATGCCGTTATAGACCACGCGGCCCGCGGCTGCCTCGCCCGCGAAGGCGCGCCGCGTCGCCTGCGAGTTGTAGATCCGCGCGCAGCCGCTCCAGCCGAGCAGCATCCGCAGCACCCGGCGGACGACGCCCTCGGGGATCTCGTGGACGTGAACCACGCAGCGGCGGCGGAAGAGCCGCGCCGCCAGCAGGTAGTCGGCGACGACGGTGGTGTTCACGTAGACGAGGTCGCTGCGGGCGATCCGCACGAGCGCGCGCCCGAGTGCCAGGGGCAGTCTCAGCAGACCGACGGTCAGGAGGCCGGGAAGGTCACGCCGGCGCAGGATCCAGAGAGGCTCGACGAGGATGCGGGTCGCCAGGGGCTCCAGCGCGGCCACGATCGGACCGTGCCGCGGCAGCACCACGTCGATCACCGCCTGCGGCCAGGCCGCACGGATGACCCGCACCGTCTCGACGAAGCTCCGGTCCGATCCGTAGAGTTCGTAACCCTGGTGAACGCATGTGAACCGCACGGACTCGTCTGCCTCCGACGACGTTAACAATAACGAGAAATGACCGCGGTTTCCAGCGGGAAAATCTTTGCGCGCAACTTCCCTTGCGCCAAGCAAGTGTTAGCCTGATCAACGGCAGGCGTCTACCCGCCCTCGCGGTGATCTCGCTTCGCGCCAGCTCCAGCCCCTATCGGATCCGGGACATGACGCCTCAAGCCCCCTCTCTCCTCATCCTGGGCACGCGCGGAATACCCGCGGAGCACGGGGGGTTTGAGACCTTCGCCGAGCGTCTCGCCCTGTTCCTGGCCGGCCGCGGCTGGTCCGTCGGGGTCTACTGCCAGGACGAGGTCGGCGAGGTCGGGGAACGGTTCCGGAGCGAGACCTGGTGCGGCATCGAGCTCATCCGCGTGCAGGTCGCCTCGACGGGACCGCGCGCGACCCTGGATTTCGACTTCCACTGCGTCCGGCATGCCGCGACGCGCCGAGCCGTGTGCCTCGTGCTCGGATACAACGGCGCCGTGTTCCTCCCCCTGCTGCGCCTCGCCGGGCGCAAGATCGTGACGAACATGGACGGCATCGAATGGCGCCGGCCGAAATGGTCGTTCCCGGTCAAGGCCTGGTTCTGGGTCAACGAATGGATCGCCGCCTGGTCGTCGCACCGGCTCGTCGCGGACCACCCGGTCATCGCCGACCACGTCGCCACGCGCCGGCCGCGCAGGGCGATCACCACGATCCCCTACGGCGGCGAGCCGGTCCGCGACGCACCGTCCGCGCCCCTGGCGGCGTTCGGGGTGGAGCCCGGCCGCTACATGGTGTCGATCTGCCGCATCGAGCCGGACAACAACATCCTGACGATCGTCGAGGCCTTCTCGCGCCGCAGGCGCGGCGCCAAGCTGATCGTGCTGGGCGAGCTGCGCCCCGGCAACGCCTATCACGCACGCATCCGCGCCGCGGCGAGCGACGAGGTGATGTTCCCGGGAGCCATCTACGACGCGCAGGTCGTCGGCGCGCTCCGCTACCATGCGGGCGCCTATCTGCACGGGCACACCGTCGGCGGCACCAACCCGTCCCTGGTCGAGGCGCTCTGGGCCGGCAGCCCGATCATCGCCCACGACAATCCCTACAACCGCATCACCGCGGGCGAGGCGCAGAGCTATTTCCGGGATGCCGATGAGTGCGACCGGCTGATGACGCGGATCCTGACGGACGCGGCGCTGGCGGAACGCTGCCGGCAGGGTGCGCGGCTGCAGGCGCAGCGCTTCGACTGGACGGACATCCTCGAGGCCTACGAGACGATGATCCTCAAGGTCGGAACGGCCGGCCGCGAACGCGCCCCCGCGCTCGAGACGAAACCGGAGGCCGGGCCGGCCGTCGGCGTCCCGACCCGGTCGCTCTGAGCCGCGGGTCATGCCGGCGCTCGACCGCCGCCGCGTGACCGCCGCGCTCCTGGCGGCCGCCCTGCCGCCGCGCCGCGCGGCAGCCGGGCCCCCGGGGGCGGGCGGGCCGATCGTCGTCCGGCGCGGCGTCAACCTGTGGCCCTGGTTCTCCCTGACCCGGGAATACCCGCCGCCGCGGACGGATTACGGCTGGCCCGCCTTCCAGAGCGAGCGGCCGGTGCCGACGGCGGCCGACCTGCGCGGCCTGGCGCGGGCGGGCTTCGACTTCGTGCGCCTGCCCGTCGATCCGGGCCCGTTCCTCGCCTTCGCGGACGGGCGCAGAACCGCCCTTCTCGCCGAGCTGGACGCCGCCGTCGCGGCGGTGCTGGCCGCCCGGCTGAAGATCGTGGTCAACCTCCACGGGAACGCGGCGACGCACCACTTCAACCCGCCGCGCCTCTACGGCGGCCCGGACGCCCCGCTGCTGCCGCCCTACCGCGCCCTGGTGGCCGACCTCGCCCGGATGCTCGCCCGGCACCCGCCCGACACGATCGCCTTCGAGCCGGTCAACGAGCCGCCGCAGGCCTGCTCCGCCGCATCCTGGGCCGGCGTGCAGGTCTCTCTCCTCACCGCCGCGCGGGCCGCCGCGCCGCGGCTCACGCTCGTGGCCACGGGCGCCTGCGGCAGCATGGTCGCGGGTCTGGCGGCGCTCGACCCGGCTCCCCTGCGCGCCTGCCGGCCGCTGCTCTACACGTTCCACTTCTACGAGCCCTACCTGTTCACGCATCAGGGCGCCCCGTGGATGCGGGAGCCGGTCTACCGCGCCCTCAACGGGGTGCCGTGGCCGGCCTCGGCCGGAACCCGCGATGCGACGCTGTCCGCCGTGCGCGCCCGGATGCGCGCCGACGACCCGAGGGCACCGGCCGAGCGGGAGGCGGCCTACCGGGTGACCGAGGCGAAGATGGCCGAGTATTTCGCGGCCCGGCCCGATCGGGGCTTCGTCGACCGCCATCTCGGGGCGGTCGCGGGCTGGGCCTCCCGGCAGGGCATCGCCCCGCAGGAGATCCTGCTCGGGGAGTTCGGGGCCCTGCGCACCGACGCGCGCTACCTCGCCGCGTCCGCCCCCGACCGCGCCCGCTACGTCGCCGACGTGCGCGCGAGCGCTGAGGCGCTCGGCTTCGGCTGGGCGTTCTGGAACCTCTTCGACGGCATGGGGCTCGTGCGCGACGACGAGACGCGGGTGCTCGACGCCGACCTCCTGGCCGCGCTGGGCCTGCCCGCGCCCGGCGCGCGATCCCGGCCCTGACCGGCGGGCCGAGCGGTTCAGAGGCCGTGGCCGCCCGGTCCGTCCTCCGGGTCGGGCCACCGGTACAGCGCGATCAGCAGGATCACGAACTTGGCGAGGATCGTCGTCTTGCCGCCGAGGCTCTCGTAGGTGTTCACCAGCACCACGAAGGCGACCATCGGCATCGCGATGCCGGGCCGGCAGCGGCGGCCGACCTCCCAGAGGAACAGCGCGAAGGCCACCGTGAGCAGGCCGGTCATCGCCGCGCCCTGGTAGAGCAGGATGCGCACGATCGGGTTCTCGAGGCCCATCTGCAGCCCGTTCATGCGGCGCAGGGTGTCGATCACGCCCGCATCGGGTCCGAAGACGAACTCGCGCGGGGACAGCGCCGCGAACAGGTCGAGGACCACGACCCGCGCATTGGCGCTGCCGCCGTCATTGGCGAAGCGCGCGAGCAGCGCGTCGAAGAAGCCGGAACCCGCGAGCGCGGCCAGGGCGAGGGCGAGGAGGGGGAGCGCGAAGGCCGCCCCGGCGACGCCCAGAAGCGGGATCCGCCCGCGCCGGACCATGCGCGCGAGCGCGAGGAGGCCGAGCCCGCCGCCGAGCACCAGGGTGATCACGATGCCGGAGCGTCCGCCGAAGGTGACGAGCGCGGCGAGCTGGAGGCCGATCACGGCGAGGCGCGCGGCCGCCGACAGGCTGCCCGCGCCCGCGCAGAGCGCGATCACGTAGCAGGCCGTCAGGGTCGCGTTGGGCAGCGGATGCCCCTGCAGGGACATCGCGCGGGTGTCGTATTCGAGCAGCATCCCGTCCAGGCGGTAGGGAAAAACCTGGCGGCCGGAGACGAACTCGAAGAGGCCGAGGAGACCGTTGGCCGTCATGACGGCGTGAACGGTCCGCTCCAGGCGGCGCAGGGTCGGCGCGTCGCAGTCGAGCAGCAGGAGGCAGACGAGGGCGGGGAGCAGGAAGGTATCGACGGCGCCCGCGATGCCGGCTCCGCCGCGCAGGCTGATCTGGAGCGCGAGGCCGACGCCGGCGATCCCGAGCAGGACGCTCGCGGGCCTGCGCTCGACGGCCGTCCTCAGGTTGGCGACCGGATTGCCCGCATGCACCAGCGACCAGCCGAGCAGCAGCAGCGCGAGATAGGTCGCCGGATGGATCTTCTGCGCGGCGGAGCCGGTCAGACCGTCGTAGTTGATGCCGACGACCCAGAGCATCCCGCCCGACACGCCGAATACGAGGAGCGTGAGCAGGACCAGCGCGGCCGAGGGCGGTGCGCGCAGGCCGAGCCGCCGCGGGGCGGCCGGGACCGCGGCACCGCTCCAGCCCCGGCTCATCGCCCGCTCGCCCGGTCATCGACGAGGAGGCCGCCGAAGATGCGCTGCCTCGTCGCGGCGACGACCCTGGCGATGGCGCCGACCTCGGATTGCAGGGACAGCCCGGCGCGGGCCACGACGAGGACGCGCTCCGCCTGAGCGACGAAGTGGGCGATCTGCAGGGAGCGCGCGATGTCGCCGCCGTCCACGAGCACGAGATCGAACCGGTCGCAGACATCGTCGAGGAAGGCCTCGACGTTCTCCCGGGCGAAGGCGTCGCGCACGGGTTTCTGGCCGGT
The DNA here is from genome assembly GCF_004745635.1 of Methylobacterium nonmethylotrophicum. Lineage (GTDB taxonomy): Bacteria > Pseudomonadota > Alphaproteobacteria > Rhizobiales > Beijerinckiaceae > Methylobacterium > Methylobacterium nonmethylotrophicum. The sequence goes on along the minus strand of NZ_SRLB01000008.1, from coordinate 198,679 downwards.
GCCGACGCGGAGCCGGCGGGTGCCGGTCTCGGGGTCGGTCGTGACGGCGGCCTGGACGCTCGCCTCGCCGCGCAGGACCTCGAGGAGGCAGCCCGCGCCGACCTCGCTCGCCGTGAGGGCGGTCTCCACGACGAGCACCCGGTCGCCGCGGGCCGTGGCGGCGTCGGCGAGCATCTCGGTCAGCGCCTTGCGCGCGTCCGCATCGGCCTCGGCCCCGGTCAGGACGACGCTGAGCCCGCGCCGCGACCGTGGCCGCGCGTCCGGGAAGCCGGTCAGGCCGTCGAGGGCGAAGACCGCCTCGCGGGCCGCGCGCGGGGTGTTGCGCAGGGTGAGCGCGGGCGGGAACACGGCCAGAACCGGCGCCCCGATCAGCCGCTCCATCTGCCCGGCGGAGAGCAGGGCGGGACGGACGTACTCGCGCACCATCGCGAGGCCGATGCCGAGCCCCAGCCCGGCCGCGAGGCCGGCGACGAAGATGAGGCCGCGCAGGGGCCAGCTACGCTCGTCGGGAGGCTGGCCCCAGCTGATGACCCGCGCGTTGGTCGGGTCGATGTTGGCCTGCTCCGCGATCTCGCGGGAGCGGACCAGGAACGCGTCGTAGACCGAGCGGCTCGCGGCGACGGCGCTCTCGAGCTCGCGCAGCTGCACCGTGTCGCGGTTGGTCCGCACCGATTCCGCCCGCAGCGCGTCGAGGTTCTCCGAGAGCAGGCGCGCGGCGGCAAGCGCGCGCTGATACTCGACCTCGGACGCCCGGACGATGCGGTCGAGCTCGGCGTCGATCAGCCTCTTCACGTCCGCCTTCTGGGTGCGCACGGCCTGGATGGCGGGATGGCGGGGCCCGAGCTGCATGCGCAGCTCGCCCTCCTTGCCGATCAGCTCGGCGTACTGCCCGCGCAGGCGATCGATCGTCTGGGACTGAATCGCCTCCGGCAGGGCGCCGGGGTCGACGGCACCGCCGCGGGCGGTGCGGAGGTCCTGGAGCTTGCTCTTCGCCTCCGCGACCCGGTTGCGCGCCGCCGAGAGGCGCGAATTGCTATCGGTCAGCTGCTGCTCGCTGACGAGCACGCCGCTCGAGGCGATGAGCCCGTGCTTCGCCTTGAAGGTCTCCAGCCGGTTCTCCGCGGCGTTGAGGTCCGTCCGCAGGCTGTCGAGGCGGCCGTTCAGCTCGCCGGAGGCGCGCCTGGCCGCGTCCGCGCGGGCTTCGGCCTGGTCGGCGAGATAGGCCCGGGCGATGGCGTTGACGATGCGGGCCGCCTTCCCGGGGTCGGAGACCGTGACGATGATGTCGACGACGAAGACCTTGTCGGCGCGCTTCACGGCGAGCCGGCGCCGGAGCTTGCGCAGGGCCGCCGTCCTGGGATCGCCGACGCTCTCGGTCGATCCGAGCAGCGACTCCCGGAGCCGCTGGACCAGCCCGGTCGGGGCGGCGCCGAATTCGGGATCGGTCTCGAGGCCCTCCGCCGCGATGGCGCGCAGGAGCACGGTGTCGGACTCGATGACCTTGACCTGACTCTCGACGATGGTGATGCCGCCGTCCGGAGCCACCGCGCTCGCGTTGAGGTCGCGGTTGACGACCTGCCGGTCGCGCGGATCGATCAGGATCTGGGACGTCGCCGAGTAGAGGGGCGCGGCGAGGACGCCGTACACGAGAGCCGCAAGGGCGCAGAGGGTAGTGGTGCCGAGCACGATCGCGCGCCGGCGCACGATGATGCGCCAGATGTCGCCGAGGTCGACGATGGTCTCCTTGGCGGCCTGGCCCCGCGGGGGCGGCACGGCGGGGGCGCGGCTCGGCGGTTCCGAACCGGGCTCAAGCTGTCTCAGACTCGGCCATTGCTGGTTCAAAACGGCGCTCCGTCGGCCTCTGCCCGATCCCGGCTGCAAAACCGCTGCAAGAACACGAAGAAAACTCTGAGGCACGCGACCGCGCGGAGCCGGCCGGAGCGGAGCGGCGTTCCGGAGATGTTTACCTGCGCAGGATTAACCGTTCTCTTCCATCCGCGGCGATCGGTGCGCACCTCCGGCACCCGGAACGGATGTCGCACCGATCAACCTTGCGTTAACCGTGCTCGGATGAGATCGGCGGGGTCGGTGGGCGGCCCGGATCGTCACGGGCCGGCATCGATCGGGCCGCGCGGCGGCCGCGCCCCCTTCCCGCAGGCAGGGATTGCACCGTGGCTGAAGCGCTCCTCATCGAAGTGGATGCCGGCTCGACGCGGGCGCGCCCGGCGGGGCGTGCGGCCGGCTGCGCGGCGGCAAGGACGGCGGGGGCCCTGCGCGTGCGCCTGCGGATCGACGGGCGCCGACCGCGCCGGTGGCACGCGGCACTGATCGCGCGCCTCGCCGCGCGGCCCGGCCTCTCGATCGAGGTCGAGGACCGGCCGGGCCCCGATGACGCGCCCGCCTACGCGGAGGCGCTGTTCCGGATCGAATCCCTCGCCTACGGCGTCCCGCGCGACGGCCCGGCCTCCCGGCTCGACCCGGCGGCCGCCGCGGCCTGGCCCAGGCCGGCCGGAGACCTGCCGGCCGGAGACCTGCCGGACCTCGTGATCGACCTCGTGGGCGACGTCCCGGAGCGCGCCGGCGTCCCGGTCCGTCGCCTCCACTATGACGGCCTGCCCGGGGAGGCGGCCCTGTTCGGCGCCCTGCTCGCGAAGCGGGTCCCCGTCGCGAGCCTCGTCGAGGGCGGCCGCACGCTCTGTGCGGCGCGCCTGGGCACGGAGGTGCGCGGGGTGATGCTGACCATGCTGGACGACGCGCTCGTCCGGACGGCGACGATGATCGAGGCGGGCTTCGCGGGCGGGGCGGCCCCGCTCGCGGATCCCGATGCCGCCGCGGCCCCGCAGGTCGGGCTGCCCCCGGTCGCGCTGACGGCGACGGAGCTCGCGCGCCGGACCCTGCGCATCGCGGCGCGGGCCGTCTTCCAGCGCCTCTACCGGCTGGGCTATCGCTCGCCGCACTGGCGGATCGGCTGGCGCCGGCTCGACGGGCCGGATCTCGTCGACCTCCGGGCGCATCCCGAGACCGGCTGGCAGGAACTGCCGGACGACGGCCGGCGCTTCTACGCCGATCCCTTCCCGATCCTCCACGACGGGCGCTGCTGGCTGTTCGTCGAGGAGTTTCCCCACGCGACCGGCAAGGGCGTGATCTCGGCGGTGCCGTTCGACGCCGAAGGACCGGCCGGCATCCCGGCGCCGGTCCTGGAGACGGAGCATCACCTGTCCTACCCGTTCGTCTTCGAGCGGGACGGCGCGGTCTGGATGATCCCGGAATCCTGCGCCGCAGGGTCGATCGATCTCTACCGGGCGACCGCCTTCCCGGGCGGCTGGGTCCGGGAGGCGCGGCTGGTCTCCGGCGTCGCGGCGAGCGATCCGACCCTGTTCGAGCATGGCGGGCGCTGGTGGATGTTCGCCACGGTCCGCGGAGCACCGGCCTCGGAACCGCTCGGGCGGGGCTCGTACTCGGACGCGCTCCATCTCTGGAGCGCACCGGATTTCCGCGGGCCCTGGACCGCGCACAGGGCCAACCCTGTGCTGATCGACGCCGCGACGGCCCGGCCGGCCGGCCGCATCGTGGTCCGGAACGGCCAGGCGATCCGCCCGGTCCAGGATTGCGCCGACGGCTACGGGCGGGCGCTCGGCCTGATGCGCATCGACCGGCTGGACGAGGACGGCTTCGCCCAGAGCCTTCACGCGCGGATCACCTCCGGGCCGCTCTGGCCCGGCACCCGGATCCACTCGCTCAACTGCGCCGGCGGGTTCGAGTTCATCGACGGCTCGGCCCGGATCCCGCGCTTCCTGCCGCCGGGACTCGCCCGGCGCCAGGTCTGATGCGGCGTCCGCCCGGTCGGACGACCCCGGCCCGCCGAGGCGGTCCGATCCCGACGGTCGCGGTCCGGAACGCCCGGTTGGGCGCCCGTTCAACAGCATCGACCTCGCCGCCGGCGACGTCTCGGAGACGGCCGGCACGATCGGGCTGGCCTCGACATACCGGCCCCTGAGGTCGCCGCGGGCCTGTCGCCTCCGCCTGCGGGCGAGGGCATGCCGGATCCTGGGCCGGCTCCGGCGGCGGAGCGGCAAGCGGGTCCCCTGGAGCGGACGATCCGTGAACGGGACCCGTTCGCGCTCGCGACGGGCCGCTCGACCTCAACCAAAATCGTTGATGCCGGGTGAGCCGGACGGAGAAGGGTGCAACGGTTCGCTCATGTCGATCGCGGCAACGAGGGCGTCGATGATGACCTTGGATCGAACAGGCTTGTTGATGATCGTGGCATTGCCAAATGCAGGTCGAAGACGCTTCGGCAATCCACCTCCGGTGTAGATGACGAAGGGGATGTCACGACCATGCAGCGCCTGCGCGACTGCGATCGATTCACCATCACGTAAATTGACATCCAGTATCGCAATGTTTGCGTTGTTATCCTCGATGTAACGAAGCGCGGCAGAATTCGTGGAGGCCGGACCGATCGGAATTCCTCCCTCCTCCCTGATGATGTCAAAGAGAAACTCTGCAACCAATATTTCGTCCTCGACCACGAGCACAAGTTGATCGCGGATGCGCATGATTTTGTTCCCGGCTGAAGATTCGATGGATTGCGTCGGCCGTTCGGAGAGGCTTTGCTTCACGTCGCGGAGTTGGGATCAGCGCTGCGGCGTCGGCGACATCGACCGCGGGTCGGTTCCGGGGAGGCCGAGCAGATTGAGACTGCGCTGATGGCGGCGCGATCCCAGTCCGGGCCTCTCTGTCCGATCCCTCGTCAGGCGGCGGTCTGCAACCGCCTGATCTCCTCGAGGGCGGCGTCGCGGGCTTCTCCCACCCGTCGGATGAGCGGGCCGAGATCGCCCTCCGCGCCGCAGGTCTCCTCGATCTCCCGACAGGCCCGGGTCAGGGCCGGGAAGCCCAGCGCTCCGGCGGCCGACACCGTGGCGTGCGCCTCGCGCACCAGCCGCTCCCGCGGGCTGTCCACCGGAAACCGGGCGCGGAGTTCCTCGGCCAGGCCCGAGAGGATCCGGCGCATCCTGTCCTGGCCAAGGATCTGCGCCAGCGCGTCGAAGGTCTGCGGGTCGAACACCGCCGCGGGCGGCTCGGCCTGGAGGGAGGGAGCGGCGGGGCGGTCATCGGCGCTGGTCCAGCGCGCGACGGCGCCGAGAAGTTCGTCGAGATGGAACGGCTTCCCGACATGGTCGTTCATGCCCGCCAGACGGCATTCCGCCAGTTGGGCGGGAAGAACGTTCGCCGTCATCGCGACGATCGGAAGATCACGGGCGGGATGGTCGAGGCTGCGGATGTGCCGGGTCGCCGTCAGGCCATCCATGCCCGGCGCCATCTGAACGTCCATCAGCACGAGGTCGAAGTCGCTCCCCTTCACCGCCTCGATCGCCGCCACGCCGTCACTCACGATGGTGACGGCGTGGCCGGCACTTTCGAGCACCACGCGTGCGATGTCCTGGTTGATCTCGCCGTCCTCGGCCAGGAGGATGCGTGCCGGGCGTCCGCTCCGCGCGGCGGCCGCAACCTCGGCGACCGTGCCGGCCGCCGGCGCCGTGGCGGGCATCAGCGCGAGACGGAACCAGAAGGTCGAGCCGGCGCCTGCTTCGCTCTCGACCCCGATCTCGCCGCCCATCCTCTCGACGAGCGTCTTCGAGATCGCCAGGCCCAGGCCCGTGCCGCCGAACCGGCGCTGCACCGAGGCATCGGCCTGAGCGAAGCGCTGGAACAGGCGCCCGAGGTGCTCCCGCGGGATGCCGATGCCGGTATCGGCCACCGCGACGAGGAAGCGGCACGGCGCGGTGGGATCGTCCACCGGGTCACAGCGCAGGCGGAGCGTGACGGTTCCCCTCGCGGTGAACTTGATGGCGTTCGACAGGAGGTTGAGGACGATCTGCCTCACGCGATCCTGATCGCCGATCAGGTGCGGCGGCAGGGCCGGGTCGATCTCGACGTGGAGCGTCACCCCTTTCCGGTCCGCGGGCTCGCGCAGGATCGAGACGGCGTCCTCGAGCATCGCCCGCATGGCGAAGGGCTGGGGATCGAGATCAATCTGCCCCGCCTCGATCTTCGCGAAGTCCAGCACGTCGTTGACGATCGTCAGGAGGGTCTTCCCGGCGGTCTGGATGCATTGCGCCTGACGACGCTGGACGGGCGCGAGGCCGCCATCACGGACCAGCAGGTCCGCGTAGCCGATGACGCCATGGAGCGGGGTGCGGATCTCGTGGCTCATGGCGGCCAGGAACTCGCTCTTGGCGAGGCTGGCCTTCTCGGCCTCCGCCCTGGCCGCCTCCGCTTCCTCGCGCAGGCGCGCGAGCGCCGCCTCCGCCTGCCTGCGGGCGGTGACGTCGCGCAGCGAGCAGACGATCGCGGCCGGCTGGTCCTCCGCGTCGCGGGCGAGGCTCATCCCGGCCTCGATCCAGATCCAGTGTCCGGCCTTGTGGCGCGTGCGGTAGGTGGTGACGATCCGCCCCTGCGGCACCTGGCCCCCGGTCAGCCGACCCGCGGCCTCGCGCACGGCGGGCGCGTCGTCGGGGTGGATGGCGGCGGAGGGCTGGCAGCCGAGCAGCTCCTCGGGCTCGTAGCCCAGCACGGTCCGGCAGGCGGGCGAGACGTAGGTTCGCCGGAACTCCAGGTCGAGACGGGTGATCACGTCGGTCGTGGTCTCGGCCAAGAGCCGGTAATCGCGCTGACTGGCGCGGATCGCCTCCTCGGCCGCCACGCGCTCGCTCACGTCGCGGATCGTGCCCAGCAGCCTGGGCTCGCCGTCGTCCTGCCGCATCCAGGTGAAGGCGACCTCGACCCAGAGCCAGCGGCCGTCCTTGTGCCTGAGGCGGTGGACGCTCGTGGCGACCGGGTGATCGGCGTCGATGCCGGCCTCCAGGGCGAGCACGCGCCCGGCATCGTCCGGGTGGATCAGGTCGCGGGGCGGCAGGGCGGCGAACTCCTCCGGGTCGTAGCCCAGGACCGCACGGATTGCGGGCGAGACGTAGGAGCGCAAGCCGCCGCGGCGGACGTCCTTGATCATGATGACGTCGGAGGCGTTGTCGGCGAGCAGGCGGTAGCGCGCCTCGCTCTCGCGGATCAGCGCCTCGGCCGCGTGAACCCGCCGCTGGCGCCGGTCGAGGTGCAGCCCCAGCAGAGCGAGCAGGACCGCGGCCGACGCGATCACGCCGCCGACGACGAGCACTTCGCGGCGCCACGCCGCAAGGGTCTCGGGCACGCTTCGTCCGACCCACACCACGAAGGGGAAGTCGCGGAGGCGCTCGTAGGCGACGATCAGCTCGTTGCCGTCCAGGGCCTGGACGGACGAGGCGGTCCCGACCGGCGAGCGCGGGAGGAGGTCGCGGAACAGCGGCCCCCGGGACACGTCGAGGTTCACCATTCCCGGATCGTAGGGGTGGCGCACCAGCAGCCGCGCGCGGTCGCTGATCAGCGCGATCGATCCCTGCTGCCCCACGCCCAGCTCGTCGTAGAAGCTCTGGAAGTAGGCGGGATCGAGAGCCGCCGCGACGAGGCCGCCGAAGCTCCCGTCCGGCTTGTTCCATCGGCGCGTCAGCGGGATCAACCACTTCCCGGTCGCGCGACTGAGGATCATCTCACCCAGGTGCATGCCGGGATCCGGGCGCTCGCGATGCCACAGGAAGTAGTCCCGATCGGCGGAGTTCAGCGGGGGATGCGCACCGGGCACCGAGTCGATGATCCAGTCGCCGCGCTCGTCCAGAACGGCGAGGTTGCGAACCTGGGTGACCGCCTTGACGCGCTTCTCCAGGAACGTCCTGAACTGATTCGGATCGCGCAGGGCGCCATGCTCGACCCGGTCGACGATGCCGCTGAGAACGATGTCGACGGCCTCGGCACTGCGGGTGGCGTGCTGGGCCAGGGAGCGCGCGAGGTTGCGCACGTCACCCCGGGCGTCGACCAAGGCGGCCTCCCGTCCGCGAAGGAGTTGCCACCCCCCCAGGCAGACGATCAGGATGGCGGCGAGGTAGGCGATCATCGCCGGGCTCGACGGACGTCGACCTCGCGACGCGCGAGCGGCATTCAACGGCGGCATGGTCCCGCATCCTCGTGACGTAGGCGGCTCAACCGAGCGGGCGAGTCGGCTGTGTAAGCTGCAATAGGTTATTTCACGAATCGATTGCGTCCGACCTATTTGTTATGCCTTAATCCACCGCCTGATCCAGACTGGCCGGCATCGCGTATCACCGTTAGGCCGTCCGCAGATCGGCGATCCGGCTGAGCGTCGCCTCACGCGTCACGTCGAGGCGACGAAGCCGGAGGTCGACGTCACCGTGGCTCCGGCATGCCCGCTCCAAATCCCGGCAGGCGGCCGAGAAGGCCCTGAATCCGAGCGTCCCGGCGACCGAGCACATCCCGTGGGCGTCACGTGCGAGCGCCTCGCGCCCGCTCGCGCTCGTCCGTGCGGTGAAGCGGGACTGCATCTCCTCGGCGAGATCCGCGAGCAGCCGGTGCATGGTCTGCGTGCCGAACTGCTCCAAGGCGTCGTGATAGGCCTGCGCGTCGAGCAGGGCGTTCTGGTCCGGGGGCCCGGTCTCGTCCCCGCCCGGATCCGGATCCTTGAGCGAGATCAACCGCTCGATGGCGGCGACCAGTTCCTGCTGCTTGAACGGCTTGCCGATATGGCCGGTCGCACCCGCCTGACGGAACTGGGCGACCTGCTGGGGCAGCACATTGGCCGTCACGGCGAGGATCGGCACGTCCCTGCACGGCTCGTCGAGGTCGCGGATGGTCCGCATCGCGGTGATCCCGTCCATCCGCGGCATCTGGATGTCCATGAGCACGAGATCGTAGTGCCTGGTCCTCACCGCTTCCACGGCCTCGGCGCCGTCATTCGCGACCTCGATGGTGTAGCCCCAGCCGTCGAGCAGGCCGAGGGCGATCTCCTGGTTGATCGGGTCGTCCTCGGCGAGGAGGATACGGACGGTGCGGGTGAGCGGCGGCGCCATCTCGGCACGAACGGGCACGGCCTCCGCCGCCTCGATCGCTTCCGGCAGAGGGATGCTGAAGAAGAAGGTCGAACCCCGGCCCGGGGTGCTGGCGACCCCGATCTTGCCGTCCATGACCTCGACCAGCCTTCTGCTGATCGCCAGCCCGAGCCCGGTGCCGCCGAAGTCCCGCTGCGTCGAGCCGTCGATCTGGCTGAAGTGCCGGAACAGGCGATCGCGCTTCTCCGGCGGGATGCCGATGCCGGTGTCCTGCACGGCAACCTGCAACCGGTGCGGCGCTCCGGCATCGATCGCACGGTGGCACAGCACCGTCACCGTGACACCGCCCTCGCTCGTGAACTTCACCGCGTTCGCGAGCAGATTCAGGACGATCTGGCGGATGCGCCCTGGATCGCCGAGGAGGGTCCCCGGGACGTCCTGCTCGACGTGGCAGGTGAGGCTCAGCATCTTCTTGTCGGCATTCGGCCGGACGATCGCGACCGCCTCCTCGATGAGCGCGCGCGGGGAGAACGGCTCCGGGTTGAGGGCGACGTGCCGGGACTGGATGCTGGAATAGTCCAGGATGTCATTGACGATCGTGACCAGGGCGGTTCCGGCCCCGCGGATGCGCTCGACGGATCGATGCGCGGCCGGAGGCAGTCCGGGTTGCCGGAGGAGGAGGTCGGCGTAGCCGAGAATGCCGGTCAGCGGCGTGCGGATCTCGTGCGACATCGTCGCGAGGAAGTCCGATTTCGCCGCGCTGGCGGCCTCGGCCTCCCGGCGGGCGACCTCGGCGAGCCGTGCGGCCTCGGCCATGCTCTCCTCGGCCCGCCGGCGAAGGGTGATGTCGGAGTAGGTGCGAACCACGCTGCCATCCGGCAGGACGGCCGTGCGCACTTCCAGCACGGTGCCGTTCGGGCGGGTGCGTTCGTAGAGCGCTCCCGCCGGCGGAGCATCGGTCAGGCCCATGGATGCCAGCATGACCGGGCTGACGCCGGAGAACTCGCCGTTGGCGACGAGGGCCTGCTGGAACGCGTCGCAGGTCAGCCGGCCGGTGAGGAAGCCCGGGTCGAGCCCGAGAAGCTCGGCGGCTCGCCGGTTCGCGACCGCGAGTCGGCCGTCGGGCTCGAACGCGATCAGGCCGTGGTCGATGGCATCGAGCGTCGCGGTCAGGAGCGCCTGCCGCGCCTGCGCCTCCCGGGTGCGTTCCGCGACGCGCTCTTCGAGGACCTGCTGGACGCCGAGCAGCGCCTCGGCCTGCCCGCGGATCTTGCGTGAAGCCGTCGCGAGTTCGGCGCCGACCTCGCTCGTCTCGCGGATCGGGGTGAGGAGCGGATCGAGGACGCGCCCGTCCCCGAGCGCCCGGGCGTGGCCGACGAGGCCGTGATGAGCCATCACGATCGTCCGGCTGACGAAGGTCGAGACCGCGAGGGCCAGGATGATGAGACCGAGAACGACCGGGATCAGCACCCAGAGGGAGGCCCTCAGGGGGGCTTCCAGGGCGGTGCGCTCGATCCCGACGCCGACGATCCAGCCCGACAGCGTCGAGCGTCGGAAGGTGGCGACGACGGGCACGCCCGCGATGTTCTCCCCGATCCAGACGCCGCGGTCGCGCTCCGCGATCTCGTCGAAGCCGGGCAGGCGCTTGCCGGCGACGGCGTCCGTGTCGGCGGAACGGCCGATGATCATCCCGTCTCGATCGACGAGGGAGCCGAAGGAGGGCTGCGCGATCCCCGCCTGCGCGAGCAGGCCGCCGAGATGCGCGGCCGGTATATGGGAGAGCAGAACGTAGACGGTTTCGCCGGATCGGATCACCGGGACGCCGACGCGCACCGCGTGTCGTCCGGTGACGGCGTCGAGGAGCAGGTTCGACACGGCCGGGCCCTGCACCGCGAAGGAATGGTCCGCATCCTCGCGAGCGAGGCGCGGTTGGGATGCGCCGAGGGGTGCCCGGGTGGTCACGATCTCCTGCCCCGAACGATCCCGCAGGATGATGTGCGTCCCTTCCAGGCTTGCGAGCTCGCGGGCCTGCTGGTCGAAGCGCGCGAAGTCCTTCGTCTCGAACACGGGCGAACTCGCGAGGGCGCGCAGCATCGCGATCTGACCGGCGAGGAAGCGGTCGATCCGCTCGACGGCGTCGGCGTTGGAGGCGGCGGTGGCGTCCTGGAGGCGAGCCTGCTCGGCCGTGATCAGGCGCTGCCCGAGTAGCAGCGTTATCGCGACGGCGGGGACGAGCACGGCGAGCATCAAGCTGGCGATGTAGTGGGACAGCGGGCGCCCGCGCAGGACAGACATGTACGAACTCGGCGATCAAGCAAGTTTTAAGGCCTCAACAGCGGGCCGCATTGGCTTCTATGATTTGCGTACCCGAAAAATGGTATCGCAGATACAACCTTAGCGATCTATATCGATTGGGGGCACATCTGGTTGAATCTAGACTATTCAGATCACAGTTAAACGTATGATAATCAAAAAGTTGAGCGTGGTGAGGGCACCTTCGAAGCCTTGGTCGAGACGTAAGAACTAAGCCGATCGGTCTATTGCGCGCGGCGGTCGGCGCGGCACGTCGACCGGGAGCGCCCCTCTCTTGGTTGCGCCGGCTGATGCAGGCCAAACGACGACGGCGAAAGACCAGCACCGCCACCGCCGGCATGACGGGGGCGGCCTGGATGAGGCGCCGGAACAGGCGCTCGACCATGGCCTTCGGGTGTGCGGGAGGGGAGGACGGGCCGCGCGCTCAGGCCTGCCGTCGCGGGATCGGCCCGGAGGAAGTCTACCGCCCCGGTCGACAAATCCCCATCTCTCCGGCACCGCCTCCCCGCGACGGCGCTCGCGCCGACCCCCCTCACCCGCCCTCTCCGCCGCACGCGCTTCACGCAGGACGACGATGCTGACCAACAAGGGCAAGTACGGCCTCAAGGCGATGGTCCACCTCGCCGGGCTGCCCCCGGGCGCCCGCATCGGCGTCGCCGAGATCGCCGAGGCGCATCGCATCCCGAAGAAGTTCCTGGACGCGATCCTGGGCGACCTGCGCAATGCCGGCTTCGTCCACAGCAAGAAGGGGCCGGGCGGCGGCTACGCCCTGGCGCGCCCGGCCGAGGAGATTCGCATCGGCCACGTCGTGCGGGCGCTCGACGGCCCGCTGGCGCCGCTTCCCTGCGCCAGCCGCACCGCCTATCGGCCCTGCGAGGACTGCGCCGACGAGGGGGCCTGCGCGGTGCGCCTCGCCATGCTGGCGGTGCGCAACAGCATCGCGGGGATCCTCGACAACCTGACCCTGGCGCAGATGCGGGCGATGCCGCAGGCGGAGGCGGAAGCGAGCCTCACCTACCACATCTGAGCGCCGCGCCCCCTTGGGCCGGGGCCTCCCGTGCCTCGGCCGACGCGACGTAAGGCGCGGCGGCGCCCTCGGCGACACGCCCTGCGAGCCAGGCGCAGGCGGCATCGAGATCGAGGAGCCGCGGCGCCGCATAGGGCATCAGGGCCGCCGGATGCGCCGCGAACAGCCGGTCCCGTGCCCCGGGCGCGACGGTGAGACCGGTTGCACACGGTAACAGCAGCCCGCGCACGACGAGGTCGCGCAGGAGCGGACGCGGCCTCGGCGCGCCGTGGAGCGCCGCCGGCCGCGATGCCCCGCCGCCGAGGATCCGCTCCCAAATCGGCCGGCCATGGCGCAGCAGCCGCGCGCGCGCCTCGTCCGGCAGGCTGTGCCAGAGGGCCGGAGCGCTCAGACGCAGGCCGGCCAGTGCCTCGTGCGCCGGGACGCCGCGGTCCTGCGCCTCCCGCACCAGGGCGCGCAGGGCCCTGACGAGGGCGACGGCGCCATGCCCGAGCGGCAGATCCGCCGGATCGAGCCGCAGGGCGCGGACGGAGGCGGCCGCCTCGCGCGGCGGAATCGCCGGGGCCGGTGTTTGCAGGGCGCAGGCCAGGATCGCGGCGCGCCCGAGATAGATGGGACCGTCGGCGGTCCGCGCCGCCACGCCCTGCGCCGTGAGAGCGACCGACAGGCAGGTCGTCTCGGCGACGTGGAGGCGCCCGGCATGCCGCCGCAGCGCCTCGACGAGGTGCAGGGGCTCGGTCGGCAGCGGGCCGGTCTCCTCCGCCAGCAAGCCGGCGAACTCGCCGCGGCGCAGGCGGCGGCAACGGGCGGGCCTCGCCTCGATCACGGTGACCTGCACCCGCGCCTCGCGGCGCAGCAGGTGGGAGGCGAGCCCCAAGCTGCTGGGGGTCGCGCCGATCACCAGGACGTGGCGCCCGCGCGGGGCAGGCTCGGGCCCCGGATGCGTGAGGCTGGCTCCCTGGAGGCTGTTTCCTCGGGGCGGCATGTCCGGCATCGATCGGTCCCCGTCGCGGTTGGGCAGTCACTCACCGGGATAGGCTCCCAGATAGGCTCCCACTGGGTCGGTTCTCACGGTGGCGGGCTGTCATGGACAGTCTGTCATGGGCTGGCAGTCTCTCCGGACCGAACCGACCGGTCAACGAGAATGTTCTCTTTAAAGAACCCTCGCGGAAGAAATTATCTGCTGAAGCGGACGCCCCACGGAGAAGACAACGAGCATATCGGCGCATTCACCCGTGTTGATCGCAGCAACAGGATCGCACGCCAGGTCATGCGATGCCGGATGGGTGGGCTTCGTTCGATCAAAAGAACGATGGTCAGCCCCGCTTCGCCGTCCGAGGGCCCGCGCCATGTCCCCTCGCGCGCCGTCATGCGACCCGCCTGCTCCTGAGCGCCGGCGCCGCGCTTCCCGCGTCCCTGCCCGGCTCCCCGCTCCGGCCGAGACGCCGGAGCGCGGCGGCACGCGCGACTGGGCGTCCTTCCCCGGGCCGCCGGCGCTCATCGCCATCAACACGACCTCGGGCACCGGCCAGACCTACAGCCTGCGCTACCGCTTCAACTTGCGGCGCGACGTGTCCTGGCATGACGGCCAGCCGTTCACCGCCGCCGCCATCGCGTTCTCGCTCCTGCGCCTGCGCGAGGCGCATCAGCTTCGCCAACGTCCCGGAGGTGCGGACGCCCACAGCGTCGAGATCGTGCTGTCGCGCCCGGCCCCGTTCCTGATCAGCGCCTTCGCGGGGGCGGAATCGACACCACCACCCGCGCCTGTTCGGGCCGCGGACGCAAGCGTTCGTCAACCTCGACACCGGGGTGCCGCAGGATCTGCGGGTCAGGAAGGCCTGAACCCAGCCGCGGCTCCTACAGCAGCTTGTCCAGCGTCACCGGAAGCGTCCGCACCCGCTTGCCGGTCGCGTGCCAGATCGCGTTGACGATCGCCCCCGCACTCCCGGTGACGCCGATCTCGCCCACGCCCTTGATCCCGAGCGGGTTGACGTGCGGGTCCTCCTCCTCGACCAGGATCGCCTCGAGCGAGGGCACGTCGGCGTTCACCGGGACGTGATACTCGGCGAGGTTGGCGTTCATCGGCCGGCCGGTGCGCGGGTCCATCACCGCCTGCTCGTGCAGGGCGAAGGAGACGCCCCAGATCATCCCGCCGTAATACTGGCTGCGCACCAGCCGCGGGTTGATGATCCGCCCGGCCGCGAAGGCGCCGACGAGGCGGGTCGCGCGGATCTGGCCGAGATCGGGATCGACCGTCACCTCGGCGAAGACCGCGCCGTGGGCGTGCATGGCGTAATGCTCCCGCGCCGCGTCGGGCCCGGCCGAGCCCTTGCCCTCGACCGATTCCTTGCCGGCCCTCCCTAAGATCTCCGTGAAGGCCTCGGACCGGCTCTCGTCGTCGCGCCGCACGAGGCGGCCGCCCCGCGCGATCACCCCGGCATTGCCGGCGCCGTAGAGCGGCGAGCGCGGATCCTGCGTCGCCAGACCTGCGAGTTGCGCGATCGCGTCGGCGGCCGCTCCCTTGATCGCCGTGCCGGCGGTGGCGGTGTGGGCCGAGCCGCCGGCGATGCCGCCGTTCGGCAGGTCCGAGGTGCCGATGCGGAAGTCGACCGCGTCGATGTCGAGGCCGAGTTCGTCCGCAGCGATCTGGGCGAGCGCGGTCCAGGCCCCCTGCCCCATGTCGATCGCGCCGATCGCCACGGACGCCTCGCCGCTGGCCTTGAGCACCGCCCGCGCCTCGGCCTGGAACATCAGTGCCGGGAAGGTCGCGGTGCCGACGCCCCAGCCGACGAGGAGCCCGTCGGCATTGCGCATCTGCCCCGGCGCCAGCGGGCGCTTGCCCCAGCCGAAGGCCTCGGCACCGCGGGCGTAGCACGCGCGCAGGGCCTTCGAGGAGAACGGCTTGCCGGAAGCGGGCTCGGTCTCGGCGTAGTTGCGCAGGCGGAACTCCAGCGGGTCCATGCCGCAGGCCTCGGCCATCTCGTCGATGGCGGCCTCCAAAGCCGCGCTGCCCGACGCCTCGCCGGGCGCGCGCATGAAGAGCGGCGTGCCGGTGTCGAGCCGCACCGCCCGGTGCCGGGTGGCCAGCGCCGGCGCGGCGTAGAGCGTGTGCGAGACGCCGCCGCTCGGCTCGATGAAGTCGTCGAAGGTGCTGGTCGCCGTCAGCGTGTGATGGTCGAGGGCGGTGAGGGCGCCGTCCTCGGCCGCGCCGAGGCGCAGGGTCTGGCGGGTCGGGGCGCGGTGGCCGACCGGGCCGAACATCTGCGGCCGGCTCATCACGAGCTTCACCGGCCGACCGACGAGGCGGGCCGCCATGATGCCGAGCACCTGGGGACCGGCGATCATCCCCTTCGAGCCGAAGCCGCCGCCGAGGAACGGGCTGCGGATGTGGATGTCCGACGGCGCGATGCCGAACAGGCCGGCGATGCGCCCTTGAGCCATCGCGAGCCCCTGCGAGGGCATGTCGAGGTCGAGCCGGTCGCCGTCCCAGGTGGCGACGACGGCATGGGGCTCCATCGCGTTGTGGTACTGGGCCGGCGTCTCGTAGGTCGCCTCGATCGTCTTCGCCGCCGCCGCGAGCCCGGCCGCGACGTCGCCCGTCTCCATGTCGGCCGGATCGCCGACGCCGATCGCCGGCGGGGTGAACTCTCTCGCCGCATCGAGCCCGACCGCCGGGGTCTCCACCTCGTAGGCGGGGTCGAGCAGGGCGGCGCCCTCGGTCGCGGCCTCCAGCGTCTCGGCGATCACCACCGCGACCGGCTGGTTGGCGTAGCGCACGCGGTCGTCCTGCAGGAGGTCGAGCCGGAAGGTGAAGCCGTCGTGCTTCTCGTCCGGGTGCTGGGCGAGCGCGGGCTTGTTCTGCGGCGTCATCACGGCGACGACGCCGGGATGGCTCTCGGCCGCCGCGACGTCGAGATGGGTCACGCGGCCGCGGGCGATGCGGCTCACCGCCATCACGGCGTAGAGCATCCCGGGCGGGTGATGATCGGCGGCATATCGCGCGCCGCCCGTCACCTTCAGGATCCCGTCCCGGCGGGTGAGCGGCTGGCCGATGCTGGAGCCGTGGCGGGTCCGGGGAGCGGTCTCAGACATGAGCGGCCTCCGAGGCGGGGGCGAAAGCGGAACCCGGCAGCGCCGGCAGGCGCTCCGGCGTGCCGGCAGCGGCGCGTTGAAACGCCCGCACCACGAGGCGGCGGGCGAGCTCGATCTTGAAGGCGTTGTCGCCGGAGGGTCTTGCACCCGCGAGGGCGGCGTCGGCCGCCGCCCGGAAGGCGGCCTCGTCGGGCGCGCGGCCGGCGAGAACCGCTTCCGCCTCCCTCGCCCGCCAGGGCTTGAGGGCGACGCCGCCGAGCGCCAGCCGCGCCTCGGCGATGCGCCCGCCGTCGAGCCGCAAGGACGCCGCCGCCGAGACGACCGCGAAGGCGTAGGATGTGCGGTCGCGGACCTTGAGGTAGCGGCTGTGGCCGGAGAAGCGCGCGGCCTCCGGCGGCAGCACCAGGACGGTGACGAGTTCGCCGGGTTCGAGCACCGTCTCCCGCTCCGGCGCGTCGCCGGGCAGGCGGTGGAAGGCGTCGAGCGGCACGCTGCGCGTCCCGGCCGGGCCCGCGATCTCGACGACGGCGTCGAGCGCCACGAGGGGCACGCAGAAATCCGACGGGTGGGTGGCGATGCAGGCCTCGCTCCAGCCGAGGACCGCGTGCAGCCGGGTCTCGCCACCCCGGGCGTCGCAGCCGCTTCCGGGCTCGCGCTTGTTGCAGGCGCTGCCCGTGTCGGTGAAGTACGGGCAGCGGGTGCGCTGCATCACGTTGCCGGCCGCCGTGGCGGCGTTGCGCAGCTGCGCCGAGGCGCCAGACAGCAGCGCCTCCGCCACCGCCGGATAGGTTCTGGCGAAGGCGGGATCGTGCGCGAGGTCGCTGTTGCGGACGAGCGCCCCGATCCGCACCGAGCCGTCGTCCCGCCGCTCGACCGCGGCGAGGCCCGGCAGGCGGGTGATGTCGACGAGGCGGGTCGGCCGGCTGACGCCGCCCTTCATCAGGTCGAGGAGGTTGGTGCCGGCGGCGAGATAGGCGGCGCCGGGCGCTCCTCCCGCGGCGACCGCGTCGGCGACGTCGGTCGCGCGCACGTACTCGAACGGGATCATGCCGCCTCTCCCTGCCGGGTGGCAGAATCGCGAATCGTGTGCTGGCTCATGGCGCCCTGCGCCTCCAGCACCGCCTCGGTGATGCCGGCGTAGGCGCCGCAGCGGCACAGGTTGCCGCTCATCGCCTCGCGCACCCGCTCGGGGTCGTTGCCGGCCTGGGCCTCGCGGATCAGCCCGACCGCGCTCATGATCTGGCCGGGGGTGCAGAAGCCGCACTGGAACCCGTCATGGGCGATGAAGGCCTCCTGTACCGGATGCAGGTGGTCGCCCTCCGCCAGGCCCTCGATGGTCAGGACCTCGGCCCCGTCGAGGCTGACCGCGAGGGCCAGGCAGGAATTGATGCGCCGTCCGTCGACCAGCACCGTGCAGGCGCCGCACTGGCCGCGGTCGCAGCCCTTCTTGGCGCCGGTGAGGTGCAGGCCCTCGCGCAGCAGGTCGAGCAGGGTCGTGCGCGGGTCCGGAATCGGGATCGTGCGCCTCGTGCCGTTCACCGTCAGGACGATGTCGACGCTCATGCGGCTTCCTCCAGGCTAGACCGGCTCCAAGCTAGTCCCGCACCGCACCCTGCCCAGGCTGCAGCGTGTGCGGCAGCGCACACGCCGCAGCGAACCTTTTGCCAGCTGGCCTGTTGACGCTGCGAAACCGCACCGACGGTTCCCGACAACCCGAGAGGTACTGTGATGAAGACCCGCCTCGCTCTCGCGGCGGCGCTGCTGACCGTGGCCGCCGCTCCCGCCTTCGCCCAGGGCGGCTCGCCCTACAACCGCTCCGGCTCGCAGGCCGGCGGCCCGCTCGCCGGCGCCGAGCGCGCCTACGGCGCCCCGGGCGGCGTTCCGGCCATCGACAGCACCGGCAGCGTCGTCATCGTCCCGCGCGACGAGCGCGGCGTGCTGGTGCGCGAGGTGCCCCCGGGCTACCCGCCGGGCGCGCCGACCATCTACGGCCGCTGATCGAGCCCTGAGGGTCCCGTCCGCCCCGTTCGGGATTCTTTGAAGTTCTCGCGAGCCGGAAAAGCCCGTCCCCGCTGCCTGCGGGGGCGGGCTTTTCGTGTTTGCGGTCCCGACTGCTTTCTCTGCAATGTTTTGAAGTAGAGCACGCCTCCCCTCTCCCGTGTGGGAGAGGGGTTGGGGGTGAGGGTGACACGGTTCTGAGTCTAGCTCCGACTGTTCCGCTGCCAGCACGACAGCCGCAGCTTCACACTGAAGCGTAGCACCCTCACCCCAACCCCTCTCCCACACGGGAGAGGGGATCCCGCGCAGTCTCGTCGACGGTTTTGTTGCTGAAGCGAGGCGCGAAAATACAGTCCGGCGGCTTGCATCCGACCTGCGGCCGGTGTGAACTCCCGCGGCCCCGCTTGCCTCCCGGATCCCGAGCCGCCCGCCGATGACCGCACCCGCCTTCTCCGGCCCCATCGTCCTCGCCCACGCCGCCTACCGCCTCGGCGACGCCTATGGGGCGAAGGGCGCGACCCAGCCGGTCGTCGAGGTGCGCGACCTCGCGGCTTTGGAGGCCGCGATCCCGGAAGCCGAGGTGCTGGTGGTCTCGGGGCTCTGGCGCCACTCCCTGCTGGAGCGGGCCCCGCGCCTGCGCTTCATCCAGTCGGTCAGCGCCGGCACCGACCAGTTCCCGAAGGAGGCCTTGCGCCAGCGCAGCATCCGGCTCGCCAGCGCGCAGGGCGGCAACGAGCGCGCCGTGGCCGAGCACGCCCTCGCGCTGATGCTCGGCCTCACCCGCCGCCTGCCCGAGGCCCTGCGCAACCAGGCCGCCGCGACCTGGCGGCCGATGATCGCCGATCCGGCCAGGCGCGAGCGGGAGCTCGGCGGACAGACGCTGCTGGTGATCGGGCTCGGCCGCATCGGCACCCGCATCGCCCGGCTGGCCCAAGCCTTCGACATGCGGGTGATCGGCCTGCGCCGCCGCCCGCTCCAGGCCGACGACCCGGTCGAGGCGGTGTTTTCCCCCGCGCACCTGCACGAGGCCTTAGGGCAAGCCGACGTGGTGGCGCTCGCCTGCCCGCTGACGCCGGAGACGGAGGGGCTGATCGACGAAGCGGCGCTCGCGGCGATGAAGCCCGGCGCCCTCCTCATCAACGTCGCCCGCGGCCGCGTCGTCGACCAGGATGCCCTGGCCCGGGCGCTGACCGAGGGCCGGATCGCCGGCGCCGGCCTCGACTGCTTTCGCGAGGAGCCGCTGCCGCCGGAGGCGCCGTTCTGGCGCATGGAGAACGTGATCGTCACGCCCCACAGCGCCGGCGAGACGGACCATTACGAGGGCCGGGTGATCGACCTGCTCCTCGAGAATCTCGGCCGGCTGCGGCGGGGCGAGGAGCTGGTGAACCCGGTGGTGTGAGGGACGAGTTACGGGGAGAGCCACGTCCCTGTGGGTCCGGGTCACACGACGGATCGTGCGCGTCCTCCTCTCCCCGCGGACGGGGAGAGGAGGAACCAGCATCCCGCCGACGCCCGGCCCCGCCTCACCGATCCAGCACCGCCCGGTCGTTCTTCGCCACCAGGGCCTTGAAGTACGGGGTCAGGTCGGCCTCCGACAGGCCGAAGGCCTGGGCGAACTGCATGATCAGCTGCTGCTCGGCCGGCTCGGCCTCGCCGTCGGCCATGGCGCTGTCGATCATGTTGAGGATGATGCAGAGCTTCTGCTCCGGGCGCAGGCGCGGCGCGGCATCGGCCAGGAACTGCCCCGGCTGGGTGGCGCGGGCGTAGCGGACGGCGGCGTCGAGCTGCTGGCGCGTCGCGTTGCGGCCGAGCACCGAGATCAGGTGGCCGACCTCCTCCGGGTCGATCTCGCCGTCGGCGCCCATGCAGTAGACCAGCGAGACCGCGAGGCAGGTCCTCGGCGTGAGGTCGAGCGAGGTCTGCGACTTGAACATGTTGAACATCGTCAGGGACCCTTGGCACGGTGTCTGGCAAGGTGCCGACGCGATCCGTCAGCGCAGCCGGTCGATTACCGCAATGATGCACCGATGTCGATCATCCTGAAGTCGGCCCGGCGTGAGTATTTTTCCGCGACAGAGTATTCCGTTTGCCGGGTAAAACTCCCATATAGCGGCGATCACGCAATTATTACGTTTGGAAAGCGGATTTAATCCCGTATGATTGCTTAAAAAATTCCGTTCCGAGTGGAAGCCCGACGCGAGGGATGCGCAAGGGAGCCCACGCCGCCAGGGTTCGCCCGCATCGTCCTCTCCGGATCGCCAGCGGCCCGAGCCGACCGTAACCGATCCCGGAGCGTCAGCATATCTCCTGACGCATCCGTGATTTTTTCCCGCCCTTTGCCGAGATGGAAGGCGCATTTTCTCCATGGAGCTGTCGCCATAGCAAGATCAACTCCGCCTCTACCTTCATTTAAAAACTCGTTTCATTGACTGATCTCGACGGCCACCGCATCGTAGCGAGATCGGGCACGGGGCTGCGACGCCCCAGCCATGCCGTCGTCCCTGACCACCGGATCCACCTCCATGACGCGACCGCGCCTCGTCGGCTTCTCCGCGAACATCCAGCGGCCCTCGAAGACCCGCACCCTGGTCGAGGCGATCGCCGCCGAGGCCGCCGTGCGGCTGCCGGTCGAGGTGCGGATCTTCGACCTCGTCGATGCCGGCCCCGGCCTCGGCGGCGCGCTCACCCGCGACCAGCTCTCCCTGCCCGCCCGCCGCGTCGTCGAGGCGGTGGAGGAGGCGGACGCCCTCGTGGTCGGCACCCCCGTCTACAAGGGCGCCTATACGGGCCTGTTCAAGCACCTGTTCGACCTCGTGGCGCCCGAGGCCCTGGCCGGCAAGCCGGTGGCGCTCGCCGCCACCGGCGGCGGGCCGCGCCATGCCCTCGTGGTCGAGCACGCCTTGCGCCCGCTCTTCGGCTTCTTCACGGCGCTCACGGTGCCGACCGCGGTCTACGCCTCCGATCCCGATTTTCGCGACGGCGGCCTCGACTCCGCGGCGATCCGCCAGCGGGTGGCGGAGGCCGGCGGCCAGCTCGCGGCGCTGGCCGGTGCCCGCGCGGCCAGCCCGGCACCGCTCGCCCGCACGGCCGGGGGGGCCCGGTGATCGACCGTCGCACGCTCCTCGCCGCGGCGCTGGCCGGCGCCGCCCTGCCGGCGCGGGCCGCGGCCGGCGACACCCTGCGCATCGGCTACCAGAAGAACGGCATCCTGGTCGTCGCCAAGCAGCAGGGCGCCATCGAGGCCCGGCTCAAGCCCCTCGGCGTCGGCGTGTCCTGGGTCGAGTTCTCGTTCGGCCCGCCGCTCCTCGAGGCGATCAGCCTCGGCGCCATCGACATCGGCCAGACCGGCGACGCGCCGCCGATCTTCGCCCAGGCCGCCGGCAGGCCCCAAGATTCCGCCGGCAGCCCGCTGGTCTACGTCGCCGCGCAGGAAGCCGCCGGCTCGGGTTCCGCGATCCTGGTGCAGAAGGACTCGTCCCTCCGCAGCCTGGCGGACCTGAGGGGCAAGCGCGTCGCCTTCGCCAAGGCGTCGAGCGCCCACAACCTCACCATCGCGGCGCTCGACAAGGCGGGCCTGACCTACCGCGACATCGAGCCCGTGACCCTGGCCCCGGCCGACGCCGCGGCGGCCTTCGCCCGCGGCAGCGTCGATGCCTGGACGATCTGGGACCCGTACTTCGCCATCGCGGAGATGCAGCCGGGCACCCGGGTCCTGTCGCTCGCCACCGACATCGCCAGGCCCAACAGCTTCTTCCTCGCCCACCAGACCGTCGCGCGCGAGCGCGGACCGGTGCTCGACGCGGCGCTCGCCGCCCTCGCCGACGTCTCGCGCTGGTGCGGCGCCAACCGGGGCGAGGTCGCGGGCCTGCTCGCGAAGGGCACCGGCGTGCCGCTTGCGGCGACGCAGCGGGCGGTGGACCGCACCGACTTCGTCATCGGCCCGATGACCGCGAGCGTGGTCGCCGAGCAGCAGCGCGTCGCCGACCGCTTCCACGCCCTCTCGCTGATCCCGCGGCCGATCCGGATCGCCGACGCGCTCCGCACGCCGGTCTCCCAGAACAACGGCTGACGCCTCATGCCTGCCCTCCTCTCCCCCGCCGCGGCGGCGCGGCGCCTCGCCCCCTGGCTGCTGCCCGCCGTGATCCTGCTGGGCTGGCAGGCCGCCGGCTCGGCCGGGCTGGTCTCGACCCGGCTGATGCCCGCCCCCCTCGACGTGGCGGCGGCCGGCTGGCGCATGGCCGCGACCGGCGAGCTCTGGACCAATCTCGGCGTCAGCTTCCTGCGGGCGGCGAGCGGCTTCCTGATCGGCGGCAGCATCGGCTTCGTCCTCGGGCTCGCCAACGGCCTGTCGCGCCTCTCCGACCGGCTCACCGACACGACCGTGCAGATGATCCGCAACATCCCGCACCTGTCGCTGATCCCGCTGGTGATCCTGTGGTTCGGCATCGGCGAGGAAGCCAAGCTCTTCCTGGTGGCGCTGGGCGTGTTCTTCCCGATCTACGCCAACACCCTGCACGGCATCCGCTCGGTCGATCCGCAGCTGGTCGAGATGGGCCGGATCTACGGCATGTCGCGCGGCGAACTCTTCTGGCGCGTGGTGCTGCCGGGTGCCCTGCCATCGGTCTTCGTGGGCCTGCGCTACGCGCTCGGCATCATGTGGCTGACGCTCATCGTCGCCGAGACGATCTCGGCCTCCTCCGGCCTCGGCTACATGGCGATGCAGGCGCGCGAGTTCATGCTGGTCGACGTCGTGGTCCTGGCGATCCTGATCTACGCGCTTCTCGGCAAGGTCGCCGACCTGCTCACCCGCCAGCTCGAGCGCGCCTGCCTCGCCTGGAACCCGGCCTACCGCTCGGCCTGACCCTCCCGCCTTCCGCCTCCAGGGTTTCTCTCCATGATCGCCAGCACCCTTCGCCGGTTCGAGGGCCTCGCCCCCGCCTCCCGGGCGGGTTTGCGCCGCGAGGCCATCTCCCGCGAGATCGCCCGCGACCGGGCCGCGCCCGGCCTCGGCATCACCCTGCGGGGCCTGTCCAAGGCCTTCGAGGACGGCAAGCCGGTCATCGACGGGCTCGACCTGCACGTGCCGGCGGGCCAGTTCGTCGCCGTGGTCGGGCGCTCGGGCTGCGGCAAGTCCACCCTGCTGCGCCTGATCCTGGGCCTCGAGGCGCCGAGCGCCGGCCGCGTCGCGGTCGAGGGCGGGGAGGCGCCGCGCCGGATCATGTTCCAGGAGCCGCGGCTGCTGCCCTGGGCGCGGGTCCTCGACAACGTCGCGGTGGGTCTGCGCGACGGCTCGGCGGCGGAGCGGCGGGAGCGGGCGGCGGCGGCGCTTCAGGAGGTCGGCCTTGCCGACAAGACCGGCCAGTGGCCCGCCACCCTCTCGGGCGGCCAGCGCCAGCGGGTGGCGCTCGCCCGCGCCCTCGTCAGCCACCCGGGGCTCTTGGCCCTCGACGAGCCCCTCGGCGCCCTCGACGCGCTCACCCGCATCGACATGCAGGCGATGATCGAGCGGATCTGGCGCGCGCAAGGGTTCACCGCGCTCCTCGTCACCCACGACGTCGCCGAGGCGGTGGCGCTCGCCGACCGCATCCTGGTGGTCGAGGCCGGCCGCATCGCCCTCGACGTACCGGTGACCGTGCCCCGCCCGCGCCGGCGCGGCGACGCGGAGCTCGCGGCCCTCGAAGGCCGCATCCTCGATCACCTCTTGGACCGGCGCGCCTGATCGCACCCTCCCATCGGAGTTTCCCCCATGACCGGCCAGACCGACGTCCTCTGGTTCCTGCCCACCCATGGCGACGGCCGCTACCTCGGCGCGCAGGAAGGCGCCCGCGCCGTCTCCCTGCCCTACCTGCGCCAGATCGCCCAGGCCGCGGACGAGCTCGGCTATTACGGCGTGCTCCTGCCGACCGGGCGCTCCTGCGAGGATTCCTGGGTTATCGCCTCGGCGCTGGTGCCGCTGACGCAGCGCCTGCGCTTCCTGGTGGCGGTGCGGCCGGGCCTGCAATTGCCCGCCGCCGCCGCCCGCATGGCCGCCACCCTCGACCGGATCTCGGACGGGCGGCTCCTCATCAACGTGGTGACGGGCGGCGATCCGGTGGAGCTGCGCGGCGACGGCGTCTTCCTCGCCCATGACGAGCGCTACGCGGTGACCGACGAGTTCCTGCGGGTCTGGCGCGCGCTCCTCTCCGGCGAGACCGTGACCTACCAGGGCGAGCACCTGCGGGTCGAGGACAGCCGGCTGATCTTCCCGTCGGTGCAGCGGCCCTACCCGCCGCTCTATTTCGGCGGCTCGTCGCCGGCGGGAATCGAGGTCGCGGCCGAGCATTGCGACGTCTACCTGACCTGGGGCGAGCCCCCGGCGGACGTCGCGGACAAGATTACCCGGGCCCGCGCGGCGGCCGAGAAGCGCGGAAAAACCTTCTCCTACGGCATCCGCCTGCACGTCATCGTGCGCGAGACGGAAGGCGCGGCCTGGGAGGCGGCCGAGTCGCTGATCTCGCGCCTCGACGACGCCACCATCGCCAAGGCGCAGGCGACCCTGGCGCGCCAGGATTCCGTCGGCCAGAGCCGGATGATGCAGCTCCATGGCGGCCGGCGCGACAAGCTCGTGGTCTCGCCGAACCTCTGGGCCGGCGTCGGCCTGGTGCGCGGCGGCGCCGGCACCGCCCTCGTCGGCTCCCCCGACCAGGTCGCCGACCGGATGAAGGAGTATATCGACCTCGGGATCGACCGCTTCATCCTCTCCGGCTACCCGCACCTGGAGGAGGCCTACCGCTTCGCCGAGCTGGTCTTCCCCAAGCTCCCCCTGCGCAGCACCACCGGGACGGCGGCGACGGGCGCCCGCAACGACGGCCCGTTCGGCGAGGTGATCGCCAACGACATCGCGCCGGTGCGGGGGGTGTCGGCGCATTGACGGATACTTTCGGGCCGCATCCGCCCAAAGATCGTGGCCGTACCGAGGACGATCATTCGTCGCAGCGAGGCGGCTGAGTGATCGTCACCGGCGGATGCGGTTCGAGTTCAACCCCGCCGAGCGGCGCGAAGCGGCGGCGGATCGCCTCGGCCAAATTGACCGTCCCGTGCGGGGGTGGTGCGACTGCCTCGGCAAGGATCGCGCCCACCTCCGCCTCGATGGAGCGGCCGTTGCGCGCGGCGCGCAGGCGCAGCGCTTCTTTCATCTGGGTATCGAGGTTGCGGATCGTGAGCGTGGCCATGAGCAGCGACCGATGCATCCGGGGCTAAGGGGAGGCCGACACGAAACGCCTGATCCAGGCCGTGATGTCCTTCTCCGTCATCTCCCCTGCGGCAATCGCCGTCCAAGTCTGGACGACATCGCCGTCGGAGGCGGTCAATTCGTAACCGTTGAGCGCGAGAAGAAGCTCGGTCACCACGGCCGAGACCCGCTTGTTGCCGTCCAGAAATCCGTGATTGCGGGCCAAGCCGAACGCGTAGCAGGCCGCGAGTTCGCAGATGTCCGTGCAACCGCCGAACTCGTGACGATTCCGCGGACGGTCCAGGGCCGAGTCGAGCATCAGCCTATCGCGCATCGAGACGGCGCCGCCATGCTCGGCAAGCTGTTCGTCGTGGATGGCGAGAACAACCTCTTTCTCGACCCAGAGCGGCGTCACTTGGCGATGTCACTTGGCTGTGTCACTTGGCGAGTTCGCGCAACGCGTTGCGACGGCGCTTCATGATCTCGCGCGCCTTGTCCATCTGCTCCTCGAAAGCCGGGTTGTAGGGCGTCAGCCGGTAGCCGTCCGGCGTCTCGGTGAGGAACACCGTGTCGCCCTTCTCGACCTTGAGGCGCGCGGCCGCTTCCTTCGGCAGCACGAAGCCGACGGAGTTTCCGATCGCCGTGAGCTTCAGCGCCAGCATGATGACCTCCGTCGTTATAACGTTCGTTCTAACGATGGGGCGTCGATCGAGTTCTCGCAAGCGTCTTCTAGGCGCACACGGACCAAGCAGACCCACCGCCTCACCGGAAATCCCGGCTCCCCACCCGCAGCGGTCGCGCCGCACCCCGCGCATCCCCTCCCCCGCGCCGCGCCTCGTCCCCCCGGCCGCCATCGACCGCCAGCGGCTCGGCCTGCGCGTCCTCGGCCACCCGGCCCAGGAGGTCCGAGCGGTCGATCAGGTGCTCGGCGACGAGGTGGATGACGTCGCCCTCGCGCTGCACCCGGCCGCGGGCGGCCAGGAGGCCGGCCTGGAGGATCAGGCTGCGCTGGCGATGAAACAGCGAGGGCCAGATCACCAGGTTGGCGACCTCGGTCTCGTCCTCGAGCGTGATGAACATCACGCCCTTGGCCGAGCCCGGCTTCTGGCGCACCAGCACCAGCCCCGCCACCGTCACCCGGGCGCCGTCGCGCAGGCGGCGCAGGGTGGCGCAGGCCGAGACGCCGTCGCGCGACAGCGTCGCCCGCAGGAAGGCGAGCGGGTGACGGCCGAGGCTGAGGCCCGAGGCGCGGTAATCCGCCACGACCGCGGCCCCCTCCCCCAGGGGTGCGAGATGCACCGGTGGCTCGGCGAGTTCGGGGAGAGGCATCGCCTCGCGCCGGTCGGCGGCCGCGAAGAGCGGCAGGGGGGCGGGGGCGAGGCCGCGGATCGCCCACAGGGCCTCCCGCCGCCCCACCCCGAGGCACGCGAAGGCGTCGGCCGCGGCAAGGCTGCGCAGGCCTTTCAGCGAGGGGCCGGCCCGGCGCCACAGGTCCTCGACCGAGCGAAACAGGTCGGCCTCGCGGACCGTGGCGATCCGGGCGCCGTCCTGGTTCGCCAAGCCCCGCACCAGCCGCAGGCCGAGGCGCAGGGCGAGGCGCCCGTCCCCCGCCGGCTCCAGGGTGCAGTCCCAGCGCGAGGCGTTGACGCTGATCGGCCGCACCTCGACCCCATGGGCCCGGGCGTCGCGCACGATCTGGGCCGGGGCGTAGAAGCCCATCGGCTGAGCGTTGAGGAGGGCGCAACAGAAGACCTCGGGATGATGGCATTTCAGCCAGGACGAGGCGTAGGCGATGAGGGCGAAGGAGGCGGCGTGGCTCTCCGGGAAGCCGTAGGAGCCGAAGCCCTCGAGCTGGCGGTAGGTGCGGGCGGCGAAGTCCGGCTCGTAGCCGTTGGCGATCATGCCCTGGATCAGCTTGTCCTCGTAGAGGTTGATCGTGCCGTCGCCCTTGAAGGTGCCCATGGCCCGGCGCAGGCCGTCGGCCTCAGCGGCGGTGAAGCCGGCGGCGACGATCGCGACCTGCATCGCCTGCTCCTGGAACAGCGGCACGCCGAGGGTGCGCCCGAGCACGCTCTCCAGCGCCGCGGTCGGGTAGGTGACCGGATCTATCTCGCGGCGCCGGCGCAGGTAGGGATGGACCATGTCGCCCTGGATCGGGCCCGGCCGCACGATCGCGACCTCGATGGTGAGGTCGTAGAGATTGCGTGGCTGCATCCGCGGCAGCATCGCCATCTGCGCCCGGCTCTCGATCTGGAAGACCCCGATCGTGTCGGCGCGCCGGATCATCTCGTAAGTCGGCTCGTCACCCTGCTGGATGTCGGCGATCTCCCGCGGCGGGTTCGTCTCCGGCCTGTGCTCGGCGAGCAGCGCGAAGGCCCGGCGCAGGCAGCCGAGCATGCCGAGGCCGAGCACGTCGACCTTCATGAACCGCAGGACCTCGATGTCGTCCTTGTCCCACTCGATGATCTGGCGGTCCTCCATCCGGGCCGGGACCACCGGGCAGAGGTCGTCGAGGCGGTCGAGGGTGAGGACGAAGCCGCCGGGATGCTGGCCGAAATGGCGCGGGGTGCCGATCAGCGCCCGGGCGATCTCCAGCGTCAGGCGCAAGGAGCGCTCGGAGAGGTCGAGGCCGAGGGCCTTGGCCTCCCGCTCGCCGACGCCCTCGCGCGACCAGCCCCAGACCAGGCGGGCGAGCGCCCCGGTGACGTCCTCCGGCACGCCCAGCACCTTGCCGACCTCCCGCACCGCGCCGCGGGCGCCGTAGCGGATCACCGTGGCGGTGAGCGCCGCCCGCTCGCGGCCGTAGGTGGCGTAGATCCACTGGATCACCTCCTCCCGGCGCTCGTGCTCGAAATCGACGTCGATGTCGGGCGGCTCGTCGCGGTTCTCGTTGATGAAGCGGGCGAAGAGCAGCCCCTGCGCGACCGGATCGATGGCGGTGATGCCGAGGCACCAGCAGATCGCCGAATTCGCCGCCGAGCCGCGGCCCTGGCACAGGATGCCCTGGGAGCGGGCATAGCGGACGATCGCCTCGACGGTGAGGAAGTACGGCGCGTAATTCTTCCTGGCGACGAGGTCGAGCTCTTCGCCGAGCTGCCGGCGCACCGCCTCCGGCACCCCGGCCGGGTAGCGCCTCGCCGCCCCCTCCCAGGTCATCGCCGCGAGGCGCACCTGCGCCGGGCGGCCGTCGGCGCCGGCCTCGTCCGGGTAGGTGTAGGTCAACTCATCCAGGGAGAAGCGGCAGGCCTCCGCGATCGCGGCGGCGCGGGCCAGCGCCTCCGGGTGGCGGGCGAACAGGCGCACGGTCTCGTCGGGATCGTGCAGGTGGCGCCCGGCATGGCGCTCGCGGGCAAAGCCCGCCGCCGCGATGGTGGTCTTCAGGCGGATGCAGGTGACGACGTCCTGCATCATCCGCCGCTCCGGCACGTGGTAGAGCACGTCGCCGAGGGCCACGATCGGCACCCGCGCGGCGCGGGCGAGGCTCGCGATGCCATCGAGCCGCAGGTGGTCGTTGACGCCGAAGCGGCGCGACAGGCCGCAGGAAAGGTCTTTGCCGAAGATCGCCTTCAGGGCGCGCAGGCGCTCGA
Source organism: Methylobacterium nonmethylotrophicum (assembly GCF_004745635.1). Lineage (GTDB taxonomy): Bacteria > Pseudomonadota > Alphaproteobacteria > Rhizobiales > Beijerinckiaceae > Methylobacterium > Methylobacterium nonmethylotrophicum. Next base: position 169,519 of record NZ_SRLB01000008.1, on the reverse strand, counting down.
GGAGGGTATCGTCCGGCCGGTCGGCCGGCAGCACCGCGAGCAGGCCGTCGCTCCACTCGGCCACGTCCGCGGTTGTCAGGTGGCAACCGCCGCGCGGCGTCCGCTCGCGCGAGCGGCCGAGGGTGAGGAGCCGGCAGAGCCGGCCATAGGCTGCCCGGTCGGTGGGATAGACGAGCAGGCTCCAGCCCTCGGCGAGGTCGAGCCGGCAGCCGACGATCAGGCGGCAGCCGGTGGTGCGGGCGGCGGCGTGGGCCCGGACCATCCCGGCGAGCGTGTTGCGGTCGGTGACGGCGAGCGCCCGGATGCCGAGGAGGGCGGCTGCGGCGAACAGCTCCTCCGGCGAGGAGGCGCCGCGCAGGAACGAGTAGTGGGTGGTGACCTGGAGCTCGACGCTCATCGGGAGCCTGGCTGACTGCTGGCGGCAGCATCGCCGGCCCCTTTTCCCATCCCACCCACGACCTCATCCTGAGGTGCGAGTGAAACGAGCCTCGAAGGAGGGCTCCAGGGATCGCGGAGACGACTGGAGGCCTCCTTCGAGGCTCCGCGATCTGCGATCGCTCCACACCTCAGGATGAGGTCGTGGGTGGGATCAAATCCATCGACCGGAGCCGGCCAGCTTCGAGAGACCGGGCGCATCACGCCTCACCCAAGCCATGCAGCCACCAGCGCGCCCCGTCCTTCGTCAGGGAATCGCGAAACAGCCAGTAGCGGGCGCCGGTCTCGTCCTCGACCCGGTAATAGTCGCGGCAGGCCGAGACCTCGTCGTCGGTAAGCCACCACTCGCCGAAGATGCGCTCCGGCCCGTCGGCCCGCGCCACCCGGCGGCGGGTGCCGCGCCAGGTGAAGACCGTGGGCGGCGCGTCGGGGAGCGCGGCCAGCACCGCCACCGGCTCGGGGACGGGAAGCAGGCGGCCGGGCCGCGGCAGGTCGGCGGGCCAGGTGACGCCGCCAGCGGGGCTCAAGGGGGCGACCCGGCGCACCGCCCGCTCTGGCCACTCGCTCTCGACCGGGGCCTTGCGATAGACCCGGCCGGGCCCGAGCCGCAGCACCAGCCGGTCGACGAGCTCGGCCATCGCGTCCGGGTCCGGCTCCCCGCCCGGGGCGGCGAGCTGGCGCGCCTCCAGGCGCTCGACGGAGGGAGCGGCGAGCCGCGCCTCGTCGAGGCCGTGGCCGGGATCGACGGTGCTCAGGCGCTCGGCGAGGAGCCGGGCGAGGTGGCGCGGGTCGCGGCTCGGCCGGGCGGTGCCGACGCTGACCGACTGGTCGAGCCCGTCCACGCGGCGAAAGACGAGATCGAGCCGGCGGGCGCCGAGCCCGTGCCGGGCGAGGGTGTCGGCCAGCATCGCGGCGAGCCGCCCGGTCACCCGGGCGAGGGTCTCGGGCGCCCCGATCGGCTCCGGGAAGGCGAGCCGCACGGCGTGCGCCACCGGCGGCACCAGATAGGCGAGCGGTTCGGGGGCGTGGCCGAGCGCCTGGTCGAGGCGGCGCGTCGGCTCCTCCCCGAAGCGCAGGCGCAAGGGGCCGCGGGGCTGGTCGAGGAGGTGAGCGACCCGGGTGAGGCCGAGCTGGGCCAGGCCCGAGACCGTGTCGCGGTCGAGGCGCAAGCTCCAGAGCGGCAGGTCGAGGAGGTGGTCGCGCTGCCGGCCTTCCGGCAGCACGGTCTCGGGCGCGAGGCAGCGGGCGGCGGCCCAGGCGGCGCCGGGCGTGTCGGCGAGCGCCGCCCGCACCCGGTAGCCGGCCCGGCCGAGGCGCCGGCGCAGGGACGCCAGCAGAGCCGCCTCGCCGCCATGCAGGTGGGCCGCGCCCGCGACGTCGATCCAGATCCCGTCCGGCGGGTCGGGGGCGACGAGGGGGGCGTAGGCGAGGCACCAGGCGGCGAGGCGGGTCAGCGCCGCCGCGTCGCCCTCCGGGTCGGCCTCGATCACGGTCAGACCCGGCACCATCGCCTGCGCCTGCACCAGGGCGAGGCCGGGGCGCAGACCAAGGCCGCGGGCGGCGCGGTCGACGGCCGAGAGCACCCGGCGCGGGCCCTCCTGCGCCGCCGCGACCAGCGGCTCATCCGGCGGCGGCCCGCCGTGCCGGCGCCGCCACAGGTCGGTCGGCCAGGTCGGCAGGAACACGCAGACGACCCTTCGCATCGGGAGCCTCGAGGAGCCAGGTGCGGGGCTCGGCGCCCCGGGCGCGGACGAGCGCCACGGTCCAGCGGGCCCGCGAGAGGCCCGGCACGGGAAGGGCGGCGGAGGGCGCCGCGGTGACGGCCCAGCGGGTGGCGGCGGCGTTCGGCTCCGGCACCGCGGCGCCCCAGCGGCGGATCACCAGGGCGAGGCTGCCGCTGCCCTCGGCGGCGAGCTGGAGCCGGCGCGACGGGGTGAGGCCGAGCCGGGCGACCTCGCCGACCACCGCCGCGAGGCCGCGGTGGCGCAACCCCTCCTCCATGGTGGGCAAGACCTCGGCCTCGCGCCGCGTCTCGGCGTAGAGGACCCGGTCGGGATGGAGCCCGACCGCGGCGAGGCCGGGGGCGAAGAGGTCGCGGCTCGCCAGGCACCACAGCACCGGGCCGGGGAGCCGGGCGAGGATCGCGGCGGCGAACAGCGCCGCCAAGGCCCCCTCCCCGTCCACGGGCCCGGCCGCCAGGACCTCGTGCACCGCGCCGAGGCGCAGGCCCCCGCCCGGCAGGTGGTGGTCGATCGGCTCGACGTCGAACGGCAGGACCGGCCGGCCCGCCGCCTCGGGCGCCAGCCCTCCGATCCGCTCGCGCAACGCCGCGAGCTGCCGCTCTCGCTCGGCCTGCCGCATCTCATGCCCATCACCGACCGACGCCCGTACATGTTCCTGTTTTGTTCGATTTCCAGGGGGAGTCAATCGGGGCTGTGGATGACGGCGGCGTCAGAACCTGCGGAAACCGGGCTCCTGTTGACGGCAGCGGGGACAGGTGCAGCGGCGCGACCCGGAAACCCCGTCGGTGCAAGGGGATCGCCCGGTGCGCGACGCCGAGCCTGGGCGGGCACAGCCGTGGGACAACCCGCGCCGAGCCACCAGGAGCGCCGCTGAGCTGGATTCGAGGCCGGCGGGTGCCGTAGAACGGTCCTGGGGCGCGACGGGCCTCCACGGGCCTCCTGGCGGAAAATCCGGCGATCCCGGCGCGGCGGGTGCCGGAAGCAGGATCATCGGGGTGTCCGGGCTCGTCCACCGGGCCCGTTCGAGGGCCGCGTGCAGCCCCGCGCGGCACGCCGACTTGCCTACGCGGCGGCGTGCGCGATTCACACAGCTTTCCAAGCTGTTAATCGGGGCCTCACGCCGATTAACCTACGGAGCCACGCCGAGTCCCCTTCGCCGGACCGGGGATTCCGCGCAGACCTGCCTACGCGGCCACGCCGAGTTGCCTGCGCGTCCGCGCAGACCTGCCTACGCGAACAGGGCCCAACCCCTTATGGGACAAGCAGAAATTGCCGCCCCATATAATACCCATATAGCTCTACGGATTCAGATTCGGAATCTAGATTCTGAATCTCTCATAAAAAGGCTTTTGGGCATCAGGAGTTAGGGGTCTCGGAGGCCGTTCGGCGCGGTCGGGTCCATCCGGGCTTCGGCTCGAACGAGCGTGAGCCCCCTCCCCTGCTGACCGCTGAGTCTTGGGTTTGCGATCCACCCGTTGCAGCCTCACGCCCGTGAGTCCTCGTCCGACAAAGCCCAGAACAGCCGGACTCGTTTCCACGGGGATGAGTCGAGGCAAGGCTTGAGCGGATGGAACCGACTCGCCTGGACGCTCCCTGATGATTCGCCGTCCCGCTTCGGGACTCTCGCTCGACTCGCGCGGCATCGGCGGAGCCTGGAAATACTGTGTCGCGACTCGGGGCCCTCCCGATTGCGAGGGTTACCGCGGGCCTGCGGGGTCGTGCCGGAGCGTAGGCAATTCGGCGTGGAGTCGTTCACGCCTCGTAGGCAGGTCTGCGCGGGCAGGCATCCGGAAAAGGCGTGGAATCTCAATGGCGAGGCGGTGGCTTCGGGACATTGGGACGGCGGGCGGGCGCGTAGGCGATTCAGCGTGGCCGGGCCCGGTCCCGGCGGGGGCGAGGCGTAGGCAACTCGGCGCAGGGAGGGTGATGCAGGTGAGTGTGGCGGGACAGGTAAAAAGCGCTCTCTGCATCTGCACGGTTGTCTTCATTATATTATCAACAAAGCAAAAATATATTTTTGATAGAGAAATTTATCTCAATCTAGCAAGATGCTTGAACAATGCAAGGCTTTTGATTTCCAAGGATCTGCTGAAGTCATCCGATATCATACTGTGAACCTCATCCTGAGGTGACCTGGGATCGAAGATCGCTGCGCGCAGCAGTCTCGAAGGAGGGCTCCAGAGAGCGCGGAGAGCGCTGGAGCCTTCCGAGCCTCGCTTTGCTCATATAAAATTTCTGCCTGAACTGTTCCAATAAAAATCCTGAGCTGTCCGAATAAAAATAGAGCGCGCCTCCCCTCTCCCGTGTGGGAGAGGGGTTGGGGGTGAGGGTGACACCTTTCCGACTAAAGCTCGGATCGTCGTGCTGGCAGCTCGACGCTCAGCGCTTCACACCGAAACGTAGCGCCCTCACCCCTACCCCTCTCCCACACCGGCCACTGTATTCAAACATTCCGGTCTGATTGTTCTCTCCCTTTTGAAAATCGGGCGCCTCTCCTCCCCCTTGTGGGGAGGAGTTGGAGGTGGGGGTGGTGCCGCGTAGAGCGCGAGCTCCGTTCGGCACCACCCCCACCCCTGGCCCCTCCCCACAAGGGGGAGGGGAAAGTTCTCGCCTTTACAAAGGGTTGGGCTTCAGACGCGTTGTGTGAATCTGCTAGCCCACACGGGAGAGGGGATCCCGCGCCTTATCCGTATCGGAATGGATCAAGCGTAAAGCGGATCACACCACAGGATTAAATCGGTAGACGTAAGACCGGAAAGATTAATAATACAGGTTATCGCCCATTCACGACAAGAGGATCCGCGTCTTTCCCGATTCCTATACAGCCATGCCGCAAGGGTCGGGAGCGTTCAGCGAGCACACCCCTGCGGGGAAGTCACCGACATCAGGAATATAAACCTAAATCACGTCACAAAGACGCGCACAGCCGCGCACGGCCCTCCCGTGCGGCCCCACGCCCCGCCCCGACGCCCCTCCCCCCTCGTAGGGAAGTCGGCGGAATCAAGCCCTTGCCCGGGCACGCTTATTCGCAAGCGCCGCCTTGGGGGGCACCAGCAGGTCCTTCGGGTCGGACGGAAGCAGCTGCATCCCCCCGTCGTCGAGGGTGAGCCGCAGGCGCGGAAACACCTCGGTGAGGTGGGCGACGTCCTTGCGGAATTCCTGGCGGAACGAGCGGATCGAGCCGTTCTCGCTGCCGAACTGCCTGTAGAGGTTGTCCCAGGTGAGCCGCAGCGGCCGCTCCAGGCGCGAGAGCCGGTAGCCGACCCAGAACAGCAGGTCGAGCTTGCGCGCCGAGCCCGCGAAGGCGCGGGCGGCCCGGATGTCGACCGGCAGGGCGTGCTGGATCAGGTTGTCGTAGAACTCGCGGTGGAAGGTGATGGTCGAGGACCACAAGAGGCCCTGGTCCGGGTGGTTGTGCAGCGGCAGCCACACGTCCATCTGCCGGAACGGCGGCACGTTGAGGGTCGAGGCGCGGGTGCCGTCCCACAGGCCGATCTGCAGCGAGCAGGCGGCGAGCCGGTTGAGCTGCTCCTTGAACTGCTTGAGCGTGCCGCGCTCGCCCCCGGTGACCGGGAAGCCCATGTCGCGGATGAAGCCCGACATGCTCTGCGCCACCTCGACCTTCGGGCTGCGCTGGCGCACCGCCTCGGTGCAGAGGTGGAGCAGGAGGAGCCGCGCCTTCGGGCCGTAGGGCAGCCCCTGCATCTCCATGTCGCCGGTCGCCGGGTTGATGAGCCGGCCGGCATTGATCGCGAGCGTGTTGCGGCCGTACTCCCGGGAGAAGTTGGTGACGCCCTTCGGCTCGCGATACGGCAGGCCGCAGAGCGCCAGCACCGAGTGGATGTGCTGGATGTTCTCCGGCGTGGCCGGCTCGTTCTCGATCACCTCGCGGACCGCGTCGCGGCGGCGGGCATTCCGCGGCAGCCGGGCGCGCTCGGCCTCGGCCTCGGCCTTCAGCACCACGAGCTTCGCGCGGGCCTCGCTTTCCGCGTCGCGCTTGGCCTGGCTCGCGCGCACGAAGGCAAGGGTCGCCTTGTAGGCGACGCTGCCGCGGGCCTTCTCGACGATCTCGATGAGGTCGGCGTCGCGCACGCCCTCGATCGCCTCGGACGTGGGGTGCGGCGGGTTCGTGTTCTCCACCAAGGGGCTCCGCGCGGGGACGCGGATCCTCGCGGACGCGCGTCGTGACTCTGTTTGGCGGAGTCCTAACGCGCGAAAGCCGAATCGGCAGAGTCGAGTCGGGCCGATTCCCGAAGCAGAGCGCCAGATTCCTGTGAATCGCTGTGGCTAACCGGCGAGTCTTCGCCCCGCCGGTTCGACGATGGGGCGGATCTTAATCGGTCTCGTCGCGGGCCTTCGACTCGGTGAAGGCGGCGTAGAGCTGGGGAAGACTCTGGATCAGGTAGGCGGCGAAGTCCGGCTCGAGCCGGTCGTCGATGGTGAGCTGGGTCCGCTGGGGGTCGCGCTCGATCCGCACCACCGGCCGGCCGCCGAGGTTGGTCCAGACGGCCGGCGCCGGGGCGGGCCGCGGCGGCGGCGCGGTCAGGCTCGAGAGCAGCCGGGCGAAGCGGTCGTCGGAGGACAGGCCGGGGAAATCGGGTGCGGCCAGGATGCGGGTCACCACCTCCCCTGCCCCGTCCCGCGCCAGCGCCTCGACGAGCGCGGTCCAGCGCGGGCGCCCGGCCTTGGGCGCCGGGCCGATTGCCGCCACCACCTCCGCCGGCACCGCCCGGCCGATGCCGATCAGGCGCGAGAGCTGGGTCTTCTCGACCGCGAGCGCCGCCATGATGGTGGCACGGTCGAAGCCGCGATCCTCCAGCGCGATCGCGAACAGGGCCCGCTCGATGTAGCTCAGATCGGCCCGAGCCGAGTTCTCCTGGCCCTGCGCGACGACGAGATCCTGGTCCGAGAGCGCCTTGACCACCGCCCGCACCGGCCGGCCGAGCTCGGCGGCGGCCCGCAGGCGGCGATGGCCGTAGGCCACCTGGTAGCGGCCGGCCTCGCTCGGGTGCGGCCGCACCAGGATCGGCACCTGCTGGCCGCGCTCGCGGATGAGGTCGACGAAGGCGGCGTGCTCCTCCGGGTCGCCCGACAGGCGGTCCTTCACGAACGAGCCGTCGATCAGGGCCGGATCGAGCTCGACCACCCGGTCGCCGGAGGCGACCATGGCGCGGGCTTCCGCCGCCGCGCTGGCGATGCGCCCGAGGCTGCGCCCCATGGCGCCGACGGCGCCGGAGCGCACCAGCGGCCGTTGCGGCTCGGGCGGCGTGTCCGCCGCCTCGCCCGGGTTGCCAGCTGGCAACTCCGGCGCCGGCTCGCGGCCGGGGGAGCGGGCGCCGAGAGCGGCGCGGAGAGCATCCTTGCGCTTCATGCCGGCACGCGTCCCCAGGCGCGGTGCATCAGGCCCTCGATCTCGCCATTGACCCCGTCGAGGGCCTCGATCGCCCTGTCGTAGGTGGCGCGGGTGAAGCTCTCGCGGCCGATCTCGTAGAGCGTCTGCTTCGACAGGCCGGCATCGGACACGGCGGTCGATTTCAGCATCAGGTGGGTCAGAACCCGCTCGCGGAAGAGCGAGCGCATGAAGCCGACCATCTGGGTCTGCGGCGCGTCGGAGGGCTCGTAGCGGGTCACGACGTAGCGCAGGAAGTCGTAGTCGAGGTCGGCCCCCGCCTCCTGCACCACGCCCAGCAGGTCGGAGGCCATCAGCAGGAACTGGCACATCGACATCACGTCGAGCATCTGCGGGTGCACCGTCACCAGCATCGCGGTGGCGGCGCAGAGCGCGCCGAGCGTCAGGAAGCCGAGTTGCGGCGGGCAATCGAGGATCATGACGTCGTAATCCTCGGCGACGCTGCCCAAGGCCGTGGCGATGCGGCCGAAGAACGGCTCGGCGTCCCGGTCGGCCAGCACCCGTGGGGTGTCGTGCTCGAACTCCATCAGCTCGAGATTGCCGGGCACGAGGTCGAGGCCCGGGAAGTAGGTCTTGCGCACCACGTCGGCGAGGGGCCGCTGCTCGGCGTCGTGGCGGATCGCGGCATAGAGGGTCTGGTTGGGGCCGACGTCGAATTCGGGCTGGTAGCCGTGGAGCGCCGTCAGGGAGGCCTGCGGGTCGAGGTCGACGGCGAGCACCCGGTAGCCGCGCAAGGCGAGGTACTGGGCGAGGTGGGCCGCCGTGGTGGTTTTCCCTGAGCCGCCCTTGAAGTTCACCACCGCGAGCACCTGGCAATGCTCCTCGCCGGAGCGGTGCGGCACGTAGCGCTTGGCCTTCGGCCCGTCGTCGAGGAGCTGGCGCAGCTCGTTGATCTGCGCGAGCGTGTACGAGCGCCGGCCGCCGGGGCCGATCTCGGGCTGCGGGCCCTTGCCGGCGAGCGAGAGCTGGCGCAGGTAGCCATCCGCCACCCCGATCAGCTTCGCGGCCTCGCCGGAGGAGAACGAGCGCAGCAGCTTGTGCGAGGCCGGCGGGAAGAGCGTGCGCCGGAGCGCGTTCAGCTCGCTCGAGAGGGCGCCGCCGTCGTCGGCGATGATCCGGGTGATCGAGGGGCGGGCTGCGGCTCTCGCCTGTTCCTGCGGCTGATCTGGCATTTACGGTTCCTGAGCGCATCACGGAAAAATTCCGTAAGACGATGCCAGCGTGGCCGTAGGGAGGCAAACGGTTTTTGGTTAACGCCAATTCATCATCGCCAGGACGGGAGCGGTTGCCACCTGGCAACCGGGCCCGGAGGTTGGTGCCGCTCGCCAGGTTGCCCCGAGAATGCCCGTTGCCAGCGCGCGTTGCCACTTGGCAACCCCTCGACGACACGGTCCCGACGTGAGCGGATCTCACGCAGCTTTGCGATCTTCTCGATGTTCAGCACCCCCTCCATCGCCTACGACCGACCCGTCCGGACAGTGGAGGCAAAGCGATGGCGATCCTGGAGACCGAGGCCGATCTCGAGCGGGTCTACGGCGCGTTCGGCGCCGTCGGCGAGGCCTCGACCGTGAAGGTCGCCGACCACATCACCCCGCATTACGGCCGCTTCATAGAGGCCGCACCCTTCCTGTCGCTCGCGACCTGCGGGCCGGAGGGGCTCGACTGCTCGCCCCGCGGCGACCGCCCGGGCTTCGTGCGCGTCGCCGATCCGCGCACGCTCCTGCTGCCGGACCGCCGCGGCAACAACCGGATCGACAGCCTGCGCAACGTCGTGCGCGACCCGCGGGTCGGGCTGATGTTCCTGATCCCCGGCATCGGCAACGCCCTGCGCGTCAACGGCCGGGCGGCGATCGACGACGATCCGGAGCTGTGCGCCTCCTTCGCGGTCGAGGGCAAGGCGCCCCGCACCGTGATGGTGATCCGGGTCGATGAGGTCTATTTCCAGTGCGCCCGGGCGCTGATCCGCTCCGGCCTGTGGCGGGCCGAGAGCCAGGTCGACCCCAGGACCCTGCCGTCCCCCGGCCAGATCCTGGCCGGGCTCAGCGACGGCCGCGTCGGTGGCGAGACCTACGACAGGACCTGGGCCGAGCGGGCGAAGCAGACGATGTGGTGAGGGATCAGAGGGCGAGGCAGGCCGCGCCCGCGGCGATCGCCAGGCAGGAGGCGACCCGCTGCGCCGTCAGCACCTCCTTGAGGAAGATCCGGCCGATGAGCGCGGCATAGACCACGCTGGTCTCGCGCAACGCCGACACCACGCCCATCGCGCCGGACTGCATCGCCCAGATGACGATGCCGTAGGCAAGGATCGAGACCACGCCGCCGGCGAGCGCCATGGCGGTCTGGACCGGCGTATAGGCCGGCGGCCGGCCGCGCAGGCCCAGGAAAAGCGGCGGCATGGTGAGGCTCCACAGCAGGAACATGGCGTTGGCGTAAGCGAGGCTGTCGCCCGACAGCCGCACCCCGATCCCGTCGACGACCGTGTAGGCGCCGATCAGCACGCCGGTGGTGAGGGCGGCGGGGAGCACCTCGGCCCGGACCGTCCGGCCCTGGAGCGCCAGCGAGACGATCCCGCCGGAGACCAGCGCGATGCCGAGCGCCGACATGAGGGTGACGGCCTCGTGCGCGAACACCATCGCCCCGATTGAGACCAGGACCGGCGAGGAGCCGCGGGAGATCGGGTAGGTCTGGCCGAGATCGCCGATGCGGTAGGTCCGCACCAGGGACAGGTTGTAGGCGGCATGGATCAGGGCCGAGGCGACCACATAGGGCCAGCTCGCGGCATTCGGCCAGGGCAGGACCAGCAGCGCCGCGCCCGAGACGACCGCGACCGCGAGCATCATCAGGGTCATCGACCACAGCCGGTCGCTGCCGCCGCGCAGGACCGCGTTCCAGCCCGCATGAAGGATCGCGGCGCCGATCACGCCGCCGAGGACGAGGAGGGTCACGCGGCTGTCTCGGCGCCGGATCGACGGGTCGGGAAGGCGACGGTCACGGGGCCACACTCCGTCATGGATGTCCGCGTGAGGGTTGTCTCTTGCCGGCGAGCCCGACAAACCATTTGTTCGGGCAGGACTCGGCAGGAAAACTCACCCGAATGCGGCGCGCGCTGCCTCCCCTGAACGCCCTTCGCGCCTTCGAGGCCGCCGCCCGCCTCGGCAGCTTCAAGGCGGCGGCCGACGAGCTCGGGGTGACGCACGGCGCCGTCAGCCAGCAGGTGCGCGGGCTTGAGGCGTGGCTGCAGGCGCGGCTGTTCGAGCGGCACAACCGGCGCGTCGTGCTGACGCCCGCGGCCTGCACCTACCTCGCCGAGGTCGGACCGGCCCTCGACCGGATCGCCGCCGCGACGGCGCAGTACGGCCATGAGGCTCAGGGCGTGCTGCGGGTCAACGCGCCGGCGACCTTCGCCCTGCGCTGGCTGGTGCCGCGGCTCGCGCGCTTCCGCGCGCAGCATCCCGCCATCCAGGTCAGGCTCGAGACCGCGAACCAGCCGCTGGAGGCGCTGCCGGCTCCTTACGACGTCGTCATCCGGGGCGGCCCCGACACCTTCTACGGCTTCACGGCGCGGCCGTTCCTGTCCGAGCAGCGGCTGCCGGTCTGCAGCCCCGGCCTGCGCGAGCGGGTGCCGCTCGACACCCTCCAGGACCTCTCGCGGCACACGCTCCTGCACAGCGCGAGTCTGCCGCGGCTGTGGGACGACTGGCTCGCCGCGGCCGGAATCCCGGGCCTCGCACCCGCGGCGGCGCTGACCCTCGACCACTTCTACCTCACGCTCCAGGCCGCCCTCGACGGGATCGGCCTCGCCATGGGCCCGACGGCCCTGATCGCCGACGACCTCGCCGCGGGTCGCCTGGTCGCGCCGTTTCCCGGGCCGCGCCTGCCGGCCCGGACCTACTGCACCTATGTGCGGGAGGGGAGGGCGGAGACGGTCGCGGCGTTCCTGGCCTGGATCGAGGGGGAGGGGGCCGGGTTGCCGGATGATTCCGGAACCTGAGACCGGCGCAGGACGCGCCGTTCTCATCGCCTCGGCGCGCGCCTGCAACCGTGGCCCCCAACGCCAGGAGAGAGACCATGGCCAAGGCCTACTGGGTCGCGACGTACCGCTCGGTCAGCAACCCCGATGCGCTCGCCGCCTACGCCACGCTGAGCGGGCCCGCGATCGTCGCGGCCGGCGGCCGGATCCTCGCGCGGGGCCTGCCGGTCCACACCTACGAGGCCGGGCTCGCGCAGCGCACGGTGGTGATCGAGTTCGACAGCGTCGCGCAGGCGCAGGCCGCGCATGACAGCCCGGCCTATCAGGAGGCCCTCGCCGCCCTTGCGGGCGGGGCCGAGCGCGACATCCGCATCGTCGAGGCCGCTGCGTCCTGAAGGCGCCGGGCCGGTCGGCCCGGGCGCTGCATCCGCCCCAGGGAGGCGGTCGCCCGCAGGGATCAGGCCGATCGCGCCTGATCCCGATCCTCCGCCCATGCCCCCTGCGGCAGCACCTCCCCGGGCGGGCCCGAGGCGACGATCCTCCCGCCCTCGAGCACGTGCACGGTGTCGGCGCCGGCGAGGCTGGTGAGGCGGTGGGCGATCATGATCAGGGTGCGGGTGCCGGACAGGCCCTGCACCGCCCGCATCACCACGCGTTCCGTCTCGTCGTCGAGAGCGGAGGTCGCCTCGTCGAACACGATCACGTCGGGGTCGTGGTAGAGCGCCCGGGCGATGCCGATGCGCTGGCGCTGGCCGCCGGAGAGCCGGGCGCCGCGCTCGCCGACCCGCGTCGCGTAGCCCTCCGGCAGGGCGGCGACGAAGTCGTGCGCGCCGGCGAGGCGCGCCGCCCGCTCGACTGCCGCGTGATCGATCAGGTCGAGCCCGAAGGCGATGTTCTCCGCGATGGTGCCGTCGATGAGAAAAATGTCCTGCGGCACGTAGCCGATGCGGTTCTGCCAGGCCGGCAGGGCGGCGGCGTCGAGCGTCGTGCCGTCGACCGCGATGCGGCCGCGCGTGGGCGTGAGGAAGCCGAGGATCAGCCCGATCAGGGTCGATTTGCCCGAGCCGGTGCGGCCGACGAGGCCGATCGTCGTGTGCGCCCGGATGGTGAGGTCGATGCCGGCGAGCGCCGGCCGGCCGGGCTCGTAGTCGAACCCGACGCCCTCCAGGCGGACGTGATCGCGGAACGGCAGGCGCTCCGGCCCGCGGGGGACGGGCTGGCGCTCGCCCGCGAGCCCGTCGACGACGAGCCGCACCGCCGGCAGGTAGAAGCGCAAGAGCGCGAGCGCGTTGAACACGTTCTGGAAGGCCGGCAGCATGCGGTAGCCCGCGAAGGCGAACAGGCCGAGCAGCGGCAGGATGCCGGCGGTGTCGAGCCCCTGCGAGAGCGCGAACAGCACCACCACGATGACGCCCCCGAAGGCCAGGGCCTCGATGACGAAGCGGGGCAGCTGCCCGGTGAGCAGGCTCTCGGCGCTGGCTTGGGCGTAGGCGCGGGCCGGCGCCTCGAACCGGGCCGCAAACCCTTCCGCCCGGCCGTAGAGCTTCAGCTCGGTGAGGCCCCCCAGGGTCTCGTGCACCACCCGGAAGCGGGCCTCGTTGCCGGCCACGGCGCGGGCGCCGATGCGGGCGAGCCGCGCCCGCACCAGGAGGAAGATGCCGACATAGAGCCCGCCGAAGCCCGCGCCGAGGATGAGGGCGAGCCGCGGCGAGACGACGAGCAGGAAGACGATCACGGCCGTCGCCGAGGTCGCCCGCGAGGCGATGACGGTGGCGGGCGTCAGCACGCCGACGACGAGGCGGTCGGTCTCGCTCAGGATCGTCTTGGCGAGCTCGGCGCTGTTGGCGGTGGTGAAGAACAGCCGCTCGCGGTCGATGGTGCGAAACAGCAGGCGGCGGGCGAAGCCGTAGCCGACGGCGTGGCTGAAGCGCAGCTGGGCGTAGGTGAGCCCGGCATTGACGCAGGAGGTGGTCAGGATGGCGAGCAGGGCGCTGAGCCCGACGACGATCAGGAAGGTGCGGTCGTCCGCGAGACCGAGGCCGTCGCGGATCGCGGCGAGAACCGGAATGCGCGCCGCCGCGCCCGGATCGCCGACGAGGGTCAGGAACGGCACCACCGAGGCGACGCCGACCACTTCGAGCAGGGCCGCGAGCGCCAGCCCGGCCCCGATCAGCCCGGCGCGGCGGCGCTCCCGTTTGGTCATGGCGCGGAGAAGATCGATCAGGGCGCGCATCGTGAGGGAATCGAGAGGGGAGGGGAGGGGGGCATGGGGTCCTGTAGTGGCGCTGCTTGGCTCGAGCCGGCGCGGGTTTTCCCCTCTCCCCGCGGGCGGGGAGAGGGCCTGGGGATCGAAGATCCCACCTCCGTCCAGGAGACGCGGCGAGCGCAGGCGAAGCCGGAGCGAGGGTGAGGGGGTGGTGCCGGAGGAGCCTGAGCCTCATTCGGAGACACCCCCTCACCCTCGCGGCGAACCTGCGGTTCGCTGCTCCCTGAGCCCCTTCGGAGCTCAGGCCTCTCCCCGCCCGCGGGGAGAGGAGAGAAGCGCGCCCGTTCTTTTTCCCGATAGCCCGGGGCCTAGGGGGAGGGGAGACATTCGCGCGATCCGGCGTGAGAGGCGGCCGGCCCGCCCCGCCCTCAATACATCCGCGCGGCCGCGAGCGACACCACCACGAGGTCGAGGGCCGCCACCGCCGCGCCGAGGGCGACGGTCCAGCGCATCCGGGGGGCGAGGGTCGCGTCGGGCCGCGGCGCGACCGCGAGGGCGAGCATCGGGATCAGGGGCAGGACGTAGCGCCCCTGCGGGCCGTAGATCCGCACCTCGCCGACATCGGTCCAGGACAGGTACTGCGACAGCGCGACGAGCCAGGCGGTGACGAGGGCCCCGAGGGCGAGGAGCGCCAGGTCCGCCCGGCGCAGCCGGAGGGCGGGCCCGCACAGGAGCGCGAGCCCGATCAGCCCGGCCCCCCAGGCGGCGTAGACGGCGGCGGGCAGGGGCCGGTCGGCCCAGCCGAAGAGGCCGATCGCACCGGCGGCGAGCGTCAGGGCGCGCTTGAGGCCGAACAGGCAGCTCGCCGGCAGGGTGAGGAGCAGGCTCGGATCGGCGAGGAGCACCCCGGCCTGCGCCCGCGTGTCGGTGCCGAGGAAGGTCGCCGGGCGCGGACCGGTCCAGAGCGGGCCGGCCTCGTAGGCGAGGCGCGGCACCGGCGTCGCGACGCTGGTCGTGGTGTAGAGGATCCACAGCGCGCCGGGCAGCACCACCAGCAGGGCGGTGAGAACCCGGCGCCAGAGGACCGGGTTCTTCCAGAAGCGCGGCGGCAGCGGCACCAGCAGCATCGCGGCGATCGCGGCATAGGGGGGCTTGGCCAGCACCACGAGGGCGATCAGGAGCGCGGCGAGGCGCCGGCGCCAGGCTTCCTCCCCGGTCAGGAGCGCGGCGGCGAGCGCGCAGGCGGCGATCATCAGGGCGTCCTGGTTGAAGGAGGCCGCGAGCGACAGGCCCATCGGCAGCACCAGGACGCCGAACAGCAGCGCCCGGCCGCGCCGCGCCAGCGCCAGCGCGGCGAGCCCGAGCAGGCCGTAGGCCGCCGCGTTGGCGAGCCGCCCGAGCCGCGCCGCTCCGGCATGGCCCAGGCCCAGCGCCGCGCCGGCGCCGGTCCCGAGGGCGGCCGGGACGTAGAAGCCCGGAAAGTAGGTGCCGATGGTGTAGAGCGGCAGGAAGGCCGGGGCGCCCGGCGCCGGCATCGGCTCCGGCACCGGGACCTTGTCGGGCGCAGGCGGCCGGCCACGGCTCACCACCTCCCAGGCCGGATCGACGGTGACGCCGGCCGCCGGGCGGGCGACGCCGTCGGAATAGGTCACGGTCTCGCGATGGCCGACGACCTGGCCGTCGAGAAGGGCCACCGCCCGCAGGAGGTGGGCGGATTCGTCCGCCACCTCGCCGAGCGGCACGAGGAGTGCGAGGACCACGCAGAGCGGCAGGGCGAGGAGCGCGAAGGCGGCGAGCCAGGGCTGGCTCCCGGCCCAGTCGATGCGGGCGATCACGGGGGCTCGCCCTCGCGCGCGCTTCCGGGGGGCAGGGTCCTGGCGAGGCGCTTGAGCTTGCGCAGCAGCAGCCCTGTGGCCCCGAGGCCCACCACGAGGACGCCGCCGCGCAGCCACTCGGCCTCGCCGGCGAGCGCGGTGCGCCCGAGCGCGCCCAGCATCACGTAGGCGAGGAGCGCCGGCAGGGCCGCGAGGGTGCCGACGAGGTAGTCGGCGAGCCGCACGCTGCTGAGGCTCAGCGCGTAGCTCGTCGGCGCGAAGGGCATCACCGGCGAGAGCCGCATCAGGCAGACGAGGCGCCAGCCCTCCGCCGCCACCGAGCGGTCGAGGCAGGCGGTCCAGCCGCGGCGGGCGAGGAGGCCGGAACCGCGCCCGCGCAGCAGCACACGCCCGATCCAGAAGCTCAGGAGGGCGCCCGCCATCGTGCCGGCCGCCGCGGTGGCGAAGCCCGGGCCGATGCCCAGCAGGGTGCCGGCGGCGATGCCGAGGAGCGAGGCCGGCAGCACGCCGCTCGCCGCGATCAGGGTCTGGGCCGCGACCAGCAGGGCCGGCCCGGCGGCGCCCTGGCCCTCGCACAGGGCGGACAGCCACGCGGCCACGTCGCCCGGGGTGCCCGGCGCCACGAGGCCGAGCCCGACGGGGAGCAGCGCCAGGGCGGCGAGCCCTGCGACGATCGGGGCGCGGCGCATCACGGCCGCGCCCGCAGGGTATCGGGGGCGGGCCCGCGAAACAGCGGGTCGGCCCTCAGGCCCCAGCGGTGCAGCCGGTAGGCCAGCGAGGTCTTGAGCACGCCGAGGCCGTAGACGACGCTGCGGCGGAAATTGATCGACGACGCCTCGGGGAAGTAGCGGGTCGGGCAGGAGATCTCGCCGATGCGGAAATCGGCGTCGATCGCCTGGGCGAGCATCTGGTTGTCGAACACGAAGTCGTCCGCGCAGCGGTCGAGGGGTAGGCCCTCCAGCACCGTCCGGCTCCAGGCGCGGTAGCCGCTGTGGTACTCGGACAGCTTCTGGCCCATCAGAAGGTTCTGCACGAGGGTGAGGCCGCGGTTGGCGACGTACTTGTAGAGCGGCATGCCGCCGACGAGCGCGCCCTTGCCGAGGATGCGCGAGGCCAGCACCGCGTCGTACTCGCCCGAGACGATCATCGAGGCCATCGCGGTGACGAGGCGCGGCGCGTACTGGTAGTCGGGATGCAGCATGACCACGATGTCGGCGCCGCGGGCCAGCGCCGTGCGGTAGCAGGTCTTCTGGTTGCCGCCATAGCCGCAATTGCGGGCGTGGCGGATCGTCGTGAGGCCGAGCTCGGCCGCCACCGCCACCGTCTCGTCGCGGCTGGCATCGTCGACCAGGATGACGTCGTCGACGACGTCGAGGGGAATTTCCGCGTAGGTGCGCCGCAGGGTGGCCGCGGCATTGTAGGCCGGCAGGACGACGGCGATCTTCTTCCCGTGCAGCATGGAGGACCTGAGAGTTTTTACGCCGTCTAGGGAGATCCGCGCCGGCTGGCCAGCACCGCGACTGGCACCGGACGCGATTATGCGTGGGCTGTGGCCGGAAAACCGTAGGTCAGGGCGATCATGAGGCGGCGGTCATGCGGTGGAGGGGCGGCCGATCGACCGCAGGAGGCCGGGCAGCGCCCGGGCGAGCAGGCCCGCCCCGCGCAGCACCTCGCCGGCCTCGGGCCCCGAGCGCCGCGCCAGCGCCTGGGCGAGGCGCAAGGGGACCTGCGCGCCGAAGGCGGTCGCCACCAGGGCGAGGGCGGTCGCCCGGCCGTGATGCTTGGCGGCGTAGCGGATCTGGCTCTCGAGGAAGCAGGCCAGGCGGTGCGCCTTCGCGGCCCGGGTGGTGCCCTGGCCCTCGTGCCGCACGCTGATTCCGGCGAGGTGGCGCACCGCGGCGCCCGCGCCCCAGGCCCGGGCGCAGAGGTCGACATCCTCGTAATAGACGAAGAAGCGCTCGTCGAAGCCGCCGAGGGAGGCGAAGAGCGGCCGGCGGATCATCAGGAAGGCGCCCATCACCTGGTCGACCGCCCGGTCCTCGCCGTGGTCCCACTCGGTCATGAAGTGGGAGGGCACCAGCCGTGCCCGGTCGAGGAGGAGCGCTTGGCCGATCAGCGAGCCGGCGGTCGGCCGCCGGGCGCAGGAGCGCTGCACCCTGCCGTCCTCGTCGAGGAGCCGCGCCCCGACGATGCCGGTGCCAGGATCCGCCATCAGGGCGGCGTGGGCGCCCGCGAGGCTCCCGGCCGTCACCCGCGCATCGGGGTTGAGGAACAGGATCGCGGGGGCGCGGCCCCGGGCCGCCCCGGCGTTGCAGGCCCGGCCGAAGCCCTGGTTGTCGGGATTGGCGATCACCTCCGGGCCATGGCGCAGGAGCGGCAGATCGTCGAGCGAGCCGTCCGTCGAGGCGTTGTCGACGACGACGACCCGCAGGGCCAGGTCGTCGCCGAGGGCGGATTCGGCCGCCGCCAGGCTGGCGAGGCAGGCCCGCAGCAGGGCGCCGCCGTTCCAGTTGACGATGACCACGTCGAGGGCGGGGGGCATGGCGATGCCGGTCACGACGGCAATCCCCGCGGCCGGCCGAGCCGGCCGCGCAGGCCGTCGAGCACGCCGCCGGCGAGGCCCGCGAGGATGCCGGGGCGAAAGCCCGCATCGGCCCAGTAGAGCAGGGCCTGGAGCGGCAGGTAGGCGGCCTGGCGCAGGCACCAGCGCCGGGGCACGTGCGGCAGCCGCCAGGCATAGATGCTGTTGCGCAGGTAGGCCGCCATCCGGAAGGGCGGCTGGCGCGGCATCTCGATCCCGAGGAGCCTCGAGCGGATCACTCCGGCGCCGACCCGGTGGGGGAGGGCGGTTTGCGTCTCCATCCAGCAGCCATAGCCCCGGGCCCAGGCACGGAAGCACCATTCGAGGTCGACGCCGTCGATGAAGAAGTCGCTCCGGAACGGGCCGATCCGGGCGTAGGCCGCGAGATCGATGAGCGAGCCCGAGGTGGCCAGGAACTCCACCGGCACGAGCGAGCCGTCATCGGGGATCTCCGGCCGGCGCGGAGCGGACGGCGCCTTGCGGCCGGGCGCCGCCTCCGGCCGCGGGCCGACCAAAGCCGGCGGCGGGCTCGAGGCCGAGAGCCGCGCCAGCGCCGCCTCGAGGGCGGCGACCTGACCGGGCGGGAACTCCGCATCCTGGTCGAGGAGCAGCACCTGGGCGGCGCCCGCCGCGGTTGCCGCCCGGGCCAGCGCGTCGAGGGCGCCGCCGACCCCGATGTTGCGGCCCTCCGACAGCACCCGGGCGCCGCGCTGCTTGAGACCCGTCGCTGCCTCCGGCGGCAGGCCGCCATTGTCGAACACGATCGTCAGGCGCGGATCGGCCTCGACCCGGGCGCAGAGGGCCGCGACCTGTGCCGGGGTCGGCCGGAACACCGTGATGCCGACGGCGACCGGGAGGGGAGCGATGGCGCGCGACGGGGTCGTCTCGGCGGGGGTCTGGCGCACGTCCGCCTCCTGCACGGCGTCCGGGTGGGTCACGGGAGGCCTCGTCGCGGTGGGTGGGCCGGTGGATCGGGCGGGTCGATAGGCCGCCCGGGTAGCGAAATTGGGGCGGGGCGGCTTGGTCGGAGCACCTCGGCCATGATGCCGTCCCGAGGCGCCGACCGGCCGAGGTCCGATGTATGTGGGAAATTTGCCCACGTCAAGGAGAGCGGTTGGCCGGGATGTTCACCCCTGGGCCGAACGCGGCCTCCCTGTTGGCCAAGCGAAGCGGCGCTTCCGTTGTGCCTGAGTTCCCGCATCGTGCCGCCGCAATGGTTTACGATCCCGACCCGATCCGCCTCCCGGCTGCCTGGCGCGGCTTGGCCGGTCCCGTGGCGAGCGCCACCGACGCGCTGGTGCGGCTCGACGAGCGCCTCGCCCCGCTCCGAGCCGGTCCTCGCGGACGGCGCCCGTGCCCGGGCGCATCTGTTCGATGCTCAGGCCGCCCTGTCCCTCGAGGGCGCGTTCGTCGCCCTCGAGGACCTGGTGCTGCACGAGGCGGCGATGGACGTGCGTCGCGCGACCCACGCCCTCGGGCGCGCCGCCGCCATGCTGGCCGACCGCCGCCGCCTCGCCGCGGCGCCGACGGGCCGGGCCTCCTCCGCCTACGGCTGGGCGCTCCTCGCCGGGCCCGGCCCCGCGGCGTCGCTCCCTCCGGAGACGGAGGCGAACCGGCCCGACCCGGAAGACGAGGAGGCGCCCGGCCCCGACCTCGCCGCCATCGACCGGCTGCTGGCTCGCATCCGCCGCGCCCTCGCGGGCTTCGCATCGGGCGGGCCGGCGCCGCACGCCGATCCAGGCGAGGATCCGGTCTGCTCCTGGCGGCGGGTCCTCGACGAGACCCGCGACCTGCCGGCGGTGCTGGCCGCGGCCATCGCCCTCGACGCCTGGCTGGTGCTCGACCCGAGCCCGCGCGAGGGCCATCGTGGCTCCCTCGCGGCGGCGGCCCTGCTGCGGGCCCGGGCCAAGGCCAGGGCCCACCTGCCGGCCCTGTCGCTCGGCCCGCGCGACAGCCGGGCGCGCTGGTCGCGGGCGCTGCCGATGCCGGAGCGCCTGGCCGGGCTCCTCGAGGCGGTCGAGGCCGCCGCAGCGGCGGGCGCGACCTCGACCGCCTGACGCTCGCCCGCGAGGCGATGCTGCGCGCCTGCACCGGGCGCCGACGGACCTCGCGGCTGCCGCAACTCGTCGACCTGTTCGTCGGCACGCCCCTCGTCACGGTGGCGAGCGCGGCCCGGGCGCTCTCGGTCAGCCCGCAGGCGGTGGAGGGCATGCTGGCCGAGCTGGGCCCGGCCCGGCCGCGGGAGCTGACGGAGCGGCGGCGGTACCGGGCGTGGGGGGATCGTGTGAGGGCTTCGCGCCTACGACGACGCTTGATGATGTGGTCGCCTCACACATGGCGCTCGAAATCCATCCGCTGATGCAGGATCCGCACGACCTCGATCATGTCGCGCTCTCTGGTACGGTAGAAGATCACATGTGAGCCAACCGCGAGTTTGAAGTACCCGGGGCGGACTTCGTCGGCGCTGCGGCGTTTCGCGATACCACTAGCAAGGCGATCAAGGCCGTCCGCGATCACGCGACCAGAGCGGTCAGCCTGCGCTTTGTCCCAGCGTTCGGCCGAATAGGCCCAGATGCCCGAGAGGTACCAGCGAGCGGCTGCGGAGAGGCGGATGCCCACTTATTGTCCGCTGGACAGGTGCAAGGAGGCCGGAAAGCATCAGTGTCGAAATCCTGAAAGTCGCCGCTGGCTTCACCTTCGATCAGGGCGGATCGCAATGCCTCAAGCTTTGTTTCGCGCTCTTCGAGAAGACGCAATCCTGCGCGAATCACATCGCTGGCAGAGCCGTATCGACCTCCCTCAACTTGCTGATCGATGAACTGAGTGAAATGCTCGCCGAGCGAAACGGATGTGTTGCGGGCCATGATCAACTCCACAACGAGCATATATCAAAAATTGGTACTTCTCTAGCCCTGCGTCTCAGCCCTACGCAGCCCGGGACGGGCCGCCACACCCGATTGCACCCGCCCCCGCTTGCCCCGACAATGCCCGTCCCCGCGCCGTCGCGGGCAAGAACAAGGCATGCGCGTCGTGATCGACCAGATTTCCCAGCGCCAGCAGGACATCCTCGCCCTCGCCCGCCTGAACGGGCGGGTCAGCGTCGAGGACCTGGCGGCACGGTTCGAGGTGACGCCGCAGACGATCCGCAAGGACCTGAACGAACTCTGCGACAGCCGGCTCCTGTCGCGCATCCACGGCGGCGCCGTGGTCGCCTCCGGGGTCGAGAACGTGTCGTACGAGGCGCGCCGCCTCGTCGCCCATGGCGAGAAGCGGGCGATCGGCGCGGCGGCGGCAAAGCTCATCCCCAACAGCGCCTCGCTGTTCATCAACATCGGCACCACCACCGAGGAGGTGGCGCGCGCGCTCGGCGACCACGAGGACCTGCTCGTCATCACCAACAACCTCAACGTGGCGACCCTGCTCTACCGCCACCCGAAGATGAGCCTGATCGTCGCCGGCGGGCCGGTGCGGCGGGCGGACGGGGCGGTGATCGGCTCGGCGGCGGTCGACTTCATCAACCAGTTCAAGGTCGACTACGCGGTGATCGGCGTCTCGGCGATCGACGAGGACGGCACGCTGCTCGACTTCGACTACCGCGAGGTGCGGGTCGCCCGCGCCATCATCGAGAACGCCCGCCGGGTGATCCTGGTCGCCGACAAGCTGAAGCTCGAACGCTCGGCGCCGATCCGGGTCGGCCACTTCGCCGAGCTCGACTACTTCGTCACCGACGCGCTGCCCTCCGGCGCCTTGCGGGAGATGTGCGCGGCCCACCGCGTCGTCCTGGTCGAGGCGGGCGTCGAGGCGGGTCAGCAGGAAACCTCCGACGCCGCGGAGTAGCCGAAACCGAAAGTTGTCGGCTTTCGTTCGCACCTTCCCGCTTTCGGTTTCGCTTGCGTCCGCCCTCGCTCGCGGTTAGATTCGCGGCAGGATGCAAACGAAAGAGCCGAAAGGCTTCGACAGGGAGGTGGCCTTGGGCCCCAGGCGCCAGCAGCCCGGCGACGAGCGCGGGGTGTTCGACCTCGCGGTGATCGGCGGCGGCATCAATGGCTGCGGCATCGCCCGCGACGCGGTGGGCCGCGGCGCCTCCGTGGTGCTGTTCGAGCAGAACGACCTGGCCAGCGGCACCTCCTCGACCTCGACCAAGCTGATCCACGGCGGCCTGCGCTACCTCGAGCATTACGAGTTCCGCCTGGTGCGCGAGGCCCTGATGGAGCGCGAGGTCCTGTGGGGCATGGCGCCCCACATCGTTTGGCCCCTGCGCTTCGTGCTGCCGCACCATGCGGGCCTGCGTCCCGGCTGGCTCCTGCGCCTCGGCCTGCTCCTTTACGACAACCTCGGCGGCCGCAAGCGCCTGCCCGGCACCCGCACCCTCGACCTGACCCGCGACCCCGCCGGCGCGCCGTTGAAACCCGGCTTTCGCCGCGGCTTCGAATACTCGGATTGCTGGGTCGAGGATTCGCGCCTCGTGGTGCTGAACGCCCGCGACGCCGCCGAGCGCGGCGCGATCATCCGTCCGCGCACCCGGGTCGTCACGGCCGCCCGCGCCGCCGGGCTGTGGGAGCTGACGGTGGAGGACCGCCAGACCGGCGCCCGCGAGACGGTGCGGGCCCGCACCCTCGTCAACGCCGCCGGCCCCTGGGTCGCGAACGTGCTCACGGGCGTCGCCCGCGCCAACTCGACCGAGGGCGTGCGCCTCGTCCAGGGCAGCCACATCGTGGTGCGGCGCCTCTTCAAGCACGACCGCGCCTACATCTTCCAGAACGCCGACCAGCGCATCATCTTCGCGATCCCCTACGAGCGCGACTTCACCCTGATCGGCACCACCGACCGCGACTATAAGGGCGATCCCGCCGACGTGAGGGCGAGCGAGGAGGAGATCACCTATCTCTGCGCCGCCGCGAGCGAATACTTCCGCGAGCCGGTGACCCGCGACGAGGTGGTGTGGACCTATTCGGGCGTGCGCCCGCTCTACGACGACGGCGCCTCGAAGGCCCAGGAAGCCACCCGCGACTACGTCCTGACCCTCGACGCGCCGGAGGGCCAGCCGGCGATGCTCTCGGTCTTCGGCGGCAAGATCACCACCTACCGCCGCCTCGCCGAATCGGCCCTCGATCGCCTCAAGGATCATCTGCCGGCGGCCAGGAAGGCCCCGTGGACGTCGGGTGCCACCCTGCCGGGCGGCAACTTTCCCAAGGAGAGCTACGACGACGTGGTGGCCGGGCTGACGCGCCAGCACCCCGGCCTGCCCGAGGTGCTGATCGCCCGGCTGGTGCGGGCCTACGGCACCGAGGCGCGGGAGATCCTGAGCGGCGCCCGCTCGATGGCCGATCTCGGCCGGCTCTTCGGGGCCGACCTCACCGAGCGCGAGGTGCGCCACCTGATGCGCCGCGAATGGGCCTCGTCCGCCGACGATGTGCTCTGGCGCCGCTCGAAGCTCGGCCTTAGGGTCACGCCGGCCGAGGCCTCGGCCCTCGACGACTTCATGCGCCGCGCCGCCGCCGCGCCCAACGCGGCCTGACAAGAAGAGACGGGAGGGCGCCATGACCCTGATCCTGGAGAGCGTCACCAAGCGGGTCGGGCCCGAGACGCATATCCGCGACGTCAGCCTCGCCTTGCCGAAGGGCTCGCTCAACGTGCTGCTCGGCCAGACGCTCGCCGGCAAGACCACTTTGATGCGCCTGATGGCCGGGCTCGAGGCGCCGAGCGAGGGCCGGATCATCGCCGACGGCAAGGACGTGACCGGCCTGCCGGTGCAGCGCCGCAACGTCGCGATGGTCTACCAGCAGTTCATCAACTACCCGTCCCTCTCGGTCTACGAGAACATCGCCTCGCCGATGCGGGTCGCCGGCGTCGCGAAGGCCGAGATCGAGGCGCGGGTGCGCGAGGCGGCGGGACTGCTGCGGCTCGAACCCTATCTCAAGCGCAAGCCCCTCGAACTCTCCGGCGGCCAGCAGCAGCGCACCGCCATCGCACGCGCCTTGTGCAAGCGCGCCGACCTCGTGCTGATGGACGAGCCGCTGGCGAATCTCGACTACAAGCTGCGCGAGGAACTGCGCGAGGAATTGCCGCGCATCTTCGCGGCGACCGGCGCGATCTTCGTCTACGCCACCACCGAGCCGGCCGAGGCGCTGATGCTCGGCGGGCGCACCGCCACCCTGCACCAGGGCCGCGTCACGCAGGTGGGCCCGACGCCCGACGTCTACCGCCGGCCCGACGACCTCGTCACCGCCAAGGTCTTCTCGGACCCGCCGCTCAACACGCTCAGCGTCGTGAAGGCCGGCGGCCGGGTCACCCTGCCGACCGGCGGCCAGGTCCGGGCGACCGGAACGCTCGCGACCGTGCCGGACGGCGCCTACACGATCGGCTTTCGCGCCCATCACCTCGCCCTCGATCCCCTGCCGGGCGAGGCGATCGCGCTCCCCGCCACCGTCTCGGTCGCCGAGATCACCGGCTCGGAGAGCTTCGTCCATATCGATGCCGGCGAGAGCCGCCTGATCGCGCTCGTGCCCGGCGTGCGCCGGCTGGAGCCCGGCACGGCGGTGACCGCCTGGCTCGACCCCCGCCACGCCCTGGTGTTCGACGGATCCGGCCGCACGGCCGCCCTCGACCTGCCGGCGGCGGCCTGACACGGAGGGGATCCATGGCCCGCATCACCCTCGACCACCTCGCCCATGCCTACGGCCCGAACCCGCAAGGGCCGCAGGACTACGCGTTGAAGGAAATCGACCACGTCTGGCGCCAGGGCGGCGCCTACGCGCTGCTCGGTCCGTCCGGCTGCGGCAAGTCCACCTTGCTCAACATCATCTCCGGGCTGGTGGTCCCGACCCGCGGCCGCATCCTGTTCGACGACCGCGACGTCACCACGGTGCCGACCGAGGGGCGCAACATCGCCCAGGTGTTCCAGTTCCCGGTCGTCTACGACACCATGACGGTGCGGGAGAACCTGGCCTTCCCGCTCAGGAACCGGCGCGTCGCCCCCGCCACCATCCGGTCGCGGGTGGAGGAGATCGCCGGCCTCCTCGACCTCACCCGGGTGCTCGACCGCCGCGCCAACAACCTGACGGCGGACATGAAGCAGAAGATCTCGCTCGGCCGCGGCCTCGTGCGCCCGGACGTGGCGGCGATCCTGTTCGACGAGCCGCTCACCGTCATCGACCCGCACCTCAAATGGCAGCTGCGCTCCACCTTGAAGGAGCTGCACCGCAAGCTCGACCTGACGATGATCTACGTCACCCACGACCAGACCGAGGCGCTGACCTTCGCCGACACGGTGGTGGTGATGCATGACGGCGCGGTGGTGCAGACCGGGACCCCGGACGAGCTGTTCGAGCGCCCGGCCCACACCTTCGTCGGCCACTTCATCGGCTCGCCGGGCATGAACCTGCTGCCTGCTCAGGTTGTGGGCGCGACCGCGACGATCGAGGGCCACGCCATCCCGCTCGCCCGCCACTACCCCGACCTGCCCACGGGCAAGCGGATCGAGCTGGGCGTCAGGCCGGAATACGTCCACCTCGCCCCCAAGGGCCTCGGCCTGCCGGTGCAGGTGCGGCGCATCGACGATATCGGCCGCCAGCGCCTCGCGCGGGTCGAGCTCGGCGGCCGGCCCCTCGTCGCCACGGTGGCGGAGGGCCAGAGCCTCGACGGAGCCGAGGCGGCGCTCACCCTCGATCCGCGCCAGATCCACATCTACGCCGACGGCGCCCTGGTGCCCGGGGAGGCCGCATGACCAAGACCGTCAACCAGAAGGCCTGGCTCCTCGTCCTGCCGGTCTTCGCCGTCGTCGCCTTCTCGGCGGTGCTGCCGCTGATGACGGTGGTCAACTACTCGGTGCAGGACACCTTCGGCAACAACCAGTTCTTCTGGAACGGCATCGGCTGGTTCCAGGAACTGCTCGACCCGTCGAGCCAGTTCGGCGAGCGCTTCTTCGACTCGCTGTGGCGCAACCTGCTCTTCTCCGCGATCATCCTGGCGATCGAGGTGCCGCTCGGCATCGCGGTGGCCCTCTCGATGCCCCGGGAGGGGCGCGGGGTCGCCTTCTGCCTCGTGCTGATGGCGCTGCCGCTGCTGATCCCGTGGAACGTCGTCGGCACGATCTGGCAGGTCTTCGCCCGCAGCGACATCGGCCTCCTCGGCTCCACCCTCAACCGGCTCGGCCTCGACTACAATTACGCCGGCAGCGCGCTCGCCGCCTGGGTCACCATCGTGACCATGGACGTCTGGCACTGGACGAGCCTCGTCGCGCTCCTGTGCTATGCCGGCCTGAAGTCGATCCCCGACGCCTATTACCAGGCCGCCCGCATCGACGGGGCGAGCCAGTGGGCGATCTTCCGCACCATCCAGCTGCCGAAGATGCGCCGCGTCCTGCTGATCGCCGTGCTTTTGCGCTTCATGGACTCGTTCATGATCTACACCGAGCCCTTCGTGCTCACCGGCGGCGGGCCCGGCAACGCCACGACCTTCCTGTCGATCGACCTCGTCAAGCTGGCGCTCGGGCAGTTCGACCTCGGCCGGGCGGCGGCGATGTCGCTGGTCTACAACCTGATCATCCTGAGCGTCTGCTGGGTGTTCTACACCGTGATGACCAATGTGGATGCCGGCAACCGCACGGTGCTGACCGAGAGCGACCCGGCGGATGCCGCCGCCGCCGGCAGCCTGCCCCCCGCCACCTCCATCCCGCTCGACCGGAGGGCCGCTTGATGCGCCCGCGCCACGTCGTGATGACGCTCTATCTCCTGTTCCTGATGGTGCCGATCTACTGGCTCGTGAACATGAGCCTGAAGACCAACCAGGAAATCAACGCGAGCATGACGCTCTGGCCTCATGCCATCACGTTCGACAACTACATCCGGATCTTCACCGATCCGAGCTGGTACGGCGGCTACCTGAACTCGCTGTCCTACGTGGCGATCAACACCGTGCTGTCGATCGGGCTGGCTTTGCCGGCGGCCTACGCCTTCTCGCGCTACAGCTTCATCGGCGACAAGCACCTGTTCTTCTGGCTGCTGTCGAACCGGATGGCGCCGCCAGCGGTGTTCGCGCTGCCGTTCTTCAACCTCTACTCGGCGGTCGGCCTGTTCGACACGCCCTGGGCCGTGGCGCTCGCCCACTGCCTGTTCAACGTGCCGCTGGCGGTCTGGATTCTCGAAGGCTTCATGTCCGGCGTGCCCCGCGAGATCGACGAGACCGCGGCGATCGACGGCTACTCGTTCCCGCGCTTCTTCGTGAAGATCTTCATGCCGCTGATCGCGTCGGGCATCGGCGTCGCCGCCTTCTTCTGCTTCATGTTCTCCTGGGTCGAATTGCTGCTCGCCCGCACGCTCACCTCGGTCGACGCCAAGCCCATCGCCGCCACCATGACCCGCACGGTCTCGGCCGCCGGCATGGATTGGGGCCTGCTCGCGGCGGCGGGCGTGCTCACCATCGTGCCGGGTGCCCTCGTGATCTGGTTCGTGCGCAACTACATCGCCAAGGGCTTCGCCCTCGGGCGGGTGTGATCGGGGAGCCAGTCCGATGCTTGATTTCGCCTGGATGGCCTGGACCTGGCAGACCGCGCTCTTCTTCGCGGTCATCGCCGGCCTGCTCGCCCTGATGACGGCGCTCGCCGTCTGGCGCCCCGAGACCGAGCAGGTCGGGATCCTGCGGATCCCCACCACCCGCGGCGACCGGCTCTTCCTGACGCTGGTCGGGGCCGCCTTCATCAACCTCGCCTGGCTCGGCCTCGTCGGCCCGAGCCTCGAATGGGCGCTCGCGCTCTCGCTCGTTTACGGAGCGGTGATGTTCCGCTTCGCCTGAAAAAGTCCGTCGCCACGTCCGGCAGCCAGCCGGCACCAGGCGGGCTTTCGTCACCACCAGAGGGAGGACAACCAGGATGACACGCCACGGATTGCTGAAGACCGCGAGCGCCCTCGCTTTGTGCCTCGCCGCCGGCCAGGCCTTCGCCGGCATGGAGGAGGCCAAGCGCTGGGTCGACACCGAGTTCCAGCCCTCGACCCTGTCGAAGGAGGAGCAGCTCAAGGAGATGCAGTGGTTCGTCGATGCGGCGAAGCCCTTCGCCGGCATGGAGATCAACTTCGTCTCCGAGACCATCACCACCCACGAATACGAGGCCCGCACGCTGGCGAAGGCCTTCACCGAGATCACCGGGATCAAGGTGCGCCACGACCTCCTGCAGGAGGGCGACGTGGTGGAGAAGATCCAGACCCAGATGCAGTCGGGCAAGAACATCTACGACGGCTGGATCAACGATTCCGACCTCGTCGGCACCCATTTCCGCTACGGCCAGACCGTCGCGCTCTCCGACTTCATGAAGGGCGAGGGCAAGGACGTCACCCTGCCGACCCTCGACCTCGAGGACTTCATCGGCCGCTCCTTCGGCACCGCCCCGGATGGCAAGCTCTACCAGCTGCCCGACCAGCAATTCGCCAACCTGTACTGGTTCCGGTACGACTGGTTTACCCGGGCCGACCTCAAGCAGAAGTTCAAGGCCAAGTACGGCTACGAGCTCGGCGTGCCGGTCAACTGGTCGGCCTACGAGGACATCGCCGACTTCTTCACCAACGACGTGAAGGAGATCGACGGCGTCAAGGTCTATGGCCACATGGACTATGGCAAGAAGGATCCGTCGCTCGGCTGGCGGTTCACCGACGCGTGGCTGTCGATGGCCGGCAACGGCGACAAGGGCATCCCGAACGGCAAGCCGGTCGACGAGTGGGGCATCCGCATGGAGGGCTGCCGCCCGGTCGGCTCCTCGATCGAGCGCGGCGGCGACACCAACGGGCCGGCCGCGGTCTACTCGGTCACCAAGTACGTCGACTGGCTGAAGAAGTATGCCCCGCCGCAGGCGGCCGGCATGACCTTCTCGGAGTCGGGCCCGGTGCCGTCGCAGGGCAACATCGCCCAGCAGATGTTCTGGTACACCGCCTTCACGGCCGACATGGTGAAGCCGGGTCTCCCGGTGATGAACCAGGACGGCACGCCGAAGTGGCGCATGGCGCCCTCGCCCAAGGGCCCGTACTGGAAGGACGGGATGAAGCTCGGCTACCAGGATGCCGGCTCGCTCACCCTCTTGAAGTCGACGCCCCTCGATCGGCGCAAGGCGGCCTGGCTCTACCAGCAGTTCATCGTCTCGAAGTCGGTCAGCCTGAAGAAGAGCCATGTCGGCCTCACCTTCATCCGCGAGAGCGACATCTGGGACAAGTCCTTCACCGAGCGGGCGCCGAAGCTCGGCGGCCTGGTCGAGTTCTACCGCTCGCCGGCCCGCACGCAGTGGACCCCGACCGGCGTGAACGTGCCGGACTATCCCAAGCTCGCGCAGCTGTGGTGGCAGAACATCGGTGACGCCTCCTCGGGCGCCAAGACCCCGCAGGCGGCCATGGACGCCCTCGCGGCGGCCCAGGACGACGTGATGGCCCGTCTCGAGCGCTCGAAGGTCCAGGGCGATTGCGGCCCGAAGCTGAACCCGAAGACCTCGGCCGAGAACTGGTACGAGCAGGCCAAGAAGGACGGCACGCTGGCGCCGCAGCGCAAGCTCGCCGACGAGAAGCCGAAGGGCGAGACGGTCGACTACGACACCCTGATCAAGAGCTGGCCGGCCTCGCCCCCGAAGCGCAGCTGACCTTGCGGGAGCCGGGGCCGTGACGCCCCGGCTCTCCTTCGCGCGGATGGCCGGATTCCGCTATCCTGGCAGCCAATGCCGCCACGGAGGTTGTCATGGCCTATTACAGGATGGAAGACGTGCTCGACCGCCTGCCCGAGCTGCTCGCCAAGGCGAGTGCGGGCGAGGAGGTGATCATCACCCGTCCCGACCAGGATCTGATCCAGCTCGTTCCGGCCGAGCCGCGACCGGTGACGAAGGAGGAGATGGAGCGCCTGCGCGCTAATCGCGTCACCCCTCTCAAACCATTCGATTCGACGACCCTCATCCGACAGATGCGGGACGAAGGATTGTGATTCGCGTCTATTGCGACACCAACATTCTCGTGCCTGTCTTCGTGAGCGAGGCGCAGAGTGCCCGGATCGAAGCCTGGATCGAATCACCGGGGATCGACCCGGTCGTATCGGACCTCGTTGTTCTGGAATTCTCTGCAACGATCTCACGCTTGGTCAGAGAACGTGTCCTCGACGATGCCCGGGCACGCACAATCAACGGCGAGTTCGACGCTTGGTGTGAGGCCCGCGCCCGCCCGCTGACCATCACTCGCCAGATTTTCGCCATCGCCCGCACCATCGTCGAGGACGCTGCCCTCGGCGTGCGCGGGCCGGACGCCCTGCACCTCGCGCTCCTGCAGGTCACCGGCCTGCCCTTCGCGACCTTCGACGCGCGGCTCGGCCGGGCGGCCGCCTCCCTCGGCCTCGCCACGCTGGAGCCGCCACCCCTCTAGACACGCCGCAACCGCGTGAGAGAGCCTCCGATGTCCTCCCTCATCCTCGCCATCGATCAGGGCACCACCTCCTCGCGCGCCCTGCTGTTCCGCACCGACACCTCGATCGCCGGCCTCGCCCAGGCCGAGTTCCCGCAGCACTTCCCGGCCTCGGGCTGGGTCGAGCACGAGCCGGAGGACCTGTGGCGCACGACGCTCGAGACCTGCCGGGCGGCGATGAAGCAGGCCGGGGTGACGGCGCGGGACGTGGCGGCGATCGGCATCACCAACCAGCGCGAGACGACGCTGGTCTGGGACAGGCGCACCGGCGAGGCGGTGCACCGCGCCATCGTCTGGCAGGACCGACGCTCGGCCGGGATCTGCGCGCGGCTGAAGGAGGCGGGCCATGAGCCGATGGTGACCGCGAAGACCGGCCTGATCCTCGACCCCTACTTCTCCGGCACCAAGATCGCGTGGATCCTCGACAACGTGCCGGGCGCCCGGGCCCGGGCGGAGGCCGGCGAGCTCGCCTTCGGCACCGTCGATTCGTACCTCCTCTGGCGGCTCACCGGCGGGCGGCTGCACGTCACCGACGCCACCAACGCCTCGCGCACGCTGCTCTTCGACATCCACCGCGGCGCCTGGGACGACGAACTGATGGGGCTGCTGGGCGTGCCGGCCTCGATGCTGCCGCAGGTGCGCGATTCCTCGGGCGATTTCGGCACCACCGACCCGGAGCTGTTCGGCGCCGCGATCCCGATCCGGGGCGTCGCCGGCGACCAGCAGGCGGCGACCGTCGGCCAGGCCTGCTTCCGGCCCGGCATGGTCAAGTCGACCTACGGCACCGGCTGCTTCGCCCTCCTCAACACCGGCACCCAGCCGGTGACCTCGAAGAACAAGCTCCTCACCACCATCGCCTACCAGCTCAACGGCCGGCGCACCTACGCGCTGGAAGGCTCGATCTTCGTCGCCGGCGCGGCGGTGCAGTGGCTGCGCGACGGGCTCGGGGTGATCGATTCGGCCGCCGAGACCGGCGCGCTCGCCGAGCGGGCCGATCCGGCGCAGGACGTCTACCTGGTGCCGGCCTTCGTCGGCCTCGGCGCGCCCTACTGGGAGCCCGACGCCCGCGGCGCCCTGTTCGGGCTGACCCGCGGCACGGGACCTGCGGAACTGGCCCGCGCAGCCCTCGAGAGCGTGTGCTACCAGACCGCCGACCTGCTCGCCGCCATGCGGGCCGACTGGCCGGACGGGGAGGGGAGCGCCACGGTGCTGCGGGTCGACGGCGGCATGGTCGCCTCCGACTGGACGATGCAGCGCCTCGCGGATCTCCTCGCTGCCCCGGTCGACCGGCCCGAGGTGAAGGAGACGACGGCACTCGGCGCCGCCTACCTCGCCGGCCTCGCCTGCGGCCTCTACCCGGAGCCCGAGCACTTCGCCGACCACTGGCGCCTGGAGCGCCGCTTCGCCCCGGCGATGGAGCCGAGCATCCGCGAGCGCCGGCTCGCCGGCTGGCGCAAGGCGGTGAGCTGCTTGGTGGGGAAGTCGGGGTGAACCTGCCAGCGCTGACTAAGAACTAGATTGCGCGGGATCCCCTCTCCCAAACGGGAGAGGGGAGAGAGCTTCGCCTTGATGTCGGGAGCGCGATATCGATCGCGCTATCACTTCTCCAGCCGGGCGATCAGGCTCGACGTGTCCCAGCGGCCGCCGCCCAGGCTCTGCACCTCGGCGTAGAACTGGTCGACGAGCGCCGTCACCGGCAGTTTCGCCTTGTTGCGGCGGGCCTCGGAGAGCACGATCGACAGGTCCTTGCGCATCCAGTCGACGGCGAAGCCGAAATCGAACTTGCCCTCGTTCATGGTCTTGCCGCGGTTCTCCATCTGCCAGGAGCCGGCGGCGCCCTTGGAGATCACGTCGAGCACCGCCTCGATGTCGAGCCCGGCCTGCTTGCCGAAATGCACCGCCTCCGACAGGCCCTGGACCAGGCCCGCGATGCAGATCTGGTTCATCATCTTGGCGAGCTGGCCGGCCCCGACCGGGCCGAGCAGGCGGCAGGCGCGGGCGTAAGCCGCGATCACCGGCTCGACGCGCGCGAAGGTATCGGCGTCACCGCCGCACATCACGGTGAGCACGCCGTTCTCGGCGCCGGCCTGGCCGCCGGAGACCGGGGCGTCGATGAAGCCGAACCCGCCCTTCTCGGCGGCGACCGCGAGCTCGCGGGCCACCTCCGCCGAGGCGGTGGTGTGGTCGACGAAGACCGTGCCCCTGCTCATCGCCGAAAAGGCGCCGTCCGGGCCGGTCGTGACCTGCCGCAGGTCGTCGTCGTTGCCGACGCAGGCGAAGACGATCTCCTGGCCCTCCGCCGCCTCCCGGGGTGTCGCCGCGGCCTTGCCACCATGGGCGCTCACCCAGGCATCGGCCTTCGCCTTGGTGCGGTTGTAGACCGTGACCTGGTGGCCCTTGGCGGCGAGGTGGCGGGCCATCGGACCACCCATCACGCCGAGACCCAGAAACGCGACCTGTGCCATGCGGTAAACCCTCCCTCGCCGTTATTCTGCGGCGGTCGGCCCCCGGTGTAGTGAGCCGCCCCCACGCCCGTCAAACGAGAGCGCTCACTTGGTGTCGAACGGGATGAACTTCGCCCGGATGCGGTCGTAGCGGCCATCCGCGACGAGCGCCGCGAGCGCCCGCTCGAAGGCCTCGCGCAGGTCGCGGTCGCCCTTGCGCAGGCCGATGCCGACGCCCTCGCCGAGGAGCGGCTCGCCCGCCGGCACGTCGCCGGCGAAGCGGCAGCAGGCCCCGCCCTCGGGCTTGCCCAGGAAGGTCGCGAGGTCGAGCTTGTCGCCCAGCACGACGTCGACGCGGCCCGCCCGGAGGTCGAGGGTCGCGTCCGCCAGGCTGTCGAAGGTGCGGATGTCGGCCCCCGGGACCCGCTGCTCGAGATAGGCGACCTGCGGCCCGTGCGCCGCCACGCCGACCGCCCGCCCACGCAGGGTCGCCGGGCTCGGGGCCGGCAGCGCCGTGTCGCGGCGCGCCACGTAGGCGAAGGGGATCCGGTAGTAGGGCTTCGTGAAGGCGATGCGGGCGGCCCGCTTCGGGGTGATCGCCATCGACGCCATGATGGCGTCGTACTCGCCGGCCTCCAGGCCCTTGATGATGCCGTCCCACTGGTGGAGCACGATCGTGCAGGTGAGCTCCGCCTCCTGGCACAGGGCCTGGGCGAGCTCGACCTCGAACCCCGCCGGCTTGCCGTCCTCGACGTAGTTGAACGGCGGATGGCCGCCCTCGGTGGCGATGCGCACCGGGGCGGGCAGCGGAGAAGGGGTCGGCTCCGCGAGGGCGGGCCGGGCGGCCGCCAGCAGCGACAGGAGCAGGAGGCGGGAGAGCAGGCGGCTCATCCGGCGGCGATCTCTCGTGGGATGAAGGGCCGTCCGGGGACGCTTCGGTTCAAGAAGAAGGCGCGGGATCCCCTCCCCCGTTTGGGAGAGGGGTAGGGGGGAGGGTGGAGACGGTGCCGCACGAGGTCTGAACCGTTCCGCTGTCAGCACAACGGCCTGAGCTTCACACTGCAGCGTGTCACCCTCACGTGGGATCTTCGATCCCCCGGCCCCTCTCCCACACCTTGCAGCGATACCGGGCAAGCCCGGCATCGCCTGGAGAGTGGGGATCCTGCGCCTCGTCCCCGGCCAGCCCTGTGTTGGGAAGGGGCGCTATCGACGGCGCCGACCCTGCCACGGCCACGCCTGCCGGCGCAACTCGCCCGCGCTCTGCGACGTCAAGGTTTCGTCAGGGTTAACGGTCCCTTAGGCGCACCGCGTTCTGATCCGGTCATGCGCCTGAGCTTCCGCCCGCCCCACCCGCCTCGCGACCGCACGGATGCGGTCGAGATCCTGCTGCCGCTCCCTGGTGCGGGACCGGAGGCGGAGGGCCCGGACCGCGATGCGGCCCGGGCCGGGCGCGACGCCGTCGACCGGGTCGAGGCGGATCTGGTCCGGGCCGCCCGCGCCCTGGCGGTCGCGGCCCGGGACGGCTGCGCGGAGACCGCCGCCGCGGCCGCCGAGGCCGCCACCCTGACCCGCGGCCTCGACGCCCTGGCGGAGGGGACCGACCGGGCCGGCGCGCAGGGCCGCAGCCTCGGCGCCGGCGCCGACACGCTTGCCGAGGAGGCCGGCAGCCTCGCCGGCGTGCTGGTCCAGGCCGGCCGCCACGTCGAGCGCGCCGACGCCCAGAGCCGGATCCTCGAGGCCGAATGGGCCTCCGCCGCCCAGGATGCCGCCCGCGCCGTCGAGGCGATGGCGACCCTGGCGCGCCAGGCCAACCGGCTGGCGCTCTCCGCCACCGTCGAGGCCGCCCGGGCCGGCGCGTCGGGTGGGCCGCTCTGGCAGATGGCGCAGGAGGTCAAGCTCCTGTCGGGCGATGCCGCCCGGGCGGTGGAGGAGATGCGCATTGTCAGCCGCCGCCTCTCCGGCCCCGGCGGGGCGGCGACGGCCGCCGTCGCGGCCTCGCTCGCCTGCCTGCGTCCCGCCTTCGCGACGACCGGGGCGGCGGCCGAGGCCCAGGCCGCGCGCGCCCGCCGGCTCGCCGGGGAGGCACGGGATCTCGCCGCTTGCGCCGGCGGCCTCGGGCGGGACGCCGCGACGGCGCTCGCCGCTGCCGGCGGCGCGACCCGGTGCCTGGAGAGTGCCGAATCCGTGGGCGCCGGCGTCGCCAGCCTCGCCGGGGGTCTCGCCGGACGCACCGTTACCGCGTTGCGCCAGGCGGAGATCGGCGACCGGCGGGTGCACGACCGCTACCCGGTCGACCTCGCGGTGCGGGTCGGCAACTGGGGCGTCGGGCGCGTGCTCGATCTCGGCCGGGGCGGGCTGCTCCTCTGCCCGCCGGAGGGCTGCGGCCCATCCCCCGGCGCGCGCCTGTCCCTCGACGTGCGCGGCATCGGCCGGCTGCAGGTGCAGGTCGTCGGCGCGAGCCCGCGCGGGCTCCACTGCGCCCTCCTGGATCCGGCCTCCGAGGCCCGGATGCGCGACGCTCTGGTGGCGGTCGAGGAGGAGAACCGGCCGCTGATCGCGGCGGCGACGGGCGGGGCCGGGGCGGTGGCGGCGGCCCTGGAGCAGGCGGTGAGCGCGGGCCGGCTCGCGCGCGAGGCCCTGTTCGACACCACCTACCGCCCGGTCGCCGGAATCGAGCCGCCGCACTACCTCACCGCCGCCGTGCCGGTCCTCGAGGACATCCTGCCGCCGATCCTCGAGCCGCTGCTGCTCGCCGATCCCCGCACCGCGTTCTGCATCGCGGTCGACCGCAACGGCTACGCCCCGGTGCACAACCGCGCCCAGGCCCAGGCGCCGCGGACCGGCGAGCCGGCCTGGAACGCGCTCCACGCCCGCCAGCGCCGGCTCTACGACGACCGCATCGGGCTGTCCGCCGCCCGCTCGACCCGGGCCTTCCTGGTCCAGGCCTGCCCGCAGGACGATTCCGGCCGCCCGCCGCTTCGCGAGGTCTCATGCCCGATCCGCGTCCACGGCCGGCACTGGGGGGCCTTGCGGATGGCGTTCCGGATCTGAGGGTCAGCCCCCCGTCGTGCTCATGTGGCGCGGCACCGCGGGCTTTGCCGCGCGGGCGATGACGAAGTCGTGGCCCTTCGGCTTGCGGCTGATCGCCTCCGCGATCGCCTCGGCCACCACGGCGTCGTCCGGCGAGGCGCGGAGCGCCGCCCGCAGGTCGGCGGCGTCCTCCTGGCCGAGACACATGTAGAGCTGGCCGGTGCAGGTCAGGCGCACCCGGTTGCAGCTCTCGCAGAAATTATGGGTGAGCGGCGTGATGAAGCCGAGCCGCCCGCCGGTCTCCTCCACCCGCACGTAGCGGGCCGGGCCCCCGGTGCGGTCGGGCAGCGGGGTGAGGCTGTAGCGCTCCGACAGGCGCTCGCGCACCACCGAGAGCGGCAGGAACTGGTCGACGCGGTCGGGCTCGATGTCGCCGAGGGGCATCACCTCGATCAGCGTCATCTCCATGCCGAGCCCGTGGGCCCAGTCGAGCATGCCGGGGATCTCGTCCTCGTTGACGCCTTTCAGCGCCACGGCGTTGATCTTGACCTTCATCCCGGCCTCGCGCGCCGCCGCGATGCCGTCGAGCACCGTGGGCAGGTCGCCGCGCCGGGTGATCGCCCGGAACTTGTCCGGGTCGAGGGTGTCGAGCGAGACGTTGATCCGGCGCATGCCGAGCGCCGCCAGCTCGGCGGCGTGCTGGCGCAGGCGCGTGCCGTTGGTGGTGAGCGTCATCTCCTCGAGCGCGCCGGATTCGAGATGGCGCGAGAGGTTGCGAAAGAGCCGCATGATGTCGCGGCGCACCAGCGGCTCGCCGCCGGTGATGCGCAGCTTCCGGACGCCGTGGGCGACGAAGACCGAGCAGACCCGGTCCAGTTCCTCCAGCGTGAGCAGGTCGCGCTTGGGCAGGAACGTCATGTCCTCGGACATGCAGTAGACGCAGCGCAGGTCGCAGCGGTCGGTCACCGAGACCCGCAGGTAGGTGATCGCGCGCTGGAACGGATCGATCAGCGGCGCCGGCCGCGCCGGCACGGCGACCGCCGGCGTCGGTTCGTCGGTACGGGGACCCCACATGCGATTCACAATCCTCGGGACTCGGGCTCTGGCGGCCAGATGCCAGCCTGCATATGAGCGCTCCCGGGATGGCGGGCAAGTTGTGCCTGAGGAGCAGGGAGATGCAGCCATGACAGACCAGGCCGCAGACCAGGCCGATTGGCCGACCGAGATCCGGCTGTCGCGCGACAAGCGCACCCTCCATGTCGCCTTCGCGAGCGGCGCGGCCTACGCCCTGCCGGCGGAGTACCTGCGGGTCGAGAGCCCCTCGGCCGAGGTGCAGGGCCACGCGCCGTCCGAGCGCAAGTGGCTCGGCGGCAAGCGCGAGGTCCAGATCCTGTCGGTGGCGCCCGTCGGCAACTACGCCGTCAAGCTCGCCTTCGACGACATGCACGATACCGGGATCTACGCCTTCGACTTCCTGCGCCGCCTCGGCGCGGAGCAGGCGACGCGCTTTGCCCGCTACGAGGAGGAGCTGGCGGCAAGGGGCCTGAGCCGGGAGCCGGCGCGGCGGCGCTGATGCGTCACGCCGCCATGCGGGCGGGCCGCGATGCCGCAGCGACGGCGAGCGCCGCCACCGCGACGACGAGCGGCGCGAACGACACCCACAAGACCACGTCCCAGCCGTAGCGCGCGAGCAGGCCGCCGGAGGAGAACGAGCCGACCGCCATCGTGCCGAACACCAAGAAGTCGTTGAGCGACTGGACCCGGGTCCGCTCCTCCGGGCGGTGGCAGTCGAGCACCATCGCGGAGGCGCCGACGAAGCCGAAGTTCCAGCCGAGCCCGAGCAGGATCAGGAACGTCCAGAAATGGGCCAGGTCCAGGCCCGACAGGCCGACGGTCGCGGCGGCGGCGGTGAGGGCGAGCCCGGCCGCCACGACGTTGGGCGCGCCGAAGCGCGCGATCAGCCGGCCGGTGAAGAAGCTCGGGGCATACATCGCGATGACGTGCCATTGCAGGCCGAGATTGGCATCGTCCTGCGTCAGCCCGCACAGGTGCATCGCGAGCGGCGCCGCGGTCATCAGGAAGTTCATCAGCAGGTACGACACCACCCCGCACACGACCGCGGTGACGAAGCGGGGCTGGCGGGCGATCAGGCCGAGCGGACGCCCGCCGGAGAGGTCCGCCGCGGTGGGGCTTGGCAGCCGCACGCCGGCGAGCACCACCGCCGAGAGCGCCGCCACCGCTCCTTGCGCCAGGAAGGTGGCGGCGAAGAGGTGCGAGGGCCACAGGCCCATGGTGTGGCTGACGAGCTGCGGCCCGATGATCCCGGCAAAAACCCCGCCCGCCATGACGGCGGAGAGCGCCCGCGGCCGGCGCTCCGGCGCGACGCAGTCGGCGGCGGCGAATCGGAACGACAGCACCACGGCCGCGTAGGCGCCGCCGAAGAAGGTCGCGGCGCAGAAGAGCCAGAACCAGGAGAGCACGACCGCGAGCGCCGCCAGGAGCCCGACGAGCATGCCGCAAGCAGTGCCGGTGAGGAACGCGGCGCGGCGGCCATAGGCCCGGGCGATGCGCCCGGCCGGCAGGGTGCAGGCCGCCATGCCGACGACGAAGATCGAGACTGGCAGGGTGGCGAGCGCCGGGTCCGGCGCCAGCTGGCTGCCGATGACGGCGCCGGTGGCGTAGACCACGACCGCGTTGGCCCCGGCGAGCGCCTGCGCGGTCGCGAGGCGCAGCACGTTGCCGGTTCCGGTCGGCGCGGCGACGGTGAGCCCGGTCAGCGGGGCGGCGGGGTTCGACATCGGGGCCTCTCAGGCGATGGGCGCGCCGCGTCACGCGGTCATGGCGGCCGCGATAACGAAATTCTCCGGTTTTGTCTCGGGGCAGCAAGAGTCTTCTCTTGCATGGTCGAGTCCGCGCCGGCGCAATCTCGACGAGGTGCCGATCCGTGCAGGTTCTTCGCCGAACCGGAAGCCCGCCGCGGGAGCCGGTCGCTTTGCCGCGCGGGCTGGCGCCGCCGCTCAGGGTGCACATCTCACGTGCTGAGATAGTTCGCGTG
The DNA here is from genome assembly GCF_004745635.1 of Methylobacterium nonmethylotrophicum. Taxonomy (GTDB): domain Bacteria; phylum Pseudomonadota; class Alphaproteobacteria; order Rhizobiales; family Beijerinckiaceae; genus Methylobacterium; species Methylobacterium nonmethylotrophicum. Next base: position 130,392 of record NZ_SRLB01000008.1, on the reverse strand, counting down.
ATCCCCTCTCCCACACGGGAGAGGGGATCACGCGCCACGTTTTTAAAGCATTTCGTCCAAGTCGATACCAAAAAGGCCGGCATGTGCCGGCCTCTCCAGACATCAGGATCGTGCCCGCCCCACTCAGCGCTGCACGATCACCTTCGTGCCGACCTTGGCGCGGGTGTAGAGATCCATCACGTCGTCGTTGGTCATCCGGATGCAGCCGGAGGAGACGGCGGTGCCGATGGTCTCGGGCTCGTTGGAGCCGTGGATGCGGTAGAGCGAGCCGCCGAGATACATCGCGCGGGCGCCGAGCGGGTTCTCCGGGCCGCCCTTCATGTAGCGCGGCAGGTCGGGCCGGCGGCGGATCATCTGGGCCGGCGGGCGCCAGTCGGGCCACTCGCGCTTCATCGAGATGGTCTGCACGCCGCCCCAGGTGAAGCCCGGGCGGCCGACGCCGACGCCGTAGCGCAGGGCCTGGCCGTTGCCGAGCACGTAGTAGAGGCGGCGCTCGGCGGTCGAGACCACGATGGTGCCGGCGCCGTAGGGGCCGGAATAGGCCACCGTCTCGCGCGCGATCGGGCTCATCTTCGGCACCGTGGCATCGAGGGGATCGACGGCCGCGGCAGCGGCGGCAGGCGCCCGTACCGTGACGGTGAGGGGCTGGTCCAGGGGCTGGCGGGTGAGCGGGTCGATCTCGTAGGCGGCGGCGGGCGCCGCCCAGGCGGTGACGGCGCAGGCCAGCCCGGCCAGGGCGGGGACGAAGCGGCGCATGAAAGCCTCTTGGATGGGATGAGCGCAGGGCTGAGGACGGTGCGAACGCGACCGGCACCGTACGGCGGAACCAATGGCCAAGCCGTAAACGCCCACGTTCCAAAGCCAAGCTTAAATCCGGCCGAGCTTCGCGGTTGCGAAGGCGGCGTTGTGCCCGCGCCACACCGTGGCGGCGCAGGCACGGTTCGGGCGCGTTAGCGCAAGGCCGCGAGGGTGCGCCGCGCCCGCTCGGTGATGGCGGAGAAGTTGCCGGCGCGGATTTCGGCCTCCGGCGCCAGCCACGAGCCGCCCACCGCCGCGACGTTCGGCAGGGCGAGCCAGGCCTTCGCATCGGCCTCGCCGATGCCACCGGTCGGGCAGAAGCGGGCCTGCGGGAAGGGGCCGCCCAGCGCCTTCAACGCCGCCATGCCGCCGGCCGGCACGGCGGGGAAGAACTTCGCCACGGTGAAGCCGGCGGCGAGCACCTGCATCAGGTCGGAGGGCGTGGCGATGCCAGGCATGAACACCATGTCGCTCTGCGAGGCCGCCCGCAGCAGCTCCGGCGTCGCCCCGGGGCTCAGCGCGAAGCGGGCGCCGAGATCGTGCGCGGTCTCGAGGTCGGCCGGGGTCAGGACGGTGCCGAGCCCCACCACCGCCTCCGGCACCTCGGCCATGATCGCCTTCGCGGCGTCCCGCGCCACGGGCGTGCGCAGGGTGATCTCCAGGGTGGTGATGCCGCCCGCCACCAGGGCGCGGGCAAGCGGCACCGCGTGGGCGAGCTCCGGCACGGTGATGACGGGGATCACCGGGGAGGCGGCGAGCAGCGCGTCGAGGCGCTGGGAGCGGGTATCGGCGGTCATCATGGACGTCCCTGGTCCGGGGTGAAGGGCAGGTCGGGCATCGCCGCCCGGGGGATCACGGCGCCGCGATGGCCGATCACGGTGCCGGCGAGGCGGTGGCCGCAGGCGGCGGCCTCGGCGGGTCCGCGGCCGGCAAGCCGCGCCGCCATGTAGGCCGCCGCGAAGCTGTCGCCCGCCGCGGTGGTGTCGACGATCGCATCCACGGCTAGGGCCGGCACCGTGACGTCGTCGCTGCCCGCGAGCACGCGGACGCTCGGCGGCGCGCCGGTACCCTTCAGCACGATCTCGCAGCGGCCGTGATGGCGCAGCACCTCCTCCTCGCCCGCCGCGCCGTACAGCCATTCGAGGTCCTCGGCCGAGGCGAAGATCAGGTCGGCCGCCGCCATCGCGTCCCGGAAGGACTCCTGCGCCTTGGCCTTGTCGGGCCAGCCGCGGGGCCGGTAGTTGGTGTCGAAGGCGACCCGTCCGCCCTTCGCCTGCACGGCCCGGCAGGTCTCGGCCAGAGCCGCCCGGCCGGCCTCGCCGTAGAGCGACAGGCTGATGCCGGAGGCGTAGACGAGGTCGTAGCCGGTGAGCGCCGCCCGGGTCTCGGCCGCGCCGGGGCCCGAGAACAGGTCGCGGGCCGCCGCGCTGTCGCGCCAGTAGTGGAAGCTGCGCTCGCCGGATGCGTCGGTGCGGATGATGTAGAGCCCCGGCATCCGCCCGGGCAGGCGCCGCACCTGGCCGGTGCCGATCCCCTCGGCGGCCCAGGCCGCCAGCATCTCCTCGCTCCACGGATCGTCGCCGAGCGCCGTGACGTAGTCGACCGCCACGCCCAGCCGCGCGAGGTAGAGCGCGGTGTTCAGCGTATCGCCGCCGTAGCCGCGCGACAGGCTGCCGTCGGGCCGCTCCGACAGCTCCATCATGCACTCGCCGATGCAGGCGACCCTCGTGGCCATCGTGTGGATTCCTCTCCCGTCACGCGGAGGGCGGAGCCGTTCGGGGATCCTTCGGATCAGGAAAGGGCTCGGGATCCCCTCTCCCGTGGGGGAGAGGGGGTGGGGTGAGGGTGGCGCGCTTCAGGATTGAGCACTGAAGGTCAAGCTGCCAGCACAACGGTCAGAGTTCGACTCAGAACCGTCGCCACCCTCACCCCCGGCCCCTCTCCCACACGGGAGAGGGGAGATCCCGCGCCTATCCTGGTGCCGATCGCTTTTCCGGACGGCCCCGCTGCGCGAAGCCAGGCCGCCATCGGGTATCGACCCTCCGCGCGATGTCAACGGCCTGCCCCGGCTGTCGCTCGCCGCCGCCCTCCGGATGAACTTTATCGTGAGTTAACCCTTGAACGGTGCGGGGGAGGCGGTACAAGCGTTGCCCCAGCGTCGCCGGTCGGGCGACCGCAGCGACGATCCCGCGACGGCCCCGCCCGCCGCGGACGACGAGACGCCGACTCCCTGCCGGAGCCAGGGGGCCGGGAGGAACGGCACAAGACCTTCAGGCTGCCGCCGATCACGCCAGACAACCGGGATCGCCAGACCCCACACCGTCTTCCGGAGTTCGTCCGTCATGCCCCTCTACCGCCTGCGCGCCACCCTCCACGACCGGGGCGATGCCCGCCCGCTCCACGACCTGCCGATCGAGGCGCCGAGCGTGCGCCACGCCGCCGCCCGGGTGCTCGGCCGGGCCGACGAGATGTTCGGCGACGCCGCCGGCGAGGCCTGGCTGGTGGCCGAGGACGGCGCCCGGGTCTGGAGCCTGAGCCTCGACGCCAAGGAGGTCGAGGGCGCCTGGGCGTGAGCGGGTCGGTTTGATCCGCAGGGCATGAACCGCCCTCGGGACTGAGTGTCTCTCACACAACTCCCGATCGGCGGCATCGCTGAGTGTGGCGGCCTCGGCACCGCGGGAGTTGTGTGAGGTGCACTGAATCGCGGCGGCGCGCCTTGCTGGCGCCGCAACCGCCGCGCATCGGGACGGCCCCGACGCCGATCCCGGGCTTTATCGATTCGATGAGAGTGCTGCTTCTGGCCGGAATCCTGACCGGTGCCCTGCTGGCCGCCACGCCGGCCGCCGCCGACTGGCGCTACTGCCTCGCCCGCGGGCCCGGCCGCACCGTCTACCTGTCGGCCCCGTTCTCGACCGTCGCGGCGATGCCGTCCCTCGACGCCGCCTTCGGGCGCATGCTCGACCGGACCCGCCGCGCCCACGATCCCGTCCAGTGCCCCCGGGCCGAGGACGCCAATGCCCTGCGGGCGATGCGACAGACCGCCCTGCGCTACAACCGCGAGGACGGCGAGACCGTGGTCGAGCTCGACTGGACACCCGACCGCGACGCCGCCGCGAAACAGTAGTCCATGGCAGCATGGCCGCCCCGCGCCTGGGGCGCTTCCGCGAAAATCGTTAGCATCCTATCAATGAGGCCGATCAATCATTGGCGCGCCGAGGCGCGACGGCGATGCGACGCGACCTCCTGCAATCCCTCACCCTGACCCTGCTCCAGGCCGGGCGCGTCTGGCGCCGTGCCGCCGACGAGGTCGTGACCGCCTACGGCCTCACGGAGGCGACGGCCCTCCCGCTGTTGCTCATCGGGCGTCTCGGCGGCGATCTGCGCCAGACGGCGCTCGCCGAGGCTCTCGGGGTCGAGGGGCCGAGCCTGGTGCGCCTCCTCGACCAGCTCTGCGAGGCCGGCCTCGTCACCCGCCGCGAGGACCCGACCGACCGCCGCGCCAAGGTGCTGCACCTGACGCCGGAAGGCCTCGCCCGCGCCGCCGCCATCGAGGCGCGGTTCGACGCCCTGCGCGAGGTGGTGTTCGGTGCGCTCGACGACGACGACCTGCGGGCGGCCTTGCGGGTGCTGCGGGTGCTCCAAGCAGACGGATCAAAGGTGGACAAATCCAAGGATTCGACCGTTCACAAGGGATCGACCGTCCAAAAGGGATCGACCGTCTTGGCCAACACCCGCGACGAGGCCGCGCCCGCCCCGCGGGTGAACGGGGGAGGGCGCTCGTGATGCTGCCCGGCTGGCGCCAGTGGCTGTTCGCCCTCAAGATCAGCGGGGCGGCGCTCCTCGCCCTCGGGATCGCGCTGTGGGTCGACCTGCCGCGGCCCTACTGGGCGATGGCGACCGTCTACATCACCATGCAGCCGCTCTCGGGCGCCACCCGCTCGAAGGCGGTGTACCGGGTGGCCGGCACGCTGATCGGCGTCTCGATGGCGGTCGTCCTGGTGCCGCCGCTGGTCGACTCCCCCGAGATGCTGACCCTGGGCCTGGCGCTCTGGACCGCCGGCTGCCTCTACCTCTCGCTCCTCGACCGCTCGCCGCGGGCCTACCTGTTCATGCTCGCCGGCTACACCGCGGCCCTGATCGGCTTCCCGGCGGTGACGAGCCCGGAGGCGATCTTCGACACCGCGGTGTCGCGGGCCGAGGAGATCACGCTCGGCATCCTCTGCGCCTCGCTGGTGGCGAGCCTCGTTTTTCCGGAGCCCGTCGGTCCGGTTCTCGCGGCCCGAGTCGGCGCCTGGCTCGCCGAGGCCGGGCGCTGGACCGGCGACGTCCTGTCGGGCGCCGGCGAGGAGCCGGCTTTGCGGGCGCGGCGCCTGCGGCTCGCCGCGGAGGCCGCCGAGATCGACGCGCTCGCGGCCCACCTCGCCTACGACACCTCGGCCCAGAGCCGCGCGACCTCTCTCGTGCAGCTCCTGCGCGGCCGGATGCTGATGCTGCTGCCGGTCCTGTCCTCGCTCTCCGACCGCATCGCGGCCCTGCGCGGCCTGTCCGGGCTGGCGCCCGAGCTGCGCACGCTGCTTGCCGACGTCGAGGCCTGGTCGGCGGCCGGCGCCCCGGCCTGCGAGGCGGACGCGCTCCTCGCCCGCATCGCGGCCGCCGACCGGCCGCTGCCGCCGCACCCCTCCTGGCCCGCCCTCGTGCGGGCGAGCCTCCTCGACCGCCTGCGCGAGCTCTTGGCGATCGGCCGCGACTGCCGGGTGCTCCAGGACCGGATCGCGAAGGGCGGCGGCGCCTTGCGCGAGCCGCTCGCCTTCGCGGGCGAGTTCGGCGGGCGCGCGCCGCGCCACCGCGACCACGGCATGGCGCTCCGCTCCGCCCTCGGGGCGTTCCTCGGCACGATCGCCTGCGTGGTCGTCTGGATCGCCACCGCCTGGCCCGACGGCGCCACCGCCGCGATGATGGGCGCCGTGCTCACCTGCCTGTTCGCGACCCAGGACGATCCCGTCCCGGCGATCCTGAGCTTCGCCACCTGGACCGGGGTCGCGGCGCTCGCGATCGGCGTGCTGCTGTTCGGCGTGATGCCGCTGGTCCACGACTTCGTCAGCCTGGCGCTGGTGCTGGCCCCGCCCCTGGTCCTGTGCGGGCTGCTGATGACCTCGCCGAAGACGCTGCCGGTCGGCCTCGCCCTCGGCGTCAACGGCAATGCGCTCCTGGCGGTCCAGGACCGCTACACCTCGGAATTCGGGTCTTACGTCAATGCGAGCCTCGCCCTCGTCGGCGGCATCTGGATCGCCGCGATGGTGACCCGGCTCGTGCGCTCGGTCGGCGCCGAGCACGGCGCCCGCCGGCTGATCGCGGTGAGCCGCGCCGACCTCGCCCGGGCGGCGCGCCGGCGCGGGCGCGGCGACCGGACGGCCTTCGCCCACCTGATGCTCGACCGCCTCGGCCTCCTGGTGCCGCGCCTCGCCGCCGCCCCACCCGACAGCCCCTTGCGCCGGATCGACACCCTGGCGGCCCTCAGGGTCGGCATGAACCTCGTCTCCCTGCGCCGCGCCCGCCACGGCCTGCCGGCCGAGGCGGTCGCGTCCCTCGACGCCGCCCTCGACGGGGTGGCGGAGCATTACGAGCGGACGAGTGCCGGCAGCCCGGCCGCCGAGGCCCTGCTCGCGCACATCGATGCGGCGCTGGCGCAGATCGGTGCGGAGGCCGGAACGCCGGGCCGGCGCGACGCGCTCCTCGGTCTCGCGGGCCTGCGCCGCGCCCTCTTCCCCGGGGCGCCGCCCGCCGGCGGCGCCCTCATCGCGCGGGAGGCCGCCTGATGGCCGATATCGACCTCTACGGCGTCTTCGTGCCGGCCCTGCTGGTCTGGGCGATCCTCGCCTTCCTCCTCAACCTCGTCCTGCGCCGGCTGATCGGCGCGCTCGGCCTCTACCGCCTGGTCTGGCACCGGGCGCTGTTCGACCTCTGCCTCTACCTCGTGTGCCTCGGCGGCGTCGTCACGTTCGCCGCCCGCCTGACCTGACGAGTCGAGACCATGACCCGCGCGCTCGCCTTCCTCGGCCGCTTCGCCGTCACCGCCTTCATGCTGGCCCTCGCCGTCGTCGTCGGGGCCGCGCTCTGGGACTACTATCTCGAAGCCCCCTGGACCCGCGACGGACGGGTGCGGGCCGAGGTGGTCGGCGTCGCCCCCGACGTCTCGGGCCTCGTGCGCGACGTCGAGGTGCGCGACAACCAGCGGGTCAGGCGCGGCGACGTGCTGTTTCGCATCGATCCCGACCGCTTCGCCCTCGCCTTGCGGCAGGCGGACGCCGTCGTGGCCGGCCGCAAGGCGACGCTCGTCCAGGCCGAGGCGGACCTCGCCCGCTACCGCCAGCTCAGCGACAACGTCGTGTCGCAGCAGAAGCTCGAAGCCACGCTCGCCGCCGAGCAGAGCGCGCGCGCCGCCTACGACCAGGCCGTGGCCGACCGCGACGTCGCCCGGCTCAACCTCGACCGCTCCGAGGTGCGCGCCTCGGTCAACGGCCGCATCAGCAACCTCGAGCTGCGACCCGGCGCCTACGTGGCGGTCGGCAAGGCCGTGATGGCGCTCGTCGACAGCGACACCCTGCACGTCCAGGGCTACTTCGAGGAGACGAAGCTCGAGCGCATCCATCCGGGCGACCCCGTCACCGTGCGGCTGATGGGCGAGGACCACGACGTCACCGGACAGGTCGAGAGCGTCGCCGCCGGCATCGAGGACCGCGAGCGCAGCGCCGGCTCCTCGCTCCTCGCCAACGTCAACCCGACCTTCGCCTGGGTGCGGCTCGCCCAGCGCGTGCCGGTGCGCGTCACCCTCGATGCGCGCGTCGACCGCGACCGCCTCACCGTCGGGCGCACCGCCACCGTGGTGGTGCATCCCCGCGGCGCGCGGCCGGAGGTGCGGCCCTTCGAGGGCCTGCGCGACCTGAGCCTCGGCAGCTTCCGCCTCCGCGACGGCTGGGAGGCGCTGAAGGCCAACCTTGCGTCGCGCAAGAGCTGACGCCACGCGGGTGTGAGACCGATGACACTTTCGCGGCGCCGGGAGCCGGATTAAGGAGCGCGCCACGACGCAACGCTCGCGCAAGGCCGGGAGGACGCCCCCATGGCAGACCCGCAGCAGGACGCCCTCGGCGTCGGCACCATTTCGACGATCACCTGGCGGCTCATGCCGCTCCTCGGCCTGATGTACCTGATCGCCTACATCGACCGGCAGAACGTCTCCTACGCCAAGCTGCAGATGGTCGGCGACCTGGGCCTCAGCGAGGCGGCCTACGGCTTCGGCGCCTCGCTGTTCTTCCTCGCCTACTTCCTGTTCGAGGTGCCGTCGAACGTCATCCTCGAGCGGGTCGGCGCCAGGGTGTGGTTCACCCGCATCATGGCGACCTGGGGCCTGATCACCATCCTGCTCGGCTTCTCGACCGGGCCGGTGATGTTCTACATCCTGCGCTTCCTCCTCGGCGCGGCGGAGGCCGGGTTCTTCCCCGGCGTGCTCTACGCCCTGACCCTGTGGTTCCCGCAGGTCTTCCGCGGCCGGATGGTCGGCTGGTTCATGATCGCGAGCGCGGTGGCGAACGCCGTCGGCGCGGCGATCGGCGGCGCGCTCCTCGACCTCGACGGCCTCCTCGGCTACCGCGGCTGGCAATGGGTCTTCCTCGCCACCGGCGTGCCGGCGGTGCTGCTCGCCGTCGTGGTGTTCCTCATCCTGCCCGACCGGCCTTCGACGGCGCCCTGGCTCGACGCCTCGCAGAAGCAGTGGCTCGCCGACACCCTGGCGCGCGAGGCGGCCGCCACCCCGCATACCGATCACCACAACCCGTTCCGGGTGCTCGCCGACACGCGCGTGGTGCTGCTCTCGCTGCTCTACGTCGCCTTCCCGCTCGCGGCCTACGGCCTGAGCTACTGGCTCCCCACGGTGGTGAAGGGCTTCGGCGTCTCGAACACCATGAACGGGTTCATCAACATCATCCCGTGGATCTGCGTCGGGCTCGCCCTGTGGTGGGTGCCCCGGCACGCGGCGCGCACGGGTGAGACCACCTGGCACATCGCCGGCCCGGCCCTCGTCGGGGCGCTGGGGTTGATCCTCAGCGTGGTGCTGCCGGGCGACGCGGTGAAGTTCGCCTGCCTGTGCCTGGCCGCCGCCGGCATCTTCTCGGGCCAGCCGGTCTTCTGGTCGCTGCCCCCGACCTTCCTGCGCGGCGCCACCGCGGCCGCCGGCATCGCGATGATCAACTCGGTCGGCAATCTCGGCGGCTTCATCGCCCAGAACGTCGTGCCGTGGATCGGCGACGTCAGCGGCAGCAAGCTCGTGCCGATGCTCTTCCTCGCCGCCTGCCTGATCGTCGGCGCGGTCATGGTCTTCGTGGTCCAGGGCGTCCTGAGACGCTCGGCCTCCACCGAGGCCGGGGGGCTCGCGCCGGCCCGGCGCTGACGGCGGCATTATCCCTTCTCGGGCCGGATCCGGTCCGGGAAGGGATAACGCGCGTTCACTCAAGGGCCTGGCGGGCCGGATCGTCCGCCGGTCAGGCGGTGCGTTCGATCGAGGCGGCCCGCGCGCGTCTCGCCGTCAGCCAGACGGCCGAGACGAGGAAGTAGAAGGCGCCGAACGCCGCGTAGGGCGCGACGTCGACGATCCCCGGGATCGCGTCGCCATTCGCCTTGACGATGAAGAAGGCGCCCGCGAGGGCCGACTGGGCTCCGCTCAGGATCATCGCCCATTGGGCGCCGATGCTCCAGCGCCGCAATCCGGTCGCGAGCTGCAACAGGCCGGAGAGGATGGCCCACGCCCCGAAGACGGCCAGGACCGCGTGCGGGCCTCGTCCGAGCGCCAGGGCTGCCGTGAGGGCGGTCACGGCGCTGACGGCGACGTTGACCGCCTGACTGGGATTGCGGGCGAGTCCGCCGCTGCGCCGCGCATCGACCAGGTTGGCGGCGGCGTCCCAGGCGGGATAGGCCACGAGCAGGGCCGCCGCGGCCGGCGGGCTGCTCCGCCCGATGGTGAGGGCCGCCGCGACCCAGACGGCGGCGACGCCGGCGCGCGCGAAGGCGTAGGATGTCAACCAGCGTGTCGTGGCAGGGAGTGTCATCGCGTTGCCCTTCTTGCCCAGGCTTCCAACCGGAGACCGGCACGGTGCCGGCCGTGCGGGACGGCGGGTGCGCACCCTCGGCGCGGATCGCGAAAGATCGAGTGCGATCAGGAGGATAGCGGCTGCCGTCGAGGGCATTCGTAGATCCGCCGACCGGTGCGAGCCATGACGGGAAAACGGAAAAAGTTGATCGATCCTCCGGATGACGGGCCGCGCGGCAGCGCCTCCGGCGATCTCCTCTCGCGCGTCCTGGCGCAGATCCGCCTGACGGGCGACGATGTCCGATCGTGCACCCTCGCTCAGTCGGAACCTCTGACGCTGGAGGCCGAGGCCGCTCACGTCCTCGTCGTCGCCGAGGGCGCGCTCCGGATCGGCAGCGACGAGGAGGAGCCCGCGATCATCGGCACGAACGATCTCGTGCTCCTGCCACGCGGTCCCGGAGCTTCACCGCTCGTGTCGTCGCGCGGGCCGACCGTCGTCATCGTCTGCCGGTTCTCGTTCGATCCCTACACGCTCCGCGGCATGATCTCCGGCCTGCCCGAGCGCATCCACATCCGGCATGCCGAAGCGGCGGAGTGGCTGGACGGCATGGTCCATTTCATGATGCGCGAGACCGTCGACCCGCAGCCCGGTGCAGCCCTGATGATCTCGCGGATCATCGATCTCCTGGTCATCCGGACGCTGCGGACCTGGGTCCATCGCGGGCACACGTCCGGGTGGCTCGGCGGCCTGTCCGATGCGCGCATCGCCCGTGCGCTCACGGTCATGCACGACAGGCCGGCGCGGCCCTGGAGCATCGGCGAACTGGCGGACGTGGCCGGGATGTCCCGTTCGAGCTTCGCCGAGCGGTTCACCGAACTCGTCGGGCGCTCGCCGCTCCGCTACCAGAACGAATGGCGCCTCGGCCTCGCCCGGGACATGCTGGCCCGGCGCGGCGCGCGCGTCGGCGAGATCGGGCTTCGGATCGGCTACGAGTCGGAGGCCGCCTTCAGCCGCGCCTACAAGGCGCTGTTCGGGCACTCGCCGCGGGATCGGGCCTGAGGCAGGTTTCGCAAGAGCGCCCGCCGGCTCGCGACAGAAACCGGTCTGCACGTGGACGGCCCGTTGAATGTCTGCCTTCGGCGTGGATCCGAGGCGCCATCCGGCGACCAGGGCGGGCCTTCACGCCGCCAGCACGAGACAGGCCAACCCCCCCGCCAGCCCCCACAGCAGCCCGCAGGCCCGCCGATACAGCGCGAGCGCACGCAGGATGTCCTCGGCGCCGGCCTCCGCCCGTCCCGAGCCCATCCAGGCATCCTCGACGCGCGTCGTGCCGTAGACCCGCGGGCCGGCGAGGCGCAGGGACAGCGCCCCCGCCATCGCGGCCTCGGGCCAGCCGGCATTGGGCGAGCGGTGGCGGCCGGCATCGCGCCGTACGGCCGCGAGCGCCCCGCGGGCCGAGGCGCCCGGGGTCAGGAGGGCGGCCGCGACGATGAGCCCGGCGGAGAGGCGCGAGGCCGGCAGGTTGACGAGGTCGTCGAGGCGGGCGGCGGCCCAGCCGAAGGCCTCGTGCCGGGGCGTGCGATGGCCGATCATGCTGTCGGCGGTGTTGACCGCCTTGTAGAGCGCGCCCCCGGGCAGGCCGGCGGCGCCGAGCCAGACGGCCGGCGCCACGATGCCGTCGGAAAAGTTCTCGGCCAGGCTCTCGATCGCGGCGCGGCAGAGCGCGGCCTCGTCGAGGGTCTCGGGATTGCGCCCGACGATCATCGCCACCGCCCGGCGCCCGCCCGCGAGGCCCTCGCGGCGCAGGTCCGCGGCCACCCGGGCGACGTGGTCGTGCAGGCTGCGCTGCGCCGGCAGGCTCGCGGCCAGGACCGCGCACAGGATCAGGCCGGGCAGAGCCCCGAGCGCCCCGCAGGCCAGCGCGAGGGCGAGCGCCGCGAGGCCGGTCGCGGCCAGGACGACGAGGAGGGCCAGCACCCCGGCGGCGCGGCGGCGCGGCGGCGGATCGCCCTCGCGGTTGAGGCCGCGGTCGAGGGCGGCGATCAGCCCGCCGATCCAGGTGACAGGGTGGCCGGCCAGCCTGTAGAGGCGGTCCGGATAGCCGAGCACGGCCTCGACCGCGAGGGCGAGGGCGAGCAGCAGGAGGCTGTCGGGCGGGTGCAGCAGGGCGGTCATGACGCGTGAGACGGAGGAGGCGCCGATCCGGCACGGGGGCGACCTCGGCGAGGCGCGTCGGCTCTTCCCGCAGGCCCCCGAGCCCTGGATCGACCTCTCGACGGGGATCAACCCGATCCCCTATCCGTGGCCGGCGCCGGAGGCCAGCGCCTTCACGCGGCTGCCGGCGCCGGCGGACCTCGCGGCGCTCGAGGCCGCCGCCGCCGAGGCCTACGGCGCGAGCCCCGGGCAGGTCGTCGCCGCCCCCGGCACGCAGGCGCTGATCGACCTGATCCCGCGGCTGCGGCGCCCGGGCCGCGTCGCGGTGGTCGGCCCGACCTATGCCGAGCACGCCGCCGCCTGGGGCCGGGCCGGCCACGCCGTCGCGACCGCGGCGGACCTCGCCGCGGCCCGGGACGCCGACGTGGCGGTCGTGGTCAACCCGAACAACCCGGACGGGCGGGTCGTGCCGCGGCGCGACCTTGCGGCGGCGGCGGCGGCGCTCGCCGCGCGCGGGGGCTGGCTCGTGGTGGACGAGGCCTTCGCGGACCTCGAGGACGTCGAGAGCCTGTGCGCCGCCGCCCCTCCCGCCTGCCTGGTGCTGCGCTCCTTCGGCAAGACCTACGGCCTCGCGGGCGTGAGGCTCGGCTTCGCGGTGGCGGGAGAACCGCTGATCGGGACCCTGCGCCGCGGCATCGGGCCCTGGGCGGTGTCGGGGCCGGCGATCGCCGTCGGCCGCCGCGCCCTGACCGATCCCGCCTGGCTGCGGGAGGCGGCCGCCGCCCGGGGGCGGGACGCGGCGCGGCTCGACGCCCTGCTCGCCTCCGCCGGCGGCCGGATCATCGGCGGGACCCGGCTGTTTCGCACCGCCGCCTTTCCGGACGGGCCGGCCCTGTTCGGGCGCCTCGGGCGGGCCGGGATCTTCGTGCGGCGCTTCGAGGCCGCGCCGGAGCGCCTGCGCCTCGGCCTGCCCGCCGGCGAGGCGGCCTGGGCGCGGCTCGCCGCGGCCCTCGCCGGGTAGGCGGCGCCATTAAAAAGGCCGAAAACCGCAGCACTCGGGCACCCTGGCCGTCGCGTCGCGACGGCTGCCGACGCCGCACGAGGAATCAGGCAGAAATGGACGCGGACGAGGTCAAACGGCGCGACAGGCTCGGCAGCATGATCGCGTTCGCGCGGCGCACCGTGCCCGACCTGCGCCGCAACGCCGAGACGGTCGAGCCGGTCTCCCCCGCCGGTCCGCGGGGGCGGCTGCCGGCGCTGCTCAACCCGCTGCGCTGGACCCGCCTGCCCCTCCTGCCCGACGGGAGCGGCCAGAACCGGGTCCTGTTCCGGCTGATCCGCAGCATCGCCATCTTCGTGCTGCTGCCGACCCTGGTCGTCGGCCTCTACCTCTTCTTCATCGCCGCCGACCAGTACGTGGTCGAGGCCCGCTTCGCCGTCCGCGGCGAGGTCGAGCCGATGGGCAACGCCCCGCTCGGCGACTACACGGCTCTGATCCAGAAGAACACCAGCCAGGACAGCCACATCGTCTCGGACTACATCCAGAGCCAGCCGATGCTCGAGAGCGCCCAGAAGGAACTCGACGTCGTCCAGATGTTCACCCGCGACGAAGCCGATTTCTGGACGCGCTACTCCGGCGACAAGCCGGTCGAGGAGCTGCTGAAGTACTGGCGCAAGCACGTCCAGGTCCATATCGATCTGGTCTCGGGCGTGATCACCCTGACGGTGCAGGCCTTCACGCCGGACGACGCCCTGGCGATCAGCCGCCACGTCGTCGGACGCGCCGAAGCGCTGATCAACACGATCTCGTCCCGGGCGCAGCAGGACATGCTCAAGCACAGCCAGGACGACCTGGCGGCGAGCGAGGAGCGCCTGCGCAAGGCCCACCTCGCCCTGCGGACCTTCCGCAACCGCTGGGGCATCATCGATCCGGCGAAGTCGGCCGAGGCGACGATGACCACCCTCCTCTCCTTGCGCAAGGACAAGATCAAGGCGGAGAACGACCTGCAGGTGCTGCGGGGCTCCGGCCTGGACGAGAAGTCGCGCTCGATCCAGACCATCGTGGCGAGCCTCACCGCCACCAACCAGCAGATCAAGCAGCTCGAGGACACGCTGACCGGCGACGGGCTCGCGGTCGGCGGCCGGCAGGTCTCGGAGGCGATCCTCGAATACGAGGGTCTCGTGGTCGAGCGCACCATCGCCGAGAAGCTGAACGACTCCGCCACCACGATGCTCGACCGCGCCCGGGTGGCGGCGAACCGCCAGCACGTCTACCTGGCGATTTTCGTGCCGCCGTCCCGGCCCGAGCTCTCCACCATGCCGAGGCGCGGCCAGAGCCTGTTCGTGGCGTTCTTCGCCTGCCTGGTGCTCTGGGGCTGCAGCAGCCTGCTCATCGCCGGCGTCAAGGACCACAACATGTGAACCGTCGCGCCGCGATGCCCATCCCGGGCCTTCGTTTCGGCCCCGGTTTCGTGCGATGGAGCGGGTCGCGGCGCCGCGAGCGCGGCCGGGGCGCACCGTGCGCCCGCGAGCTTCAAGGACGAGCATCACGCCGATGTCCGATTTCACGGACCTGGTCGCCCGGGCGATCTCGCCCACGATGAGCCGCGAGGAGCGCGAGGCGGTCTACCAGGTGGTCAAGCAGGCCATGCGCCGGCTCCAGGAGCGCGAGAACCTCCGGCCCGACGATCCCCGCGCCCTGCTCCAGGAGCATCTCGTCGAGGAGACCATCCGCGACGTCGAGACCCTGGTCACCCGCTACCTCGCCCGCCAGACCATCCTGGAGGCCGAGCGCGCCAACGAGGCGGCCATGGCCGCGGGGGCGGCCGTCGGCGAGGAGGTCCTCAGGCCTCCTCGGTCAGGTGCTTGAGCGAGGTCTGGAGCGCGTCGCCCCCGAGCAGCAGCGCCCGGGACAGGTCCGCCAGGGTGACCCAGCCGGTGACGCGCCCACCCGCGTCGCGCACCGGCAGCCGGCGGATGTGGTGGGCGGCCATCAGGTCGAGGGCGGTGCGTAACGGATCGGCCTCGGCGCAGGACACGACCGGGCGCGACAGCACCTCGCTCACCCGGACGATGCCAGGGTCGAGCCCCCGGGCGACGACCCGGTAGAGGATGTCCCGGTCGGTGACCACGCCGTCGAGGGCGTCCGGCGTGCCGACCGGCAGGGCGCCGACATCGAGCTCCCCCATCAGGACCGCGGCCTCCTGCACGCAGGCCTCGCCGGGGATGAACTCCACGTCCCGGCTCATCACGTCGGCGATCGTCGCACTCATGCATCCTCCTGGTTCACCGCGCGGTCTGCAGGAACCCGCGAGGCGCGCCGGGGGTCCCGGCGGCGCCGGGTTTCAGGGGCGACATCCGGTTCCGGATCCAGGGCGCGAAAATTCTCGCGGCGGTGCGGGAGCTTGGGCGAGGGCCGGCGCGTTCAGCCCACAGTCAGGCTTCTCGCCTCCGGGATCGTCGAACGCCCCCATGAACATGGAACTCACGTCCAAGCCCGCCCCGGCGAACCCGGCGGCTCCGCCCCTCGCCCGGCGCGCCTCGCGCATCAGCGAGGGCCTGCCCTTCCCCCTGGGCGCGACCTGGGACGGCCTCGGCGTCAACTTCGCGCTGTTCTCCGCGCACGCCACCAAGGTCGAGCTGTGCCTGTTCGACGACACCGGCGAGACCGAGATCGAGCGCATCGCCCTGCCCGAATACACCGACGAGGTGTGGCACGGCTACCTGCCCGACGCCCGCCCCGGCACGATCTACGCCTACCGCGTCCACGGCCCCTACGAGCCGGAGGCCGGCCATCGCTTCAACCCGAACAAGCTCCTCCTCGACCCCTACGCCAAGGCGCTGGTCGGCTCCGTCACCTGGAACCCGGCCCTGTTCGGCTACGTGATGGAGAGCGGCGACGACACCACCTTCGACACCCGCGACAGCGCGCCCTTCACCCGCAAGTGCCGGGTGATCGACCCCGCCTTCACCTGGGGCCGCGACCAGAAGCCGAACGTGCCGTGGGACAAGACGGTCTTCTACGAGACCCACGTCAAGGGCTTCACCAAGCTGCATCCGGCGGTGCCCGAGCGCCTGCGCGGCACCTATGCGGGCCTCGGCACCCCTGAGGTGCTGGCCTATATCCGCAGCCTCGGCGTCACCTCGGTCGAGCTCCTGCCGATCCACTCCTTCGTCAACGACAGCTACCTGCTGGAAAAAGACCTGGTGAACTACTGGGGCTACAACACCCTCTCGTTCTTCGCCCCCGCCCGCCGCTACGCCGCCGTGCCGGACTTCGCCTTCTCGGAGTTCAAGGAGATGGTGGCCCGCATGCACGGGGCCGGCCTCGAGGTGATCCTCGACGTGGTCTACAATCACACCGCCGAGGGCAACGAGAAGGGCCCGACCCTGTCGTTCAAGGGCATCGACAACGCCTCGTACTACCGGCTGCTGCCCGATCAGAAGCGCTACTACATCAACGACACCGGCACCGGGAACACCGTCAACCTCTCGCACCCGCGGGTTCTGCAGATGGTGACGGATTCCCTGCGCTACTGGGCGACCGAGATGCGGGTCGACGGGTTCCGCTTCGACCTCGCGACGATCCTCGGCCGCGAGCCCTACGGCTTCGACGAGGGCGGCGGCTTCCTCGATTCCTGCCGGCAGGACCCGGTCCTGTCCTCGGTCAAGCTGATCGCCGAGCCGTGGGATTGCGGCCCGGGCGGCTACCAGGTCGGCGGCTTTCCGCCCGGCTGGGCCGAGTGGAACGACCGGTTCCGCGACGAGGTACGCGGCTACTGGAAGGGCGACGAGGGCCTGCTGCCGGCGCTCGCCTCCCGCCTCACCGGTTCGGCCGACAAGTTCAACAAGCGCGGCCGGCGCCCCTGGGCCTCGGTGAACTTCATCACCGCGCATGACGGCTTCACCCTCGCCGACACCGTCTCGTACAACGAGAAGCACAATGCGGCGAACGGCGAGGACAACCGCGACGGCCACTCGCACAACCTCTCCTACAATTACGGGGTCGAGGGGCCGACCGACGATCCCGAGATCCGCGCCGTTCGCCTGCGCCAGATGCGCAACCTGCTGGCGACGCTGCTCCTGTCCCGCGGCACCCCGATGCTGCTCGCCGGCGACGAGTTCGCCCGCACCCAGCGCGGCAACAACAACGCCTATTGCCAGGACAACGAGATCTCGTGGGTCGACTGGGGGGGGATCGGCGAGGACGAGCGGGACCTGGCGGAATTCACCCAGCGCCTGCTGATCCTGCGCAGGTCCCTGCCGATGCTGAGCCGCGGGCGCTTCCTCACCGGCGCCTACGACGCCGAGCTCGGCGTCAAGGACGTGAGCTGGCTCACCCCCGCCGCGACCGAGATGACGCCCGAGAACTGGAACGACGGCGGCGCGCGCTCGCTCACCGTCGTCCTCGACGGTCGCGCCCAGTCGAGCGGCATCCACCGGCGCGGGGGCGAGGCGACCCTGATGCTGATGTTCAATGCCTATCACGACGTCGTCGAGTTCACCCTGCCGGAGGTGGTCGGCGGCGACGCCTGGATGCGGGTTCTCGACACCAACCTGCCCGACACCCAGGAACTCGCCAGGCTCGCCGTCGGCTCGACCTACGCGGTCACCGGCCGCTCGATGCTGATGTTCGTCCTGCGCCCGACCGACGTCGATCATGCCAGCGAGACCTGGCGCTCCTACCAGCACGTGATCCAGGCCTTCGAGCGCGCCGAATCCGAGTGCGTCGCGTTCGGGTTGCCGCACGAGGGGTGACAACCGGGCGGGCCTGCCCACTTGAGTCGGGCCCGACATGCTCCGCCCGTCCGCCGCGCCAGCGACGGATGGGCATGGATGAGGGCCTGTCGATCAGGCGTGGTGCCACGAGGCGGCCGGACCGGCCGCCTCGTGATCCGCGCGAGCGTGGAGTGGGGGCGGTGGCGAAGATCCTTCTCGTCGAGGACCACGAGGAAATCTGGGATTTCCTCTCCCGGCGGCTCAAGCGGCGGGGCTACGAGGTGGTGCTCGCCCATGACGGCGAGGAGGGCGTGATGAAGGCCCGCACCAGCCGGCCGGACATCATCCTGCTCGACATGAACCTGCCGGTGCTCGACGGCTGGTCGGCGGCCCGCGCCCTCAAGTCCGACGCCGAGACCGCCCGGATCCCGATCATCGCGCTCACCGCCCACGCCATGTCGGGCGACCGCGAGAAGGTGATCCAGGCCGGCTGCGACGATTACCACCCCAAGCCCGTCGATTTCTCCAAGCTCCTGACCCAGATCGGCGCCGCCCTCGGCACGCCGCCCGCGTCGTAGAAGCCTGGCGGTACACGATCGATGATCGACGATCCCGTGACGGCGCGCCGCCTGCGCGACGCGATGCCGGTCTTCACGGCGCTGGCGGCCTGCCTCCTGGTCCTGGCGATCGGCGCGCTCCTGTCCCTCGGGCGGGACGTCCTGATGCCGATCACGCTGGCGGTGCTCCTGAGCTTCGTCCTCGCCCCGGCGGTGCGGGCCTTGCAGCGCCGGCGCCTGCCGCGCTCGCTCGCGGTGCTGGTCGTCGTGCTGGCGACCTTCGGGGCGCTCGGGGGCTTGGGCGTGCTGATCGCCAACGAGACGGCGCAGCTCGCCTCCGACCTGCCGCGCTACACCGTGACCATGCGCGAGAAGATCGGGGCCTTGCGCGCGTCGGCCGGCGGCGGCCCGACCCTGGAGCGCCTGTTCCAGGCGGTGCAGGAGCTGAGCCAGGATCTGCAGCCGCCCGAGCCGAACAAGCCGCGGGGCGGCTTGGCCACCGATGCCGAGAAGCCGGTGCTGGTCGAGGTGCGCGAGCCGAAGGCCGGGCTTCTGACCACCCTCGGCAGCATGGCCGCTCCCGTGCTGCACCCGCTCGCCACCGTCGGGCTGATCCTGCTCTTCACCCTGTTCTTCCTCGCCCAGCGCGAGGACCTGCGCAACCGCGCCATCCGGCTCGCCGGCTCCGGCGACCTGCGCGCCACCACGGCGGCGATGGACGACGCGGTGGCGCGGCTCTCGCGCTTCTTCCTCGCCCAGGCCGGCCTCAACCTCGCCTTCGGGGTGGTCGTGGCCGCCGGCCTGTGGCTGATCGGGGTGCCGAGCCCGATCCTGTGGGGCGTGCTCGCCGGGATCCTGCGCTTCGTGCCCTATATCGGCGCGGTCATCGGCATGGCGTTCCCGCTCTTCGTGGCGGCGGCGGTCGATCCCGGCTGGTCGATGCTGATCGCCACGGTTCTGCTGTTCGCGGTGGTCGAGCCGATCGCCGGCCACGTCGTCGAGCCGCTGCTCTACGGCCACTCGACCGGGATCTCGCCGGTGGCGGTGATCCTGGCGGCGACCGTCTGGACCTTCCTGTGGGGGCCGGTCGGCCTGGTGCTCGCCACCCCGATCACCGTCTGCCTGGTCGTGCTCGGGCGCCACGTGGAGCGCCTGGCCTTCCTCGACGTGATGCTGGGCGACCGGCCGGCGCTGGCTCCTTCCGAGATCTTCTACCAGCGCATGCTGGCGGGCGATCCCCTCGAGGCGATCGACAAGGCCCGCCAGGTGCTGAAGGAACGGGCGCTCGCGACCTACTACGACGAGATCGCGCTCGGCGGCCTCCGGCTCGCCCAGAACGACCGGGCGAGCGGGGCGCTGGCGGCGGACCGCCAGCAGGCGGTCGGCAAGGCGATCGAGACCGTGGTGGCGACGCTCGGGCAGATCCCGATCCGCAAGGGCGCGGCCGCGGTGCGCAGCGCCGAGATCGAGGCCGCGGTGGCGGCGCTCGGGCCGGACCGGGCCTCGACCGCCATCGTGCGCCGGCCGGAGGACCTTGCGCCCGCCTGGCGCGGTCCCGCCCCGGTCCTGGTGGTGGCGAGCCGCGGGCCGTTCGACGCCGCCGCCGCCGGCATGCTGGCCCAGGTGCTCGGGCGCCAGGGCCTCAACGCCCGCGTCACCAGCCAGGAGGCGCTCGCCCGGGGCGAGCGGCCGGAGACCGAGGGCATCGCCCTGGTCTGCCTGTCCTACATCGAGCCGATCAGCACCTCCCACATCCGGCTCGCGGCGCGGCTCGCCCGCCGGGCGATCCCGGGCGTGCGGGTGATGGTGGCGATCTGGCGCGAGCGCGACCCGGCCGGCCGCGACCGCCTGCGCCGGGCGACCTCCGCCGACATCCTGGTCACCACGATCAGCGACGCCCTCGACGCCGCCCTGCGCCTCTCGGGCGCGGCGGAGGGGAGGCCCGGCGAGGGGCCGCGCGCGGTCGCCTGAGAGCAGGGCGGTGTCCGGGGCCTGTCGGCGGGGCGGAGAGCCGCGCTGTCTTCGTTGCCGGAGCGGAAGCATAGACCGGCCCGGACCGCACCGGCCGCCGCCGCGCCGGCCGGGCAGGTCCCGGAGATGCGCCGATGACGGTCCCGGCGAGCGAAACCCTGCGTCGCCTGCCAGTCTCGGGCCCCGGGGGCGACGCGCGGTCGCGGTCGGCCCGAACGGCATTGACCGTTGTGCTTGACCCGGGAGTGTAGGATTCAAGACTGAGCGGAATTCGGTCAGCGGGCCTCCGGAGCGACGATGAGTGTGAAGCGAACGCCGACCGAGCTCGGGACCCGGCCGACCGTGGCGGCGGGCACGCACACCGACGTCTCGGACCAGCACTCGGACATCTTCTTCGCCGCCGTCGAGATGACCCGGATGCCGATGATCGTCACCGATCCGCGCCAGCCGGACAACCCGATCATCTTCGCCAACCAGGCCTTCCGGGGCATGACCGGCTACGCGCCCGAGGAGCTGGTCGGCCGCAACTGCCGCTTCCTGCAGGGGCCCGAGACCGACCGCGAGACGGTGGCGGAGGTGCGCCGCGCCATCGCCGAGCGCAAGGAGATCGCCACCGAGATCCTGAACTACCGCAAGAACGGCTCCACCTTCTGGAACGCGCTGTTCATCTCGCCGGTCTACGATCAGGCGGGCGAGCTGGTCTATTTCTTCGGCTCGCAGCTCGACGTCTCGCGCCGGCGCGACGCCGAGGAGGCCCTGCGCCAGTCGCAGAAGATGGAGGCCCTCGGCCAGCTCACCGGCGGCATCGCGCACGACTTCAACAACCTGCTGCAGGTGGTGGTCGGCTACGTCGACATCCTGCAGATGGGCCTCGAGGACCCGGCCACCGACCCGCGCCGGATGGCGCGGGCGATCGACAACATCCGCAGCGCCGCCGAGCGTGCCACGACCCTGACCCAGCAGCTCCTGGCCTTCGCCCGCAAGCAGCGCCTCGACGGCCGCGCCGTGAACCTCAACAACCTGGTCGAGGGCATGGGCGACCTCGCGGGCCGCACCCTCGGCGACGGGATCGCCGTTGCGGCGGAGCTGGGCGCGGACCTCTGGAACGCCCGCCTCGACCCGACCCAGACCGAGGTCGCGCTGCTCAACGTCCTGATCAACGCCCGCGACGCGATGCCGGATGGCGGCACCGTGACGATCCGGACCGAGAACCACGTCTTCGACGCCGACGAATTGCCCTCCGGCCTGCCGCAGCCCGGGCGCTACGTCTCGGTCTCGGTCACCGACACCGGCACCGGCATGCCGCCGGAGATCCTGGCGCGGGTGATGGAGCCGTTCTTCACCACCAAGGAGGAGGGGCGCGGCACGGGCCTCGGCCTCGCCATGGTGTACGGATTCGCCAAGCAGTCCGGCGGCACGGTGGTGATCGAGTCGCGGACCGGCCACGGCACCACCGTGCGGCTCTACTTCCCGATGAGCGACAGCGAGGAGCGCCCGGCCCCCGGCCCGGGCCACCGCGGGCTGCAGCGCTCGGGCACCGAGACGATCCTGATCGTCGACGACCGCCGCGACGTGGCCGAGCTCGCCCGGGCGATCCTGCGCGACTTCGGCTACACCACGCTGCTCGCCACCGACGGCCGCCAGGCCCTCGAGCTGCTCGACGGCGGCGACCGGGTCGACCTGCTGTTCTCCGACCTGATCATGCCCGGCGGCATGAACGGCGTGATGCTCGCCCGCGAGGCGCGCCGCCGCCAGCCGCGGCTCAAGGTGCTCCTGACCACCGGCTACGCCGAGGCCTCCCTCGAGCGGACCGATGCCGGCGGCAGCGAGTTCGAGATCATCAACAAGCCCTACCGCCGCATGGAGCTGGCGCGGCGGGTGCGCGCCCTGCTCGACGGGCCGACCGGGGTGAGCTGAGACCCTGACGGGCAGAGGGAGGGATCGATGGCGGATCGTCCGACGCGCCGCGTGATGCTCGGCACCCTCGCGGCCGGCCTCCTGGTGCCCGGGCCGGCGCGGGCGACCTGCCTCCTGACCCCGCAGGCGGTGGAGGGACCGTTCTACCTCGATCCCCGCCTGCTGCGGTCCGACATCCGCGAGGATCGCGCCGGCACGCCGCTCACCGTGAGCCTCGACGTCGCGACGCTGCGGGGCTGCACCGCCCTGCCGGAGGCGCGGGTCGATCTCTGGCACGCCGACGCGCAGGGGCGCTACTCGGGCTATCCCGACCAGGGCGACCGGGGCGGGTCCACCGTGGGCCAGACCTTCCTGCGCGGGACGCAATTCGCCGACCGCGCCGGCCGCGTGTCCTTCCGGACGATCTTCCCGGGCTGGTATCCGGGCCGCACGCCCCACCTGCACGTGAAGGTGATCCTGGCCGGGCGCACGGCGCTCACGGGCCAGATCTACTTCCCGGACGCAGTGAGCGAGGCGGTGTACCAGGGTCCGGACTATGCGGGCCGCCCGAAGCGCGGCCGGATCGGCAACGCCCGCGACGCCCTCCTGCGCCAGGACGACCCCGAGGGCCGCGGCATCGCGGCGGTGCACCAGGCGGGCGCGGGCTACGAGGCGGCGCTGACGCTGGTGGTGCGCGGGGCGTGAAGGGTCCCCCGCAGCTCTCGGGCCGCGAGGAACTGTATATCGAAGGCGGGATGGGCGGCCGGGGCCGCCCGCTCGCCTCAGGCCGCCATCGCGGCCTTCAGGTTCTCGTCGATCTTGTCGAGGAAGCCGGTGGTCGAGAGCCACTTCTGGTCCGGGCCGACCAGGAGCGCGAGGTCCTTGGTCATGTAGCCGGCCTCGACGGTGTCGACGCAGACCTTCTCGAGGGTCTCGGCGAACTTGGCGAGATCGGCGTTCGAATCGAGCTTGGCGCGGTGCGACAGGCCGCGGGTCCAGGCGAAGATCGACGCGATCGAGTTGGTCGAGGTCTCCTTGCCCTTCTGGTGCTCGCGGTAGTGGCGGGTCACCGTGCCGTGGGCGGCCTCGGCCTCGACGGTCTGGCCGTCGGGGGTGAGCAGCACCGAGGTCATCAGGCCGAGCGAGCCGAAGCCCTGCGCCACCGTGTCGGACTGCACGTCGCCGTCGTAGTTCTTGCACGCCCAGACGTAGCCGCCGGACCACTTCAGGGCCGAGGCCACCATGTCGTCGATCAGGCGGTGCTCGTAGGTGATGCCGGCCGACTGGAACCGCGACTTGAACTCGGCCTCGTACACCTCCTCGAAGATATCCTTGAACCGGCCGTCATAGGCCTTGAGGATGGTGTTCTTGGTCGACAGGTAGACCGGGAACTTGCGGGCGAGGCCGTAATTCATCGACGCGCGGGCGAAGTCGCGGATCGACTCGTCGAGGTTGTACATCGACAGGGCGACGCCGGCGCCCGGGAACTTGAACACCTCGCGCTCGATGACGGTGCCGTCCTCGCCCTCGAACTTGACGGTGAGGCGGCCCTTGCCCGGCACCTTGAAGTCGGTGGCGCGGTACTGGTCGCCGTAGGCGTGGCGGCCGACGACGATCGGCTGGGTCCAGCCCGGCACCAGGCGCGGCACGTTGCGGCAGATGATCGGCTCGCGGAAGATCACGCCCCCTAAGATGTTGCGGATCGTGCCGTTCGGCGACTTCCACATCTCCTTGAGGTTGAACTCCTTCACCCGGGCCTCGTCCGGGGTGATGGTGGCGCACTTCACGCCGACGCCGTGCTTCTTGATCGCCTCGGCGGCCTCGATCGTCACCTTGTCGTTGGTGGCGTCCCGGTGCTCGACCCCGAGGTCGTAATACTCGAGTGGCACGTCGAGGTAGGGGTGGATCAGCTTGTCCTTGATGGACTGCCAGATGATCCGGGTCATCTCGTCGCCGTCGAGCTCGACGACGGGGTTCGCCACCTTGATCTTCGCCATGTCTGATCCAGCCTTCCGTGATCCGCGGGCCGCCGTGGTGCCCGCGCAGGGAACGCGGCCGGCCGTGGCGCGTCATAGCGCGCTGCACAAACAGGGGGAAGCGCCGGGGCGGGCGACGGGCCCGCGGCCGCGACGAAAAAAGCCCCGGCGCGGGGGCGCCGGGGCTGCAAGGAGGTCCGATGCAAGAACGTCGGAGGAGGCCGGTAGGTTCCCGCCCCGCTTCGCGCCTCTTCGCGAGACGGGTGGAAGGCCTTATGTGGCGGCAAACCGTCCATGTTCGAAACCGCTTCATGACCGACGCTCTGCCCCCTCGCCCCGCCATCATCCTGGTCGAGCCGCAGCTCGCCGAGAACATCGGCATGACCGCCCGCGCGATGGGGAATTTCGGGCTCGACGCGCTCCGGCTCGTCGCGCCGAAGGGCGGGTGGCCGATGAAGGGCGTGCGCGAGACGGCGTCGAGCGCCACCCATGTCCTCGACGGCGCGACCGTCTTCCCCACCGTCGCCGAGGCTTTGGCCGATCTCCACTACGTGCTGGCCACCACGGCGCGGGAGCGCGGGCAGATGAAGCGGGTCTTCGGGCTCGACGAGGGGCTGGCGCAGGCGGCCGGGCGGCTCGCAGCCGGTGAGCGGGTCGGCATCCTGTTCGGGCGCGAGCGGGTCGGGCTGTCGAACGACGAGGTGTCGCTGGCGGATGCGATCGTCACCTTCCCGGTCGATCCGCAGCACGCCTCGCTCAACCTGGCGCAGAGCGTGCTCCTCGTCGCCTACGAGTGGCGCCGGGCGGCCGGGCAGGCGGTGCTGCCCTTCACAGGGGAGATGCGCTCAGGCGCCGCGCCGCGGGAGGCCTTGCTCTCCCTGTTCGAGAGCCTGGAGGCCGACCTCGACGCCGCCGGCTACTACCCGCTGCATAAGCGCGACGGGATGATCCGCAACATGCGCGACATGTTCCACCGCATGGCGATGACCGAGCAGGACGTGCGGACGTTCCGGGGAGCGCTGCGCGCGCTGGCGCGGCGCCCCCCGGAGGAGTGAAGCCGTGGGCTTCACCAGAAGCTTACAGCTTCACCACCAGCTTCCCGAAGTTGCGGCCCTTGAGCAGGCCGATGAAAGCCTCGGGCGCGCTCTCGAGCCCGTCGACCACGTCCTCGCGGTAGTGGATCCGGCCCTCGCGCAGCCACTGGCCGACATCGGAGAGGAAGGCCTGCTCCTGGTCGGCGAAATCCCAGACGATGAAGCCCCGGAAGGTCAAGCGCTTGCTGAGCACCGCGCGCATCACCGCCGGCACCCGGTCGGGCCCGGGGGGCAGCTCGGTCATGTTGTAGTTGGCGACGAGGCCGCAGACCGGGATGCGGGCGAAGTCGTTGAGGAGCGGCAGCACCGCGTCGAACACCGCGCCGCCGACATTCTCGAAATAGACGTCGATGCCGTTCGGGCAGGCCGCCGCCAAAGCCGCGGGCAGGTCGCCGGAGCGGTGGTCCACCGCCGCGTCGAAGCCGAGCTCCTCCGTCAGGTAACGGCACTTGTCGGCCCCGCCGGCGATACCGACCGCCCTGGCCCCTTTCAGCTTGGCGATCTGGCCGACGAGCGACCCGACCGGGCCGGTGGCGGCGGCCACCACCACGGTCTCGCCGGGCTTCGGCGCCCCGATGGTGAGGAGGCCCGTATAGGCGGTCATGCCCGGCATGCCGAGCACGCCGAGCGCCGTGGTGACGGGGGCGGACGCGGGATCGAGCTTGCGCAGCCCCTGGCCGTTCGAGACGGAAAAATCCTGCCAGCCGCCATAGGCCAGCACCGTGTCGCCGACGGAGAAGCCCGGGTGGTGCGAGGCCACCACCTCCGCCACCGTGCCGCCGACCATCACCTCGTTGATCTCGACCGGCTTGGCGTAGGACTTCGCCGCGCTCATCCGGCCGCGCATGTAGGGATCGAGGGAGAGGTAGCGGTTGCGCAGCAGCACCTCGCCGTCGCGCGCGACCGGCACCGAGCCGCGCTCGAGGCGGAAATGGGCCGGATTCGGCTCGCCGTGGGGCCGGGACGCCAGGACGATGCGGCGGTTCACGTCGGACATGCGGGACCTCCCTTGGGGGTTCATGCCTTGAAGGGCTTCATGGCCCGAGCCGGCCTCCCGGCCACGCTCGTGCCCGGCACCGTCGCACTTGGGAACAGCGGCCCCGCGCGTCAACGCCGCGCTGGCGGCGAAGTGTGAGCGCTTTACCTCAGGAGGGTCCCGGGTGCGTCCGGGGCGACACGCGAAACGATCCGGATCGTGCTCCCGTCCTCGCTCCTCGCCGGCGCGCTGCTCCTCGCCGCGACCGTTCCGGCCGCGGCCGCCGGCTCCGACCTCGATCGCTACCGCTGGAAGTCCCGGGTGCTGGTGATCGCGGCCGCCGCCGACGATCCCCGCGCCGCGGCGCAAGCCCGCATCGCCGAGGCGGCCGGGGCGGGGATGCGCGAGCGCGACCTCGTGGTGGTGCGGGCGATCGGGGAGGGGAGGGAGGCCGCCGCCCTGCGCCGCCGCCTCGGCTTGCCGGCGACGGGCTTTCGGGCGGTGCTGGTCGGCAAGGATGGCGGCGCGAAGCTCACCGCCGCGGAGCCGATTCCCGCCGAGACGCTGTTCTCGACCATCGACGCGATGCCGATGCGGCGGGAGGAGGCGGCGGGGCGCCGGAACTGACCGGGCCCAACGACCGGACCCGAGAGAACCGGACCCGAGAGAACCCGATCCAAGAAAAAGGGCCGCCCCGACGGGCGGCCCTCGTCCGGTCGCGACCGGGCCGCTGCCGTCAGTAGCAGCGGGTCACGAGCACGCGGCGGTAGCCCCACGGCGTCCAGCGCACCCGGGGCACCTCGTAGCAGCCGCCGCCATAGCCGTAATCGCCGTAATAGCCGACCGGGGCGTAGCCGCCATAGCCGTACCCGCCGTAGCCGTAGCCGCCGTAATACGGATAGGTCGAGGCCGCCGCCAGGCCGAGACCGAGGCCGAGCCCCAGGCCCGCCGCGCCGTAGCCGAAGCCGCGGCGGTAACCGTAGCCCCCGTAGCCGCCGCGCCAGCCGCCGAACCCGCCGCGATAGCCGCCGAAGCCGACGCCGCGGTATCCGCCGAAGCCCCGGCCGAAGCCGCCGCCGCCGAACCCGCCGCGGAAGCCGCCGCCATGGAAGCCGCCGAACCCGCCGCCGCCCCGGAAACCGCCACCATGGAAACCGCCGCCGCCGAAGCCCCGCGCCTCGGCGGTGGCCGGAAGCACCATCAGGGCGCCCGCCAGGGCCGCCGACGCCGCCAACATGCCTTTCATGACCCGATCTCCCTTCGAGAGAGTGTCCGACCCCCAGGCCCTCAGAACGTCGCAGCGCGGATTCCGGTTCATGCTGCAAAACGTCACGATCGCTCTATACCGGTATCACGAAAACCGGTCGCGCGGGCGGAATGCGGAGAGGGTCATGGCGGCGAGGGCGGGACGGATCGCGGCGTGGCTGCTGGGCGCGGGCCTCCTCGCCGCCGGACCCGCGCCGGCGGCCCCGACCGCGCCGGCACCGGCCTCCCCCGCGGCGGCATGCCGGCCGCAGAGCCACGAGGGCCAGGCCTACGCCGTCTGCACCGTCGACCTCCGGCGCGCCCGGGTGAAGCTGTTCTGGCGCGGGCCCGACGGGCTGCCCTACGGCTCGCTCTCGCGCCTCGCCGGCCAGCAGGCGGGCCTCGCCTTCGCGATGAATGCCGGGATGTACGACACCGGCCTCGCGCCCGTCGGCCTCTACGTCGAGGAC
The DNA here is from genome assembly GCF_004745635.1 of Methylobacterium nonmethylotrophicum. GTDB lineage: Bacteria > Pseudomonadota > Alphaproteobacteria > Rhizobiales > Beijerinckiaceae > Methylobacterium > Methylobacterium nonmethylotrophicum. Next base: position 102,457 of record NZ_SRLB01000008.1, on the reverse strand, counting down.
GGGCGCGAGCTGAAGGCCGCCAACACCGCCAACGGCCCGGGCAACTTCCACCTGAAGCCGAACGGCGTGTTCTACGTCGCGGGCGAGCGGGCCGGCGTGCTCGAAACCGGCCGCTACCTCAAGGTCCATCCGCGGGCCGAGTTCGCCACCCAGTCCGGCCCGATGCTGGTGATCAATGGCCGCATCCATCCCAAGATCTCCGAGGACGGGCCCTCGCAGAAGATCCGCAACGGCGTCGGCGTGCGGCCGGACGGGCAGACCGCGGTGTTCGCGATCTCGGAGGCGCCGGTGAGCTTCGGGGCCTTCGCGCGGCTGTTTCGCGACGCGCTGGGCTGCCCCAACGCGCTCTTCCTCGACGGCAGCGTGTCCAGCCTCTACGCCCCGTCCCTCGGCCGGCAGGACCTGAGCCGGCCGCTCGGGCCGCTTGTCGGCGCGGTCGCGAAGTGACGGGCGGTTCCGTTGCGCCGAAAAATGCTTTAGGGGGCCCCGATGAACCGCACCGCGCTCTATGCCGGCTCCTTCGACCCGGTGACCAACGGCCACCTCGACGTGGTGCGCCAGGCCTGCCGCCTGGTCGGCCGCCTCGTCGTGGCGATCGGCGTGCATCCGGGCAAGACCCCGCTCTTCTCCGCCGAGGAGCGGGCGGAGCTGATCCGGGCCACCTGCGGGCCGCTCGCCGGGGAGACCGGCACGGAGCTCGAGGTCGTCACCTTCGCCGACCTCGCGGTCGCGGCGGCGCGGCGCCACGGCGCCAGCCTGTTCATCCGCGGCCTGCGCGACGGCACCGATCTCGACTACGAGATGCAGCTCGCCGGCATGAACGGCGCCATGGCGCCGGAGGTGCAGACCGTCTTCCTGCCGGCCTCGACCGGCGTGCGGCCGATCACCGCCACCCTGGTCCGCCAGATCGCCGCCATGGGCGGCGACGTGCGGCCCTTCGTGCCCGCGGCGGTGGCCGACCGCCTCAGCGCCCGCTTCGCCCCGTCCCCGTGACGCGGCCCCACTCCAGGAGACATCCATGATCCGTTGGCTCGCAGCCCTGGCGCTGTCCGTCGCCGCGCTCGGTTTCGCCGCTCCGGCGAGCGCCGCGCCCGACCAGAACACCGTCTACCTCGACACCAAGGACGGCCGCATCACCATCCAGCTGCGCCCCGACCTCGCGCCCAAGCACGTCCAGCAGATCAAGACGCTCACGAAGCGCGGCTTCTACAACGGCATCGTCTTCCACCGCGTGATCGACGGCTTCATGGCCCAGACCGGCGACCCGACCGGCACCGGCATGGGCAAGTCCGACCTGCCGAACATCCCGGCGGAGTTCTCCAAGGCGCCGTTCAAGCGCGGCACCGTCGGCATGGCCCGCTCGCAGGACCCGAACTCGGCCAATTCCCAGTTCTTCATCTGCTTCGGCGACGCCGCGTTCCTCAACAACCAGTACACGGTGGTGGGCGAGGTCACCTCCGGCATGGACGTGGTCGACAAGATCAAGAAGGGCTCGTCCGCCCAGAACGGCACGGTGCAGAACCCGGACAAGATCGTCCGGATGAGCCTGGCGCAGGACGGCCAGTAAGCCTTGCGCGGCGGGTTTCTTCGCGCCGGCCTCGCGCTGGCGGTGTCGATCTCGCCCGCCGCCGCGCAATTCGACGTCTATGACAATCCCTCGGTGCTCTCGCTGCCGACCACCCTGCGGGCGACCGTGCGGGTGCCGCTGGCGAGCGCGCCGTCGGGGCCCGCCGACACCCTCGCGGCGCTCTATCCCCGGCTCGCCGCCTGCTGGCGCCCGCCCGCGGACCTCGGGGCGGCGGCGATCACCGCGCGCTTCGCCCTGCGGCGCGACGGGAGCCTGCAGGGCCAGCCCCGCATCACCTTCGCGCGCGTGCCGCCCGAGCGGCGCGCGGCGCTCACCGCCGAGACCCTCTCGTCGCTCATCCGCTGCACCCCGGCGCGGCTGAAGGCGGGGCTCGGCGGCGCCGTCGCGGGGCGTCCCATCGCCCTGCGTTTCGTCTACTCTGGTCCGAATCAAGGAGACCGACCATGACCGACAGCAACCGACTCGTGATGGAGACCAGCAAGGGCCGCGTGGTCATCGAGCTGCGCCCCGACCTCGCCCCCAACCACGTCGAGCGGATCAAGACCCTCTCGGAGCAGGGCTTCTACGACGGCGTGCCGTTCCACCGCGTGATCGACGGCTTCATGGCCCAGACCGGCGACCCGACCGGCACCGGCACCGGCGGCTCCGACCTGCCGGACCTGAAGGCCGAGTTCAACGCCGAGCCGCACGTGCGCGGCACCTGCTCGATGGCGCGCACCAACTTCCCGCACTCGGCCAACTCGCAGTTCTTCATCTGCTTCTCGGACGCCCGCTTCCTCGACAAGCAGTACACGGTGTGGGGCAAGGTCGTTGAGGGCATGGAGGTGATCGACCAGATCAAGCGCGGCGAGCCGGTGCGCGATCCGGATACGATCACGTCGATGCGCGTGGCGGCGTAAAGCGCCGTCGTTCAACCCTCCCCCCTCTGCGGGGGAGGGTCAGATCCAAGCTTTACTGGATCGGCGAACGGTCCCCGTTCGCCACCAGCCGCTCGGCCGCGAACACATCCTCCGGCGTGTTCAGATTCAGGAACGGATCCACCGGCTCCGTCTCCCACGCCGCCTCGGCCGCATTGTGCCGCGCGATCCACATCCCGACCCGCCGCAGACCCCGCTCGACGAGGGCCGCCCGCAGATCGTGGCGCAGGGTCACCGCCCAGACCCCGTTCACGAAATGCAGCTGCCCCCCTGAGGCCGCGACCGCCATCTCGACGCCGTCGCGGGCGCGCGCCGCGTGCAGGCGGGCGACGAAGTCGTGGGGCAGGAAGGGCGTGTCGCCGGCGACGCTCGCGACGTAAGGAACGTCGGGATGGTGCGCGGCGCAGAAATCGAGGGCGGCGAGCACACCGGCCAGCGGCCCGGGCGCATCCGGAATGGAATCCGGCACCACGAAGCCCGTGAAGGCGCGAAACCGCGCCGGATCACCGTTGGCGTTGAGGATCAGCCCGGCCGAGCATTGCGGCCTCAAGCGCTCGGCCACCCGCTCGAGAAGGGTCTTGTCGCCGAGCCGCAGCAGCGGCTTGTCGCCGCCGCCCATCCGGCGGGAGAGCCCGCCGGCGAGGATCACCCCGAGGGTCGGCGGCGTGCTCACTCGATCACGATCCGGGGCGCCGGGCGCGGGCCGGCGCCGCCGCTGAGGTTCGTCCAGAGGCCGGCCGCGATCGCCCGGTAGGCGGCGGCCTGCGGCCCGTCGGGATCGACCGCCACCACGGGACGGCCGGCATCGGAGGATTCGCGGATCGTCATGTTGAGCGGCACCTCGCCGAGGAACGGCACGCCGAGCGTCTCGGCCTCGTGGCGGGCGCCGCCATGGCCGAAGATGTGCGAGGTGCCGCCGCAATGCGGGCAGACGAAGGTCGCCATGTTCTCGACCACGCCGAGGATCGGCACCTCGACCCGGCGGAACATCGTCACGGCGCGCCGCGCGTCGATCAGGGCGAGGTCCTGCGGCGTCGAGACGATCACCGCGCCGGCGAGCGGCGTGCCTTGCGCCAGCGTCAGCTGCGCGTCGCCGGTGCCGGGGGGCATGTCGACGATCAGGACGTCGAGCTCGCCCCAGGCGACCTCGCGCAGGAGCTGGGTCAGGGCCGACTGGACCATCGGGCCGCGCCAGATCATCGCCGTGTCGGCGGCGATCAGGAACCCGATCGACATCACCGCGATGCCGTAGCCGTTCAGCGGCACGATGCGCTGGCCTTGCGGGGTGTTGACCGTCTCGGGCTTGCGGTCGAGGCCGAAGAGCTTCGGCACCGAGGGGCCGTAGATGTCGGCGTCGAGAAGACCGACCTTGAGCCCCTGCGCGCGAAGCGCCAGGGCGAGGTTGCAGGCGGTGGTCGACTTGCCGACGCCGCCCTTGCCGGACGCCACCGCCACGATGTGGCGCACCCCCGGCAGGGCCGGGCCGGGGCGGGGTCCGCCCTGAGGCGCACCCTGCGGGCCGGCAGGGCGCGGGGCCGGACCGGCGCCCCGCTCGGCGGTGAGGCTCGCCAGCGCCGCCTTGACCCCCGGCAGTTTCAGCACCGCGATCTCGGCCGCCTGCCGCACCGCTTCGAAGGCCTTGGCCTCCGGCGGCGCGATGCCGATGGAGAACGCCACCCGGCCGGAGGGGTCGATGACGATCTCCGACAGGCGCCTGGAGGCCGGCAGGCTGGTCCCCGCCGCATCGACCGTCACGCCCGCGAGCGCCTTCAGCACGTCGTCCCGGGTGATCGCCACGTCGCCTCGCTCCTCTGCCGCGGGCCGCGCGGCCCGTCCGGGTCATGTAACTCCTGCATCGGGAAACGCCAGCGCGCCGAATCGGGGGGCGCCCCGCCGCGATCGACGATCGCGGCGATCGCCGCGATGGATCATCGCGCACCGCGCCGGGCGCCTGCATCATTCATCGTCCGGGCGCCAAGGAATCCGCCGCCGCCCGCGTCTCACGCTCGAGACCTGCGGCCGGACGGCCGCCGACGATGCGGGACACGGACATGCAGCCTCTCGCCGCGCCACATCTCGCCGCGCCGGATCTTCCTGCGCGAAGCGAGGCGATCGCGCCGGACACGGTTCCCCGGGAGCCGTCCGGGGCGCCGCCGCCCGATCCCGACGCCGCGCTCGCGGCCCGGGCGGCACAGGGCGACCGTGCGGCCTTCGAGGCGCTGCTGCGGCGCCACTACGACCGCATGCACCGCATCGCCTGGCGCATGACCGGCTCGCGCCACGACGCCGAGGATCTGGTGCAGGAGGTCTGCTGCGCCCTGGTGGAGCGGATCGCGGGATTCCGCGGCGAGGCCCGGGTCTCGACCTGGATGTTCGGGATCGTGGTCAATGCCTGCCGCGACCATCACCGCCGCCGCGGCACCCTGGCGCGGATGAAGGAGGGTTTCGGCACGCTGCTGCGCCTGCATCCGGCGCCCGACGGACGCGACCTCTACCGCCGCACCTGGCTCGCCGGGGAGCTCGCCCGCCTCGATCCCGCCTTGCGCGAGACCGTCGTGCTGGTCGCCGGCGAGGGCCTCACCCATGCCGAGGCCGGCCGGGCGCTGGGCGTCGCCGAGGCCACGGTGTCCTGGCGCCTGCACGAGGCCCGCCGCCGATTGAAGAGCGATCCGCTCAAGACCGATCCGGAGGAGCGCCATGGCGCCTGACACCGACCGCCTTCCCCCCGCGCCGCTCCCCTCCGCCGAGGCCCGCGAGCGCGCGCTCGCCGCCGCCCTTTCCCGGTTCGACGCGGCGCACGGCACGGAAAACCCGGTCCAGCGCCAAGCTTCCGCCGGGCCGGCGCGTCGCAAGGAGCGTCGATCCCTCCTGGGAGGTCCGCTGATGCTCCGCACCCGTCCCCTCGTCGCCGCCACCCTCGTCGCTGCCCTGGCCGGGCCGACCGCCTGGACGATCCTGCGCGAGCGCGCCCCCGAGGCACCTCCGGCGCCGGAGGCGGGCACCCCCCAGCCGGGCGTGCCGGAGCCGGCTTTGCCCAAGCCGGGCGAGACCAAGGCGGGCGAGACCAGGCCGGGCGAGCCCGCCCCGAAGGCCCCGCCCGTGCCGGCACCGACCGCCCGGACCGAGACGGTGCCGGCACCGCCGCCCGAGGTTGCCCGCCCCGCGCCGCCGCCGAGCCCCGCCGTCGCGCCGCTTCCGCCGGCCGTGCTCGCGCCGCTCGCACGCCCTGCGCCGCTCGCGCTGCCTCCGCCGCCCGCGCCGGCGCGACCCCTCGCCATCGAGGAACACCGCCGCGTCGCGCGGGACCAGTCCATGGCGATGCTGGAGCCGCGCGAGGCACCGCGCACCCGGGCGCTGAGCGCAGGCGCGGTCGCGACCCTCGCAGCGCCGAGGCACGAGCCGGCGCCTCTCCCTGAGCCCACCGGCCGCGACCGGTTCCCGGAGGCGCAGCCGAGCGGCTTCCAGGCGGTGGCGCAGGCGCCGGTCTCGACCTTCTCGATCGACGTCGACACCGCCTCCTACGCCTTCGTGCGCGCCAGCCTGAACCGCAACGCCCTGCCGCCGCCGAACGCCGTGCGCACCGAGGAGCTGATCAACTACTTCCCGTACGCCTACCCGGCCCCGACGGGCCCGGAGGAGCCGTTCCGGATCACCACGGCGGTGTTTCCGAGCCCCTGGGCGGACGGGCGCAAGCTGGTGCAGGTCGCCATCAAGGGCTACGCCGTGGCGCCGGAGACCCGGCCTGCGGCCAACCTGGTCTTCCTCGTCGACACCTCCGGCTCGATGGCGGGGCCGAACCGGCTGCCGCTGGTCAAGCAGTCGCTCGCCCTGCTCCTGACCCAGCTCGACGGCCGCGACCGGGTCGCGATCGTGTCTTACGCGGGCCAGGCCGGCACGGTGCTCCCGCCGACCCCGGCAAGCGAGCGCCAGACGATCCTGGGCGCCATCGAGGGCCTGGGGGCCGGCGGCGGCACCGCGGGCGGGGAGGGCCTGCGCCAGGCCTACGCCCTCGCCGAGCAGAACTTCGCGGCGACGGCGGTCAACCGGGTGGTGCTCGCCACCGACGGCGACTTCAACCTCGGCATCACCGACCGCGACGAGCTGAAGGGCTTCATCGCCCGCAAGCGCGAGACCGGGATCTTCCTGTCGGTGCTCGGCTTCGGCATGGGCAACCACAACGACGCGCTGATGCAGGCGCTGGCGCAGGAGGGCAACGGCGCGGCGGCGTACATCGACACCCTGAACGAGGCCCGCAAGGTGCTGGTGGAGGAAGCGACCTCGACCCTGGTGCCCATCGCCAAGGACGTGAAGATCCAGGTCGAGTTCAACCCGGCCACCATCGCCGAGTACCGGCTGATCGGCTACGAGACCCGCGCGTTGCGCCGCGAGGACTTCGCCAACGACAAGGTCGATGCCAGCGAGGTCGGCTCGGGCCAGGCCGTGACGGCGCTCTACGAGGTGGTGCCGGTGGGCGGGCCCCGGGTGATGCCGGCCCTGCGCTACGGCGCGACGCCGGCCGCACCGGCGGCGGCGTCCGGCGACTACGCGCATGTGGCGATCCGCTACAAGCGGCCGGACGCGGAGACGAGCCAGCTGATCGAGGCGTCGATCGATCCGTCCCGGGAGGTCAAGCGCCTCGCGGACGCGCCGCAGGAGGCCCGCTTCGCCGCCGCGGTGGCGGCGTTCGGCGAGATCCTGCGCGGCGGCACCTATACCGGCCGCTTCGGCTACGACGACGTCGCGCGCCTCGCTGCTGGAGCGAGAGGCGACGACCCGTTCGGCTACCGGGCGGAGTTCGTCGCCCTCGCCCGCGCCGCGAAGTCCGCCGCCGCGCTGGCGCCGGCGCCGCGGTGAGGTAGGGGCTTTCTTGCGCCGGCCGCTCCGCGGCCGGCGCGAACGACAGGGAGGCACAGCGAGCGGGCTACAGCACCCCGAACCTGTTTGATTGGCGACTAAAGACGTCACACCCTCCTGGTCATTCCGGGGCCGCGCAGCGGAGCCCGAAGTCCAGAAGCTCAGGTCTGAGAGCCTGTTTGACGTGCCTACCAAATTTATCCCACTCTCAACCTCATCCTGAGGCGTCAGTCGATCGAAGATCGGCTGACCTCGAAGGAGGCCTCCAGCAATTACTGTGATATCTGGAGCCCTCCTTCGAGGCTCCTTTCAGTCTGCGATCTCCGATCGCCGGCACCTCAGGATGAGGTCGAGGATGGGATAGATCAGGTCCATCCTATACCATTCTCGGCAGTCAAATAGGTTCTGAAAGAATAAAGCGGAACGCACCCTGTGTTCTTGAAAAATCACCTGTGCATCTGGATTCCGGGCTCCGCTGCGCGGCCCCGGAATGACATTGAGGGTGTCAATCCTTTGGGAGACGATCAAACTGGCTCTCAGCCCGTCAGGCCCGCGAGGTCGCGCACCGTGCCGAGGAGGACCCGCGTCGCCGCGTCGGCATCCTCCACGGTGATCGACTCGGCCGGGTTGTGGCTGATGCCGCCGCGGCAGCGCACGAACAGCATCGCGGAGGGCCCGAGCGCGGCCATCGCCACCGCGTCGTGGGTGGCGCCGGAGGGCAGCCGCAGGGGCGCGTGGCCGAGGCGCCGGGCGGTGCGCTCCAGCGCGGCCTGCAGGCCCGGATCGAGGGCGACCGCCTGGTTGTCCATGAAGGTCTCGGACGAAAAGCCGAGCCTGCGGCGCGCGGCGATTGTCCGGCACTCGGCCTGGATCGCCTGGAACAGGCTCTCGCGATCCGCGTCGTCCGGCGCGCGCACGTCGAGGGTGAAGTCGACCCGGCCGGGGATCACGTTGACGGCGCCCGGCACCACAGCGAGCGACCCCACCGTGGCGACCGCGCCGGGCACGCCCTCGCCCAGGCGCTCGACCGCGAGCGCCATCTCGGCGGCGGCCGCGAGGGCGTCCCGGCGCATCCCCATCGGCACGGTGCCGGCGTGGTTGGCCTCGCCCGTCACGGTGCAGCGCGCCCGGGTGAGCCCGACGATGGCCGACACCACGCCGACCGGCTGTGCGGCGGCCTCGAGCGCCGGACCCTGCTCGATATGGACCTCGAGGTAGCCGGCGATCTCGGCCGGCCGGCGGGCGAGGGCCGGAATCCCGTCCGGATCGCCGCCGAAGCCGCGCAAGGCCTCGCGCAGGGTGGTGCCGGCGGCGTCGCGGCCGTCGAGCCAGTCCGGCTTGTACTGCCCGGCCCAGGCCTTGGAGGTCGAGAGCGAGGTCGGGAAGCGCACGTTCTCCTCGTCGCCGAAGGCCACCACCTCGAGGGCGAAGGGCAGGGGCAGGCCGGACAGCTCCTCGGCCACCACCAGCCCCGCCGCCACCCCGAGCGGGCCGTCGTAGCGCCCGGCATCGACCACGCTGTCGATGTGCGAGCCGAGCACCAGGGCCGGCAGCCCTGGCTCGCGCCCCTCGATCCGCCCGACCACGCTGCCAGCGGCGTCGATCCGGGCCGCGAGTCCGGCGGCCCGCATCAGGCCAAGCACCGCCTCGGCGGTCGCCCGGTGGGCCGGCGACAGGTAGAGCCGGGTGAGCCGGCCGGGCTCGTCGGTGTGGCGGGCGAGATCGTCGATCAGCGCCATCACGCGGGCGCCGAGGCGGGGAGTGTCGGTCATGGCGGTCAGCGACCCTTCAGGCTTCGAGCGAGGGGGTATGCAGGCCCGGTCCCGGTCGAGCAACGGGGCAGGGCTGTCCAGAGACTGTGAAGCGCGGGTTTACCCCTCTCCCCGCGGGCGGGGAGAGGGCTGTGTCTCCGTTCAGGAGACACAGCCAGCGCAGGCGAAGCCGGAGCGAGGGTGAGGGGGTATCTCCGGATGAGGCTCTTCCGGCACCTCCCCCTCACCATCGGCTCCGCCTCGCTCCGTCGACCATAAAGTCGCCGGAGCCCTCTCCCCGCCCGCGGGGAGAGGCGATGCGCACTGCCGTTGTGTGAATCCGCAAGCCGCGGGCGGGGAGAGGGTCGCTTGCACCCTGTCGTGCAAGCGAGGAGTGCAGGCGAAAGCCGGAGCGAGGGTGAGGAGGTGGTGCCGGAGGAGCCTCATCCGGAGACACCCCCTCACCCCCGCGGCGAACCCGCGGTTCGCTGCGCGGGCTTGCTGCGCTCCCTGAACGGGACGTGGGATCTTTGATCCCCGAGTCCTCTCCCCGCCCGTGGGGAGGGGAGAGAGTCGCGCCTTTTTCTTTGATCGGACAGAACCTGCAGGACGCGCAGCCGACGGCATCACGCCCGTGAGGGCCGGCTCAGCGCCGCGTCGGCCGCGGCCCGTCGAGGGGGGCAAGCGCGTCCGGCGCCGAGGCGGGCGGGCGGATGCGCGCGAGATCGCGGGCGAGGCCGGCGAGATCCGGCAGCGGGGCGCGACCCTCCCCGAACAGGGCGGCGTCGAGGGCGGCGAGGCGCGGGCCGGTGCGGGGATCGGCGCGCCAGGAGGCGGCGAGGCCTGCGTCACGGCGGGCGGCCTCCGCGAGGGCGGCGTGGACGCCCCGCGCGTCCCGCCGCCGGGCGGCGCGGGCGAGCGCCCGCAGGGCGGGGCCCGCCGGGGCCTCGCGGCGTCGCAACCTGCCCCAGGCGCCGAGGCCGAGGCCGAAGGCGGCGAGCCCCGCCAATGCCGCGCGCCAGGGCGAGGCCGGGGGAGTCGGTGCCTCGTCCGCTGCCTTGGCGGCGCGGCCCCCGACGATGCGGGCCGGGATCTCGGCCTCGCGCATCACCCGCGCCTTCGTGTCGAACCACGGAACCGGAACCGCTGCCAGCGTGACCGGCTCCGGCACGCCGGGGCGCACGTCCCAGCGATAGGTCACCCGGGCCACCGGCCCGTCCGGGGTGATGCGGGTCTGGCGCTCGACCGGCCCGGCGAAGGTGAGGACGCCGCGGGTGCGCAAAACCGGCCGCGGCGGCAGGGTGTCGGCGGTGAGGCCGCGCGCCTCCAGCGTCACGGTGCGGCGGGCCGGCTCGCCGAGCTTCAGGTTCTCCGGCTCGGGCTCCCAGACGTCCGTCACCGTCAGGTCCTGCGCCGGCAGCCACCACGGCTCGGGCGCGTCCGGCCCGCCCGGCCCCTGCCAGGCCGCGACCTCCAGCGGCAGGGGCGGGGAGCGTACCTCGATCAGCCGGCGCTCGCCGTTGTCGACGAGGGTCAGGCGATGCACGAACGGATCGATGACGAAGCGGCCGGCCCCTTGCGGGAAGACCGCGACGGTGCGCTCGAAGCCGCGGGCCTCCTGGCCCTGGATCGCGGTGCGGAACCAGCGGTCGCGGCCGAGCTGGGTCCAGCCGAAATGCGGCAGGCTCGGCTGGCGCAAGTCCTCCAGCGCGATCTGGGCCCGGTAGGTGCCGCGGATGCGCAGGAGCACCATCTCGCGCGGGTAGGGCGCGGCCTTGCCGGCGGTCTCGGCCGCGACGGTCAGGGTCAGGTCGCCGTCCTCCAGCGCCAGGGCCGGGGTGAGGAGGGCCGGGGAGGCGGCGACGAGGAGGAGGAGCCACCTCACCATGGGTTGCTCCCCGGCTGCACCGCGGTGCCGGCGGCGCGGCGCCGGGTCTGCTCGGCGAGGATGCGCAGGCGCACGAAGCGGCCGGGATCGTCCGGCAGGGTCGCGAGCCAGTGCCGGTCGGGACGGATCTCCCGCGCCTCGAAGCTCTTCGAGACCCGCCGCACCTCGCGCTCGATCACCTCGGACACGCTGGCATTGCCGCCGCCCTGGCGCCCGCCGCCTTCCGCGTCGCTGGCCGAGCCGCGGGCCTGGCCGCGGCCGGGATCGACCGCCCGCTGCTCGGCCCGGCCGGTGCGGGCCGCCTTCGCGTTGCCGGGGGAGTCGGCCGCCGATGAGGCCTCGCGGTGGCCGGCCAGACCCTCGCCGGTCGAGGCGGTGCCGGGGTCGTCGGCGTCGGATTCGGTCTTGGTGGCGTAGCGCGTCGCCGCGTCGGCCCGGGCATTGGCCTGCCCGGCCGTGCGGCCGCCGGGGGCGTCGGGCGTGTCGAGGAGGCGCGCCACCAGCTCGCGGTTGGCCTTGGCGTCCTCGTCCGTCGGATCGCGGGCGAGGGCGGCGTCGTAGGCGGCGAGCGCCCCCTTGAGATCGCCGGCGCGCGCCAGCGCGTTGCCGCGGTTGTAGGGCGATCCGGCGAAGGCCTCCGCCGCCTCGGCGTAGCGGCCGGCGGCATAGAGGGCGGTGCCGCGCCAGGCCGGGTCGTCGGCGACCTGTGCGGCGAGCCCCGGCAGCCCGGCCCCGAGAAGGAGGCGGGCGAGGGCGGCGGGCTCGACGGCGAGGACCATGAGGGCGAGGGCGCCGATCGCCAGGAGGACGGCCCGCATCAGGCGCTCCGCCGGAACAGCAGCAGGACCGGCAGCAGCGCGAGGCCGGCGAGCCAGCGGCCGAGATCCTGCCAGGCCAGCACCGCGTAGCCCCCGTCCGCGAGGTGGCGGGCCACGCTCTCCGACACCGCCGCCAGCACCGGGCCGGGCGCGTCGAGGCTGCCGGCCGTGCCGCCGCCTGAGGCCGCGAGGCGCGCGAGCCCGGCCCCGTCCGGCCGCGGCGCTTCGGGCGGCAGGGCGGGGCCCGGCACCAGCACCGTGTGGAGCCGGTGGCCCTCGCGCGCCAGCGCCGCCGCCTCGCGCGCGGCCGCGTCGTCGAGGCCGCCGCCGTCGCTCACGAGCACCACGTCGCCGGTCACCACCGCGCCCTCCGCCAGGGTGCGGCGGGCGAGCGCCAGCGCCCGGGCCGGGTGGCTGCCGCGGTCCGGCACGGTGGCGCCGTCGAGGGCGAACAGGATCGTCGCGAGGCTGTCGCGGTCGGTGGTCGGCGTCGCCGCGAGATAGGCGTCGCCCGCATAGGCGACGACCGCGACCGCCCGCGTGCCGGCGGCCTCGGCCAGCCCCTGCGCCAGGGCCCGGGCCTCGCCGAGGCGCCCGCCCTCGGCGACCGAGCGCGACAGGTCGAGGCACAGGATCGTGGCGTCGAGATTGCGGAAGCCCGCGGTGTCGCGGCGCTCCAGCGCCGGGCCGGCGAGGCCGAGCGCCACGAGCATCCCCGCGAGAGCGAGGAGCGCCTGGCCGCCGCGCCGGCCCGGCCGCACCGCGCCGCGGGCGGCGAGCGCCGCCATCAGGTGCGGCTCCACCGCCCGCACCCAGTCGCCGAGGGGGGCGGCCCGGGAGGCGGCGCGCCAGGCCAGGAGCCCGAGGAGCGGCAGGGCGAGGAGCCACCACGGGCGCAGGAGGGTGAGGCCTTCCGTCATCCCGCCCTCCGCATCAGCAGCAGCGCGAGGGTGCCGAGGAGCGCCACGGCGCCGGGCCAGGGCCAGAGGTCGCGGGATAAGGGCACCGGCGGGGCCCGGTCGCGCCCGCCCTCGAGGGCGTCGATGCTGTCGGCCACGCCCGCGAGGTCGTCGGTGGTGCGCACCCGGAAGAAGCGGCCGCCGCTCGTCGTCGCCACGTCGCGCAGGGCGTCCGAATCGACCACGTCCTGCTCGCCGTTGGCATCCGCGAGGTCGCGGGGGCCGAGCGCGATGGTGTGGACCCGGATGCCGAGGTCGCGGGCGAGCGCCGCCACGTCCCGCGGCGTGGTCTGGCCGGCATTGTTGGCCCCGTCGGAGAGCAGCACCACCACCTTGGCGGGGCCCGGCAGGGGTTCGAGGCGCTTGAGGGCGAGGCCGAGCCCGTCGCCGATGCCGGTGGAGCGGCCGACGAGGCCGATCTCGGCCTCCTCCAGGGCCCGGGCGACGGTTTGCGTGTCGAAGGAGGGGGCGGCGGCGACGTCGGCCTGGTCGGCGAAGATCACGAGGCCGACCCGGTCGCCGGCCCGGCGGCGGATGAAGCCGGCGCCGACGCGCTTGACCGCCGCGAGCCGCGAGGTAGTGCGGCCGTCGAGGGAGAAGTCGATCCGCTCCATGCTGCCCGAGAGGTCGAGGGCCAGCACGATGTCGCGGCCCGAGGCCGGCAGCGCCGCCCCCGGCAGCACCAGCCGCGGCCCGGCGAGCGCCGCCACGAGGGCGATCCAGGTGAGCCAGGTCAGGGCGCCGCGCCCGCGGGCGCCGACGCGGAGCCGCCCGCCGCCGTCGAGCCCGGACACGATCGAGGCCGGGACCGCGAGCGCGCCGCTGCCGCCCGGCCGCTGCGGCAGGAGCCGGGCGGCGAGGAGGGGCAGCGGCAGGAGCAGGCCGGCGAGCGGCGCCGCGAAGTCGAGGGAGGCGAGGCCGGCCATCGCGGGTCCTCTCACGCCCGCAAGGACGCGACGAGGCGGGCGAGCCCGGCCTCGACGGGGGCGAGGTCGGGGGCGGGGCCCGGGGCGTAGAGGTCCTGGCTCAGGACCCGGCCGGGGCCGCTCCCGAAGAAGTCGGTGCGCAGGCGCGCGTCGAGGCCGCCCAAGCCCTCGACCCCGAGGCTGCGGGCGAGGCGCAGGCTCAGCCGCGCCAGGGCGACGCGGCGCTCGCCCGGCGGCAGGGCGCGGGCGGCGGCGAGCTCCGCCAGGGCGGCCCGCCTAACCGGGCGGGCACGAAGCCGCGGCCGCAGCCAGGCGGCCAGGCCGGCGAGCGCCAGGCCGAGCGCGATGGCCGCCAGGATCGCGGGCCGCACCAGCCCCGGATCGGGCGGGGGGTGCAGGCCGCGCAAGGCCGCGAGGGCGGCTTGACTGGCCTCACAGCACGGCATCGAGCCGCTCCATCAGGGGCACGAAGCCCTCCGGCCCGGTCTCGGTGTCGAGGCGCAGGGCGGTGAGGCCGAGATGCGCGACGGCCCCGAGCCGGTCGTCCGCTGCCGGCCGCGTCGCGCCGATCCGGGCGGTGCCGCGCCGGCCGTCGGGCATCGCGTAGGGGTAGAGGCCGGGCGGCGCGGCGCGCTCGAAGGCGTCGCTCACCAGGATCAGGCTCAGGGAGATCCGCTCGGCGAGGGCCGCGAGGCTGTCCGAAAAGCCGTCGCCCGGGGCGTCGAGGGCGCTCGCCAGCACCAGGTGCCCGCCCGCCGGCAGCAGGGCGCGGGCCCGCTCCAGGGCTGGCCCCAGGGGCGGGTCGGCCTGCGGCGGGGCCGCGAGCGCCGCGCCGTGCGCCCGGGCGAGCGCCCCGCACAGGGCCGCCATGCCGCGCCCGCCGCCCGACGGGGGCAGGCCCAGCGGCTCGGCCGCGGCGACGCAGAGGCCGACGCGGCCGCCGTCGCCGGCGATGCGCCAGCCGAGGAGCGCCAGGGCTTCCGCCGCCGCGACCGAGCGCAGGGCCCGGCGGGTGCCGAACAGCATCGAGGGCCGGAAATCGGCCAGCAGCACCACGGCGCGGTCGCGCTCCTCGTGGTGGGTGCGCACGTGGAGCGTCCCGGTGCGGGCGGTGGCGTTGCGGTCGATGTGGCGCACGTCGTCGCCCTCGGCCCAGGGGCGCACGTCGTCGGGCTCGGTGCCGCGCCCGCGCCGCCGCGTGACGATGCCGCCGGGCAGCCCCGCGCGGGCCCGCGTCGTCCCGGCCCCGCCGCGCCGGGCGAGGTGGCGCAGGCCCATCAGGGCGCCGGCCTCGACGGCGATGCCGGGACGGCTGAGCGGGTCGGGGCTGGGCGGCGGTGCCACGGACGATCCCTTCAGAGCGGGTGCACCCGGTCGAGCAGGCCGGCGACCAGGGCGCGGGCGGTCTGCCCCTCGGCGGCGGCCCGCCAGGTCAGGGCGAGGCGGTGGGCGAGCGCGTCGCCGGCGAGCGCCACGACGTCGTCCGGCACGACGTGGTCGCGCCCGTGCAGGTAGGCCCGGGCCTTGCCGGCGAGCATCAGCGCCAGGGTGCCGCGGGGCGAGACCGGGTGCTCGATGGCGGCCCGCAGGTCGGGCGCCGCCGGTCCGCCGCGGGTGGCGGCGACGAGGCGGACGAGGAAATCCTTCAGCGCCGGCGAGACGTGGGTCTTGAGCGCCGCGGCGCGGGCGGCGCGCAGTTCCTCGGCGGTGAGGCGCACCGGCATCGGGGCGGCCTCCTCGGTCATCTCGCCCTCGACGAGGTCGAGGATGCGGCGCTCGGCGGCCTCGTCGGGCATCGCCACCACGACGTGGAGCAGGAAGCGGTCGAGCTGCGCCTCGGGCAGCGGGAAGGTGCCGGCATGCTCGATCGGGTTCTGGGTCGCCACCACCATGAAGGGGTCGGGCAGCGGGTGGGTGAGGCCCGCGACCGTGACCTGGCGCTCGGCCATCGCCTCGAGCAGGGCCGACTGCACCTTCGGGGGCGCCCGGTTGACCTCGTCGACGAGCACCAGGGAGTGGAACAGGGGGCCGGCCAGGAACTCGAAGCGGCCGCCGTCGGGCCGCCAGACCGTGGTGCCGGTGAGGTCGGCGGGCATCAGGTCGGGGGTGCACTGGATCCGGGCGAAGCCCGTGTCGAGCCCGTCGGCGAGGCGCTTGACCGCCCGGGTCTTGGCGAGGCCCGGCGCCCCCTCGATCAGCAGGTGGCCGCCGGTGAGGAGCCCGATCAGCAACCGCTCGACGAGGCCCGCCGCCCCGATCAGGCCCGCCTCCAGGCCGGTCCGCAGCGCGTGGAGCCGCGCCCGCACCGCCTCCGCCTCGTCGCGGCCGGCCTCCGGTCGGTCGAGGACAGGCGCCGGCCCGTCGAGGCCGGGCGCCCGTCCGTTCAGGCCGGCCCTCACGGTGCCCCGCGCCGCGGCATCGCCCCGGCCTGCTCAGCGCTACGCGCCATCCCGTGCGTCTCCCTCGCGGGCCGGTCCTGCGCGGCCGGCCTTGGGCGGGATCAGGCCGCGTCTTCCGGAGGGCGTCAATCCCGCGTGCCGGGTGGGTAGGGTGTGCTTAAGTCCGCGGTGGGGCGCGGCGTCGGGGATGAGGCGATCCCCGACGCACCTGCATCCCTGCGCGCCATCCGCGAGGCCATCGCCGAAAACAGGCACCTTGCTCTCCACCCCGCTCGGCGGGATCCTCTCCGAGTGGTCCTGACTCGCGACCGTCGGGGTCTTGCCCGGCGGCCGCTGCCCGGGTACCTACGGGCGAGGATCGCGTCGCCGAAGCTGCCCCCCGATGGCAGATGGGGCGGCAAGGTCTCGAAGACGAAAGCCGTGGGCCTGTCGCTCAATGGTGAGAGCCGACCGCTCATAACGTCCGGCTCACCGAAATTCCTGAGCAAAATCAAGGCTAAGTGCCCCCGGTCATCGCGGAACGTTCGCGATCGGTTCACGTCAATCTGTAGCGTTCCTGTAGCCGACGCCGCAGTCATTGCGCCATCTCGCGCGCTCCCATCATCCTCGCCCGGTCCCGCGGCCTCGCCAGCCTCTCGCCCGGCGTGCCGCCCTGTCCCGGGCTCAAGCCCGACGAATGAGCCGAAATGGACCGGCAGTGCGGCGAGTTTTTTCGAGCGGTGGGGAACGCAGGCGCACGCGGCGGCCAAGGACGCGCTGCGGCCGTTCGGGGTTAGGATCCAAGACCGGCGCGGGTGTCCATTCGGGTTAGGCCAGCGTCGTTTGCCGAGAATGCCCAACGACGCTTTAGCCACTATTGTAACGCTAAACTGTGCAGAATACGTAGTGCGCAACCCATGGATGAGAAACATCAACTCGCATCGAAAATCAGCTTATCTTTTTTTAAACTATTTAAGCCAAGCATCTTACGGTGAAGCGTAATTGCTAATTCAGCCCGTCTTAGGCCGCATAACAGAGAACCCCTATGTTGAGCACCATCAAAGGCCGGCTTATCTGCTGCCTGAGCGTTCTTATAGGGCTCCTGCTCGCAACTACTGCCGCCGGTCTGATTGCCCTTTGGTCCAGCAATGCGAGCCTCAAGACAGTATATGAAGATCGTGTGATCTGCCTCGGGCAATTCATAAGCATTCGCACCCTCTACGATGAGATTGTCGGTACATCACGTTCTGTTAGGGAGAAACAACTCGCTCCCAGTGATGCTGCGCCAAAAATCGAGTCTCTGAATAAAGACATTGCGAAAATTTGGTCGGATTATCTATCCACCTATATCACACCTGAGGAGAGAAAAATCGTCAACGACATGCAATCGCAAATTGACAACAATGACAAAACCATTGCTGATATCATTCAGTTCTTGCGTAATCAGTCTATTGACAAATATCCTACCATGCATCTCTCGCTCAACGGCATGATACAGCCCACGAATGAAGTGTTGACCCGTCTCTCGAATTACCAACTCACAGAGACGAAGAACGAGTTCGCGAGTGCTCAGACCGTCGCGGTATGGTCCAAGACGCTTCTGACAATGTGCCTCGTGGCTGCCATACTGGCGAGCGCATTCGGTGTGTTTACCGTGCTGGTCGGCGTCACCCGTCCGCTCCTCGTTACCACAGGGGTGATGACGCGGCTGGCCGGGAACGACCTTACGGTTACGATTGAAGGCACTGAACGGCGTGACGAAATCGGCGCGATGGCGCGCGCCGTCCAGGTGTTCAAGGATGCCATGATCGCCAAGCGAGAGGCGGATGAAGCCGGCGCCATCGAGAATGCCGCCAAGATGCGCCGCGCCCAGGCGCTCGACGCACTCACCCAGCAATTCGAGGCCCAGGTCTCCGCCCTGACACAGGGCCTGTCTGCCGCCTCGAATGAGATGGAGGTCACCGCCCGGTCGATGAATGACACCGCGACTGCCACCACTGGGCACTCCGTCTCCGTCGCCTCCGCCGCTGAGCAGGCCTCCGCCAACGTGCAGACCGTGGCGGCGGCCAGCGAGGAGATGGCCTCCTCGATCCACGAGATCGCCGGGCAGGTTACCCGCTCCTCCGCCATCGCTGAACGCGCCGCTAGCGACGCGCAGCGCACCGACGCGATGATCCGCAAGCTGTCTTCCTCCGCTGAGCGGATCGGCGACGTCGTTGCGCTCATTACCAACATCGCCGGACAGACAAACCTCTTGGCGCTCAACGCCACGATCGAGGCTGCCCGCGCGGGCGAGGCCGGCCGCGGGTTTGCGGTGGTCGCTGGCGAGGTGAAGATGCTCGCCGGTCAGACGGCGAAGGCAACGGAGACGATCGCCGGGCACATCTCGGCTGTTCAGGGTGAGACGCGCGAGGCGGTCGAGGCCATCCAGGCGATTGGACGCACGATCGCGGAACTGCGCACCATCTCGATGAGCGTCGCGGCGGCAATGGAGGAGCAGGGAGCTGCCACCCAGGAGATCGTGCGCAACGTCACGCAAGCGGCTCAGGGCACGCACTCGGTGACGGTGAGCATCGTGCAGGTGAAGGACGGCGCGGGGAGCACGGGAGCGGCCTCGGCTCAAGTGCTGGGTGCCGCCCAGGAGCTGGCGCAGCATGCGAGCCGCCTCGACGCGGAGGTTACTCGCTTTCTTGCAGCGGTCAGAGCGGCGTAAGAAAAACGTGATTACGTGATTACAACTTCCTCCGTCCTTCGGTTTGCCGCCCTGAAGTTGTCGGAGAGCCGCGCGCGCAGCTCGCGTGCAGCGAAAGCTGGTACGAGCAAAGCCACCTCTCGGCCATCCGCGCCCTGGAACCCCACGGCGAGCGTGCTGCCTCCATCGATAACCTCGATCCCATTTAGGCGAACGAGCCGGTGAAGATGCCGGGCATGATCCCGATCTGGGAGTTCAAGCGATGACCGGCGGCGAGACCTGCAAAGCGAAGCTTCTGGACGGACCGTCGTCACTGATCGAGTTTGCGGCCCGGCAGAGCGCCGGACCGCAAGGTCCACGAGGCAGGTGAGCTCATCCGGCATCAGTTGAAGAAGAGTTGATCCTGGATCTGGGCCACGGTGAAGTTCTGGACGATCACGCCACCGGTGCCGCCCAGCTGCGTCGTGCTGACCAGGACGTCGTCGCCCTGCTGCATCACCTCCAGGCTCTCCGGCGACATTCCCTGGAAGAGCAGGACGTCGGTGTCCCCGGCCGCCTCGTGGAAGTCCGTCACCCGATCGAACACCCCGGCCTGGAAGTCGCCGGCCTGGAACGCGAAGATGTCGGAGCCGGCCCCGCCGACGAGGGGATGCGGGAGCGCCCGCAGCACGAGACCATGCAACTCGTCGTGCTCGCCCGCGTGCTGGGCTGGGCCCGGGTGGAGCGCGACGCCTGCTGACGCCCGCCGGCCGCCCCAGCATCCTGCCGGACGGCGTGACGACACGCCGGGCCCGCCTGGACGCCGAAGCCTCGAACTGCTGCTGATGCCCGACAAGGCGGAGGCGCTGCGCCGGATGCGCGAGGCGATGTGTGAGAGCGCGGATGCGACGACGCTGCGGCTTATGATCGTCGAGACGGCTGCGCAGGGGTCACATGATCGGCGGTGATGCCTACAAGGCGAAGCTCCTGACCGCCGACGCACTCGACGCGGCGATCGCGGCCTACCTCGCCGATCCGTCGAAGCCGGCCGTGCGCGAGATCGACGGCAGGCGCCTCGACGTCGCCGCGGCGGTCCGGGCGAACGCCTACAGCACGGAGGTGCTGGCGCGGGAGGGCGTGACGGCGCGCAGAAGCGGAACGCGGTGAAGACGGCGATCCTGCCGGCGCCGGTCGGATGACCGACAACCCGATCACCTGGGTCCATACTTGGCCCGAGCGCAGCCCGGACTTCGTCGCCGTGGTCGCAGGAGGGAATTCGCCCGGATCCACAAGATACACCCTGACCCCGATCGCGTTTGCGACAGGCCCGAGTGTAGGTGTCTAAACTGAGGCAGCAACTGGAATCGTATGGTGCTCTAAGCGCGGGCGTTCCGCGCGAAGGTCATCGAGATCTCGCTGCGAGTTTTTGATACGTTGCTGAGCATTACGCTCATAAGCGTGAGGCTCGCCATCACCTCCTGGATTAAGCCCCCAGAGACGGTCTCCAGATCGGCGTCGGAGATCTCGCCAGTTGCATATCGATCCTTGACCGAGGCGCTGTGGGACGAGTCATGAGCAGTTTGTCTATATTCCGACATCCGTTGCCTCCTCCGGCGCTTTCCGACGAGGGCGGAAGATTGCCGGATCGGGAAGGCAGGCGCGGTGCGCCGCGGCACCACTGGCGTGTCTGACAAGATTTGCGCAGGCTTCCCGATCTAACGAGTGTAGGATACCTTTTCATGATTGGCGGCAAGTCCGGGAGATGACCATGCCCTCGGTACAAGTCCCTTCCCAAACCGGCGCCTCGCCAACCGAGGATCTCGCCCCCATGCCAGAAGGGGAGCTCCCAGTGGAACAGCTTGAGGTTGCAACTGGCGGCGCTATCATCGGCGTGGCCCGGCTAACGCCGAACACAACGCCGTACATGCTTAGGTTTAGAGAGGTGACTACGTCAGAGGGCTCGCAAAGCTCTGGTAGCGGTGGTGGCAAGGGGCTTTCCTAAAGATCGATTGAGACGCCGCGAACCACGATGAGCAGGGCCGAGCGATCCCGCCATCGACGCCGGGTAATTGTCGTGCGAGGCGAGACCACGGCCGCCGCGACCTGCTGCGGCAGCCACCATCGCGTCGTCTTCAGCACCGACCCGTTCCCGGACGACCTGCCGTTCCCGGACATGGCCCTGCGCCTGCGATTCTCGGCCTGCGGCTCCCGCGACGTCTCGGTGATGAAGGACATGGAGGCGCACTACGCCCGCCACACCGCCGAGACCGGGTGGAAGATGGAGATCAAGCCGTGGCCGAAGACGGAGCCGGAGGCGTGGGTCTCGTCGCCGGGTGCAGCCGGCAAGCAGCCCGCCTGCCGACGTCCGCCTGACCCCAGCATCCGAATCTACTGGTCACCTTGCTCCATGGTGTCTACGATGAAATCCCGACGCATGCGCCATTCGTCTAGCGTCTCCATGATTGCTTGGAGAGTTCTCTCAGCTTCGGTGGTATTCAACCTAGCGGCTCGACTTCTCCTTATGTCAATGAACAACTTGGTAGCACGTTCTTCTACTTCAGCGATGTGCCGGTCGACAGTCGCGAGATCTGCGATTTCGTGCTGAAGATCTGGCATGTGGCTCGTCCCGCCTCTTGTGTTGGCCCCGCGCTAGTCGAGGTCAGCCACCGGTACGGAGGGCTGGACGGGAAGGTTTCAGGCCGCGACCGTTTTTTTCGCGTGCCTTATCCCAGACGCCGTGGCGGCTTCGGACCGCCGGGCCGGTCGGGGGTAGAAGGCAGGCGCGGCGGCTTAGCGACGGGGCGGGCGAACTCGATAGCTTCGCGATCCTCGGTCAGTTCGGGGAGGTACTGGAGGACAGCGCTGCTGGCAACACAAGACGGCCAACGTCCTCAACAAGCTACCCAAGTCGCTGCAATCGACGATGAAGGCGGATCTGCGCGAGATCTTGGGCGCGTCCACGCGAGCGGAAGCCGAGGTGGCGATGGACGTGTTCGTGGAGAAGTACGGGGTGAAGTATGCCCGTGCGAGTGAATGTCTGACAAAGGACAAGGAAGCTCTGCTGTCGTTCTACGACATGTCGGCGGAGCACTGGGACCACCTGCGAACGACGAACCCGATCGAGAGCGTGTTTGCGACGGTCCGGCACCGGACGGTGCGCACGAAGGGAGCGCTCTCGCCCACGACCGCCAAGCTGGTGGTATTCAAGCTCGTGATGGCGGCCGCCAAGACCTGGCGGCGGCTGATGGGCGAGAACCAGGTGCCGAAAGTGGTGGCCGGCCTCATCTTCCGGGACGGGACCGAGGTCACCCCGAACCCTGATCACCGCGAACCCTGACCGACCTCGTCACCCAAATCCCCGCATAGCTCCGAGGAGACCGAAGCAACCTGCATGGGCGGCCAGTACCTGCAGCACCTCGCGGCCGCCCTCAGGGCGAGTGATTCCGCAGCCCTGAATTCGAACCTTGCGGCGGTAAAATCTGCATCGAATCAACAGCTTGTGTGCCTGATTCCGCGAGCGGCCGCGCAGGCCTTTCCGTTGGCGAGGGCGCAGTGATGAACCGCTGCCGGATGGCCGCCCAAGCCCTCGCCGAGATCCACCCAGGCCAGCCCACCACCCCGAAACCCGGGGTGACCTGGATCAAGCCGACCGACCTCCTGGTGAAAGCCGGCTGCCAGCGCGACCTCTCCGAGGCCTCACTGCGCCCGATCCGCCGCATCGTCGAGCGGTGGGACTGGCGCCGGTTCAAGCGGCCGATCGTCGCCTGGACCGAAGACGGCCTCGCGGTGATCGACAGCCAGCACTCGGCCATCGCGGCGGCCACTCACCCGGGCATCGACCTGATCCCGGTCGTGGTGGTCGACGCCGCGGCGCAGGTCGAGCGGGCGCAGGCCTTCGTCGGCCACAACCGGGACCGGATCGCCGTGACGGCGATCCAGATGCACGTCCCGACGCTGGCGGCCGGCATCCGAGTCGCCGGTGTCGGGGAGGGGGTATAGATGCCGCGCACCGCGCTTGCCGCACCGACCGAGATCACGCGGACCACGCCGCTGCGTCTGGCGGATGCCGTACGTCTCGCGTTCCCGGGTGGCGGCATGACTGCGGCCGGACTGCGCCGCGAGGCGTCTCGCGGCCGGCTTGCCATCGAGCGGATCGCCGGGAAAGACGTCACAACGCATGCCGCGATTGAGCGGATGAGGGTGCTATGCCACGTCCCGCCAAAGGACCCCGCCTCTACCTCGTCCCCGCGCGCCGAGACGCTTCCGGCCGAATCACCCGCGCCTCCCGATGGGTCATCCGCGACGGTGCCAAGATGCACCCCACAGGATGCACTCCAGGCCAAGTTGCAGAGGCTCATCAAGCCCTCGCCGATTACCTCAGGGCGGTCCACCGGCCGGCGCGCACCGAACGTGGTCTCGATGCCATCTCGATCGCCGACGTCCTGAGCATCTACGTCGACGACGTGGTTGCCCCGCACCCCGACCACAAGCCATCGCGAAGCGGATCGCCCGACTTTCGGAGTGGCGGGGCACCAAGACCCTGGCGCAGGTGAAGGGTGCGACCTGCCGGGCCTACGTGGCGTCCCGGCCGTCGCAGGGCGGCGCCCGTCGAGATCTGCAGGATCTCTCGGCGGCGATCGGCCACCATCACCGAGAGGGCTACCACCGCGAACTCGTGAAGGTGGCGTTGCCGAAGAAGGGCGAGGCGCGGGAACGTTGGCTGTCACGCTCGGATGTGGCCCGGCTGGTCTGGACCGCGTGGCGTGCTCGAGAGGGTGACCGGCCTGGTGTCGCCGGCGGCAAGGGCGCGAAAGCCGGCAACACGACCACCGGTCGATACACGATGCGCCACCTCGTCCGGTTCATCCTGCTCGCTTACTCGACCGCGAGCCGCCCGGGCGCGGTGCTGACGGCGAGCTGGGAGGTGGCGGCCGGCCGCTCATACCTCGACCTCGACCGCGGCGTGTTCTACCGCCTCCGCGAGGGCGCACAGCAGACCAACAAGCGGCAGCCGCCGGTCCGCCTGCCGCCGTCGATCCTGGTGCATCTCCGCCGCTGGCGCCGGATGGCGCTCGAGGCACGGGACGAAGCCGCGCGGGCCGGCATGCCGGCGCCGGCAGGCGGGCACTACGTCGTCGAGTGGCGCGGACAGGCAGTGACGCGGGTCAAGGTCGGGTTCGCGAATGCCGTCGCGCTTGCCGGCCTGGGGGAGGGGATCTCGCCGCATACCCTCCGGCACTCGGCCGTGACGCACCTCATGCAACAGGGAATCCCCACCTGGGAGGTGGCCGGGTTCGCCGGCATGGGTGAGGCCGTTCTGCGCCGGCACTACGCACATCATCACCCGGATCACAGGGGCGATGCGGTCGCCGCGATGCGGGGCAACCGAGGTCGCAAACCGGCGGCGGAACGGTGAGAGGGGCTTGCCGGAACGGCTGCGCGCGGGTACCACGAGCGGGGTTTCTGTCGCCGTTTCTGTTGCCGAAGCTGTCGCCAAACAACAGACTAGGCGCTAAGTTACTGAAGACAAAGACTAAGGGCCTGTAGCTCAATGGTTAGAGCCGACCGCTCATAACGGTCTGGTTGCAGGTTCGAGTCCTGCCGGGCCCACCACTCCCCACGCAAGTGCTTGTGGTGGAACAACCTTCAGATGGGGCACGATGGTCTCGACGTCGTCGAGTCCATCGGACGCACTCACATCGTGCCGCCCTCCCGTACGATGAAGCGCAAGCTCGCGTTGAGCCGCTTCCGCCTGGAGAGGGCGCGAGTCGAGCGGGATTTCGTTTTGGCCCGCCGAGCGCGGACGACGGCGCAGTCCTTCCTCGTGTTCTCGCGATATGCCGCATCGCGCGGTGACCGCGTCAGGACGTTGCACCGACCTCCCGGCGAGACGCCAAGTCGAAGTCCATCGACTGGGATGACATCCTGCTCGAAAGCGGAAACGACGCGTCCACCCGTCGAGGCGCACGACCGGCGGATCATACCGCCGCGTCGTCGAACGGACTCGTTCGCAGGCGCTGGCTAAGCCGACAAGCATGGCGAGTTCGCAGCCTCGCCCGGGTGTCCGGGCGAAGCACAGGGGCGAGGATGAGCAGCAAGGCCGAGTGCGGGCTGCGACGCGATGCAATGGGTTGATCTTGATCAGGTCCCGACCGTTCCCCCGCCCCGCTTCGTGATCGCCAGCACCGCCGGGCGTGGGGGCAGGGCGGGGTCGAAGTCGGGCCAGCGGGTCGCCGGATTCTCGAAGGTCGCCGGGGTGGCGTTCGGGTCCTCCTCGTCGGCCTCGCCGGGATGCTGCACGGCGACGAAGAAGGTGGTGTCGTCGGGAGTGAAGTAGGGGCCGCACATCTCGGCCCCGAGGGGGACCTGGAAGAAGTGCTTGGCGGTGCCGCGGCGGGTGCCGTCGGTCTCCATACCCCAGATGCCGTCGGTGCGGCCGGTCTTGGAGGGCGAGTTGCCGTCCGTGGCGACCCAGAGGCGGCCCTGGCCGTCGACGGCGCAATTGTCCGGCATGCCGAACCAGCCGTCCTTCGTCGTCGCCGACGAGAAGGTGGCGCCGACCGCCGCGATCGACGGATCGCCGCAGCGCACCAGCACCTCCCAGGTGAAGCCCGCGGCCGCGAAATCGCCGCCCTCGGGCGAGAGCTCGACGATGTGGCCGAAGCGATTGTCCGGCCGCGGGTTCGCCGCGTCGACCTGGTCGGCCTTGCGGCGCACGTTGTTGGTCAGCATCACGTAGACCTTGCCGGTCTTCGGGTTGGCCTCGACGTCCTCCGGCCGGTCCATCTTGGTGGCGCCGAGCAGGTCGGCGGCCCGGCGCGTCTCGACCAGCACGTCGGCCTGGTCGCGAAACCCGTTCTCCGGCGTCAGCGGGCCCTGCCCGAACACGATCGGCAGCCAGGTGCCGCGCCCGTCGGCGTCGAAGCGGGCGACCGACAGGGTGCCGTGGTCGAGGATGTCGCGGTTGGCTGACCGATCCGCCATGTTGACCGGGTCCCGCGTGACGAAGCGGTAGACGTAGTCGAAGCGCTCGTCGTCGCCCTGGAACACGACGTAGCGCCCGTCGCCCGCCACCAGCCCGGCCGCGCCCTCGTGCTTGAAGCGGCCCATGGCGGTGCGCTTCACCGGCACGCTTCCCGGGTCGAAGGGATCGATCTCGACCACCCAGCCGAAGCGGTTCGGCTCGTTCGGCTCCTTGGCGAGGTCGAAGCGCTCGTGGAATCGGCCCCAGCCGTAGAGGTTCGCCGGCACGCCGAGGCGCTTGTGGTTGCGCGCTTCGGCTGAGCCCTCGGGCAGGCGGCCCTGGAAGTAGTAGTTGATGTTCTCCTCGCAGGTCAGCCACGTGCCCCACGGGGTGACGCCGCCCGCGCAGTTGTTGATCATGCCGAGGACCGTCCGGCCCTCCGGGTCGGCGCCGGTGCGCAGGCGGGGCGAGCCGGCGGCGGGGCCGGAGAACCGCATCGGGGTCGTCGCAGTGATGCGGCGCGCGTAACGGGAGTCCGGCACCACGCGCCAGCGCCCGTCCTCGCGCCGGATCTCGATCACCGAGCCGCCATGGGCCGCCATCTCGATGTCGACGAGGTCGCGGCTCATGCCCGCGAAGGCGGCCTTGCCGTCCTGCCGGCCGAGGCCCGGGAACATCAGTTCCTCGTTCGTGTATTCGTGGTTGACGACGAGGAGGCCGTGGCCGGCGGGATCCGCCGCTCCGGGCAGCGGGAAGAAGCCCAGGAAGTCGTTGTTGTAGCCGAATTGCTGCGCTTGCGCGGCCGCCGACTGCCTGTGCGGGTCGAAGGGCGGCGCGCCCGGCAGGACGGGATCGCCCCAGCGGATCAGCACCTCGGCGTCGTGGCCCTCCGCCACGTGGTGGCGCTCGTCGGCGCCGGCCGGCAATTCGCGGAACGGGAAGGTCTCGGGCGCGCCGGCCGCCGCGACGGCCCGGGGCGCCAGCGTCGCCGAGATCGCCGCGACCGCGAGCCCCCCGCGCAGGATCTCGCGCCGGTCGAAGCGCCGGGCCACGACCTCGCCGAGGGTCGGGTTCGGGCTCGGGTTCGAGCCGGCATCCTCGGCCGCCTCGGCCTGCTGCGATCGGTTCAGCGACGGCTGTGTCATCTTTCCCCTCGGCGCTCCCGCTATCGAGAAAGCGGGAGCTTACCCTCGGGACCGTGGCGACGGGATGACGTCGTGTCAGCGGTGCGTCCGCGGCCGGGCCGGGAGGGCGCGCACCGAGCCGGTCGTCTCGGGCACGAACCAGGGCGTCGGCCGGTCGAGCGGCCGGGCCTCGGCGGGCGAGCGGGTGGTGGCGTAGGGATTGGTGACGTAGCTGCTCATGAAGGCGCCGCCGGCCGGCTCGCGGTCGCCGCCATTGGCGTGCGCGACCGAGAGGGGCAGGGCGACGAGGGCAGCCGCCGTGGCGGCGGTGACGAACCGGATCATGGTGACCTCCTGTCGTCTTCATCCCGGCGTCTCACAGGGACCCAGCAGGGTCTGGGCGCGGAGGGACGTGAGCGACGTGAAGGGGATATGGGCCCGGCCCGTCCGGCACGGCGTGCGCCGGCGCACCTGGGTCGACAGGCCGGCTTGAGCGGACCGAGGCGGCCGGCATCGCACCCGGGACCCTGCCCGTTCTCGTGAAGCGGGCTGGCCGGATCGCGGCATGTCCCCGCACCCCAGTCATGCCGCGACACCGGGCCCGCCGACGCTCTGCCGGAGGCGTCGGATACGTCCCGCCTGCGCGGCACGCGACAGTCATTATGTCGATCGGTCTAATGCGAGAGGGGTTGCCGCCGTAGGGTCAGATCGGGCAATATTGAGATAAGCGGCAAAAAATCCGAGAGAGATTTGCGTCGTTTGATAAAAAATATAACAAATAAAGTGATCATAAAATGGGTGGAAACACAGATTTCATCGATTTCCGGCATATCGACGTCATGCCGACACAATATCTGAAGAACAGTGCCGGTCTGTTCAGGCAGGCTCGGAACGCGGGCATCTTCCGGGGCGGGCCGGTGTTTCCCGGTTTCGCCTGGCAACTCGCGGCGCGGCACTGCCGCGGTCGCCTGCCGGTTCCTTCCGACCGGCGCCCGCGCCCGGCCGCGGTGCGGCGCGAGGCGGCGGCCGGGATCTGGTGCGGTCCGGTCTGCCACCATTACGGGCACATGATCGCCGATTTCGGCATGCGGATCGCGCAGGCGAGCCGGTCGGATCCCGGTCTGCCGCTGGTGTTCAGCAGCGCGCCGGACGCGGCCTGCGAGCCGCCCGCCTTCTTCTGGCAGATCCTCGCGCATTTCGGCGTCGGGCCCGAGCGCGTCCTCCTGGTCCGCGAGCCGACCCGGTTCCGCCTGCTCCACGTCCCGCGCCAGGCCGAGCGGCTCGACGGCCCGGGCCCGGGCCGCGCGCATCTGGACCTGATGGACGCGATCGTGGCGGGCCACGCCGCGCCGGCGCGCGACATCGAGCTGCTGTTCGTCTCCCGGGCGCGGTGGCCGGACGGACGGCTCGCGGGCGAGCCGTACCTCGCGAACATCCTCGAGCGGGCCGGGGCGACGGTGCTGCACCCGGAGCTGCACGACGTCGCCGACCAGGTCCGGTTCATGCGCCGCGCGAAGCGGATCGTGTTCTCCGAAGGGTCGGCGGTCCACACGCTGCAGCTGCTCGGGCGGCTCGACGCGACGGTCGCGGTGATCGAGCGCCGGCCCGGCAACCGCCTCGCCGAGGGCGCCCTCCGGCCGCGGGTGCGCGCGCTCGAGTACTGGAGCCCGTCGCGCGGGGTCCTGTACGGGCTGACGGCCCGCGGCTGGCCGCGCCGGGACCGCAGCTTCGGGGTCTTCGACGAGGGCGACCTCCTCGCCCGCCTGGAGCGGTTCGGCCTCGACATCCGCGGCCAGTGGTGCTCGGGCGACTATGCCAGGCGCCTGTCGGACGACGTGGCCCTGTGGGTCGCGATGAACGGCTACGCCGCGCACCATCCCGGGACGCTGCCGTTCATCCGCCGGCAGATCGGGCGTCTCGGCCTCGCGGTCGACATCGAGGGTGCGTGGCGGATCGGCACGGCCCGGTTCCAGTGATGGTCCGGCCGCCTCACGGCAGCAGGTGCGGGTCCAGCCACGGCCTCGGTGCCGGGTGCGGCAGGCGGCGGGCGATCCAGTCCGCCACGGCGTCCGGCGTGTCGAAGAGCGGGGCCGCCGCGAGCGCCTCGCCGGGGCCGTCGATCTCGGCCACGCGCCATTTGTGCCGGTGCTCCGGCGGGTGGGGCGTGCCGGGCTCCAGGCGGATCGCCACGGAGACGAGCCGGTCCCCGCGATAGATCAGGCACCCTTCCTGCTCCGCTCCGTCACGGTTCAGCCGGACATGGTGCCGGATCAGTCCGTCTGCCGGTGCCGCCTCCCTGCGCCGTCCGAACATCGCGCTCCTCTTGCCTTCGCGCCATGACCCGATGATGCGGGTTAAGAAACAGTGAAATCAACCTCGACGATCCGAGGCAAGCCGATTTCCTCCAGGATTTCGATCTGTGACACTGTGAGGGCGAAATATTCACGCGTGTTAACAACCTGGAATTGTCAGGGATGGATTGAAGGTTGGAATGACTGGATTGATCGTCGCGTGGTCTTGTGCCGCTCGCGAGCGGTGCGGCCGGCGCAGCCCGGCCTCATGGCGATGTCACGCGCCGGTGACGGTCGCCGAGCGAGGGGAGGTCGGGGACGTCCGGCGCGGAGGAGGTCCGTGAGCGACGGAGAAGCGATGGGGGCCATGGCCTGCGCCCGAGGCGTCCCGGCCTCTGAAGTGCCCGCTTCATCACTGCCGGGTCGCCCAGGGGACCGGCGGCGATGTCTCGATGCGGGTGAAATGGCGCTCCCAAGGGGACTCGAACCCCTGTTTTCGCCGTGAGAGGGCGACGTCCTGGACCGCTAGACGATGGGAGCTGGCCCGGCGGGATGGCGGCGGTATAGCGACGGTCCGGACCGGGCGCAAGCCTGGTCGCCGGCCTGCGCATGTGGGCCACGTCGCGCTCGCGGGCGGATCGCGCCTCCCGGAGATCGTCTCCCCTGCCGGGAACGGCCGTTGGTTCGGCACATGGATTTTCACGCAGGACACGCAGGAGTTGCTTAACCCTTGCGGACAGAATGCCGCCTCCTGCTCCGGTCGAGTCCTCCCGGTGGAGGGGCGACCTGTCATGATGAAGAGGGCGCGCATGCATGGTTGAGGGCTCGGCGCAGATGAACGACGCTACGACCATCGCGACCGGAGACGAGGCGGGCGCGTCCGGCGCCCGGGCCGACGAGAAGAGGGCCTGTCAGCGGCACAGGACTTCGATGCCGGCGACGATCCTGTTGTCGCACAGCGACCGCGTGCACTGCATCGTGCGCGATCTCTCCGACGGGGGCGCCAAGATCGGAGTGTCGAAGCGGTACGCCCTGACCGACCGGTTCTGGATCGTCATCCGGCACGCGAACCTCGCGCGTCGCGCCGCCCTGGTGTGGCGTCGCGGCGAGTTCGCCGGGATCGCGTTCGATCGGCCCAGGCGGTGACGTCCGGCGCCCGGGTTGACCGGTCTCTCCCGCCATCCGCCGCCCGGCGCTCTTGCGCGCTCCTGTCATGGCTTGGCAGAGAAGGGACCGGGGCGCAGGCCCGGGCGGGCCTTCGTGGCGCCGGACCGCAGAACAGCCAGGGTGGAGACGGACATGACGCAGGACCTCAGCGGCAAGGTCGCCTGGGTGACGGGTGCGGGCAGCGGCATCGGCGAGGCGGCGGCGCTGGCGCTCGCCGGGGCGGGGGCCCAGGTGGTGCTCACCGGGCGCCGGGAGGAGCCGCTGCGGGCGGTGGCGGAGCGCATCGCGGCGTCCGGCGGGCAGGCGACGGTCGAGTCCGGCGACGTCACCGATCCGGCCCGCATCACGGCCATCGTCGAGGGCATCGCCGCGCGGTTCGGCCGGCTCGACGTGCTGGTGAGCAATGCGGGCAGCAACGTACGCGAGCGGCGCTGGGACGCCCTGTCGCCGGAGGGCGCGCAGGCGGTGATCGGGGCCAACCTGTCGAGCGCCTTCTACGCCTCGCTCGCGGTCCTGCCGCTGATGCGCCGGCAGGGCGACGGCGTGCTGATCCACACCGCCTCCTGGGCCGGGCGGTTCGTCAGCCCGGTCAGCGGCCCGGCCTACACGGCGGCCAAGCACGCCGTCGTGGCGATGAGCCACAGCATCAACATGGAGGAATGCGTCAACGGCATCCGCTCGACGGTGCTGTGCCCGGCCGAGGTCGCGACCCCGATCCTCGACAAGCGCCCGGTGCCGGTGAGCGCCGAGGACCGCGCCCGCATGCTCCAGCCCGACGACCTGGCGGCGCTGATCCTGTTCGTCGCGACGCGGCCGAAGCACGTCTGCCTCAACGAGGTGGTGATCAGCCCGACCTGGAACCGCGGCTACGTGCCGGATGCCCGCACGGGCTCGCGGCTGGGGGCGTGACCCCGTGCCGGCGCCCCGGGCGCCGGCTTTTTCCACTCCCTGCCGGCGCCCCGGGCGCCGGCCTTCTTCAGCACGTGCCGGCGCCTCAGGCGCCGGCCTTCTCCGACTCGGCCTTCGGCAGCATCTCGCTGCGGTGAAGGCGGCTGAGCAGCACGAGCATGCGGCCCGGCAGGGCCGTGTCCTCGGCGGTGAGCAGCGCCGCACGGCGCCGGTTGAGTGTGTCCCGGACGGGAGTCTGGGCCTGCCCGGCGGACATGTCCGGCCGAACCTGCTCGCGAACTCGGGTACGCATCGCACGATCCTTCGACGGCCGGCTTCTGGCGACCGGCGCCGCTATGAACGCCGATTCGGTCTGCCGGTTCCAAGGCCTCGAGGGCCGCCGACCTGATGCCGCGCGGGCGTGACGGGGCGGTGACGGCGGCGGGCGCGGATGCTATGGGCGCCGGCATGCTCGAAGGCCTGCCGCCCCACCGCCCGACCCACGTGCTGCGTCTCGACACGGACGAGCGCGCGGCCCGCGCCATGACCGACCTGATCGGCGAGGTCTTCGACCCGACCGAGACCGCGGTCGCGGCCTTCGAGGCCGAGGACGGCAGGACCTGGCGGCTCGAGGCCTATTTCTCGGACGAGCCCGACGCGGAGGCGGTGCGCGAACTGATCCGCCCGATCGTCGGGGATGCCGCCGACGCGGCCACCTTCGCGGCGATCGACCAGCAGGACTGGGTCCGCGCCTCGCTCGAAGGGCTCAAGCCCGTGCGGGCCGGGCGCATCCTGGTCCACGGCTCCCACGACCGCGGCCGGGTTCGGGCGAACGACCTGCCGATCGAGATCGAGGCGGCGCTCGCCTTCGGCACCGGCCACCACGGCACGACGCTCGGCTGCCTCCTCGCCCTCGTCGACGAGGTGAAACGGCGCCGGCCCCACCGCATCCTCGACGTCGGCACCGGGACCGGGATCCTGGGGCTCGCCGCCGCGCGCCTCCTGCACAACACCGTCGTCGCCGGCGATCTCGACCCGGAGGCGGTGGCGACCGCGCGGACCAACGCGGCCTTCAACGGGCTGGCCAACCGGATGGCCTTCTACGAGGCGCCGGGCCTGCGCCACCCGCTCGCCCGCCACACCCGCGCCTTCGACCTCGTCTTCGCCAACATCCTGGCCCGGCCGCTGCGGGGGCTCGCGCCCAGCCTCGCCCGCGCGGTGGCGAGCGACGGCACGCTCGTCCTCTCCGGCCTGATCCCCCGCGACGTGCCGGGCGTGCTCTCGGCCTACGCGGCGCAAGGGTTCCGCCTGCGCCGGCGCCGCCTGATCGAGGGCTGGGCGACCCTGGAGCTGCGCCGCGGCGGTGCCGCGCCCCGCCCGCGCTGAAGGCGCGCGACACCGAGGAGAAACCCCAAGGAACAGCCCCGACGCTGATCGGTTGTCCGAGCAATACCGACTACCGGTAGGGAGTATTAGCATCCTGCCGGAGGACGGTCCGTGCGCGCCAAAAGGCCAATCCCGGCCTTGTGCGGCACGAGCCTCGGAGACCGATCAGCGATGAAGGCCCTCGTCTGGCACGGCACTGCGGATATCCGCTGCGACACGGTTCCCGAT
Source organism: Methylobacterium nonmethylotrophicum (assembly GCF_004745635.1). Taxonomy (GTDB): domain Bacteria; phylum Pseudomonadota; class Alphaproteobacteria; order Rhizobiales; family Beijerinckiaceae; genus Methylobacterium; species Methylobacterium nonmethylotrophicum. Next base: position 69,659 of record NZ_SRLB01000008.1, on the reverse strand, counting down.
CCGACGATCGAGGACGGGCGCGACGCGATCATCAAGGTGACCTCCTGCGCCATCTGCGGCTCCGACCTGCACCTCTACGACCACTTCATGCCGGGCATGAAGTCGGGCGACATCATGGGCCACGAGACCATGGGCGAGGTGGTCGAGGTCGGCCGGGACAACACGACGCTGAAGGTCGGTGACCGGATCGTGGTGCCGTTCACCATCATCTGCGGCCAGTGCGAGCAATGCAGGCGCGGCAACTTCTCGGTCTGCGAGCGCACCAACCGCAACGCCGCGCTCGCCGCGGCCGCCTTCGGCCACACCACGGCGGGCCTGTTCGGCTACACCCACCTCACCGGCGGCTATGCCGGGGGCCAGGCCGAGTACCTGCGGGTGCCCTTCGCGGACGCCACCCACATCAAGGTGCCGAAGGGCATCCCGGACGAGAAGCTCCTGTTCCTCTCCGACATCTTCCCGACCGGCTGGCAGGCGGCGGTGCAGTGCGACATCCAACCGGAGGACAATGTGGCGATCTGGGGCTGCGGCCCGGTCGGCCAGATGGCGATTCGCTCGGCGATCCTGCTCGGGGCCAGGCGCGTCATCGCCATCGACCGGGTGCCGGAGCGCCTGACCATGGCGCGGGCCGGCGGCGCCGAGACGATCGACCTTACCGAGGAGTCGAACGTCGTCGCCAGGCTCAACGACATGACCGGCGGCAAGGGGCCGGAGAAGTGCATCGACTCGGTCGGGATGGAGGCCCACGCCACCACCTCGCTCGACTCGCTCTACGACCGCGCCAAGCAGGCGGTGATGCTGGAGAGCGACCGGCCGCACGTGCTGCGCCAGATGATCATGGCCTGCCGGCCGGCGGGCGTGCTGTCGATCCCGGGCGTCTATGGCGGCCTGATCGACAAGGTGCCGTTCGGCGCGGCGATGAACAAGGGCCTGACCTTCCGGATGGGCCAGACCCACGTCAACCGCTGGACCGACGACCTCTTGCGGCGGATCGAGGAGGGGCAGATCGACCCGTCCTTCGTGATCACCCACACGGTCGGGCTGGAGCAGGGGCCGGAGATGTACCGGACGTTTCGCGACAAGCAGGACGGCTGCATCAAGGTGATGATCCGGCCATGAAGAGGAGTGTCGATCCCCGCTCGCGCTCCGCGCACGATGCGCTGGCCCGCGGCCTCGGCTGGTTCTCGATCGGGCTCGGCCTCGCCGAGATCCTGGCGCCCCGCGCGCTCTGCCGGGCCCTCGGCCTTGAGGGCCGCGAGGCCCTGATCCAGGCCTACGGCGCCCGCGAGGTCGCGACCGGTGCCGCGATCCTGATGAGCCACGATCCGACGCCGTGGATCTGGGGCCGGGTCGCGGGCGACGCCCTCGACCTCGCCACCCTGGCGACCGGCTTCGAGGGCGACAACCCCCGCTCCGGCAACCTGGCGCTCGCCACCGTCGCGGTGGCGGGCGTGACGCTCGCCGACATCGCCTGCGTCCAGGGCCTCACCGCCGACAAGCGCCCGGCCCCGCGGGGTGCCTACGAGTACCACAACCGCAGCGGCTTCCCGCGCGGGCTCGCGGCCGCCCACGGCGCCGCCCGCGACTTCGCGGTGCCGCGCGATTTCCGCATCCCGGGCCCCTTGCGCCCCTGGCGCGACGGTCGCCCGGCGGCGTGACCAAAAAGAGAGGGCCGCCTCGCGGCGGCCCTCCCGTTCCCGTCGAGGGGAAATCTACTCCTTGTCGCCGCGATGGATGCCCTTCTCGCGGTTCTCCTTCAGGCGCCCGTCATCCGAGTGCTGCACGGTGCCCTGGTTCGGCGCTTCCGGATTCTTGTGGTTGTGGCGGGTGTTGTCGTCAGTATTGTGCGACTGAGACTGTTGCTTCTTGTCCGCCATTCGGGTATCTCCCTCGATATGCGGTGTGCCGTGGTGAGTGGTTCGATAACATATGATCTGGATGCCGGTTCCTGATCGGATCGCCTGACTGCGGGGAGCAGCGCGCGACATTCCGTCAGCGGTTGCGCGGTGTCGCAGGGGACTTGACAGAGCTTGCTTTGCGAGTTCGACGATAGGCTAAAGGTGTCGTTACGGAATGTCGTCCTGCCAAGTTACTCAGGCTGGCGACACGTCGCGCGGCCTCCCATTCCAGCGGGGAGCAGCTTCCGGTTTTGTATCTGGGCGTTCGAGACGTCCAACGCGGTGTTGAGGAAGGGTTGGATGGCGGAAACGGCCTGCTTCGTCTGCGCTCACGTCTTATACCGGCGTTGGCCAGTCTTGCTCGTTTGCCGCGCGGATGGCGATTGGCAGTGCCTATGTGGAGATGATCACGATGAGGACGACCGACCTTCGGTCGTAGGTTTCAATCACATGCTGGAGCGCGACCCGACACTTCTCGAAATTTTGGACCTGCCCGTCGATTGGGAGGCGGAGCGGTCGGCTGTTGGATTTCCGTGGCTGAGAACACCCAAGAAGCCCGATCAGTGACCTGTGCGTCGGGACCCTCCTGAAACTGCCGCATCGCCATACACGATTTGCAGCGGGTCGGTTGCCTTCAAGAGGAATTTGCCCTTGCGTCATCTGATGAGCTTGGTCTGTCAGACGTTGATCGTCCGACGTCGACGCTGCGTTCGACGCGGTCGGCGTGACGGGGGCGTTTAGCTCCTCGCCAGCTTGAGCGGCCCGCTCGCCGCTCGCTTGCACCCACACCGGATCGCGTTTTCCCGAGCCTCCCGGCGCGGAACGCGGCGGGGGCCTCACCTGCCCCGTGCAGTGGAGCCCGATCTCTCGGGGGCACGGGGGCGCAAGCCAAGTCGAAAACCATGAAGTGAACCGCTCCGGGTTTTTCGGAGGCTGTTTGTCTTGGGTCAGGCGGCCAGGGCTTGGTCACCGACGTGGGCATGATAGCGCGCTTCGGCCTCGGCGGGAGGGACGTTGCCGATGGGCGCGAGGAGGCGACGGTGGTTGTACCAGTCGACCCATTCCAGGGTGGCGTACTCGACCGCCTCGAAGGAGCGCCAGGGTCCTCGCCGGTGGATCACCTCCGCCTTGAACAGGCCGTTGATCGTCTCTGCCAGGGCGTTGTCGTAAGAGTCGCCGACGCTGCCGACCGACGGCTCGATGCCCGCTCCGGCCAGGCGCTCTGTGTACCGTAGAGCTAAATATTGCGAGCCGCGGTCCGAGTGATGCACCAGCCCGCTGCCCTGGACGGGACGACGCTCGTGCAATGCCTGCTCCAGAGCATCCAGAACGAAGCTTGCCTGAGCGCTGCGTGAGGCTCGCCAACCGACGATGCGCCGAGCGAACACATCGATGACGAAGGCCACGTACACGAAGCCCGACCACGTCGCTACGTAGGTGAAGTCGCTGACCCACAAGGCATTCGGCCGGGGAGCCTTGAACTGACGGTTGACGCGGTCGAGGGGGCAAGCTGCGGCCGGGTCGGAGATCGTGGTGCGTACGGTCCTGCCCCGCACCACCCCCGCCAAGCCCAATCGGCGCATCAGCCGCGTCACCGTGCATCGCGCGGTCACGATCCCCTCCCGGGCCAGTTGCCGCCAGATCTTGCGCACGCCGTAGACGCAGAGGTTCGCCTCGAACACACGCTGGATCTCGATCATCAACGCCGCGTCGCTGCGAGCACGAGCCGGTTGCTTGTCCGGATCGGCGCGCCGGGCAGCATGCGCGTAGTAGGTCGACGGGGCGATCGGCAATACCCTGCAGATCGGCTCGACCCCGTAGACCTCTCGATGCTCGTCGATGAAGCTGATCATGGCCGAGACCGGCGGTCGAGCTCCGCCATCGCGAAATACGCCGACGCCTTGCGCAGGATCTCGTTGGCTTGTCGCAGCTCGCGAACCTCTCGCTCCAGTGCTTTGATCCGCTCGCGCTCGTCCGTCGTCTGGCCAGGACGCACGCCCTGATCCCGCTCGGACTGACGCACCCAGTTCCGCAGCGTCTCGCCCGAGCAGCCGACCTTAGCCGCAATCGACTGGATCGCCGACCACTGCGAGCCGTGCTCGCCTTCATGGTCGCGCACCATCCGCACCGCGCGCTCGCGCACCTCAGGCGAAAAAGGGGCTGTTCGCTTCGTCATGCCTCCATCCTCTCAGAAGTTGGAGCCTCCGGGAAACCCGGAGCGGTTCAAAGACCATCGAACCGCCGGCTATCTGGACCGTGCCGGAGGAGTTCCGCACGATCTACACTCACGCCCGCGAGGTCCCGGCCGGCCGCACCCTTTTCGTCTCGGGCCATTTCGGCGTCGCGCCGGACGGCCGGATGCACGCGACGTTCGCAGACCAGCTCGGGCAGGCGATGGACAATGTCGAGGCGCTGCTCGCCGCGGCCAGCCTCGGACGGCCCGACATCTCCAAGGCGACATTCTTCCTGACGCGGGCCGACGATTGTCCCGCGCTTGGGCAGGTACGCCGGGTGCGCTGGGCCTCCGACGGGCCCGCCGCCGTCACTGTCATTGTCGTCGCGGCGCTGGCGCGGCCGGACGCCCTCGTCGAGGATCGAGGTGACGGCGGTCGCGGGGCCGGATGGGGCGGACACCCTGCGTTCCGCCACGCAGGCGGACGTGCCTGCGATCCAGGCCCTGGTGAGGCAGGCCTACGCGAAGTGGATCCCGGCGACCGGCCGGAAGCCGGTCCCGATGACGGCCGATTACGCGCTGGCCGTGCGCCTGCACCGCTTCGACCTGCTGGAGCAGGACGGTGCCCTCGTCGCGCTGATCGAGACGATCCCGCGCGCCGATCACCTCTGGGTCGAGAACCTCGCGGTCGCGCCCGCGCAGCAGGGGCAAGGGCTCGGCCGGCGCATGCTGCGGCGGGCTGAGGATGATGCGCGCACGCTCGGCCACACGACGATCAAGCTTGGGACGAACCAGGCATATGCCAGCAACGTCGACTTCTACCGGCGGGCCGGCTACGGCGTCGAGCGCGAGGAGCCGTTCTGGGCGGCGTCGCGGTCCATCTCGCCAAGGCGCTCTGAGCTGAGTCGGTCTCGGCAGCCTCACGAGCCCATGGTGCAACAGTCCACTGAGGCGTGGACGAGGATGCCTTCGGCGCCTTCGAACGAGTCCTTTCACAGGCGCGGCGGCATCGTACCGGCGGCCCACGATGCTGACGCATCAGCTCGCTGACCCTACTTGGATGTCCGACAGGACGCGGTGGCTCCTGGAGGCCCTCAGGCTGGGCGAACATCCGAGAACGGAGCCGGAGCGTCATTGAGGACCGGTCATCTCACCGCTCATGTCAGTTGACGGATCGCGGGATCGGGCGCCCGCGGCAGGCGGCCCGGAACTGCTGCCGGGTCAGTCCACGAAGGCCGCGCCGGTCCGCCGCGCCGGTGCAGGCGACCTTGCGGTCGGCCTTGCTCAGGGTCCGGGTCGCGGTGGTCGGCACGTCGGTGGGGCTCGGCGCCGTGTAGGACTGGGCGTTGGCGGCGCTCATGGAGCCGGCCAGGACGAGGACGATCAGGGCGGATTTCAGCAAGGCGGGCGGCTCCGGAACTCGCGCGAGCGAGGCGTGACGGGCCCATCCGTCGGAGCAAGGGACGGGCCAACGGCTCCGCTCGCCACCGCGGTCGTCCACGTCTGGGGCGCGGCGGCTCGGCACGCGATCGGCCGTGGCCCGGCACAGTGATGCGGCACGGGCCCGCTCCGGGGATGTCCGCATGCGCTCTCCGCCCACGATGTTGCGAAAATGTGACGTTCCCTTGAGGAGGGCAAGTCGACCGGATGGGGCTCTCCGTGACTGGCACATCGGTTGCTGCGGGACGGGCGGACTTTTGGAAGGAATGAGCCGATGTTCGCCAGGATTCTCACCGCGGCCGTTCTCGGAGTGGCGGCGATGTGTCCGGCCGGCGCTGCCGATGTTCCGGCCAAGAAGGCTCCGGCCGCGGTGGTCCCGCCGGTCGACGCGTCGTTCTTCGTGTTCTCGGACACCCAGATCAGCTACCGCTACCAGTTCCCGACCGTGACACCCGGAGTCCAGATCCTGCAGGCCAACGGGACCTTCCGCAGCCGTGAGGCGCCCAAGCAGATCCTCAACATCGCGCACGCGGATGCCTGGGCCTACGGCACCAACTTCTTCTCGCTCGACATCCTGAAATCGGGCTCGCAGTTTCCCGCCGGCACAACCAACCCGCCGGGCAGCATCGGGGCGCCCTACTTCGCCGATTACGGAAACACCGAAGCCTACGGCCTCTACCGCGGCACGCTGAGCCTCAACGCGCTCACCAATACCAAGGCCTTCGCGGTGGCGGGCCTCGTCAAGGACGTGTCGCTCTCCTTCGGCTTCGACGCCAACTCGCAGAACGACGCCTTCGGCTCGAAGAAGCGCGACGTCGTCGGCGGCCTGAACATCGCGTTCGACGTGCCGGCGGGCTTCCTCAACCTCTCGGCCCATGCCTACAAGGAGTGGAACCGCAACGGGTTCAACACGCAGCCCGACCGCGACCAGAGCTTCAACACCGTCCCGGAATTCGAGATCGTCTACAGCTTTCCGCTGTCCTTCACCGGCCTGCCGCTCAGCGTCACCGGGTTCAACAACATCGTCCTGCCCAAGGGCCGCGGCATCAGCCGGGATCTCACGGCCTACGCGTTCAATCCGCCGCGCGGCCTCGAATTCCTGTCGCGCACCAACCTCGTGCTCGACGTCGGCAAGCTCGTCTACGACCAGCCCAACAAGGTCGACGTCTTCGTCGGCTTCCAGTACTGGCTCAACAAGTTCGGCAACGTCGAGACGGCGACGTTCAAGGGCACGGAAGAGAAGAGCTTCCTGGCCGGGGTGGCGTTCCACGTGTTCTGATCACTCACCGCTCCAGCCCTGGATTGCCGCGCCGCTGCCGGATCCGCGCGCGCGAGATCAAGGGCGGGAGGGCGGAAATGGCACGGTGTTGCCGCTGCGGACCGTCTTCGCCTCGTTGCGTGGCTCGCGATGCCCTCCGTGCCGCCGGGCGCCGTGGCAGGGGCGCGTCCGGCCGGTGCGCCGACCGATAGGCGCGGGCCGGCGGAGAGGCGAGAACGGGCACGGTGCTGCGGAACACGGTGGGTTCCGGAACGGACCGGCCGAGGCATCTGGCCAGGGGCACGCGAGGTCGGGCGGGCCCGCACCTGAGTCCCACCCGTCCTGGGTTCCGGGTGGGGCCGGCGCACCGTGCGGGTGCGTACCGTACCGCACATGGCCGCGCGCGGCGCGCGGGGTCTGGCGAAAATCTCAAAAATTCCGGCAAATCATTGTTTTGAATCGCTGTTCCGCCATGACTCGACGCTCTCCCGGGTCGAGGCGGAGGGCGGTTCCGGCCGGATTGCGCGATGTCCGTGCCGGCCCTGCCGATTGATAAGCCGGTCCTGCACAGCATATCCGCATCCAGGTGGGGCGTCTCCGCGGCGCCCGACAGCAACCTGGAGTCTTCGCATGTCCGCTCGCCTGTCGATTCCGGCCCTGCTCCCGGTCACCGCCGTCCTCATCGCGCTCTCAGCCCTGTCCGCGCGTGCGCAGAGCTACACCGCCCCGGCCGGGATCCCGCCGGCGCTCGCACCGGGCGGCCTTGAGGGTCGTGCCGCCGTGCCGAACTTCGTCGCGTCGCAGGGCCGCGCCCGCTACGCCGCCCCATCCCGGATCGACGCCATCGTCACCGGGTCGCTGCGCACGCCCTATGCTGTCCGCCGGGCTCCCTCGCGCTGGTGAGCCGGCTCACCGGAGGCGGCCGCGATCCGGGGGTGCCGCGCGACCCGAGTGCCGTCGCCGGTCGTCAGGCATACCCGCTTGACCTTCTGCGTCGCCTGCAAAGCCGGTGGCGAGGTTGCGATGCCGACCCTGAGACGACCCGTCCGGCCGGAGGAGGGGCCGTCGGGACCGTCCGGCAAACCCGTCTGCGCCTGGCTCGGCCACCAGGCGTGCGGGCCATTGCTTTGCGGCATGCCACGGCCGTGTTGCCGGTCGGAAACGCCGGAACTCCGCGTCTCGAGGCTGGCCGGCTGCGCTATCCCACCCCCGTCGGCCCATCCAGCGTCAGCCGCACCCGCCGCGCCAGCTCCAGGCGGCGGTAGGGCTTGTTGATGATCTCGAACTCGCTGCCGCCGGCATCGGTCCGCTCGATCGAGGCCTCGGCGTAGCCGGTGGTCAGGAGCACCTTGATGCGCGGCTGGCGCTCGCGGGCGGCGCGGGCCAGCAGCACGCCGTTCATGCCGCCGGGCATGATCAGGTCGGAGAACAGCAGGTCGACCGTGTCGTGGCCGTCGAGGACGTCCAGTGCTCCTTGCGCGCCGTGCGCCACCAGGACCGTGTAGCCGAAATCCTCCAGGATCACCTTGGCGGTATCGGCGACGTCGGGCCGGTCGTCGACCACCAGGATCGTCTCGGTGCCGGTACGGTCCGTGGCCCGCGGCGCCGGCCGGCGCTCGGCGGTCACGGCCTGGTCGGTGGCCGGGAAGAGCAGGCGCACGGTGGTGCCCCGCCCGGGCTCGGAGGCGATCCGCACCGTGCCGCCGGATTGCCGGGCGAAGCCGTACACCATCGCGAGGCCGAGGCCCGTGCCGCGCCCCTCGTCCTTCGTGGTGAAGAACGGCTCCAGCACCCGCGCCAGGATCTCGGGCGGCATGCCGGTGCCGGTATCCTGCATCTGCACCACCGCGTAGGGGCCCGGCCGCACCATCAGGACGAGCGCCGTCTCGTCGTCGACGGTCAGGTTCTCGGTCGTGATCGTCACGGTGCCGCCGCCCGGCATCGCGTCGCGGGCGTTGAGCAGCAGGTTGAGCATCGCGACCTCGGCCTGGGTCGGGTCGATGCGGCAGTTCCACAGCTCGGGCGACAGGTCGGTGCGGACCACGACGTGATCGCCGAGCGTGCGCCCGCTGATCTCGTTCATGCCGCGCACGAGGGTGTTGAGGTTCACGGCGCGGCCGTCGAGGCGCTGCTTGCGGGCGAAGGCCAGGAGCTGGTGGGTCAGGCTGGCGGCGCGGTCGGTCGCGGCGCGGATCGCCGCGCCGGCGCCGAGCAGCCGGGCGACGTCGATCGTCGGGTGCTCGGCGAGCGCCAGCACCACGTCGGTATAGCCGCTGATGACCTGCAGCAGGTTGTTGAAGTCGTGCGCGATGCCGCCGGTGAGCTGGCCTAAGGCCTCCATCTTCTGGGCCTGGTGCAGCGCCAGCTCCGCGTCGCGCCGGCGCGACACGTCGAGCTGCGAGCCGAAGAAATAGACCAGCTCGCCCGCCTGATCGTAGACCGGCGAGACGAACAGCGCGTTCCAGAAGGTCGAGCCGTCCTTGCGGTAGTTCAGGATCTCGGTGGCGATCTCCTTGCGCTCGGCGATGGCGCGGCGCACCTCCGCCACCGTCTCGCGGTCGGTCTCGGGTCCTTGCAGGAAGCGGCAATTGGTGCCGACCAGCTCGCCCGGCGTGTAGCCGGTCATGCGCAGGAAGGCCTGGTTGGCGAAGACGATCGGGTTGTCCGGCTGGTGCGGGTCGGTGACGATCATCGGCATCCGCGTCGTCTCGACGGCGGCGAAGAAGATGTCCGAGTGGGTGTCGGTCACGGCGCGCGGGCCGCGGGCCGTCACGGCGGGCCCGAGGCCGCCGAGATCCGGCTTCTCCGAGATGTCGACCATCAGGAACCCCCGTGCCGTCGGCTGAGCCACACGGGATCGCGGTCCGGCCCCCGTTACGGGAGGTTAAATAGGCACCGGGGCGGGATATCAACAGACACAAACATATGGTGCACGATTCTTGAAAGCGCGACTTTGTCGCGGAATCGTGCCGGAACGGTTTGCCGCGATCGGGAACGGTCGATGTCTGACACGCGACTCCGATCCTGGGCCGTGCCGGCGCCGTCGGTCCGGCCGTCCGGCAAGCCGATTTTTGCCGTGGCGACAGGTTGGGCCCGGGGCTAGGCTCCGGCCCATCCGCGCCGCTCAGCGAACGAGGTCGCCCATGCCGCCCGCCACCGTCCCGGACGTGACCTTCCACACCCGCGTCAGGAACGATGCGCTCGGCGGGCCGAATCCGTTCGAGTGGAAGGACGTCACCTCCGCCGCGGTGTTCGGCGGCCGCAGCATCGTGCTGTTCGCCGTGCCCGGCGCCTTCACGCCGGCCTGCTCGGACGATCACCTGCCGGGCTACGAGCAGCATGCCGGCGACTTCGCCGCTTTGGGCATCGACCAGGTCGTCTGCCTCTCGGTCAACGACGCCTTCGTGATGTACCAATGGGCGAAGTCCAAGGGCATCGAGAAGGTGTTCATGCTGCCGGACGGCAACGGCGACTTCACCCGCCAGATGGGCATGCTGGTCAGGCGCGGCCGGCAGGGGATGGGGATGCGCAGCTGGCGCTACTCCATGCATGTCGAGGACGGCAGGATCGTCAAGATGTTCGTCGAGCCCGGCTTTCGCGACGACCCGCCCGGGGTCGGCCTCAAGGTCTCGGATGCCGGGACGATGCTCGACTACCTGAGGGGCCGGTAAGGCGCGGCCGCCTTCAGATCCGCAGTGCCTCCACGAAGGCGCGGAAGGCGGCGCTCGGCTGGCGGCGGCTCGGATAGTAGAGGTGGTTGGGCGGCAGGACCGGGGCCCAGCCGGCCAGGACCTCGACGAGCGCGCCGGTCGCGATCTGAGCTTCGACGCAGGGCTGCGGCAGGCTGGCGATGCCGAGGCCGGCGAGTGCGGCGTCGCGCATCAGATCGACGTCGTTGGTGACGAAGGCGCCCGGCACCGTCCGCTCGAACCGGCGCCCGCCGCCGGAAAAATCCCAGACGTGGATCGTGCCGGACGAGGTGTAGCGGTAGCACAGGCAGCGGTGCCGGCCGAGGTCGTCGGGCCCCTGCGGCGGCGCAATGCCTGCGAGGTAGGCGGGGGCGGCCACGAAGACGAGCGGCACCGGATCGCTGATGCGGACCGAGATCATGTCGCGCTGGAGTTCGCCCTCGTGCCGGACCCCGCAATCGAACCGCTCGGCCACGATGTCGACGAGGCCGTCATCGACCACGAGCTCGACCGCGATGTCGGGATACGCGGCCGCGAAGCCGGCGAGGCGCGGCAGCACGGCGTGCACGGCGGCCGTCCGATGGGCGTTCACCCGGACGCGGCCGGCGGGCCGCGCGCGGGACGAGGCCAGGGTCTCGAGGGCGCCCTCGACGGAGTCCAGGGCGGGGCGGAGGCTCAGCAGCAGCTCCGCGCCGGCCTGCGTCGGCGCCAGCGAGCGCGTGGTCCGGTCGATGAGGCGGGTGCCGAGCTTGTCCTCGAGCGTCCGCATCGCGTGGCTGAGGGCGGAGGCCGACAGGCCGAGCCGCACGGCGGCCCGCGCGAAGCTGCCGGCCTCGACGATGGCCGCGAAGACGGCGAGCCCGGACCAGAGATCGCGATCCACTGCTGAGAATCCTTCAGCAACCCGTGCGGTGCGCCCCGTCTAATCGGCGGGCCGGCCCCGGTCCATCCTCGCCGCGTCTCGCCCCCGGATCGGTCGCGGCCCCGCGCCGACGAGACAGGAGACAGGCCCTGATGGACCTCCAATCGTATCGCGCCCTCGGCCGCTCGGGGCTCCTCGTCAGCCCGCTTGCCCTCGGCACCATGACCTTCGGCACGCCGCGCTGGGGCCTGGACGAGGCCGGCAGCCGCGCGGTGTTCGACCGCTACGTCGAACTCGGCGGCAACTTCGTCGACACGGCCGACGTCTATGCCGGCGGCCGGTCGGAGGACATGGTGGGCCGGCTCGTGGCGGAACGCGGCCTGCGCGAGCGGCTGGTGATCGCCACGAAATCCGGTTTCGCGACCGGCCGGGGCCCGCACGAGGGCGGCAACGGCGCGCGGCACGTCCGCGCCGCCCTCGAGCGCTCGCTGGCACGGCTGCGCACCGACTTCATCGACCTCTACTGGGTCCATGTCTGGGACGGCCTCACCCCGGCCGAGGAACTGCTGGAGACGATGACGGGCCTGATCCGGGCGGGCCGCATCCGCTACTGGGGCCTGTCCAACACGCCCGCCTGGTACGTGGCCGAGGTCGCCACGCTGGCGCGGCTGCGCGGCGGGCCGATGCCGATCGGGCTGCAATACTTCTACGCCCTCGTCGAGCGCGGGGTCGAGAATGAGCACGCGCCCCTCGGCCGGGCCTTCGGAATGGGCCTCGTGCCCTGGAGCCCGCTCGCCTACGGCCTCCTGACCGGCAAGTACGACCGCGCCGCCGTCGAGGCCGGCCCGCCGCGCCGGGGCGGCGTGCCGAACGAGGCGGCAGGGCCGGGCGAGCGCCCGGCGGGCGGCCGGCGGCTCGACGGCGACAATCCCTTCGGCGACACGCTGTTCACCGAGCGCAACTGGGGAATCGTCGACGCGCTCAGGCGCGTCGCCGCCGAGGCCGGCGAGACGCCGGCCCGCGTGGCTCTCGCCTGGGTGGTGGGGCGGCCGGGCGTCGCCTCGACCCTGATGGGGGTGAGCCGGACCGAGCAGGTGAGCGACAACGTCGCGGCGCTCGGGCTGAGGCTGTCGCCCGAGCACGCGGCGGCGCTCGAGGCCGCGAGCGACGGCACCGCGCCGATGCTCTACGGGCTGTCGCGTCCGCCGCTGCGCAACCAGGTCGTGTTCGGCGGCGCCGACGTCCGGGGCTGGACCCCTTGAGCGGTCACGCCGTCCGGCCCCGTCCCGCCGCCAGCACGATCCGGGCGGCGCTGCGGCTCGGATCGTCGCCGTCGGGCAGCCGCATCGCGGCGTCGAGGCGGGCGAGCGCCGCGTCCTGCGCCGCTCGGGCCGGGCCCTCGGGCAGGAGGGGGCCGAGCGCCGCCGCCAGGCGCTCCGGCGTGCAGTCGGACTGGATCAGCTCGGGGATGGCGTTCTCGCCCAGGATCAGGTTCGGCAGCACGATCGTCGGCACCTGGATCAGGCGGCGCACGATCACCTCCTCGATCTTCGGCACCTGGTAGGCCACCACCATGGGCACGCCGGCCAGCGCCAGCTCCAGCGTCACGGTGCCGGAGGCGGCGAGCGCCGCCCGCGCCCGCCGGAAGGTCGCGAGCTTGTCGGCCTCGCCGTCGATCAGGCGCGGGGGCACCGGCCAGGAACCGGCGAGGCGCTCGATCAGGGCGCGGTGGCGCGCCACCGCCGGCAGCTCGACCGTGAAGGCATGGCCGCGCGCCCGCACCTGCGCCAGGGCGGCGCCGAAGATCGGCATCAGCCGCTCGATCTCGGAGCGGCGGGAGCCCGGCAGCACGGCGAGGACGGGGGAGGGGGCCTGCCGCGCCTCGGCCTCGGCGGGGCCCGGCCGCAGCTCGCCCAGGCGCTCGATCAGCGGGTGGCCGACATAGGTGCAGGCCGGACCATTGAGGCGCCGGTGGGCGTCCGGCTCGAAGGGCAGCAGGGCCAGCACGTGGTCGATATAGCCCCGCATGGTCTTCGCCCGCCACGGGCGCCAGGCCCAGACGCTCGGGCTGACATAGTCGACCACCGCCAGGTCCGGCAGCTGCCGGCGGACCCGGCTCGCCACCGCGTGGGTGAAGCCCGGGCTGTCGATGATGACCAGCACGTCCGGACGGGCCGCCACGCAGGCCCGCACGGTCTGGCGGATGCGCCGCATCAGCAGGCGGATCCGCGCCGCCACCGCGAGGTAGCCGATCACCGCCACGTCCTCGAGGGGAAACAGCGAGGCCATCCCCTCCGCCGCCATGGCGTCGCCGCCGACGCCGGCGAGCGCCAGGGGGCGGTCCGAGACGGCGCGCAGCGCGCGGATCAGCTTGGCGCCGAGCTGGTCGCCGGATTCCTCCCCGGCCACCAGCCAGATCGTGAGGGGACGCTCGCTCACGCGTTCGGCTCCGGATCGGGCGTCAGGCCGAGGAGGAAGAGGCCGAGCCGGTCGGCGAGCGCCACCGTCTCGGGCCGGTCGAGGACCAGGGTGTCGCCGGCCCCGACCGCGAGGCCGGTGCAGCCGGCCTCCGCGGCGCGCTTGACCGTGCGCGGGCCGATCGCCGGCAGGTCGACGCGCAGGTCCTGGCCGTCCTTGGGCAGCTTCACCAGCACCATCCCGGCGGGCGGGCGGCCGAAGCCCAGGGGGCGCCGGGCGAGCGCCCGGGCCCGGGCGAGCATCCGGTCGGTGCCCTCCGGCCCCTCGACCGCCAGCACCCGCCGGCCCGCCACCACGGCGGCCTGTCCGACATCGTGCGGCGACAGGCTGGCGAGGAGGGCGCGGCCGGCCGCGACCGAGCCTTGCGCCGTCTCGTCGGGCACGAGGGCGCCGAAGCGGCCGGCCGGCGCCATCAGGTTCGGCGCGAGCTCGCGCACGCCGAGCACCGGCAGCCCGTGCTCCTCCAGGAGGGCGAGGACGCCGCGCAGCAGGTGGTCGTCGCCGCCCGAGGCGAGCGAGCGCAGGGCCTCGCGGTTGCGGTAGGCGGCGAGCGTGTTGAGGAGGGCGGCCGGGCTCGGCCGCGCCACGGCGCCGGCCAGCGTCACCCCGGCGGGCGTCCAGGCGCTCAAGGTCTCGAGGGCGCCGCGCACGTCGAGGAGGTCGACCGTGGCATCGGCCCGCCGCCGGGTCGCCGGATCGGCGAAGCCCCGGATCGCCAGCACGCGGCAGGAGCGCCCGGCCCGCTCGAGGGCGGCGGCGATGAGGAGCGGCAGCCGCCCGGCCCCGGCCACGATCGCGACCGGGCCCGCCGGGCTCGGGGCCGGCGCGGTTGTCGCCGCCGCGGCTTCCATCACGCCGCGCACATCAGGCGGCCCCCGGCGCCTCGCGCGGCGTGCAGACCGAGCGCTTGCCGCCCTCGCGGATGAAGGCCAGGATCTCCTGCACGATCGGATGCTGGTCGAACTCCGCCGCCACGTCCTCGACCCGCTCCATCAGGGTGCCCTCGAGGGCGAAGAGCAGGCGATAGGCGCGGCGCAGGGCGTGGATCTCCTCGCGCGAGAAGCCGCGGCGCTGCAGCCCGATGATGTTGAGCCCCGACAGGTGGGCGCGGTTGCCCACAGCCATCCCGTAGGGAATGAGGTCGTTCTCGAGCCCCGAGAGCCCGCCCACGAAAGCGTGCGGACCGACCCGGGCGAACTGGATCACCGCGGCGCCGCCGCCGAGGATCGCGTAGTCGCCGACCTGGCAATGGCCGGCCAGCATCACGTTGTTGGAGAACACGACGTGGTTGCCGACCCGGCAATCGTGGCCGACATGGCTGTTGGCGAGGAACGCGCACCCGTCGCCCACCACCGTGGCGAGGCCGCCGCCGGCGGTGCCGGGATTCATCGTCACGCCCTCGCGGATCTGGCAGTCGGCGCCGACCGTGAGCGTCGAGTCCTCGCCGCGATACTTCAGGTCCTGCGGCGGGTGGCCGATCGACGCGAACGGGTAGATCCGGGTGCGCGGCCCGACCGTGGTGCGCCCCGCCACCGCGACGTGGCTGACGAGCCGGACGCCGTCACCGAGCACGACCTGCGGCCCGACATGGCAGAACGGCCCGACCTCGACGCCGGCGCCGAGGACCGCGCCGTCCTCGACGACCGCACTCGGGTGGATGCGGGTCTCCGCACCCTCGCTCGTCTGGATCTCGCTCATTCGGTCACCAGCATGGCACCGATCTCGGCCTCGGCGACCAGCGTGCCGTTGACCTTGGCCTCGCCCTTGAACCACCACATGAAGCGGCGGTTGCTCGTCTTGCGCATGTGGTACTCGACCACGTCGCCCGGCACCACCGGCTTGCGGAACTTCGCCTTGTCGATGGTCATGAAGAAGACCTTGCTCGGCTTGGCGTCGCCCTTGAGCTTGTGGGCGCAGCAGATCGCGCCGGCGGTCTGGGCCATGCCCTCGATCAGGAGCACGCCCGGGAAGACCGGGGCGGCCGGGAAGTGGCCGGTGAAGTGCGGCTCGTTGATCGTGACGTTCTTGATGCCGATGCAGCTCTCGTCCCGGTCGATCTGCACGATCTTGTCGATCATCAGGAACGGGTAGCGGTGGGGCAGGAGCTCCATCACCCGCAGGATGTCGGCCGTACCCAGCTCGGCAGGCATCTCGGTCATGGTGTCAGGCTCCCTCATGGCTGCTTCATGGCCGCCGGACCGGTGCGATCCGGTCGCGTCGACGGTGCGTCGTCTTTGGCGAGAAGACGCGCGGATGCAAGCCTTTTGCGGCGGGAGCGCGGCAGGCGCGCTCCGCGCGCCTTCAGCCCTCGCCGGCCTCGTCGCGGCCGCGCGCGGCGAGCTTCTTGAGCGTCGTCATCTCGCGGAACCACTCGCGCACGGGCTTCGCCGGGGTGCCGCCCCAGCGCGCGCCCGCCGGCACGTCCTTGTTGACGTTGCTCGATCCGGCGATCTGGGCGCCCATGCCGATGCGCAGGTGGCCCACCACCCCGACCTGTCCGCCGAGCACGACGTAGTCCTCGAGCGTGGTCGAGCCCGAGATGCCGACCTGGGCGACGATCACGCAGTGGCGGCCGATGACGACGTTGTGGGCGATCTGCACCAGGTTGTCGATCTTGGTGCCCTCGCCCACCACGGTGTCGCGGCTGGCGCCGCGGTCGATCGTGGTGTTGGCGCCGATCTCGACGTCGTCCTGGATGATGACCCGACCGACCTGCGGCACCTTGAGGTGGCCGCCCGGCCCCATGGCGAAGCCGAACCCGTCCTGGCCGATCCGGGCGCCGCCATGGACGATCACCCGGTTGCCCAGGAAGGCGTGCAGCACCGAGGCGCCCGGGCCGATGGCGCAGCCCCGCCCGATCCGCACCCCCGGCCCGACGACGCAGCCCGCCGCCAGCACCGTCTCGGTGCCGATCTCGGCCCCGGGGCCGATCAGCACGCCGGGATCGACCACCACGCCGGGCTCGAGCCGGGCGCTCGGATGGACGAAGGAGCCCGGGGAGATGCCGGTGGCGGCAAAGAGCGAGGTCGGGCGCGCCGCGCTCGGGAACAGGCGGGCCAGCACCTTCGCGAAGCCGCGATAGGGCTGGGGCGTCACCAGCGCGATCGTACCGGCGGGCACCCGGGCGGCGAAGCGCGGCGAGACCAGGCAGGCGCGGGCCCGGGTCGCCGTCAGCGCCTCGGCGTACTTGGCATTGTCCATGTAGGCGAGGTCGTCGGGCCCGGCGCTCTCGAGGGGGCTCGCCGCGCGGATCACCGCCTCGCCGTCGGCCTCCGGCGGCAGGGCCGCGCCGGAGAGCGCCGCGACCTCGCGCAACGAGACGGGGCCCGCGAGGGGGAAGAAGACCGGTTCCGACATCACGCGCATCCGCTGGGGCCCGCCGGGCCATGACACGGCCCGCGGAGGGGAGGGCGCCCGGACTAGCGGGTTGCGCGGAGGGGCACAAACGAAAACGGCCGCGGGCGATCCCGCGGCCGTCGATGGAGGAGGGGGCGAGCGCCCCCTGGTCTTAGAAGCGCGAGCCGCCCGAGAAGCGGAAGGCCTGCGTCTGGTCCTTGCCGACCTTGCCGAAGAACGTGCCGTCCGGGCCGTACACCTTCTGGCCCTCGTCCTTGGAGAGGGCATAGGCGTAGTCGAAGCGGATCGGGCCGAGCGGCGAGTTCCACAGGATCGAGGCGCCGATCGACGAGCGGATCGTCTGCTTGTCGCGCACGTTCACGCATTCCGGCTCGACGCCGATGCTATAGGCGCTGAAGTTGCAGCCCGTGGCGCTGTAGCCGTTGATGAAGCCGTCGCCGTTGACGTCGAAGGCGCGGCGGCCCTTGTAGCCGAACAGCGTGCCGGCATCGGCGAACAGCGCGCCCTTCAGGCCGAGGTCGCGGGGAAGGCCCCAGATCGGGAACTGCACCTCGACCGAGGCGCCGACATAGGTCGTGCCGCCGACCGCGTTCGACCGGGCGTCGCCCGACCCGACGTCGCGCGGGCCGATGCCGTTCGGCGCGAAGCCGCGCACCAGCGACGGGCCGAGGAAGAACTGGTCGGTGACGCGGAGCGTGTTGCCCTCGGTCGGCAGGACGTGGCCGCCCTGGAACTTCACGAAGCCGACGACGTCCTCCCACAGCTCCTTGTAGTAGCGGGCCTCGCCGGTGACGCGGAAGAACTTCGAGTCGCCGCCGATGCCGGCATATTCGGGCTTCACCTCGCCGTAGAAGCCGTTGCGCGGCAACTGCAGGTTGTCGAGGGTCGAGTAGGCCAGGGTGACGCCGGCGAGCGAGGTCAGGGTCGACCCGACTGCCTCCTTGAGGGCGATCGAGGCCTCGCCGTCATAGGCGCAGTTCGGATACTTCGCCAAGCCGCCGACGTTCTGGCCGTTGATGATCGTGCCCGGATCGTAGGTGGCGGTGTAGCCCGGGATCGGGATCGAGCAGTCGTTGTACGGCCGCTTGAGCGTGTTCGGGATCTTCAGGTCGGTGTTGTAGATCGAGTAGCGCAGCGTGATGCCGAACTCCTCGGTGATCGGCAGGCCGAGGCGGAGCTGGCCGCCGACCACGTCGGTCACGTAGCGCGAGTAGCGGGTCTGGTCGCTGTACTTGTTGAAGACGTCGAATCCGGCGGCCAGGCGGTAGCCGAGGAAGTACGGCTCGGTGAACGAGAAGTCGACGCCGCGGGTGTACTGGCCGGCGGTGCCGGCGAGGCGGACGTACTGGCCGCGGCCGAGGAAGTTCGATTCCGAGACCGAGACCTCGCCGATGATCCCGTCCGCCGTCGAGTAGCCGCCGGCGACCGAGAACGAGCCGGTCGGTTGATCCTCGACGTCGATGTTCACGATCACCCGGTCGGGGGCCGAGCCGGGCTCGTTGGAGAACCGCACCTTCTTGAAGAAGCCCAGCCCGTTCAGGCGCCGCTCGGCCCGGTCGACCAGGACGCGGTTGTAGGCGTCGCCCTCGGTGAGGTCGAGCTCGCGCCGCACGACGTAGTCGCGGGTGCGGGTGTTGCCGCGGACGTTGATGCGCTCGATGTAGACCTTCGGGCCGTCCTCGACGATGTAGCCGAGGGCGACGGTGCCGGTGGCGCGGTCGCGCTCGCCGGTCGGGCGGACCTGGGCGAAGGGATGTCCGGCGCGGGCCACCGAGGTGGTGACGCCGGTCAGCGTCTTCTCGACGTCCTCGGCGTTGTAGACGTCGCCGACGCCGGTGCGCAGCTCGTCGCGCAGCACGGTGCCGTCGACGCCCGGGATGCGCGAATCGACCGAGACCGCGCCGACGCGGTACTGCTGGCCTTCCTCGACCGTGATGGTGATGATCCAGCCGCCGGCGGCGTCGTCGAAGCGGGCATCCGCCGAGGCGACCCGGAAGTCGGCATAGCCGTTCTTCAGGTAGTAGCGCCGGATCAGGTCGAGGTCGTTGGCGAGCCGGTCGGGGTCGTAGACGTCCGAGGTCTTGACGAAGCTGAGGAGGTTCATCTCCGACAGCGTCATCAGGTCCCGCAGCCGGCCGTCCGAGTAGACCTGGTTGCCGACGAAGCGGATCTCCTTGACGCCGGTCTTGTCGCCCTCGTCGACGGTGTAGACCACGTCGACGCGGCCGTTCGGCAGGTCGACGGTGCGGACCGTGACCTTGGCCAGGCCGCGGCCGGCGCGGCGATAGACCTCGCGGATACGCTCGAGGTCGGAATTCACGGTCGCCTGGCTGTAGGGGCCGCGGGACTTCGACTCGACGATGCTCTCGAGCGTGCCCTTCTCGACCTTCTTGTTGCCCTCGAAGACGACCCGGTTGATCGTGTTGTTCTCGCGCACCGAGACGATGATGCGCCCGCCCGAATGCGACACCCGCACGTCCGAGAACATGCCGCTGGCGATCAGGTTGCGGCGGCCCTCCTCGGGCGACACCCCGACCACGTAGGAACGGACGGTCTCCGCGTCAATCCGGCTGTTGCCCTGAACGACGATCTGCTGCGCGAAGGCGCTGCCGCTGGCGGCGATGGTGGCGGCCATGACAATGGCGCCCTTCACCGACGCACGCCGGCGCTTACCCGTCATCGACATCATCAAATGGCCCGTCTCATTTTTGTCGGCACGGGTTTGCACCCGCAGACGAACGCCCTCTCGCGAGGGGCGAAGGTCCCCTGGTCCTAGTCCGCTTCTATCGGGATTCCCTGGCGAAGCAAACGCCACGCTCCCAGCCGACCGGGATTTTGCCCAGACGTGGCCTTCCTGTCACGGGCTGCGGCCAAGCTTTTCACGCCGCAGGGTCAGCGCAGGGTGAATCGCACGCCGGGGCGGACGCCCCGGAATGGAACAAATTTTAGGAAAATTGGCTGGAATCGGCGAAGGACCGCCCGCCTCCGGCGAACGGTCCCCAAGCAGGAGCGCGCCCCGCCTCAGGTGCCGCGGTTGAACGAGGCGCCGATATGCAGGATGTCGTTCCAGGTCGCGAACAGCATCAGCATCAGCACGAGCGCGAGGCCGATGCGGAAGCCGATCTCCTGCGCCCGCTCGCTCAAGGGCCGGCCGCGCACGATCTCGACGGCGTAGAACATGAGGTGGCCGCCGTCGAGCATCGGGACGGGAAACAGGTTGATCAGCCCGATCGAGACCGACAGCACCGCGATCAGGCCGACCAGGGCGCCCATGCCCCCGACCTTCGCGGCCTGTCCCGAGACCCGGGCGATGCCCATCGGGCCCGAGAGCTGGTCGGCCGATTCGCGGCCGGTGATCAGCTTGCCGATGTAGTTGAAGGTGCGGTCGACCACGAAGTAGGTCTCGGTGACCCCGATCTTCAGCGAATCGAGCGCGCCGTAGCGCACGAGCTTGACCTCGGCGGCGTCGCGCGGTCCCTGGATGCCGAGCCGCCCGATCCGCTGGGTGCCGAACGGGGTCTTCTCCTCGAAGGTGTCCGGCGTGGCGGTGAGCGGCGTGGTGACGCCGCCGCGATCGACCGTGAAGGCGAGCGCATCGCCGGCGGCGCCCGAGACGGTGCGCTGCATGTCGGCGAAGTTGTGGATCGCGCTGCCGTTGATCGTCAGCACCACGTCGCCGGGCTGGAAGCCGGCGCGCTCGGCGGCGCTGCCGGGCTGCACCGCCGAGACCCGGGGCGCCACCTCGTAGCGGCCGGTGGCATAGACCGCGCCGGCGAAGACCGCGATGGCGAGGAGGAAGTTGGCGATCGGCCCCGCCGCCACGATGGCGACCCGCTTCCAGACGTTCTGGGCGTGGAAGCTCACCGCCCGGTCGGACGGGTTCAGGCGCGCCATCGCGTCCGGGTCCGGCACGCTGGCGCCGTTCATGTCGCCGACGAACTTGACGTAGCCGCCGAGCGGGATCGCCGAGAGCTTCCAGCGGGTGCCGCGGCGGTCGTTGAAGCCGACGATCTCGGGCCCGAAGCCGATCGAGAAGCTGGTCACCCCGACGCCGCACCAGCGCCCGACCAGGAAGTGGCCGAGCTCGTGGATGAAGACCACGACGGTGAGGACGAACAGGAACGGCACGATGTAGCCGAGCAGGTTCGTCGTCGCCCCACCCACGACGTTGAGCAGATCCATGGTCACCTCGATGCGGCGCGGCGGGCTCTCCCTCGGCCCGTCGCGGCCGCCTTGCCGGACCTCATTCATACAGGGTCCGCCGGCCTGCGAACAGACCGCGACTCGGCCGAGGGTTAACCCGGCGGGAGGTCTAGGCCGCGAGCGCCGCCTCGCTCCAGCGGCGCACCTCGGCGTCGATCGCGAGCGCCTCCTCGACATCGGCGGGCGCCTCCCTCAGGCGCGCCGCGAAGTGCTCGCAGGCCCGTTCGACCAGGGTGGCGATGTCGTAGAAGCCGATCTTGCCGGCGATGAACGCCGCGACCGCGATCTCGTTGGCCGCGTTCATCACGGTCGGCTGCGCGCCGCCGGCGGCGAGCGCGCCCTTCGCGATGCGCAGGCAGGGGAACCGCTCCTCGTCCGGCCGCTCGAAGGTGAGGCTGCCGGTCGCCGCGAGGTCGAGAGGTCGGCCGCGGGCGATGGACAGGCGCTCGCCGAGGCCCAGGCAGTGAGCGATCGGCACCCGCATGTCCGGCAGGTAGAGCCCGGCCGTCACGGCGCCGTCGCGCCAGGTGACGAGGGCGTGGACGATCGATTGCGGATGGACGACGGCGTCGAGGCGCTCCGCCTCGATCCCGAACAGGTGGTGCGCCTCGATCAGCTCCAGCCCCTTGTTCATCAGGGTGGCCGAATCGATGTTGATCTTCATGCCCATCGACCAGGTCGGGTGGGCGGCGGCGTCGGCGGCGGTGGCGGCGGCGATCCGCTCCCGGGTCGCGGTCCGGAACGGCCCGCCCGAGGCCGTGATGGTCATCCGGGTGATGTCGTCGATCCGGCCCTCGCCGATGCTTTGCGCGAGGGCGTTGTGCTCGGAATCCATCGGCAGGATGCGTGCGCCGTATGTCCTGGCGTCGCGCATGAAGGCGTCGCCGGCGCAGACCAGGCTCTCCTTGTTGGCGAGCGCCACCGTGCGGCCCTGGCGGATCGCCGCGCAGGTGGGGCTCAAGCCCGCCGCCCCGCTCACTGCCGCGACCACGAGGTCGGCGTCCCGGGTCGCCGCCTCGATCACCGCCGAGGGGCCTGCGCCGCTGGCGATGCCGGAGCCCGACAGCGCGTCGCGCAGGGCCGGGAGACCGTCGGGGTCGGCGATCGCCGCGAAATCGGCGTTCAGCTCCCGGGCGACGCGGGCCAGCGCCACCGCGTCGCGGCCGCCCGCCACGGCGCCGACCCGAAAGCGGTCCCGGTGCTGGTCGAGCAGGTCGGCGGTCGAGCGCCCGATCGAGCCGGTCGCGCCCAGGACGGAGACGGTGAGGGTCATGACGATCCGTTGAGAGTGAGGCCGACGAGCAGGAGGCCGGCGAGGAGGGCCGCGGCGAAGAAGCCGTCGAGGCGGTCCATCACGCCGCCGTGGCCCGGGATCAGGCGGCCGGAATCCTTGGCGCCGTAGGCGCGCTTGAGGGCCGATTCGGCGAGGTCGCCGCCCTGGCTCATCACCGAGCCCAGCGCCGAGAGGGCGCAGGCTAAGGGCAGCGACAGGGCCTCGGTGGCGCCGAGATGGCGGGCGCCCGTCGCGACCGCGCCCCCGACGATCGTCGCCCCGAGGAGGCCGCCGCAGAAGCCCGACCAGGTCTTCTTGGGGCTCACCGCCGGCCACAGCTTCGGCCCGCCCAAGGCGCGGCCGGTGAAGTAGGCGGCGATGTCGGTGGTCCAGACCACGCCGAATAGCCAGAGCGGGCCGGCGAGCCCGATCCGGGGATCGTCGCGCAAGGCGACCGGCACCAGCGCGACGACGAGCGCGCAGGCGAGGCTCGCCGGCGCCCAGACCCGGCCCGCGGCCGGCCGGGCGAGGAGCGCCAGCAGGGCGAGGCCGGCCGCGACGGCGCCGAGGAGCCAGGGGAGGGGAGCGGCGAGCCGCGCCCCCGCCACCACGCCGGCGAGGACGAGGCCGGCGAGCGCCAGGAGCGGCCGGTGGGGTGCGGTGCGGGTGATGGCGAGCCACTCGCCGACGACCGCGAGGCCGGCGAGGAACCAGATCACCGCGAAGATCCAGCCGCCGTTGAGGGTCGCGCCGAGCACCAGGAGGCCGAGCACGATGCCCGACACCGTGCGGGCGCCGAGCTCCGTCGCCGGCCAGGCCGGGCGGCCCGTGCCGGGCGTGTTCGGACGGGGCATGTTGGTGCGGTCCCGGCCCGCCATCAGCCCGCCCGGGCGCTGAGGCCGCCGAAGCGGCGGTCGCGGTTCTGGTACTCGCCGATCGCCGCCAGGAAGGTGGCGTGGTCGAAGTCCGGCCAGAAATCCGGCACGAACACGAACTCGGAATAGGCGGTCTGCCAGGTCAGGAAGTTCGACACCCGCTGCTCGCCGGAGGTGCGGATCACGAGGTCGGGGTCGGGGATGCCGTCGGTGTCGAGGGCCCGGGTGAGCGCCGCGGCGTCGATGGCGTCGGGGGCGAGGCGCCCCGCCGCCACCGCCGCGGCGAGGGTCCGCACCGCGCGCAGGATCTCCTGGCGCCCGCCATAGTTGAACGCCACCACCAGGGTCAGCCGCGTGTTGCGGGCGGTGCGCTCCTCGGCCTCGCGCAGGAGGCCCGCGATGTCGCCCGGCAGGCCCTCGCGCTCGCCGATGATCCGCACCCGGACGCCGTTGGCGTGCAGCTCCGCGAGGTCGCGGCGCACGAACAGCTTGAGCAGGCCCATCAGGTCCGCCACCTCGGCGGCGGGCCGGCGCCAGTTCTCGGACGAGAAGCTGTAGATCGTGAGGAACGGGATCCGCAGGTCGATCGCCGAGCGCACCGCCCGGCGCACCGCCTCGACCCCGCGGCGATGGCCCTCGACCCGCGGCAGCCCGCGGCGGGCGGCCCAGCGGCCGTTGCCGTCCATGATGATGGCGACGTGCCGAGGCATCGGTCCGGGGGCGGCCCCGTCCGTCACGGTGCCGCCCGGCAGCGGCCCGGGGCACGCCGCCTGCGGGTCCTCGGCCTGGCCTGCGTCCAGCAGGGTCACCGTCTCGCTGTCGCCTGCCATTGTGGCCCCGACCCCGGCGGAGCCGGTGTCCGGCCCCGCGCTCCCCACGCGCTCGTCCACTTGACCCGGCCCGTCATGCCGGCCTGGGCGTTCAGACCTGCATGATCTCCTTCTCCTTGGCCGCCAGGGTCTGATCGACCTCGGCGATGTGCTGGTCGGTCGCCTTCTGCACCTGGTCGGCCTGGCGCTTCTCGTCGTCCTGGCTGATCGCGCCGTCCTTCTCGAGCTTCTTCAGGAGGTCGAGGCCGTCGCGGCGGACGTGGCGGACCGCGACGCGGGCCTCCTCGGCGTATTTGTGCGCGACCTTGACCATCTCCTTGCGGCGCTGCTCGTTCATCTCGGGGATGCGCAGCCGGATGGTCTGGCCCTCGGTCATCGGGTTGAGGCCGAGGTCGGATTCGCGGATCGCCTTCTCGACCGCCGACACCATGCCGCGGTCCCAGACCGAGACGCTGAGGAGGCGCGGCTCCGGCACGCTGATGGTCGCGACCTGCGCCATCGACATCGCGGCGCCGTAGGCGTCGACCTGGATCGGGTCGAGCAGCGACGGGCTGGCCCGCCCGGTGCGCAGCGAGCCGAGGTCGTGCTTGAGCGAGTTCAGGGCGCCCTGCATGCGCCGCTTGAGGTCGTTGAGATCGAAGGAGGGAGTGGCCATTCCTGCGCGTCCCGAGGCGTCTTGAGGAGAATGGGGAGGGTGGCGCCCGCGACGGGTCCACCCTGATCCGGCTTCAATGAACCAAAACCCGACCTGCCGCAAATCGTCAGGAGCGGAGTCCCGCCCGCCTCCGCGGAGCTTCAAGGCGCCACGAGCGTCGAGGGCGCGCTTCCGGTGAGGATCGCCGTCACCGAGCTCGGGGCGTGGACCGAGCCGACGATCAGCGGCAGCCCGCCGTCGCGGGCGAGGGCGAAGGCGGCGGTGTCCATCACCTTGAGGTCGCGGGCGATCGCCTCGTCGTGGCTCAGGCGCTCGTAGCGCACCGCGTCCGGATTCGTCTTCGGGTCGGCGGAATAGACGCCGTCGACCTGGGTGGCCTTCAGCACCGCGTCGCATTTCAGCTCGGCGGCGCGCAGGACCGCGGCGGTGTCGGTGGTGAAGTACGGGTTGCCGGTGCCGCCGGCCAGCACCACGACCTGGCCCTTGTCGAGGTGGTGCAGGGCCGGCTGGCGGGCATAGGTTTCGCAGATCGTCGGCATCGAGACCGCCGACATGGTGCGGGCGGTGACGCCCGCGGCGTTGAGCGCCGTCTCGAGCGCCAGCGAGTTCATAACGGTCGCCATCATGCCGAGGGAGTCGCCGGTGGCCCGGTCGATCCAGCCCGCGGCCGAGACCCGGGCGCCCCGGATGACGTTGCCGCCGCCGACCACCAGGGCGATCTGGAAACCGCGATGGACCGCCAGCGCGATGTCGTCGGCGAGCGCCGCCAGGGTCGGCGGATGCAGCCAGTAGCCGTCCGGGGCGGCGAGGGCCTCGCCGGAGAGCTTCACCAGCACGCGGCGGAACGGGGTCAGACCGGGTTTCGCCAGGGCTGGCTCCGGCAGGGAATGGTCCGGCAGGGGGTATTCCGACATGGGCGCTCCTCTGGCCGCCCGCGAGGGGCGGCCGCCGTCGGCGTCTTGTGTCAATGGCGAGTCGGCCGGTTTCTAGCCTGTCGATCCGGGCCCGTCGAGGCGCCGGCCGGCCGGAATCGGCGGCCCGAAAGCATGAGGCGCGGGTACGAAAAAGGGGGACCCGCACCGGCGGGCCCCCCTGTCTCGCTTGATTCGCGTGTGAGCGCGACCGGCCCTCGCGATCAGCCCTTGGCCGCCGCCGCCACCTCGGCGGCGAAGTCCGGGGCCTCTTCCTTCTCGATGCCCTCGCCCAGCGCGTAGCGCACGAAGCCGGTGAGCTTCAGCGAGCCGCCGGCCTTGCCCTCGGCCTCCTTGAGCACCTGGGCGACCGTCTTCGAGGTGTCGTGCACGAAGGGCTGCTCCAGGAGGGTGACCTCCTTGTAGTAGCTCTTCAGGCCGCTCTCGACGATCTTGGCCAGCACGTGGTCCGGCTTGCCGGCGTTCTTCTCGCGCAGGATGTTGCTCTCGCGCTCGACCGTGGCGGCATCGACGCCCGAGGCGTCGAGCGCCACCGGGTTCGTCGCCGCGACGTGCATGGCGATCTGGCGGCCGAGCTGGCCGAGGAAGCCGACGTCGCCGGGCGACTCGAGGGCGACCAGCACGCCGATCTTGCCGAGGCCCTCGGAGACCTGGCTGTGCACGTAGGACGCGATCAGGCCCTTCTCGACCTGGAGCTTGGCGACGCGGCGCAGGGTCATGTTCTCGCCGATCGTGGCGATCAGCTCCTGCAGCTTGTCCTTGACGGTGGTCTCGGAGCCGGGGAAGCGGGCCGCCTCGAGGGCCTCGACGCTGCCCTGGGCGTTGAGCGCCAGCTTCGCCGCCTCGCGCACGAAGGCCTGGAAGCTGTCGTTGCGGGCGACGAAGTCGGTCTCGGAGTTCACCTCGACCACCGCGGCGTGGTGGCCGGCGGACTCGACCGCGACCAGGCCCTCGGCAGCCACGCGGCCGGCCTTCTTGGCGGCCTTGGCGAGGCCCTTCTTGCGCAGCCAGTCCACGGCCGCCTCGAGGTCGCCCGCGGTCTCGTTGAGGGCCGACTTGCAGTCCATCATGCCCGCGCCGGTCTTCTCGCGCAGCTCCTTGACCATCGCTGCCGTGATGTTGGCCATCGTGGGTTCCTCTCGATTGTCGCCCCGGCGCGCCCGAGAGGCGCCGGTCGGCGGATAAAGGGAGCCCGGCGCCATGGCGGCGCCGGGCTGTGAAAGGTCGTCAGGTCGGCGGGACAACGCGGCCCGCGCGGGATCCGTGCCGGTGCTTTAAGCCGCGGCAGCGGCCTCGACGAAGCCGCGGGCCTGGTTCACCCAGCCGTCGCGGTCGATCCGGCCGTTGAGCTTCAGCTCGCCGTCGACCTTGGCGATGTCCTCAGCCGACATCGCGGCGACCTGCCAGTAGTGGTAGATGCCCGCGTCGTTGAGCTTCTGCACCAGCTGCGGGCCGACGCCCGTGAGCTTGGTCAGGTCGTCCGGCGCGCCGCGCGGGGCGGCCAGGAGCTCGAAGGGCTCGCCGACATAGGGCTCCGAGATGTCGATCGCGGCGACCTCGGGCTCGTTGGCGACCGGCGGCAGCTCCTCGGCCATCGGCTCGTCGGACTCGCCGAGGTCGATGCCGAGCGCGCCCTGGCCGCGCGAGATGCCGTCGATCGCCGCCCGGGCGACGAGGTCGCAATAGAGCGCGATGGCGCGGCCGGCATCGTCGTTGGCCGGGACCACGTAGGTGATGCCGTCCGGGTTGCAGTTGGTGTCGACGATCGCCGCCACCGGGATCTTGAGGCGGTTGGCCTCCTTGATCGCCAGCTGCTCCTTGTTGGTGTCGATCACGAACAGCAGGTCGGGCACGCCGCCCATGTCCTTGATGCCGCCGAGCGCCTTCTCGAGCTTGTCCTTCTCGCGGGACAGCATCAGGCGCTCCTTCTTGGTGAGGCCCTGGCCGCCGCCGGCGAGGATCTCGTCGACCTTGCGCAGACGCTGGATCGAGCCCGAGATGGTCTTCCAGTTGGTCAGCGTGCCGCCGAGCCAGCGGGAGTTCACGTAGTACTGGGCCGAGCGCTTGGCCGCGTCCGCGATCGTGTCGGCCGCCTGGCGCTTGGTGCCGACGAACAGCACCCGGCCGCCCTTGGCGACGGTGTCGCTCACCGCCTGCAGCGCCTGGTGCAGGGCCGGCACGGTCTGGGCGAGGTCGATGATGTGGATGTTGTTGCGGGTGCCGAAGATGTACGACTGCATCTTCGGGTTCCAGCGGTGCGCCTGGTGGCCGAAATGCGAGCCGGCCTCGAGCAGCTGGCGCATGGTGAAGTCGGGAAGGGCCATGATCGTTGTTCTCTCCGGTTGATCCGCCGCGGAGGAAGCGACCGGCGCAACGAGGACCTTGCCGAGAGACAGGGCCAGGAAGCCGGCCACCGGAAACGCCTCATTCAGGCATGAGGCCGGCTCCGCGTGTGGGATGGGCGGGCCTTTATCCGATCGAGCCCCCGAAGGCAAGGCGGCGCCCGGCGCTCGCCTGCCCCTTGCCGGGTCGGCGCCCCGGACCCCACCCTGTCCGCCCGCGAATCACGGAGACGCCGGATGAGCCAGGATCAGAGCAGCGCGGATCGCCTCACCCTCTACCATTCGCCCAATACCCGCTCGTCCGGCGCCCTCCTGTTCCTGGAGGAGATCGGGGCGCCCTACGACGTCCTGGTGCTCAACATGAAGGCGGGCGAGCAGCGCGGCGCCGCCTACCTGGCGGTCAACCCGATGGGCAAGGTGCCGGCCCTGCGCCACGGCGACGCCCTGGTGACGGAGCAGGCCGCCATCGCCCTCTACCTCGCCGACCTCTTCCCGGCGGCGGGCCTCGCGCCGGCCATCGGCGATCCGCTGCGCGGGCCGTATCTGCGCTGGATGGTGTATTACGGCAATTGCTTCGAGCCGGCGGTGGTCGACCGGGCCCGGAACCTCGACGCGCCGCCTCTGGCGATGTCGCCCTACGGCCGCTACGAGACCGTGATGGAGACGGTCAACGCTCAGCTCCGCCAGGGTCCCTACCTGCTCGGCGAGCGCTTCAGCGCCGCCGACCTCCTGTGGGGCATGGCCCTGTCCTGGACCACGCAGTTCGGCCTCGTGCCCCAGACCCCGGAGATCAAGGCCTACGTCGCCCGCCACGCCGCCCGGCCGGCGGTGGCCCGGGTCGCCGCCCGGGACGCTGCGCTGGCGGCGGAGCACGCGGCGGCGGCGGGGTGAGCCTGGGGACGCCGGATCGCCGCGCGCGGTCCGGGAAAAGCGCCGGAAGAATAGAAGCAGGAAAATAGAAGTATGTGGCGCGAGATCCCCTCTCCCGTGTGGGAGAGGGGTAGGGGCGATCGCAGATCGCGCGAGGGTGGAGACGGTTCAGTATCAAACACTGAACTTCCCGCTGCCAGCTCGACGGTCTGAGCTTTAGTCGGAAGCGCGCCACCCTCACGCGGGCCGCAGGCCCGTGCGGGATCTTCGATCCCCCGGCCCCTCTCCCACACGGGAGAGGGGAGGAGTGCCACTTCCTTTATCTTCCTTCATTGGTCGCCCTCATGGGGTCAGGCGACCCGGCCCGGTTGCTACGGCTCCTTGAAGCCGTATTCCGGCACGCCCTCCTCGTTGCCGTAATACTTGTAGGGCAGGAACTTGCCCGACATCTGCATCTTGACGCGGTCGCCCTTGTTGTTGGGCTCGCGCTCCATGGTCATGTTGAAGTCGATCGCCGACATGATGCCGTCGCCGAACTCCTCCTGGATCAGCTCCTTCCAGGTGGTGCCGTAGACCATCACCAGCTCGTAGAAGCGGTAGATCAGGGGATCGGTCGGCGGCATGTGCGGGATCGAGCCGCGATAGGGCGCCTCGTTCAGCATCCGCTCCTCGGCCTGGCTGAGGCCGAACAGGGCGGCGGCCTTGGCGGCCTGGGCCTTGGGCAGCTTCATCTGGCCCATGCAGGCGGCGGTGATCAGGATCGGCGAGATGCCGCCGATCTCGTCCTGGATGTACTTCCAGGTCCAGCCCTTCTCGCGCTTGATGTCGAGGAGCTTTTCCGTGAGGTCTGCGCGCTTCATGGGGGTCTCTCCCGTGGGGTGAAGGGGGTCTGGCCGCGATCGCGGCGATCACGCCGAGGCCGCGATCGCGGCGGCGTCGGAATCCGAGAGGGTGGGGCGCACGACCGGCGGGTGGCGCGGGTCGTAATCGGCCGGCCGCGCATCCTTGAAGCTGCGGCTGCGCGTCACCAGGAAGTCGATCAGGTGGTTGCGCAACGCGTAGTAGCCGGGGGCGTGGTGCAGGGCGGCGCGGTCGCGGGCCTTGGGCAGCGGGTTCTCGACGATCTCCGCCACCTGGGCGCCCGGCCCGTTGGTCATCAGCACGATCCGGTCGGCGAGGTAGATCGCCTCGTCGACGTCATGGGTGATCATGAACACGGTCTGGCCGGTCTCGAGGCAGATCCGCCGCACCTCGTCCTGCAGCGTGCCGCGGGTGAGCGCGTCGAGGGCCGAGAACGGCTCGTCCATCAGGAGCATCTTGGGGGCGATGGCGAGCGCCCGGGCGATGCCGACGCGCTGCTTCATGCCGCCCGACAGCTCCGCCGGCCGCTTGTGCTCCGAGCCCGCGAGGCCGACCGTCGCGATGGCGGCCCGCGCCCGCTCCTCGACCTCGGCCTTGCCGGCCTTGCGCCAGCGCGAGGACACCGCGTAGGCGACGTTGCCCAGAACCGTGCGCCAGGGCAGCAGGGCGTGGCCCTGGAAGATCACCGCGCGATCGAGGCTCGGGCCGGTGATCTCCCGGCCGGCGGCGATCACCACGCCCTCGCTCGGCGCCTCCAGGCCGGCCAGGATGTTGAGCACCGTCGTCTTGCCGCAGCCGGAATGGCCGATCATGCAGACGAACTCGCCCCGCCGCATCGGCAGCCACAAATCCTCGAACACCGTGGTCCGCCCGCCGCCGGGGGCGGGATAGCGGCGGGCGATCCCCTCGATCGAGATGTACTTGTCGTCCGACATGGGTCTGTGTCCGGGGATGGCGCGAAGCCCGGGGGAGGGGGCGGGGCGGAACGGGATGAGGGCCGCCATGCGCGTCACTCCGGGAAGGTGACGAGGCGCTGCGCCCGGGCGAGCCCCTGGTCGAGCAGCATGCCGACGAGGCCGATCACCAGGATCGACGTGATCACGTTGGTGATCGAGAGGTTGTTCCACTCGTTCCAGACGAAGTAGCCGATGCCGGTGCCGCCCACGAGCATCTCGGCCGCCACGATGACCAGCCAGGCGATGCCGATCGAGATCCGCATGCCGGTGAGGATGGTGGGGGCGGCGGCCGGCAGCACCACGGTGACGGCGCGGCGGAAGGGGCCGACCTCGAGGGTGCGGGCGACGTTGAGCCATTCCTTGCGGGTCGACGCGACCCCGAAGGCGGTGTTGATCAGCATCGGCCACAGCGAGCAGATGAAGATCACGAAGATCGCCGAGAGCCCGGAATCCTTGATCGTGTAGAGGGCGAGCGGCATCCAGGCGAGGGGCGAGACCGGCTTGAGGAGCTGGATGTACGGGTCGAGGGCCCGGCCGATCAGCGGCGACATGCCGATCAGGAAGCCGATCGGGATCGCCACCAGCACGGCGAGGCCGTAGCCCAGCGCCACCCGGCCGATCGAGTAGGCGAGCTGGATGCCGATGCCCTTGTCGTTGGGCCCGCGGTCGTAGAACGGGTCCTTGAGGTGGCGCCAGATCGTGGCGCCGACCTCCGCCGGGCCCGGCATCGCCGACTTGCCGGTGGTGGCGGTCTGGCCCATCAGCGCGGCGTAGTCGGGATCCATCGCCTCGGTCCGGCCGACGCCGTGGGTGGCGACCTGCCAGACCAGCAGGAAGGCGGCGAGGAACCCGACCGACAGGATCGCGGCGCGCAAGGCGAGGGAGGAGGCGGGCCGGCGCATGACGTCAGCCCGCCCGCCTGATCTTGAACGACTCGAGGTATTCCTTCGGCTTGGCCGGATCGAAGGTCTTGCCCATCACCACGAAGGTCTTGGTGGTGGCCGTCGGCGGGGTGAGGCCGGCCTGGCGCATCAGCGTCTCGGCGTTGGTGGCGCGGTAGACCTGGCGGGCCACCGCCTGGTAGTCGATGTCGCCCTTGATCTGGCCCCAGCGCTTCATCTGGGTCAGCGTCCAGACCGCGAAGCTCTCCCACGGGAAGGGGTCGAAGCCGATGCGGTTCGGGTCCTTGCGCACCTTGCCGAGGCCGTCCGCGAAGGTGCCGGTGAGCACCTGCTCCACCACCGTCACCGGCTGGTTGAGGTAGTTCGCCGGGGCGATCGCCTCGGCCACCGCCTTGCGGTTCTCAGGCTTCGCCACGTGGGCGGTCGCCTCGATGATGGCGCGCATGAGGGCCGCGGTGGCGTTCGGCATCTCACGCACCACGTCCTGCGCCACCGAGAAGGCGCAGCAGGGATGCCCGTCCCAGATCTCCTTCGACAGGATGTGGATGAAGCCGACGCCGTCATAGACCGCGCGCTGCACCACGTTGTCGGGCGCCAGGAACCCGTCGATGTTGTCGGCCCGCAGGTTCGCGACCATCTCGGGCGGCGGCACCGAGCGCAACTGCACGTCGGTGTCGGGGTCGATCCCGTGCTCGGCCAGGTAGTAGCGCAGCAGGTAGTTGTGGTTCGAGTAGTCGAACGGGATTGCGAGCTTGAACCCCTTCCAGTCCTTCGGGTCGCGCTTGTCCTTGTGCTTGAGCGACAGGCAGATCGCCTGGCCGTTGATGTTCTCGATCGCCGGCACCGCGAAGGGGATCGGGTTCGAGCCGAGGCCGAGCGTGATGGCGAGCGGCATCGGCGCCAGCATGTGGGCGGCGTCGTATTCGCGGTTGAGGGTCTTGTCGCGCACCACCGCCCAGCCGGCGGTCTTGACGACCTCCACGTTGAGGCCCTGCTTGGCGTAGAAGCCCATCGGCGACGCCATGATGATCGGCGTCGCGCAGGTGATCGGGATGAAGCCGACCTTCAGGTCCTTCTTCTCCGGGGCGCCCGCCTGCGCGAAGGCCTCGCCGATGAGGCCGAGGGGCAGCGCCTCCTTGAGGGCGGCCAGCGCCGTGCCGGCGCCGACCGCCGTGAGGAAGGCCCGGCGGGTCGCGTCGCGGGGAAACAGGGCCCGCATCATCGCGCCCTCGACCACCCGCTCGACCTGCGCGTCGCCCGAGGGGGGCACCTGCGCCGCGTCGTGCGCGGCCTGGCTCTCGTGCCGGCCGCAGGCGCAGCCCCGGCGCGACAGACGGGTGCGGGACTCGAAGGGATCGTCGAACAGCGCCATGGATGACCTCGCCCGGCCGGGTTGCTCGTTAACGGTTTGGCAAGGGGCGTGCCAGACGTGGCGGAACTGAAAACGCGTCTTGTCGCAGTCGCTTAACCGAAATGCCCGCGACTCGCGAGAAATCGTCATTGACGAAAAGTCGTGACAGGATTGACGAGATCTCGTATCCCGCGGCGATGCGGTCCCGCCGCCCGAAAGCCAGCCCGTCATGGCGCAGCCCACCCGTCTCTCCCCCGGCCCGGCCTTCGAGGCCGCGCCCGAGGCGATGCTGATCCTCGATCCCGATGCCGACGCGGTGCTGGACGCCAACCCGGCGGCCGAGCGCCTGCTCGGCTACGACCGGCATGCCTTGCGGGCGATGCGGGCGAGCGCGCTCCACCCCGATCAGCTCCCGGGCCTGATCGTGTTCACCCAAGGGGCCCTCGCCCAGGGGCGCGCCTGGACCCACGCGCTGACGCCGCGCCACGCCGCCGGCCACGCCCTGCACCTCGAATACGAGGCGGCGCCGATCGACCTCGGCGGCCGGGCCGGGCTGCTGATCCAGCTCGCGGACCTCGACGAGCGCCGCCGCCGCCTGATCGACGCCGAGGCCGACCGGCACATGCGGGCCGGCATCCCGGAATGGCAGCGCATGGAGCGGATCTTTCGCGATATCGAGCGCGAGAACCAGCTGATCCTGCGGGCGGCCGGGGAGGGGATCTACGGCGTCAACGCCGACGGCATCACCACCTTCATCAACCCGGCCGCCGAGCGGATGCTGGGCTGGAGCGCCGCCGACCTCGTCGGGCGCGACATGCACGCCACCGTCCACCACAGCCACCAGGACGGCAGCCACTACCCCCACCACGCCTGCCCGATCTACGCCGCCTTCCGGGACGGCGCCGTGCATCAGGTCGACAGCGAGGTGTTCTGGCGCCGCGACGGGACGCCGATCCACGTCGAGTACACCTCGACGCCGATCCGCGACCGCGGCCGGCTCCTCGGCGCGGTGATCGTGTTTCGCGACATCACCCATCGCCGCGAGGCCGAGGAGCGCCTGCGCTCGGCGCTCGCCGAGGTCGAGACCCTGCGCCGGCGCCTGGAACTCGAGAATGCCTACCTGAAGGAGGAGATCCGCCAGGAGAGCCACCACCAGGGCATCATCGGCCGCAGCCCGGCGATCGAGCGCACCCGGCGCCAGATCGACCTCGTCGCCGGCACCGACGCCACCGTGCTGGTCACCGGCGAATCCGGCACCGGCAAGGAGCTGATCGCCCGGGCGATCCACGAGGCGAGCCGGCGCCGCGAGCGGCCCCTGATCCGGGTCAATTGCGCGGCGGTGCCGCGCGAGCTGTTCGAGAGCGAGTTCTTCGGCCACGCCAAGGGCGCCTTCACGGGGGCTTTGCGCGACCGGGTCGGGCGCTTCGAGCTCGCCGATGGCGGCACCCTCTTCCTCGACGAGGTCGGGGAGATCCCCCTCGACCTCCAGGGCAAGCTTCTGCGGGTGCTGCAGGAGCGCCAGTTCGAGCGCGTCGGCGACGAGCGCACCCGCCGCGTCGACGTCCGGCTGATCGCCGCCACCAACCGCGACCTCGCGGCGGAGGTCCGGCGCGGGCGCTTCCGCGAGGATCTGTATTTTCGGCTGAACGTCTTCCCGGTCGCGGCGGTGCCCCTGCGCGACCGCCCGGAGGACATCGTCCTCATCGCCCAGCACGTGCTGCGTGGGGTCGGCCGCCGCCTCAACTTGGCCGACCTGCGCCTGACCGAGGGCGACGGGCGGCGGCTCACCGCCTATGCCTGGCCCGGCAACGTGCGCGAGCTCGAGAACGTGATCGAGCGCGCCGCGATCCTGTCGACCCGCGGGCGCCTGCGCCTCGATCTGCCGGACGCCGACGCCCCCCTCGCCGCCGGGCCGGCACCGGCCTCGGCCCCACCCGCCGAGGCGCCGCCGACCGAGGCCGAGCGCCGGTCCCGCGACCGCGCCGCCATCGTGCAGGCGCTGGCGCTTTGCGGCGGCCGGGTCTCCGGCCCGAACGGCGCCGCCGCCCTGCTCGGCCTCAAGCCGACGACGCTCGCCTCGCGGATGAAGGCGATGGGGATCCGGGCGGCCGGTCCGGCCCGGTGACCGCCTCCCCTGCCGGGCCTGTCCGCGCGTCCGCTCAGAGGCAGGCGAGGAGCGCGACGAGGCTCACGACCGCGATCGGCATCTGGATCGGGCGCAGGCGCGCGAAGAACAGGGGCGCCTCCCCGCGCCGCGCCGCGATCGGGTCGAGCACCGCGACCAGGACGAAGCCGGCGATCAGGAGCAGGGCGGCGGCGGCCTCGCGTACCAGCGCCACCGCCAGCACGGCGCCGAGGCCGAGGACGAACAGCGCGATCATCGTGGCGATCTGCGCCGCCGTCGCGCCGCCCTCGGTGCGGAAGCTGACCCCGCGGCGGACCCCGGAGAAGAACAGCAGGATCGCGGCGCCCCACAGGAGCGTCAGCGTGACGGCAATCCGGCCGAGATCGCCTCCCAGCACCCAGGCGGCCAAAGCCCCCGCCACGAAGGGCAGCATCGGGCCGAAGCCCAGCGCGACGCTGAGCCACGGCACGGCCCGCGGCTCGTGGACGGTGAGCGTGCGCCCGGTCGCGTCGTCTTGCATCGTCACCGTCCCCGCTGCTGCGATCCGCGTCGCCGCGACCGCGTCAAATACTGGCACGAGTATCAACGTCGGTCCGGGGGAGTGGTGAGCGCGACCATGCGGCGCGCATCGAGGCCGTTCCGACTCAGCGCCGCCGCTCGCAGAGCGTCTTCACATAAGTTCCGGCCTCGGTGCCGCGGCCGGTGCCGGCCGCGATGGCGGGGCCGAGCAGCATGCATTCCTGCGGCGAGTGGGCCGGGTGGGTCATCACGTCCTGGGCGGTGTCGCGGGTGCAGTCCTTTGCCGCCAGGGAGGAGGCGCAGATCAGCGTGACGACGAGGATGGTGGGCAAGGCGGCCTCCCGGGTGCGGGGGAGCGGCCTCCCCATTGGGGAGGAGGAGAGATAATGCCGGATCGCCGCGCGCCCACCGCCGAGCCGGCGATATCTTGCCTCAGGGGGAGGGGACGAGCTCGGCGAGCCGCGCGACGAGGCGGCGCGCCACCTCGTCCTTGGCGAGCGTCGGCCAGGTCTCGAGGCTGCCGTCGCGGCCGATCAGGTGGACGCTGTTGCGGTCGCCCCCCATCACGCCGGTCGCGGCCGAGACGTCGTTGGCGACGATGAGGTCGCAGCCCTTGCGGGCGATCTTGGCTCGGGCATGCGCGATCACGTCGGTGGTCTCGGCGGCAAAGCCCACCACCAGGGGCGGACGGCCCTCCGTACGGCGCGCGATGGTGGCCAGGATGTCGGGATTCTCGGTCAGCGTCAGGGGAGGGGGGCCCTCCGGCCCCTTCTTGATCTTCTCGCCCCCGAAGGCGGCCGGGCGCCAGTCGGCGACGGCGGCGGCGAAGACCGCGATGTCGGCGGGCAACGCCGCCTCCACCGCCGCCAGCATCTCGCGGGCGCTCTCGATCCGCACGACCGTGACGCCGGGGGGATCGGCCAGGGTCACGGGGCCCGAGACCAGCGTCACGCGGGCACCGGCCGCCGCGGCGGCGGCCGCGATGGCGTGGCCCTGCTTGCCCGAGGAGCGATTGGCGAGGTAGCGCACCGGGTCGATCGGCTCGTGGGTCGGCCCCGAGGTGACGAGGAGGTGGCGGCCCGCGAGCGGCTTCTCGCCGTTCGACCTCGCCAGCAGCGCCTCGACGGCGTCCGCGATCTCCTCGGGCTCGGCCATCCGGCCCGGGCCCGTCTCGGCCTCGGCCATCCGCCCGACATTCGGCCCCACCACCGCGACGCCGTCGCCCTGCAGCACCGCCAGGTTGCGTTGCGTCGCCGGGTGCAGCCACATCCGCACGTTCATCGCCGGAGCGATCAGGATCGGCAGGGTGGTGGCGAGGAGCACCGTCGAGGCGAGATCGGGGGCGTGGCCGCCGGCCAGCCGCGCCATCAGGTTGGCGGTGGCGGGCGCCACCACCACGGCGTCGGCGTCGCGCGCGAGCCGGATGTGCCCGATATCGGCCTCGTCGGCCCGGTCGAACAGGTCGGTATGGGCGCGCTGCCCGGCGAGCGAGGCGGCGGCCAGCGGCGTCACGAATTCCTGCGCGCCCTTCGTCAGCACGCAGCGCACCGCGGCGCCGCGCTCGCGCAGGCGCCGGATCAGGTCGAGGGACTTGTAGGCCGCGATCCCGCCCCCGATGACGAGGAGCACCCGTTTGCCGGCAAGCGCACCCATCCGGCGGCTACACCGTCACCTGGGTGCCGACCTCGACCACGCGCCCGGTCGGGATCTGGAAGAAGTCCGTCGCATCGTTGGCGTTGCGGGCCAGCGTGATGAACACCCGGTCCTGCCACAGCGGCATGCCGGACTGGGCCGCCGGGCGGATCGAGCGCCGCGACAGGAAGAACGACGTCGCCATGATGTCGAACTTGAAGCCCTGCTTGCGCAGCAGCGCCAGGCCCTTCGGGATGTTCGGCGATTCCATGTAGCCGAACTTCATCACGACCTTCCAGAAATGCGGCCCCATCGGCTCGATCCGGACCCGGTCGGCATCGTTGAGGCGCGGCAGGTCGATGGTCTTGACGGTGAGCACGACGTTCTTCTCGTGCAGCACCTTGTTGTGCTTCAGGTTGTGCAACAGCGCCGCCGGCGCCGTCTGAGGGTCGCTGGTGAGGAACACGGCCGTGCCGCGGACGTGGTGCGGCGGGCTCTTCTCCAGCATGGCGACGAGCTCGGTCAGCGGCACGTCGGTCTTGCGGGTCTTGTTGAACAGGATGGTGACGCCGCGCACCCAGGTCCACATCAGCACCACCAGCACGCCGGCGAGCAGCAGCGGCATGTAGCCGCCCTCGAAGACCTTCAGCAGGTTCGAGACCAGGAACAGCAGTTCGACGGTGATGAACGGCACCATGACGGCGCCGGCGGCCAGCGGCGACCACTTCCAGACCCGCCACAGCACCAGGAAGGCGAGGCCGGCGGTGATCAGCATCGTGCCGGTGACGGCGATGCCGTAGGCCGAGGCCAGCGCCGAGGAGGAGCGGAACAGCACCACCAGGATGACCACGCCGAACATCAGCAGGGTGTTGATCTGCGGCAGGTAGATCTGGCCCGAATGCGCCTCCGAGGTGTGGCGGATCTCGAGCCGCGGCAGCAGGCCGAGCTGCACCGCCTGGCGCGAGAGCGAGAAGGCGCCGGTGATCACCGCCTGGCTGGCGATGACGGTGGCCGCGGTGGCGAGCAGCACCATCGGCAGCAGGCCCCATTCCGGCACGAGCTGGTAGAACGGGTCGGTCGTGTCGGGGTTCGACAGCACGAGGGCCGCCTGGCCGAGATAGTTGAGCGCCAGCGCCGGGCCGACGAGGGCGATCCAGGCGGTCTGGATCGGCCGGCGGCCGAAATGGCCGAGATCGGCGAACAGG
This sequence comes from Methylobacterium nonmethylotrophicum, assembly GCF_004745635.1. Lineage (GTDB taxonomy): Bacteria > Pseudomonadota > Alphaproteobacteria > Rhizobiales > Beijerinckiaceae > Methylobacterium > Methylobacterium nonmethylotrophicum. The sequence goes on along the minus strand of NZ_SRLB01000008.1, from coordinate 30,976 downwards.
GCCTCGGCCCCGGTCACCGCCAGGAAGACGGCGCCGAGCGCCACCAGCGCCCCGGTGCCGTGGCCGAGGAGGTAGTGCACCGCGTGCCAGGGGTTGAGCGCCCACAGCACCTGCGGCGTGCGGGCGATGTGCGGCAGCGCCGCCAGCATCAGCACCGAGAACCACACCAGCATGATCGGGCCGAAGAACGTCGCCATCCGGGCGGTGCCCCGGCTCTGGACCAGGAACAGCGGCAGGATGATCGCGATGGTGATCGGCAGCACGTAGTGCTCGAGGGCCGGCGTGACGAGCTTCAGGCCCTCCACCGCCGACAGGACCGAGATCGCCGGGGTGATGATCGCGTCGCCGTAGAACAGGGCGGCGCCGAACAGGCCCAGCATGAACACGATGTGCGAGCCGCCCAGCGCCTTGCGGGCGAGCGCCATCAGCGAGAGGATGCCGCCCTCGCCCTTGTTGTCCATCTGCAGGAGCAGCAGGACGTACTTGATGGTGACGATGAGCACGAGGGCCCAGAGCAGCAGCGAGACGGTGCCGAGCACCTCCTCGCTGGTGAGCACGCCGTCGGCCCTGCCGGGGGCGAGGGCCTCCCGGAAGGCGTAGAGCGGGCTCGTGCCGATGTCGCCGTAGACGACGCCGACGGAGCCGAGGAAGAGCGTCCAGAAGCTCGCCTGGGCATGTCCGTGGCCCTCGGCCTCGTCGACGCTGCCCGCCTTGGTCGGCGGGCCGCCGCTCGGCGGGGTCACGGAATCGGGCGGCGCGACGGGTCCGCCCGTGGGTGCGGCTGACTGTGTCATGTCTGTTCGGGGATGCGCCCGCGGGCGGCCGGGAGTAATGCCGCCAAGCGCGCTGCTGGGCCGGGGGGCGGGCTCGAATCCTTCTCGGCCCGGCGCGTCCGCCGGGCTCGAATGTGGCAAGATTGTAGCACGGGCCCGGGGGCGCGCAAGGCGGCGCGCCTGCCCCTCCGTAACCGGATTCGGGCGGTCGACCGCCTCACTCGGCGGCGCTGCGGCGGCCCAGTCCCTTGTCGGACCCGTTGCCGAAGCGGCGCTCGATGTAGTCGATGACGATGCCCTCGAAGTCCTTGGCGAGCGTCGGGCCGCGCAGGGTCATCGCCTTCTTGCCGTCGATGAAGACCGGGGCGGTCGGGGTCTCGCCGGTGCCGGGTAGCGAGATGCCGATATCGGCGTGCTTCGACTCGCCCGGTCCGTTGACGATGCAGCCCATCACGGCGACGTTCAGCCCCTCGACCCCCGGATAGGTCTTGCGCCACTCGGGCATCGAGGTGGTGATCCAGTTCTGGATGTCGCGGGCGAGCTCCTGGAACACCGTCGAGGTGGTCCGCCCGCAGCCCGGGCAGGCGGCCACCAGCGGCACGAAGGTGCGGAAGCCCATCGTCTGGAGCAGCTCCTGGGCCACCTTCACCTCGACGGTGCGGTCGCCGCCGGGCTCCGGGGTGAGCGAGTAGCGGATCGTGTCGCCGATGCCCTCCTGGAGCAGCACGCCGATCGCCGCGGAGGCCGCCACGATGCCCTTCGAGCCCATGCCGGCCTCGGTCAGGCCGAGATGGATGGCGTAGTCGGAGCGGCGCGCCACCTCGCGGTAGACCGCGATCAGGTCCTGCACCGCCGAGACCTTGGCGGAGAGCACGATCCGGTCCTTCGGCAGGCCGATCTCCACCGCCCGGTCGGCGGAGAGGAGGGCGGACTGCACCATCGCCTCGCGCATGACGGCGCGGGCGTCGCGGGGACGAGCCGAGCGGGCGTTCTCGTCCATCATGTGGGTGAGGAGCGCCTCGTCGAGGGAGCCCCAGTTGGCGCCGATCCGCACGGCCTTGCCGTAGCGGGCGGCCAGCTCGACGATGGTGCCGAACTGCAGGTCCTTCTTCTCCTTGAAGCCGACATTGCCCGGGTTGATCCGGTACTTGGCCAGCGCCTCGGCGCAGGCCGGATGGTCGGTCAGGAGCTTGTGGCCGATATAGTGGAAGTCGCCGACGAGCGGGACGGTGACCCCGATGCGGTCGAGGCGCTCGCGGATCCTCGGCACGCCGGCGGCGGCCTCGTCGCGGTCGACGGTGATGCGCACGACCTCGGAGCCGGCCCGCGCGAGGGCCGCCACCTGCGCCACCGTGGCGTCGACGTCGGCCGTGTCGGTGTTGGTCATCGACTGCACGACGATCGGGGCGCCGCCGCCCATCACCACCGCGCCCTCGCCCTCGCCGATCCGGACGCCGACGGTGCGGTGCCGGGGACTCGGGCCGGCGATCTCGGGAGCGGCGTCTGCCGGGGCGAGGGCTTCCATGGCTTCCATCGGATACCTTCAGGGGGTCGTTCGCAGAGGGTCGTGTGACGGGGTCGCGTCGGTCGCGGCGTGCCACCCGTCTAGAGCATTTCCGGCCGCGGTGGAAATCGCCTCCCCTGCATGAAAGCCCGGCGTGATCAACGGGCTACGTCGGTCCTGAGGGAAAAGCCGCGACATCCTTGCCGAATTCCTGTCCCGGGCTTCCTCGCCGGGGAATAACCCCGCCGCGCGTCCGAGCCGCGCCTTAGCTGAGGATGCCGGCCGCGCGCGTCAAGCGCGTGACACCGGCACGTGACACCGGGAAGGCCACGCCCGGGTTCCGCAGCGCGACGTTGCACCGCACCATTTGCTTTTGCGATGCAACACGCCACATTCCCGTCCATGACGGACTCAGCCTCACTCCACGACACGGACCGGAGCGCGGATGACCGCGCCTCCCGCCCGCAGGCCGCTTCCGGCCCACACGCCCCCTCCGGGCCCCAGGCGGCCTCCGGGCCCCTGGGTCGCGGCCTCGTCGGCCCCCGGGCCGAGAAGGCGATCGCCCTCGCGCTCCAGGGCGGCGGCGCCCACGGCGCCTTCACCTGGGGCGTGCTCGACGCCCTGATCGAGGATGGCCGCCTCGCCTTCGAGGCGATCACCGGGGCGAGCGCCGGCGCCATGAACGCCGTCGTCCTGGTCGATGGCTGGCTGCGCGGCGGCCCCGACGGCGCACGCGCGCGGCTCGAGGCGTTCTGGCGCGAGGTCAGCTTCGACGCCGACCTGCCGCAGGCGCAGCAGACCGTCGTCGACGGGGTGATGAGCTTCTGGAAGACGACGCCCGTCGGGGCCTTCTGGAACGCCGTCGCCAGCCCCTACACGTCGAACCCGCTCAACATCAATCCGCTCAAGCGCGCGCTCGCCGACACGGTCGATTTCGAGGCGGTGCGCCGCGACGGACCGGCCGAATTGTTCATCTCGGCCACCAATGTCTGGACCGGCAAGATGGCGGTGTTCGAGCGCCCCGACCTCACGGTCGACCACCTGATGGCCTCGGCCTGCCTGCCGACGGTCTTCCAGGCGGTCGAGATCGACGGCGTGCCGCACTGGGACGGCGGCTATCTCGGCAACCCGCCGCTCTATCCCCTCTATCACGGCGCCCGGTCGCGCGACATCCTGCTCGTCCAGATCAACCCGGTCGAGCGCCGCGAGACGCCCCGCAGCCCGACCGAGATCCGCGACCGGCTCAACGAGATCACCTTCAACGCCAACCTGCTGCGCGAATTGCGGGCGATCGACTTCGTCGACGGCCTGATCGACGACGGGGTGCTCGGGCGCTCCAACGCCTACAAGCAGGTGCTGCTCCACCGCATCGACGGCAGCGGCGGCGCCCTCGACGACGCCTCGGCCTCCTCGCGCCTGCGGGCGCAGTGGCCGTTCTTCCTGGAACTTCGCGACGCCGGTCGCGAATCCGCGAAGGCGTGGCTGGAGCAGAACTACGATGCGGTCGGGCGCGAGAGCACCCTGGACCTGAAGGCGATGTATACCTGAGACGCGCCGCTTGAACCCTGCCCCCCTCGGCGGGGGAGGGTTCAGGTTCGTGTGACGGTCGCCCTCCCGCAGCGGCAGGCTTGACGGGCTGAAATATTAGTGCACCAATGCGCGGCATGATGCGGGGCAGCCGCGCCGTGGCACTGGCGGGCGATTCCCGTAAGGTGCCGGCGACGGTCCGATCCGTCGCCGATCAGGGGCCGGCAGAGCCCGCGCGAGAGCCAACGGGGGAAACATGACGATCACACGCCGCAGCGCGGTCGCGGGGCTCGCGGCCGGGGCGGGGCTCGCCGTCGCCGGGCAGGCCCGGGCCCAGCTCGCCCTGCCGAAGTCGCCCGTCGTCGTGACGGTGGTCGACGTCGCCGGCAACCTCGCCCTGACCCAGAAGGCGATCGAGGCCTATCGGCGGGCGCGGCCCGGCATCGTCTCGCGCTTCGCCTTCACCAAGGCGCCGGCGCCCGAGCTGCCCTCGAAGCTCAAGGCGCAGCAGGCCGCGGGCCGGGTCGACATCGACCTCGTGCTCACCGGCACCGACGGCATCGCCGCCGGCATCGAGCAGAAGCTGTGGGTCGACCTGAAGCCCCATGCCGGCCAGCTGCCGAAGCCCGCCGAGATCTACCAGCCCGCCGCGCTCCGGCTGAACGGCCTGGCGCAGGACCAGGGCCTGTGCGTCGCCTGGTATCCGTCGGGCCCGCTGATCGAGTACATGCCCGACCGCGTGAAGGCCGTGCCGACCACGGCGGACGAGCTTCTGGCCTGGGCGCGCCAGAACAAGGGCAAGTTCATGTATGCCCGCCCGGCCAATTCGGGCCCCGGCCGCACCTGGATCATGGGCCTGCCCTACATCCTCGGCGACAAGGATCCGACCGACCCGGACAAGGGCTGGGACAGGACCTGGGAGTACCTCAGGGCGATCGGCGAGACGGTCGATTACTATCCGGGCGGCACCTCGCAGACGATGAAGGAGCTCGGCGAAGGGAGCCGCGACATCATCGTCTCGACCACCGGCTGGGACATCAACCCGCGGGTGCTCGGCGTCGTGCCTGCGGAGGCCAAGGTCGGCACGCTCAAAGGGTTCCGCTGGGTCGCGGACGCCCACTACATGGCGGTGCCGAAGGGCGTGCCGGACGAGAAGCTCGCGGTCATCCTCGACCTGATGGCCTTCCTGCTCCAGCCGGCGCAGCAGGCCTACACCTACGACGAGGGCTACTTCTATCCGGGCCCCGCCGTGAAGGGCGTCACCCTCGACATGGCCCCGCCCGAGAGCCGCGCCGCGCTCAAGGAGTTCGGCCGGCCGGAATACGACCGGATGATCGCCGAGACCCCGATCGAGATGCCGCTCGACCCCGACAAGCTGGTGGTGGCCTTCCGCCGCTGGGACGAGCAGGTCGGCTCCGGCAAGAAGCGATAGCAACCGCGTCCGGAGACCGAAAGAGGCGCGACGCGGCAGGAGAGGAACCGGATGCCACGCCACCACGAGGCGCCGCAGGATCTGCGCGCGCCGCAGGATCTGCGGCTGAGCGGCCTGAGCCGCCGGTTCGGCGCGATGACCGCCCTCGACGGGCTCGACCTGACGATCCGGGGGGGCGAGTTCATCGCCCTCCTCGGGCCGTCGGGCTGCGGCAAGTCGACGGCGCTCAACTGCATCGCCGGGCTCCTGCCCCTCACCGGCGGGTCGATCCATCTCGGCGAGCGCCGCATCGACCGGCTCAAGCCCGAGGAGCGCGGCTTCGGCATGGTCTTCCAGAGCTACGCCCTGTTCCCTCACATGAACGTGGCGAAGAATGTCGGCTTCGGCCTCGCCATGCGGGGCATCAAGGGCGAGGCGGCGGCGCGGCGCGTCGACGACGCGCTCGCCCTCGTGCGGCTGCAGTCGCAGGCGGGAAAGCTCCCGGGCCAGATGTCCGGCGGCCAGCAGCAGCGGGTCGCCATCGCCCGGGCGATCGTGATCGAGCCGCCGGTGGTGCTGATGGACGAGCCGCTGTCGAACCTCGACGCCAAGCTCCGCCTCGAGATGCGGGCCGAGATCCGCCGCATCCACGACGCCATCGGCTCCACCACGATCTACGTCACCCACGACCAGGACGAGGCCCTCTCGATGGCCGACCGCGTCGTGGTGATGCGCGACGGGCGCATCCGTCAGGTCGGCACGCCGGAAGACCTCTACGAGCGCCCGGCCCATCCGGACGTCGCCGACTTCATGGGCTTCCGCAATCGCCTGTGCGGCCGGACGGTCGCGGTGGAGGGCGCGCGGGCCGAGGTCGAGATCTGCGGCACCCGCCTCTCCGGCACCTTGCGGGAGAGCCTGAGCCCCGGCGCCCCGGCGGTCGCGGCGATCCGCCCCGAGGACCTGACGCCCGCTTCCGAGGGCCTGCCGGCCCGGGTCGCGAGCGTGGAGTACCGTGGGCGGGCCTTCTTCGGCACCGCCGTGACCCAGGACGGGACCGAGCTGTTCTTCCGCTCCGACCGATTGGTGGCGCAGGACGAGGCCCTGCGCCTCGCCGCCGCCTCGCCCCGCGTGCTGGTCTTCCCCGGGGAGGCCGCGTGAGGTCCGCCTCGCTTCCCGCCGCGGCGCCGGCCGCATCCCCCGCCGAGAGGCCGCCGCTCTCGGTGCGGCTGTCCGCCCGCGGCCTCGACGGCACCACGCTCCTGGTGCTGCCGGCGCTCGTCGCGATCCTCGGGCTGTTCGTCTATCCCTTCGCCTACGGGCTCGTGCTGTCGCTGCAGCCGAAGGCCGGCGCCTGGTGGGCGAACTACGCCCGCTTCTTCTCCGATCCGTTCCTGTACGACACGATCGGCGCGACCTTGCGCCTGGCGCTCCCGGTCACGGTGCTCAACCTGGCGCTCGCCGTGCCGATCGCGCTGCGCGTGCGGCTGATGCGCCGCCAGCGCCTGCTGACCACCATCCTGGTCCTGCCGATCACGCTCGGCACCGTGCTGGTGGCGGAGGGCCTGCTCAACTTCCTCGGGCCGCAGGGCTGGTTCAACCGCACCCTCGTCTGGCTCGGGGTGATCGCGGGTCCGCTCAAGCTCACCAACAACTACTGGGGTGTCTTCGCCTCGCTCCTCATCACCGGCTTCCCGTTCGCGTTCCTGCTGACGCTGTCCTCGGTCACCGGCATCGACCCGGCGCTCGAGCAGGCGGCGGCGACCCACGGGGCCAATGCCTGGCAGCGCTTCACGAAGGTGATCCTGCCGCTGATCCTGCCGGGCCTCGCCGTCACCTTCTGCCTGTCCTTCGTCCAGGCTTTTTCGGTGTTTCCCTCCGCGGTGCTGCTCGGGGCACCCGCGGGCGCCACGCGGGTGATCTCGATCGCGGCCTACCAGGCGGCGTTCGAGGAATACGACTACTCCCTGGCCTCGGCGATCGCGATGATCATGGGCGCGGTTCAGCTCGCCATCGTGGCGGCTTTGCTCTGGGGGCGCAGCCTGCTCTATACCGGCCCGGTCGGAGGCACCAAGGGATGATCCGCGACACCGGCCTCGGCTCGCGCCTGTGGCGGATGGCGGTCTGGGCCGTCACGCTGCTGTTCTGCCTCAACCTCCTGGCGATGATCGCCGCGGTGGTGCTCAACTCCTTCGCCACGCGCTGGCTCGGCACTTGGCTGCCGCTTGGCTTCACCACGCGCTGGTACGCCTCGGCCTGGGACGAGTTCCAGCTCGGCGAGGTGCTGATCGTGACGCTCCAGGTCGTGTTCCTGGTGGTCTTCCTCTCCGGGCTCCTCGGCGTCACCGCGGCCTACGCCCTGGCGCGGCGCGACTTCCCGGGCAAGCGGCTGGTGATGCTGGTCTTCCTGCTGCCGCTGCTGGTGCCGCCGATCACCTACGGCATCCCGCTCGCCACGGTGCTCTACCAGGCGGGCCTCGCCGGCACGCTCTGGGGCGTGGTGCTGGCCAACCTCGTGCCGAGCGTGCCCTTCGTGGTCTTGGTGATGATCCCGTTCATCGAGCAGATCGACCCGCGCATCGAGGCGGCGGCCCGGGTCTTCGGCGCCGGCACCCGCCAGCTCTTCCTGCGGATCCTCCTGCCGCTCCTGATCCCCGGCATCCTGGCCGCCCTGCTGCTGGTGCTGGTGCGCACCATCGCGATGTTCGAATTGACCTTCCTGGTCGCCGGGCCGACGAGCCAGACGCTCGTCGTGGCGCTCTACTACGCCGTCTTCGCCGCCGGCGTGCGGGCCGGTCAGTCGATCGACGCGATGGCGGTGGTCTACATGGCGGTGACGCTGGTCTGGCTGGTGATCGCGCTCAGGTTCGTCAACCCGACGCAGATCGTGGCGCGGGCGAAGCAGCAGAGCGCCCATTGAGGCCGGTTCCCGACCTGTACCCCGTTCCGGACTCGGAATGGGGTCGGGCTTCGGGGTCGAGACCGATCGGCTCGACCGTGCGAAGGTTCGAAAGGGGTGGAAAGCGGCAGTTGGCTCATCGGCTGGAAGCGGATCTTCGGCTTTGCGCCCTCTCTGGTGCTGCCCGCCGCGTGCGCCTGAATTGTCCCGGCCAGCGCCAAGGCGCAAAGCAGGCTGGTTGTGTCACGCCGTCTTACTCGATCACCTCGTCGGCGCGGGCGAGGAGGGAGGCTGGAAGGGCGATGCCGATCTGCTGGGCGGCTTTCGAGTTGATGACCAGCTCGTACTTGGTCGGCTGCTCGACGGGCAGGTCGGCCGGCTTCTCGCCCTTCAGGATCTTGTCGACGTACCGCGCGGCGCGACGATAGAGGTCCAACAGGCTCGGCCCGTACGAGATCAGGCCCGCAACCTCGATGAACTCCCGAGTCGGGTAGATCGCGGCGATCCGGCGGCTCGCCACGAAGGCGGTGATGGCCTGCCGGTTCGAGAAGTTCCAAGGGTTTCGTGCGACCAACACGCCGCGCAACTGTTCCCGCGCGATGTGCGCGAAGGCGCCCTCGTAATCCAGGGACCTGTGCTCGGCATGTATCACCGTTGCGCCGAGCTTCTCCGCGGCGTTCCGGACAGCAACCGCAGCCGGGCTCTCCCAGTCGATCTTCAGTCCCAGGTAGCCGACCCGGGAAGCGTCCGGAGCGACCTCCCTCAAAAGCTCCAGCCTCTTGACCTCGAAGTCAGGCCCGGTGTTGCCAGTGAAGCCCGTGACATTGCCGCCCGGGCGGGCCAGGTTGGCCACGAGGCCTTGCAGGACGGGATCCGAGCTGTTCGCCATGACAATCGGCACCGTTCGCGTCAGGCGCTTGAAGGCGTGCGCAACCTCGTTGGCGCCGCCGCCCCCTGCTAGGACGACATCGGGCGAGGTCGCAAGGACGCGGGCCGCGATCTCGTCGATTTGCCCGACCTTGCCGTCCCCCGAATAGAACTCGAACTTCATCGTGCTGCCGTCGACATAGCCGAGTTCACGGAGACCCTGGAGGAAGGCTGTCACGAGCCCTTTCCAGGCATCTCCGTCCTGGGCGCCGACGAAACGGCCGAGGGGCGTGACGAACACGACTCGCGGGAGCTTGTCAGCCGATGTCGCATCTCGTGACCAGAGCACAGAGGCGACCTGGGCCGCGGTCAGACTCAGAACGTCGCGTCGTCGCATGTGAGCGGCCCCTCGTCGGGCGAAGACATCCAATCTAACTCCCCTCGCTCACTCTATCACCTCGTCGGTGCGGGCCAGGAGCGAGGGCGGGATTGCGAGGCCGAGCGCCTTGGCGGTCCTGAGATTGACCGCGATCTCGAAACTGGTTGGCGCCTGAACGGGAAGGCCGTCGGGGGTCACCCCGTTGGGGCTGATTGCCTGCAAGCGGACCTTCTGGAATTCAAATAAGGGTCGAAGGCCGCGCTTCGTGCAGCCAAGCCGATCGGGTTCCTACCCGAGAGATTGATCGATTCACCCCCGAAACCGCCACACCCCCGTCCGCTTGATCTCCGCATCCTCCAGCGCCCGCGTCACCGGCACCGCGTAGGTCGCCAGGGTCTCCAGCCGGTCCTTCGGCAGGTAGGCCCGGCCGGGATCGCCCAGCAGCACCCGGGCGCCGCGGGCGTGCAGCCCCGCGAGCCAGTCGCCGACCCGGGCGGCGAGGTCGCGCTCGTAGAAGATGTCGGCGGCGAGCACGCAGTCCCAGCCGTCGTCGCGGCCGATCAGGTCGGCGCCCTTCACGGTGATGCGCTCCGAGACCCCGTTCTCCGCCGCATTGAGGCTTATTGCCGCCAATGCGAACGGGTCGAGGTCGCTCGCCTCGACGCTGGCAGCGCCGGCCATCGCCGCCGCGATGGCGACAAGGCCGGAGCCGGAGGCGAAGTCGAGCACCCGGGCGCCGGCCACCATGCCGGGGTTCTCCAGAACGTAGGCGGCGAGGGCCTGGCCGCCGGCCCAGGCGAAGGCCCAGAACGGCGGCGGCAGGCCGATCTCGCCCAGTTCCTCCTCGGTGCGGCCCCACAACTCGGTCGCCTCGTCCGCCACGTGCAGGCGGATCGCCGGGGCGTGCGGCACCGGGCGCAACGCGGTATGGGCGCGGATGAAGGCGGCGGGCTCCATCAGGCGAGATCCGCGTAGAGCCGCAGGACGGCGCGGGTCACCGCGGCCTCGGTGAAGCCGCCGGTGATGACCCGGGCGCGGGCCGCCGCCCCCATCCGGGCGACGAGGGCGGGATCGGCGGCCAGTCGCGCCATCGCGGCGGCGAGCGCGGCGGGGTCGTCCGGCGGCACGATCAATCCTTCGATCCCGTCTCGCACCAGGGTGCGGCAGCCCGGCACGTCGGTGGTGAGAATCGCCCGGCCGCTCGCGGCGGCCTCGAGCAGCGCCCGCGGCAATCCTTCCCCGCCCCGCGACGGCAGGCAGGCGACGTGGGCTCGGGCGAGGGCCCCGGCGACGTCGTCGGTCGCGCCGTGCCAGACGACGCCGTCGCGGGACCAGTCGCGCAGGGTGGCGTCGGGAATCGCGCGTCGGTTCGAGGGATCGGGGGCGCCGTAGAGGGACAGCTCCAGGTGCGCGCCCTCGGCCCGGGCGCGCTGGGCGGCCTGCACGGCGGTGTCGATCCCCTTCGACCACAGCATCCGGGCGGTGAGCGCGATCCGCAGGGGAGGGTGCGGCGGCAGCGGCGTCGCCGGCCACGCCTCCGGGTCGATGCCGGCGCCGCCGATGACCGTGACCCGCGGGCTCTCCGGGTCGAGGCCGAGCAGCCGCGCGTCGTCCGGGTTCTCGAACAGGTAGCGGGTCCGGGCGGTCTCGAGCGGGCCGCGGATCAGGAGCCGCAAGGCCGTCCGGGCGAGGAGCCCGGCCCGGTCCTGCCGCGCGCCGATCAGCCCGAGGCCGGTGAGCGCGTAGACCCGGGACGGGATCCCGGCGAGCATCGCCGCCGCCCCGCCGACCAGGATGCCGCGGAGCGCGATGCAGTGGACGATGTCGGCCTTCAGCGCCTTGAGGATCGCCGCGAGCTGGCCGGCGGCATAGCCCGCCGCCATCGGGTTCAGGCTCGACCGCTCGGCCTCGAGCGCCACCACCCGGGCGCCGGTCGCGGCGATGGCCTCGCGATGCGCCCGCACCCGGGTGATCACCGAGACCGGGTGGCCGGCCGCCACGGCCGCCCGGGCCATCGGCAGGAAGTGCGAGGCGAAGAACCAGTCCTCGGTGACCACGAAGGCGACGTGCGCCCGCCGCGTCCCGTCCTCTCCCGCCCGTTCCGCCGCATCCCGTGGCTGCACCCGGTCTCTCCCCGCCAAAATCCCGTTCTCCCTACAGCCCGGCGGCGCCGGCGTCGCGGGGAAACGGCCGGCCAGGAACCCGCACAGGAACCCGCGCGGGCACGCGCCGGTTGAGTTCGACCGGAACCCCGTGAGGTCTTGAAGCCCATGCTGTCGGATCCCGAGACGGCGGAGAGTCCCGCCGAGGATCGCGTCGACACCCGCGACGCCGCCCGCGAGGCGGGCCTGCGCTACGTGAGCGACGAGGAGCCGGGCTATCGCCGCAAGCGCAACGGGCGCGGCTTCGCCTACGTCGATGCCAAGGGCGAGCGGGTGCGGGACGAGGCGGCTCTGGCACGCATCAGGTCCCTGGCGATCCCGCCGGCCTACACCGACGTGTGGATCTGCCGCCACGCCAACGGCCACATCCAGGCGACGGGGCGCGACGCCCGCGGCCGCAAGCAGTACCGCTACCATCCCGAGTTCCGCCAGGCCCGGGAGAGCACCAAGTTCGCCCACATGATGACCTTCGCCGAGGTGCTGCCGGGCATCCGGGCGACGGTCGAGGAGCATATGGGCCGGCGCGGCCTGCCGCGGGAGAAGGTGCTGGCCACCGTCGTGCACCTGCTCGAGACCACCCTGATCCGGGTCGGCAACGACGATTACGCCAAGCAGAACAAGAGCTACGGCCTCACCACCCTGCGCGACCCACATGTGAAAATCGAGGGCAGGGAACTGAAGTTCCGCTTCAAGGGCAAGAGCAACAAGGTCTGGGAGCTCGCCGTCCACGACCGCCGGGTGGCGAAGATCGTCAAGGCCTGCCAGGACCTGCCCGGCCAGGAGCTTTTTCAGTACCTCGACGAGGACGGGGTGCAGCGGGACGTGACCTCGGCCGACGTGAACGCGTACCTGCGCGAGATCACCGGACGCGACATCACCGCCAAGGATTTCCGCACCTGGTCCGGCACGGTGCTGGCCGCCATGGCTTTGCGTGAGTTCGAGGCCTTCGACAGCCAGGCGGTGGCCAAGCGCAACGTGCGGGCGGCGATCGAGCGGGTGGCCGAGCGGCTCGGCAACACGCCGACGATCTGCCGCAAATGCTACATCCACCCGGAGATCCTGGGCTGCTACCTCGAGGGCGAGCTGCTGCTCCAGGTCAAGGACGAGGTCGAGGCGGCGCTCCGCGACGAGATCGCCCGCCTGCGGCCCGAGGAGACGGCGGTGCTCGGCCTGCTCCAGGGCCGTCTCGCCCGGCTGGAGGCGACGCCCGCGACGGGGCGGTCGGCCAAGAGCGGCGAAGCGAAGAGCCGCAAGGACAAGGGGACCAAGGCCAAGAATGCCAAGGTCCGAACCCCCACATCATCGAACAGAAAAACGGCGGCCCGGAGGGCCGCCTGATCCCCGCGCCGCCCCTCAGTGAGGGACGGCGCGGTGAGCCTCGTGATTCATGCGCCGCAGGGGCCGGGCCTCGCCCTCGAGGACCGGCGCGAGGCCGATCTGCCGCGCGAGCTGGACCAGGTCCTTGAGCCGGCCGGTCTTGGTCTTGCGGCGCAGGTTGAGCCGGTGGGTCTCGACGGTGCGCACGCTGACGGTGAGGCGGCGGGCCACCTCCTTGTTGCTGAAGCCCGCGCTGAGGAAGCGCAGCACCTCGGCCTCCCGCGGGGTGAGCCCCAGGCTCTCGGCCGCCACCTCCTCGGGGGCCGGGGCCTCCGGGTCGCCCTCGTGCAGCGGCAGGCCGTGGGCGAGCGCCAGGATCGTGGCGCAGATGTCGCCCGGCGCAGCGGAGCGGGCCACGAAGGCGTCGGCCCCGGCGGCCGTGAGCCGGCCGATCTCCGCCGCATCCGCCGCCTGGAACGCCACCAGGATCCGGGCGCCGGGCGCCCGCTCGCGCAGGGAGGCCACCGCCGCCGGCCCGTATTCGGGCGCGAAGGCCAGGACGACGCAAGTCGTGTCCTGGTCCTTCAGCTCCTCCTCCCCGACGGTCCGTAATGCCGGGGTGTGTTCGAGCGTCGCCCGGAAGGCAGCGCCCAGATCCGACGGCTCGTTGATGATCAGAACCCTGACGGCGTCACTCATGCCGCTTGCCTCCGTCCCAGCGCGATACAGGCGCGGTGTCCACGGAGGACTCGGAACAAGCTCCGTTCCATCTTCGCAGGGGGGCGGCGGCCCGGCGCGACTCCGCGGCACCGGGAGGCCACGCCCGAGGGGAAGAGTGCCTAGGTAGACCGACTCCGCGTCAGGATGTCGCGAAAGCGTGGCCGTCGGAACCCGGAGCCCGGGAGAACGAGGCTTCTTCGCGCGAACCAGTTTGGAACGCGGGCCTCGGCACTTTCCCGCAATGGGTCAGGCCGGACGACCTCTTCCAGGAACAGGCCGACCGGCAGGGCCCGGTACGGCGTGAACGGAAACCGGGGCGCGAAGCCCGCACGGCGTCAGGGGGGGCTGGCCCCCTACCGCGACACGGCCGAGGGCTGCGGGGCCTCGGCGCCCGGGCGCAGCACGGCCAGGCGGAACGGCCCGCCCTGCGCCGCGGCATGCGCGACGGCCTCGTTCACGGCTGCGAGCGGGAAGGCCGTCACGGCGTACTCCTCCAGCCGCAGCAGACCCGCGCGCACGAGCCCGACCATCCGGATCACGGCCTCGGGCGGGTACATCCACTGACCCCGCACCGTGATGGCGTTGCGCATGATCCACGGATAGGGCAGCGCGAGGTCGTCCCCGCCGAGCATGCCGACGCCGCCCATCAGCACCACGCGGCCGTAGGGGCGCACGCTCATCACCGCGGCGCGCGCCACCGCGGCGTCGACGGAGGGCGGCAGGATGTCGAGCACGCAGTCGATCGGCGCAGGCGCCGCCGCCATCATCCTGGCCCGGTCCGCCGCCGCGTCGCCGGTCAGCCTCACGGGGCGGACCCGGTCGCCGAAGCGCCGGGCGAGGTCGGCGAGGACGGCCGCGTTGCGGCCCGGGGCGACCACGCAGCCCGCCCCCATGGCAAGGCCCGCCGCGATCGCGGCGCTGCCGAAATGGCCGGTCGCCCCGCTGACCAGCAGCGTCTCGCCCGCCTGGAGATTCGCTGCCAGCAGGCCGCCAAAGGGGACGAGCAGGGTGTTGATCGCGCACCAGGGCGCGGCCTCCTCCGGGGTCAGGGCGCCGATGCGGATCGCGTTCTCGGTCGGCACGCGCACCTGCTCGGCGAAAGCGCCGTGCCGGTGATAGCCCTGGAGCCTCTGGCCGCCCTCGCCCCGCGCGCTCCAGCCCTGGAGCACGATGTCGGGCATCACGGCGTCGTCGCGCGAGCGCACGGTCGGGTCGCAGAAGACCCAGTCGCCGACCCGGAGCTTCGTCGCGTCGGGCCCGACCGTGCGCACCCGGCCGACCGCGCCGCAGCCGGGGATGACCGGCGGCGGCAGGAGGTACCGGCGCGCGCCAGAAAAGACCTCGTCGGCGTAGGACAGAACCGGGGCGGCCACGACGTCGACGATCACCTCGCCGGTCCCGATCACCGGATCCGGCACCTCCTCGACGACGAGCGGCGATCCGAACGCCTTGAGCACGGCAGCCTGCATCTCTCGATCCCTCGCTGGAACGCGGGGCAGGATGGGGCCTGTCGCGCAGCGAAGAAGGACTGGTATGATCCTGGGATCAAGCGACCCACCTCGCGAGGCACGCGTGAGCGATCCCCGGCAGAAGGCCTTCGGCGACTTCCTGCGCTCGCGGCGCGAGCAGCTCGATCCCGCCGCCCTCGCGCTGCCCTCGATCAGCCGCCGCCGGACCCCGGGCCTGCGCCGCGAGGAGGTGGCGCAGCGCGCCGGCATCGGCATCGACTGGTACGTGCGCCTGGAGCAGGGGCGCGACGTCAGCCCCTCCGTCACCACCCTCGACGCCCTGGCCCGGGCGCTCTGCCTGAACGAGGCCGAGCACGCGCATCTGCGTGCCCTGTCCCGCAGCGTGAGGCCCGGCGCCTTCGTGCGCGAGGAGGTGCCACCGACGATCCGGCGCCTCGTCGCCGAGATGCGCCAGCCGGCCTACGTCACGGGCCGGCGCTGGGACCTGCTGGCGTGGAACGCGGCTGCCGCCGACCTCTTCGGATTCGACGCCGTGCCCGAACCGGAGCGCAACATCCTGCTCTTCGTCCTCACCGACGCGCGGGCGCGGGCGCTGTTCGGGGAGGCTTGGCCTGAGGAGGCGCAGCGCATGGTGGCGCAGTTCCGCGCCGCTCACGACCTCTCCGCGGCGGACCCGGCCTTCATCGATCTCCTGGATCGCCTGGCGGAGGGGTGCCCGCTCTTCGCGACCTGGTGGGAAGCGCACGAGGTGCGCGGCGGCGGGACCGGGCGGAAGGTGCTGCACCACCCGCGGCACGGCCGGCTCGCCTTCGACTACGCGACCTTCCAGGCGAACGGCGATCCGGCCCTCAGGCTCGCGATCTACGTCCCGGGCGATCCGTAGACGGCTCGGGGCGGCGCGGGCTTCGGTCGGCCCGCACCGTGCGGGCTCAGCCAGCCCGCACCGCGCGGGCTCAGCCAGCCCGCGCCAGGATCAGGTCGGTGGCCGCCGAGACGACCCGGTTGCGGCCGGTGGTCTTGGCCTCGTAGAGCGCGATGTCGGCGCGCTTGAGCAGGCCGCCGGTGGTCTCGCCCTCCGACCAAGTGCTGACGCCGAAGCTCGCAGTGAGCTGCACCGGGCCGCGCTGGCCCTTGAAGCGCAGCTGCGTGCAGCGCAGCCGCAGGCGCCCGGCGGCGGCCTCGGCCTCCTCCAGGCCGCGCCCGGGCAGAGCGACGGCGAATTCCTCGCCGCCCAGGCGCCCGGCGATGCCGCCCGCTTCCGCCAGCAGCTCCTGGGCGACGCCCCGGATCGCCGTGTCGCCGACCTCGTGGCCGTGCTGGTCGTTGATGGCCTTGAAGTGGTCGATGTCGACCAGGATCACCGACAGCCGGCCGTGGGCGCCGGCCCGGTCGGTCGCCTCGCCGACCCGCTGCAGGAAGGCGCGGCGGTTGAGGAGCCCGGTCAGGGCGTCGGTCTCGGCGAAGCGGATCAGCTCGCGCTGCATCCCGGTCATCCGCTCGGCGGCGCGCAGGCGGGCATAGAGCTCCTCCGGGCCCGGCGGCTTGTCGATGAAGTCGTCCGAGCCGCTGTCGAGCGCCTCCGCCAGGTTGCGGGCGTTGCGGGCCGACGACATGGTGATGATGTAGAGCGGCCGGTGGGCGTCCGCGAGGAGGCGGGCCGACCAGCACAGCTCGAGGCCGCTGAGCGGCCGGACCTCGAGGCTGGTGATCAGGGCGGTGACCGACGCGTTGTCGGTGATGAAATCGAGCGCCTCGCGCGAATCCGTGAACGCATCCACGGTATGCCCGCGGGGTGTCAGGAGCCCGCTGATGACCTTGAGCACCACCCGGCTCGGATCGACGACGACGATGTGCATGACGCCCCCCGGCAGGGAGACCCGCCCCCGCTTCCCGCGCCCACGTTGCGCGCGAGAGTTTAACGCCGCCTCAAGGCGATGCGCGCAATCGCGGAACTGATCATGACGCAGCGTAAGATGGTCCCTGTCACGCCGGACGGGCGCTACATCGTGGTGCGCGGGCGGCTGTGGCGGCGCAGCGATCCGGGCCTGCCGGCGGATCGCCGCGAGGCCCTGGTGCACGACCTGATGCGGGCCCGCCGCGCCGTGCGCGACGCCAAGGCCGCGGGCGGCGCAGGCCTGGCCGAGGCCCGCGCCGCGGTCGATGCCGCCAAGCACGGCCTCGGCGAGCGCGGCCCGCCCTGGTGGACCGACGGGGCGCCGGACTACACCCGGCACCTCGCCCGCACCACGCCCTACGCGGCGTGGTTCGCCGCGCTCGAGGCGTGAGCGGCCCTCAATACTCCCAGAAGATCCGCTGCAGCTCCTTGGTGTCGCTGGTCTTGGTGAGCGCGACCGCCGCCAGGATCTTGGCCTTCTGCGGGTTGAGGTCGTGGGCCACCACCCAGTCGTACTGGTCGTCGGGCTGCTCGGCGTTGCGCAGCACGAAGCCGTCGCCGACGCGCGCGGACCGGATGATCAGCGTGCCCTTGGCGCGCAGGTCCTTGAGCGTGTCGACGAGGTAGCCCGCCACCGAGCCGTTGCCGGTGCCCGCATGCACGATCGCCTTGGCGCCGGCCTGCACCGCGGCCGTATACGGCGCCGGGTTCATGTTGCCCGAGCCGTACACGATCGCGACCTCCGGCAGGGCGTCGATCGCGTCGATGTCGAACTCCGACGCAGTGCCGTGGCGCTTCACGGGCGCGCGGAACCAGTAGGTCTTGCCCTCGACCACCATGCCGAGCGGGCCCCACTGGCTCGAGAAGGCGCTCGGCTTGATGTTGACGCGCTTCGTCACGTCGCGGCCGGCCTGGATCTCGTCGTTCATCGTCACAAGGACGCCCTTGGCCCGAGAGGCCGGGCTCGCCGCGGTGGCGACCGCGTCGGCGAGGTTGAGGGCACCGTCGGCGGAGAGCGCGGTCGAGGGCCGCATCGAGCCGACGACCACGATCGGCTTGTCGCTTCGGACCACGAGGTCGAGGAAGAGCGCGGTCTCCTCCAGGGTGTCTGTGCCGTGGGTGATGACGACGCCGTCGACGTCGTCCTGCTTCAGCAGCGCCGAGACGCGCTTGGCCAGCTGGACCAGCTGCGCGTTGGTGAAGCTCTCGGAGGCGATCTGAAACACCTGCTCGCCGCGCACGTTGGCGAGCTCGCTCAAGGACGGCACGGCGGCGATCAGCTTGTCCACCGGCACCTTGGCGGCCTGGTAGGTGGCGCTGTTGCTGGCGTCCGCCCCGGCGCCCGCGATGGTGCCGCCGGTGGCCAGGATCACCACGTTGGCTTTTCGGGGGGAGGCCGGCGCGGTCGTCGCGGTCGTCGGCATCTCGCGGGCGAAGACGGGGCCGGCGAGCGGCAGACCGGCGAGCAGCAGGGCCGCGAGGGCGGGCAGGAGGGTGGGGCCGGGACGGCGCATGGTCGGGTCCTTCGTCGGGGATCGGACGATCCGAGCCGGTATCAAACCCGGCGGTTCCCCGCCAGCGCCGCGGCCGCTCCGGGATGCGCCATGCCGCAGGGACCGGGATGATGAACCGGCAACTTTTCCCAGAATCAGGCGTTTTCTGGATACGCGACGCTGAGCGTCCCGCACCAGCGGATACTGGCAAGCCCCACGCCTCAGGAAACAATCATGTCCGAGACTCAGGACATTCTCAAGCCGCGCTTCGCGCAGCACATCGACATCCACTGCCCCGATGACCGTGCCTACTGGGCGGGACAATTCGGGGTGACCGGTGAGGAGCTTCGGGACGCCGTCAAGATCGTCGGCTCCCGGGTCTCGACCGTGGCGGCGCATCTCGGCCGTCAGGCGGCGTAGTTTTGTTCAGATATCGGGCGCCGCGGGCTGGAGACGGTCCGCGGCGCTTCTGTCGTCGCCGCCGGTTCGGCGCACAGGCATCCGCAACCCTCCGGGTCATCAGCTCAGGCTCGCAGCCAGTGCGAAACTGAGTCGATCATCCGGAGCGCGCGATGCGAATTCCACTTGATCTGTTCCGATGCGAACAAGGCTCGGGATTCCCTCTCCCGTGCGGGTGGACAGACCGGGGACCGGTTTACCCCCGCAAGACCGCCTCCACCCCCGCGGCGATCTCGAGGAGCCGCCGGTCCTGGCCGTGGCGGGCGAGCAGCATCAGGCCGACCGGCTTGGCCTGGCCCGGGAGCGGCAGCGAGATCCCGGTGAGGTCGAACAGGTTCCCCACCATGGTGTTGCGCAGCATCAGGATGTTGGTCCGCGTAAAGACCGCGTCGTCGTCGGCCACGGAGGCGATGCTGGGGGCCGGGATCGCCGTCGCCGGGAGGGCCAGCACGTCGAGGGGCGCGAGGCGCTCGTCGGCGGCCGCGATCAGGTCGACGCGGGCGCGCATCATCCGGATATAGGCCGCGGCCGTCACGGTGCGGCCGCGGCTGATCCGGGCGTGGACCCGCGGGTCGAAGGCCGCTTCCTCGGCGTCGAGCCAGTCGGCATGGACCTCCGCCGCCTCGACCGCGGCGATCGGGCCGGCCGCCGTCGCCTCGGCCATGCGGGCGAGGAGGTCGTCGAAGGGGGTCTCGCCGATCCGGGCGCCGGCGGCGCTCAAGGTGGAGAGGGCGGCCTCGAAGGCCTGCGCCACCATCGGGTCGGTCTCGGTGAAGAGAAGGCCGCGGGGCACGCCGACCCGCAGGTCGCGCAACGGCGCGGCCTTGAGGGGGCGATAGTCCTCGCCCGCCATCACGGCGTCGGCCGCCGCGCAGGCCTCGACGCTGCGGGCGAGCGGGCCGATCGAGTCGAGCGAGGGCGAGAGCGGGAAGGCGCCGGCGAGCGGCACCCGGCGGGCGGTCGGCTTGAACCCGACCACGCCGTTGAGCGCCGCCGGGATGCGGACCGAGCCGCCGGTATCGGTGCCGATGGCGATGTCGCTGGTGCCCAGGGCCGCCGAGACGCCGGCGCCGGAGGACGAGCCGCCCGGCACCAGGCTCGGATCGGCGGCGTTGCCGGGATTGCCCCAGTGCGGGTTGAGGCCCAGCCCCGAGAAGGCGAACTCGGACATGTTGGTCTTGGCCAAGATGACCGCGCCGGCCCGGCGCAGGCGCGCGACGACCGGGGCGTCCTGGAGAGCGGCCTCCGCCTTGCGCCGGATCGAGGAGCCGGCGGTCGTCGCCTCGCCCTGGACGTCGAACAGGTCCTTGATCGACACGATGGCGCCGTCGAGCGCCCCGAGGGTGAGGCCGGCCTTGCGCCGGGCGTCGGCGGCGTCGGCGGCGGCGCGGGCGGCCTCGGGGTAGAGCTTGGTGAAGACGTGGCGGCTCGCCGGCTCCTCGATCAGGGCGAGGCGGCGTTCCAGGTCGTCCCTGATCGGATGATCTTGGCGAACGGTGCTCATGAATCGGTCTCCAGGGAGGGCGGACGGGGAGGGGGCACAGCGTGGCGTCGGCGCGGGCGGCTGGCCAGCAGGATCCCGCCGTTCCAGCCGACATTGATCACGAGGGCGAGCGGCAGGGCGAGGGCGGGCCCGAACCGCTCGATCGTGAGGGCGAGGGCGACCAGGGCCGCCACGAAGCCCAGAAGCCCCGGAAGGCTTAAGGTCAGCACCGTCGCGGTCGCCGCCCCGCCGATGCGCGGATGCAGGATCACCGCCAGGCTCACCATCACCACCGGCGCGAAGGCCAGGATGCCGGCGGCCCCCGGGCCCGCGAGCCGCCCGGCCAGCACCACCGCGACGACGAGGGCCATGACGATGCCGGCCCGGACCAGGACGTCGCCCGCCCGCTTCGGGCGCCCCGGCAGCGGGCCGCCCGCGCGGAAGGAGCGGCAGGCGCCGATGCAGGCGAGGATCACCAGGGTGGTGACGAGCCCCGCGATCCACAGGCCGCCGCCGAGGCGGTTCAGCAGAAGGGCCGCGGCGATCCAGACCGCGAGCGCCGCCGCGAGCGAGGCCGCGACGCCGTGCCGGCGGGCGGCGCCCGCATAGGTCGCGATGAACAGGGCGGTGGCGGCGATGGCCGGCAGGCTCGCCACCGCGCTGTCGCGCAGGAAGGCGGCGTCGTGGTCGAGGGCCAGGAAGGTGTAGGCCGGTCCCGCCGAGAGCGGCAGGGTCGCGATCATCGCGCCGACGAGGGGCCCGGCCCGCTCGACCGCCAGCGAGGCGAGGACCACGATCGCGGCGCTCGCCCCCATCTTGGCGAGGAGCGCCGCCCAGAAGGCAGCGTCCCCGATCCCGGCGAGTGCGGTCACGACCCCCATCGCGGGCTCAGGCCACCACCGGCAGCACGGCGATGTCGTAGCCGTGGGTCAGCGTCCGCCCGAGCACCGGGTCCTCGAGTTCCATCTCGAAGCGCGAGGCCGGGCGAATGCCGCCGATCGCTCCGAGCGTGCCGCAAAACATCACCGTGCCGGGAGGCAGATCCGGCCCGCCGGGGCGGCGCGCCAGGAGGTCGGCCGGCATGCGCAAAGCCGTCAGCCGGCCCTCCTGGTAGAGCACCCGCTCGCCGTCGATCGTCGCGTGGGCGCGCAGGATCAGGTCGTCCCAGTGCGGCGCGACCTCGTCGAGGCGCCACAGGCCGGTACCGACCGGCTTGCCGCAGAGCTGCTTGGAGAGCGCGATGCCGACGGTCTCGGCCTTGCGGTCGGTGTGGTCGGAGCCGAGGCCGAGCCAGGGCCCGTCGGCGAGCGACACGATCACCGGCTCCGCCTCGCCCGAGGAATCGGGGCCCAGCACCTCGAGGCGGGGCGCTTGCGTCAGCGTCGCGGCGGCGGCCCGGTAATAGACCGGGACCGAGGAGGGCGGCGGCACGCCGATCGCCGCGAGTTCCTCGATGTGGTGGCGGATCGCCGCCTCGTCCCGCCCGGCCCAGCCGGCGATCACCAGCGCCTCGGGCGCGAGCGCGATCGTGTCCCGCCGCCCGGCGGCCTCGCGATGGAAGGTCAGCATGGTCACTCTCCCGTTCACTCGGCGGCGGCCAGGTCGGCGGCCGCACCCTCGCGCCAGCGGGCGAAGCCGAGGACCAGGAGGCCCGCCAGCAATTCGAGGCCGGCCACGACGTACAGCCCGTTGGTCGAGGCGCCGGTCAGCGTGTTCGACAGGCCGACGACATAGGGGGCGACGAAGCCCGCGAGGTTGCCGATCGCATTGATCGCCGCGATCGACCCGGCGGCGGCCGTGCCGGCCAGGAAGGTCTGCGGCAGCGACCAGAAGACCGGGAAGGCCGCCAGGATGCCGATCGCCGCGACGGTGAGCGCCAGGAAGGCCGGCACCGCCTGGCCCATCAGCGCCCCGGTGGCGGCGAGGCCCGCGGCGGCGACGAGGCTGGCGACCGCGCAGTGCAGCCGGCGCTCGCCGGTGCGGTCGGAATGGGCCCCCGTCCAGACCATCGCGATCGTGCCGGCGACGAACGGCACGGCGGCCAGGAAGCCGATCGCGATCGCGCCCTGCACGCCGATCTCCTTGATGATCGAGGGCGTCCAGAACGCGATCGTGGCGTTGCCGCTGACGATGCAGAAGTAGATCAGCGCGCAGAGCCAGACCCGGCCGTCCCGGAGCGCCGCCCGGAAGCTCGCCTGCTTGCCGGCGGCGCGCCCTTCCGCCTCGACCCGTGCGCTCATCGCGGCGGCGACCTCGGGCGAGAGCCAAGCCGCGTCCTTCGGCCGGTCGGGCAGGAAGGCGAGCACGGCGGCGCCCGCGACCAGCGACGGGATGCCCTCGAGGATGAACAGCCACTGCCAGTTGGCCATGCCGCCGACGCCCCCCATCGTGCCCATGATCAGCCCGGCGAGCGGCCCGCCGACCACGCCCGCGATGGCGAACGAGGTCATGAACAGGCCGTTGATGCGCGAGCGCCTCGCGCTCGGGAACCAGTAGGTCAAGTAGAGCACCACGCCCGGGAAGAACCCGGCCTCGAACACCCCGAGCAGGAAGCGGATGGCGTAGAACGCCCATTCCGAACGCACGAAGGCGAGGCTCATCGAGGCGAGCCCCCACAGGATGGTGATGCGCGCCAGCGTCTTGCGGGCGCCGATGCGCTCGAGCAGCAGGTTGCTCGGCACCTCGAACAGGAAGTAGCCGATGAAGAAGATGCCGGCGCCGAAGCCGTAGACCGCCTCGCTGAATTGCAAGTCGGACAGCATCTGCAGCTTGGCGAAGCCGACATTCACCCGGTCGATCCAGGCCAGGATGAACAGGAAGACCAAGAACGGGATCAGCCGCAGGGTCGCCCTGCGATAGCCTTCGTCCACTGCGTGCGCGCTCACCTCGTCCACCCTCGTCATCGCTCTTCTCCCGCGGTCCGCTCGCGGCCGCTTCGGCGTGTGGTTCTGCAAGTACCATGCCTGTGATATTTCACAAGCCGTGCTAGAGGGAACTCGAGTGAGCGGAGCGGTCTCGGTGGCGGAAGCGCGAGCAGGTTCGGGCCCAGCCTTGTCGCAGAACGAGCGCGCCTACCGGCGGCTGAAGGACGACATCGTCTCCCTGCGGCTGAAGCCCGGCGACGCCCTGAACGAGGCCGGCCTCTGCGCCGAGCTGGGCTTAGGCCGCACGCCGGTGAACCAGGCCCTGCACCGACTGATGCACGAGGGGCTGGTGCGGATCCTGCCCCGCAAGGGCGTGCTGGTGCAGCCGCTCTCGATGGACGAGTTCGCCCACCTGATCGAGGTGCGCCGCCTGACCGAGCCGCCCTGCGCCGCGCTCGCCGCCGGGCGGATCGGGTCCGAGGCGCTGGCGCAGCTCGACGCCGTGCTGGCGGCCCGGCCGGACGGTCTCGATGCGATCCTCGAGGCGGACCGCCGCTTCCACGCGCTCATCGCCGAGGCTTCCGGCAACCGGGTGCTCGCCGAGGTGCTGGCCGGGCTGCATGGCCGCTCGGTGCGGTTCTGGGCCCTGTCGCTCGCCACCGGCCACCACCTCGCCGAGGTGGCCGAGGAGCATGCGGTGATCCGCGACGCCTTGCGGCGGCGCGACCCGGACGCGGCGGCGGCGGCGATGAGCGCCCACATAGAGTCCTTCGCCCGCACCCTGGCGTCGCGGCTCGGCTGAGGCGCGCGCGAGGCCGCACGCGCCCTATAGCCATGCCGCCCCTCCCCGGGGCATAGATGCGCCGCCATCCGGGGAGTCACGCGACCGATGACCGACATCCGCCCCCGCCGCAGTGCCCTCCTGGTGCCGGCCACCGCGACCGCCCTCGCGGGGGCGCGGTCCGAGCCCGCCGACGCCCTGATCCTCGACCTCGCCGATTCGCTCCCTCCCGCCGACAAGGAGGCGGGGCGCGCCCGTCTCGCCGCCTGGCTGACGCAGGGCGGCTTCGCCGCCGCCGAGGTGGTGGTGCGGGTCAACGGCCTCGACACGCCCTGGGGCGAGGCCGACCTCGCGGCGGTGGCGGAAGGCGGCCCCGACGCCGTGCTGGTGCCGCGGGTCGAGGAGCCGGAGGACCTGGCCGGGATCGGCAGCCGCCTGCGCCGCCTCCACGCCCCGGAGCGAGTCCGGCTCTGGGCCGGCCTCGACACGCCGCTCGGGATCCTGGCGGCCGAGGCGGTGGCGAGCGCGGTGCGCGACGTCGACGCGCGGCTGGCCTGCCTGGTGGTCGATGCCGGCGCGCTCGCCCGCGAGGGCCGGCTGCCGCCGGGCGCGCCGGAGGCCGGGCCGCTCCTCGCCTGGCTCGCCACGGCGCTGGCGGCCGCCCGCGCCCACGACCTCGACGTGCTCCTCGACCCCGCCGACCGCCTCGACATCGGCCGCGCCCGCGGCCTCGGCTTCGACGGGGCCGTCGTGGCCTCGCCGGCCGGCGCGCGCCGGGCCGAAGCGGCCTTCGCCCCCGATGCCGACGCGCTCGCCGCCGCGCGGGCGCTCGTCGCGGCCTTCGACGCGCCGGCGGGACGGGGCCAGGCGGGGGTCGCCCATCTCGGCCGTACGGTGCTGCGGCGGGAGGCCGACGAGGCGCGCCGGCTCGTCGGCCTCGCGGAGGCGGTGGCGGCCCGCCCGGGACACAGGCCATGAGCGGCCTCGACGCGGGACACAGGCCATGAGCGGCCTCGACGTCGCGGTGCGGATCCTCGATCCCCGCCTGCCCGGCTGGGGGTTTCCGCGCTGGGGCTCGGCGCTCGCCGCCGGGCTCGACCTCCATGCCTGCCTCGACGAGACCCTGGAGCTGGCGCCGCAAGCACCGCCGGTCCTGATCCCGGCCGGCTTCGCCCTGGCGATCCGGGATCCCGGCTGGTGCGCGATGGTCTATCCGCGCTCGGGCCTCGGCCACCGGGAGGGGCTCGTCCTCGGCAACACCGTCGGGGTGATCGACGCGGATTACGAGGGCCCGCTGATGATCTCGGCCTGGAACCGCAACCCGCCGGGGAGCGTGCCCCTCAGGATCGCGCCGGGCGAGCGCATCGCGCAAGCCGTGTTCACCCGGGTGGGGCGGCCGTCCCTGCGGGTCGTCGAGGCCTTTCCGGATGCGCAAGCCGCCGGCCGCGGTGCTGGCGGCTTCGGCTCCACCGGCCGGGGCTGACGCGCGCTTGGACGCGCGCGCGCCAGCCCCGGCCTCCCCGCGCCGGCCCGAGCCGGCCTCGGCGCTGGCGCCGCCGCGCCTCGCCCTGGCGCTCGCCGCCATGGTCGACATCGCGCTCCACGCGCGGCCCCAGCCGGTGAGCGCCAAGGCGCTCGCGGCGCGCCACGCCCTGCCGCCCCGGCACCTCGAGGCGGTGCTTCAGGCGCTGGTGCATCACGGCCTGCTCAAGGGCCTGCGCGGGCCGCATGGCGGCTACGAGCTCGCCCGCGAGCGCCGGCGCATCAGCGCCGGTGACATCGCCCGGGCGGTCCTGGGGCCGGGCGCCGCGGCGGCTCCCGATCCCGCCGACGGCGGCTCGGCCGTCACCGGCTCGGCCGGCACCGGCTTGGCCGGCCTCGTGGTCGCGCCCCTGGTGGCGGAGGCGGCGGGGGCGTATCTTGCGGCGCTCGATGCGGTAACGGTGGAGGATCTCTGCGGGCGCGCCGAGGCCGCCCAGGTCGCCGGCCCACGGGCCGGCCCGGATTTCACCATCTAGGCACGCTCGCCCGGTACGCAGGGACCGGGAAGAAATCGTTGCCGTCTCAGCATGTTGCGTCGGATCGGCGGACGGGCTCCGGATCCGCCCCGCCGCACCGAAGCTTAAAGAACGCTTTATCAAATTGCGGCAGTTTGAGGCATCATCGGGCGCGGAAAGGAATCGCCGGGACCATGACCAACGCAGCCGATCCCGCCGTCGTGGTCGTCACGGCCCGGCCCGATCCCGGCGGGCTGACACGGCTGTTCGCGGCGCCGGCCCTGGCGCTGGCCGAGGGGAGCCAGGCGCTCGCCGCCCTCGCGCGCGGCGCCGCGGATCTCGTGGTGGTCGAGGACCGGCCCGGCCTCGATGCGGTCGCGCTGATCCGCGCCCTGCGCCTGCGGCCGCACCTCGCCCACACGGCGATCCTGCTCATCGCCGACGACGACCCGGCGGAAACCCGCCGCCGGGCGCTCGAGGCCGGCGCCACCGACGTGGTCCTGCCCCCGCTCGACGCCTCGGACCTGGCTTTGCGCGGCCGCAACCTGATCGCGCTCGCCCGCGCGCAGGGCGCCGTCGAGAGCCAGGCCCGGACGCTCGCCCGCGAGGTCGAGCGGGCGGCCGCCGAGAGCCAGGAGCGCGAGCGCGAGATCATCCGCCGGCTGATGCTGGCCGCCGAGTTCCGCGACGACCAGGCCGGCGACCACCTGACCCGGGTGGCGGGCTGCGTGCTCGCCATCGCGGATGGGCTCGGCCTGTCGGAGGAGGAGGGCAACGACATCGCGCTGGCCTCGACCATGCACGACATCGGCAAGATCGGCGTCGCCGACTCGATCCTGCGCAAGCCCGGGCCGCTCACCGAGCCCGAGCGGTTCGAGATGATGCAGCATGCGCTCCGCGGCTACCAATTGCTCCACGACAGCCCGTCCCGCCTCCTGCGCCTCGCCGCCGAGATCGCGCTCACCCATCACGAGCGCTGGGACGGCGCCGGCTACCCGCAAGGCCTCAAGGGCACCGAGATCCCGCTGCCCGGCCGCATCACGGCGGTGGCCGACGTGTTCGACGCCCTGATCTCGGCGCGGGTCTACAAGCCGGGCTGGCCGCTCGAGCGGGCGCGGCGCTTCCTCGAGGAGCAGTCCGGCGCCCAGTTCGACCCGGACTGCGTCGCGGCCTTCCTGTCGCGGTGGGACGATGTCGTGGCGCTGGTGGAGGAGCGGCCGGCGGATCGGGCGGCGTGAGGGGTGCGGTAGCGCCCACCACCCTATTGTGCCGGGGCCGCCCTTGAACGGGCCGCTGATCTGCGCGGCAATCCGGCTGCCGTGGAAGCCGCCCGGTTGGGGAGGGCTTGCCTGTCGCCGACGAAGCACACGTACATCGGCCCGGCATGGCGCGCGACATTACCAGCGAGCGCCGCGAAGGTCGCTGGTGGGCTCGGGATGCCTAGGCCACGCGCTCTGCCCGCCAGTGCATGCCGACCACGTCAAGATGAGGCATCCGGCCTTTTTACTCGTACAACGAACCGCCATAGGCTGGCACAATGGCGCCCGGGTCCGGTGTCGTCTGGGCGCAGGTAGTGGGCTGGCGGTCAGTATATTTCCAACGCCCGCTGGTGTCGCATGGTGTCGGCGACGTTCTCATTCCCGGCATCTCTCTTGCCATCCCTCACCATCGTCCGCATGTTATGGAAGCGAACCCGTGCATCCAGTGCAATCAGGCGCTGGATCTAACACCGACCGGGGCTCCGGTGATGAATCTGTTATCAAAGAGACAAGAAATGGTGTTGCTTTCTGAAGCGTCAGACGCGTTCCAGGCGCTTGGCGCAGACATTGAGCGTGAGCTTGCAACCGGAGATGCACCAAATAGCGTCGTCGAAAAAACTGGCTTTTGCAGACGGATTCTAATTGAATCAAGCAAATTGAGCTTATTGCCGACTTTATCTCCTCTTAGCTTGGGTCATTGTGTAGTTTTTAGTAGAGAATATGTAAATAATATTTCATCTCTGATATTAAAGTATCCTGGGTCAGAAAATGAAATTACCGCGATGATAAATAATCATCAAGTGGTTTTTGGCGAGTCAATATTATTCGAGCACGGAATGTCGCCATTTTTTGACTCGCTTGCATGCGGCGTGACAAGGGCTCATTTCCATTTGTTTCCAGATCAAGAGTTAGATTTTTTGCGCTTGATAAATGACATATCTGGCGATCTGGGCGAATATAGTGCATATAATCCATGGCCTCATATTCAATATTCAAATCATGAGTATCTTGCTATCCACTCAAATCGGTACGGGAGCTACATATGGCATCGCACAAACATACCTTCACAAATTGTAAGGAAATATATTTGCATTCAACAGGGCCGTGACGTTTGGGATTGGAAAAAAATGTTTGGCTGGAAGGACATGACAGCAACTATGCTCACTTGGAAACAGGCGGCGACTATACCATGACGCATCGCTTTGTTGTGCGCTTCTTCTCACCTGAAGAAGAGAAGTTATTTGCGCAGTGTCTGGAAGATATGCCATTTTCCGATGATGTTATTGTCCAACAGCTTGGTCGCATAGGATTTTCTGGCGCAAAAGTATTCATGTTCTTTCCAAGCGGTGAAAATTCGCGGCCGCATGTTGGAAAGATACATACTAACAGGGGCATCGAACGAGAGATAGAAGGTCTCAAAATTGCCTTCAATTATTATGAAGACGCTGGCCAACGCACCTTCGACGTCAGAAATGATACAGAAGGAATGATTGCGATTCCTTTAATTGGTGCGGCCAGCGCCGACGGGCGGTTGCCCTCTGTTACAGAGTTAAAAGATCTTTTATTTGCAAAATCAGAAAACCCAGATGCAACACCAGGAAGTGATGCGTTCTACTTTAAATCTCACGACGAAGTTCTTTCAATCATCGACGGCATTTACAAAAGTTGTTGCGGGCGAGCGCTTGCTGCCACCTCAGTTGAGGGCCGCATATTGGGAGAAGAGTACGAGTGGTATATAAGAAAAAATGTAACCGAGCCAATGCTTCGATGTTTCTTGGGAAATATGCATGCCGAAGCAGAAATCCATATTTTTGGTTATAAATTTAAAAATCCTCTTATAAAAGTTAAGGAATTACTTGCAACAAGAAGAATGCTGCCGCTTTCGGTTGTTCACGGAGATCTTCATCCTTCTAACGTAGTATTGGATATCAGAGGAAATCCGCACCTGCTTGATTTTACGTGGTGTAGACCGTCTTCTCATGTTTTAAAAGACTTTCTTGTTATGGAATGTTCGATTCGTTTCCTGATGTTGCCTAAATATTTGAGCTGGGAGGCGAACTATCATATAAATAATACTTTTATGCATTTAGAAGAAGATGATATTTCCGAACTTAAAGCTAAGTTGATAGTATTGTCGGTCGATAATGAAACTATTGCTCACATCGAACGTTGTGCAAAAATAACTCAAAGAATTAGACAGCACGCTGCGGTAGCTTGTGGAACGAATTTTGACATTTGTGATTATATTGCATGTCAAGCGCTTGTGTTATATGGATTGATGAGGATCGAACGATACCCATTTGCTAATTGCGCTCTTGCGTTGGCACAGATGGGTCAGTTTCTTGTCGAGCGTGGATTCAAATCAAATGCGCCCTAAAGAACTCGAAGATGCCACTCTGACTGTCTCAGACTGGGGTGAGAAGAGAATAATTCGTGAAATTATCGCGCCACTTAGCAAAAGCGCGCGGCTGCGTGTTGGTGTAGGCGACGACGCAGCTGTTGTTAATTTTCCTCCAGGCCAGCATCTAGTTATATCCAGCGATAAAATTCCTGAGGATCTGCTATCGATCCAATTTGGATTAATGGATCCCTTCCATCATGGGCGATATTTGGCCATGGTCAATCTAAGCGACGTGGGCGCAATGGGCGCAAAGCCACTCGGCTTGCTTTCTACACTTGCTCTTCCGAATGATTTTAGTCTTTCATATCTATGGTCGTTTTTCGAAGGCTTTGTAGCTGGGGGAGCTGAATGGGACACTCCCGTAGTAGGGGGAGATACAGGCTGGGCTTCCGCGATTTGCCTTTCGGCGACAGCTTTTGGTTCGATCGAATCAGGGCGCGAAATAAAGAGAAGTGGTGCAAAAGTAGGTGATAGACTATTCGTTACCGGCAATGTTGGCGGCTTTGGCGCTGCTTTGGCTTACTTTGGAGTAGCTAAGCGCCAGGGTTTATCTCTTGAACCTGCGGAAGAAGAATGGCTTAAATCCAAGTTAATAAAACCGATTGCGAAGATCGACATTGGGCAGAAACTTTCAGCGTCAGGCGATTGCACCTCTTGTATGGATATAACAGATGGACTATATCAGTCTCTCGTAGAGTTAGTTCAAGCATCACAAGTTAAAATTGTTATAGACTATGATATGATACCAATCCATCCGACCGTGCGAAAAGTGTCCGAACTTATAAAATGTCCCATCGAAACAATTATTTTTGGCATTGGTCTCGATTTGGAATTAGTCGGAACAATCACTGGTCATGCAGCAATAAGTGAGCTTGGCGTCCATCTATTCGGAACAGTAGAAGATGGGCCGCCCGAGGTAGTTTTGAAACGTAACAATAAAATCGAAAAAATATCCACCAAAGGCTGGCAGCATTTCTCCGGATCGGCAATGGATATTGTTACATCGATGTATTCATCGAAATGACAAATTTTATTATGAATATACAGCAAAAATTCTAATGGAACAAAACCTGATATTATACCGTTTGGCAGAAAAGTTGGCGCCAAGTTAATTCTGGTATCCTAGAAATCGCATCTATGCCACAGAATTAGTCGGCCGTGAAGAACGGCTAAATCGTTGGAAGATCGCGCGGATTGGTTATGCACACGTCTTCGCGTGTGCAAGGGCTTGGCGTGGGTCAGCGGGTTTCCTTGCAAATTGCACGCGCGGCGAGGGCGTGATTCCCTGCTCCTGACGACGGGAGCGGGAGACGGGGCATG
>NZ_SRLB01000079.1 GCF_004745635.1 Methylobacterium nonmethylotrophicum | reverse complement strand
GGCCGATACGGGGGCCACCGTGATCGTCACCGCGAACGCGCTGCGCCTGCTCGGGTTCTTCGGTTCCGGCGGCACGCAGGGCGGGGGCGACACGGCGCAGCCGAGCGAGGCTCTCGAGCCCGCGGCGTGAGCGCGTGCGTCCCTGCCCCGCAGTCCGGGCTCATCGCTGGAGGAGCGGCGGTTGGGCCGGTTCGCTGCCCCGAGGAATGCCGGCGCCGCGGCGAGCCATCAGGCCGTGATCGTCAGGGTGTCGACGCATCTTTTTGCTCCGCCGCCCGCGTCACCGGGACGCTGTGATCGTCCGCTCAGGAAAGAGGAACCGGAATGGGTGCAGGGCATGATCATGGAGCAACCCTCGGCGGCTCGGCCGCGGGGCGGCACCGCGGGCGCTTGGTCTGGGCGCTCGGGCTGACCCTGACCTACATGGCCGCCGAGGTGGTCGGCGGCTTGCTGACCGGCAGCCTCGCGCTCCTGGCCGATGCCGCCCACATGCTCACCGACGCAGGAGGTCTTGCGCTGGCACTCCTGGCGATCCGCTTCGGCGAGCGGCCCGCGACGCCGCAGCGGACCTACGGCTACCTGCGCGCGGAGGTGCTCTCGGCGCTGGCCAACGCCGTCGTGCTCCTCGTCCTCACGATCTACATCCTCTACGAGGCCTACCGCCGCTTCGTCGACCCGCCCGAGGTCATCGGCGGCCCGATGCTGGCGGTGGCGGCCGTCGGCCTGATCGTGAACCTGATCAGCATGCGCCTCCTGTCCGGCGGCTCGTCGGAGAGCCTGAACGTCAAGGGCGCCTACTTCGAGGTGCTCTCCGACATGCTCGGCTCGCTCGGGGTGATCGTGGCGGCGGTGATCGTGATGGTCACGGGCTGGCGGCTGGCCGACCCGATCGTGGGAGCCGGCATCGGCCTGTTTATCGTGCCGCGCACCTGGAGTCTGCTCAGCCAGGTCACCCATATCCTGCTGGAGGGCACCCCGCCCCAGGTTGACGTCGTGCTGCTGGAGCGCCGCTTGGCCGAGATCCCAGGCGTGGCCGGCGTGCACGACCTGCACGTCTGGACCATCACCTCGGGTCTCGACGCGATGAGCGGGCACTTGGTGGTGCCTGGGGCGGGTGACGCCGCCCGCGTGCTGCGCCACGCACGGCAGATCCTGGCGGACGAGTTCAAGGTCGATCACGTCACGATCCAGATTGAGGATGCGGCGCTTCGAACCGAGGAAAAGGCTCTGCGCATCTGAGGGACCTGAGCCGCTCGGCCTCCGCCGCCGATGGTGTGTCCCCGTCGCAATCCAGGAATACGGAACTTCGATGTCAGCTTGGGCCTACACGCTCATCCCAGCCCTCGCGACGGTACTAGGGGCCGCCGTCGCCGCCGTGCGTCAGCCTGGCCCGGCGGTCACCAGCGCCGTCCAGCATCTCGCCGCGGGCGTCCTGTTCGCCGCGGTCGCGGGCGAGATCCTGCCCGACCTCAAGCATCAGCAATCCCCGATCGCGGTGATCGTCGGCGGAGCCCTCGGTGTCGCCCTGATGCTCCTGGTCAAGCGCCTGGGAGAGAAGGCGAAGGGGTCGACCGGGCTCATCGCGACGGTCGGGATCGACATCCTGATCGACGGACTCGTCCTCGGCATCGGCTTCGCGGCCGGGGCGAAGCAGGGCCTGCTGCTGACGGGCGCACTCACGCTCGAGGTACTGTTTCTCGGGATCGCGGTCGCCTCCAAGCTGAAGCAAACGAGCGGCTCTGCGGGACGCGTGGTCGGTACCGTGGCCGGTCTCGCGCTCCTGCTGCCGGTGGGTGCGCTCCTGGGCACGCCGGTCGGTGCGCTGCCCGGGCCCTATCTCGCCGGCTTCTTCGCCTTCGCGCTCGTCGCGCTACTCTATCTCGTCACCGAGGAACTGCTCGTGGAGGCGCATGCCGTACCCGAGCAACCTTGGACCACCGCGATGTTCTTCATAGGTTTCCTCGGCATGCTGGTGATCGAGGAGATCGCCACTTGAGGCGCGCCGGCTCGCGCATCGGCGATCATGCTGAGGGCTGCCTGCGCCTATGGGGCGCACCGCGTAGTGCTATCGAGAAAGAACCGTCACGCCGATGAAGCTCACGGCCTTCAGCCTCTGGGAGGTGGCATCCCACCTCATCGATCTCGCGATCGCCTACGCCCTCGCGGCACCGATCGGGTGGGACCGCGAGCAGGAGGAGCGCTCGGCCGGCATCCGCACCTTTCCCCTCGTCGCGGTCGCCGCCTGCGGCTTCGTGCTGGTCGCGATCCGCGTGCTCGGTGCGGACTCGACGGGCCAGGCCCGCATCCTGGAAGGTGTGATTACGGGTGTTGGCTTCATCGGCGGCGGGGCGATCCTGAAGCATGCCGGGCGTGCCTCCGGCACCGCGACCGCCGCCAGCCTGTGGGCCACGGGCGCGCTCGGGGCGGCGGTGGGCTACGGGCTCTACGACATTGCGGCTATCCTGAGCCTCGTCACCTACCTGACGCTGCGCTACCTTGTGCCGTTGAAGCGGGCTGCGCGCCGCAGCGGAGATGAGCGGGACGAAGCTGATCCTGACGAGGCGGATGGACCTGCGGCGGCTCAGATCTCAGCCGGCTCGCGAGATCAGCCCGTGTCCGCAAGGCCAACGCGCTTCGAGCCAGAGTGTTGAAGTCACGCCACGACTTTGAGAAATCTCGATCTTCCCGCGAACCAAACCTTGTGTCCGGGTGCTGCCGATCGTAGATGAGGCTGCGATGGTCGTATTGCGGCATTCATGGATGAGTGGACCGGCGCGTCCTTGGCGTGCCGTCTTCGCTTGCCTTGTCGCGCTTGTGCTCGCGTTGTCCATCGTCGCCTCCGGCTCTTCCGCATCGGCAAGCCCGCTGCACAGCGACGGCGTGCTGCCGCTGTCATCGCAGCTGGCTCCGGGCGAACCAGGCTCGGACGACACATCTGGCGTAGGCATCCTGCTCCACGCCCACTGCGGCTGTCATCAGGTGATGCGGGCTGAACCAGTCGCGTTCGAGCCGGCCCGGATCGCGGATCGGATCGTTTACTCGATCCAGGTCGAGCCGGTCGCCTCCCGCCCTGCCCCCCCGCTTCGCAGACCACCCAGGGCCTAACTCGTCCCGTCGCTGAGGCGGATTGTGGTCGCTCGCGCCTTCTCCGGGTGCTGAGCGTTGGGGTCATGTGAGATTCGGGACTTTGGCCGCACGTCTTCGCAGCCGACTCCCAGAGGCCCGAGCTAGGTCAACGTCATGCGTGCGTTTCTTATTCTGATTGTTCTGGCAGTGGGTGTCGCGATCGGCGGTGCCGTCCCGCGCGTGTCTCAGGTCATCCAGGGAGCCTTGGCGGCGACGGGCCTGATGAAGACGGAGCCCGTTCCGGAAAACCCAGCGGCTCCGAAGGCCGAAGCCGAGAAGCCGGCCGGCGAGAAGGCGGAGGACCATGCCGCCGAGGGGCAGATCAAGATGTCGCCCGAGCAGATCACCAACCAGGAGATCGCGGTCGCATCGGTCGAGGGCGGTGTGCTCTCACGGCACCTGATGGCGCCCGGCACAATCACGCCGGACATCGACCGGGTCGCGCGGGTCCCCGCCCGGGTCGTCGGCACCGTAGCGGAGATGCTCAAGCGTCTGGGCGATCCCGTGAAGAAGGGCGAAGTCGTCGCCGTCCTCGACAGCCGCGAGGTGGCAGATGCCAAGAGTGAGTATCTGACGGCATCGGTGCGCGCCGAGTTGGAGAAGACCAACTACGACCGGCAGCAGGCGCTCTGGGATAAGCGGATCTCAGCCGAGGCCACGTTCCTTCAAGCACGAGCTACCTATTCCGAAACGCAGCTGCGCCTGAACCTAGCCCGGCAGAAGCTCTCCGCTCTGGGGCTCAACGCGGATGAGGTTGCGGCGGCGCAGAAGCGGGATGAGGCTACCCCGAACCAGTCGAGCCTGCGTCGATACGAGTTGCGCTCGCCGCTGACTGGACGCGTCGTTGAGCGCAAGGTCGACGTCGGGACGACGGTGGGCGGTCAGGGTGACCCGGCCGACCTCTACACAGTCGCCGACCTCTCCACAGTCTGGGTAGAGCTCGCGGTGCCGACCACGGATCTCGCCAAGGTTCGGGA
>NZ_SRLB01000078.1 GCF_004745635.1 Methylobacterium nonmethylotrophicum | reverse complement strand
TCATACCCACGTCGGCGACCAAGCCTTAGCCGCCTGAACCAAGCCAACCAGCCTCCGAAAAACCCGGAGCGGTTCAGTCATCACCTTGGCGACCGAGGCCTTGATGCCCTCATGCGCGTCCGAGATCACCAGCTTGACCCCGCGCAGGCCGCGCCGGGCCAGCTTGCGCAGGAACTCGGTCCAGAAGGTCTCAGCCTCCGACGGGCCGATGTCGAGGCCCAGGACCTCGCGTCGGCCATCCGTGTTGACGCCGACCGCCACGATGACGGCGACCGAGACGATGCGATGGTTCTGGCGCACCTTCACGTAGGTGGCGTCGATCCACAGGTAGGGCCACTCGCCTTCGATCGGCCGATCGAGGAAGGCGTTCACACGCTCATCGATCTCCTGGCACAGCCGGCTGACCTGGCTCTTGGAGATGCCCGTCCCACCCAAGGCCTGGACGAGATCGTCGACCGCGCGGGTCGAGATGCCCTGGATGTAGGCCTCCTGGATCACCGCGGTCAGCGCCTTCTCGGTCATCCGGCGCGGCTCCAGGAAGCTCGGGAAGTAGCTGCCCGTCCGCAGCTTCGGGATGCGCAGCTCGACCGTGCCAGCCCGCGTCTGCCAGTCCCGGTCACGGTACCCATTGCGCTGGGCCAGCCGCTCCGGGTTCTTCTCGCCGTGGGCCGCGCCAGTCAGGCCGCCCACCTCCAGTTCCATCAAACGCTGCGCGGCAAAGCCGATCATCTCGCGCAGCACGTCTGCGTCCGCGCTCTTCTCAGCCAGCGCCCGCAGGCTCATAACGGCATCGGTCATCGGGGGTCTCCCGGGTTCGGGGTTGGTGGTTCACAACCCGATCCTAACCCGTCACCGCCGATGGCCACCCCCGCGGGCGATCCCGCCTGCTACAGCGCTGTGAGGCGCGCGCAGGCGGGCTCTCCCGCTCTCGTCTAGCTACACCACTCCAAGGGACACGACCACCGCGCGTCGCGTGGGATTCTGAGCACGCTATGAGAGAGTGGTGCGAGGCCAGCCACATAGGTATCCGCGAGGCGTTTGACCGCTTCGCAGAGGCAATTCTGCGTGGCTACGTCTGACAGGTCAACCGCTCAACCCGTCTACGCGTCATCTTGAATCCCTCACCGAACGCCGGATCCTCACCAGGGTCCGGCGTTCTCAATTCCTGGGGTGGCGGCAGTCTCAGGCTAGAATCGATGCACCCCGGCCGGTCGGCTTGCCGGTCCAGAACTCGAATCCCCCCTCCGGAAACCCCTTTTGACGCTTCCGCGAGCTGGCGCCTCTCCCTTCAGAGAAGAAAAGAATCGTATCGTATCCGCAGGGGTGACCTTCGATTCACCCACCCCCCGAGACTTCGAGCGCCGGGCGAGCCACGCGGCCCATTCCCGGGACAGGACCCGGATGACGTTGGTCAGGTGCTTGGCCCCGTGTTGCTTGCGCTCGTCGACGGAGATGAGGCCTTGCAGGCGAGCCTCCTTGATTGCGCGCTGCACGAGACGGCAGCAGACGCCGGCCCGCTGGGCGATCTCGGCCACTGAGCGGTCGCACCGCCCCTTGGCGGCGATCTCGTCTGCGACGATGCCGAGCACGGCGATCTCGCCCACCGTGAACAGCTCGGCGAGCCCTGGCGGGATCGGGCCGGAATAGGCGACGCGCCGGCGCCGGAGCTTCGCGGACGGGCGGTCGCTAATGCGGGGGCGGGTGCGGGGCGGGAAGATCGACGCGCGCTCCATGACGGCGGCGAGCGGCACGGCGGAGGAGGGCGGGGGCGCAGCAGTAGGGGACGCCCGGCCGGCGGTGCGCCGCGCCTCGATCGCGTCGTCGAGTTCGCCCGCCTCGCGGTCGTCGATCCCTCCGGCGGCGTTCAGCGCGTAGAGCTGCTCGCGCAAGGCCGGCAGCATCGCCGGCAGTGCTCGGGCGATCGCCTCTTTCATCTCGGCATAGGTCATCGGTCGGCCTCGAGGTGAGGCCGCGGCAGATCGAGCCGGGTCGCGTGAGACGCGCCCGGTTCCCGGACAAAGCTCCGCCGTCGTCGGAAAACGGGTTTCCGATTGACAGAGGCAGCGATTTCGGGGACGATCCGACTTGCAACGGTTCAGATCGGCCCTTCGGGGCTCCAGACCCCTTCACCCGGCAAGGTGAGGGGGTCTCGCTTTTTCAGGGTCTCACTGCGGCGGCAGGGTCTCCGGTGATTGCGACTCGGGCAGCGTGCCCGCGTGCGTTAACGTGGTATGAGGCACGGATTAACCTCTGCCGTCAAATCGCCTGGGTTCGAGGTGCTGCCCCATCAACCGGTAGAACGCCCGCGTGTCCTCGATCGACAGCCGCAGGCTGACTGATCCTCCCTCGGTTTGACGGACACCTCTGATACGCTCGTTGCGGGCGGGGAAGGTGTCGGATGGCGAAGACGAGACGGGAGTTCACCCCCGAGTTTAAACGCGAAGCGGTCGCCTTGCTGGAGAGCAGTGGCCGGTCGCAGATGCAGGTCGCGGCCGAACTCGGGATCCAACCCTCCATGTTGCGGCAGTGGCGCACGGCGCTGAGCGAGGTCTCGCCTCGACCGCGCTCGGCAGGATCGGCGGGGACCTCGCCCGCCAGCCCCATCACATCTCCGGCCGACCAGGCCGCCGAGATCGCCCGCCTGCGGCGTGAACTCGACCGGACGCGCATGGAGCGCGACGTCCTAAAAAAAGCGATCGGCATCTTCGCGGAGATGCCCAAGTGACGTTCGCCTTCATCGAGCAGCATGCACGCACTTGGCCGGTGCGTCTCATGTGCCGCGTGCTCGGAGTGTCCCCCAGCGGGTACTACGGATGGCGATCGCGTTCTGAGAGCGCCCGGTCGGCGTCAAACCGCCAACTCCTGGAGGAGGTCCGGCGTGTGTATGCCGGGCATCACAGGCGCTACGGCGCGCCGCGCGTGCATGCTGCCCTGCGAGCCGAGGGCCGCACCGTGAGCCGCGGGCGGGTGGAGCGCCTGATGCGCCGTCACGGCATTCGGGCACTTGCGGGGCGGCGGTGTAGCCGCCGATGTGAAACTGGCTCTCCCGCGTTTGTGGTGCAGCCGTAGCGGTTACGCTGCCAACACCCGGGCACGCAGCAAGTCGAGCTTGGCCCGACCGTACATCGTCCGCTTCAGCGTCTTCACGCGGTTGATCTGTCCCTCGACGGGGCTCGTGCTCCAGGACAGCGCGAGCGCAGCTTCCACGGCGGCCCGATCCCGCCTCAACCCCTCCGCCAGGCCGCTCAGCGGGCCATCGCGACAGCGATCCAGCCACGCACCGAACCCGGCCTGATCCTGCTCCCGCACGATCACCGTGAACGCTTTCACCTCCGCAAGCGCACGCTCGATCTCGGGGACGGCGGCCACCAGAGCATCGAGGAAGCGCCCGTCCATCTCGCCATGCTCATCGTTGTTCAGGAGAAGCCGCGCCGCCCGCCGCGGCGACGGGCGCCGCCAGACTGGATTAGGTGCAGGTCGCGTCCGCGGCGGGCCGCCCCTGAGAGCAGCAACGCAGAGCCGGACGCTCATCACGCCACCTCGGAAGCCCGAGGCCTGCAGCTCGCGCCAAAGCTGCGTCGCGTTGCTCTCGCCTTCGTCGAGCCGCCGCACGAGGTAGGGCACGAAGGGATCGATGATCCGCGCCCGTTCGCCCTTGTGCCAGGTCGGCGCCGTACCGGCTCGCAGCCAGTGCCGTACCGTGTTCCGCGACAGCCCAGTCTCGCGCGCGATGGCGCGGATGCCCTGGCCGTCCCGAGCCAGGGCGGCAACATGCTGGAAGCGGGACTCCCGGTCCGCCTGACCCTGCCGCTGTCGCTGCTGCGCTTTGGTAGCCGGACGGGGTTCGACGTAAGCGCTCGGTGAAGGCCGCCTTGTGGCTGTAGTGCTTTGCTCTGGATACAGTGTCTGGCGCCAGATGGCGCTGTATCGGCCCTGTGTCTGGACCTATGACCAACTCTCCTCACGTCGTCGTTGCGGGCACGCGCCGCGTCTGGTCGCCCGAGCAGAAGCGCGCCATCCTGGCCGAGGCGGACGATCCCGCCACGACCGCCTCGGAGGTAGCCCGCCGGCACGGTCTGCACTCCAGCCTGCTGTTCCGATGGCGGCGCGCCTTGCTGGCCGAGCAGCAGGCCTCGGCTGC
>NZ_SRLB01000077.1 GCF_004745635.1 Methylobacterium nonmethylotrophicum | reverse complement strand
TCTCCAGTCTCACCGATCGTGCGCCGGAAAACGCCCTCGATTGCGCCTCCGCCACAGTTCGATTGCGCGCCGCTACACCTACGGTCAGCGCGCTGGCACCTTCCTGTCGAACGCCGGCGTGCTCCAGGTCTTCGGCGTCAACGACCACGACAGCGCCCGCCTGGTCTCCGACCTTCTCGGACAGGAGACGGTGGTGTTCCAAACCCTGAGTCGGGCGCTCGACGCGGAAGCCTCGGGGATCACGCTCGGCGAGCAGCATGTCGGCCGGCCCCTGCTAACCTCCGACGAGGTCCGGAACATGCCACAGGACGGCGAGCTGCTGTTCCTGGCCGGGCAGCGGCCCGTGCTGGCCCGCAAGCTGCGATACTACGCCGATCGTGAGTTCACCGGCTTGTTCGATCCGCCGGACGTGTCCGTTCCTACGTCGAATTTCGCGCCTCACCGGGCTCTCACCCGGTAGCGTTCTGGATCACCCGAATCTAGAACCCCGCCGTTTTCAGACCTGACGCTGCCGGCTCCGCCTGGCTCCCTTCGGAGAGCCAATTGCGACGGTTCTGTTTGCTCTACGATTCCAGAAAAGGCTCCATGTAAGAATCTGTCGGCTTATGGCCGACGCCGATAACGGGGATGCCGGGTGGGAGGGCGCGAAGCGCCCGGGGCGGAGCCGCAAAGCGGCGGAGCGAGCCGGCGGGGGCGAAGCCCCCAAGAGGCGGAGCGGTTAGAGAGTTAAATGAGATTCGTTAGAGAGTTAGCCTGTGGATACCACCGTAGCTTGTCTTCTGATTTCAATAGTTTAGCCGAGATGGCTCGTTCCTGATGTGCCGCCAGGTCGTTCCTGATGTGCCGAATCCGGCGTTCCTGATGTGCCGTCGAACCGTTCCTGATGTGCCGCCTTCGGGGCTCGATAGAACTCCTCTTAGTCGTTCCTGATGTACCGACGTTTCCGACAAATACCCGTTCCTGATGTGCCGAAACCTTCCTAACCTACGAATCAATTGGCCTCGGGCCGTGAGACCTGTACGTAATTGTCAAGGCTTTTATCCTCCCTCCCGGCAGCGGAGTCAGAACGTCGGCACATCAGGAACAGCCTGACCGGTCCTGGAGGGCGTCCCTCAGCAGGGATCAGCGCAGCTCGTGCCTGTGGCGAGCGTGATGCTGCTTCACGAAGCCGTAGAACGCCTTCTGGTAGTCGCGCGGGGCACGGTCGGTCGCGCCGGCGATCCAGGTATCGAATTCCGCCTTGAGGGCGTGGACGTCCCAACCCGGAAAGTCGCGTCGAACCTTTTCCAGGGTCTCGTCGGCGAGATAGGTGAAGCTGAGGCCGAGCGTGGGTTGATCGTCGGCAGGGGGGGCCTTTTTCGGGCGGACCTTACGGGGCGCACGGATCGGGAGAGCGCCGACGTTCACCTCCCGGCTCTCGTCCCGTATCCGGCGCATGACGAGCGATGGTTCGGTCTCTCCATCGATCTCGAGCGCCAGGTCGTAGCCGGGCAGCTCGTTACGGCGCACGAGGGCGGTGATCTCGAACTTGAACCGCCGATAGGTGCCTTCCGCGCCCGACTTGTCGAACAGGGTGGGAAGCGAGATGGTGAACCCACCCTCCCCGTTTCCGCCCGCGTGCTTCCGGGCGACGCGGTAGAGCCACCGCTCGCGTCCACCTGTCAGCGCGAAATAGGCCGGGTCGATCGCGAGCACGCCGCCATCCATGATGACGCCCTCGTAGAACCAGTCCGAGAGCGTGATGCTCATGCCGCGGCTTTGGTTCGTCTCCTCATCGATGAGGTCCGACCAGGACTCGATCCAGGCGAACTGGCGCTGCTTGCGGCGGGTCTTCTCGGCCCGGATGTTGGTGACGATCGACGTGGATTGGAGCCGCGCCAAGCCTTCGCGAAGGAGGGTGTATTGGCGGCCACCCGTATCGCGGCAAATGGTTTTCAGGAGGTCGAAGGGCTGAAAGTGAAGCGTGCGCGGCAGGTCATTGACCCCGTTGCGCTTGAGGGTGGTCAGCGTCGAGGCGGCCCAGATCAGGATATCGGCATCCCAGATGGTGGCCATGCCCCATTCGGCATTCGGATAGACGTTGACGAAGATCTGGCCATCGGGGCTCCGATACTCGATCGGCTTCAATCGCTTCTTCTTGGACAGACTGAAGAACGGGCGCTCCATAGCCTCGCGTTGATCGCGCAGGGGCATCCCCGAGACGAACGGAACGAACAGGTCGAATTGCCGGTCGATGTATTGGCGCTGGCTCATCGGTATACACTCATACGAGTAAAATTAGTTACACGTATAGCGCTAGCTATGCGGACGAGCGCAGCAGGTCGCCGATGCGCGCCCTCCCCTTCTTGGCGAACAGGAGGTCCAGCGCCTCTTCGAGGAGCGCCTGCACGGTCGTGTCGTCCTCGACGGCGAGAAGCTTGAGCTGTTTGGCCACCTTCGGATCGAAGTGGCCAGCGATCAGCTTCTTGTCCTCCCGAGAGGGCCGGAAGAAGCGCTCGCCCACCTCGGCCGAGCGGGGCGCGGCGCGAGGCGCCACAGGTCGCGCCCGCGCGGTGGTCGCCTGAGGCTTTGCCGTCGCGATCGGGACCGGAGCAGCCGGCGGCGTCTCGGGGACGGCCTTGGCCTTATCAAGAACCGCTTGCAGCGCGTTTTTGGGCATGGGGGGCTCCGTCATGATCCGACTTGTATAGGTGCATACACACATACTTGTAAAGTTCGGCGACCTCTTGCGCCGCCTTACCGCCCTGGTCGACCTCCTGCGCCGCAAGGCCGGTCTGCTGGGCGCGCGAGTAGGCGATCCGATTGCCGATGCGGACAGGACAGACCTCGGCCCCGAGCTGCTGGATGGTGCCGATCGTGTCCTCCAGCTCCCGCCCCATCGGGGGGCAGAAGGTCAGCACGGCGGCGAACGGCGTGCCGTAGTGCTTCACCAGGTCGAGGGTCCGCGTCATCGCCATGACGTCGAGCACGGCCGGCCGGGACGGGACGAGCACGAAATCGGCGTGTTGGGTGGCCTCGAACGCGATGTCTTTCGCGAACGGTGGGGTGTCGATGATGGCGAGATCGCAGCCCGCCTCGCGAACGGCGCCGAGCACGTGACCGAGGCGTGCGGCCGGAACGGCCGTGATCGCGAGGGACGAGTCCTGACGGGTGTCCATCCAGAACGAGGCGCTGGCCTGGGGGTCGAGGTCGAACAGCACGGTCCTCTTGCCGTCGCGGCTCCCTTCGACGGCGAGAGCCGTAGCGAGCGTGGTCTTTCCGACGCCGCCCTTCTGCGAGATGATCGAGAGAACCTTCATCGCCGCGTCCTCGTCCCTACAGGTATACACATATAGCCTGATACGTGTG
This sequence comes from Methylobacterium nonmethylotrophicum, assembly GCF_004745635.1. Lineage (GTDB taxonomy): Bacteria > Pseudomonadota > Alphaproteobacteria > Rhizobiales > Beijerinckiaceae > Methylobacterium > Methylobacterium nonmethylotrophicum. The sequence goes on along the minus strand of NZ_SRLB01000077.1, from coordinate 1,064 downwards.
ACATAGCATAGAGGTTTTAAGGTGTGGCTCTATACACCTCGTTAACGCTGACACGGTCATGACGGCCGGTGGCCGAGTCGTTTGACGCACAGGCTGGGGACGACGCTACGGCCCCTTGGATGGGAGCGCGTCGCCCTCAGCCTGCTCCGCGCGCGAGCGCGCTCCGCCCCTGCGGGGTGGACAAACGCCGTCGTAGGCGGCGGCCGCGGCGCGAATGCGCCGCGGCCGCCGAATTGGAGGCGTCCGGTGAGGCCGCCTAAGCGGCGGCCTCGAAGGCGGGAGCGGTCCGGATAGCACGGTGGTCCGACTCGGGCTCCTGGTCGGCGGCCTCGGCCGCCTGCAAGCCATGCAGGAATTTCACAGCGCGCTCGGCGTGAGCGGCGGCCGAGAAGATCGCCCGCTTGTCGCCTTTCAGCACCTCGATCCACGACGCGATGTAGCTTGCATGGTCCTCGCGCGGTTCCAGGGCGAGGCCGAGGTCCGCGGCCAGGAACGCCGCTCCAAGTTCGGCCACCAACTCCTCGCGGGCATAACCCTCATCGCCCCAGCGCTGGCGGCCGAAGCTGCGGTCTAGACGGGAGGGGTGGCGCGTCCAGTGAACCGTCTCATGACCGAGAGTGGCATAGTAGCTCTCGGCGTCGCGGAAGGCCGCGAGCGGCGGCATCGCGATCGCGTCCGTGCTGACGCTGTAGGAGGCCTGGACGCCGGCGTGCCGGATGGCGGCACCCGTAGCGGCGAAAAAGGCCTCCGCGTGCGCGATCGGCGCCGGGCCGGGAAGGGCAGGGGAGGGCGCCTCTGCCGGCGGGATGGCGAAGGCCTCCGGCAGGCCGTCGATCTGGCCGACGTTGAACACGGTGTAGGTCTTGAGGAAGCGGACGCCGCGCTCACTCTCTTCGCCTGTGCTCTCGTCCTGCTGGCGCTTCGTGGTTTCGCCCATGTAGACGACCTGGGACCCGCGCTCGCCCTTGCGCACCTGGCCGCCGAGTTGGACCCTGGGTAGCAGCGGAGCAGAGAGTCAGTTTCAGCCGTCGTCGTGAAGGGCGGGATCGCGCAGCGGCCGGAGT
>NZ_SRLB01000076.1 GCF_004745635.1 Methylobacterium nonmethylotrophicum | reverse complement strand
TCGGCGGCGAGCTGGGCGAGGTCGCTCTCGGGCAGCTGGCGCAGGTCCGCAGGCTCGCGGACGCGGTCGAGGAGGGGAAGGTTGAGCGGTGACACCGGAGCCATCCTCACGTCCGGAAGGAGAAAACCCGCCGCCGGATGACGGCGCGGGAGAGAGGGGAGCGATCAGGCGACATCGAGCGGCGCCGTCCCGGCGGCGCGTCCGTCCGCCCCGAGGGTGATGCGCTGGATGCGCGCCTCGGCGCGCTGCAGCAACGCCTCGCAGTGACGCTTCAGGGCCTCGCCGCGCTCGTAGATCGCGACGGATTCGTCGAGCGGCACGTTGCCCTGCTCCAGGCGCTGCACGATGGCCTCGAGTTCCTCGAGGGCCTTCTCGAACGGCAGGTCCGCGGTTCCGGCCGGGCCGGCGGGTGCGGAGGCTGCCCCGCGGCTGGCATCGGACCGGGCTGCGGTCATGCGCGAAGATGCTCCCATGATGAGCGACGGGTTATGGCGAGGGAATGCGCGCGAAACAACCCTCCGCCCGCGCGACCCGGTCGCGGATGCCTGTTTGCGCGCCAGGGCTGCGTTTGCGCCACAGTGGAATCAGTCGATGGTGAGACGAAACGGCTCGCCCTCGAAGGCATCCGCACCGCGGCCGATCGCCGCCACCGCGTCTACCATGCGGCCCTCGCGGCCGAGGAGCGCGTCCGCCACCGCGACGAGGCGCCGGTTCGGCGTCGCCGAGGGCGAGGCCTGGCGCAGCTCGCGGGCGATCTCGGCCTCGTCGCGGTCCGGCCGCAGGGCGCAAGCCGCGATGAAGGCCGCCGCGGTCGATCGGCTGATGCCGGCATAGCAGTGGATCACCAGCGGCTGCTCCCGGGGCCAGCCGCGCACGAAGTCGAGGAGCCGGCGCACATGCGCCTCGTCGGGCAGCACGTGGCCGTCGAGGGCGTCGGTGATGTCGCTGATCCCGACGAACAGGTGGTCGGATTCGGCGATGGAGGGCGGCCGCGTCACCGGGGTGCCGACATTGATCAGCGTCACGACGTGGCGCGCGCCGGTCGCCGCGACGGTCTCGGGCAGGCGGGACAGGGCGCAGACGTGCAGGGTCGGCATGGCGGCGAGGGGTCCTTCGTCTCAGGAAACCGGGACGGCCTGCAAGGCGTCGGCCAGCGCGTGGAAGCGGGCGAGGAAGGCGCCCTGCGCCTCGGCGGTCGGCCAGGGCTCCAGCAGGGCGTCGAGGGGCGCGTCGACGCGGTCCGGCCGGCCGAACACCCGCACGGCCTCGCTTTCCGAGAACCCGGCGAGCCGCGTCGCCTCGAGATAGGCGCTCAGGCGGTCGGCGCGCTTGATCAGGCGCTGCATCGCCGCGCTCGGGGCCGGGGTCAGGCCGAAGCGCACGCGGATCGCCGCGAGCAGCCGCGTCTCCACCGCCTTGTAGGAATGGCCGATCGCCGCCTTGAACGGCGAGATGATGTCGCCGATCACGTATTCGGGGGCGTCGTGCAGCAGCAATTCCAGCCGCCCGGCGGCGCCGAGCGCCGGCTCGAAGCCGCCGCCGATCGCCTCGACGAGGAGAGCGTGCTGCGCCACCGAGAAGACGTGCGGTCCGGCGGTCTGGCCGTTCCAGCGCGCCACCCGGGCGAGCCCGTGGGCGATGTCGGCGATCTCGACGTCGAGGGGGGACGGGTCGAGGAGGTCGAGGCGCCGCCCCGAGAGCATCCGCTGCCACGCTCGCGGCTGGGCGCTCATGCCGGGGTCCCGGGAGAGGCACCGCGCCCGGCCGGGCCCGGCAGGGCCGCGCACGCGTGGTGGCGGCAGCAGCCGACGAGGTGGTCGTTGATCATGCCGACCGCCTGCATGAAGGCGTACACGATGGTCGGGCCGCAGAAGCCGAAGCCTTCCGCCTTAAGCGCCTTCGACACCCGGCGCGAGACCGGGCTCTCGGTCGGGATGTCGGCGCGGGTCTCCGGCCTCGGCTGGAGCGGGCGCCCGTCGACGAAGTCCCACAGGAAGGCCGAGAATCCGGGGCCGCGCTCCTGGATGGCGAGGTATGCGCGCGCGCTACGGATCGTCGCCTCGATCTTGGCGCGGTTGCGGATGATGCCGGTATCCTGCATCAGCGCGTCGACCTGGCTCGGTCCGAAGCGCGCGATCGCCGCCGGCTCGAAGCCCGCGAAGGCGCGGCGGAATCCGTCGCGCCGGCGCAGGATGGTGATCCAGGACAGGCCGGCCTGGAACCCGTCGAGGATCAGCTTCTCGTAGAGGGCGCGGTCGTCGTGCTCGGGCACGCCCCACTCGCTGTCGTGATAGGCGACGTAGAGCGGGTCGGTGCCCGGCCACCAGCAGCGCGGGCAGCCGTCGGGATGCGGAATCAAGCCGGTCGACATCCGGTGGTCGTGTAGCGGGGCGCGCCCGGAACGCAACCGGCCTCCGGCAAATCCCGGTCCAGGACGATCCTATTCCCGGAACTCGGCAGCCGCGAAGCCCTGCAGGTAGAGCAGGCCCGTGAGGTCGCCGTGGTCGATCCGGGCATGGGCGGCAGCCGCGACCGCGGGCTTGGCCCGGAACGCGACGCCGAGGCCGGCCTCCTCCAGCATCGCGAGGTCGTTGGCGCCGTCGCCGACCGCCAGGGTCTCGGCCGGGTCGAGACCGAAGCGGCTGCGCAGCTCGATCAGGGCCGCGCGCTTGGCGTCGCGCCCGACGATCGGCTCCGCGACGGTGCCGGCGAGCGTCCCGCCCTCGGTCTCGAGGCGGTTCGCGCGGTGCGCGTCGAACCCGATCCGCGCCGCCACCGGCCCGGTGAACAGGGTGAAGCCGCCCGACACCAACGCCGTGTAGGCGCCGTGGGCCTTGAGGGTGCGGACCAACGTGCGCCCGCCCGGCGTCAGGGTGATGCGGTGCGCGATCACCTCGTCGATCGCGCTCACGGCCAGGCCCTTGAGCAGGGCGACGCGCTCGCGCAGGGCCGGCTCGAAGGCGATCTCGCCGCGCATCGCCCGCTCGGTGATCGCCGCCACATGGGCCTTGAGGCCGACCTGGTCGGCGAGCTCGTCGATGCATTCCTGGCCGATCATGGTCGAATCCATGTCGGCGAGAAAGAGGCGCTTGCGCCGGTGTGGGCCCATGACCTGGACGGCCACGTCGATCGGCTCGCCGGACAATGCCGCCCGCAGGCGCTCGGCCAGCGCCGATGCGGCGGCGGGCGCGCCCTCGACCAGGATCTCGGCCGCGACCTCGCCGTGCAGGATGCGCGGCGGGTGCCCGGTCGCCAGCACCCGCCTCGCCTCGGCCAGCACCGCGTCGGTGATGGCGGGGCGCTCCGGGTTTGCTATCAGGGTGGCGACCAGGGTCATCGGGGATCTCGGCGTCGGCGGGCGCGTCCCGGCCGCATGCGAGAGGAGCAGGCATGGACGGGCGGGTTCGGGCGATCCTCATCGCAGGGCCGACCGCCTCGGGCAAGTCGGCCCTGGCCCTGGCGCTGGCGCGCCGCCACGACGGCGTGGTGATCAACGCCGATTCGATGCAGGTTTACCGCGACCTCCGCCGCCTGACCGCCAGGCCCTCGCCCGAGGAGGAGGCGGAGGCACCCCACCGCCTCTACGGAACGGTCGACGGCGCGGTGAATTTCTCCGTCGGCCACTACCTGGCGGAGGCCGCCACGGCCTTGCGCGAGACCTGGGCGGCGGGCCGCCTGCCGATCGTCGTCGGCGGTACCGGGCTCTACTTCATGGGCCTGACCGAGGGGCTCTCGGAGATCCCCCCGGTGCCGGAGGCCGTCCGGGCCGAGATACGGGCTGGGGCGGAGGGGCGCGGAACGCCGGACCTCCACGCCGCCCTCGCCCGCCGGGATCCGGACGGGGCCGCGCGCCTCGACCCCAACGACCGCCTGCGGGTGCTGCGGGCCCTCGAGGTGCTGGCCGCCACGGGTCGCCCGATCGCCGCCTTCCAGGCCGCGCGCCGGCCCGGCCCCCTCACCGGCCTGCCCTGCCGAAAGCTCTTCCTCGCCCCGGACCGCGAGGCTCTGCGGGCGCGGATCGACGCCCGCTTCCTCGCCATGATGGCGGCGGGCGCCCTCGACGAGGTCCGGGCGCTCGCCGGCCGCCACCTTGACTCGATGCTGCCGGTGATGCGCGCCCACGGCGTGCCGGGGCTGATCGCCCACCTGCACGGGACGCTCTCCTACGAGGAGGCCGTCGCCCGCGGGCAGGCGGATACGCGGCGCTACGCCAAGCGGCAGGTGACGTGGTTCCGCCATCAGGCCGGGGCGGAGTGGGCGTGGCTCACGCCGGAGGCGGCGATGGCGGAGGCCTGCGCCTCGGGCCGGCCGTGATCCGCGCCGTCCCCGGAGGCGGCGGGGCGCCGGGAGGGCGCCCCGCAGGGATGTCGGCGTGCCGCCGCGCGGATCAGCCCTGTGTTCCGAATCCGAAGGTGGCGTCGCCCTGGGGCGAGCGGCCCTCGATCGCGCCGTATTGCAGGTAGT
>NZ_SRLB01000075.1 GCF_004745635.1 Methylobacterium nonmethylotrophicum | reverse complement strand
TCTCCAGTCTCACCGATCGTGCGCCGGAAAACGCCCTCGATTGCGCCTCCGCCACAGTTCGATTGCGCGCCGCTACACGTAGGGTACGAGGTGACCGTCGGCGATCGCCTCACGCATCCCGTAGCTGTAGGTTGGCCGATCGACCTCGAAGAAGCGAAGGGTATCCCGGACGGCGGCACGGTCCTCCGCATCAGCGTCGGGATCGTTCCGTATCACGCAAGGTGTCGCCGTGAGGCCGATCTTGACCCCATCGAAGTGGTCGAGCGCCCGCCGCCACTGCCCATAAATGCTGCGGTGGCACTCGTCGACGATGACGAGATCGAAATAGCCGGACGAGTACTTCTCGTACTCGTTGACCAGCGTCTGGAGCGTCACGATCGTGACGCGCTTCTCGTCCTGGAAGCGCCGCCCCGAGCGGGGCACGCGATAGCACGGCAGGTGCGGCAGGTGCTCGGTGAAGGCGTCCTCGGCCTGGATCGCAAGCGTGTTCCGGTCGACGACGAACAGCGCCCGCGTGACCCAGCTGGCCTCGAATAGGCGTTTCAGCAGCGCGGCAGCAGTGCGGGTCTTGCCGGTGCCAGTCGCCATCTCGACCAGCATCTTGCGCCGGCCGGCGACGATCTCGCGGCACAAGACGTCGATGCAGGCGGTCTGGTGCGCTCGCCCACCCCCACCAGCGATGCGCGTGTCGATCGGGACATCGAGGGGGTTTCTGCGGACCTCGCGCGCCGCCTTCCTGCGCGCGAGGTCGTCGGGACCGAACACCGTCTCGACTCGGCGGAAATGGGCATCCTGCCCCTTGTCACGGAACCAAACCTCCTCGCCGTTTGACAGGAAGATGAATGGCACGTCGAGTCCATCGGCATAACGCAGACCCTGCGCCTCGCCCGCGCTTAGATCGACGCTCGTGCTCTTAGCCTCTAGCACCGCCAGCGCGTGGCCCCGGCGGTCGAAGAGCACGTAATCCGCCTTACCCCCGTCATCGAGTGGATACTCGAATCGAATGCTTCGGCCATCGGTCAGATGCCAACCGGCATCGCGCAAGAGCTGGTCGATTTTGACCCGTGCAAAGGCTTCATTCATCATCCGACCCTACATTGTTTTGTTCTATATACAATCAGATGTTATCTTTGATACTAGCCAAATTTATCTCTCGAATATCGATTCATACCATAGTCTGTCTTATGGTATTGGAAATCTCCGCCTGGATGTCGTCCATGCGACGGCGGAGCATGGCGATTTCGCCTTGCAGCCGCTCGTGCTCACGCACGAGGTCGAGGATGTTGTCCTGTGCAGCGGGGTCTAACATCGGCACAGGCAGCTCCTTGATGTCCCCTATCGCGACATTAGGGATTGATGTTCCTCCGGCTTGGCGCTGCAGCAGGGCCTGCACCATTGGGGATCCGAGATAGCGGGCCAGGACCTCCGGACTGTTAATCGGGCTGCCCTTGCGCAGCCGCAGGATAAGGAGGGACTGTGCGGGAACGACTGGCGGCGCATCAGCGGCGTTGGTCACATCACCCCTGACCAGCGCCACCTTGCCGATCGTTCCCTTGACCGACAGCAGCACATCGCCCTCGCGCAATATGGTGCTCTCGATCTTGCGCATCGCCGTTGCCGGCGTCTGCCCCGTCCGCTGTGGCGGGAGCAGGTAGCCGTCCTGGATGTCGGCCAGCATCGCCTCCCGGACCGCCATCATGCTCTGCTCGCCGGAAGCTTTCGGCAGCGCTTGCGGGCGGAAGATCTCCGCAACGTCCGCAAGCCGGACCGTATCCCGACTCTCCAGCATGTTCCAGCTCGCCTGCGCCTCAGGATCCAGCACGTAGCGCTCGACGGAGAGGTTGAACCCGGACTCGCGAACCTGCGCATAAGGGATGTCCACAGCGTGCCGGCTCGGCGTCGCCGTCGTCAGCAGATCGAGACCCTGTACCTGATCCTCGATCCCTGCGGCATCAATGAAGCGCAAGTTGCGTTCGGAGAGGCTGTCAGCCCGAGCCTGATCAAACACCAGGACTGACATGGCTACGCCGCTACGCGGGTACGTGCCGCGCGGCAGTGCCATGACGGCCACCAGACCATGCTGCTCGATCAATACCTGCTTGAGAGCGGCCTCCCGGCTGTTCGTCCGGAAGAGAAAGCCGTTGCCAACCACCACGAAGCAGCGGCCTTGCGCGAGGCGAGCGCCCCAGAGCGCGCCATAAGCCTCGCTGGTCAGCGTGTCGTCAGCCCGGAAACCAGCCGACCCCAGAGTTGACCCCTGGGCACTAATCTTCATGCCGAGCGGAGGAAAGAGGAGTGCTTGGGCGAACTCTGGTGCTCGTGCAACCTCGCCGGTGAAGTCAGGAAGGCTGCGGACCTCAACCGTTAGCGGTCTAGAACAGGCGCGCGCCAGGGTACGGACGAGGGAAGCTAGGGCCACGCTTTCGACGTCTAGGTGCACCGGCCCTGCCTGGGCGAGTCGCCACGCCACATGCACGGCGTAGGACAGGCCGCATCGCACCGCTGCCAACTTCTCCCGCCAGAGCAAGCCTGTCAGCAGCGTCGCACTCTGAGGAGAGATCCAAGCCTCGGCCGCCCCCATTTCCAAGATCATCGCGGCTAGATCGTCGGCGGTGAGCCCAAGCGAAAGCGCGGAAAGCATCGCACGCCGGAACTGCTCCAGAGCAGTCTGACTCCACGGCTTCCAGGAGGTTTGAACCTCGGAGATTGTGGCGTCGGGCACAAACGTCTGAACCGCGTGCTCCCACTGGGCGAGCATGTAATCGACTGACACATCGGCGAAGGGCGGCAGATCTCCCCGGCTTGCGGATGATGCCTGCGACCATGCCAGTAGGATTGCCGCAACCGATGCCGAATTACTTAAATTCAAACCAGTATCTCGAATGGCCGCGTGCAGCAACCATTTTGCCTGATCAAAGATCTTCATTGAATATACTTTCTTTATTGACGCCGTCCGTAAGCGGTAATCAGCCTGTCGTCCTCACTGACGACCACCACACCGCCCTTGTCACGAACCTTCAGGAGCAGACCGCGTTCGCGATCAAGCTCTTCGAGACGCCGGTCCACCTCGCGCCGGTCAAATACGTACTTGTCCTGCTCACAGCGGCCATGGGTGAGAGCCAGCTCCACCATAGCTCTGTCAATGCCACGCTGGTTCATCCGGGTGTGCATGTGCTTCGTCGTGATCGGCATGGCGACCCCCTGTTGAGCTTCATATGGCCGACCGTGACTGATTAGTCAATGGCTGATTTTTTTGAAATAGGCAGATTTTTATCCCCGAGGCGGCTCCTGCGCCGCGTGGTGTAGGGCTGGGAGAGTGGGGGCCGCTATCTGCGACGTCCACCGTGAGCCTTGGCGGAGTTCGCAAGCCATGCTGCTGCTGCGGTTCTGTCGTCCTCGGCAGCGCTTGGACGTCCGCTAGCCTCGAGGCATCAGGCACCGACACCCCTCCGCAGTCGCTCGATTGCAGCCTCTAAAGGCGATAACGGCTCCGCTGGATTCTGGTCACCCATATAGAGAACGCTTCCGCTTGGATTTGAATTTGGGCGAGTAGGCATTGCGATCGGTACGGCGGTAGGCCGGGATGCCGCTGGAACGGACGAGGATGGCCGTGGAGCTGCGGGACGCGTCGTCGGGATGATCGGGCGCCGAGCTGCGGAACAAGCCTCACGCGTCGTCCTGGCGCGACGGTTGGCACGATCGAAGATCACGCCAAACTCGGCACCGAAGCGGTGCATGACGGGGCGACGGTGCAAGCCGTGCTCGGTCCGCTGGTAGCGCCGGCCCGCAGCTTGTTCGACCGGATCGAGGAAGCCGACCGCGACAAGCGCCTTCAGGGCACCCCGCACGCGCGCTTCCGACAGTCCAAGGTCGCGATGATCGGCGAGGCTGCGCCGATCGATGGCGAACGCCGTCATCAACCGGCCCGGCACCGTCCAGAAGCGCGCCAGGAAGACAGCCAGGGCGAACGCGGCCTCTCGATTGCGGAACGGTGCCAGTGACGACGCAAGCCGGTCCCGGACTTCATGGGGGAGCCGGTAAGGACCATCGGGGGTGGATGGCACCCACGGTGCGCGCCTCCGCGCGGGCGGCAACGTCGTCGTTCTTGCGGCGGGAATCGCCTCCGCCTTCGTGGCGTGTTTCATCATCAGGCCCTCGTCGGGCCGCGACGGATCATCCCGAGACGCGCCGTGCGTGCTCGGTTTCAGACAAGGCAATCCCGCTCCGAGAAACGACGTTCTCGGTTGACTCCAGCGGCGTTGTCGGGGAGAGTCGGGGTGCTAGTTCGACTTCTGCCCCTCGCGGGCCTCAGCCCCTTCCGCCTGCAAGCGGGAGGGGTTTTGCTTGTGTGGTGATCGTGCGGCGGTTACGCTTTCTCGCTGGCGACTCGGCCGGGATGGTCGAGCGCCATTCGACACGGTAAACGCCGCGCAGGAAGCGGGTCAAGCGCATCCGAGCGTTGAGCGTCGTAAAAGCCTGATCCTGATATGGATCGGCATGGCTCTGATCTATCAAGCCCGGTAGTCTTCGTGCACGTCGACCTGCATGCGTGCACGCAGATCCTGGGCTGGTCTGTCGGCTGATCTCTGACCGATGACCGGGATAGGGCGGTGGACGATCTCACCGCCAAGCTGTCTAGCGAGGACGCGTGGTTGCGTGTCCACTAGCAGGAGATGTGGCCAACTGCCCCGAGTAGGGATGAAAGCGTCACCCCTGTCGCAGCGGGTTTGCGTGGTTGCGTGTTTACGCGATCACACGTCGTCCTCGGCCTTGTCGAGGTACAGCCCGTTTTCCTGGAGCATCAGGTAGAGGCCGCGGCGGTAGAGCGCCTGCGCGGTCGTCCCCTTGTCGAGGGCGAGGCGCTTGATCGCGAGAAGCGTCTCGGGGGCAGCGTACAGCGAGACGTGCGGCTTCTCCACCCGCACGCGCGTCTTGTATCCAGCCCGGCCCGTTGCCTCCGGGATGTCATCCACCGGGACCACCTTATTTTGCGTGTCTGCGGGTTTGCGTGTTTGCGTGGTTGAGGGTTCATGTGAAGACGCCTTGGGCGCCAGATCCACCCCAAGTGCCGGCCGCTTCGCCATCGTCATCCTCTCCCCTTCAACCACGACCACAACCCATTCACCTCGGACGCTGCGGCCCCGCGCGCGTCCAGCTCGGTCACGCCAAATCCTGACGCCATGCTGTCGGCAAACGCCGCTCGCTGCGTGATGACGGATGCCACATCGCCAGCGGCCTTGAGCACCGCCAGGGCATCGGCCGTGCGCCCGGGCGAGCGAGAGTCGACGCCGTTCAAGACGAAGGCGAACTTCCTCTCCAGGAACCGCAGGCGTTCGATCGTCGGCCGGAGCGCCTTCAGGTCGGGGGCGCTTGCTCGCGTCGGTACGAGACAGAGCGTGGAGTGGCGCAGCGCTTGATCGACCGTCGAGTCGAAGGTGCCGGCGGTGTCGATCAAGAGCGTCGTCGTCGCGCCATGCTCCATGACCCGGCGGTGAAAGTCCGACAGATCGGCGGGGCGGACCACACGGAACCGCAGGTTCGACTCAACACCGCGCTCGGCCTGCCGGAGCCGGCCCCATTCTGCGAACGATCCCTGCGGATCGAGATCGACGGCAACCACCATCTCGCCGTCACTCGCAGCGCAAGCCGCAAGCGAGGCCGCAAGCGTGGACTTGCCGACGCCGCCTTTCTGACTTGCCAGAACGACCGTCCGCATCGGCCTCCCCTCGGATCGTGTGGTCACGCATCCACGCAACCACGTCATCCCGCAGAATGGGGTGCGTCGGCCGGGTTGTCGAGAAGAATGACGAGACGCAGCGAAGGAACGTGAACCCGCATCCACGCAATCACGCATCCACGCAAACACGCGCGTAGGAAGCTCGCCAGTGGCCGTTTGCGGTCTGCGGCAGGGTAGGTGCCGGCCGATGCGGAACGGGCCTCCTGGCGCCTCTACGTGGTCGTAGCTACACCGTAAGGGCTGACAAGGAGTCCTCGCCATGGGTGACAAGCCGCCGGTTGTCCTCGCGGTGTCCCGGCTGTTGAAGGTCGAAGCGATCGACTCCGGCAAGACGCTCGCCGTGAGGTTCGAGGGTGCAGACGGCCGAGAACTGGCCGTTCTCGTTCCAATTGCCTCCGCACGTGAGCTGCGCGCGCGGCTGTTCGATACAATAAGGCTTGTGGAGCAAGCCGTCGGGAAGGCATGACGCAGTATTACGCTCTGGTCTTATCAGTATAAGCGCCGGTCTTATTCAATAATCGACCTATTTTCGTAATTACCCACGGGGTTGGGCGCGGTGCACGAGCGGGCTGACCTTGTCGACGACGAGGTGAGCGCCAGAAGCGATCAGGCGCGGATGGTCTTGAGGAGGGTGGCGAAGGTGTCGT
>NZ_SRLB01000074.1 GCF_004745635.1 Methylobacterium nonmethylotrophicum | reverse complement strand
CACGATGGGGAGGGCAGGCCTACCCTTCAGCGGCCCGAGTCAATCCACCGCCATCCACGCAAAGTGAGCAAGAACCAGAAACGGGGCAATCCCAGCTCAACCAGAGCGTGCCGCTCAAGATCGGGCATCGTCGTGCTCACGCGAAGCAGGCGGGAGCACACGTCGCTCCCAGCCACCAGTGCCTACGGGCTCGGACCGAGCTGGTGATCCAGGTATTTTAGGCTCGTTCCGCCAGCAAGTCCAATTGTACTCAGGCCATTTCACGTCAGCGTTTGCTGGCGTACCACTATCTCTTACGCGAAGGACTGGGGCGGCCAGGAATTTGTGGGATCACATCAGGGCATCGACGGCTTGGGACCGAGCCAGATAGCCGTGGCTGCGCAAGACATGCATCTGGCCGGCACGGCGTAGTCGCTGCTCGGCATACGGGAGATCGTTTCAGTGTGTCATGGGCACAGTCCCGATCGCCCAGGGCCGATCAGGCCGCCGGCGCGCAGACCTTCCGAACGGCCGAGAAGGCGGCAAGCTGTGTAAGCACACGGATCGTCAGCCTGGGCGCGGAGCGAGCCCTCGTGGCGAAGTTGCCTGGAAGGAAATTGGGTTCGGATCGCTGCAATCGGCGCTCTGACCCGGAAAGTCTGGACTGCCGCTTATCGAGATCTGGATTACTTCGCGACGTTCTAGAACAAAATGCACAGGATCAGCCGCACGTTTTAACGATACATCACGCGACAAGCATCTCCGGGCGACCGGATCTTTCACCCAAAACGTGCCAGATCTCCATTGCACCCGATCCCTTGACGCTGATCGTCCCGCGCGATTCGCAAACAAAGTCGTCTTTGATCAGCTTGTACGTTGCATGCGTGATCTGAATGGCCTTGCTCTGGCCATGAGATTCCATGCGACTGGCAATGTTCACGGCATCGCCCCACAGATCGTAGATGAATTTCTTCCGGCCGATGATGCCTGCTACCACGGGCCCCGAGTTCATGCCGATGCGGAATGTGAGGAGCCTGCCGCAGAACTCACGCTCAGCCACGCACGCTTGCATTTCAAGCGCCATGCGCACCAGCGCGTGGGCATGGTCGGCCCGCTGGCGCGGCACGCCGGCCACAACCATATAGCAATCGCCGATGGTCTTGATCTTTTCCAATTGATATTTTTCAACCAACAAGTCGAAGCACATAAAGACCTCATCGAGCAGCTCGACCAACTCCATGGGTGACATCGACTGAGCCATGGGGGTAAATTGCACCAAATCAGCAAACAAGATACTCGCATCGTCGTACTGATCGGCAATCGTGCGATATTCGCCTTTGAGTATATTTGATATTTCGACGGGCATAATGTTTGAAAGCAGCATTTCCGAGCGAACTTGGAGCATATTTTTTGTTTTAACGAAATAATACAACATTGAAAATACAACGCTTACGACGCAGCCGATGTTCAGAACAAAGAAAAAGGCGACCAGCGGCGAAGGCAAATCCGTAGAGTTGCCGGGAGGCGGCAGAAGCGCACTGCTGGCGAGCAGGGCGAGGAAGAGTAAGAACCAAAGGCGTGCAGCGCGAAGATCATGAACGACGAGGGCGCCCAGTGGACAGAGCGTGGACCAGAGGATGACAGCGCTCGAATTCTGGAAACCACCCAGACATATCATCATCAGGCACGGAAGCAGCAAGATCAGCATCAGCTGCGTAAATCGATAGAATGCATAGCAGCGAAACACCCCGAACAGGATTGTATCGACCAGCGACAACACGCAGTACGCCGCGGGGACGGCACCGGCGATCCGCGCTCCTGCGGCTATGTAAACGAGACCCCATACCGCTGCTGCCACGGCGGATGTCAAAACAACGCTGACGAGTATTATCTTTTGCAGCGCAACGTCGTCGCTGTCGCGTGGGTCAGCGCCTATCTTGGCGATCGTGATCCGCATGCGAAAGTCGGCCTCCAAGGGTATACATCTGCGTCGACCGGTCCGATTGCCCGAAGAACCATCAAGCGCGTCCCGAGTGCTATCGCGGCTTCGATCAAGTGTAGCCGGGTCGCCAAAGGAGGCCCTGATGTCCGTCAGTATTTAGGTCGTTGTCCGTCAGTCGTGGTGCGCACATGATCCGTCCCTGCTGGAGCGGTCAGCCGCAAAGTATGGCTTTCCGGTCATGACGGCGACGGGAAACGGCATAATCCTGAAGATGTCTGCGCCAAGCTGCGGCAGGTCGATGTTTCGGTCTCGCAAGGCTCGAGCGTGGCCACGGCAATCGCGGACCTCATCCCCGACAAGCTGTTCCTGTAGGAGGCGGCCCAGGGAGGCGTCCGAGCCCCGCGCAGGCATCGAGCATGGCAGGGACGTCCTGCACGTCCCCGAACGCCGCATGGGCCGGGCGCTTGGCCAGCATCGCACAACGCAACGCAAGGTGCCGCGAGGCAGGGATGACGAGCCTGGCCAGCCATCGGAGCGACCTCAGCCGCCTGACGCCCGCCGCGTGCGCAGATGGAGTTGTTCGGCGCCAAGGCGCCGTCCGAGGTTCTGGCGACGGCTTATTGCACGGGCTTGACGCCGTCGGATTGGGACGCCCGCCTGATCACCCCGCGACAGGTGAGAGATCGAACGGGTGACGTTGCCCGAGCACTGAAGCTTGTCGGCTCGCGCGAACAAGGGAACATCCTGCGGGACATCCCCTATCAAACCAAGGTGCGGCCGCCAACGTTCTCCTGCCGCGGAGTGGTCGGACTGTTCGGGTCCTCTCGCGTCGCATCCCGCCAGGAGGAGAGACCATGGAGCGGCGCCCGCTTGGTTCCGTGCCGCGCGACGTTGCGGTGATCGGCCAGGGAACCTGGTACATCGACGACGCGCACCGGCCCACCGCGGTCGCTGCCCTGCGCCGAGGCCTCGATCTCGGCATGACCCACATCGACACCGCCGAGATGTACGGCGATGCCGAGATCGTGGTCGGCGAGGCGATCATCGGACGGCGCGACGAGGTTTTCCTCGTTTCCAAGGTTCTCCCCAGCAATGCCTCGCGGTCCGGGACCGTGGCGGCCTGCGAGCGCTCGCTCGCACGCCTGCGCACCGACAGGCTGGACTGCTACCTCCTGCACTGGCCCGGTCCGCACCCGCTCGAGGACACCTTCGCCGGCTTCGAAAGGCTGCGCGAGCAGGGCAAGATCCTGTCTTGGGGGGTGAGCAACTTCGACGTGTCCGACCTCGCTGCTGCTTGGAAAGCCGGCGGCGAGGGCCGGATCGCCTGCAATCAGGTGCTCTACCATTTGGAGGAGCGTGCGATCGAGCACGCCGTGCAGCCCTGGTGCGAGGAGCACGGCGTCGCCGTCGTCGCCTACAGCCCCTTCGGCCATGGCAGCTTCCCCGGCCCGCACACGCCGGGCGGCCGCGTGCTGGAGAGCATCGCAGCCCACCACGGCGCGACCGCACGCCAGGTCGCGCTCCGGTTTCTGTTACGGCGGCCGTCTTCCTTCACGATCCCGAAGGCGTCCAGCCCCGAGCACGCCGCCGACAACGCGGGCGCTGGCGCGCTGTCGCTGACGAACGCCGAGATCGCACGGCTCGACGCAGCGTTCCCGCTCGGACCGCGGCCGCGCCGGCTTCCCATGCTGTAGATCCGAGAGGGCAGCCGAGCCGGTACAGGTGCTGGCGCGGATGCCCTGCTTGAGGGAGCCGAGATCGACAGCGTCGATGAAATCCTGGCCGGTCGGCTCCAACCGTCACGCGGATGCCAAACAATCTGCAGCACAGCGCCAGGCTCATGGGACGCTACTTGGCGGTTGGGCCTTTGGCGTTGTGCCGCATCAGCTCGGCCAGCGACACATGCGTCGGTGACAGTGCCTTGTCCGGGTCATGCGGGGCATTCGCCCTGACGTTACGTCTCAGTGCGTCTGCGACAAGTTCCGTCGACGCGATCTCGCCGCCGAAACGACAGAATCAATCCCTTGAGAGAGGCCGAAAGAGGCAAATGATTCGGGATTTCTACTTAGTAAAAGCCCGCATTGGCGCCTGCATACTCGTAGTTATTTTAAAAATTATTCTCGCACCCGCGGAGTACCACATGGCCGCTTCTCAGCATCCCCTCACGCCCGTTGACCTTGCAACGAATGCGACTGGTGCAATGTCCGACATCCGGACCATCCTGAGCGGCGTCGCGCCAGCCGAGCGCGCAGCCTTCTGGCATGTGGTCGACCTCCTCTACCACGCACCTTCGGAGACTCCGATGAGCACGAAGGACTCATGGCCGATCCAGTACGGCGTCGCCCTGGGCCTCAAACTCCTGCTTCCGCCCGTCTGGAACGACGGCAGCGACGTTGACGATCGAAGGAGTCGGCTGTCTCAGGCGGTTTCAGACGGTCAGACGTTCGAGATCTGAACCGCCTCGGTTGCTTCGAAAAGGCGCCCTCCCTGGAAACTGGCGCCAATCGCGCTCCGGAGAACACCGTAGGTACCGCCCGGATGATCTGACGACAGGCAGCCTGTATCTCTCTTTGCTTGGCATACGGCCTCAGGGCAGGAGCTCGCGATGAGAGCAGTCGTCTGTTACGAAGCGCCCGTTCGTGGCGATCAGCCCGGTATGGCGCAGCGTCGTAAACGTGCGGCTCACAGTCTCGCTCGAGAGGCCGAGATAGTCCCCTATGTCGGTGCGCGACATCGGCAACTCGATCCTTCGGGCGGCCGAGACCCTGCACGCGAAGTCGATGAGAAAATACGCGAGCTTCTGAGCGGCACTGGCGCGACCGAGCACGGAGAGATCTTCGGCGCGCTGGGTTGTCCGCAGCAGCCACGACCAGAGTTCGCTCGCGACCTGTACATCCGACGCCGCAAGCGCATCGAACCTCGAGCGGGAGCAGCGTACGACCCGCGTGTCGCCGATCGCTTCGGCGGAAGAGGCATGGAGCCGGGCCTGCTCCATCCCCAAGAGCTCGCCGGATAGATAGAACCCGCGCACGAGCCTCTTGCCATCACGCCCGATGCTGACGGTACGCACCATCCCGGCAACCACCCCATACACGAACTCGCTGGCATCGCCCTCATCGTAGAGGGGTGCGCCTGCGGCGACGTGGTCAATCCGTCCGACAGATGTGATGCGACTGAGGGTGAGATCGCAGGGGGCGGCCCGGGCGAACAGCCACGTGTGGGGAAGGCCGGAAGCGGGCTCTACGCGACCATCCTGCAGCATAGCACCCCCTGCTCTGGCGGCTCGTCGATGCCCCAGGCTCGATAGATGTCGCACCCTCGTGGCTCATACCATTCGGTGGGAACCTAGGGATCATCCCTGCCACGGCCGCGCACGCACGAGCACCATCCCGTACGGCTCGCCCGCCGGTCCGTGTCGGACGCACGAAACGGCAAAAGAATGTCCCTCGTTGAAGCAGCGGGCGCAGATCTGGGTTATGGCCGCGCGCAAGCGTGATGGCGACGAGATCGTCCTGCCTGTCCGGGCATCGGCTGAGAGGTGGGGATAGGCGAGAATCGAGACGGCGGTCGGCCACACGTGGGACGAACTCGCTGCCACCCCGCGCAATGCCCCCACCACGGAGGAAGCACGCGATGCGCATGGAACGCGGCTGCTGGCTCTCTCGCGCGCCCACAATGTGCTGACCCAGGAGACCTGGGAGGGGGCCAACCTCTCTGACGTCGTGGCGCAGGCGATCGCCATGGCGTTTCAGGAACTCGCGACCAACGCGGTGAAGTACGGTGCGCTGTCTAGCCAGACCGGCCACGTCGCGATCACCTGGACGAAGGCAAGCCGGCCAGCGTGCCTCTGCTTGCGCGGGAGCGAAACGGGCGGGCCTGCCGTCGTTGAACCGCCGCGCCGCGGCTTCGGATCGCGGCTGATCGAGCGCAATCTCGCCCGCGATCCAAAGGGGCATGTTGAAATTACATTCGGAAAGAGCGGTGCGATCTGCACAATCGATGCACCTATTGACCGCACATTGCGTCAATCAAACTGGATTTGATGCCGCTGTCATAATCCATGCGACAGCCTAAGAGATTTGTCCAGCGTCCGCCTGTCCGGCTCCTGCCTTGCTCGGCGATGGATGATGACATTAGGACCGGAAATACTGAACGCAGGAGTATCTTATATAAATATCCACGATTTTCTCGCAGACCTGCAACACAGTCTTCGCGGCCATTTCTGGCACCCTGGATGTGCCTATCAGCAGGCGTTTGTATCAGGATTTAATTCTTAGCGCCAGATTTGCCGTTTGTCACGATCTGGCCCTTGGTGGTCGGAGCTGCTGCGATGGTTTTCGGCTTCGCCTTCTTCGGCTTCTTGGCTTCACGGTTTCCGCGGGGTCGATCGTTGCTCATCTGAACCTTCCTGCTCAAACATCAGGTGTTTCGAGGTATCGTTCATCAAGTTCGTTCGGCTCCGACAGTCGCGTGAAGTCGGACAACACGGCAGCCACCATGCTTTGTAAGCGAGGATCGTCGCAGGAGAGCGCAGCGGCGAACCGTTCCAACAGGTACCGCGCCTTGTCGGCCGCTTCGGGCCAGTGATCAGCCCCCACGAGGTGGCCCGAGTGGAATGTTAGTGGACCGTGGGCCTTTCCACCACGGGTAGCTTGGCCGGC
>NZ_SRLB01000073.1 GCF_004745635.1 Methylobacterium nonmethylotrophicum | reverse complement strand
TCAGGCTTTTGCTGTCTCTCCTGCTCGCCGCCGCACTCCGCATGGTCAGATCCGACCCGCCAAGCAGCCAAGCCGCCTGAGCGATTTCTTCACGGACGACTTTCGAGGCTGCCGCACGCGGCGCGATCTTCGATCGCCGGTCACCTCAGGATGAGGTTTGAGGGTCGGAGGTGCGCGACCGCCGATAGATCGCAGTGTCGCGGACCGTGCTTGCAATTCTGCTGAAGCGATGCGGCCGCGAGGGCCGCACCGCTTCAGCCTCATCCCCGCGGCGGGATCTCCAGGCCCCGCTGCACCGCCGGCCGGGCGAGGCTGCGCTCCAGCCAGGCCGGGACGTTTCTCAGGGCGTCGTACTCCACCAGCTCCCGCGCCTCGTAGAACCCGATCAGGTTGCGCACCCAGCCGATGAGCGCGATGTCGGCGATGGTGTACTCGCCCATGATCCAGTCGCGCCCGGCAAGCCGCGTCTCCAGCACGCCGAGCAAACGCTTGGACTCGTCGCGGTAGCGGTGGAGCGGCCGCTTGTCCTCGATCTCGCGGCCGGCGAACTTGTGGAAGAAGCCGAGCTGGCCGAACATCGGCCCGACCGCCGCCATCTGGAAGAAGACCCATTGCAGGGTCTCGTAGCGCCCGGCGGCATCGCCCGGGATCAGCCGCCCGGTCTTCTCGGCGAGGTAGAGCAGGATCGCGCCCGATTCGAACAGCGCCAGCGGCTTGCCGCCGGGCCCGTCCGGGTCGAGGATCGCCGGGATCTTGCCGTTGGGGTTGAGCGACAGGAATTCGGGCGTCCAGGTCTCGTTCTTGCCGATCTGGACGGTGTGCGCCTCGTAAGCGAGGCCGAGTTCCTCCAGCGCGATCGAGACCTTCACGCCGTTCGGCGTCGGGAAGGAGTAGAGCTGGATCCGGTCCGGGTGGCGGGCCGGCCAGCGCACGGTGATCGGGAAGGCGGAGAGGTCGGGCATCGAAACAACTCCCGTGTGGGGGCCGCGACGATACCCGGCCTCCCCCGCCGGGCAAGCGACGGATCAGCCCTTCGCGGAGAAGTGCTTGACGAGGAGGGGCAGGTGGTCGGCCCCGTGCCCGGCCTCGACCAGGCCGTCGAGATCGGCGAAGACCCCCTCGGCGACGGCGCGCTCGGCGCCCAAGCCCTCGGCCATCGCCACGTAGTAGCTCAGGTCCTTGCGGGCATTGGCGATCGAGAATCTCATCGGCGAGGAATCGCCGGCGAGCAGGTAGGGCGAGAGCCGGTCGAGCGCCGCGCCGTGGCCGCCGCCCTTGCGCAGCACCTCGACCAGGATTTCGGGGGCGATGCCGGCCTTGCCGGCGCAGGCCGCCGCCTCGGCGATCAGCGCGACGGAGCCGAGCGAGACGAAATTGTGCAGGAGCTTCAGGGTGTGTCCGGCTCCCGCCTCGCTCCCGGCATGGAAGATGTTTTCCGCGAAGGCCGAGAGCAGCGGCTGCATCGCCGCGAACAGGTCCGGCTCGGCCCCGACCAGCAGGTTGAGCCGCCCTTCCGCCGCCTCCTTCGGGGTGCGGGTCATCGGCGCGTCGAGGAAGCGCCCGCCGGCCTGGGCCACGGCCGCGGCGACCCGCGCCGTCGACGCCGGCACCGCGGTCGAGCAATCGACCACCACCGTGCCGGGCCGTAGGGCGGCGAGGAGCCCCGCTTCGCCGAAGAGCACGTCCTCGACCTGCGGCGTGCCGGTGACGCACAGGATCACCACCTCGCTCGCACCCGCCAGCGCCGCGCGGTCGGCGTGGCGCGTCGCCCCCAGCGCGTCGAGGTCACCCGTCGGCTGGTTGCCCGGATGATCGAGGTAGCCCAGCGGCCAGCCCTTGCGGGCGAGGTTGAGGGCGATGCCGTGCCCCATCAGCCCGACGCCGACGATCCCTACGCTCTGCTTGGTCATGTGTTTCGATCTCCGTGAGAGAAAAGCTCAGCCGAGCGCGCGGCGCACCGCCTCCGCGACCTCGGTGCAGCGCGCGCTCCCGCCGAGGTCGCGCGGCACCGCGCGGCCCTCGGCGAGCACGGCTCCGACCGCCGCCTCGACCCGCTCCGCCGCCGCGGCGAGACCCGCGTCGTTTTTTCGGTCGGCGAGCCAGCGCAGCATCATCGCCCCCGACAGGATGGTGGCGACCGGGCTCGCCACATCCTGCCCGGCGATGTCCGGTGCCGAGCCGTGGGCGCCCTGGAACAGGGCGTGCGCGTCGCCGATCTCGCCCGAGGGCGAGATGCCCATGCCGCCGACCGTGGCGGCGCCGAGATCCGAGATGATGTCGCCGAACATGTTCTCGGCCACGATCACGTCGTAGAAGTCCGGCCGCTTGAGCATGTGCACGGTGATCGCGTCGGCGTACGCGTAGTCGATCGCGATGCCTGGATGGTCGCCGTGGACCTCCTCGCAGATGCGGCGGAAGAAGGCGTAGCTGCGCAGGATGTTGGCCTTGTCGCAGACCGTGACGCGGCTTTGCCCGTCCTTCGGCGCGCCGTTGCGCTTGGCGGCCAGATCGAAGGCGAAGCGCGCCACCCGCTCGGTGCCCTTGCGGGTGATCACGAGGCTGTCCGAGGCGATCTCGTCGCGCAGCACCACCCCGGCGCCGCGGCTGGCGTAGAGCCCCTCGGTGTTCTCGCGCACGATGACGTAGTCGATGCCGCCGCCCTCGAAGGCGCGCAGCGGCGAGAGCACGCCGGGCAGGAGCTTGATCGGGCGCACGTTGGCGTAGAGGTCGAGGCGGAAGCGCAGGCGAAGGTGCAGGTCGTTGCCGACCTCGGTGCCGTCCGGATAGACCACGCCCGGCAGGCCGGCGGCCCCGTGCAGGATCGCGTCGGCGTCGCGGCAGGCGGCGAAAGTCTCTTCCGGCAGCACCTCGCCGCTTCTTTGGTAGTGCCCGGCGCCGCCCTCCAGCATCTGGAACGCGAGGGTGCCGGCGCCGCAGGCCTCCCGGAGCACCGTCATCGCCGCCTGCGTCACCTCGGGCCCGATGCCGTCGCCCTCGATCGTGGCGATGCGATACTGAGCCATTCTCGCCCTCCTCCCTTGAGATCCGCCGCGGGAGCGGAACCTTTGCGAGGGCGCCTAGCACGGCGCAGCCGGCCGCGACATGCGGTCCGGCGCATGACAGGGAGGAGCCGCCGATGACGGGAGAGCCGTTCACCTACCACGTTCCGGATGCCGCCCTCGCCGACCTGCGCGAGCGCCTCGCCCGCACCCGCCTGCCCGACCAGGCGCCCGAGGCACCCTGGACCTACGGCACCGACGTGACCTACCTCGCCGACCTGATCGCCTACTGGCGCGACCGCTTCGACTGGCGCGCGCAGGAGGCGGCGCTCAACGCCTTCCCGCAGATCACGCTGCGGGTCGGCGAGATCGACATCCACTGCCTGCACGTGCCGGGCAACGGCCCGAACCCGCGGCCGCTCCTCCTCTGCCACGGCTGGCCCGGCTCGGTCTTCGAGTTCCTCGACATCGTCCCGCGCCTCACCGACCCGGCCCGCTTCGGCGGAAGGCCGGAGGACGCCTTCACGGTGGTGGCGCCCTCGCTCCCCGGCTACGGCCTGTCCTTCCGCCCCGGCCAGCCGCGCCTTGGCGTCGAGGAGATCGCCGACCATCTCGCAGAGCTGATGACGCGCCTCGGCTACCCGCGCTTCATGACGCAAGGCGGCGACTGGGGCGCCTTCATCACCACGCGGCTCGCCTGGCGCCATCCGGAAAGGGTCGAGGGCCTGCACCTCAACATGCTGCCGGTGCGCCGCGACCTCACCGGCCGCGACGCGACGCCGGAGGAGGCCGCCCACTACGCCCGCGTCGCCGCCTGGCTCAAGGAGGAGACCGGCTACCAGTGGATCCAGGGCACCAAGCCCCAGACCCTCGCCTTCGCCCTGACCGATTCGCCCGCCGGCCTCGCGGCCTGGATCGCGGAAAAGTTCCGGTCCTGGTCGGATTGCGACGGCACCATCGAGAACGCCGTTTCCCGCGACCGGATGCTCGCCAACATCTCGCTCTACTGGTTCACCGGCGCGATCGGCTCGTCGTTCCACCCCTATTACTCCCGCATGCACCGGCCCTGGCCGGTCCCTGACGGCGAAAAGGTGCGGGTGCCGACGGCCTACGCAGCCTTCCCGAAGGAGATGGTGCGCCCGCCGCGCTCGCTGGCGCAGGCCACGATGTTCTCGGATCTCCGCCGCTGGACCGAGATGCCGCGGGGCGGCCACTTCGCCGCCCTCGAGCAGCCCGATCTCCTCGCCGAGGACGTGAGGGCCTTCGCGGCGTCCCTGCGAGACTGATCGGCCCTGGCGCTCAAGATTCCTGGCGCCGAAGATGCATGGCGGCGGGCCTCGATCCTCGCACGCGGCCGCCCCATGCATCGTCAGCCCTTCCTCAGAGTAACGCGCGCGCCCGGGGACCGGAGGTGAGCGGGCCGGACGGCTGGGCCGAGCGGCGGCGCATCGCCGAGCAGGCAAGGGGCGAGCGCGCTTGGTCGCTCTGGGGGCCTTACCTCAGCGAGCGCCAGTGGGGCACGGTACGGGAGGATTACAGCCGCGACGGCAATGCCTGGCGCTTCCTCACCCACGAGGATGCGCGTTTTCGCGCCTATCGCTGGGGCGAGGACGGCATCGCCGGGCTCACCGACGATCACGGGCTGATGTGCCTCTCCCTCGCACTCTGGAACGGGCAGGACCGCATCCTGAAGGAGCGTCTTTTCGGCCTGACCAACGAGGAGGGCAACCACGGCGAGGACGTCAAGGAGGTCTACCACTACCTCGACGCGGTCCCGAGCCACGCCTACCTCAAGTATCTCTACCGCTACCCGCAAGGCGCCTTCCCGTACGAGGCGCTGCTCGCCGAGAGCCGCCGACGGGGCCGCGACGCGCCCGAATACGAGATCGAGGAGACGGGCGTCTTCGACGGCCTGCGCTTCTTCGACGTCACGGTCGAATACGCCAAGGCGGAGGCCGACGACATCCACGTCGTCGTCACGGCGGTGAACCGCGGCCCCGAGCCCGCTGTCCTGCACCTCGTGCCCCAGCTCTGGTTTCGCAACACCTGGTCCTGGCGCGAGGGGGGTGAGGCCTGGCGGCCCCGGCTGACGGCGCGCCCGGACGGCAGCATCGCGTGCGAGCATCCGCGGCTCGGGCCCTATCGGCTGACCTATGACGGCGCGCCGGCGCTGCTGTTCTGCGAGAACGAGACCAACCCGCGACGGCCCGGCGCGCTCGGCCCGTTCAAGGACGGGCTCAACGCGGCGATCGTCGCGGGCGACACCGACGCCGTGGTGTCGGAGGGCGGCACGAAGCTCGGCCTGCACTACGCCCTCACCCTGCCGGCGGGCGGCCGCGCGGTCGTTCGCCTGCGCCTCTGCGCCGGCGGCACGCCCCGCCCGGTCGACCGCGCCGGCGCGGTGGTGGCCCGGCGCCTCGCCGAGGCCGACGCCTTCTACGACGCCCTCCAGGACGGCATGACCGATCCGGACGAGCGCCGGATCTACCGCCAGGCCGCCGCGGGCCTGATCTGGACCAAGCAGCTCTACCGCTACGATGTCGGCCTGTGGCTGCGGGGCGACCCGCTCCAGCCCCCTCCGCCGGCGGAGCGGCGCCGCGGCCGCAACACCGCCTGGGCCCACATGGCCGCCGCCGACGTCCTGTCGATGCCGGACAAGTGGGAATATCCCTGGTTCGCCGCCTGGGACCTCGCCTTCCACTGCATCCCCTTTGCCCTGCTCGATCCGGACTTCGCGAAGGCGCAGCTCCTGCTCCTGACCCGCGAGTGGTACATGCACCCGAACGGCCAGCTCCCGGCCTACGAGTGGGAGTTCGGCGACACCAACCCGCCGGTCCATGCCTGGGCGGTGCTGCGGGTGTTCGAGATCGACCGCGACCGGCGCGGCGGGCGCGGCGACCTCGCCTTCCTGGAGGGCGTCTTCCACAAGCTCCTGATCAACTTCACCTGGTGGGTGAACCGCAAGGACGCGACCGGCCGCAACGTCTTCCAGGGCGGCTTCCTGGGCCTCGACAATGTCGGGGTGTTCGACCGCTCGCGCCCTCCCCCGGGCTTCGGCCTCGTCCACCAGGCCGACGGCACCGCCTGGATGGCGATGTACGCGCTGACGATGATGCGCATCGCCCTCGAGCTCGCCCTGCACAACGACGTCTACGAGAGCACCGCCTCGAAGTTCTTCGAGCACTTCCTGCTCATCGCCGAGGCGATGACCGACATGGGCGGAGAGGGCTTCGGCCTCTGGGACGAGGAGGACGAGTTCTACTACGACCAGGTCGATCTGCCGGACGGGCGCATGATCCCGCTGCGGGTGCGCTCGATGGTCGGGCTGGTGCCTCTCTTCGCCGTCGAGGTGATCGAGCCCTCGATGCTGCAGCGCCTGCCGGACTTCGCCCGGCGCCTGCACTGGGTGCTGCAGAACCGCCCCCACCTCGCCCGGCTGGTCTCGCGCTGGACCGAGGGCGGCGTCGGCGACCGCAAGCTCCTGTCGCTCCTGCGCGGCCGGCGGATGAAGGCGCTCCTGCGCCGCATGCTCGACGAGGCGGAGTTCCTGTCCCCCTTCGGCGTGCGCTCGCTCTCGAAGGCGCACCAGGCCCGGCCCTTCACCCTCGACGCGCTCGGTGCCTCCTTCACGGTGCGCTACGACCCGGCCGATTCCACGTCGGGGATGTTCGGCGGCAACTCGAACTGGCGCGGGCCGGTCTGGCTGCCGATGAACTATCTGATCATCGACTCGCTCCGGCGCTTCCACGCCTATTACGGCGACGACTTCCGGGTCGAGCACCCGACCGGGTCGGGGCAGCTCCTGTCCCTGGCGGCGATCGCCGACGCCCTCGAGGACCGGCTGATCGCGCTGTTCGCCCGGGACGCGACCGGGCGCCGCCCGGCGCTGGGCGACGCGCCCCGCCCGCCGGACGGCGACGACGAGGCGCTGCTGTTCTACGAGTTCTTCGACGGCGATACCGGCCGCGGCCTCGGCGCCTCGCACCAGACCGGCTGGACCGCCCTGGTGCTCAACCTGCTGCACCACCGCGCGCGACGGTGCCCGACGGAAGGGTGAGTTGCGGGTCCGAGTGGCTCCGGCCTCGGTCGATGTCGCTCTCATAGGGTCTGACACCGCCCCTTGAACGCCGTGCGAGTATACCCACTTAGGGTACAAGCCGGTCGCGGAGGCCGCGGCAGCTCTGGCCACGCCTCCCGTCGCACGGAACGAAGCCTCCGGGCTCGAACGTGTTGACAGGCGAGCCGGCTACCCTTAAACGACCGCTCACCGACGGGGCGCCGAGACGAACGGCTCGGCCCCGAG
>NZ_SRLB01000072.1 GCF_004745635.1 Methylobacterium nonmethylotrophicum | reverse complement strand
TCTCCAGTCTCACCGATCGTGCGCCGGAAAACGCCCTCGATTGCGCCTCCGCCACAGTTCGATTGCGCGCCGCTACAGATAGACGCTGGCTCGGCCTATTCCCAGCTGTCGGGCAATCGCCGAAGGACCTATCCCCTCCCCTGCCAAGCGCCGGATCTCGTCGGCCTCGATGCGGGTCTTGCCGCCCTTGTAGACGCCGGCGGCCTTGGCCTTGGCGATCCCCTCCATTTGGCGCTCTCGCCGCAGGTTGGTCTCGAACTCGGCGAACACCCCGAGCATGTCGAGGAAGGCTTTGCCGGCGGCAGTGCCGGTGTCGATCGGCTGCTCGGTGGCGACGAGGGAGGCGCCCTTGGCCTTGAGTTCGCGGACGATGTCCTGGAGGTCACCGAGGGATCGGGCGAGGCGATCGATGCGGGTGACCACGAGGGTATCGCCGGTACCGATGAAGTCGAGGACGGTGCGCAGCTCGGCGCGTCCGGTGACGGTGGATCCGGTGATCTTTTCGGACCGGATGACGCCGCATCCAGCGGCGGAGAGGGCGGCGAGCTGGAGGGAGAGGTCCTAATCTGTGGTGCTGACGCGTGCGTAGCCGATTTTGCCCATCGTTCGTCTCACCAGGATCTAGAGCTTCACTCCTAGCTGTCTCAAGCCTCGATTTTCAATCCTGTTGAGACGCTCAAGGTTGTCTCATATGCCTGTCTCATCAGGGTGTACCCCAAGCGCTAGGGACGGGGCGTTCGGCGGAACGGATCGAGGGCGGAGCTCACCCCATCCTGATCAAATGTACATTTAGGCGCGCGCCTTTCAGCGCGAGAGAACAAAAGCCTTTTGCGGCGCACGACTCCATGCCCATTTGCACAAACGCCCATGACGGCGCTCACACAGAAAGGCGCCAAGGCGACCGCAAACAAGCCGTTCCGCCTTTTCGTGCGCGCGCCTTCATGCTTTGTTGTGACTCCGCCCTTACGCCTATCCGAGCGCCCGGGCGTGCGCCTGTCCGCCCATGCGCTCAAGCCGGCACGCGCCCAGGTCGGCGCCCGCCCATCCGTGAAGGAGCCCTCATGCCCGTCGTCAGCCTGTGCTCGACTAAGGGAGGCGTCGGCAAGACGACGCTTGCGATCTGCCTCGCCTCGGCTGCCGCGAAGCGCGGCGCCCCCGCGGTCATCCTTGATGCCGACCCGAACGGCCACGTCCGCGCCTGGCGCGAGGCAGCCGACCGCGAGGGGAGGGGAGGGGGCGTCGACGTGATTTCCGGCGTCACCGAATTGTCCATGCAGGACCGGATCGCCGAGGCGGTCGAGCGCTACGCCCTCGTCGTCATTGATCTGGAGGGCGCCGCGTCCAAGGCTGTAACCTACGCGATCGCCGAGAGCGACATCGTCGTGATCCCGTCCGGCATCTCGGGCATGGACCTTCAGGAGGTGTTTCGGACTCACGCCGAGGTCAGGCGGGCCGAGAAGTTCGTAAAGCGCCCGATCCCGGCACGCGTCATCTTCACCGGCATGGCGACGATCGCGAGCCGGGTCGCCAAGCACGCCCGGCAGGAGGTGGTCGACGCCGGCATTCCGGTGCTGGCGACCGAGACGATCCGGCGTCCGAACGCCTACCAGGCGATGCATTTCAACGGGCTCACCCCGCTTGAGCCCGACGGCGATCCGAAGGCCGCGGCCGAGATCACCCGCGCGCTCGACGAGATCCTCGCCGTCATCACCCCCGCTGACGCGGCTGCCGCCTGATGTCCACGCCCGCCAAACCCATCCCGCTCGGCCGCGCTCCGCGCCCGCGCACCAACCCCGAGGACCTCGCACAACTCGTCGCCGGCGGGGCGGAGGCCGGGTTCGCGCGCCCGCTCGCGCCGCCCGAGCCTGCGGCGGAGCCGATGCCTGTCCAAGCGCCGGCCGCTCCCGCGCCGTCGCCCGCGATGTACGACGGCCCGGTGAGCCCGCTGCGGCTCGAAGTGCCCGACCTCATCTGGCTCGCGCTCAAGATGGAATCGGCCAAGCGCAAGGTCTCGGTGAAGTACCTCGTGATCGAGGCGCTCGCCGCGAAGGGCTATGCCGAGGGTCTTGATCTCTCGCTCGTCCCGGAGGACGGCCGGCGCAACACGAAGCGCTGATCACCTCGACCCGATCCCGAATCCCTCACCAAGCGCCGGATCCTCCTCAGGGTCCGGCGCTCGCGATTCCAGGGCTGTCGGCCGTCTCAGGCTAGAATCGCGGACGCTCCGCCGCTCGCTCAGCCCCACCGGATCCCGAATCCCCCCTCTGAAAACCCGTCGCGCGGCTTCCGCGCAACGCCGCTCTCGATTCTAAAGAGAGAAAGAATCTCCTCGTATCCAGAGGGGCGAACTTCGATTCACCCACCCCCCTCGTCTTGCTGCGCCGGGCAAGCCACGCCGCCCATTCGCGGGAGAGCACGCGGATGACGTTCGTGAGGTGCTTGCCGCCTTTCTGTTTGCGCTCTTCGACCGACATGAGGCCCTGCAGGCGGGCCTCCTTGATCGCCTGCTGCACCAGCCGCGTGCAGACACCGGCGCGCTGGGCGATCTCGGCCACCGAGCGGTCGCATCGGCCCTTGGCCGCGATCTCGTTCGCGACGATCCCGAGCACGGCGATCTCACCCACCGTGAACCGCTCGGCGAGCCCCGGCGGGATCGGGCCGGAATAGGCAACGCGCCGGCGGCGGAGCTTCGCGCCGGGGCGGTCGCTGATGCGGGGGCGGAGGCGAGGCGGGAAGATCGAGGCGCGAGCCATGACGGCGCCGATCGGCACGGCGGGGGAGGGCGGGGGCGCGGGAGCGGGTGACGCTCGGCCGGCAGTGCGGCGCGCCTCGATTGCGTCGTCGAGCTCGCCCGCGTCCCGGTCGCTGATGCGCCCGGCGCCGTTCAGGGCGTAGAGCTGTTCCCGCAAAGCCGGTAGCGCCCCCGGCAGCGCCCGGGCGATCGCGTCTTTCATCTCGGCATAGATCATCGTTCGGCCCTTTCGGGCCGCGGCAGATCGATCGGAGGCGCCGGCAAGCGCTCCGTTCACCAGACAAGCCACCACCGTTGCCTGAACCGAGGTTCAAGCTTGACTCCCGAGGGAGTGTCTGGCGATATCGGGGGGCTTTAGGTTCCCTGATATGCCCGCTTCGGCGGCGCCACGGCCCCCTCCCGGCAAGGAGTGGGGCCGTTTGGCGTTCTAGGGTCTCACTGCTGCGGCGGTGGTCTCCTCAGCGACTCGCGGGATGCGGGGCGCCCAAGCTGGCATTCGGCATGAACCGCAACGGTTCGTCAAACCTTTGCGGGGTTGGCGGCCTCACAGGCAGCAGGATAGATGCCTTACGGCTGCTCACCCGCCCTGTGGTGCGCCTGGCCGAGGCGGAGCAGCGGTTGCGGGACATTCCAGTGGAGAAGCGCCAGCTCGCCGATGGGGCGTGTCGCAAACTCTCAACGATCGAAATAATCTTCTCCGCACCGGGTGTTACGATGCCTGCCCACGGCCTGCTTAGCCGCTTCAAAGGGGTCGGTGAGGCGGTTTAGCGGCCCTGAGATCGCCCCATCGGATCGAGCGCGGACTCTCCCGGGAGCACAATTTTCTCCGGCCAAAATTTTTGCGACACGCCCGCTGCACGGCGCTCCTCCTCCCAACGCGCTTCCTGATGAGCTGCTGCCTCCCGGGCCTTCTGCATCGCTTCCGCGAACGCCTCCGCCATGCCGCGCGCGACGGCTTCCGACAGGGCGTCCTCGAACCTCCCGCCGGCGGGAGGTTGTCCAGCGCGGCGCTCTGCCTCCTCGAACGACAACCCGGCGGCCACGGCCATGCGGGCAGCCGCGGCCCGGCCAGCCTCCTTCTCGCCCTCTGTCGCCCCGCCGGTGGCGAGGGCCATGCACTTCCGGAACCGGGCGCTGTCGAAGGTAGGCCGAGCGGTCATGCAGCGCTTCCGGTGTCGGTCCAGCCCGGGATGGTCGACCACGCGCTATCGATCAGAGCGGCGCGGGTCTCGGCCTGGTCTGGCGCAGCCGCCAGGACCACGGCGTGGGCACTGCGCAGGGCCTCCGCACCGCCGACAGCAGCAAGCTCCTCGCCCCGCCTGCGGATCGCGGCGGTGTAGGCAGCGCCGGCTGGGGAGCCCGCCGGAATGCCCTCCAGAGCGGTCAGGAGGGCCAGGAGCGCGGCCGTGATGGTCGAGGCGTCCTGCGGCTTGCGGGTGAGAGCGGTCGGGCTCATGCCGCGCCCCCGGTGACGCCGAGGAGCCGGGTAAGGCCGAGGGCGCCACCCTGGCGATCCTGCTCATTAGCGGAACCGAGGAGGCCGAGGAAGTAGGTCACGAGCTGGCGGTTCTGCTCCATGGCGATCGTGATCTGGTCACGAGTAATGCCACGGCGCTCGGCCTCGATCGAGCCGGCACGTAGGGTGACGCTGCTGAATGTCTCGCCGAACGCCTGCGCAGCGCTGGGGAATGGGATCACGCTGGACATCGCTGGTCTCCTCAGGCTGCTCTCTTAGCGTGTCGGGCGACGGCGTCGGCAAGCTCGCGCTCGCAGGCCGCCTTGAAGTCCGCAGCCCGTTCGTAATCGCCGTCAGGACCGACCCATGGTCCCTCCGGGCCACGCACGGCGTAGGTCCAGCCGCTCGAGGATGACGCCGGTCCGTCCGCGGTGATCGGCACGGGGCGATCGGCGGCGACGGGGACGCGAAAGGCGACGATGGGCTTCGGGTCGAGGCAGACGAGCCCATCGGCAGCCTTGGCCACGGACGGGATGCAGATCTCGAAGACCATGAAGCCGGGCGGGGCCGGGACGATTGCCCCACACAAAGCGTCCAGGTCCGAAACAGGGAGGAGGAGGCGTTCCTTCCGCCCATCCGCGAACATGACGGAGAAGCCGCCGCCGGAACGCGGCTCCTCGGCCGAGACGACGTGGTCGAGGTTGATGATCTTGCCGTCGTTGGTGGTGATGAACATGCTGTGTCCTCAGGCGGTGGGTAGGGGCTTGTTCAGGGCGGCGTAGGACGCCCAGACGTGGCGCTTGTCCGGGGTCTGCATCGCGTTGATGGCTCGGGCGGCTGCGGGCAGTGCGGCCGGATCGCGCTCGGCCTGGCGCAGCAGGCGCACCGCCTCATCCCCGCGCTGGCCGGTGGTCAGGTGGATCACCGCCTCGAGGCAGCGGCAGCGGGCGATGCGCTCGGGGGCGTCGATCCCGGGGCTGAACGGCCCCCAGCGGTCGGCCGCATCGATCATTCGGCGGCGTCCCGGTAAGCCGGAGCCGGCGCGGTACTGGCGAGGATGGCGGCAATTGCGGGCGGCCAGCGGATCGGCTCGTCATCGGACGGCAGGCGCCACCGAACGATCTCCGCCTTGACCGGTGCCGGCCGCGATGCCGCCGGCAGATCAACGACGCACCGGAAGCGGGCAGCCAGTTCGGGGTCGATGTCAGCTGCGCGAAGCGGCGCGGCGGGCGCCGGCTGCGCGGCCGGCTCGGCGCTGATGATCTCGAACTTAGCCAGGGGGCCGAGGCGAGCTTCTAACCAAGCTCGCGGGTCGGGGACAACGGCGGGGTCATAGGCCCCTGTCCGCCACTTCTGGCGCGCTCCGGGCTGCTGGTAGCGGAACCGCTCCACAGCGTCACAGAACCCTATATAAGTACCTTCTTTATAGGGTTCTGTGACGCTGTGAGCCTGAGAGGCCGGGCGGCGATAGAGCCAATTCCGAGCGGCGCCCGGGGTGGGCCAGATCTCGGGCCAGACGGTCGACATGTCGGCGGCGCTGTCGAGCACGATGCCTTCGATCAGCATCTCAACTTCCTCGTCGGGCGGGTTCCAGGGCTGCGCCTCGTCGATCGTCAGAGGCAGGACGACGTTGGCGATGAGGTCTATGGTCAGGGGGGTGTCGGCGGTGCGGTTCACGCCGCGGGCACGACCGAGGGCCTGCATCAGCTCGCCTTCGCAGATCTGCCAGCGGCAGGCCTCAGCGGCCGGATCCGGGTGAGCCGCACACTCGACGCCGCGCGGGGAGCCGTCGCGGGTACGGATGCCGCGGCCCGCGTAGGGGTAGCGCCCTTCGTTCACCGCGGGCTGACGGCCGGTCAGCGCGCCGGCCAGCGCCTCGACGGCGGCAGGCTGCGGGAGCGCGCGGCCGATCACCATCAGGCCCCGCACGTCGCGATACTGGTCCAGGCCGGCCACGTTGTTGAAGTGCTCGACGCCGATCGCGGCAGGCAGCCCGCTCTCACGCAGCCAGCCGGCCACGCCCTTCTGTGCGATCACGAGGAGCGGAGCCCGCCCATTGTCGATGAACCGCCGCAGGATGGTCCGGCGGACGGCCAGCAGGTTGCGGCGCGGGGCGCCCTCGTCGTCCAGCTTGAGCTTCGTTGCCGATACGGGCGCGTCGAGCACCTGGCGCACCCGGACGTGGGGCATCGCCGCCTCGATCGGGGACGCGGTCTCAACCTGCGGGTAGAAGGCGCCCAAGATCTCAGCCGGCGGCAGCGTCGCGTCCAGCAGCAGCGTGGGCTTGCGCCACTGCTTGGCGACGGCCCGGACGCTGCGGGCCTTGGCGACGAGAACGCGCCCATCAGGATCGTCGCGGGTATCGAGGTAGAGCCGACCGCTGACGGTCACGGTCTCGTCGTTGAGCACGTCGCGAGCCGCCTTCCAGAGGGCGACGAACGATCGGACGTGCTTCGCCTTGGCGGCGGCGCGAGCGGCAACCCGACGTTCCGCCCTCGGCATGCCTGGATAGATCGGCGTCGGTTCTTTCAGCCGCCACTCCAAGCTGATCGCGGTCGAGCAGGTCTCGGGGGTTAGGTTCGCTTCGACGAGGTTGGCGCGCAGCACGCCCCCGGGGCCTTCTTGGAGCCGCAGCGCACGGGCGAGGCGCCCGCGGTAGCTCTCGATATCGTTGAGGAGTGTGTCCCGCTTCACCGCACCGAAGGGCAAGAAGGCAGCCACCTCGTCGAGGGTAAGGCCTGTGTGCGGAATGCGAACTCCAGTCTGCCAGAAGCTCTCATCCACGACGACCATCTCAACCTTGCCGAGAGCGGATTGCCCCTGGAAGAGCATTTGATGGGCGACGATCCAAACTTCGGGATCTTCCCGCAACTGCGCCTGATAGGAGAAAGCTGAAAAGAAAGGACAGAGGTAGGTTACGCCGTTCTTGGTGTTCTTGTTTTTGCAGCAGGCCTTCTGAACAGTCTCGCCTAAGCTCAAGGCGATCTCGACCGCCTCCAGGTCGTCGCACATCTTTTGATCCGGGCGGGACGGGTCGTCGGCCTGCCGGCCGCGAAACACCTTGGCGGTGATGCCGTACCCGTCGAACTGCGCCGCGATCTCGTCGCCGAGGCGATGGCGTGGGACGACGTACAGGATGGGCTTCGCCGGCTTGCGGTCGGCCCGGCGGCTGATGATGTAGTCGGCGATGGTCCGGGCAGTGATCCGGGTCTTGCCCACGCCCGTGGAGACGGCGACGGCATGCACTGGCGGCTCGGCCTTCTCATCACCGGCGAGGCGCCAGGCGTTCGCCGCTTCGATGAAGGCCTGGATGCGGGTCTCGACGGGCCTGTCGCAAAGGCGAACGGATCCCCGCTTACGGCTCGTTAACCATACCTGCCCAGCCTGCCGCCTTCGCCCT
>NZ_SRLB01000071.1 GCF_004745635.1 Methylobacterium nonmethylotrophicum | reverse complement strand
TCCGTCAGCATCGCGTCTCCTCGCTCAAAGCGCGGAAACGCTCACGACCGCAATAGGTTCAAGTGACAACAGGCCCTAGACGTTTTGAGAAACGCTGCTTTCGCTGTGCCTTTGGACCGCGACGCGATCGGGCGAGCTTTGAGCATGGCTGTCCACGCCCAGTCTTCGTCTTCCAGGGACGCATCCTCGATCGAGCGGCCAAGCAGGGAGAGACATCATGGCCGATCGGCCCGTCAGCAGGCCCCACGACGATCCTGAGCCCGCACACCTCCCGTTCCTCACGGCCGGGCCGACACAATGTTCGCGACGATGCCGTCCACCCGAGCAGGCCGGGCCTCCCTTCGGCGAGGCCTTCGTCGGACCGCTCCCGGTCAGCTCTGTCGTCGCCCGCATTCTCGGCATGATCGGGTCGGCGATCGTCGTGATGCAGACCGGATCCGGCACGATGCTGGTGTCGTCGGGACAGCCGAGAACCCCGCCTTCGGCACTGAGACGCGCTCTGCCGTCGCCAGAGCCGTGCTCGCTCCCAGTGATACGGTAGTCGTACTTCAGTTGTCACAAAGGACCCAGCCATCGG
This sequence comes from Methylobacterium nonmethylotrophicum, assembly GCF_004745635.1. GTDB lineage: Bacteria > Pseudomonadota > Alphaproteobacteria > Rhizobiales > Beijerinckiaceae > Methylobacterium > Methylobacterium nonmethylotrophicum. The sequence goes on along the minus strand of NZ_SRLB01000071.1, from coordinate 8,837 downwards.
GAGGACGATCATGACTGAGGTGCTGAACCTGAAGAATTTCGAGTCGCTCAGCCCATTCGAAATCAAGGACGAGTTGATCAAGCTCGCCAAGGAGACGTCGCGGCGAACGCAGTCGGCCTTCCTCAACGCGGGGCGCGGCAATCCGAACTGGGTCGCGACGACGCCGCGCGAGGGGTTCTTCCTGCTCGGCCAGTTCGCGATGAGCGAGAGCAAGCGCGTGATGAGCCATCCCGCGGGGCTCGGCGGCATGCCGCAGGCGGCCGGGATCGCCGGCCGGCTCGACGCGTGGCTCGAGCGTCAGGCAGACCAGCCCGGTGCCGCCTTCCTCAAGGCCATGGTGCCTTACGCCGTGACGACCTTCGGATTCGATCGCGACGCCTTCGTGCATGAACTCGTCGACTCGATCGTCGGCGACAACTACCCCGTGCCCGACCGCATGCTCGTCCATAACGAACGCATCGTGCACGAATACCTGATGTGGGCGATGTGCGGGACGCGCAAGCCGGCAGGTCGGTTCGACCTCTACGCGGTCGAGGGCGGTACGGCGGCGATGTGCTACCTGTTCAAGTCGCTCAAGGCCAACCGGCTGCTGCTCCCGGGCGATACGATCGCGCTCGGCACGCCGATCTTCACCCCCTATCTCGAGATGACGCATCTCGAGGATTACGCGCTCGACGTCGTGCACATCAAGGCGCCGCAGGAGAACAAGTTTCAGTACACCGACGAGGAGATCGACAAGCTGCTCGATCCCAAGGTCAAGGCGTTCTTCGTCGTCAATCCCGGCAATCCGACCGGGATGGGAATGAGTCCCGAGACGGTCGCCAAGATCACCAGGCTGATCAAGACCAAGCGGCCGGATCTGATGATCCTGACCGACGATGTCTATGGAACTTTCGTGCATAATTTCCGGTCGCTGATGGCCGAGCTGCCGAACAATACGATCGGCGTTTATTCGTTCTCGAAATATTTCGGCTGCACGGGGTGGCGCCTCGGTACGATCGCGATCCACGAGGACAATATCTTCGACCGGATGATCGCGCGGCTGCCGGCCGACGTGACGGCGGCCCTCGACAAGCGCTATGGGCCGCTGACGCTCGAGCCGCGCAAGCTCAAGTTCATCGACCGCATCGTGGCGGACAGCCGCGACATCGCGCTCAACCACACCGCCGGCCTGTCCCTGCCGCAGCAGGTGATGATGAGCCTGTTCTCGCTCGCCGAGCTGATGGACGACAAGAAGGCCTACCAGGATGCCTGCATGGCGATCGTCAACCGACGCGTCTGGTCGATGATCGAGGGGCTGGGGCTGCAGATCACGCCGAATCCGAACTTCGATGCCTATTACGGCCTGATCGACTTCGAGTTCTGGGCCCGCAAGAACATCGGCGAAGAGGCGGTCGATTACCTGAAGCGCACCGTTCACCCGCTCGATCTCGCGTTCCGGCTCGCCGAGGTGCACGGCATCGTGCTGCTCAATGGCGGGGGGTTCGAGGCGCCCAACTGGTCCCTGCGGGTCTCCCTCGCCAACCTCCCCGACGAGGTTTACGCCGATATCGGCCGGGGCGTGCGGGCCGTGGCCCGCGGCTATCGGGATGCCTACGAGGCGGCGACGCGGGCCGCCGGCGCGGAGGCGGCCAAGCAGGCCGAGCCGGTACCGGCCGAGTGACACCGGCTCCAGCGAGGGCGTCGCGGATGGGCACCATCGACGATCCGGTCGCCGCGGTGGAACTCCGCCCGGTCCGTTGCGCGGGGTCTCTCCCGTGCATGGTCCCGGCTGGGCTGGTTCTCTCGGCCGCGCTCCTGCTCCTGGCGGCGCAGCCAGCGGCGGCGCGCACGATCTACGTCACACCCGAGGGGGGTGGCCCGGGCTACGGCGCGGACGGGCGCGTCGTCGCCCCGCACACCTCGGCGTTCTCGACGGAGGCCGTGCGGGGATTGCAGCCGGGCGACGTCGTGCAACTCCTCGCCGACAGCCCGGCGACGGATGCGGTGACGCGCTATCGCCGTCGTGTCGTGCTGACCGGACCGGGCGGGCGGGACGTGCCGCCGATCCTCGTGCGGGGGCTCGGCCCGCGGACACGCATGGTCGGGCGGACGATCGACGAGATCCGCGGCTGCCCGATGCCGGAGGACGACATCGAGCAGCCCTGCGGCGACCTCAGGACGGCGCTCGCCGCACCCCCGCCGATCGCTCCCCCGTCGCCGGATCTCCTCGGTGCGCTGACCGTGGCGGCCGCGGATCCGGCCGGCGAGCGGACCGAGGACCGGGATCGCAGCCGCCGCTCACGGCTCGCCGTGCCGATCGGGCATGCGGGGCGGCTCGCCGACGCGGCCTGCCTCGACATCGACCGCGCGGACGGCATCACGGTCGAGGATCTCGCCTTCGAGGGATGCTGGCTCGCGGCCGTGCGGGCAACCGGCAGCCGGCGCGTCACGCTGCGCCGCTCGCTGATCATCGGAAGCAGCTACGGCCTCGCGGCACGCGGCAGCCCGGAGCGTCCCTCCGACACGCTCGTCGTCGAGGACGTCACCTGGGTGCAGGACGCAAGCGGCTACGACGAGGCGGCCCTCACGCGCGAGGGGCCGTTCCGCTGCCGCGACGGCCGGGTCAGCGCGCTCGGCTGCGCGGGCGTGATCTGGCGCAGCATTCCCTGGGGGGCGACCCATCACGGCGCCTACGACCACTTCAACGGCGCGCTGCTGGGCGGCGCCGACGTGCGGGGACCGATCGTCTTCCGCCGCAACACCGTCCTGTCGGCCTATAACGGCGTCCGGCTGAAGGCCGCCGCCTGCGAGGAGCTCAAGGCCTCAGCCCTGTCGGCGGCGAGCTGCCCGTTCAACCAGGACGTCTGGATCACCGACAACCTGTTCGCCTACGTGCGCGACAATCCGGTCGAGCTGGAGACCTGGGCGACCGACGTGCGCGTCGCCCGCAACCGGATCGTCAACTCACACGCATGGTTCTCCTTCGACGACATGGGTGGCGGGCCGGTCTACGTCTACGGCAACCGCGGCTGGTTCGACGACGTGCCGGCGATCGATCGCCCCGGACGCGACACGTCCCTGCCGCCCTGCTCCCGCCAGCCCGTCGAGAAGCCGGCCGCCGCGGGGGCGTTCGATCCGAAGCTCGACCGTCGCTTCGATTACGCGCGCTCCCGCTGGCTCCCCGTCGGGGTTGAGAGCGTCGGACGATCCGGTGCCGTCACCTGGATGGATCCTGGCGAACAGTCCTGCGAGGCGAGCCTCCAGGGCCGCGTCATCAAGGTCGCGTTGCCGCCGCTCGGCGCCGCGCCCGATTCCTACCGCTACGCGGAGCGCGGCCCGATCTACGTGTTCAACAACAGCTGGTACCTGCGCTCGCCCGTGACCGGAATCGGCGCGGCCGCGAACCTCCGGCACTGGAACAACGCCCTCCTGTTCTGCGAGCCCGGCGCCGACGCGGACCTGTGCCGCACGCGGCCCGAGACATTCGATGCGAGCGCCTGCGGGCGCGGCCTGGTGCGCGGGGACGACCTCGCGCGCTATCCCGGCGAAACCGGGACGCTCCCGTTCTTCGACTGCTTCCGATGGCTGCCGGTCGACGAACGGGGGCACGAGCGTCCCGACCTTGCGAGCGAGTTCGACCACGACGTCAGCAGCACCGGTTTTCCCCTCGTCCTGATGCGGCAGCACGGGATCGAGCCTCACGGGCGCAAGGGCCATCCAGGCTTCACGGCTCCCGAACGGGGCGATTTCCGGCTCCTCCCCGGTGCCCTGGCTGCCTCCGCGGCCTGCGCGGTGACGGAGACGCTTGATCATCGCCTCGACTGTTCCACGATGCCGAACGGCCGCGCATTCGCCGGCGCGTTCGATCCCGAGAACCGTCTCTATGACGGACCGGCTTCCGCGAGATTTCGTCTTCCCGAGTAGACCACGTCGTTCGAGGGCACCACATCACCGCCGAGATTTGGCAGGGCGCAAGAGCATCCTCGTCGAGGGCGGCTGCAACATCGCCGGCGCGGGATGGTCGTCTTTCCATCGATTTGGCGCGGCGACCGGCCCGCAGCCTCCGGTCTCAGGTCGGCTGCACCGCGCCCGAGGCCCGCGTCTTCCCCGTTTGGCGGCGCGACAGCAGGACGGAGAGCTTGTCCATGTAGATGTAGATCACCGGCGTGGTGAACAGCGTCAGCACCTGCGACACGAGCAGGCCGCCGACGATGGTGTAGCCGAGCGGCTGGCGGAACTCCGAGCCCGTGCCGGTGCCGACCATCAGCGGGACGCCGCCGAGCAGCGCGCACATCGTGGTCATCAGGATCGGGCGGAAGCGCAGGAGGCAGGCTTCGTGGGCGGCCGCCCCGGCGTCGAGGCCGCGCTCCCGCTGCCCTTCGAGCGCGACGTCGATCAGCATGATGCCGTTCTTCTTGACGATGCCGATCAGCAGGATGATCCCGATGATGCCGATCATGTCCAGCGGCCGCCCCGTCAGCATCAGCGTCGCGAGCGCGCCGAGGCCCGCCGAGGGCAGGGTCGACAGGATGGTCAACGGATGGATCGTGCTCTCGTAGAGCATGCCGAGGATGATGAAGACCGCGAACAGGGCCGCCAGGATCAGGGGCGGCGTCGAGCCGAGCGAGGTCTGGAACGCCTGGGCGTTGCCCTGGAAGCCGCTGGCGAGGGATTTCGGCGGGTGCAGGTCGGCGACCGCCTTCTCCACGGCCGCGACCGCCGCGCCGATCGTGGCGCCCGGCGCGAGGTTGAAGCTGATGGTCACCGCGGGGAACTGGCCCTGGTGGTTGACCGCCACCGGCGCGACCCCCGGCACGAGCCGGGCGATCTGGCTGGGCGGGACCGACGTGTCGTTCTGCGAGCGGACGTGGATTCGCTGCAGGGCGTCCGGTCCGAGCTGGTAGCGCGGGTCGACCTCCAGGATGACGTAGTACTGGTTCAGGGCCGTGAAGATGCGGGCGACGTGGCGCTGGCCGAAGGCGTCGTAGAGCGTGGCGTCGATGGTCGACGGGTCGATCCCGAGGCGCGAGGCGGCGGTCCGGTCGACCTCGGCCGTCAGGGTCCGGCCGGCCGCTTGCCGGTCGCTGGCGACCGAGGCCAGCTCGGGCAGCGTCGTCAGTGCCGCCAGGACCTTGGGGGCGAACCGCGCGAGCGCGTCGCTGTCGACATCGGTCAGGGTGAACTGGTACTGCGTCTTCGACAGCCGCGCCCCGATGGTGATGTCCTGGGCCGCCTGCATGTAGAGCGTCATGCCCTGGACCTGCCGCAACGCCGCGGAGAGCCGCGCGATGACCTGGTCGGCGGTCACGTCGCGCTCGCTCTCCGGCTTCAGCTGGATGAAGACGCGGCCGTCGTTCTCGGTCACGGTCGGGCCGCCGGGCCCGATATAGCCGACCACGTTGGCGACCGCCGGGTCACGGCCGACGATGGCGAGCACGGCCCGCTGGCGCTGCTTCATGCCGTCCGGCGAGACGTCCTGGGCCGCCTCGCTGATCCCCATGATCAGGCCGGTATCCTGCTGCGGGAAGAACCCCTTCGGGATGACCCAGAACAGGTAGCCGGTCAGGGCGACCGTGCCCAGGAACGTCGTCAGCGTGAACAGGCGGTGGCGCAGCGCGATCGTCAGGCCGGCATCGTAGCGCGCGTTCAGCCAGGTGAAGAACCGCTCGAGCGCGGCCGAGACCCCGTTCGGCGGCCGTGCATCCCCGGCCGGGAGAAGCCTGGCGCAGAGCATCGGGGTCAGGGTCAGCGAGACCGCGACCGAGACGAGGATCGAGACCGCCACCGTGACGGCGAATTCGCGGAACAGCAGGCCGACGACGCCGCTCATCAGGAACAGCGGGATGAACACGGCCACGAGCGAGAACGAGATCGACAGGATGGTGAAGCCGATCTCGCCCGCCCCGTCGAGCGCCGCCTGCAGCGGCGTGGCGCCCGCCTCGATGTGGCGGACGATGGTCTCGACCATCACGATGGCGTCGTCGACCACGAAGCCGATCGCGATCGAGAGCGCCATCAGCGACAGGTTGTCCAGGCTGTAGCCCAGCACGGACATGACCGCGAAGGTGCCGACGATCGAGATCGGTACGGAGATCGCCGGGATCGCGGTCGCCCAGAGCCGGCGCAGGAACAGCGCGATGACGCCGACCACCAGTGCGATGGTCAGGAGCAGCGTGAAGCGCACATCGCTGATGCTCGCCTGGATCGTCACCGTGCGGTCCGACACGATGGCGAGGTCGATGCCGGGCGGCAACGAGGCGCGCAAGCGCGGCAGGGCTCGCCTGATGTCGTCCACGGTCGACACGACGTTGGCGCCGGGCTGGCGCTGGATCGCCAGGATGACCGCCGGCTTCCGCCCGCTCCAGCCGCCCTGGGTGACGTCCTGCGGCGCCTTCACCACGGTCCCGATGTTGCGCACCAGGATGGGGGCGCCGTCGCGGAAGGCGACGATCGCCTCCGCGAACTGGGCGGGCGTCGTCAGCTGGTCGTTCGTCTCCAGGGCCACGGCCTGCTGCCCGCCGTAGAGCTGGCCCTTGGGCTGGAGGACGGTGAGGTTCGACACGGCCGTGCGGACGGTCTCGAAGTCGAGATCCTCCGCGGCGAGCAGCGCCGGATTGACCCGGATGCGGATGGAGGGCTGCTGGAGGCCGCCGACGGCGACGGTGCCGACCCCGGGCATCTGCGAGAGCTTCTGCGCCAGGATCGAATAGGCGTAATCGCTGACCGTCATGATCGGCAGCACGTCCGAGCTGACCGCGATGAGCAGGATCGGCGCGTCGGCCGGGTTGGTCTTGCGGTACGACGGCTGCGAGAGGAGGCTTGCCGGCAGCAGCCCTTGCGTCGCGTTGATCGCGGCCTGCACGTCGGTGGCGGCCGAGTCGACGGTGCGGCTGCGGCTGAACTGCAGCGTGATCGACGTGAAGCCGACGCCGCTGCTCGACGTCATCTGGGTGAGGCCGGGGATCTGGCCGAACTGCCGCTCGAGCTGCGTCGCGACGGAGGAGGCCATGGTGTTCGGGTCGGCCCCGGGCAGCTGGGCCGTCACCTGGAAGGTCGGCGAGTCGATGTCGGGCAGGGCCGCGACCGGCAGGAGCATGTAGCTGATCGCGCCCAGCACCACGACCGCGACCATCATCAGGGCGGTGGCGATCGGGCGCGTGATGAAGCCGGCCGAGAGGGTCATGGCAGCATCCCGGCGCTGGCGGTCGTGGTGTCTGAGACCTGATCGGGGCTGGCCGCGACCACGGCTTTGCCCGGTACGAGGTTGTACTGGCCCTGGACCACCACCGTCTCGCCGGCCTTCACCCCCTCCGCGATCAGCGCGACGCCGCGGACCCGCTGACCGACCTGCACCGGACGGATCGACACCGTGTGGTCGTCGCCGACGACGAACACGAACGGTCCCTTGTCGTTCTGCTGCACGGCGTCGGTGGGGATCGTCAGCGCGCCTTTGACGATCGAGGTCGTGATCTCGACATTCGCGAAGGCCCCCGGCCAGAGCTGGCGCTCGGCATTGGGGAAATTGGCCTTGAGCCTGACCGTGCCGGATTTCGGCTGGGCCTCGTTGTCGATCAGCAGCAGGGAGCCGGTGTCGAGCTTCCGGGTGCCGGCCTGGTCGTAGACGGTGGTCGGGACCGGGCCGCGGCCCAAGGCCGCCTGAACCTGCGGGATCTCGTCCGTCGGCAGGGTGAAGATCACGCTGATCGGCTGGACCTGGGTCAGCACCACGACGCCGCCCGGGTCGGACGGCTGGACGACGTTGCCGATGTCGATCAGCCGGATGCCGGTGACGCCGTCGAACGGAGCCCGCAAGGTCGCAAAGTCGAGTTCCGTCCTGGCATAATCGATGGCGGCCTGATCGCCCTTCACGGCGTTCTCGGACTGGGCGATCTGGGCCTTCTCGCCGGTGACCGACTGCTCGGTGGCGTAGCCGCGCTGCAGCAGCGGCTCGTTGCGCTGGAGGTTGGTCTGCCGGTTCGTCAGCAGGGCCTGATCGCGCCCGAGCTGGGCCTGCGCGGTGCCGAGCCTGGCCTGGTAGATGCGCGGATCGATCCGGGCCAGGACGTCGCCGCGCCGGACGCTCTGCCCCTCGGTGAAGGCGACGCTCTCGAGGTAGCCGGTGACCTGGCTGCGGATCGCCGCCCGGTTCAGGGCCTGGACCGTGCCGATGCCCTTGAGGATGATCGGCACGTCCTCCTGCTTGACCGTCGCGGTGACGACCGGAACGGGGGGCGGAGGGGCTGCCGGCTCTTGAGGGGCGGCGTTCTCGCGGTGGCGCATGAACCCGAAGCCCAGGCCGAGGGACCCCAGGATCAAGACCGCCATAACCGCGCCGCGCCCGGACCTGCGTGTCATGGATCGCGAGCCTCCTGGTCCGTGCGGGATGAGAGGGATGCAGGCGACGCGCGCCGGCGCGCGGATCAGGAGAGGTGGAGATCGGTGCCGAGCGCCGCGGTCCGCCGGCCGGCATGGCCGTGAGCCGCGGCATCGCCTCCGTGCGCATCCGGGACGGTCTTGCCGCGAAAAACCCTGTAGGCGTGCGCCGTGTAGGCGAGCACGAGCGGCAGGACGACGACGATCCCCAGGAGGGCGAATCTCAGCGTCGCCTCGTCGGCGGCGGCCTGCCAGATGCTGGCGTGGTAGGGCACGACGTCGGGCCAGAGGCTGATGACGAGGCCGGCATAGCCGAGCAGGAACAGCGCGACGGCGAGCAGGAACGGCCGCCGGTCGTGTCGGTCCCACAGGCTGCGCAAGAGGAGGATCGCCACGCCCGTGGCCGCCAGCGGAAAGAGGTCCAGCCACAGGTTGGCCGGCCATGCGAACCAGCGCGCCGCCACGCGCGGCTCGGTCAATGC
>NZ_SRLB01000070.1 GCF_004745635.1 Methylobacterium nonmethylotrophicum | reverse complement strand
GCAACGACACCCTGTCCGGCGGCGACGGCAACGACACCCTGGTCGGCGGCGCCGGCGCCGACGTCCTCGACGGCGGGATCGGGACCGACACCGCCTCCTACCAGGATGCGGGCGCCTCGGTGGTGGCGAACCTGTCGAGCCCGGGTGGCAACACCGGCTTTGCCGCCGGCGACACCTACACCTCGGTCGAGATCCTGATCGGAGCCGACGTCGCGGGCGCCGGCGACACGCTCACCGGCGACGCGAATGGCAACGTCCTGTCCGGCCTGGCCGGCGACGACCAGCTCTTCGGCCTGGCGGGCAAGGACACCCTCTCGGGCGGGGACGGCAGCGACAATCTCTGGGGCGGCCAGGACGGCGACGTGCTCGACGGCGGCGCCGGCTTCGACTTGGCCCGCTACGATTACGCCGCGAGCGGGGTCACGGCGGTGCTGTACAATGCCGGCTTCAACACCGGCGAGGCGGCCGGCGACACCTACATCAGCATCGAGGGCCTGGTCGGCTCAGGCTTCGCCGACAACCTCCAGGGCGACGGCGGGGTCAACCAGCTCTACGGACAGGCGGGCGACGACCAGCTCTTCGGCCTGGCGGGCACCGACAGCCTCTCGGGCGGGGACGGCAGCGACAACCTCTGGGGCGGCGAGGGCGGCGACAGCCTGGACGGCGGCGCCGGCTTCGACCTGGCGCGCTACGATTACGCCGCGAGCGGGGTCACGGCGGTGCTGTACAATGCCGGCTTCAACACCGGCGAGGCGGCCGGCGACACCTACATCAGCATCGAGGGCCTGGTCGGCTCAGGCTTCGCCGACAACCTCCAGGGCGACGGCGGGGTCAACCAGCTCTACGGACAGGCGGGCGACGACCAGCTCTTCGGCCTGGCGGGCACCGACAGCCTCTCGGGCGGGGACGGCAGCGACAACCTCTGGGGCGGCGAGGGCGGCGACAGCCTGGACGGCGGCGCCGGCTTCGACCTGGCGCGCTACGATTACGCCGCGAGCGGGGTCACGGCGGTGCTGTACAATGCCGGCTTCAACACCGGCGAGGCGGCCGGCGACACCTACATCAGCATCGAGGGGCTGGTCGGCTCAGGGTTCGCCGACAACCTCCAGGGCGACGGCGGCGCCAACCAGCTCTTCGGCCAGGCCGGCGATGACCTGCTCTTCGGCCAAGCCGGCAAGGACACCCTCTCGGGCGGGGACGGCGGCGACAGCCTGTGGGGCGGCGAGGACGGCGACGTGCTCGACGGCGGGAACGGCTTCGACTTCGCCCGCTATGACTACGCGTCCGCCGGGGTGACGGCGGTGCTCTACAACGCCGTCTTCAACACCGGGGAGGCGGCGGGCGACAGCTACACCGGCATCGAGGGGCTGGTCGGCTCGGGCTTCGGCGACAACCTCCAGGGTGATGCCGGCGCCAACCAGATCTACGGCCTGAGCGGCGACGACCTGCTCTTCGGCCTGGCGGGCAAGGACAGCCTCTCGGGCGGGGACGGCGGCGACAGCCTCTGGGGCGGCCTGGACGGCGACGTGCTCGACGGCGGCGCCGGCTTCGACTTCGCCCGCTACGACTACGCCGCGGCCGGGGTGACGGCGGTGCTGTACAATTCCGGCTTCAACACCGGCGAGGCGGCGGGCGACACCTATACCGGCATCGAGGGCCTGGTCGGCTCAGGCTTCGCCGACAACCTCCAGGGCGACGGCGGGGCTAACCAGCTCTACGGCCTGGCGGGCGACGACCAGCTCTTCGGCTTGGCGGGCAGCGACAGCCTCTCGGGCGGGGACGGCAACGACAACCTGTGGGGCGGCGAGGGCGCCGACAGCCTCGACGGTGGGGCCGGCTTCGACCTGGCGCGCTACGACTACGCGGCGAGCGCGGTCACGGCGGTGCTGTACAACGCCGTCTTCAACACCGGGGAGGCCGCGGGCGACGGCTACGCCAACATCGAGGGTCTGGTGGGCTCGGGCTTCGCCGACAACCTCCAGGGCGACGGCGGCGCCAACCAGCTCTACGGCCAGGCCGGGGACGACCAGCTTTACGGATTGGCCGGCAAGGACAGCCTCTCGGGCGGGGATGGCAACGACAGCCTCTGGGGCGGCGAGGACGGCGACGGGCTCGACGGCGGCGCCGGCTTCGACCTCGCCCGCTACGACTTCGCCGCGAGCGGGGTCACGGCGGTGCTGTCCAACGCCACCCTCAACACCGGGGAGGCGGCGGGCGACACCTATACCGGCATCGAGGGGCTGGTCGGCTCAGGCTTCGGCGACAACCTCCAGGGTGATGCCGGGGCCAACCAGATCTACGGCCTAAACGGCGACGACAACCTCTGGGGTGGCGAGGGCGCCGACAGCCTCGACGGTGGCGCCGGCTTCGACCTGGCGCGCTACGACTACGCTTCCGCCGGGGTCACGGCGGTGCTGTACCTATCCGGCTTCAACACCGGTGAGGCGGCGGGCGACAGCTACACCAGCATCGAGGGTCTGGTCGGCTCCAACTTCGACGACAACCTCCAGGGCGACGGCGGCGCCAACCAGCTCTACGGCCAGGCCGGCAACGACTTCCTGTATGGCGGCCAGGGTGCTGACACCCTCGTCGGCGGGGCCGGCTCGGACACCTTCGCGTTCCAGGCCGGCGACTTCCAGGCCGGGGTGTTCGACCTGGTAACCGACTTCCACGAGGCGGCGGGCGATACCGATGCCCTGACCTTCCTGGGGATGTCGCCGTCGAGCCTGCAGGTGACGCAGCAGGGCAGCGACGTCCTGGTCAGCACGACGCAGCTGGGCGGCACTGGCGGTGTGATCGTCCAGAACTTCACCGTGGCCCAGATCCAGGATCAGCTCTTCTTCGCCTGATGTCGGATGAGCTCACCCGCCTCGTGAACCTTGCGGTCCGGCGCTATGCCGGGCCGCAAACTCAATCAGTGACGACGGCCCGGTCAGAAGCTTCGCCTTGTAGGTCTCTCCGCCCGACATCGCTTGCTCTTTCAGATCGGGATCATGCCCTCCTGCTTCACCGGCTCGTGCCGGTATGAGCGTGGACGCGCAGGTAGGTATTCCAATTTACTTGGCTGCTCTCGACATGATCGTCGCCACGCGTTTGCAGGATGAAATGACTGTGTTGATGGTCTCCTTGTCCCGGCCCTCGAGGATGACTGGGATAGCCTCGCCAGTGCCGGTATCTTCGTAGACATCGTAAGTCGCGCGATCGTCGTCGTGGCTGACTTCCTCGTACTCTCGGCGAGGCTCGCGCATACTCTCGTCCAGGAGGCGGCAGGCGAGGATCGGGTCGAGGCTCCTGTGGCGACCGGCGCCGAAGTCTGCGCTGTCACCCCAGATGTAGCCGCTGTTCCTGTCGATGATGATGTAGCGGGGCATGATGTGCCTCTTAGCGTGCAGACGATGAGAGCGCGGCGACTGGCCTGCCGCTATCCCGTTTCTTCTAAGGTTTCCAGACCTTCCTCGGGATGTACCCGGCCGCCTGCGCGAGCGTCTAGTTTCGGAAGCGGGTCGGACCCGGGATCGAAGTATTCCGAGCCCGACCCGCCGCCCGCCGGGAGAGGGAAGCCACCAGCAGGCGCGGGCAGTCTAGCCCAGATCGGGCCAGCCGCCGCAAGGTCCAGCCAGGAGCCAATAGACCGGCTATCGATTGCGCCCGCCGCCGAGCTCTGCGCAAGACCTTCCAAGGACTTCCAGGATGGGCTGTTTCGCGTTCCATACGCCAATCTTATGCGCCCATCTCCGGAATTTAATTTTCAGATCCGCAAAGTTGCTAAGTTAAAACATCGTAAAATCCGCCGAAATAATTCAAGATCATCTTCACAAAAGCTCGGCGGAACGTGTTCAGATTGATCTTGCACCTCGCACATCGCATCGCTCATCCGGCTCTGCGCGGTTCCGGCACAGAAGCTACAGCAGGGGACATTAGATTTAGTCAGATCAGCTTGATCGTGCGAAGGACTTTTTGGGTTGGTTTGCGAACGTGCAAGCTTGTGAATGTGATCGGTATCACGCTATGTTTCGGTATTTGCAGTGGGATGAAGCATGACCCTTAATGCATTGTCTTGGATAGCGATGGCTGCCTATGCCTTCCACATCCTAGAAGAGTACCAACTGAACTGGCGAGACTGGGCGCGAAACGCGCTCAAGCTGCCAGTGGAGTGGAGCGATTTCTATGTCACTAATGCAGTCGTCATCGCCCTCGGTGTTGCGCAGGCGATGCTCGCGATCGAGCTGCCGCTGGCACCGATGAGTTTTGCGGCGCTGATGCTGATCAACGCTATCTTCTTCCACATCCTGCCATTCGCTCGGACGCGACGCTTTTCGCCGGGGCTGATCACGGCGGTTCTGCTCTTTCTCCCGTGCAGCTTAGCTGTGTTTTCCAAGGCTCATCAAACTGGCCAAGCCACAGTTACAACGATGATCTTCTCTTTCGTTATAGGGGCAGTGACGATGGCCTATCCCATCGTCATGCTGCGAGTTCGCTCACAGAGTTTTTCGACCAGAGTTCCCAATAATCCGTCCGCCTGCGGTCGAAACTATTGTTGGCAGAGGTTATAGGCGCCTTCCAGCTCTCGGCTACATCCGATTTTCTTGAACCGGATACTGCAGCAAAGGTTCTCATGCTCGCGTCAGGCTCAGCGCATGGCCTTACAGGTCGAGCTTAAGCCAGGAGGAGGTCTATCCTGTCGGTGCCGACCCGGGCAGAGACGTTGCCAGTTTGGTATGGCAGGCAAAATGAAAACCGGGATAGATCCCTTTGCGTGCAAGGGCCGGCAGACCAGCATCCAGGTGCGTCGGGAGCGGGCGAGGCAGCATGCTGCCCATGTCACGCCCGTCATCAACGAGGTGCGAGCCGGCGGCGCCATGACCTTGCGGGCTGTTGCTGACGCACTCAACGCGCGCGGTATTCCGACGGCACGAGGCCGGCAGTGGTCAGCCACCCAGGTGCGCCGCGTGATGACCTGGACGGCCTGAGACGCGGGCCGGCCGGGTGGTGGTGCGGCAGGCCCCACCTCTGGCGGTACTGGTCCGAGGCGAGCCTCGTTCAGCCGCGTCACCCCTTCGCCCCCAGGGTCTCCTCGACGAGGCGTGGGTTCCGCTCCAGGAGCGCCAGCAGCACGCGCGCGGGCCCTTCGGGCTTGCGGCGGCCCTGCTCCCAGTTCCGCAGGGTGCCGACGGCGACGCCGATGCGGCTGGCGAACACGTCCTGAGAGAGCTCGGTCGCCTTGCGGATCGCCGCAACATCGACCTCGCGGGGAACGTGGACGCGCAGGCCCGGCACGGTCTCGCCGCGGGCATGGGCGGCGGCCTGCTCGAGGCTGCGGGTCAGGTCGTTGAACATGGCGTCGTCCATGGTGCCTCCTCAGGACAGGGTTTCAACCAGCCGGGCCAGGATGCGGGCCTGCTCCGGGGTCGGGTTGGCCTGCTCGTTCTTCGCGTAGGCGAGGAGCAGGTAGACGCCGCGCCGACCGACGAAGCACGAGATGACCCGCGCCCCGCCTCGCTTGCCGCGGCCCACCAAGGGAACCCGCACCTTGCGCAGGCCGCCGGCGCCCGGGATCACATCTCCGGCCTGCGGGTTGGCCGCGAAGAAGTCGACGACCGCCGCCCGCTCCGCCTCGGTCATCAGCCTCTCGGCCGTGCGCAGGTAGACTTCGGTCTCGATGACGGTGTGGAGATCGCCGGGCATACCCATTTCTGAGTCACTGGCGTATATACGTCAATGGCGCAGAAAGAACAACACTTTATGCGGCGCTCGCGCGGGAGCTGGGGCCTGGTCGTGGTCAAGCCGCTCGCAGCCACCCTTTATGCGGCGCTCGCGCGGAAGCAGGCGCACCGGGCTATTCGGGGTTGATCGAGCTCTATCGGCGCAAGCCGTAGTCTCACTGGGCCCGCCTTGACGCTGCGTGCGACCGGTCGACGTGTCGGTATGGCTCACAGCTCGGCGTGGCGAGGAGTTCGGTGTCGCTTTCGCGGCGGACGATACGCGAGCTCGGACGGCCCGTGGAGCCTCGATCCGGGAAAGACAGTCCCACACCACATCATGAAGCGGAACGGGCGCCAGTGGCCAACGTCGTGGCTTCTAGGGGCATACTACCAACCGCGCTCGCCCAAAACCAATCTCCGGGCGGAAGACGGACGACCACGGGCGGGGACCGTGACCCTCGACCTGTTCGAGCTTCCCTCAAGGATGCGCATGAACGCCATCGCGGCGCAGCTCAGCACCGGCGCCGGCTCCATGCCGGGCTCGGTGCTACGTGGTCGACCGTGACCGCATGGTCCATGCCGGCGGAGGCTCGACCGGCGAGGGGAAGGGGGCGGACGCCCCCGAGCGTTCCGAGTTGCTGGAGATCGGGGCGGCGATCCTGGCCCAAGCCGTCGCGCCGATGCGGGCGGTTGGCCGGGTTCTCTGGCGTGAGCGGGCTTTGGCAACGTCATGCCGCCGGCAAGATAGAACGAAACCCCGCTTCACGTTGCCCCCAACCTGAGTTCGGGCCTACGGCTAAGTCACTGGAACGGCCAAGCTCGAATTCAGGTGCAAATAAAAAAATTTTCGCCAATTTCGCGCGCAATTTTTGGGGATTGAACATCCGGTCTGCGCATCCGTCTGCCTAGGTATTTGCACCCCCCTACCCCTGTACTGCGCCTGTCCGCCAGGTCGCGCCGCTATAGGGGTCAGGGTCCCCCGGGGCACGGCGCGCGTGGCGCCTGGCGACGTTGGGCCCTCGATCGTCGCCTTCAGCCTGGCAGTGCGCGTCATGTCCGGTCCTGGCGTGTGCGAGGATAGCGAGGGGCAGCGACCCCAGATCGCAAACCCTCGCACCGCCATTTCTCTTTTATTTTCAAGTCCCTACTTGACCCTCTGCGAGGGTTTCGAGGGTTTAGCTATCTTATAGTTATATGAGAGAGTTTTTTCGACGGAGCACCAACCTCCTATATACGGGCGCGGGCGAAAAATCCTCGCGATGCTCGCGGGTGCGGGCTATCCGTCTGGATTTGCAGCGCTTTTTCTGCGCGACAGTTAGTCGGTAAGGCTCGCAAATACTCGCGAACTATCGCGCAGGGCGGCTCACGACTTACCGCTGACGCTCTAAGCTGCCCTGCCCCCTCGCCGGAAATCAAGGCCGTTCGGCCTGGCGCGAGGGTTATCAACGCCCTTCCCCGCCCACGGGGGGTGCGAGGACCTCGGCCGACGCGTCGGGCACGTCGTGCAGCTTGATGTTCAGGTATCGGCGGACGCGCGTCTTTTCCTTCACGATACCCTTTTGCGGCAGGACTCGACCGAAGAACGTTTCTTTCCATGGGCGGATAGCATTGGCGTTGCACCACCTGACGAAGGCCAGATAGACATCACGCGCGGTTTCATGATGACCGTCGCATTGGGCAAGGCAATCCTCCATGAATGCTGCGATCGGGTCCATTTCATCGCGGTAAGCTTGTGTAGCGTCGGTGACTTCTTTCGGCGTGACCAAGCCCTCTTGCATATAGATGTCCAGTCCCGCGAGGAGCCAATTCAAGATCCCGGATCGCTCCGCCTCGAACTCGGCCAGGACCTCCTTCATCGGCCGCCGCTCGCCCTCGGGGATCATCACGGACCATTTCACCAGGCGCAGCCGCCGCCAAATCCCGTGGTCAGTGCCGCCAATCTTCGGCATGTCGTTTCCCGACATGGCCGCCTTGAAGCATGGTCTAAACTTAAAGAAACCCTTGTTGAGATGGCGCGCTTTGATTTCTTCGCCGCCCGTCAACGACTTGACGAGTGCTTCTCTCAGGTCCTCCCCACGCGGCAGTTCGGAAATCCGCAGGTAGCGCACGCCTGGCAACTCGGCGAAATCAGGCGTTGCCTGATCGCCGCGCCGCTGCCCCTGGCCGGTGATCGACTCGGCGTTGAGGAGGTCGGAATACCCGCCATAGAGCGCGGCGAGCGCCTCCATGAATGTAGACTTGCCGTTCGCGCCCGTTCCGTAGTTATAGACGAAGCACTGCGCGCCAGTCAGGCCCGTCATTGCCAATCCATGAAAGACTTGCAGGAACCGCCGAACGTTCTCGTTCGGCTGGAATTTTTCCATGAATTCATCCCACTTCGGGCACGTCGCCTTAGGGTCATAAACGACCGGCGCAAGCTTCGTGATGCAATGGGCGCGATTGTGCTCGACCGGATCGACCCGCAACCGATAACGCAGATGTTGATCGCCCTCACTCTCCGGGTCAACGATCCGCGATAAAGCAAGCGTTACGTTCTCGCAGTTGAACAGAAGCGGATCCGCGTCGAGGTCGCTGGGACTGATCGTCTTGTACGGCAACGCCTGTGATATCATCGCGTTGATCTTTGGCGCGTTGCCGGACTGGACTGAGAACTTGCGGCGAGCGACGCGCCGGCCGGCGAGCGCGTCGAGCACGTCGTCTGCCGCGTCGATCGCGCTGCGGTCCTCCGCGTTCAGGTCGTCGGGGCTCTTGCGCCGCAGCTCGCGCGCCGCATCCACGATCGCGCGCTCGCCCGCTATCAGGCCGAGCACATCCGCCTCGAGGGCGATGCGCTGGGCGGTGCGCTGCGCAAGGCGCGTTACGGCCTCGTCGCCGCCCTCCCGACGCCACAGGCGCCCGGCCCAGGTGTGCCACCCGACCTCGCGCACGTGCAGGAGGTCGGCGCCGAAATGCGACAGTAGCCGTCGCCCGTTGGCGGTGTCGTTCTGTTCCAGCTCGGCGCACGCCGCGACGATGTCAGCGCCGATCGGCTCGCCGGTCTCAGGGCCCGAGGGCGCCGGCCTGTTCTGGGGGGTACGCATGCACTAACTCAGGGGGATGGGACATCAGGGCCCCCGCCTCCCCCGCACGCGGAGCCAGGGCCGCGAGGTGGCAGTGCGCCGCCTCGAGCAATTCCAGGTCGTGCCGGCGTTCGGATATCGCCTGCACCAGCCCCCGCCCCTCCTCGCCGTCGGCGAGCGCAGACCGCTCCCCGGCGAGGGGGGCGGGGGCAGGCGTCACGGGCGAGCCCGGCGACGCACGTCGTTCCAGTCGAGGCCGGGCGGCGCCATGTCGGTCACGATCGTCCGGCCCGGACGCGCCCACCGGGCCTCCGGCCACAAGGCGGAGAGACGCGCGAGAGCATCCTCGACGTTGGCCGAACGCATGTCCGCGCCACGGCGCAAGAGCCTGAATTTGTTGCCGTTCTCGAACAGCAATTTGGACAGGCGGGACTCGGCCGTGTCCGTCAGGGACAGGTACGCGTCCGCCACCAGGAGGAGTTGATCTCGCAGTCTCATCGCCGGGGGATATGAGGATGAGTTTTTCCCGTCGTCAACGGCCCGAGGTTCGGAAAATCCCGCCTGATCCCTGATTGTCCCACTCCGAAATCGGGAATAAAAATTCCTCCGTAACGAGATCAGGGGGTTAGCATGAACGACACAGCGACGGCCGATTTCATCGCCCGGATCGAGGGTCGGATCGCTGCCCTCGGGACCACCGAACGCGCCGTCTCCCTCGAGGCCTTCGGCCACCACAAGGGGATCGCGCAGATGCGCAAGAGCGCGTCCCCCGGGATCGAGACCTTTCGGCGCCTCGCCGGAGCCCTGCGGACGACGGCCGCTTACCTGGCCTATGGCGATGGGGCACCGGAGGCGGCGCGCGCGCCGCGCCAGTTCACCACCCGCCTCGGCCTCCTGCCGATCGCCGGCGAGGTCGCGGCCGGTCATTGGCTCGAGGTCGACACGATGGTTGATGCCCCCTCCTATACCGGCCAGAGCCTCGCGCCGGATCCGGGCTGGCCGGCCCAGGCGCAGTTTGCCGTTGTCGTGCGCGGGACCTCGATCAACCGCGTGGCACCGGATGGGGCGCTCCTGCACTGCGTCGATCCGCGCCAGACCCGGGACCAGCCTAGATCCGGCGACCTGGTGATTCTCGAGCGTAAGCGCCACGGCGGCCATGACGTCGAGCGCACCGCCAAACGCTACCGGCCGACCGACACAGGGCACGAGTTCTGGCCCGACTCCACGGACGCCCGGCACAAGCCGATCGTGGTCGACAACAGCGAGGAGCCGGAGGAAGGAACCTCGATCGAGGTCATCGGCCTGGTGGTCCGGGTCGCTCACACGGTCGAGCCCGGCGCGCCTTGGGAGCGGTGAAGCCCGAAAGGTCGATTGGGAATTCTATATCCTAATCCCCGTTTGACGGGGTTTAAATATCCAACATCTCGGCTCGAATTCAGGGGCCGAGACGTGTCCGCATCCGCACCGGATAACCCCACCGCGACCTGCATCGCGCTCTACGCGTTCATGGCGCGGCACATGACCGACGAGCACGGCCGCTACATGTAGCGGCGCGCAATCGAACTGTGGCGGAGGCGCAATCGAGGGCGTTTTCCGGCGCACGATCGGTGAGACTGGAGA
>NZ_SRLB01000007.1 GCF_004745635.1 Methylobacterium nonmethylotrophicum | reverse complement strand
AAAAGACCGCCGTCAGCTTCATGGGCGTCCTTTGCCTTGCCTCCACACTACTGTGGTTCAAGTGACAACAGGCCCTAGCGTCAGCAGATCGGCGGGGAAACGTGGCGCAGCCGAAGATGATCGGCCGAGCAGCCCTCGACGTCGCTGCCTGCATCGCGTTGAATGAATGCGAAGGCCGCCTGTGGCTTCATGCCGATCCCAAAGGGGGCCCCCGCCTGTTATCCTGGTACCGCAACCTGGGTATGGAGATCGTCGACCCCGCCACTTACCCGACATTGCCGGGCTTTTCGTCCGGACGCTTCAACGATGGCCGCTACCTGAATTTTGACAGAGATGCAGCGCTACGGTTCCACGATAGTCACAAGCAGTATCGGTGAGATTCATGCCAGTCTCAAGCAAGACATTCTCGAATTTGGCCCTGCGGCTTGAGGATCAGGTCGAGCATGAGCATTTTTTCCTAAAAATATATCCGCATTATGCAGAGCCTGTGAGGCAAGCGATCGCCGACTGGATGGCATCACTTACCGAAGATGCCACGAACGAAGATTTTGATAAGCTGTTTACATACCTGAACCGATATGGGAATTACCGAGCAAAGACCAATCAGAATCCGTTCTTTCTCGATCGCCCAGCCGCTGACAGCGAGCCGCAAGACGGCTACTCGCGCGGCCCAGGCATGGCAGGTTCTTGATACTCAGACAGTCTCCGGCGACGAACGCTGCTCGGCGCTCCGCGCGGCGATCAGGCCCCGTGCCGCCGGGCGCCGCCGCCCCATCTCACCCCGCATCCGTTCCGCTCCGACCCGGGTGCGCATGGCCGTCTTCTTCACCGCCGACACGCATTTCGGCGACGCCCACATCCTGCGCCAGCGCGGCCGCCGCTTCGCCTCGCTCGCCGAGCACGACGAGACCCTGGTGGCGAACTGGAACGCCGTGATCGGGCCGCAGGACGAGGTCTGGCATGTCGGCGACTTCGCGGCCCATGCTGAGCGCGCGCATTGCGCGGCGATCTTCGCCAGGCTCAACGGCGTCAAGCGGCTGGTGCGCGGCAACCACGACAGCAACCGCGTCCTCGACCTGCCCTGGGCCGACCCGCCGGTCGAGAGTGCGCGGCTGACCCTCCGGGAGGACGGCCGCGAGTGGCGGCTGTTCCTCGCGCACTATGCCCACCGGGCCTGGCCGGGCCTGTGGCGCGGCACCCGCCACCTCTACGGCCACACCCACGGCACGCTCCCCGACACGACCCGCTCCTGCGACGTCGGGGTCGACGCCTGGGAGTACCGGCCCATGCGCCTCGCGGCCATCGCGGCGCGCCAGGACGCAGCGACGTTGGTGCCGGAAGAGCTGGTGCGGGACCGGGCGCGGGAGGTGGCCGCCCGCGGGGCGGGTGGCGATTGAGCGTGCCAGCGCAAGGGTGCCGCGTCCCCGTTCTCCCACCCGCGACCTCATCCTGAGGTGCGACCGTCAGGGAGCCTCGAAGGAGGCCTCCAGCAATCGCAGGGATCCCTGGATGCCTCCTTCGAGGCCAGTCGATCTGCGATCGACTGACACCTCAGGATGAGGTCGTGGATGGGATGACGTGGAGCCTACCAGGCTCCGGGATGGCGGTTACCCGCCGATGTTGTAGGCGGCGAGCGCCGCCATGTTGACGAGGTCGGCATCGGTCGCCCCGAGCGGGACGATCTGCACCGCCTTGTCGAGGCCGACGATCAGCGGCCCGAGCACCTGGGCGCCGCCGAGCTCCTGCAGCATCTTGGTGGAGATCGAGGCCGAGTGGAAGGCCGGCATCACCAGGACGTTGGCCGGCTGCTTGAGGCGGCTGAACGGGTACTGGGCGAGCAGGTCCTTGTCGAGCGCCACGTCGGCCGCCATCTCGCCATCGTACTCGAAGTCGACCCGCATCCCGTCGAGGATCTTGACCGCCTCCTGCACCTTCTCGGCGCGCTCGGCCTTGGGATGGCCGAAGGTCGAGAAGGACAGGAGCGCCACCCGCGGCTCGTAGCCGAGGCGGCGGGCGACGCCGGCGGCCTCGATGGCGATCCCGGCGATCTCCTCGGCGCTCGGCATCTCGTGGATGGCCGTGTCGGCGACCAGCACCGCGCGGCCCCGGGCGAGGCAGAGCGAGACGCCGATCACCCGGTGGCCGGGCTTGTGATCGATCACGCGGCGCACGTCCTCGAGAGCGATCGAGTAGTTGCGGGTGGTGCCGGTCACCATCGCGTCGGCGTCGCCGAGCGCCACCATCGAGGCCGCGAAGTGGTTGCGGTCCTGGTTGATCAGGCGCTGGCAGTCGCGGAACAGCAGGCCCTTGCGCTGCATCCGGGCGTAGAGGAACTGCGCGTAGACCTGGTTGCGGTGAGACTTCGCGGCGTTGTGGATCTCGATGTTGTCGCGGCCCGTCAGGTCGATGCCGGCGGCCTCGGCATTGGCCACCACCCGGTCCTCGCGCCCGACCAGGATCGCGGTGCCGAGGCCCTGGTTGACGAAGGACACGGCGGCGCGGATCACCACCTCCTCCTCGCCCTCGGCGAAGACGACGCGCTTGGGGAACTTGCGCACCCGCTCGAACACCCGGTTGAGGGTGCCGGCGACGGGGTCGCGGCGGGCCGAGAGCTGGGCCCGGTAGCGGTCCATGTTGGCGATGGGCTTGCGGGCGACGCCGGTCTCCATCGCGGCCTTCGCCACCGCCGGCGGCACGGTGTGGATGAGGCGCGGGTCGAACGGCACCGGGATGATGTAGTCGCGCCCGAAGCGCGGCCGCGCGCCCTGGTAGGCCGCCGCGACCTCGTCCGGCACGTCCTCGCGGGCGAGCGCGGCGAGCGCCTGCGCCGCCGCGATCTTCATCTCCATGTTGATCGTCGTCGCCTGGACGTCGAGCGCGCCGCGGAAGATGTAGGGAAAGCCCAGGACGTTGTTGACCTGGTTCGGGTAGTCCGAGCGCCCGGTCGCCACGATGGCGTCGTCGCGGACCTGGGCCACCTCCTCGACGGTGATCTCCGGATCGGGGTTGGCCATCGCGAAGATGATCGGCTGCGGCGCCATCGAGGCGATCATCTCAGGCGTGAAGGCGCCCTTCACCGAGAGGCCGAACACGATGTCGGCGCCCTCCATCGCCTCGGCGAGGCTGCGCTTCGCGGTCGCGACCGCGTGCGCCGACTTCCACTGGTTCATGCCCTCGGTGCGGCCCTGGAACACCACGCCCTTGGTGTCGCACAGGATCACGTTCTCGGAGCGGAAGCCCAGCGCCTTGACGAGCTCGATGCAGGCGATGCCCGCCGCCCCCGCGCCGTTGACGACGAGGCGGGCCTCGGCAATGTCGCGGCCGGTGAGATGCAGGGCGTTGATGATGCCGGCGGCCGAGATGATCGCGGTGCCGTGCTGGTCGTCGTGGAAGACCGGGATGTCCATCAGTTCCCGCAGGCGCTCCTCGATGATGAAGCACTCGGGGGCCTTGATGTCCTCCAGGTTGATGCCGCCGAAGGTCGGCCCGAGGTAGCGCACGCAGTTGATGAACGCCTCGGCGTCCTCGGTGCCGACCTCGAGGTCGAAGGAATCGATGTCGGCGAAGCGCTTGAACAGGACCGCCTTGCCCTCCATCACGGGCTTGGAGGCGAGCGCGCCGCGATTGCCCAGGCCCAGGATCGCGGTGCCGTTCGAGATCACCGCCACGAGGTTGCCCTTGGCGGTGTAGTCGTAGGCGAGCGCCGGATCGTCCGCGATGGCCAGCACCGGCACGGCGACGCCGGGCGAGTAGGCGAGCGACAGGTCGCGCTGCGTCGCCATCGGCTTCGTCGCCACCACCTCCAGCTTGCCCGGGCGGCCCTGCTGGTGGAAGAGCAGCGCCTCCTGGTCGGTGAAGGTCGGGCGCTTGCGGCGGGTGACGGGGCGGGACTCGCTCATGCCTGCCTTCTTCTTCTGGTCGGTGCGGGTGACGGTGGGAGGAGTCCCTTAGAGCCGCACGGCCTGAGGCTCAAGCGATACCCGCCGGGCTCGGGTCGGCGCGCCCGTCCTCTCCGGCGTCTCGGCCGTCCAGGATGGCGCAAGGCCGCGGCGTGGACGGCGCAGGCGGCGCGGCCCGCACCCGTGGCCGCCGTCCCGTCCGCCGAGACGCTTGCCCCCAGCTTACTAGCATGCTAGCAAGCTACCATGAACGGACGGAACGAGGGCCGCGGCCCGCCGGAAGGCCGCACCAAGCAGCAGTTCAACGTGTACTTGCCGCCGGACCTCGTCCGGCGGGTCAAGTACCGCGCCCTCGACGCGCAGATGTCCCTCTCGGACCTCGTCGCGGCCGCCCTGGAAGCCTACTTGCGGCAAGGAGGACGGGATGGGTGACGCGGTGTCGGCGGGCGGGTTCGGCCTTCAGGTCCAGCCGATGGTCCATGTGGCGGAGATCGCGTCCGCCATCGGCTTCTACGAGCGGCTCGGCGGGTCCCTGGTCTATGGGAGCCGGGACGGGGATTGGGCGCTGATGCGCTTCGGCAGTTCGCATGTCAGCCTGCTGGCGCATCCGCCCGGTCCCGAGGCGGGGCCGGTGGAGCTGCACTTCGTCAGCGCGGAGCCGCTTGAGCGCCTTGAGGCGCATCTGCGGCTCCGGGCGCCCGACCGCATCGTCCGGGGCGTTGCCGACGAGGCGTTCGGCCGCATGCTGACGCTGCGCATGCCGGACGGCCAGCTGCTCAAGGTGCTCGAACTGGACCGCGGCCTGATCGCCTGAGGGTCGGGGCTCTCGTCGCGCCGGGTGCCGGCGCGGCGATGCCCGGCGAAGAGGCGAGCGGCAGCTCGCGCTGCATCGCCGTCGGCGTCCTCGCCACCACCTCCGGACGGGGGACCCGTCCCGTCGGGCCATGATCCGGCCGGCTCAGGCGGCCTTGCGTCGCGAATGCCCGTCGCCGCGCCATTTTCAGCAGGGGACGACCATCCCCATCTTCCCCGATGTGCCGGTCTGGAGCGTGGCTGCGGGCCTCTGCTAGTCTGGCAGACCACTTCGCCGCGGATCCGACGACAGCCCAAGATCTCATGACGATGGACAGCGACACCGGCCGCCGCCTGCTGCGCGACGAGGCTTGCGCGCCGACCGACGAGGCGCCTCCAGCCCCCGCCCGCACCCGCCGGGCCGCCGCCCCCGACGACGAGACCAAGGTCTCGCCGATGATGGCGCAGTACATCGAGATCAAGGCGGCGAATCCCGACTCCCTGCTGTTCTACCGCATGGGGGATTTCTACGAGCTGTTCTTCGAGGATGCCGAGATCGCCTCGCGGGCTCTCGGCATCGTGCTGACCCGCCGCGGCAAGCATGCGGGCGCCGACATCCCGATGTGCGGCGTGCCGGTGGAGCGCTCCGACGACTACCTCCAGCGCCTGATCGGGCTGGGCCACCGGGTCGCGGTCTGCGAGCAGACCGAGGACCCGGCGGAGGCGAAGAAGCGGGGCGGGAAGTCGGTGGTGCGGCGCGAGGTGGTGCGCCTCGTCACCCCCGGCACCATCACGGAGGACCGCCTCCTCGATCCGGGCCGCGCCAACGTCCTGCTCGCGCTCGCCCGCCGGCGCGCCTCGGACTCGGCCTGGGCCTACGGCTTGGCGGCCGTCGACATCTCGACCGGGCGGTTCTCCCTCGGCGAGGTCGACGGCGCGGGGCTTGCCGCCGAGATCGCCCGGCTCGACCCGCGCGAGATCGTCATGGCGGAGGCGATCCACCAGGATCCCGACCTCGCCCGCCTCTGGCGCGACAGCCGGGCCGCCGTGACGCCGGTCGGCCGCGGCGACCTCGACCCGGCCTCCGCCGAGCGGGCGCTCAAGGAGCAGTTCGGCGTCCAGACCCTCGACGGCTTCGGCGCCTTCAGCCGGGTCGAGGTCGCGGCGGCCGGCGCCGTGCTGCACTACATCGCCCGCACCCAGCTCGGCGCCAAGGTCACATTGAGCCCGCCGACCCGCCAGGCGGCGGGCGCGAGCCTGATGATCGACGCGGCGACGCGTCAGAACCTCGAACTCACCCGCACCCTCTCGGGCGAGCGGGCCGGCAGCCTGCTCGCCGCCATCGACCGCACGGTCGGCGGCGCGGGCGCCCGGCTGCTGGCCGAGCGGCTCGCCGGCCCCTCGACCGACCTCGCGCTGATCCGGCGCCGGCACGACGCGGTCGCGTTCCTGGTGGGCGAGGGGGCGTTGCGCGCCGAATTACGGGCCGAGCTGGCCCGCGCCCCCGACATGGCCCGGGCGCTCACCCGGATCGGCCTCGGCCGGGCCGGGCCCCGCGACCTTGCAGCCCTGCGCGACGGCCTGCTCGCCGCCCGCGGCATCGCGACGGCGCTGGCCGGCGCCGGGGCGCTGCCGGGCGAGATCGGCAAGGCCGCCCGGATCCTGGCGGGCCTGAGCGAGGACCTGGCCGACGACCTGGCCGCGGCGCTCGCCGACGACCTGCCGCTCCAGCGCCGTGACGGCGGCTTCGTGCGCGAGGGCTACCGGGCGGAACTGGACGAAACCCGCACGCTCCAGCGCGATTCGCGTCAGGTCGTGGCCGGGCTCCAGGCCCGCTACGCCGCCGACACCGGCTGCCGGACGCTCCGGATCAAGCACAACAACCTGCTCGGCTACTACATCGAGGTGCCGCAGGCCTTCGGCGAGACCCTCCTGAAGGATCCCTGGCGCGCCACCTTCGTCCACCGCCAGACCATGGTGGACGCGATGCGCTTCACCAGCGTCGAGCTGGGCGAGCTGGAGACGAAGATCGCCAACGCCGCCGGGCGCGGCCTCGCCCTGGAGCTCGAGATCTTCGAGACCCTGTCCCGGGCCGTGATGGCGGAATCCGATTCGATCGTGGCGGCGGCGAGCGCCCTCGCGGCGCTGGACGTCGCGGCCTCGCACGCGGAACTGGCGGTCGAGCTGAACTGGACCCGGCCGACCGTCGACGACGGGCTCGCCTTCCGGATCGAGGGCGGGCGCCACCCCGTCGTCGAGGCGGCGCTGACGAAGGCCGGCGAGGCCTTCATCGCCAATGCCTGCGACCTGTCGGGGACGCAAGCGGGCCGGATCCTCCTCGTCACCGGCCCGAACATGGGCGGCAAGTCGACGTTCCTGCGCCAGAACGCGCTGATCGCGGTGCTCGCCCAGATGGGCGCCTACGTGCCGGCAACGTCCGCCCATCTCGGCCTCGTCGACCGGCTTTTTTCCCGAGTCGGCGCCGCCGACGACCTGGCGCGGGGCCACTCGACCTTCATGGTCGAGATGGTCGAGACTGCCGCGATCCTGAACCAGGCGACCAAGCGCTCCCTCGTCGTGCTCGACGAGATCGGCCGCGGCACCGCGACCTTCGACGGGCTGTCGATCGCCTGGGCGTGCCTGGAGCACCTGCACGGCACCAATGGCTGCCGGGCGCTCTTCGCCACCCACTTCCACGAGCTGACCGGCCTGGCGCAGCGCCTGGACCGCCTCTCCAACGCCACCCTCAAGGTGACCGAGTGGAAGGGCGACGTGGTGTTCCTGCACGAGGTGGTGCCGGGCGCCGCCGACCGCTCCTACGGCCTCCAGGTCGCGCGCCTCGCGGGGCTCCCGGCCCCGGTGATCGCCCGCGCCAAGGCGCTGCTGGCCGAATTGGAGCGGGGGGAGGGCGGCCGCGGCCGCACGAAGGCGCCGGCCGAGCTGCCCCTCTTCGGGGCGATGCCGACCGCCCCGCCCCCGCCGGCACCGCCGGTGGAGAAGCCCGATCCGGTCGGGCTCCTGCTCGACGGGATCGACCCGGATGCCTTGAGCCCGCGGGAGGCGCTGGATGCCCTCTACCGGCTCAAGGCGGCGCGCAAGGAGGGGTAGGTCGAGGCCCCTCCCTCTCTTGACCCTGCGACAGGCTGCAACAGATCTGCAGAGGGCTGTCGTCGATCGGGCGGGAGGCACGATGCCGACCGACGCTCGAGCGCATGGCCCGCACGGGCGATGCGGCGAGGCGTGACGATGGGTTTCGAGGACGGCTCTTGGCTCAACGAGCCCGCCGACTGGCGTCTGGACGGGGATATCCTGCACGTCGTCACGGATCGGGGTACGGATTTCTGGCGGGAGACCCATTACGGCTTCATCCGGGACACGGGGCACGTCTTCGAGGTCAGAACCGCGGGTGATTTCACCGCGCAGGTGCGGGTCCGGGCCCAGTACCGTGAGCTGTACGATCAGGCCGGACTGATGGTGCGGGTCTCTCCCCGCGAGTGGGTCAAGGCCGGGATCGAGTGGTCGGACGGGATCCCGATGATCGGCAGCGTGCTGACGATCGATCGGTCGGACTGGGCCACCGCGCCCTACGGTCGCGATGCCGGGGATGTCTGGCTGCGGGCGACCGTCGCCGCCGGCGTGCTGCGGCTGCAGGTGTCGTCCGACGGACGGAATTGGCTGCTGATGAGGCTGTGCCCGTTCCCCGCCGTATCCTCGTACAGCGTCGGCCCGATGTGCTGTACGCCGGAACGCGCCGGCCTGAGCGTCGCGTTCTCCGAATTCACGGTCGGCGTTCCGACCGGCAAGGACCTCCACGATCTGTCGTGACGGGCGTTTCCGGCCGCCCCGGGCGGTCAATCCCCGATCGCTCCGCCCCCCATGCTGAACGATCCTCCCGGATGCGCGGACCGGCGGGCGGCCGGTTCGTCGCGAGCCCGTCGCCGCCCTCAGGGATGGCCGGTGCTGGTGTTGGGAGCAGCTCCGGGTCTTGGAGCTTTCCGGGTCATCCCCGACGGCCTTGCATCCGCATCGTCTCGTAACGCGGTCAGGCGGGCAGGTCGGTGCGGGCGGCGCCATCTCCGCGATCGCCCGGCGCCAGCACCACCCCGTCCGGCACCTCCGCCGGCGTCCCGCCGTGGTACCGCCCGGCCACGTAGGCCAGCGCCGCACGGATCACCCGCTCGGAATAGGGCTTGGCGATGATCCCGGCCGCGCCCGCGAAGTCGTCGGGCACGCGCTTGGCGTTGGCGGTGGTGAACAGCACCGTGGTGCCGGGGCGGGCGCTGAGCGCGCGCGCGACCGTGACGCCGGTCGGGCCGTCGGCGAGGTGGATGTCGACGAGGGCGACGTCGGGGGCGAGGTCGCGGCCCATCGCGACCGCCTCGGCCGCGCGGGCCGCCACCCCGACCGGTACGTGGCCGGCCTCCTCGAGCAGGCATTCGAGCTCGAGGGCGATGAACGCCTCGTCCTCGACGATGAGGACGCGCAGGGAGCCGGCGCTCAATGGCCCGGCCCAAGGGGCAGCACGACCTGGGCCCGCGTGCCGGGGCCCAGATCCTCGAAGGCGAGGCGGCCCCGCAGCTGGCGCACCAGCATGGCGACGAGGTCGCGGCCGAACCCCTCCGGATTGTCGATGTCCGCCGGCAGGCCGATCCCGTCGTCGCTGACCTCCAGGACGAGGCTGTCGTCCCGCCGCCTCGCCGTGATGGTGACCCGGCCGTGGCGCTCGCCCGGGAAGGCGTGCCGCACCGCGTTGACGGCGAGCTCGTGCACCAGGAGCGCCAGAGGCGCGGCCATCGAGGCCGTGACGGCGACCGCCTCGACGTCGACCGTGAGGGCGATCCGGTCCGGATCGAGCCCGGCCTCGAGGTCGGCGGCGAAATCGGCCGCGAAGTCGCGCAGGTCGAAGCGGCCGACGTCGCTGAGCGAGTAGAGCAGGCGGTGCACGGTGGCGAGGGCGCCGATGCGGTCGGCCATGCTGCGCAGGACGTCGCGGCAGGCCGGATCGCGGGAGCGCCGGGCCTTGAGCAGCATCAGCGAGGAGATGACCTGGAGGTTGTTCTTCACCCGGTGGTCGACCTCGTGCAGCAGGGCGGTCTGCTGGTCGAGGGCGGCCTGGAGCGCCAGGTTGCGGGCCTCGACGTCCTGGGCGAGCCCGTCCTTCTCCCGCGCCAGGGCGCGCTCGGCCTGCTTGGTGCCGGTGACGTCGGTCAGCACCGCGAAGTAGGAGCGGATCGCCCCGGCCTCGTCCCGCACCGCCGTGAGGGTCATGGCGTTCCAGAACGGCCGGCCGTCCTTGCGGTAGTTGAGCATGTCGATCCGCAGCGGCTCGCCGCGGCCGACCGCCTCCCGCACCCGGGCGACGTCGGACGGGTCGGTCCCGGGCCCCTGCAGGAAGCGGCAGTTGCGGCCGACGACCTCGTCGGCCGCGTAGCCGGTGAGATGGCAGAAGGCCGGGTTGGCGAACACGATCGGGTTGTCGGGCAGGGCCGGGTCGGTCATCACCATCGGTGCCTCGCTGGCCCGGAAGGCGGCCAGGAACGGGGCGTCGGAGAACGGGGCATCGGACGGCGCGTCGGCCGCGCGCACGAGGCTCGCCTCGGCCTGCCTCGGAGCGTCCAGCACGATCATCCCCTCGCCCGTCCTTGCCGGCCCCGCCCGGCCGATCCGCGGCGAAGCGGGGTGTGATCCCCGTCCACCACAGCGAACCCACGACCGTCGGTGGGGTTCCCGCCGGTAACC
This sequence comes from Methylobacterium nonmethylotrophicum, assembly GCF_004745635.1. GTDB lineage: Bacteria > Pseudomonadota > Alphaproteobacteria > Rhizobiales > Beijerinckiaceae > Methylobacterium > Methylobacterium nonmethylotrophicum. The sequence continues at coordinate 299,985 of NZ_SRLB01000007.1, read as the reverse complement.
TAACCTTCGGTGGACGCAATGTTAATCCTTCATCCATCATGATCCCGCCCACTTCCTCGGGTCGACTGTGCGGCTGGCGCCGGGCGCGATCGAGACCGAGATGCCGGCAGCCTTGAGGAGCGCGATGACGACGACGGCCGGGAGAGAGGGCGCGGGCTGGCTGGCCCGCACCCGCGCCACCCTGCGGGACGTGGCGGCGGACCGCCGCATGGCCCTGATGCTGATGCTCGGCTTCGGGGCGGGCCTGCCGATCCTGCTCGTCTTCGCCACCTTGTCGGCCTGGCTGCGCAGCGCCGGCATCGAGCGGTCGAGCATCGGGCTCCTCAGCTACGTGTCGCTCGCCTACTCCCTGAAGTTCCTCTGGGCCCCGGTGATCGACCGGGTCGACCTGCCGGTCCTGTCGCGGCTCCTCGGCCGGCGCCGGGCCTGGATGCTGCTGTCGCAATTGGCCGTGGCGGCGGGCCTGATCGCGATGAGCCGGGGCGATCCGGCCGCCTCCCTCGGCTACACGGTGGTCTGCGCCCTCGTCATCGCCTTCGCGTCGGCGACGCAGGACATCGTGGTCGACGGCTGGCGCATCGATTCCGCCCCGACCGAGCGCCAGGGCATGATGCTGGCGGCCTACCAGCTCGGCTACAGCCTCGCCCGCATCTGCGCCGGGGCCGGGGCGCTGTTCGTCGCCGACGCCTTCGGGTGGGCGCCGGCCTACGGCACCATGGCGGCCCTGATGCTCCTCGCGATCGCCGGCACGCTCGCGGCGCCCCGGGCGCAGGCGCAGGATCCCGGCCAGGGTGCGGCCGCGGGTCCGGCGCACCGCGGCTGGCGCCGGGCCCTGCGCGAGGCGGTGGTCGATCCCTTCACCGACCTCATGCGCCGCAAGGGCCCGGGCCTCGCCCTGATCCTGGCGCTGATCACCGTCTACCGCCTGCCCGACATCGTCTCGGGCATCATGGCGAACCCGCTCTACATCGACATGAAATTCACCCTGTCGGAGATCGCCACGGTCTCGAAGGTCTACGGCGTCTGGATCGGCGTTGCCGGGGCCTTCGCGGGCGGCATCGCGGTGAGCCGGCTCGGCCTCTACCCGGCGCTGCTGATCGGCGGGATCGCGGCCTCGGCCTCGAACCTGATGTTCGCCTGGCTGGCGCTCGCCGGCCACGACCTGCCGCTCCTGGTGGCCAGCATCAGCATCGACAACTTTGCCGGCGCCTTCGCCGGCACGGCGCTCATCGCCTACATGTCGAGCCTGACCTCGCCGGCCTTCGCGGCGACGCAGTACGCGCTCCTGTCCTCGCTCTACGCCCTGCCGGGCAAGTTCGTCGGCGGCCTCTCGGGCTTCGCCGTGGAATCCCTCGGCTACCCGACCTTCTTCGTCCTGACCGCCGCCGTCGGCATCCCGGTGACGCTGCTCTGCCTCGGCCTCAGGCTGCTGCCCGGGGAGGTGGACCCTGCTCCGGCCCCCGTGGAGGAGGTGCCGGCCCGGGCCTGAGCGGGGCCGGGCGCGCGGGACACGCTCCGCGCCCCTTGCGGAACCCTCCCCGGCCGCCCCAGCTTTATCGGGCCAGTGCCCGTGTCCGCGAGGGAGCGCCCGTGTCCGAGATCGTCGCCGTCGAGCCCGCCCCGTCCCCCGTCCCGCTCGGGGCGCCGGAGCCCCTGAGCCCGGAGGACCGCGAATCCCTGCGCCGGGCGGTCGCCGCGCTCGAGCGCCCGAGCCTCGCCGGCCGGCTCTCCGCCATGGCCGGCGCCCCCCTCGACATGATCGGCCGCGCCCTGCCGGTCCCGGTGATGGAGGCGGTCGGCCACGCCACCGAGACGGCGATGCGGGGCGCGCTCCACGTCGCCCTCGCGACCCTGCCGGGCAAGGCGGGGGAGCGGGGATCCGAGGCCGGGGCGCTCGCGCCCCTCGGGCCCGACCTGTCGCCGTCCTGGCGCGCCCGGGCGATGGAGCTGCTCGAGCGCTTCCCGCCCGGCGACCGCGGCCACAAGGCGCTCGCGGCGGTCTCGGGCGCCATCGGGGGCGCCTTCGGCATCACGACGCTCGCGGTCGAGCTGCCGCTCTCCACCACCCTGATGCTGCGCTCGATCGCCGAGATCGCCCAGCGCGAGGGCGAGGACCTCGCCGACCCGGAAGCGGCGCTCGCCTGCATGCAGGTCTTCGCGCTGGGCGGGCGCGGGCCCGGCCAGGCCGACGCTCCCGCCGGCACCGCGGCCGAGAGCGGCTACTTCGCGGTGCGCGGCGCGCTCGCCAAGGCGATGTCGGAGGCGGCCCGCTACGCCGCCGGGCGCGGCCTCGTCGACGAGAGCGCTCCGGCGCTGATGCGCTTCGCCGGCCAGGTCGGCGCCCGCTTCGGGGGCGTGGTGTCGCAGAAGCTCGCCGCCCAGGCGGTGCCGGTCCTCGGCGCCCTCGGGGGCGCGGCCGTCAACACCGCCTTCATGGATCATTTCCAGGCCATCGCCCGGGGCCACTTCACCGTGCGGCGCCTTGAGCGCCGCTACGGCAAGGCGGTGGTGCGGGAGGCCTACGAGGCGGAGCGGTCTTCCTTGGGTGCGGCGTAGCGCGCCTTCAGGAGGGCGTAGACGAGGCGCGCGGTCTGGACCTCGCCGCCTTCCGGCCGGCCGGGCTTGGTGCCCGGGTTCCAGCCGTAGAGGTCGAGATGGACGTGGGCGGCGGCCTTCGAGACGAAGCGGCGCAGGAACAGCGCCGCCGTCACAGCCCCGGCGAAGGGCCCGCTCGAGACGTTGTTGAGGTCGGCGACCTTCGAATCGAGCAGGGCGCCGTAGGGCGCCCAGAGCGGCATGCGCCAGACCGGATCGTGGACCGAGAGGCCGGTGGCGGAGAGTTCCGCCGCGAGGGCGTCGTCCTCGGTGAACAGGGCCGGCAGGTCCGGGCCGAGCGCCGTCCGGGCCGCGCCCGTCAGGGTGGCGAAGTCGAACACCAGCTCGGGCGCCTCCTCGTCGGCGAGCGACAGCGCGTCGGCCAGGATCAGCCGGCCCTCGGCGTCGGTGTTGCCGATCTCGACGGTGAGCCCGCGCCGGCTGCGCAGCACGTCGCCGGGCCGGAAGGCCTCGCCCGCGACCGCGTTCTCGACGGTCGGGATCAGCACGCGCAGGCGCAGCGGGAGGCCCGCCCCCATCACCATCTCGGCCGCCGCGAGCGCCACCGCGGCCCCGGCCATGTCCTTCTTCATCAGAAGCATCGCGGCCGGCGGCTTGAGGTCGAGGCCGCCGGTGTCGAACACCACGCCCTTGCCCACGAGCGTCACGCGCGGCGCCTGCGGGTCGCCCCAGGTCAGGTCGATGAGGCGCGGCGCCCGCGGCGAGGCACGGCCCACCGCGGCGATCAGCGGGAAGCCGGTCTCGAGGTCGTCGCCTGCCACGACCGTGCAGGCGGCGCCGAAGCGCGCGGCGAGCGCGCGTGAAGCCGCCTCGATCTCGGCCGGGCCGAGGTCGTTCGCCGGGGTGTTGACGAGGTCGCGGCCGGCCGCGACCGCGTCGGCGATGCGGTCGACCTCCTCGGCGTCGACGCCCGCCGGCACCGCCAGCCGGGCCCTCGGCACCGGCCGCTCGCGGTAGCGGCCGAATCGGTAGCCCGCGAGCCGCCAGGCCAGGGCCGCGAGGGCGGCGTCCCCGGGCAGGCCCTCGAGCCGGTAGGTGCCCTCCGGCAGCGCCTCGGGCAGGCGCCCGACCGCGAACGGGTCGGCCCGCCCGCCCTCGGGCTCGATCCCGAACAGGACCGCCGCCAGCGTCCCGTCCGGCCCCGGCAGCAGGACGATCCGGCCGGGCTTGGCCTCGAACCCGCTCGCCTGCGCAAAGGCGGCGGCGACGGGCGGCAGGTTCGCCATGACAGAAGGCCAGCCGGCGGCATCGACGCACAGGATCGGAATGGCGCCGTCCTCGGTCGCGGGCAGGAGCGTGGTCACGCGAGGATCCTTTCACCTTGCCGTTACGGCGGGCCCGCGGACGGGCGGAGGGGAGACAGGACGGATCGAGCCTGGACGGACCGGTTGTCAATGGCCGCGCACCGCGCTCCCGGGAACCCCCGGGGAGCTCACGCGTCACCCCGGGCAACAGGATCGGCACGGACCGACAGGGAGCCCGCCATGGCCGAGGAGAAGAAGCCCATCAACCCGCTCGAGCGGCGCGAGACCATCGGCATCGAGGACGGCAGCCGTCACGCCGGAGAGGCGGTGACGCCGAGCCGCCACGGGGTCGGCACCGACCGGGGCGGCGCGGCGGACAAAGCCCCGGCCCCGAAGGCGACGCCCTCCGGTACCCCCCGGCGTTAACGCCGGATTAGGGTTAACGACCTATCACCGGGGCATGAGGGCCGAGGGGAGCGGGAAGACACGTCCCAGGCCCGTCCCTGGAGTGGCCGATGCCCGCGACCGTCGAGACCCGTCCCGTCCGCCCGAATTCCCTGCGGCGGCTCGCCGCCGCCGGGGTGGTGGCGCTGATGGCCTCGGGCTGCCTGTCGCGCTCGCCCCTCACCACCGGCTCGATCGACGCCAGCGCGCCGGCCGACACCGCCCGGCGCGACGTCGGGCGCCTTGCCGCGCGCTACGAGAAGAACCAGGACGATGTCGGCGTGGCGATGGCCTACGCACAGGCGCTGCGCGCCACCGACCAGGGCGCCCAGGCCGCCGCGGTCTTGCAGCAGACGGCGCTGCGCAACCCGAAGAACCCGGCGGTGCTCGCCGCCTATGGCAAGAGCCTGGCCGAGATCGGCCGCTTCGCCGAGGCCGCGGAGGTCCTGCGCAACGCCCATTCGCCCGCCAACCCGGACTGGCGCGTGCTCTCGGCGCAGGGCGCGGTGGCCGACCAGATGGGCGACCACGCCCTGGCCCAGCGCTACTACGAGGCCGCGCTCAAGATCGTGCCCGGCGAGCCGGCGGTCATGTCGAATCTCGGCCTGTCCTACGCGCTGGCCAAGCGCCTGCCGGAGGCCGAATCGACCCTGCGCCAGGCGAGCAACGACCCGAGGGCCGACGGACGGGTGCGCCAGAACCTCGCCCTGGTGCTCGGGCTGCAGGGCCGCTTCGGCGAGGCCGAGCAGGTGCTGACCCGCGATCTCGGCCCGGCCGAGGCGGCCCAGAACGTCACGGCGCTGCGCGCCTTCGTGTCCCAGCCCAACGCCTGGAAGGCGATCCGCTCCGCCGAGAAGACCGGTGAGAAGGCAAGACCGGCGCGGGTGGCAGCCTCCGGGATGTGACGCGCGCGGCGCGAGCGATGCCGCCTCTTGGCCTCAGAGCTGCTTGGCCTCAGAGCTGCTTGGCCCGAGAGCTGCTTGGCCTCAGAGCTGCGCCCCTAGCTCGGCCGAGAGGCGCTCGGCGGCCTCCCGCAACCGCGGCGCGAAGGTGCCGGCCTGCTCCGCGGTGAGGCGCGAGACCGGACCGGAGAGCGCGAGCGCGCCGATCAGCCGGCGCCCGGCCCCGAAGACCGGCATCGCCAGGGACGCCACGTGCGGATCGGTGATGCCCGCGGTGTAGATCGGCAGCTCGGCCGGCGCCGCCTGCCCGCCCGCCCGGTCGCCGAAGGCCGACAGCACCTGGGCGATGGCCGAGCGGTCCATCGGCCGCATGTCCCCGGGCCGGACGTTCATGCGCAGGGGCGAGGGCGAATCGGCCCGGAACAGGCAGAGCCGCTGGTTGCCCCGGCGGATGTAGAACGAGGCGGTCTCGAGCGACTCGGCGGCGAGCCGCTCCAGTACCGGGACGACCCGCTCCTCGAGGGCGAAGGATTGCTGGTAGACCGAGCCGATCCGCGCCGCCTCGACGCCGAGGCGGTAGCGCCCGTCGTCGAGACGCTCGATCAGGTCGAATTTCTCCAGCGAGATGCACAGCCGCATGATGGTGCTCTTCACCAGCGACGTGCGCCGGGCGAGCTCGGACAGTTCGAGGGCGTCGTCGCCGCGCTGGAACGCGGTCAGCACGGTGAGCACCCGCTCGGCCGAGGCGACGCCCTCGAGCTTGGGCCTGGGTCGGGCCTCCTTCGGCATGCGGGTCCTGCTCGTGTCTCGTGATCCGGTCTTGCAAAAAGTCCCATAATGGCGCCCGCCGCCGGCACCAAACGGCAGCGCCGGCCCCCTGGGGATAAGAGCCGGGCGTTGTCGCCGCGGCTCGCCGCCACCATGATCCGCAGCAAGGCCGAAAGCCGCCCCTCGAAGGCGACGGCGCAGCCGGAGGAAGCCCTTGACCCGCGTGCTCTACGAACTCGCCGCCGCCGACCCGGACCGGCGCTTCAGCCCGTTCTGCTGGCGCATCCGCCTCGCCCTCGAGCACAAGGGCCTCGCCTTCGAGGGCCGGCCCTGGCGCTTCGTCGAGACCGACGCGATTGCGTTCTCGGGCTCCGACAAGGTGCCGGTGCTGGTCGAGGACGGGCAGGCCATCGCCGAATCCTCGGTCATCGCCGCTCACCTGGAGGCGGCCTACCCGGACCGCCCGTCGCTGTTCGGCGGGGCGGCAGGGGCGGCGCTCACGCGGTTTTCCATCGCCTGGACCGACCAGGTGCTGCACCCGGCCCTGGTGCCGCTCCTCCTCCTCGACATCCACCGCCACCTCGACGAGCCGAACCGGCGCTATTTCCGCGAGAGCCGCGAGGCGCGCTTCCGCAAGCCCCTCGAGGCGGTCTGCCCCGATCCGGAGGCGCAGCGCGTCACCCTGCGGCGCACGCTCTCGCCGGTCCGGGCGGTGCTGCGGAGCCAGCCCTTCCTGGGCGGCGAGAGCCCGCTCTATGCCGATCACGCCGTGATGGGCGCCTTCCTGTGGGCCCGCGGCGTCAGCGTGCAGGCCCTCCTCGAGCCCGACGATCCGGTCGAGGCCTGGCGCCTGCGGATGCTGGAGCGGCTGGGGGAGGGGTCGCGGGCGCTCGTCTCCGGCTGACGCGAATGGCCTGTGGACCTCTGGCGCGGACGCGGATCGAGGCTGCTGCGGCCGTGTTACGAGTCCCGGCATCGCAGGGAGCCGAGATGACGATCAGCGTCGAGATGGGGGTGGCGAGCGGCGGCCGGCCGGCCGCCCTCGACCTGGAGGAGCTGCTGGCGACCCGCCTCCTGGTCCAGGGCAATTCCGGCTCGGGCAAGTCGCACCTCCTGCGCCGGCTCCTGGAGCAGAGCGCGCCGCACGTGCAGCAGGTCGTGATCGACCCCGAGGGCGACTTCGTCACCCTGAGCGGGGCCCACGGCCACGTGGTGGTGGAGGGCGACCACGGCGAGGCCGACCTGCAGCGCATCGCCGCGCGGGTCCGCGCGCACCGGGTCTCGGTGGTGCTGACGCTCGAGAACCTCGACGTCGAGGCGCAGATGCGCGCCGCGGCGGCCTTCCTCGGCGGCCTGTTCGAGGCCGAGCGCGATCACTGGTACCCGGTGCTGGTCGTGGTCGACGAGGCGCAGCTCTTCGCGCCCGCCGCCGCCGGCGAGGTCTCGGACGAGGCCCGCAAGGCCTCGCTCGGCGCGATGACCAACCTGATGTGCCGCGGCCGCAAGCGGGGCTTGGCCGGCATCATCGCGACGCAGCGCCTCGCCAAGCTCGCCAAGAACGTCGCGGCGGAAGCGTCGAACTTCCTGATGGGCCGCACCTTCCTCGACATCGACATGGCCCGCGCCGCCGACCTCCTCGGCCTCGAGCGGCGCCAGGCGGAGAGCTTCCGCGATCTCGAGCGCGGCCACTTCATCGCGCTCGGACCGGCCTTGTCGAAGCGCCCGCTGCCGATCGCCATCGGGCCGGTCGCGACCTCGGCCCGCTCGTCGAGCCCCAAGCTCGTGCCTTTGCCGAGCCCGGCCGCCGGCGACGATCTGCGCGAGCTGATCCTGACGCCGTCCGAGGGCGAGGCGGCTTGGGCTCCGGCCCCGCGGCCCGCGCCGCGGCCGACGCCGGCCGACCTCCTGCAGCAGCTCGCCCAGTACCGCCCGCCCGAGCCGGTCGAGGCGCCCCCGAGCATGGGCGAGGCGGAGCGCGACGCGGTGCTGGCCGAGATCCTGCGCGAGATCGCCGCCGACCCGGACGCCGCCCACCACCCGATCGCGGTGCTCTACCAGGACTTCCTGGTGCGCTGCCGGATGCGGCGGCTGCCGGGCGAGCCGCTCGATCTCGGCCGCTTCCGCCGCCGCCTCGCCATCGCGCGGGCCGGCGTCGAGGGCGAGGCGGCCGAGGGCGCGGAGGCCGATGCCGTGATGGCGGCCTGCGCCGGCCTGCCCGAGGAGGTGCAGGGTCTCTTCCTGCTGCTGGCCCGCGCCGCCCGGGCCGGGGCGCCGTGCCCCTCCGACGACGCCCTCGCCCGCGCCATCGGCTCGCGCTCGCCGGGCCGGGCGCGGCGGCTGCTCGCCTATGTCGAGAGCCGCGGGGCCGCGGTGTGCCGCACCGATTTCCGCGGCAACCGCGTCGTCGCCCTGCCGGCGCTCGGCTGCGAGACCGCCCCCGGCAACCCGAAGGGCGGCGCGGAGGAGCCCGCCGGCCTTTTCGCGGCCGAATAGCGAGCACCAGGCCGCGCCGTCACCACGGGGCGCCAGCCTCCTGCCCGTACAGGATCCGGCGGAAGCTGGCGCAGAGATGGGCCTCCGGCGGCGTGTCGCCGAGGCCCGGGAAGGGGCCCTGCGGGTCGGCCGCCGCGGCGAGCTGCTGGGCCGCGAAGGTGGCGCCCGGCTGCCCGGTCATCGCCTCCTCCACCCGGTCGAGCAGCGCGCCGACCTGCTCCTCCTGCAGCACCCCTGCGCCGCGGAGCGTCCGGATCAGCCCGGTGGTCAGCGCCTCGAGCGCCACGAGCCGGTCCTCCGCTTCCTGTGCTCCCATCATGCGCGCCTCGCTTGCTTCGTGAGTCCTTGCGCAGCTGAGCAGAAAGCTGCGAACCCGGTACCAATTCCGTCGCTCGAATTTGACGAGACAGGGGGCTCGTTGGCCGGTCATCCGGAAACGCAGCATGCCGTCACGCATCGATGAGCCTTGCAGGGCGGCGCCGTGCGGGAGACGACCTTTCGGCGCCCGGGCCGGATTGCGGTCAGCGCAGGGAGTCGACCGGGCGATGCGGGTCCGTCCGCGGTCATTTGCCCCGGGCCGCTCCTGCGCTCGCCCGGCATGCAACCGCCCGTGGACACGCGATCGCGCCGATCCCATGCACGCCGCATTAAGCCTCCCGTCGGAAGATGCCGGGGGAGCATCCCACAGCCTTGCGGCGCGCACGGGTCCGGGCAATGCTACCGTGACACACCAGCATGATCGTGGCAGACGCCTTGAAGTTGCATATTCAGCCCGAACCGGAACCGGGAACCCGGCCGATCCAGATCCGGGTCAGCGGGCGCTACCTGCTGCCGGGCGGGGTGGAGCATGCCTGCGAGACCCGCAGCCTCTCGCTGTCGGCGATCGAGGTGCTGGCGCCCGAGAGCGGCCTCCTGGGTGATCCCGTCACGCTCTACCTCGACGATGTCGGGCCGGTGGCGGGGGCGATCCGGTCGATCTCGTCGGACGGCTTCACCCTCGCGGTGGAGGTCGGGCCAGAGCGCCGGGCCCGCTTTGCCGCACGCCTCGACTGGCTCGCCGGCCAGGCGAGCGGGCGGGCCGACCAGCGCAGCGACCCGCGCATCGTGCCGACCCAGCGCGCCGTCGAGGTGCGCCGCGCCGACGGCCAGGTCCTGCCCGGGACGGTCATCGACATCTCGATGTCGGGCGCGGCGATCGCGGTGGACGACAAGCCGGCGGTCGGCGAGGCGGTCACCGTCGGCAAGCGCCGCGCCACCGTGGTGCGCCACCTTGAGACCGGATTCGCGGTCACCTTCCGGCTGCCGTTCCGGCCCGAGACCTTCGGCCGTCACGTCGTGCTCTGACCGGCCGCACGCGCCGTCGATCCATCCGCCCGGGACAGAAAAAAGCCGCCATCGCGGGCGGCCCGAAGTCTTGGAGGAACGCCCGTTGGGGCGGGACCCTTGTGCCGGTTGCAAGGCCGCCGGGACGGGCGCGGGCGCATGCCGGAGCACCGGCGCGCGCCGCGTGATGCATTGTGCCCAACCGCTTCTGCCGCAAGGTAAAGACTTTTTCAGGCAAGCGCCGCGGTACCGAGAGTACAACCATCGCGGGGTACGAAAATTTAATCCGGTTGCGGCGAGATGATCCGCACGATCCGCGACCGTGATGCGGGATTTGGGGGACAGGGGATGCACGGGCAGAACCGGGTGAGCGGGATCGAACGTCTCGACCGCGGCATGAATCGAGGGGTGGACCGCGGCTTCGACCACGAGCGCGGCGACGTCCGGATCGTCGTCACGAGTGCGCCGGCGGAGTACAAGAAGGAGCGCGCCTTCTCGTACCTGCCCTGGCCGGTGAAGCTGTTTCTGAAGTTCGGCCTCTTCGCCCTCGTGATGTTCTCGATCTTCGTGCTGCCGAACTACCTCGACTGCCGCGGGCAGCGCGACTCCGGCATGTTCTACTACGGCATGACGGTCACGGCGTGCACGCGCCAGAACGTCTACGGCCAGATCGGCGCGACGCAGCAGCGGTTCGAGGACATCGCCCGCGCCATCGGCTCGCGCTGACGGCGGCAGGGGCGCGCCGGCTCGGCCCCGCGAATGCTCTCACGAGGGTCGAGTATTGCACGGCGCAGCCTGTCTCGCCGGGGAGGACTGCCTTAAGTACGGGCGGTCCCTTTTCGGCACGAGGATGAGCCCCCGATGTTCCCAGACGTGAAGCTCCACATCGCAGGCGAGTGGCGCAACGGCGCCAGCGGCCAGACCCTGCCGATCCTCAACCCGGCGACGGGCGAGACCCTGAGCCAGCTCGCCGTCGCGACCCGCCAGGACCTCGACGAGGCCCTCGAGGCCGCCGACCGCGGCTTCAAGGCCTGGCGCAAGGTCTCGGCCTTCGAGCGCAGCAAGGTGCTGCGCAAGGCCGCCAACCTGATGCGGGAGCGGGTCGACGCGATCGCCCGGATCATGACCCTCGAGCAGGGCAAGCCGCTGGCGGAAGCCAAGATGGAGGTGCTCGGCGGCGCCGACACCATGGACTGGTTCGCGGAAGAGGGCCGGCGCGCCTACGGCCGGGTGATCCCGCCGCGGGCCGAGGGCGTGATGCAGCTCGTCATCCGCGAGCCGGTCGGCCCGGTCGCGGCGTTCACGCCGTGGAACTTCCCGATCAACCAGGCAGTGCGCAAGGTCGCGGCCGCCCTCTGCACCGGCTGCTCGGTGATCCTCAAGGGGCCCGAGGACACGCCGGCGAGCTGCACCGCCCTGATCCAGGCCCTGCTCGATGCCGGCGTGCCGGGCGACGTGCTCGGCCTCGTCTACGGCGACCCGGCGGAGATCTCCTCCTACCTGATCCCGCACCCGGTGATCCGCAAGATCACCTTCACGGGCTCGACCGCGATCGGCAAGGAGCTCGCGGCGCTTGCCGGCAAGCACATGAAGCGCGCCACGATGGAGCTCGGCGGCCACGCCCCGGCGATCGTCTTCCGCGATGCCGACGTGACCAAGGCCGTGCAGGTGCTCGGCGCCAACAAGTACCGCAATGCCGGCCAGGTCTGCGTCGCGCCGACCCGCTTCCTCGTCCACGATTCGGTCTTCGATGCCTTCGTGGACGGCTTCATCGGCTTCTCCCGCGACCTCAAGGTCGGCAACGGCCTGGAGGAGGGCGTGAAGATGGGCCCGCTCGCCCATGGCCGCCGCATCGAGGCGATGGAGGGCTTCGTGGCCGATGCCGAGCAGAAGGGCGCGCGCCTGCGCACCGGCGGCAAGCGCATCGGCAACCAGGGCAACTTCTTCGAGCCCACAATCTTCACCGAGGTGCCGCTCGACGCCCGGATCATGAACGAGGAGCCGTTCGGGCCGATCGCCGCGATCCAGCGCTTCTCGGACGACGAGGAGGCCTTCGCGGAGGCCAACCGCCTGCCCTACGGCCTGGCCGCCTACGCCTATACCCGCTCGGCCGAGACCGCCACCAAGCTCGCCACGCGGGTGGAGAGCGGCATGATGTCGATCAACCACCACGGCATCGCCCTGCCGGAGACGCCCTTCGGCGGCGTGAAGGATTCGGGTTACGGCAGCGAGGGCGGCTCGGAGGCGATCGAGGCCTACCTCAACACCAAGTTCGTCACCCAGGCGGGCTTCTGAGACGGGGAGGGGCCGTCCATCGGCGGCCCCTCCTGCCGGCGTTTTCAGGGTTGCCACGTTTTTGGGTTGCCAAGCCGGGGCGAACCCCTTAGATCCCACCTCCACCGGCGGGGCGGCACCGCTCCCCCGGTCAGGCGCCCGTAGCTCAGCTGGATAGAGCACCAGACTACGAATCTGGGGGTCAGAGGTTCGAATCCTTTCGGGCGCGCCATTCTTGCAGTGTCGGTCAGGGCGTGGTGTGAGCGGCGACGCTGCATTGCGCCTGGCATCATCGAGGGCTCTGCCTTCGATCGGGCGCCCGTAGCTCAGCTGGATAGAGCACCAGACTACGAATCTGGGGGTCAGAGGTTCGAATCCTTTCGGGCGCGCCATTCTTGCAGTGTCGGTCAGGGCGTGGTGTGAGCGGCGACGCTGCATTGCGCCTGGCATCATCGAGGGCTCTGCCTTCGATCGGGCGCCCGTAGCTCAGCTGGATAGAGCACCAGACTACGAATCTGGGGGTCAGAGGTTCGAATCCTTTCGGGCGCGCCACTTCGCACAAGGCTGAAGAAAGCGTCGGCGGCTGCCTGACGCGGTTCGTCGGCACGGCTGGCCCGCTCCCGTCCATCGCTTCGATCGGACCGCCAGCCTTTTGGGGCCCTGCGCGGCGGCAGCGACCTTCCCGGCGCTGGGGCGTCAGCGACGCGCCCGCAATCCCGCCTGCCCCGACGATCTTTCAGGTCGATTCCGGGATCCGCCGTGCACGGCGTCTCAGCCGAAAGATGAACCCGGTGCGGTCGTTGACGCAGGATGGGGTGCCAGCTACGGTCCTGCCCGGGAATGCATGGCAGGTATGCTTGAGACGCGATCCGGGCCGATCTCTGCCAGTATTGCGCGCGCAACGCCAAGCAATCCACGGCAGGAGGATCCGGCATCGGGATAACCCGACTCCGAATTCAATCACCACACCAAGAAAAGACCAGAGCCACCGGAAACGCCACTGGAGCCGAAGCGGGCCGCACCAAGCCAGGCGCGCGCGGCGGGAGGAGTCACATGAGCCCCTGGAAGGCCATCGTCGTCGGCCTCATCGGCGCGATGAGCGCCGCTGAGGCGCAGGCGCAGATCAGGACCAAGATCGGCGTGCTGAACGACCGGTCCGGCCTCTACGCCGACATCACCGGGGAAGGATCGGCGGCGGCCGCCCGGATGGCGGTCGAGGACTTCAAGGCCCGCGAGAAGGGCATCGAGGTCACGGTCGTCGGCGCCGACCACCAGAACAAGCCCGATATCGGCGCCAACGTCGCCCGCACCTGGTACGACAAGGAGGGTGTCGACGTCATCGTCGACGTGCCGACCTCGTCGGTCGCGCTGGCGGTGAACGAGATCACCCGCGAGAAGAACAAGATCCTGCTGGTCTCCGGCGGCGGGACCTCGGACCTGACCGGCAAGGCCTGCTCGCCCAACACCATCCACTGTACCTTCGACACCTACGCGCTGAGCCGGGGCACCGGCGGCGCGATGGTCCGTGCGGGCCACGACACGTGGTTCTTCGTTACCGCCGACTATGCCTTCGGCCACGCGCTGGAGCGCGACACCGAGGCGGTGGTGCAGCAGGCCGGCGGCAAGGTCGTCGGCAGGGTGCGCCATCCGTTCCCCGGCCAGGACTTCTCGTCGTTCCTGATCCAGGCGCAGGGCTCGGGCGCCAAGGTGGTGGGGCTCGCCAATGCCGGCGGCGACACCATCAACGCCATCAAGCAGGCCAAGGAGTTCGGCCTCACGCAGGGCGGCCAGAAGCTCGCCGGCCTCCTGGTCTTCTCCAGCGACATCCAGGCCATCGGGCTCGAGGTGGCGCAGGGCCTCGTCCTCACCGAAGCCTACTATTCCGACCTCAACGACAGGACCCGGGACTTCGCCGAGCGCTTCGCCCGCGCCTATCAGGGCCGCACCCCGACCTCGGTCCAGGCCGGCGTCTACTCGTCCGTCCTCCACTACCTCAAGGCCGTGCAGGCGGCCGGCACCACGGAGACCGGGGCCGTCCTCGCCAGGATGAAGGCGATGCCGACCGACGATCCGGTCTTCGGAACCGGCAGCATCCGCGAGGACGGCCGCAAGCTGCACACGATGTACCTGTTCCAGGTGAAGGCCCCGGCCGAATCCAGGAACCGGAACGACATCTACAAGCTGGTCGCCGCGATCCCGCCGGAGCAGGCCTTCCGCCCCCTCGCCGAGAGCCAGTGCCGCCTCGTCGCCCGGTCGCAGTAGCTGGGCGCGTCGCGCGACTTCAAAAAATCCTCGCCGCGCGGTCCGGCCGCCGGGACGACCATCGTCCCGGGAGCCCGGGCCGCGCGGCGCGTCGACGAGGAGCGGACATGACGACACCAGGAGGAGCCGCGATGGCAGCCGCCAACGAAGCCGCGACGGGAGACGCAAGGGGAGCCGATGGAGCGCCCGCCGGGCACGAGGCCCTGCGCGCCCGGCGCGACACGATCTCGGACGCCCTGCGCCGCACGGCCCGGCGCCACCGCGAGCGCAACGCCCTGTCCTTCGCCGGCCGGCGCTGGAGCTTTGCCGCCCTCGACCGTGCCGTCGACCGGGTCGCCCGCGGCCTGATCGCGGCGGGGCTCACCCGCGGCGACCGGCTCGGGGCACTCGGGCGCAACTCGGACGCCTACCTGATCCTCTGGCTCGCCTGCGCCCGCGCCGGGATCATCCACGTCCCGGTCAATTACGCGCTCACCGGCCGCGAGCTGCGCTACATCGTCGAGCAGTCGGGCGCCCGGGCGCTGATCGTCGATCCGGCCCTCGAGGGCAACGCCCGGACCGCGCTCGGCGAGGGGACCGGCCCCTGGTTCGGCACCCTGTTCGGCGGCACCGGCCTCGACGTGCTGGGCCTCGCGGAGGCCGCGGGCCTGGCCGAGGGCGAGGGCGAGCCGGTCGAGGTCGCCATCGAGGATGGGGACGTGGTGCAGCTCCTCTACACCTCGGGCACGACCGCGGCGCCGAAGGGCGCCATGATGACGAGCCGGGGGCTCCTCGCCGAGTATCTCAGCTGCATCCTCGCCCTCGATTTCGGCCCGGGCGACCGGGCGCTCGCGGCCCTGCCGCTCTACCACACCGCGCAGATGCACGCCTTCACCATGCCCCAGCTCCTCGCCGGGGCCGAGACGGTGCTGATCGAGGCGCCGGTCCCTGAGACCTGCCTGCGGCTGATCGAGGAGCACCGCCTCACCTCGTTCTTCGCACCCCCGACGGTCTGGATCAGCCTGCTGCGCCACCCCGATTTCGGCACCCGCGACCTGACGTGCCTGCGCCACGTCTATTACGGCGCCTCGATCATGCCGGTGCCGGTGCTGGAGGAGCTGCGGGCGCGCCTGCCGGGCGCGCAGCCCTACAACTGCTACGGACAGAGCGAGATCGCCCCCCTCGCCACCGTCCTGCGCCCCGAGGAGCACGACGCCCGCCCGGCCTCCTGCGGCCGCCCGGTCTTCAACGTCGAGACCCGGATCGTCGACGATGCGATGCAGGACGTGGCCGTGGGCGAGCGCGGCGAGATTGTCCACCGCTCGCCCCAGCTGATGGCCGGGTACTGGGACAAGCCGGAGGAGACGCGCGAGGCGTTCCGGGGCGGCTGGTTCCACTCGGGCGATGTCGGGGTGATGGACGAGGCCGGCTACATCACGGTGGTGGACCGGGTGAAGGACGTGATCAAGACCGGCGGCACCATCGTGGCGAGCCGGGAGGTCGAGGAGGTGCTGTTCACCCACCCGAGCGTCTCGGAGGTGGCGGTGATCGCCCTGCCGCACCCGAAATGGATCGAGGCGGTCACCGCCGTGGTCGTGATGCGGCCGGGCACCGACGCCAGCGCCGACGACTTGATCGCCCATTGCCGCGCCGGGCTGGCGCCGTTCAAGGTGCCCAAGCGCATCCTGTTCCAGGAGGACCTGCCCCGCAACACCGCCGGCAAGCTGCTCAAGCGCGAGCTGCGGGCGCAGTATGCCGGCCTCGGCTGGTCCGACGAGGCCGAGAGGCCGGAGGACGCCCGTGTCCGGTGACGCCGTGTCGCTCCGCGTCGAGCGCCGCGGTGCCGCGGCATTCCTGACCTTCGACCGGCCGGCGGTGCTGAACGCGCTCGATCTCGCGACGGCAGACCTTTTTCTCGCCGCCGTCCGGACGGCGGCGGCCGACGAGGCGGTCCGGGTCGTGGTGATGCGGGGCGCCGGGCGCGCCTTCATGGCGGGCGGCGACGTCGCGACCTTCCTGGCCGACGGCGCCGCGGCCGAGGACCGGATCGCCGCCATCATCGCGGCTTTGCACGAGGCGCTCCAGATCCTCGCAACCTGCGACAAGCCGGTGCTGGCCGCGATCCACGGCGCGGTGGCGGGCGCCGGCGTCAGCCTGATGCTGGCCGCCGACCTCGTGATCGCGGCCGACGACGCGCGCCTGACCCTCGCCTATACGCGGCTGGGCACCTCCGCCGATGGCGGGGCGAGCTGTTCGCTGCCACGGGTGGTGGGCCTGCGCAAGGCGATGGAGATCGCGCTCCTCAACCCGGTGATCGACGCCGCCGAGGCGCAGCGCCTCTCCCTCGTCAACCGCGTCGTGCCGGCCGACGAATTTCCCGCCGCGGTCGAGGCCCTGGCCGAGCGCCTCGCGGCCGGCTCCCTCGTCGCCTGCGGGGCAATGAAGCGCCTGCTCCGCGCCTCCTTCGCGCGGAGCTTCCCCGATCAGCTCGCGGCGGAGGCCGAGAGCTTCCTCGCCTGTGCGGCTTCGCCCGATTTCCGCGAGGGCGTCGCGGCGTTCATCGCGAAGCGGCCGCCGCGATTTCCCGGGACCTGACCTGCCTGCGACCCCGGGGAGACCTGCTGGGTCCCGGGGCGACGCGGGGGCTCAGAGCACCTCGGTGCCGGTCGGCACCGCCGCCGGACGGGAGACCTGCGCCGCCTGAAAGAGGCGCTCGCTCGTCAGCTTCAGGAAGTAGAAGCCGAATTCCGGGTTCTGGTAGTAGAGCTGCTTGACGTCCGCGTAGGCCACCCCGAGGGCGAAGCCGGGCTCGACGCAGACCAGGGTGCCGGTGCGCAGGTTGCCGGGAGAGAGCATGCCGAGCTCGCCCACGATGGCGCCGGGCCGGATGTCGATGCCGAGCTCCTCGATGCGGAAGCACCCGCTCTCGATCAGGAACATCTCGGCGGCGGGGTCGCCCTTGCGGAACAGCACCTGGCCGGCCGCGAAACGCCGGGACTCGCCGAAAGGCTTGAGCCAGTCGAGGGAGAGGTCGCCATCCGCCGCCCGCTCGACGTCGCGCACCAACCGGACCATCTGGTAGAGGCGCCAGGCGTTGAACGGGATCTGGATCGCCTCGGTCAGCACCACCGGCATGCTGCCGGTCAGGAGCCCGTAGGTCAGCACTGCCACGCTGGCGAGGATCGACACGATCCGCAGCGGGATCATGGTGCTCATCGCGGTCGACGCGATGGTGAGCCCGGTGCCGAGATACCCGATGGCCTCGACCCAGTTCGCCTCGACCCAGTTCATCGCGGGCCCTCGGCACCGGACGGGCGCGGGGATGGGGGATGGGAGATGCGCATGTCGCAGAATGGCTCGTTCGGACGGGCGCTCAGCGCCGCCCGACCGCCGGTCCGCTGAAGCGGCCGGCACCCGGCGCGTCCTCGGCCGTGCCGGCCTGGAAGCGGGTGGCGACCGCCCCCGCGGGCGCGGCCAAGAGGCCGGCCGGCGGGGCGCCGCGGCTGGCCCGCTGCGCCACGTGCACCGGGGCGCCGCTGCCGGCCTGGGGGGCGGCCGCCGCGGCGGTGAACAGGGCGCGCAACTGCGCCTTCGGGTCGGCGGCAGCCGCCGAGCCCGCGGCGGAGGCCGGCGTCCCGGCGGGCGACGGGGCGGCGGGCTTCGGCCGGGGCTGCAGCATGGCGCCGAGCACCGCCGGGTCGGCATCGGCCGAGGCGATCTGCACCGAGCCGGGCCGCACGGGGGGCAGCGGCACGGCGACGAGCGCCTCCGCGAGAGCGGCGAATTCCGACGGGCGCCGGGGCGGCAGGGGAGGCGGCGCGAGAGACGTCGCGACCTTGGCCGGCGCGGCCGGCGTACCCGGCTCGACGGCGCTGGCCTCCGGCACGACGGGCGCGGCCGGTGCGGCGGCCTCCGGCGGCGGCGCGGGCTCGGGCGCCGGGCGCACCGGGACCGGGCGAGGGGCGGCCTGCGGCAGCAGGGCGGCCGGGCTGACGGCCGGGCCGGCATCGGCGTAGGCGAGGACCGTGCGGGTGCCGGCATCCTCCGGCGGGACGCTGGCGAGCGCGACCGGGCGGACCCGGCCCGCGCGCCCGGCCAGGACCACGGGGGCAGGCGGCGGGGCGGCGGGCTTCGCGCCGAACAGCATCGCGAAGAACTGGCCGACGACGTTCGGGCTGTCCTCCTCGTCCGCCGCCGCGATCGCCTGGCTCACGCCCATCACGCTGCCGCCGCGGGCCAGGATCTCCGCCTTGGCGACCTCGTAGCCCGGCATCGGCCGGCCGTCGGCCGGCAGATGGACGGTGCGGCCGTCGGGAAACAGGCGGGCGAGCTGGTCGTAGCTCATCCGCGGCCAGGAGCGCACGGAGCCGACGTCGAGATGGACGAAGGGGCTATTGGCCTGCGGGTACCAGCCGACGCCGCCGCGCTGCATCTGCATGCCGATCGCCCGGATCCGGTCGATCGAGACGTCGGCGAGGTAGAAGTCCATCGCCTTGCCGAGCATGTGCTGGCTGTGCTCGGCCACCGCGCGGGAGCGCCGGCGCAGGGCGGCATTGGTCTGGGGCGAGCGGTAGGCCGAGACGACGTGGACCGCGTCCTGGGAGCCGACGGCCCGGTGGGCCTCCCACACCACGTCGAACAGGCGCGGGTCCATCTTGGTCGGCTCGTCGATGCGCCAGTCGCGCAGGAGCCAGTTCAGCTGCTCCAGCGCCGCCCGGTCGTAGCGCCCGTCCCGCTTGAACGTGATCGCGGCGCTCTCCTTGGTGTGCTCGTGGAAGATCGCGATCGTGCGGGTGTCGCCGTTGGCGACCGCGTCCTGGGTGCCGCTGGTCGAGCCGAGAACCGCCGTCACGCAGGCGAGGAGCGCCAGCGCCCCGCGCCGGCAGGAGCGGGATCCGGAAGAGCAGGAGTCCTGGGCCGGGTCGGCCGCCCCGCGGCCGGCACGCTTGAGCGCTCGCACGATCCCTCATCCTCGCCCGGGCCGCGTGGCCGCCATGGTGAACGCAAGGTTGCCGAAAACCGTCAACGAACGGTTACCGGGTCCCCGCGCGGGGTTGTTCGCCAGCGCTAAGCCTCAACCGTGGCGAAATTCGGCCCGGCTTCACGTTTGCGTGCGCAGTCGGGCGGGTCCGGGCAAACCGTCCCGGCAACCGCTCGGCCTATCGCGGTCGGCAATGCAGGATATCCCCGCGCCAATCCATTCCGATGCACGCCCACGATCTCGAAAGGATAAGCTAAATTCCGGTCCGGGGCGACCTGTCCCTTCTCAGCGGTAGGTGGATGTTTTCACGAATGCAAAAAATCATTTCATGGTCTTTTAGCTCTTGCGAGATCATAGTCTGCGTGATCTGGTCCGGCCGATTCCGGGACGTTGCGCCATCCCGGGCGACACGGCATGTCGAGGGGCGAGGACATGGTCTATGCGAGCCAGAGGGCGGAGCGGCTGACGGACTACCCCGTCCGGCAAGGTCAGCATTCGATTTCCGGCCTGTCGTCCGGGGCCTTCATGACGGTGCAGCTGCACATCGCCCATTCGCGCCAATTCGTCGGCGCCGGCATCATCGCGGGCGGGCCCTATCGCAGCGCCGAATCGTACCGGGGCGGCGCGCTCCTGGCGGCCGACGCCTTCACGCTGGGCGCGCTGGCCATCGGGATGAACCCCCTCATCCCCGCGATGGCCCCGAACGTCGACGACCTCGTCGGGCTGGCCCGGGAGGTCGAGCGGGACCGGCTGATCGATCCGCTCGACGGCCTCGCGGGCCAGCGGCTCTACATCTTCAGCGGGCGCTCCGACTGCGTCGTCTCTCCGGCCGTCGTCGGGCGCACGCGCGACTTCTACGCGCGCCTCGGGGTCAGGCCGCAGGACATCCTGTACGACGGCGACGTCGATGCCGGCCACGCGATCATCACCGACAACCTCGAGGATTCGCCCCTCGCGGCGAACCGCCCGCCCTACATCAACAACGGCCGGTTCATGCAGTCGCACGCGATCCTGCGGCACATCTACGGCGATCTGAACCCGCCGGCGGAGCACCCGGCCGGTCGGCTGATCCGCTTCGACCAGCGCGAGTTCTTCGACGGCGAGAGGCGCGCGAGCATGAGCGAGTTCGGCTACGCCTACGTGCCGTCGGGGGTGCTGGCGGGCGAGGCGGCCCGGGTGCACATCGCGCTGCACGGCTGCAAGCAGGGCTACAATTACGTCAACTACGTCCGGGGCCTGCCCGACACCGCCAACCAGCCGCCCTACGGCAACCGCTACATCACCACCACCGGCTACAACGAGATCGCCGAGACCAACGACATCATCGTGCTCTACCCGCAGGCGGAGGGCAGCGACGGCGGCGCGCTGCAGAACCCCGACGGGTGCTGGGACTGGTGGGGCTACAGCTCGCCGACGCCCCGCAATCCCGACTATTATTCGCAGAACGCGATCCAGATCAGGGCCATCCACCGCATGCTGGCCCGCCTCACCGGCGACGACAGATGAGGAGCTTCGCGATGACGTCGCAGACCACCCCGCCCGAGCCCATCGTCGCCCTGCCGCTCGCCGCCTTCGTCCAGACGGCCCTGACCGCGACCGAGCGTGTGCCGGAAACGGCCGCCGCCGTCGTGCCGGCCGGCGCGGAGGTGCCCCTGCGGCGCACCGCGCTCGTCAACGCGATCGCGGCGCGCAGCGCCACCAACGCGGTCGCCACGGTGGAGCTCCTGTCCGCGCGCCCGACCCCGGACGTTATCGGCGAGCTCTCCGCGATGCAGGCCGCCTTCGTGCGCCAGCTCTGGAAGATCGACCAGGACTGGCGCGCCGGGATGATGCGGATCGTCGAGGGGGCGCTGTCGCTGCGCAGCGCCAACACCCTGTCGAAGATCATGGAGCAGGAGCTCAACCTCGTCGGCCAGTGCGGCGACCTGACGGCGACCTACGTCACCAGCACCGCCGCGCTGATCGAGAATACCAGCGTCGGCTACTCGTTCTGGCTGAGCCAGAAGGTCAAGGAGATGCACGCCGCGACGGCGGCCGAGGCGCAGGGCGCGCCGTAGGGGCCGCCCGGCTCCGACACGGCTCCACCTCGGCTGACTTCGCGCTCCGGCGCGAGGCCGTCGCCCTTTCAGGCGCGAGGCGAGATCTCCCGAGGTAAGACCGCGTTCCGTCCCTGCACGACCGCCGGATCTACGCCGCCTCGCCTCGATCACGAGAGCTTCGCGGTCCTTGGCCCGCTCGCCCTGCTCAGCGTCGCCTTCTATCCGGTTCTTGTTCATCGGCCCGCAGGTGCGCTCCACGCTTCCTCTCCTCGGTCGGTCACCCTTCCGCAGTTGCGCATCACGTCGCTCGCCGTGACCCGCTCACGGAGGGACTTCCACCCTCAAGAACGCGCCCATGCTGGGCGCACAAACGCGAAAAAGCCCCGGTGCGGCTGCACCGGGGCTTGTCTTGATCTCCGATGCAGCCGGGGCGAGGCCGCCCCGGCCGGATCTCAGTAGTTGTAGGCCCGCTCGCCGTGATCGGCGAGGTCGAGGCCCTCGCGCTCCTCGTCCTGGGTCACCCGCAGGCCGACCACCACGTCGACGATCTTGTAGAGGATCGCCGAGCCGATGCCCGACCACAGGATGGTGAAGCCGACCGCCTTGGCCTGGGACAGGAAGGCCGGGCCGAACTCGTAGGCCGCGGCCACCAGCTCGCCGGGCTTGGTGGAATAGTCGGGGATGCCGACCCCGCCGAGCGCCGGGTTGACCAGGATGCCGGTGGCGAGCGCCCCGATGATGCCGCCGACGCAGTGCACGCCGAAGACGTCGAGGGAGTCGTCGTAGCCGAGCGCGTTCTTGACGGTCGAGCACATCACGAAGCAGACGGCGCCGGCGACGAGGCCGAGGACGATCGAGCCCATCGGGCCGGCGAAGCCGCAGGCCGGGGTGACGGCGACGAGGCCGGCGACCGCGCCCGAGAGCATGCCGAGCAGCGAGGGCTTGCCCTTGGCGGCCCACTCGACGAGGAGCCACGACAGGCCGGCCGCCGCGGTGGCCACGAAGGTGTTGATCATCGCGAGCGCCGCCGAGCCGTTGGCCTCGAGGTTGGAGCCGGCGTTGAAGCCGAACCAGCCGACCCAGAGCAGCGAGGCGCCGATCATCGTCATGGTGAGCGAGTGCGGGGCGAGCAGGTCGCGGCCGTAGCCGATGCGCTTGCCGATCATCAGGCAGCCGACGATGCCGGCGATGCCCGCGTTGATGTGCACCACGGTGCCGCCCGCGAAGTCGAGGGCGCCCCACTTGAACAGCAGGCCGGCATCGGCATTGACGGCGTCGAGCGCGTCCTGGGCCGACTTCTTGGCCGCCTCGTCGGTGGCCGCGGCCAGCGCCTTGGCGGCGTTGCCGACCGCGTCGGGGCCGCCCCAGTACCAGACCATGTGCGCCATCGGGAAGTAGATGAAGATCAGCCACAGCGTGCAGAACAGCAGCAGCGCCGAGAACTTCATCCGCTCCGCGAAGGCGCCGACGATCAGCGCCGGGGTGATCATCGCGAACGTCATCTGGAAGCAGACATAGACGTATTCGGGGATGACGACGCCGTTCGAGAAGGTGGCGACGGTGGCGTTCGCGTCGACGCCGCGCAGGAACGCCTTCGAGAAGCCGCCCACGAAGTCGTTGAGCCCGCCGCCATTGGTGAAGGCGAGGCTGTAGCCGAAGAAGACCCAGATGATGCAGGCGAGGCTGACGATCGCGAAGACCTGGGTCAGGAGCGACAGCATGTTCTTGGTGCGCACCAGGCCGCCGTAGAACAGGGCGAGCCCGGGCACCGACATCAGCAGCACCAGCGCGGACGAGATCAGCATCCAGGCGGTGTCGCCCTTGTTGGGCACCGGTGCCGCCGCGGCGGCAGGCGCCGCCTCGACGGTCGGCGTCTGCGCCAGGGACGGCTCCACCAGGACCAGCGCCAGCGCGGCGCCTCCCAGGCCCAGAGCCAGGACGTTGCGAAGCTTCATGGAAGAGGAACTCCCGATCGATTCAAAGCAATGACGTGACGGAAGAGGTCGCGGGGCGTCGTGGTCCCGCGCGGGGTCCGCCCTCAGAGGGCGTCGGCGTCGGTCTCGCCGGTGCGGATGCGGACGGCCTTCTCGAGCGGCATCACGAAGATCTTGCCGTCGCCGATCTGGCCGGTGCGGGCGGCGGCCGCGATGGTGTCCACGACGTTCGAGACGAGGTCCACCGCCACCGCCACCTCGATCTTGAGCTTGGGCAGGAAGCTGACGGCGTACTCGGCCCCGCGATAGATCTCGGTGTGCCCCTTCTGCCGGCCGTAGCCCTTCACTTCGGTCACGGTCAGGCCGTGCACGCCGATGCTGGTGAGGGCGTCGCGGACCTCCTCCAGCTTGAACGGCTTGATGATGGCCATGACGATCTTCATGGGACGAGCCCCCTTTCGATTGGCGTCTCCGCCCGGACGGGCCGGGTCGAGGCGTGATCCGGCGCCAGGGCGAACCCGCTGGCCCTGGCGCCGGTCTCGGAGGGTCTCAAATCAAGGAACGTGCCACGGACCGGTCCCGGACCTACGGACAAGCTGCCCGGTTCCTGGGCCGATTGCGGATATTGAAGCCGCTCACGGCGGCAATGCAGATCAAAAAATCATCAGGTGATCAAAAAGAATGCAGTTTGCCGCTCAGGCCTCCGGCTCGGGCGCCACGCGTTTCTCGCGGATCATGCCTTCCTGGGCGACGGAGGCGACGAGAGTGCCGTCGCGGGTGAAGATCAGCCCGCGGGAGAAGCCGCAGCCGCCGGAGGCGCTCGGGCTGTCCTGAGCGTAGAGCAGCCACTCGTCGGCCCGGAACGGCCGGTGGAACCACAGCGCGTGGTCGAGGCTCGCCGGCTGGATCGTGCTCTCGAACACGGTGCGCCCGTGGGGCGCCAGGGACGTGTCCAGCAGGGTCATGTCGGAGGCGTAGGCGAGCACCGCCTGGTGGATCGCCGGATCGTCCGGCAGGGCCGAGGTCGCCCGGATCCAGACGTGGAAGCGCGCCGGCCCGGGCTCGCGGGAGCCGTAGCGGGCGAGCTCGACCGGGCGCAGCTCGATCGGGCGCTCGCGCTCGAAATAGGCCCGGACCGGGTCTGGCATCCGCGGCATCACCGAGGCCTTGAGCGCGCCCTCGCCGGGCAGGGCCTCGGGCATCGGCACCGCCGGCATCTCGGCCTGGTGGCTGAAGCCCGGCTCCTCGACGTGGTAGGAGGCCGACATCGAGAAGATCGGCCGTCCGTGCTGGATCGCCACCACCCGCCGGGTGGTGAAGCTGCGGCCGTCGCGGATGCGGTCGACCTCGTAGATGATCGGCACCTTCGGGTCGCCGCCGAGGAGGAAGTAGCCGTGCAGCGAGTGCGGCCGGCGCTCCGGCGGCACGGTGCGGGTCGCCGCGACCAGGGCCTGGCCGATCACCTGGCCGCCATAGACCCGCTGCCAGCGATCCTTGGGCGAGCGGCCCCGGAAGAGGTTCTGCTCGAGCGGCTCGAGGTCGAGGATGTCGAGGAGGTCGGCGACCGCGCGCAAGGGAGGGATCCGGATCGGTGGAGGGGCGCGTAGCTGACGCAGGCCGATGCGCGCCGTCAAGCGACGCGCGGGCCGCCGACGTGCTAAGAGCCGTGCCCGACGGAACGAGCAGCGGGCCGGTGCGACATGGTGCGGGACGAGGGTGCGAGCGGGCGGCGGGGCGCGGCGCGGGAGATCGTCGTCGCGGGCGGCGGGCTGCCGGGGCTGGCGCTGGCGCTGGCCTTGCGCCAGGCGCTCGGCGATACCGTGCGGGTCACGGTCTGCGACCCGGCCTTCGGCCGCGCCGATCCCCCGCGGGACCTGCGCGCCTACGCGGTCGCGGCCGCCGCCCGGCGGATGCTCGAGCGTCTCCGCGTCTGGGACGCGGTGGCCCCGGGCGCCCAGCCGATCCGCGAGATGGTGATCACCGACAGCCGCCTCGCCGACCCGGTGCGGCCGACCTTCCTGACCTTCGAGGGCGAGGTGGCCGAGGGCGAGCCCTTCGCCCACATGATCGAGGGCGGCGGGCTGCTGATCGCCCTGCGGGATGCTGCGGCGGCGGCGGGCGTCGTGCTGGAGACGAGCCCCGTGCTCGCGGCTTTGCCGGAGACCGACCGGATCACCGCGCGCCTGCCGGACGGGCGGCAGATCCGGGCCGATCTCGTCGTGGCGGCGGACGGCGCGCGCTCGCGCCTGCGCGAGGCCGCCGGCATCGGCTGGGTCGGCTGGTCCTATCCCCAATCGGGCATCGTCGCGACCGTGGCGCATGAGCGCGACCACGAGGGCCGGGCGATCGAGCATTTCCTGCCCTCCGGCCCCTTCGCGGTGCTGCCGCTGCCGCCGGGCGGGTCCCTCGGCCACCGCTCCTCGATCGTCTGGACCGAGCGGCAGGCCGAGGTGCCGGCGCTGATCGGCGGCGGGCCCGAGGAGGCCCTGACGGAGGTCGAGCGCCGTTTCGGCTTAAGCCTCGGGCGCATCGCCCTCGAATCTCCCTTGCGGGCCTACCCGCTCGCCTTCGGCATCGCCCGGCGCTTCGGCGCCCGGCGCCTGCTGCTCTTGGGCGACGCCGCCCACGTCATCCACCCGATCGCCGGGCAGGGACTGAATCTCGGCCTGCGCAGCGCCGCCGCCCTGGCGGAGGCGCTCACCGACACGATGCGCCTCGGCCTCGACCCGGGCGGCCCGGAGGCGCTGGAGACCTACGAGCGCAGCCGGCGCTTCGACACGCTGGCGATGGGCGCCGCCACCGACGGCCTCAACCGCCTCTTCTCGACCGACGCGCTCCCGGTCCGCCTCGCCCGCGACCTCGGCCTCGGCCTCGTCGACCGGCTGCCGGGCCTGAAGCGCATGTTCATCCGCGAGGCGGCGGGGTTGCGGGGGCGCCAGCCGCGGCTGATGCGCGGGGAGGCGTTGTAGGGAGCCGCAACGATCGGTGCTCGACCGACTGATGGGAACGTCGAGCGGCGATCAGGGCCGATCGACCTGGTAGCCGCATCGCTTGAGCCACCATCGCGGCACAACGTTGACTGAAGCGTCCGGAGGTAGCGTGTAGAACGCAAGTTTCCGATAGCTCCATGCGTGGAACTTGCAATCCTTGAGAACTGCCGTGTGCAGAAAAAACTGAAAGTCCCTTGGTGCCTCGTAGAGGGAGGTCAAGAAGGAGTGCTCTTCGACGTCGTCTGCGCCGAATGCCAGGACGGCGCGGTGCCGGATCCGATCCGCATAGAGGCCGACGAGTGAGATCGGCAGAAGAACGGCGAGGATCACGAAGACCGACGGCCGCAGCGCATCGGGAACGACGTTCCGGAGGGGCCGCACGAAGACCACGGCGGACGCTGCAACGCAGAGGGCCGCGAGCACCTGCCAATGCTCCAGGCCGAGCCTGTCGGACCAGACCGTTGCCAGAGCAAGCGGCTTCACGGGATCGCCGAACAGCACCGACGTCAGCCATCCATACGCGAGAGCCGCAAGGGTGAGCTTCAGGAGCCGCATGACGGGCCGCTCTCCGTGGCGGGGGTCCGGCACGGCGCGCTGGACGCGCTCGCCTTCACCGCAGGTCGGCCGCGTGCCGGACCGCGAAATGCGTCAGCTCCGTCAAGGTCGCCACCCCGAGCCGCTGGCGCAGGGCTGCACAGGCATTCGTCACGGTCTTGTAGCTTACCGAAAGATCCTCGGCGATCGCCGCGTAGCCCCACCCCTCGGCGAGCAGGGCCAGAATGCGCCGCTCCCGCGCGCTCAAGGAACCGAGCAGGGAGCGGCGCGGATCGGCCTGGAGCAGGGCGACCTCGGTAGCGAGGCGGCCGTCGAGGTAGGGCCGCCCGGCGCGGACCTGCTCGTAGGCCCGCACGAGGTCGCCGGTCGGCGCGTCCTTGAGCACGTAGCCGACGGCGCCGGCGGCGAGCGCGCGGGCGACGATTGCCGGGTCGGCGTGCATGCTGAACACCATCACGCGGGTCGCGGGCGCCCGCCGGCGAAGCCGGCCGATGAGCGCCAGACCGGCCAGCTCCCGGCCCGTGAAGGCAAGGTCGATGACCGCCACGTCGGGCCGGTGGCGCAGGATCGCGCGATACCCCTCGGCCAAGCCGGAGGCCTCCCGCACCTCGGCGCCCGCATCCTCGAGCAGGCGGCGGGCGCCGCGCAGCACGATCGGGTGGTCGTCGACCACGACGACCCGGGTCACGCGGCGTCCTCCCCGGGGATCTCGGAGCCTGCCGGGAGCGCGATCCGCAGGGCCGTACCGGGATCGCGCGGCATCAGCGCCAGATGGCCGCCGAGCGCCTCGACCCGCTCGCGCATGCCGGCGAGGCCGCGGCCCTCGTCCCGGTCCGGCCCGAGGCCGCGCCCGTCATCCTCGACGGCGAGGCGCAGGGTGCCGTCCTGCTCCGCGACCTCGACCGTCACCCGGGTGGGCCCGGCATGGCGCAGGGCGTTGGTCAGCCCCTCCTGCACGCAGCGATAGAGGGTGAGGTCGACGAGATCGCCGTAGCCGGAGCGGAGCGGCGCGAAGCGGCCCTCGACCCGGATCTCCGGATGGTGCTGGGCGCTCTCGCGCACCAGGAGCTCGAGGCAGCGCCCGAGCGGCACCTGGCCGAGCCCGGCCGGGCGCAGCCGGTTGAGGAGCGCGCGGTTGATGGTCTGGACCCGCTTGACGATCGCCGCGATGTCGTCGGTGCGCTGGATCAGGCGGGCGCGGGCCGGCTCCTCAAGGGTCGCGGCGATGCGGGCGATCGAGGAGGAATTGGCCTCCAGCGCGAACAGGCACGGGCCGAACTCGTCGTGCAGCTCGAGAGCGGTGCGCCGGCGCTCGTCCTCCTCGGCGGTCAGCAGGCGGCGGGTGAGCCGCAGGTTCGCCGCGCGGGCGGCCCCCAGGACCTCGGCGAGGCGGTTGAACCCGGCCGCGATCACGGCGAGCTCCCGCGTGTCGGGCCGGCCGACCCGGACGGCGTAATCCTGCTGCTCGAGACGCGTCAGCCCGGCGGCGAGCTGGGCGAGCGGGCTCAGGATCCGCCCGAATGCCGCATGCAGGATCGCCAGCATGGCGAGGCTCAGGCTGAGGCCGGTGAGGCCGAGCGCCACGGCGTAGCCCCACACCTCGTCGATCTCGTCCGACGGCTCGGCGGTGACGAGCGCCGTGCCGATACGGGCGCCGCGCAGCACCAGCGGCACCTCGTGGCGTTGCGCCGGAGGAGCGACCAGGTGGGCGAACCATTGGGGCGCCCGCCGCGTGCCGTCCCGCCGCGTCCCGGCCTCGGCCGGCTGGTTCGTCGCGTTGAGCAGCGTCACCCGGACGTGGCGCAGGCCCTGGAAGCGGACGGCCAGGGTACGGAACAGGCCCGGCAGGGGCGCGTCCTGGAGCGCCTGCAGGGTCTCGGCGACGAGCGGCTCGACCACCGCCATTGAGGCCGCGGTCTCGACCTCGGTCGCCGTGCGCGCCTTGTGGATGATGACCGCCCCCGAGATCGCCGCCGCCATCAGATTGATGAGGACGACCACCACCATCAGCCGCGCCCGCATCGGGCGGCCGGACCAGAGGGCAGGCAGCCGGCGCCGCGAGGCTGCGTCGGACGGGAGCTCGGAGGCGGGGGGCGGCGAAGTCGGACGCAACGGGCTCTCGGGGAGGCGGGGGAATCCCGCGACGGGCGCTGTCCCGAAGATGCCTTCGGGACCGGACAAGACGCGGGGTCCCCCCTCTCCCGTGTGGGAGAGGGGCCGGGGGATCGAAGATCCCGCACGGGCCTGCGGCCCGCGTGAGGGTAACACGCTTCAGGGTGAAGCGATGAGCGTCGTGCTGGCCCCGGTACCGTTCGAGCCTAATCCGGCACCGTCGCCACCCTCACGCGGGATCTTCGATCCCCTACCCCTCTCCCACACGGGAGAGGGGATCCCGCGCTTGTCCGGGCTCGAGGATGTCTCTGGACGGCGCCCGCGCGACACGAACCTGCCGGTCTGCTCCGTGTCAATGCGATCGGACAGCCATCACCAGGTCATCCGCACGCCGCCATAGACCGAGAGCGGCTGCACCAGGGTGGTGCTGCGCGGATCGTTCAGCACGTAGCGCCCGGCGAAGGCGTTGTTCGGCTCCAGGAAGGTGCCGAAATTGGCGTAGCGGTTGTTGAACAGGTTGGTCACCAGGGCGAAGACCTGGACGGTCGGCGTCAGCTGGAAACTGGTGTTGAGGTTGGCGGTGACGTAGGCCGGCAGCTTGCGGTTGAGGTTCGACTCGTCGCCGCGGAAATAGGAGGACGAGAACGCCTGCACGTTCATGCCGAAGCGCCATTGCGGCGTGATGGCGTAGTCGAAGCCGGCCTTGATCTGGTGGTCGGGCACCAGCGGCACCTTGTTGCCCGGGCGCACGGTGATGAGCCCGTCATCGGCCAGCGGGTTGTTGGGCGAGGACAGGTCGCCGCGGAACTGGAAGGTGGCGTCGATGAGCGCGTAGTTGGCGTAGAGGCTCAGGCGCTCGGTGGCGTATTCCGCCGCGACCTCGAGGCCCTGGCGCCGGGTCGCCGGCACGTTGACGTAGTAGCCCCGCGCCGCGTTGCCCGGCACAGCGATCTGCAGGATGTCGTTGGTGAGGTCGGTGCGGAAGGCGCCGATCTTGTAGGTCAGGAGGCCGCCCTCGTAGACATTCGGCACCGTGCCGCGGAAGCCCACCTCGTAGCTGCGCGCCTCGACTTGGCGCAGCGGCGGGTCGGCGACGAGGGAGTTCGGCAGGAGGCAGGGCCGGCTCGGGTTGGCGCAGGCGAGCTCGAGCGGCGTCGGCGCCCGGTTCGACTCGGAATAGCCACCGTAGAGGGTCAGCCAGTCGTAGAACCGGTAGGTCAGGCCGGCGACGGGGTTGATGCGGTTGTAATAGTGCGTGCCGGTCACGTCGGGCGAGAAGCCGGTGAGGTCCTGGGTCGCGATCCGGGCGAAGTTCAGCCGCGCCCCGGCAGTGAGCGCCAGCCGGTCGGTGACGTCGAAGGTGTCGAGGGCGTAGAGGCCCATATAGAGGTTCGAGCCGCTGACCTGGCTCGGCGCGATGCCGAGCGCGCCGGCGGTGCGGATCGGTCCGGTCCCGAGGCCCGGAATCGTGCCGTAGGTCGGGTTGAGCGGGTCGGTGGTGACGCTGAGGTCCGGGTTGATGACCCCGAGCGTGCTCGCCGACTTGAACGAGTAGTTCGCGACGTCGATGCTGCCGCCGACGATGAAGGTGTTGCCGTGATCGAACAATCGGTCGCGGTTCGTCGCCTGCAGGCTGCCGCCGTAGCCGGTCGCCTCGGTCCTCACCGTGTCGAGCGTGCCGTAGGGGATGCCGGCCCGGAACGGGATCTGCTGGTTGCGCGGCCCCAGGATCAGGAACTGGTTGCGGAACTGCGCCTGGGTCTGGCCCGGCAGGGCCGTGAACCCGTCATCCTCGAAGCACAGGAAGCCGCGGAAGTTCGAGCGCGACGAGCAGTTCTCGAAGTTGCCGTCGTTGCCGTCGACGTATTGCTGGCTGAAGCGGCGGAGATAGGCGTTGCCGGCGAGGTCCCAGGTCGGCGAGACCGCGACCTTGCCGGTGACCTGGATCTGGCCGACCTCGGTGCTGGTGGTCTGCGGCGAGGTGAAGATCGCCCGCTCGTTGGTGCGGGTGAAGTCGACCGGGGTGGCGGCGGCGGCCCCGAAGAAGGTCTTGGCGCCGGACGCGATGACGTGGAACTCGGAATCCAGGCTGCGGTGGCCGATATCGGCGTAGACCCGGCCGATCTCGGAGGGCGACCGGTAGCGCCAGCCGGCGTCGCGCAGACCCTCGCCGGCGAAGTAGAAGCTCCAGGGGCCGATCACCTCGCCGTACTGGAGCGTGCCGAGGATGCGGCCGTTCGAGCCGCCCATCACCGAGACTTCCTTGCCCTGCCAGGTGAAGCCGTTCTTCATCTCGATGTTGACCGCGCCACCGAGCGCGTTGAGGCCGAAGAGCGGGTTGCCGGTGACGATGTCGATGCGGTTGATCGCGACCTGCGGGATCAGGTCCCAGTTCACCACGTCGCCGAAGGCCTCGTTGATGCGGGCGCCGTTCTGATAGACGGCGAGCCCCTGGGGGGCGCCCTGGAGCGGCGAGGCGTCGAAGCCGCGATAGGTCAGGGTCTGCCGGAAGCCGTTGCCCTGGCCGTCCGACAGGCTCACCCCCGGGGTGGTGCGGGCCAGCGTGAAGGTGGGATCGAGGGTGGCGCGATCCTGCTCGAGCTTCCTTGCGCTCACGGTCTCGACGGTGAACGGCACCTTGGCGAGCGGCAGGCTGCCGCCGCCGTCCGTCCGCTCGCCGGTGCCCGAGCGTCCGGTGCCGGCGGACCCCGCGACCGGCGTCACCGGCACGACATCGATCGTGTCGAGAGCGATGGTGCCCTGCCCCGCCGCCGGCGCGGCGAGCGCCGCCGACGCGAGAGCGGTCGTGACCAGAAATCCCCAGCGCGACGCCGCCATGCCCGAAAGGCTCCCCCGCCCGTGTTCTTATGCGGCGCCGTCGAGCGCCTCCCTGGGCAGGAGAGATAGCGAGCTTCGCCGTCGTGCCGCAATCCCGTCCGACGGGGCATTGCACAGTTCGATAGATTTGGGGCAGACTTCGCGGGAAGCGATCGCCGGGCGTGACGTGCGGGCAACAATCGACGATGCCGCCGGGAATGCAGTCGGGAACATTCGGCAATCGGTTTTGCTTCTTGTTCCCGGATGTTCGACTGCCCGGATCAGGTGCCGTTCAGGACCGCGACCGCCTCAGCCCCGGTGAGCGGCGCGCTGTCCCACTGCGCCGGCCGGCCGATCGCGTCGCGCAGCATCGCCTTGTAGACGTGGCGCGGAACCTCCTCGGCACCGAACTGGGCGAGGTGGCTGGTGACGAACTGCGCGTCGAGCAGGGTGTAGCCGCCGCGACGGAGCCGGGCGGCGAGGTGGACGAGCGCCACCTTCGAGGCGTCGCGGGCTATGTGGAACATGCTCTCGCCGAAGAACGCCGCCCCGAGGGAGACGCCGTAGAGGCCGCCCACCAGGGCGCGGGGCTCGCCGGCATAGACCTCGACGGTGTGGCAATAGCCGAGGTCGAACAGCTCGCCGTAGAGCGCGCGGATGCGGGCGTTGATCCAGGTTCGCGCGCTGTCCCGCCGCGGGGCGGCGCAGCCCTCGATCACCGCGTCGAAGTCGCGGTCGGTCACCACCTCGAAGCCGCCGTTGCGCACCGTGCGGGCGAGGCGCTGGCCGAGATGGAAGCGGTCGAGGGGCAGGATGCCCCGCTCCTTCGGCTCGACCCAGTACAGGGTCGGGTCATCCGCATCCTCCGCCATCGGGAAGATGCCGGCCGCGTAGGCCTTGAGCAGGATCTCGGCGGTGATCTCGACGTTCAGGCTGCCGTGCATCGACAGGGGTTCCGGGCGCGACGCGCGGGGAAGGCAGTCTTCCCCAAGCTCGGGCCCTGGCAAAGATAGGGTTCCGGGCCGCGCACGACGAGGAACGGCCCGCGGCGCTGGGCCGCGGGCCGTCCCACATCGGGAAGGGGCGGCGCTCACGCCGCCCCGGTCGGCCTCAGTTCGAGGGACCGCCCGAGGTGTTGCCGAGGTTCGGGTTCAGGCGGCTCGGCATCG
The DNA here is from genome assembly GCF_004745635.1 of Methylobacterium nonmethylotrophicum. GTDB lineage: Bacteria > Pseudomonadota > Alphaproteobacteria > Rhizobiales > Beijerinckiaceae > Methylobacterium > Methylobacterium nonmethylotrophicum. Next base: position 267,083 of record NZ_SRLB01000007.1, on the reverse strand, counting down.
CGGCATTGCCGCCCTTGGCCGAGTCGATCTGCGTCTCGAAGGTCGACTGGCCGACACCGCCGACCGGGCCCGGACGGGCCGGGACGGGAGCGACCACGGTGCCCGTGGTGATCGGGTCGACGACCGGGGCGGCCGGGGCAGGGGCGATCGGCCCCTGATAGGCGGGGGCCTGGGCGAGGGCGGGGGTGGCCAGCAGGGCGGCCACGGCGGCGAGCTTGATCACGCGCATCGTCATGTCTCTCGGTTGTGACTTGGATGGTGGCGGCGTCGACTGTGCTCGTCCGCCGCCTCACGCAGGGACGGTCCAGCCTGTCCTGGCCGCTGTTGCCGAGAGAACTGTCGGGCAGGCGCGCTGTTCCGCCCCGCTCACGAAAATCTTGCGCGCGATCGATTGCTGCGAGGCGGGAACGTGTCGGCGGGGCGGGCGTCCCGACCGTCGAGATCCGCCCCGCCTCGCCTGTCCGGCATAAACCTGCAGCCATCCCCCCCGCGCACCTCGGGACGAGGCCGTGACCGGGATGGAGCGAGGGGAGGGATTTCGCCCTCAGGCGACCTCGAGCCCGCCGGTCTTGAGGAATTCCTCGAGCCAGTGGATGTCGTAGAGGCCGTTCTGGATGTCGGCGTTGCGCACCAGGGTGCGGAACAGCGGCAAGGTCGTGTCGACGCCCGCGACCACGAACTCGTCCAGCGCCCGGCGCAGGCGCATCAGGCACTCGTTGCGGGTCCGGCCGTGGACGATGAGCTTGCCCATCAGCGAGTCGTAGTGCGGCGGGATCCGGTAGCCCTGGAAGGCCGCCGAATCGACCCGCACGCCCAGGCCCCCGGGCGGGTGGAAGTAGGTGATCGTGCCCGGCGAGGGCCGGAAGGTCGCCGGGTGCTCGGCGTTGATCCGGCACTCGATGGCGTGGCCCTCGACCCGCACGTCCTCCTGGCGCACCGACAGGGGCGCCCCCGCCGCCACCCGGATCTGCTCGTTGACGAGGTCGATCCCGGTGATCATCTCCGTGACAGGGTGCTCCACTTGAATGCGGGTGTTCATCTCGATGAAGTAGAACTGCCCGTCCTCGTACAGGAACTCGATCGTGCCGGCGCCGGTGTAGCCGAGCTCCTGCATCGCCCGGGCGACGACCCCGCCGATCTGCTCGCGCATCTCGGCGTTCAGCGCCGGCGAGGGGCCTTCCTCCCACACCTTCTGGTGCCGGCGCTGCAGCGAGCAGTCGCGCTCGGCGAGGTGGATGGCGTTGCCGCGGCCGTCGCCGAGCACCTGCACCTCGATGTGGCGCGGCTTCTCGAGGTACTTCTCGAGATAGACCGCGTCGTCGCCGAAGGCCGCCTTGGCCTCGGTGCGGGCGGTCATCAGCGCGCTCTCGAGGTCGGCCTCGCTGCGGGCGACCTTCATGCCGCGGCCGCCGCCGCCGGAGGCGGCCTTGATCAGCACCGGGTAGCCGATATCGGCGGCGATGCGCTTGGCGTCGTCGGTGTCGGTGACGCCGCCCTCGGAGCCTGGCACGCACGGGATGCCGAGGCGCTTGGCCGTGCGCTTGGCCTCGATCTTGTCGCCCATCACCCGGATGTGCTCGGCCTTCGGGCCGATGAAGCCGATGCCGTGATGGCCCAGCACCTCGGCGAAGCGGGCGTTCTCGGACAGGAAGCCGTAGCCCGGATGCACCGCGTCGGCGCCGGTGATCTCGCAGGCGGCGATGATCGACGGGATGTTGAGGTAGCTGTCGCGGGCCGGCGGCGGGCCGATGCAGACGCTCTCGTCGGCGAGCCGCACGTGCATGGCGTCGGCGTCGGCGGTGGAATGCACCGCCACCGTCGCGATGCCGAGCTCCTTGGCGGCCCGCAGGATCCGGAGCGCGATCTCGCCCCGGTTCGCGATCAGGATCTTGTCGAACATGGGGGCCTAAAGCAGGTTTCGCAAAAATGGCCGCCGGTTTCGCGATGGAAACCTGCGGCAGACCAGACGACGAAGCGGACGACGGGTCGTCCGCCGAGCGATTACTCGATGAGCAGCAGGGGCTCGCCGAACTCGACCGGCTGCCCGTCCTCGATGAAGATCGCCGTGACGGTGCCGGCGCGCGGCGCCACGATGTCGTTGAAGGTCTTCATCGCCTCGACGAGCAGCACCCGGGCGCCGCTCTCGACCCGCGAGCCGACCTCGACGAAGGTCTTGGCGTCCGGCGAGGGCTTGCGGTAGGCGGTGCCGACCATCGGCGAGAGCACCGCGCCCGGATGGGCCGCGAGCGCCTTCGGGTCCGCGTCGGCGGCAGGCGTCGGCGCGGCGGCGGGAATCGCGGCCGCGGGCAGCGGCGGGGCGACGGCGGCGACCGGAACCTGGACCTGCTGCACGAGGCGCTCGCGGGCGACGCGGATGCGCAGGTCGCCCTTCTCGACTTCGATCTCGCTGAGGTCGGTCTCGGCGATCAGGGTCGCGAGTTCGCGAACGAGCTCGGGATCGAAGGGGTCATGCTTGTTGCTGGGGGGCACGGCGGTCTTCGGCAATCGTGGTGGGGACAGGGCTGGCCCGCCGGGGCAGCGCCGGGACGGCGCGGCTGCGCGTTCCAGTCCGGCGGGCGATCGGCGGGCTCATAGACCATGCGGCCGGCGCGCGATAGGGGCGCCGGCACGCGGGCGGGACGCGCCCGTCAAGGCGCCCCGGCGCGAAACCGGGGGATCGTCGCGCCGATCAGCAGGTGGCGTGGCCGCACTGGCGCACGCCCGCCACGGTCTTGCGGATCGGCTCGACGCCGACGGCGCCCGGGATGATCTCGTCGCCGATGATGAAGGCCGGGGTGCCCGACAGGCCGAGCTTGTCGCCCAGGCCCACATTCTCCTGCAGTGCCGCCTGGATGTCGGGGGCCTGCATGTCGCGCTGCAGCCTGGCGATGTCGAGGCCCATCTCCTTGGCGACCGCGATCGCCCGCTCGCCGTTCACCCGGCCGCGGCTCTCGAGGAGGCGGATGTGGTAGTCGAACAGCTTGTCGCCCTTGAGCTGCTGCTTGGCGGCGAGCGCCACCTTGCTGGCCTCGAGCGATTCCGGACCGAGCACGGGGAAGTCGCGCAGCACGACCTTCAGCTTCGGGTCGCCCTTGATCAGGGTCTGCAGGTCGCTGAGCGCGCGCTTGCAGTAGCCGCAATTGTAATCGAAGAACTCGACCAGGGTGACGTCGCCGTTCGGGTTGCCGGCCACGAAGCCGTGCGGCGAGTTGTGCAGGGTGTCGCGCGTCTCCTTGAGGGCGCTCGCCTGGGCGACCTTCTGGGCCTCCTGCTGGCGCTTCTCGAGCTCGGCCATCGCCTCCTGCAGCACCTCCGGGTTCTTCAGGAGGTAGTCGCGCACGATCCCCTCGATCGCCTGGCGCTGGGCGTCGGACATCGGCGCGGCGGCGCCCGGGGCCGGCGTGGTGGTCGGCGACTGCGCCTGCGTCGGGGCGGCCGCGGCGACGAGGCCCGCGACGGCGAGGGCGGGCAGAAGGCGGGACAGGGGCAGCATCGTCGTCCTCTCGGGATCGTCCAGCGTCGGTGGCGCGGGCAGCGCGGTTCCGGCGCGCTCCTTGACCTGCCGGTTAGGCGGTTTCGCGGCAGGCTTGTCAAATCACGCTCCCGCGGAACGGCGGGGCGCAATCTCCGGCAAATCCCGCTATGTGCGGGGCCACACGCCGTCGCTCACCCCAGGGCCCGCCATGTCCGACACCCCCGTCTCCCGCCGTGCCGCCCGCGTCGCGCCCTTCCTGGCGATGGACGTGCTCGCCGCCGCGGCGCGGCGCGAGCGGCAGGGCGGCACGGTGGTGCACATGGAGGTGGGCCAGCCCTCGGCGCCGGCGCCGAGGAGCGCCATCGCGGCGGCGCAAGCGGCCCTCGCCTCGGGGCGGATCCCCTACACCGAGGCGCTGGGCATCGCGCCCCTGCGCGAGCGCATCGCCCGCCACTACGCCGAGGCCTACGGCGTTTCGGTCGCGCCGGAGCGGGTCGTCGTCACCACCGGCTCGTCGGCGGGGTTCGTGCTCGCTTTCCTGAGCCTGTTCGACGCCGGCAGGCGGGTGGCGATCGCGGCCCCCGGCTACCCGGCCTACCGCTCGGTGCTCCAGGCCGTCGACCTCGAGCCGGTCGGCCTCAGCTTGCGGGCCGAGGACGGCTTCGTGCCGACGGCGTCCGCCCTGCGGGCCGCCCACGCGGCCGCGCCGCTCTCGGGGCTCCTCGTGATGAGCCCGGCCAACCCGTCCGGCACGATGATCGACCAGGCGGGCCTCGCGAGCCTGGCCCAGGCCTGCCGCGCGCTGAACCTGCGCTTCATCTCAGACGAGATCTATCACGGCCTCACTTACGGCGTGCCCGCCGCGACGGCGCTCGCGGTCGATCCGGACGCGGTCGTGATCAACTCGTTCTCGAAGTACTACTGCATGACCGGCTGGCGCATCGGCTGGATGGTGGTGCCGGAGGCCCTGGTGCGGCCGATCGAGCGGCTGGCGCAGAACCTCTACATCTCGGCGCCCTACCTGTCGCAGGTCGCGGCACTCGCCGCCTTCGACGCCACCGGGGAACTGGAGGCGGTGAAGGCGGACTATGCCCGGGCGCGGGCTTTGCTCCTCAACGAATTGCCGGCTCTCGGCCTCGGCGACGTGCACCCGGCCGACGGCGCCTTCTACCTCTACGCCGACATCGCCCGGCTCACCAACGACTCGATCGGCTTCTGCCGCCGCATGCTCGACGAGGCCGGCGTCGCGGCGACGCCGGGCCTCGACTTCGATCCGGAGGCGGGCGCGCACCACCTGCGCCTCTCCTTCGCGGGCGGGGAGGCCGAGGCGCACGAGGCGGTGCGGCGGCTGAGGGGCTGGCTTCGCTGACCGGAGAGAGGCCATGAGCGACCTGCATCCCGCCGCCGCCGACGGCTTCTCGGCCGGAGCCGAGACCTATGCAAGCGGCCGGCCCGACTATCCGGCGGCCCTGACCGCCTGGCTGCGCGACGGCTTGCGCCTCGGGCCCGGCCGGTCCGCGGCGGATCTCGGCGCCGGCACCGGCAAGTTCACGGCCCTGCTCGCCGCCACCGGCGCGGCGGTGGCCGCCATCGAGCCGGTCGAGGCCATGCGGGCGCGCCTCGCCGCGTCCCTGCCGGGCGTCACGGCCCTCGCCGGCTCCGCCGAGGCGATGCCGCTGCCCGACGCGAGCCTCGACGCGATCGTCTGCGCCCAGGCCTTCCACTGGTTCGCGACCCCGGCGGCGCTCGCCGAGATCCGCCGGGTGCTGAAGGTCGGCGGCCGCCTCGGCCTGGTCTGGAACGTGCGCGACGAGGCGACGCCCTGGGTGCGGGCGCTGACGGCGATCATGAACGCCCACGAGGGCGACGCGCCGCGCTACCACACCGGCGCGTGGCGGACGGTGTTTCCGGCGCCGGGCTTCGGGCCTTTGCACGAGGCAGCCTTCCCGCACGGCCATACGGGCACATCCGAGCAGGTGATCCTCGACCGCACCCTGTCGGTGAGCTTCATCGCCGCCCTGCCGGAGGCGGAGCGGGCGCGGGTGACGCAAGAGGTGCGCTACCTGATCGCCCGCACGCCGGACTTGGCCGGGCGGGCCGAGGTGACGTTCCCGTATCGGACGCACGCGTATCGGTGCGAACGGGTTTCCTGAGGGCGACCTGGCCGTCCGGCCGGGAGACAGCGGCAGCGGGGCCGACGTGACGAAGCGCGGGTGACCGGTCGGCCGGTGGCATCGCCGCCGAGAGATGCCATGAAGAGACACGGCATTGCCCGCTCTGCCGGCCCTCGTCGTTCGCGTCGATCGGCCGAACAGGAAAATTCAGATCTCGTTCGGTGATCCTGGATCAATTTAGCCGGAATCCGCCTGCCACATGATTTCTGTATTTGTAACGGCCGCGAAATCATGTAAGGTGTCAAATTCTTCTCGTATCTATCGTCGGACTCACGACTTGCACGATCCGGGCCGACCGCTTGCATGGCGCAAGCCCCTGCGGCATGATTTTCCAGGATCGCAGCTCTCCTCATTCAGGCGGAATTAAATCATGCAAACGCTTTATTTCTCGCGCAAATATGGTTCAATACAACAACTATGGGCGGTTGACGTCAACGGCGCGCGAAAAATCACCAATCTCGGCACCAATTCAAGCAATGTGTCAAATTTCTATACGATCGGGAACAATTTGATTTTTTCGCAGGACGACGGTGTGAACGGCATCGAACTCTGGAAAAACGACGGCACGCCTTTCGGGACAGCTTTGCTCAAAGATATCAATACTGGTTCGGCGAGTTCATACCCGTCATCGTTCGCCAAAGTCAATGGCATATTGTATTTCAGCGCCACGGATGCCAACAGCGGAACCGAACTCTGGAGTACGAACGGAACGGGTGCCGGCACCAAATTGGTGAAGGACATAAACCCTCTGTCGTCCAGCGGAAGCCCTTTGAATCTCGCGGGAAGCGGGAGCACGTTGTATTTTGCCGCAAACGACGGCTATTCAGGATTCGAGCTTTGGAAATCAGATGGATCGACGGGCGGAACCTCGCTCGTAAAAGACATTTATGTCGGATCTGGCAATTCATTTCCGTCGAACTTCACGAAATCAGGTTCGATCACCTACTTTACGGCCTCCGACGGTAATTACGGGACCGAACTCTGGAGGACGGACGGGACATCGGCTGGGACATTCATGGTCAAGGACGTCTATGCAGGTCCAGGATCATCGTCCCCGTACGAACTGACCGATGTCAACGGAACCTTGTTCTTCCTCGCGGCCGGGGCCTCCAACACGACAGAACTCTGGAAGTCTGACGGCACACCCTCTGGAACGATCCGTCTCGCTTCAACCGGCAGCGGCGGCTTTTCCTCGCTGACGAATTTCAACGGCGTTTTATATTTTGAAGGATACGGCGCAGCGAGTACATCGTACGGGAGTAGGGGTGTCAGTATCGGACTCTGGAGATCTGACGGAACCGTAAACGGTACTTATAGAACGGAGAATTATGTGAGATATTATTCTCCATCTTACGAAGCAGGATCATTTGATATAGCTAATATTACCGCAATCGGAGGCAAGTTATATTTTGAAGCCAGAGTGGGTTATGGCGATCAGATATTCATGGTGAGTGCGCCAGGTGCGACGCCGACAGCGATCTACACCCTCGACCCTACTGCAACGACAGTGAGTGGTTCGAAGTTTTTCCAGGCAAATAATGAGGTATATTTTACCGGATTCGACGGTACCTACACGAATTTGTATAAGATCGATCCGGCGACCAGCGATGTGACGACCGTTGCCTTGGCGATAGACCCCACCGTGAATATTGCTGTAACGAGTGGCACCGGACTGAATGCGAGCAAAATCGTCGATTTCAATGGCGATGAAAATTCAGATTTGACCTGGATGAACACGTCCGGCGAGGTCGACGTCTGGTATATGGACGGCACGACCATCAGGGGCGGCGGCGCCGTCTTCAGTGCGGCCCCTGGGTTTCAGGTCGTCGGCCAGGGCGATACGAACGGCGACGGCCGCAGTGACATCGTGTTGCGCAATGGCACCTCGGGTGAAATCGACGTCTGGCACATGGACGGCAGGTCGATCATCGGAGGCGGGTATATCTCGAATCCAGGTCCAAACTGGACGGTTGCAGGCCTGACGGACGTCGATGGAAACAAATCGAGCGACATAATCCTGAGAAACAGTGTAACTGGTGAAATCGACGCCTGGAAACTGGACGGCAAGGGCAAGATCGCTGCCGGGAGCGGGTACATCGGAGTGCCCGGTCCGGACTGGGATGTTGTCGGAACCGGGGATTTCAACACCGATTCCCGCGGCGATCTCGCCTTGAGAAATCGCACGACCGGCGAGATCGACATCTGGCATCTCAACGGAACGACCGTGCTCGGAACCAGTGGGTACGTCGGAAATCCAGGCACGGATTGGATCGTCGAGGCAGCAGGCGACTTGAACGGGGATGGGCAAACCGACCTCGTTCTTCGCCAGAAATCAACCAATGAGCTGGATGTCTGGCTGATCAACGGCAGAAACTTTATCGACGGAAGCGGCTATATTGGATATCTTCCAGGAAACACATGGCAAGTCGATCAATCTGGCGATTTCAATGCCGACGGCAAGTATGATCTGGTTTTGCATGACACGGCGACGAACGAAGTCGATCTATGGTTCATGGATGGGGCGAAGATCGCTGGCAGCGGCGTCGTGTCGAAACTGGATAAGAGTTGGGTGTTGAGCTGATCCGGTTCGATCCATCAGGCTGATGAGAGGGCTGTCGCGTGTCGGGACGGCCCCCGGGGCGCCCCGGGCGCATGGAGGCGGTCCAGGCCGCCCTTTGAGGCCCACCGGCGCGAGCGGGTCGGCGACGGCGGGCAGCCGGCCGCTCATCCGGCGGCCGCGCGCTCCAGCGCCGCGACGTCGAGCCGGACCATGCCCTGCATCGCCGAAAAGACCCGCGCGGCGACGGCCGCGTCGGGATCCTTGAGAAGGCGCGGCAGGATCTCCGGGACGATCTGCCAGGGCACGCCCCAGCGGTCGCGCAGCCAGCCGCACTGGATCTCCGACCCGCCGCCGGCGACGAGGGCGTCCCAGAGGCGGTCGACCTCGGCCTGGTCGGGGCAGGAGACCGAGATCGAGGCGGCGGTGCCGTACTCGGCCGGCACGCCGCCGTTGAGCGCCTGGAAGCTCTGCCCGCCGAGGGTGAACTCGACCAGGATCGCGTCCCCTGGCTCGCCCCCAGGCCAGGGCCCGGGCGCGCGCAGGATCGGGCCGAGGCGCGACCCCGGCACGAGAGCGACGTAGCTGCGCACCGCCTCCTCGGCAGCGCGGTCGAACCACAGGCAGGTGGCGATCGTCGGCATGGCTTGTCTCCGGGTTCGAGGCGGCTACAGGCGTGCGGCGAGGTCGGCGAGCTGGTCGGCGCAGCGGCCCCAGCCGTCGTGGAAGCCCATCGCCTCGTGCGTGGCGCGGTCCTCCGCGGTCCAGTGCCGGGCAAGGGCCGTGTAGCGGGTGGCGCCGCCCTCGGGCACGAAGGTGATGATGCCGGTGAAGAACGGCTTCGCCGCCGGCTCCCAGGCGCGCGTATAGGCGTCGGTGAACACGATGCGGGCGTTCTCGACGAGTTCGAGATAGATGCCGGCGCTCGCGAACTCGCTGCCGTCCGGTCCCCGCATGACGATCCGGGTGGCGCCGCCGGGGCGAAGCTCCGTCTCGGCCTCGGCGACCATGTAGGGTTTCGGGGCGAACCACTGCTTGATGAGGTCCGGCTCGGTCCAGGCACGGTAGAGCGCGGCCGGGGAGGCTTTGATCAGGCGCGTGAGGACGAGGTCGCGCTCGGTCGCGTCGGTCATGACGGTGCTCCGCATCGGGAGAGATCGGGGAAGGGGATCAAGGGCGCCGGGTGCGGCGGGCTTCAGCGCTTCTGCTGGTTCATCGCCCACACCACCCCGAAGGGATCGCGCAGCTGGCCGTAGCGGTCGCCCCAGAACATCTCGGCCGGGGGCATCACGGCGGTCGCGCCCGCCTCGACGGCGTGGGCGTAGCGGGCGTCGATGTCCTCGACGATCAGGGTCAGGGTGAAGGCCTGGGGTGCCTGGAGCGCGCAGCCGTGCTCCGGAAAGGCGTCGCTCAGCATCAGCGAGGAGCCGTTGACGTGCAGGTGGACATGCGGGGTCCGGCCTTGCGGGTCGGCCGGCATCGCGGCGGCGATCTCGGCCCCGAAGGCACGGACGTAGAACTCCGCCGCCCTCAGGGCGCCGTCGAGCATCAGGTAGGTGACGAGCCCGCCCTTCACCGGGGCGATGGCGGGGGTCTCTCGGGTCGCGCTGCTCATGCGGTCCTCTCCTCTCGCGGGCCGCCCCGATCTCGGCGGCCTCGTCCCAAGGACGCCGGACCTGGCCGTGATCCGACAGGGCCCGTCAGATTTTTTCGCTCAGACGCTCTCCGGCCTCCCGGGCCAGGCGGTCGAGCTGCAGGCGGATATGCGCGGCCTCGGCGGGGGTGCCGGCGAGGGCGATCGCCCGGCCCATCGCCTCCCTCGCCTCGGCGTCCCGGCCGAGCTGCATCAGCAGGGCGCCGCGCAGGCCGTGGAAGTGGAAGTAGCCGGACAGCGCGCCCGCCAGGGGCTCGACCAGGGCGAGCCCGGCGGCGGGACCGCCGACCTTGGCGACGGCGACAGCCCGGTTGAGCGTCACCACCGGCGAGGGCTGCAGCTGCTCGAGCGTGGCGTAGAGCGCGTCGATTCCCGCCCAGTCGGTGTCGCGCGGGTGCGCGGCGCGGGCGTGGAGCGCGGCGACCGCCGCCTGGACCTGGTAGGGCGCGGGCCTGCGGTGGCGCATCGCCTTGTCGACGAGGGCGAGCCCCTCGGCGATCATCGGCCCGCGCCAGAGCCGGCGGTCCTGGTCCTCCAGGAGCACGATCTCGCCCTCGGCGTCGAAGCGCGCCGGCGACCGGGCGTGCTGGAGCAGCATCAGGGCGAGGAGGCCCATCACCTCCGGGTCGGTGGGAAACAGGCGCAGCAGCAGGCGGCCGAGGCGGATCGCCTCGTCGCAGAACACCGCCCGCTCCGAGCCGGTCCCGGCCGAGTAGCCGGCATTGAAGACGAGATAGACCATCGCCGAGACGGAGGCGAGCCGCTCCGTCCGCTCGGCCGGCCCGGGCGCGCCGTATGGCACCGCGCCGCGGGCGATGCGCGCCTTGGCGCGGGTGATGCGCTGCTCCATCGCCGCCGGCGTCACCAGGAAGGCGCGGGCGATGCGGGCGACGTCGAGCCCCGACACGATGCGCAGGGCGAGCGCGATCTGCTGGGTCGCCGGCAGGTCCGGATGGCAGCAGATGAACAGGAGCCGCAGGATGTCGTCGCGGTAGGAGCCGGCGTCGATCGACTCGGCGAGCGGCGTCTCGGCGTCGTCGAGGTCCGAGATCGCCTGGTCCGGCGGCAGCGGCGTCAGGCGGGCGAGGCGGCGCCTGCCGTCGAGGGCGCTGTTGCGCCCGACGAGGATCAGCCAGGCCGCGACGTCCCGCGGCGGCCCGGTGCGCGGCCAGGTCCGCAGGGCGCGCAAGGAAGCCTCCTGGAACGCCTCCTCGGCGGCGTCGAGATCGCGAAAGACCCGCACCAGGGCGGCGAGGACCCGCGGCCGGGCCGCCGCGAGGGCGGCGGCGAGCCAGGCGGCGTCGGGCGCGGCCTCGCTCATCCGGTCCGCCGCGGGTCGGGATTGTAGAGCAGGACCGGCCGCAGCTCGTAGGCGCCGCCCGGATTGGCCGCCGCGAGGTCGCGGGCGATCGCCAGCGCCCCGTCGAGGTCGTCGACCTCCACGACGTAGAAGCCGAGGAGCTGCTCCTTGGTCTCCGCGAACGGACCGTCGATGACGAGCGGCGGATCGCCCGCCTTGCGCAGGGTCGTGGCCGCCGTCGTCGGCAGGAGGCGCAGGGACGGGCCGAGCCGGCCCTGGCGCTCCAGCGCCGCATGCACCTCGCCGAGGCGGCCCATCACGGCCGCCTCCTCCGCCTCGCTCCAGGCGGCGACGACGTCCTCGTCCTTGTAGCAGAGGATGGCGTACAGCATGGCGTCCCCTTGTCTCCCCCGAGGACGCGCGACCGGCCCCGGATCCGACAGGGGCCGCCCGCGCGACGGCGCAGTCTCGGACGGGCCGGCCCGCGGGGGCAAGGCGCGGCGGGAGAGAACGCCTCAGCGCCGGGACACGTCCCCGGCCGCCGCCACCATCGTCTTGGCGGCGGCCTCGAAGGCCTGGAAGGCCGGGATCGCCCGGTCCCAGGCGCTCTGCCCCAGGGCCTCGACCATCTCGGCGGCCTGGCGCCGGGCCTCGGCGCAGGCGGCGAGCAGCCGGGCGGCGGCGGGATCGGCCGCATCGACCCCGAGATCCGCCGCGCCTCCGGCTCCGAACGGCGTCACGGCGGCGGAGGCCTGCCCGAGCCCGACCAGGGCCGCCGCGAGTCGGCGCTTCCAGACCCCCACATCCGCCGGCAGGCGCACCAGGGCGTAGCCCGGCAGGCCCCGGGCCGCGCCGGCATCGAGGGCGGTCTGCGCCGCCGTCTCGGCCCGCACCAGGACCGCCATCAGCCCGTCGATCTCGCCATGGGTCTTGTGCGCCTTGCCGGCGACCTGCTGCACGCCCGCCGAGATCTCGGCGGTCGCCGCCTCCTGCTGGCTCAGCACATCGGCGAGCGCCCGGATCCCCTCGGCCGAGCGGGCGACCGTCTCACCCTCCTGCGCCACCCGGGCCTCGACCCGGGTCACCGCCGCGGTGCCGCTCGCCACCGCGTGCCGGCTCTCGGCGACGGCGGCCTGGATCGCCGCGAGCTCCTGCAGCAGCACCGCCAGGCGGCCGCGGATCTGCTCGGTCGCCCGGGCGGTCTGGCCGGAGAGCTGCTTGACCTCCGCCGCGACGACCGCGAAGCCGCGCCCCGCCTCGCCGGCCCTCGCCGCCTCGATCGTCGCGTTGAGCGCCAGCAGGTTGGTCTGGCTCGAGATCGCCTCGATCGTGCTGGCCATCTCCTGGATCTGCTGCGCCGCGCCCTCGAAGCCGGTGAGGCGCTGCTCGATCTGCGCCGCATGGGTCTCGATCGCCGCCATGGTGCGGCTCGCCTCGCGCATGTCCGCCGCGCAGGCCCCGATGCCGCCGCTCGCCTGCTCGGCGAGGGCGGCGCTACTCTGGGAGCGGCCGGCGAGCTCGCGCGTCGAGGCGGCGACCTGCTCGACCGCCGCCGCCATGGTGCGGGTCTGCCCGGCAATCTCGCTGGCGTCGTGCGTCATCCAGCCGAGGATCGTGGCGGCCTCCGAGGCCTGGGCGGCGACGTGGGCCGTGCTGCCGAGATCGGCCGCCGCGGCCCCCCGCATCTGCCCGAGCAGGCGCCCGAGGGAGACGGCCAGGCGGCCGTGCTCCGGCGGAGGCGCGCCGGTCTCGCCGGCCCGCTCGACGAGACCAGCGAGGCGTTCCTCGATCATCTCGGGCGTCTCGACGGCGACGGGCGGCGGCATGCGGCGTGAGCGGAACATGGTTTCGACCCAGAATACGACACCGCGATTTCTCCCCCTTCCGGTGTCGGTTCCGTTAACGGCCCAGCGTTCTTCGCGTCTAGCGTGTTATGTGACCATAGGTCATCTGGTGAGTGCAGCTGTCGGTCCTGCCGGCTCGGTCGCGGCGGGCCGCATGGTTGCCGTGCGTGAGGGGTCCGGCTCCACTTGCGATGATGCAGCGACGGCGACCGCCGGAACGGCGCGGGCCGCGCCCCTGCCGGAACGCGGCCCACCCTGAACCACCGTTTTTGCGGACGGGACGGGCCTGACGGCCCGACCCGCTCCCGGCCTCACTCGCCGCCGATCGCCGCCTTGGTGCGCGACCACCAGCCGGCCCGCTTCGGGCGGTCCGGATCGGGCGGGGTGAGGACGACCGCGACCGGCTCGGGCTCGGGCTGCGGCGGCGCGGGCTCGACGGCCGGCGCGGTCTCCTGCGTCGCGGAAGCCTCGGATTCCCGAGCGGGCGCCGGCGCCTCGATGGCCTCGGCGGTCAGGGCCTCCCGCTCGACGGCCGGGAGGTCCGGCGCCGCGACCGGGCTGCCGGACGCCTCGGGCGGCGGTCCGACGATCTCGTCGAGGGCGACGATCTCCTCGGCCAGGGCATCCTGCACCAGGCTGCCGCCGGCCTCCTCCGGCTCGAACCCGGCCACGACCTCGTCGCCGATCGAGCCGCCGGTCTCCTCGAAGCGGTCGCGCCCGCGGCCGCCGCGGCGGCCGCGGCGGCGCCGCCGGCTCAGGGCCTCCTCGCGGCTCTCGCGCTCGTCGCGCGCCGGCGCCCCGCCATCCTCGGTGATCGGGATCGACACCGCCTCGGCCGAGGCCTGGACCGGCTCGCCGGCCTCGTCGGCCTCCGCCCCCTCGGCGTCGGCCTCGTCGGCACGCTCGCCCCGACCCCGCCGGCGCCGCCGGCGGCGACGGCGCTTGCCCCCGCCCTCGTCGTCGCCGCGGGGCGCGCCCTCGGCCGCCTCCTCGTCGCCTTCGGCTTCGGCGTCAGCCTCGCCCTCGGCCTCGGTCTCGCCGGTCTCCTCGACGATCTCCTCGTCCTCGTCATCCTCCTCGAGCGGCGGCATCACCACCGCCTCGGCCCGGATGCTGGTCACCGGGCGCGGCTCGACCCGCTGGGCCGGCTCGCCGCGCTCGAGGTGGAAGGCCGAGGTCGCGGCGAGCCGCTCGTCGGCCGAGATGATGATCGCGACGCCGAAGCGGGTCTCGAGCTCGCGCAGATGGGCGCGCTTCTGGTTGAGGATGTAGAGCGCCACCTCGGTGCGGGTGCGCAGCACCAGGTTGTGGCTGCTCGACTTGATCAGGGCCTCCTCGATCGCCCGCAGGATCAGCAGGGCCACGGAGGCGGTCGCGCGCACGAAGCCCGAGCCGCCGCAATGCGGGCAGGGTACCGAGGAGGATTCCAGCACGCCGGTGCGGATGCGCTGGCGCGACATCTCGAGCAGGCCGAAGGGCGAGATCCGGCCGACCTGGATCCTGGCGCGGTCGTTCTTCAGGCACTCGTTCAGCTTCTTCTCGACGGCGCGGTTGTTCCGTTTCTCCTCCATGTCGATGAAGTCGATGACGATCAGCCCGGCGAGGTCGCGCAGGCGCAGCTGGCGTGCCACCTCCTCGGCGGCCTCCAGGTTCGTCTTGAGGGCGGTATCCTCGATGTCGTGCTCGCGGGTGGCCCGCCCGGAGTTCACGTCGATCGAGACCAGGGCCTCGGTCGGGTTGATGACGAGGTAGCCGCCCGAGCGCAGGGAGACGTGGTTGGAGAACATCGCGTCGAGCTGCTGCTCGATGCCGAAGCGGGCGAAGACCGGCACCGGGTCGCGGTAGGGCTTCACCACCTTCGACTGCGTCGGCATCAGCATCCGCATGAAGTCCTTGGCCTCGCGGTAGGCCTCCTCGCCCGCGACCAGGACCTCGTCGATGTCCTTGTTGTAGAGGTCGCGGATGGCGCGCTTGATCAGCGAGCCCTCCTCGTAGACGAGCGCCGGCGCCGAGGACGACAGCGTCAGCTCGCGCACGCTCTCCCACAGCCGCATCAGGTACTCGAAGTCGCGCTTGATCTCCGGCTTGGTGCGCGAGGCGCCGGCCGTGCGCAGGATGACGCCCATCCCCTCGGGGACCTCGAGGTCGGTGGCGATCTCCTTCAGGCGCTTGCGGTCGGCCGCGCTGGTGATCTTGCGCGAGATGCCGCCGCCCCGGCCGGTATTGGGCATCAGCACCGAGTAGCGGCCGGCGAGCGACAGGTAGGTGGTGAGCGCCGCGCCCTTGGTGCCGCGCTCCTCCTTGACGACCTGGACCAGGATGACCTGCCGGCGCTTGATGACCTCCTGGATCTTGTAGTGCCGGCGCGGGGCGCGGGGACGCTCGGGAATCTCCGCGAGGGCATCGCCGCGGCCGCCGACCTGCTCGACGACCGGCTCCTCGTGCTCCTCGTCGTCGTCCTCGTCATCACCCTCGTCGTCGTCCTCCTCGTCTTCGTCGTCTTCCTCGTCGTCGTCCGCCTCGGCGACGGTCTCGTCCTCGTCCTCGTCGTCCTCGTCGTCTTCCTCATCCTCGTCCTCGTCCTCGTCGGACGCGGTCTCGGCGGCGTCGACCGGCAGCGAGGCGGCGACGGGCTGGGGCAGGATGATGGCATCGGACGCGGCCGCCTCGGACGACGCGTCCGTCTCGGCGCCCTCGACCGGCGCCGCGGCGACCTCGACGGGGGCGGGCTCCGCAGACACGGCGGCGGCGATGGCCGCGGGGGTCTCCGGCTCGGAGCCCTCGGAGGCGGATTCCTGGACCGGCGCGGCCTCGACGGCCGACGTCTCGGCAGGGGCGTCCGGTGCGATGCCCTCCTGAGGGGCGACGTCCTGTGCGGGGCTGGCGGGAGCCTCGGCATGAACCGGCGCCTCGCCCGCCGAGGCGGTCTCCTGCGCCGGGTGCTCGCCGGTCTCGGGCTCGAAGCCTTCCGGCTGCGCAGTCTCGTGCGAGGCGTCCGCCTCGTGCGAGGCTTGCGCCTCGTGCGCGTCCGTCGCCGGTGCGCCGGTCTCCTGGACGTCCTCGGCGGGGACGCTCACCACGGCATCGGCCGGGCGCGACGCGGCCTCGGCCCGGCGGCCGCGACGGCGACGGCGGCGGGGCTGGTCGCCGCGCTCGCTGCGCTCGGGGCGCTCGCTGCGCTCGGGCCGCTCCTCGTGCTCGCGCTCGGCCCGGGCCTCCTCCTCGAGGAGCGCCATCCGGTCGGCGATCGGGATCTGGTAGTAGTCGGGATGGATCTCGCTGAAGGCCAGGAAGCCGTGGCGGTTGCCACCGTACTCGACGAAGGCGGCCTGCAGCGACGGTTCGACCCGCGTGACCTTGGCGAGATAGATGTTGCCCCGCAGCTGGCGGCGGCTAGCGGACTCGAAGTCGAATTCCTCGACCTTGGAACCCTTGACCGTCACCACCCGGGTCTCTTCCGGGTGGGCGGCATCGATGAGCATCTTGTTGGCCATGACGAACTTTCGGCATGGCGATCAACGGCAGCGCCGCTGGACGGGGGCATCCGGGAACGAACCCCGAGGATGGAAGCCTCGGGGATCCGGGCCGTGCGCGGGAGGGCGAGCCTCCGTCGTCCGGTGCCGCCCCGGGCGCGGAAACCCGCGCCGGGTCGGCTCTCCCGTGCCGTGCCCTCTCGGGCACGGCGGATGCTATCGTGCGGGGGGTGCCGTCAATCGCCGCTGCGCGCATCCACGCGCGCGAGGGGTTGACGATGGCCGGGGGCAGGGGACGCGGACGGGCGCGACGCCGGACGCGCGCGCCGGGGACGGCAGCTTCGAGACCCGAGGCTGTGCGTCCACGCATACTCCCACCGACCTTTCGAATCGAGGCGCGCGGGCCTGAAGGCCCCGCGGCCGTTGGAAAACGGGCGACGACGTTCACGAACGCCGCCGCGGATCAAGCGACACCTGCCCGGCACGCTGATCGTCGGACGATCTGCCGGCGGCCGGCCAGCGCCGAAGCCGCTGCGAGAGCGCCCGGGCGGGCCCGCGGGCCGCGGCGGAGAAGCCGGCGGCATCGGGCAGGGGTCCCTATAACTACAGAGTGTCCGGCGCGATTTGCAAGCGTCATCGCCGCGCCGGCCCCGGGGCGTCCCCGCCCGTCCGGTCCCACGGCCTGTACCCTGGCGGCAACATCTTCGCGCCAGTGATCCGAACGCCTTTGCGATGCGTTAACCATGGCGCGGTTATCGCGTAACCGGGATGCCGCCTGAAGTCGCCGCGAGACCATGCCGACACGCGCACGTCCGATTCGCCTGCTGATCCGCGCCGTGCTCACGGCCGCGTGCCTCGGCTTGCCGCTCGCCGGCCTCGCCGCCCCGGCCGCCGAGCGCCCGGCGCCCGAGTCGCGCCCAGGCGCGGAGAGGCCCGCCGTCGCGATCGCCGCCGAGATTGCGGCGGCCCCCGACGGCGGCACCCGCCTGACCGTGGTGCTGTCCCGGCCGGTCGAGGCCCGGGCCTTCGTGATGGAGCGGCCCGATCGGGCGATCGTCGACCTGCCGGAGGTCAACTTCCAGTTGCCCGCCGAGGCCGGGCGCAAGCGCGAGGGCCTCGTCGCCTCCTACCGCTACGGGCTGTTCGCCCCCGGGCGCTCGCGCATCGTCATCGACCTTGCGCAGGCCGCCACCGTCGCCCGCGTCGCCACCACCACCCGCCCGCGGGACGGCGCGACCCTGCTCGCCATCGACCTCTCCCGCAGCGACCGCGAGGCGTTCCGGCGCGCCGCCCAGCCGCCCGAGCCGGCCCGCGCGGCCGGCCCCCCCTCCCGCGAGGGAACCGATTCGCGCCCCCTCGTGATCGTCGATGCGGGCCATGGCGGCATCGATCCCGGCGCCATCGCGGGCCCCGGAATCTACGAGAAGGACATCGTGTTCGGGGTCGCCCAGGGTCTGGTGCAGCGCCTCGAGGCGAGCGGCCGGTTCCGGGTGCAGATGACCCGCGACCGCGACGTGTTCGTGCCGCTCGCCGAGCGGGTGCGCATCGCCCGCGACGCCCGGGCCGACCTGTTCGTCTCGATCCACGCCGATTCAATCTCGGCGGCGCCCCAGGTGCGCGGCGCCACGATCTATACCGGCTCCGAGAAGGCCACCGACGCCGAATCGGCGCGGCTGGCCGACCGCGAGAACAAGGCCGACGCCGCCGCCGGCGCCGACCAGGGCGAGGGCCCGGGCGACGTCGCCGACATCCTGCAGGAGCTCACCCTGCGGGAGACCCGCGGCTTCTCGGCCCGGTTCGCCAAAGGCCTGCTGACGCGGCTCTCCGGCGTGATGGAGATGAGCGTGAAGCCCCACCGCGAGGCCGGCTTCCGGGTGCTGCGCTCGCCCGACGTGCCCTCGGTGCTGGTCGAGCTCGGCTACCTGTCGAGCAAGCGCGACCTCGACCTGCTGCTCTCCGACGAGTGGCGGGCCAAGGTCACGGCCCAGATGGCGGGCGCGATCGAGACGTTCTTCGCCGCCCGCCTGCCCCCCGCCGCGACCGCCCGAGCGGCGGACGGCGCCCGGATCGGCAAGGCGGCCCAGATCACCCCGGCGCAAGGGGCCCCCGCCCCAGTTTCACCATAGATCCCGTGTCGATAGGGCCCCGTCGGCCCCTCGCTGTCCTGGCTCCCGTGGTCCTCCTCCGCTCTCCGCCGGAGGGGCTGCGCGAAGCCACGCCAGTCGCGTTCCGGTGAGGAGCCGGCCTGGGGCGTGGCGTCTGCCGCCCGCCTCGGGTTAGAACGGCCTTCAGGGCCGCCGCGGCCTCATCGACGGATCGGGTATCGATGCGCTTCATCCTCCGCTTCTTCGGCTTCCTGTTCAGCATCGCGGCGATGGCGGTCGTCGTCGGTGCGGCGGCGGGCGCCTACTTCTTCTGGAAGTACTCGCGCGACCTGCCCGACCACGCGGCGCTCGCCAATTACGAGCCGCCGGTGATGACCCGCGTCCACGCCGCCGACGGCAGCCTGCTCGCCGAGTACGCCCGCGAGCGCCGGCTCTACCTGCCGATCCAGGCGATGCCGAAAATCGTCATCGCGGCCTTCCTGTCGGCCGAGGACAAGAACTTCTACAAGCACGGCGGCATCGATCCCGAGGGCATCGTCCGGGCGATCCTGACCAACGCGTCCAGCGGCAAGAAGCAGGGCGCCTCGACCATCACCCAGCAGGTCGCCAAGAACTTCCTGCTCTCGTCCGAGCAGACGCTCGACCGCAAGGTCCGCGAGGCGCTGATCGCGCTTCGCATCGAATCGACCTACTCGAAGGACAAGATCCTCGAGCTCTACCTCAACGAGATCTTCCTCGGCACGATCGTGCCGGGCCGCAACCTGCACGGCATCGCGGCCGCCGCGCTCGACTATTTCGGCAAGTCGGTGCACGAGCTGACGATCCACGAGGCGGCCTATCTCGCGGCTTTGCCGAAGGGCCCGAACAACTACCATCCCTATCGCCGCACCCAGCAGGCGCTGGCGCGCCGCAACGAGATCATCGGCCTGATGGCCCAGAACGGGTACATCACCAAGGAGGAGGCCGAGTCCGAGCGAAAGCTGCCGCTCGGCGTCAACCCGCGCTCCGTCTCGCCCAACACCGCCAACGCGAACTACTTCGCCGAGGAGGTCCGGCGCGAGATCTCAGAGCGCTACGGCGAGAAGAAGCTCTACGAGGGCGGCCTGTCGGTGCGCACCACCCTCGACCCGAAGATGCAGGCGATGGCCCGCAAGGCGCTGACCGACGGCCTCGTGCGCTACGACCAGGCGCGCGGCTGGCGCGGCCCGAAGACCCGGGTCGAGCTCGCCGGCCGCGACTGGGGCATGGCGGTGGCCGAGGTGCCGGCGCTCGGCGACGTGCAGCCCTGGCGCCTGGCGGTGGTGCTCGACACCTCCGGCGGCCGCGCCACGATCGGCCTGCAGCCCAAGCGCGAGAGCTCGGGCCAGGTCTCGAAGGACCGCGAGACCGGCATCATCACGGCGGACAGCGTCCGCTGGACCGGCCGCAGCGTCGCCGCCGCGCTCAATTCCGGCGACGTGGTCTATGTCGAGCGGATGGAGGGCGCCGGCAACGCCTACCGCCTGCGGCAGATCCCGGAGGTGTCGGGCGCCATCGTGGCGATGGATCCCTATACGGGCCGCGTCCACGCCATGGTCGGCGGCTTCTCCTACGACGAGAGCGAGTTCAACCGCGCCACCCAGGCGATGCGCCAGCCCGGCTCGTCATTCAAGCCAATCGTCTACTCGGCGGCCCTCGACAACGGCTACACCCCGTCCTCGATCGTGCTCGACACGCCGATCACCATCGAGGCGGGCCCCGGCCAGGAGGCCTGGACGCCCTCGAACTACGACGGCAAGTCTGGCGGGCCCCACACCCTGCGCTACGGCATCGAGCACTCGAAGAACCTGATGACGGTGCGGCTCGCCAAGGATGTCGGCATGCCGCTGATCGCCGAGTATGCCCGCCGGTTCGGCGTCTACGACGACATGCTGCCGGTGCTGCCGATGTCGCTGGGTGCCGGCGAGACCACCGTGATGCGGATGGTCACCGCCTACTCGATGCTCGACAATGGCGGCCGGCGCATCCGCCCGACCCTGATCGACCGGATCCAGGATCGCAACGGCGAGACCATCTACCGCCACGACACCCGCAAGTGCATCGGCTGCGACGCCGAGAAGTGGTCGGGCCAGGACGAGCCGAAGCTGGTGGACGATTCCGAGCAGGTCCTCGACCCGCTCACCGCCTACCAGATCGTGTCGATCATGGAGGGCGTGGTCCAGCGCGGCACCGCCACCATCCTGAAGGAGATCGGCAAGCCGCTCGCCGGCAAGACCGGTACCACCAACGACGCCAAGGACGCCTGGTTCGTCGGCTTCTCGCCCGATCTCGCGGTCGGCATCTATATGGGCTACGACAAGCCGCGCTCGCTCGGCGACCGCGCCACCGGCGGCGGGCTCGCCGCCCCGATCGCCCGCGACTTCCTGAAGGCCGCCCTGAAGGACAAGCCGCCGACGCCGTTCCGCGTCCCGCCGGGGATCAAGCTGATCTCCGTCAACCTCGCCTCCGGCACCCGCGCCGGCGGCGCGGGTGGCGTCCTCGAGGCGTTCAAGCCCGGCACCGCCCCGCCCGACAGCTACTCCGCCCCGCCGAGCGCGGCCCCGACGGCCCCGGGCGCGGTGCCGGCGGACGCGGACCGGGCGGCCCAGGCGGGTGGGTTGTACTGAGGCCCCGCTCACCCCACGCTCTTGATTGTGCTACGATGCGTAGCAGGATCAGGAGCGCGGGCGGATGTCGGTCATCGCGAAAGTGCGTGAGCAGGACGGTGCACGCGTCGTGACCCTGCCGAGCGAACTCCTGGAGAGCATCGGCGCCGGCGTTGCGACGGCACTCGCGCTCGATGTGAAGGATGGGGCGATCGTCGCGGTTCCGATCGCAGAGCCTGCCCGTCAGAGATCTCGGCGCTACACACTGGCCGAACTGCTCGTCGGTGCTGAGCATCTGCCAGAGATCTACGAAGGAATTGCAGGGGCGCTCGATGGCGATCCGGTCGGGCGTGAGCTGGGCTGAGGGGACCTCGGCCGAGGGTTCCGAAGGGTGGTGAAATCTACTCCGTCGATCCGAACCCGGTCGTCGGGCGCGAGATGCGGGACCGACATTACTGGATCGTCCTGACACCGGAGGCCGTGAACGTTCATGGTGTCTCGGTCGCGGTCATCGTGACGACCGCGGCGGTGGGAGCCCGCGCCGCAGGGCTCACTGTACCTGTGAGCGGGGCCGGTGTGACGGGCGTCGCCGTCTGCACGTATCTGCGCAGCTTCGACCTGCGCTCTCGCCTGGCGGACGGCTCGGCGCGTCTCGCGGGCGTCGTCGACTCGGTGACCGTCGACGACATTGCGGCCCGGGTCGCCAGCCTCGTCGATCCTGAGCCAGACGCGTGAGGGCGCACCCGCCGTTTACACCCGCCGCCCCCGGCGCTATCACCCTGGCCCCGCCCTCACGCGAGTGAACCCACACCAGATGCGCGCCGAGATCGAGCAACTCTCGGATGCCGCCAAGCAGTCGATCGGACTGCTGAGGAGGCATCTTTGACTGGGATACCGTCGACAAGCGTCTCGCGGAGCTGAACGCCCGCTCGGAGGACCCCTCCCTCTGGAATGATCCGGAGGAGGCCCAGAAGGTCATGCGCGAGCGCACGCAGCTCGACGACGCCGTCACGGCGATCCGGCGCCTGGAGCAGGGGCTGGAGGACGGCGCGACGCTGATCGAGCTCGGCGAGATGGAGGACGATGCCGCCAGCATCCGCGAGGGCGAGGAGCAGATCCGCGCCGTGCAGGTCGAGGCGGCCCGCCGCCAGATCGAGACCCTGCTCTCGGGCGAGGCCGACGGCAACGACACCTATCTGGAGGTCCATGCCGGTGCCGGCGGCACCGAGAGCCAGGACTGGGCCAACATGCTCCAGCGCATGTATGCCCGCTGGGCCGAGCGCCGGAAGTACAAGGTCGACATCGTCGAGTGGTCGGAGGGCGAGGAGGCCGGGATCAAGGGCGCCACGCTCCTGATCAAGGGCCACAACGCCTATGGCTGGCTGAAGACCGAATCGGGCGTGCACCGCCTGGTGCGGATCTCGCCTTACGATTCCAACGCCCGGCGGCACACTAGCTTCGCCAGCGTCTGGGTCTATCCGGTCATCGACGACCGGATCACGATCGAGATCAAGGAATCGGATTGCCGGATCGACACCTACCGATCGTCCGGCGCCGGTGGCCAGCACGTCAACACCACCGATTCGGCGGTGCGCATCACCCACAACCCGACCGGGATCGTGGTGGCGTGCCAGCAGGAGCGCTCGCAGCACAAGAACCGGGCCACCGCCTGGAACATGCTGCGCGCCCGCCTCTACGAGCTCGAGCTGAAGAAGCGCGAGGAGAAGGCCAATGCCGAGGCGGCCTCGAAGACCGACATCGGCTGGGGCCACCAGATCCGCTCCTACGTGCTCCAGCCCTATCAGCTGGTGAAGGACCTGCGCACCGGCGCCCAGTCGACCAGCCCCGACGACGTCCTCGACGGCGACATCGACGACCTGATCGAGGCGTCGCTGGCGCACCGGGTCTATGGCGGGGCCGAGGCGGTGGAGGACATCGACTGAGGGCCCGGGCTTCCGGGTGACGAGTGGGGCGCGGTGCTTCCTCCGGACCGGGGAAGGCCGCGCCCATGTCGTTTCCGGGTCCGGAGCCCCGTCGATCGCAGCGCCGTCCTCTTCGCCATCCCGTGTGCCACGGCGGAACCCGGGATGACGCGGAGCCTGAGCGCCTCCTTCCTCAGAGCGCCCGCGCCATCGCCACGAACCCCTCCACCGGCACCTCCTCCGCCCGCGCCGTCTCGGGGATCCCGGCGGCGGCGAGCAGGCGGGCCGGGTCCGGTGTCGCGGCCTTCAGGCTCTGGCGCAGCATCTTGCGGCGCTGGCCGAAGGCGGCGCCCGTCACCGCCTCGAGGGCCCGGACCCGGCAGGGCAGGGGTTCGGGCCGCGGCACCAGCCGCACCACGCTCGAGGTCACCTTCGGGGGCGGCACGAAGGCGGAGGGCGGGACGTCGAACAGGATCTGGCTCTGCGTGCGCCAGCCGCACAGGACGCCGAGCCGGCCGTAATTCGCCCGGTCACCCTCGTCGGCGACGATGCGCTCCGCCACCTCGCGCTGGAACATCAGGGTGAGCGAGTCCCACCAGGGCGGCCAGGCCTCCGGCGTGAGCCAGCCGGCGAGGAGCTGCGTGCCGACATTGTAGGGCAGGTTGGCGACGATCCGGGCCGGCCCGGCGCCGATCAGCGGCCGCGGGTCGAAGGTCAGCGCGTCGGCCTCCACCACGTCGAGGCGGCCGGGATAATGCGCGGCGATCTCGGCGAGCGCCGGCAGGGCGCGGGGATCGCGCTCGACCGCGATCACCTTGGCGGCGCCGTGCATCAGGAGCGCGCGGGTCAGGCCGCCGGGGCCGGGGCCGACCTCCAGCACGGTCACGCCCGCGAGCGGACCGGCCGCCCGGGCGATCCGCCCGGTCAGGTTGAGGTCGAACAGGAAGTTCTGGCCGAGCGAGCGGCGGGGCATCAGGTCGTGCGCCCGCACCACCTCCCGCAGGGGCGGCAGACCGTCCGGCGCGCTCACGCGCCCGCCCCATCGGCGCGGGTCAGGTGGCCGGCGAGCCTGAGGGCCGCGATCAGGCTGTCGGGCTTGGCCAGGCCCTTGCCGGCGATGTCGAAGGCGGTGCCGTGGTCCGGCGAGGTGCGCAGGAACGGCAGGCCCAGCGTCACGTTCACGCCCTCGTCGAAGGCGAGGGTCTTGATCGGGATCAGGGCCTGGTCGTGGGTGGGCGCGAGGGCGACGTCGTAGGCGGCGCGCGCCCGGGCGTGGAACAGCGTGTCGGCCGGGTGCGGGCCGGTGATCGCGATGCCCTCCGCCCTCAGGCGCTCGACCGCCGGGCGGAGCACGTCGCGATCCTCGGTGCCCATGGTGCCCGCCTCGCCCGCATGCGGGTTGAGCCCGGCGAGCACCAGGCGTGGGGCAGACAGGCCGAAGCGGGCCCGCATGTCGCGGTCGACGATGCGCGCGGTCTCGACCACGAGGTCGGGGGTGAGCAGGTCCGGCACCCGGCGCAGGGCCACGTGGATCGTCACCGGCACCACCGCCAGGTCCTCGGACCATAGCAGCATCACGGGCCTCGGGGCGGGCGCGCCCGGCTCCGCCGCCAGGGCCGCCAGGTACTCGGTGTGGCCGGGATGGCGGAACCCCGCCTCGTAGAGGACGTGCTTGGCGATCGGGTTGGTGACGAGGGCCGGCGCGCGGCCCGCCCGCACCAGCCGCACCGCCTCCTCGATCGACGCGAGCGTGCCGGCGGCGCTCGCCGGATCGGGCGTGCCGGGCTCGGCCGCGACGGTGAGCCCGTCCGGCAGCCGCACCACCGGCAGGGCCCGCGCGAAGGCCTCGGCGGCCTCCTCCGGCACGACCGGGGCGAGCGGCACCGCGAGGCCGAGCCGGGCGGCGATGCGGGCGAGGAAATCCGGATCGCCGATGACGAAGAACGGCGCCAGGCCGTGCTCCTCCCGGGCGAGCCAGGCCCGCAGGGTGATCTCGGGGCCGATCCCGGCCGGATCGCCCTGGGTCAGCGCGAGGGCTGTGGTCATCGGGAATCCCCGTCCGTGGCGGTACTGCCCCGCGCCATGGCATCCCGGCTCCCTCCGGGCAAGCGCCTCGCCCGGCCGCATGCGCATCGACCGAGGATTTCCCTCACACGTGCACCGCCCCGTCGGTCTCGTCCCGGCGGCCGGCGCGCAGGCCCGCGGCCAGGAGCCAGGCGTAGAACAGGGCGACGCAGGCCAGGACCAGCCAGCCCGGCAGCGGCCCCAGGCCGGCGCCGGCCAGGATCTCCGGGAGGGCGTGCGCGGTCTCGGCGGTGCCCGCCTCCGGCGGGCGGGGTCCCGTCTCCTGAAGGCGCGCGGAGGTGATCTTGAGCACCCAGGCGAGCAGCAGGATCGCGAACATCCAGCCGTAATTGCGCCGCAGCCGCCGGCCGAACGCCTCGCGCAGGCTGATGTGGAAGGTCGGGCGGCGCAGGTCGTCGGCGATGAGGCGGGCCCAGCCGGGATCCGGCGGTGCCTCCTGGGCGAAGACCTCCGCGTAATAGTGCCGCTCGAGCCTTCGGACCCGGGTGCGGTAGACGTCGAAGAAGCGGTAGCGCCGGGCCTCGATGCCGAGGAGCAGCAGCACCAGGAGCATGCAGAACAGCAGCACCCCGTGATGCGCCGTCGGCGTCGAGAGCGAGACCGACAGCATCGCGGCGATGACGGTGATCGACCAGTTGGTGGTGCGGTCGATCCGGTCGCGCCAGCCCGCCATGCGGGCGATCTCGGCCCGGTGGAAATGGGCCAGCACCGTGATTGCCTCGGAGGGCGTCCTCGGCATCGGAAGCGGCGCGGCCTGCGTGGTTGCGGCGATCATGGCGGGCCTCCCTCGGCCGCGCCTCTTCGTGACCCGGGCGCGGCCGGGGGCATCATGGCGCAGATCCCGGCCGGACCGAAGGCGTCGGCGTCTCCGGACCGCTCCCCGCCTCCGCCCGGCGCCGAACCGGCTTCTCCCGTTGGGGACGGCCCGGTCGCCCCATGGTCCTTCGGGCTCGATTGATCTATGGCGGGACGCGAGAGGGCGCCGCGCGCCCCCGCGGACTTGAGCGATCGTGCGCGTCGAGGATCGTCCCCATCGAGACCGGCCTGGCGCCGATGACGCCCGTGAGGCCGATGTCCTGGCGGACCTGATCGCCCGGGTGGCGGCGGGACGGCAGGACGCCTTGCGGGCGCTCTACGAGCGGACCGCCCCGAAACTTTTCGGGCTGATCCTGCGTATCGTCCGCGACCGGGGCACGGCCGAGGACGTGCTGCAGGACGCCTACCTGCGGGTGTGGCAGAACGCGGGGCGCTACGCCCCGGAGGCGGGACGGCCGATGGCCTGGCTCGCCGCGATCGCGCGCCACCGCGCCATCGACCTCATGCGTCAGAAGGGCGAGGTGCCGATGCGGGCGGGCGACGACGAGGAGGACTGGCTCCAGCGCATCGCCGACCCGCGCGACCGCGAGGCCGAGTTCCTGAGCCGCGACGCGCTCCTGACCTGCCTCGCACGGCTCGACCCGGTGCAGCGCGACTGCGTGGTGCGGGCCTATTGCGAGGGCCTGTCGCGGGAGGAATTGGCCGTGCGCTACGACCGGCCGGTCAACACCGTCAAGACCTGGCTGCATCGCGGGCTCGCGCTGCTGCGGGGCTGCCTGGACGAGGCCGCATGAGCGCGCCCGACGAGACCGACCTGCGCGCCGCCGAGTACGTGCTGGGCACCCTGGATGCCGCCGAGCGCGAGGCCTACCGGCGCGAGCGCGCCGTCTCCCCGGCGCTCGCAGCGGCCGAGCGGGCCTGGGAGGCCCGCCTCGCCCTCCTGGCCGAGGCCGTGCCCGAGGCGGCTCCGCCGCCCGGCGCCTGGGACCGGATCGCCGCGGCCTTGCCGGAGCGGCCGGGGGCGTCGCCCGCCGCTCCGGGCCCTGCCTCCCCGGTCCTTGCCGCACCGATCATCGACCTGCGCCCCGCGCTCCGGCGCTGGCGCCGCGCCGCTCTGGCGGCGAGCGCGCTGGCGGCCGGCCTCGCCGTCTTCATCGCCGCCGAGCGCCTCGCGCCCCGGGGCGAGACGGCGCAGTACCTCGCGGTGGTGAACCGGGGCGGCGACTTGCCGGCCCTGGTGGTGCGGGTCGATACCCGGGCCGGAACGGTGCAGGTCCGGGCGCTCGCCGCCGAGGCACCCCGCGACCGCAGCCTCGAACTCTGGGTGGTGCCGGCCTCGGGCACGCCGCGCTCCCTCGGCCTCGTGCGGGCGGAGGCCGGCACGCGGCTGTCCCTGCCGGCGGGCGACGGCGCGCTCCTCGACGGCGCGAGCCTCGCCGTGACGCTCGAGCCGCCGGGCGGCTCGCCGTCGGGCGCCCCGACCGGGCCGGCGGTCTATAGCGGCCGGCTGGTCCGCGATTAGGCGCATCTCTCCCGAGCGGATCCGTCCCGGCACGGCCGGACGACCCGGCCGGTGCGGAAGCGGATCAGGCCGGGGGTTCCGGACACCATCGCGGAATCGTCGAGATTTCCACGATCCATCAGCCATCGACGTGATCCGGATCGCCGGCCGAGATCGGAACGCTGTCCTGAGCATGGCGATCGACCGCGGGCCGATGACGAAACCCGTGACCGCCTCAGCGCCTGGCAGGCTTGTCCATCACGGCCGTTCTCCGGCGAGGGTCGATTGACCCGCGTCATCTCGCAGGCGGGTCGACAGGGCACCATCGGTGCCGCGCGCCACCGCCTTGATTCCCTGGGACAGCCGGTCTCGCGATCGAAACGGCGTATGGACGGCCGCGACGACACGGCATCTGATGTCGGAGACCGAAAGACCGCGATGGCGCTCCCAAGGGGACTCGAACCCCTGTTTTCGCCGTGAGAGGGCGACGTCCTGGACCGCTAGACGATGGGAGCTTGCCGGGCGGGATGGCGGCGGTATAGCGACGGCCCCGGACGGGCACAAGCCCGAATCCGGATCCGGGCGTCGTTTTCGAGATGGGAGAGGGTGTGGCGGGCGTGAGCGAGGCCGAGAGGCGGGAGGGCGTGATCCCGCCGGGAGAGGGGAGCGAGCGCCTCGACCGGGCGCTGGCGCGGCTGTGGCCGGACCTGTCGCGCAGCCGCCTGCAGGCGCTGATCCGCGAGGGCCGGGTCACGCTGGAGGCGGCCCCGGCGGGCGATCCGTCGGCCAAGGTCGCGGCCGGCCAGCGCGTCGCCGTCACGGTGCCGGCGCCGCGCCCGGCCGAGCCGGAGCCGGAGGCGCGCGACCTCGCGGTCGTCCACGAGGACGACGACCTGATCGTGATCGACAAGCCCGCGGGGCTGGTGGTGCATCCGGGGGCGGGCAACGACAGCGGGACCCTGGTCAATGCGCTGCTGGCCCATTGCGGGGCGAGCCTGTCGGGCATCGGCGGCGTCGCGCGACCCGGCATCGTCCACCGCCTCGACAAGGACACGACCGGCCTGATGGTGGTGGCCAAGACCGACCTCGCCCACCAGGACCTCTCGGCGCAGTTCGCCGATCACGGCCGCACCGGCCCCCTCGAGCGGGCCTATCTGGCCCTGGTCTGGGGGGCGCCGGCACCGGCCGCCGGCACGATCGATGCGGCGCTCGCGCGCTCGGAGCGCAACCGGGAGAAGATCGCGGTGGTGCGCGAGGGGCGCGGCCGCCACGCGATCACCCACTACGCCACCGAGGCCGTGCTCGGGCACGGGGAGCCGGTGGCGCTGGTGCGCTGCCGGCTCGAGACCGGGCGCACGCACCAGATCCGGGTGCATCTCGCCCATCGCGGCCATCCGCTCCTCGGCGATGCGGTCTACGGCGCGGCGTTCCGCACCAAGGCGAATCGCCTGGAGCCCGAGGCCCGCGAGGCGCTCGCCGCGCTCGGCCGGCAAGCGCTGCACGCGGCCCTTCTCGGCTTCCGCCATCCCCGCAGCGGCGAGGCCCTGCGTTTCGAGAGCCCGCCGCCGTCCGACATGGCCCGGCTGATCGCCGCGCTGACGCCCTGAGCAGAGCTGCAGGGTGTACCGCCGCTCGGTTCCCTGGTTTCGCATCCTGTTTGTGCCGAGCCGGTGACCGTTTCGGCGAATCATGCGCAGGGGCTGATGATCCCGCCTGCCCCGGACGCCGGCTCGACGGAGGGGGCGGACCGGCGCTCACCCTGCGTCAGTGTGGCAGCGCACGCGACGAACGGCCACGGCAGCACCAAACGACGCTTCACGCGTTGGTCGCGACACCCGTCGCTACCCGGCCGGCCCGCTCTCTGCTAGAAAGGCAGATCGAACGGCCGGCCAACGGGAGGTCGTTCGCGCTCGCCCGTCCGCTCAGGGGAGCTTCTAGGAGGTTGGAATGGCTGCTGCACTGCCCGTGCTCGCCAACGAAGGGGGCCTGTCGCGCTACCTCGACGAGATCCGCCGGTTTCCGATGCTGGAACCGACGGAAGAGTACATGCTCGCCAAGAGCT
This sequence comes from Methylobacterium nonmethylotrophicum, assembly GCF_004745635.1. Classification (GTDB taxonomy): domain Bacteria; phylum Pseudomonadota; class Alphaproteobacteria; order Rhizobiales; family Beijerinckiaceae; genus Methylobacterium; species Methylobacterium nonmethylotrophicum. The sequence goes on along the minus strand of NZ_SRLB01000007.1, from coordinate 237,491 downwards.
GGCGCGAACACGGCGACCGCGACGCCGCCCACAAGCTCGTGACCTCCCACCTTCGCCTCGTGGCCAAGATCGCCATGGGGTATCGCGGCTACGGCCTGCCGATCGGCGAGGTGGTGTCCGAGGGCAATGTCGGCCTGATGCAGGCCGTCAAGCGGTTCGATCCCGACAAGGGATTCCGCCTCGCCACCTACGCGATGTGGTGGATCAAGGCGGCGATTCAGGAATACATCCTGCGCTCGTGGTCGCTGGTGAAGATGGGCACCACCGCGAACCAGAAGAAGCTGTTCTTCAACCTGCGCAAGGCCAAGGGCCGCATCTCGGCCCTCGACGAGGGCGACCTGCGCCCCGACCAGGTCAAGCAGATCGCCACCCGCCTCGGCGTGCCGGAGCAGGACGTGATCGACATGAACCGCCGCCTCGGCGGCGACGCATCGCTCAACGCTCCCTTGCGCGAGGAGGGCGAGGGCGAGTGGCAGGACTGGCTCGTCGACGACAGCCCGACCCAGGAGACGGTGCTCGCCCGCGAGGAGGAGGGGCAGAACCGCCTCGCCGCGCTCAGGGACGCGCTCGGCGTGCTCAACCCGCGCGAGCGCCGGATCTTCGAGGCCCGGCGGCTGGCCGACGACCCGATCACGCTCGAGGACCTCTCGAGCGAGTTCGGCGTCTCCCGCGAGCGTGTGCGGCAGATCGAGGTCCGGGCCTTCGAGAAGGTCCAGGATGCGGTCAAGCGCAACCTCGCTACCCGCGAGGCGCCGCGGGCGGGGGTGCCGGCTTGAGGGAGCCGGCCACCGGCCGCAAGGACCGGCACCGGTCCGTAAGGACCGGCCTCATCCCATCGGCACCCACGCCGACAGGCCGATCAGCACGACCGGCATCGCCACGAGGGCCAGCACGGTCTGCACCGCCGTGATGCCGGCCATCAGCGGCGCATCCCCGCCGAGCTGGCGTGCCAGGATGTAGGCCGAGGAGGCGGTGGGGAGCACCTGGAACAGCAGCGCCGTGGTGAGGGCCGGTCCGTGCAGGCCGAGGCTCGCCGCGACGAGCAGCGTGGCCGCCGGCATCGCCAGGAACTTCATCACCGACGCGGACACCACCGGCCGCAGCCAGGCCCGGGCGCCATCGAACTCGAGCGCTGCGCCGACGCAGAGCAGGCCGACCGGCAGCGAGGCGGCGCCGAGGGCGCGCAGGGCCGGCTCCAGCCCCGGCGGAAGGTCCCAGCCGAGCAGCCGGACGCCCAAGCCGGCGAGCGACGACACGATCAGCGGGTTGGTCACGAGCTGCCGGACGATGCCCCGCGGGGTCAGCCGCGCCGCGCCGTGGCGGGCGAAGACGAGCACGCACAGGACGTTGACCGTCGGCACGATCGCCGCGTTGCAGATCGCCGCGAGCGCGATCCCCTGCGCGCCGAACAGCCCGGCGGCCAGCGTGACCCCGACATAGTTGTTGAAGCGCACGCTGCCCTGGAACACCGACGTGAAGGCCGGACCCTCGACCCGCATCACGGGCCTCAACGCGATCACCAGGGCCGCGACGGCGAGCGTCGAGAGGATCAGGGTCAGGGCGAGCACGCCGACCGGCACCGCCGCGACCCGGGCGGTGGCCAGCCCGTGGAAGAACAGGCTCGGCAGCAGCACGAAATAGCCCAGCCGCTCGGCCTGCGGCCAGAAGCTCTCGGCGAGGAAGCGGCGGCGGCGCAAGGCGAGGCCCAGCGCCGTGACGATCACGATGGGGAGGAGGGCCAGCAGGACGGCGCTGGTCATGGGGTCGGGATCAAGATGCGGCGGGCCTTGGGAGAGGAGGGGTGGCGGTTGCCGCTCAGCTTAGCGTGCTGGATCGCCCTCTCCCAGCATCCCCCGCGGCCGGCGGCCATGCGCGGGACAACGGTCGAAGCCGTGAGGCCCGCATTCATCCTGTCGGCGCGCGCCGCAAGCGCTGCCGACTCCGGCACGTGGCCCGAGGATCGACGTCATTCAGCAACGATCCGAATCGCAGGGATCGCCGCAAACAAATGTGTTGTTTGGCGCCTGAGAATCAAAAAACAAGTCGCTCCAACAATCATTGCACGATATAAATCAATGATAATAACTCAAGCATCAGATATCGCTTTAGATTTATCGCTTGACTTATTTCGCAGAGGCGAAGTCAAATAAATTATCTCCTTTTATATCTCGGATAAATCCTGTCGTAGTGTTGTTAATCATTTAATTTAAGGATTATTTTTGAAACTCGACATGAGAAAATCTACGAATACAAATCTAGATCAATACATTAAATTTTAGTCGTGAAGATTGCGGATAATCAAGATAAGTGTCACTGGCTGCGATGTGGTTTGTCGGATCGTTTGCGATTGCTTCGGATCTTCCGCGGTCGTGACTTATTCAGAGTATTTGAGGCGACTTCCAAAGCCTTGATAAAGGCTTTCTGCCCGTTCATATGAGCAACATAAAGAGCGGACGCCGCGACGGCGGGCCAACCAACATACCCCACAGCGGTTGCGATCGCGCCACAAACTGCTAAGCCAGCGAACTTCTTTTTTTTTCCAGTTCGTCCATGAGAGAAGAAGCAGCTTGTACAAATTTGTCAAGAAGCGGCTGCACGTCTGACGCCGGAATGGTTTCGCTTGCATCGATCATCGCTTGTAATTCTATCGAAATATTTTCAAGCCGTGCAATAATTTCGTGAGTTGAATTAAGCCCCAATTCTCGGACTGCTTCAATTACAAATTCTATTTCTTTTTTTATTTCAAGCATCGATTTGCGATCTAAGGTTCGTACTTTCTCCGAAGCTGTCGCGTCGTCCGGAGATGATTTGCCTAAAAATTCCAAATACTCAAATATAGAAGCATAAAAATTATAATGGATTGGGCAACGAAAATGCTCAGCCCGTCGCCCGACAAATGCCGCATCGGTTGCGTGACTGACGTTGGCCGCATCATGGTCTTCCGTAATCAAAAAAATCTTTCTTTTATACAACTTTACGAATACATCAAGAAAATCGATTGCATGCCGATCAATAAACTTGAAATAAAAAACAACAACATCTGCATGGCATCTAACGGTGCTGTCAAAAGCGGCCTGTGCATCATTGCTCGCGCTAAATGAGCTGTACGGAGTTGTATACATAAATGTATGGACTTTGAAGTCACATTCCCTAGTGAAAAATTCTGTAATCGCGTCTATACTGAGTGGGCGTGTTGACGCCTGATAATTTTGGAGAAATAAGATCGCGTTTCCCTTGAATTTACTCAGATCGCTTAAGATGTTGTAGTCATCTTGCGACATTGCCTACTCCAAAATTTATCAGTGCGACAATGTAAGGCTCTCGGCAGACTGGCTCTGTGAGCATTGGAGATAGTATAGATATAGAAAATGTTTTTTAAGTCAAGCCAATGTATCCATGTATTGCATCTCCAGTGTCAAGCATATAGCTTGCCTTGACATCTGATTCACTGGAGATGTTCGAGGATTCGAACTGATTACCCATCGAAAAACCATGCAAATGCGGTCGCTCCGCAAAGGTATCTCCAAGAATTTAAAAATCTTTATCAATTGAATTCCGATCAATCACTCAGTAAACGATGATAAATTCAAAAATTCAGAATGATATCCGCCTCATGTCTTGCTTTTTTATTCGCCTTCTTTCGTTTTATTTTGTATATTTATTAAGTATTTGATATATTGTTTATTTGAAGTGAGTCCGCGCAAGCTGTCTCACGGCTGCCACTGCTCGAACGCCTCCCGCATCACCTTCTCCCCCGCATTGCCCTTCTCGAAGGTCAGGACCGCGCGGTTGCCGTTGGCGTAGCGGACCGGCAGGTCGATCCAGTTGCGCTTGAGCAGCAGGTCGGTGTTGCGCTCGATGTCGGCCTTCAGGTTGGAGAGGCCGATCAGGAACAGGTTGTCGCGCACCGGCACCGGCAGGCCGGAGACTGGCGAGCCGCGGCCGGATTCGTCGTCCTTGAACTGGATCAGGCCGACGTCGCGCACCGTCCGGTTCGGATCGGTCGCCGTGAAGGTGAGTTCGATGATGTGCGAGGCCGGCAGGGTCGCGTCGGTGTTGCGGCGCAGGATCAGGGCGAGGCTCAGGCCCGCATCGGGCACGTCGACCGTCGCCCGTACCACGGTCTGAAGCGGCTGGCCCTGGCCGGCATTCACCGCGTCGAGGCGCCAGACCGTCCGGGCCTGCGTCGCCTTCGGGGCGCTGCCCTGGGGGCCGTTCTCCTCGTAGAGCGTGCCGCGCTGCGCCACCGGAATGTCGGGCGTCGGCGAGGGGCGGGGTGCGCCGCCCTGGGGAGCGGCCGGTGCGGGCGCAGGAGCCTGGGGCGCCCGCTCGCCGCCGACGCGGTCGGCGAACTTCGAGTCCTGGTTCTCGGCCGGCCGGTTGGGGCCGTTCTCGGCGAAACCCGTCGGCAGGGCGGCGGGGTTGTCGCGCAGGGACCAGGCGGTGACCGCGATCGCGCCGACGACCGCCGCCAGCACCGCCGCCACGATGCCGTTGCGGATCAGGCGCGAGCGGTCGCGCCGGGGCGCCACCACCTCGAGGCGCGGGCGCTGCGGTCCCGTCGATTCCGGGCCGGCGGGGTCCTCGGCGGTCTCGGGATGGCGCGGCCGCGCCGGCGGCAGCTTCAGCTCGACCGGAGGGCCGGCCTCCGGCAGGGCGTCGGCGTGGTGCGGGGCCGGCGTATCGGCGGGCGGCGGCTCAGGCGCCTGCTCGGCGGCGGGACGTTCCGGCGACGAGACAGTCTGAGGTCCGGCAGCCTCTGCCGGCCTGGTCGTCTCCCGCTGCGCCGGCGGGTCCTGGCGCTGCGGCTCCGGAGGCGCGGGCGGCGGAGCGGGTTCCGGCTCGGGGAGGCCGCCATGCTCGATCTCGAGCCGGGTGATCGCCCGGTCGAGGGAGACGCGCTCGGCCTCGATGTCGGCCTCCGACAGGGGTGGGTCGAGGGAGCGGAGCTGGCCGATCAGCGCCGCCCGCGCGCGCTCGTAGACCGTGTGCCGCAGGTCGGGCGAACGGTCCGGCAGGGCCTCGAGGGCACGGGCGAGCAGGGGATAGTAATCGGCCATGGTCGCCGCATGCCTTGTCGTGCCGGGCGGCGGGCGTCAAGCTTCGCCCGCTCGGTCATCCCCGGGAGCGCGCCGGATTTCCGCTCAATCCTCGAAGGGGTTGTGGACCAGGATGGTGTCGTCGCGCTCCGGCGAGGTCGAGAGCAGGGCGACCGGCGCGCCGATCAGCTCCTCGATCCGGCGCACGTACTTGATCGCCTGGGCCGGCAGGTCGGCCCAGGAGCGGCCGCCCGCGGTGGTCTCGCTCCAGCCCTCGAAGGCCTCGTAGATCGGCTCGACCCGGGCCTGGTCGGCCTGGCTCGCCGGCAGGTGGTCGATCTCGCGGCCGTCGAGGCGGTAGCCGGTGCAGATCTGGATCGTGTCGAAGCCGTCGAGGATGTCGAGCTTGGTCAGCGCGATGCCGTCGATGCCCGACGTCCGCACGGTCTGGCGCACCAGGGCGGCGTCGAACCAGCCGCAGCGGCGCTTGCGCCCGGTGACGACGCCGAACTCGCGGCCGCGCTCGCCAATGCGCTCGCCGATCGCGTCGGTCAGCTCGGTCGGGAACGGCCCCTCGCCGACCCGGGTGGTGTAGGCCTTGACGATGCCGAGCACGTAGCCGATCGCCCCCGGGCCGAGGCCGGAGCCCGTCGCGGCCTGCGCCGCCACGATGTTCGACGAGGTCACGTAGGGATAGGTGCCGTGGTCGACGTCGAGGAGCGCGCCCTGCGCCCCCTCGAACAGGATGCGCTTGCCGGAGCGCCGGGCGTCGTCGAGGAGCGACCACACCGTGTCGGCGAAGGGGAGGATCTTCGGGGCGATGGCGAGGAGCTCGGCCTTCAGCGCTGCGCCGTCGATCTCCTCGATGCCGAGGCCCCGGCGCAGGGCGTTGTGGTGGGCGAGCAGCCGGCCGATCTTGGCGTCGAGCATGTCGGCATCGGCGAGGTCGACGACGCGGATCGCCCGGCGACCGACCTTGTCCTCGTAGGCCGGGCCGATGCCGCGCTTGGTCGTGCCGATCTTCAGCACCGCGTTCGAGGTCTCGCGGAAATGGTCGAGCTCGCGGTGCAGCGGCAGGATCAGCGTCGCGTTATCGGCGATGCGCAGGTTCTCGGGCGTGATCGCCACGCCCTGCTGGCCGATCCGGGCGATTTCTTCCACGAGGTGCCAGGGATCCACCACCACGCCGTTGCCGATGACCGACAGCGTGCCGCCGCGCACCACGCCCGAGGGCAGGAGCGACAGCTTGTAGGTCGTGCCGTCGATCACGAGGGTGTGGCCGGCATTGTGCCCGCCCTGGAAGCGGACCACGACGTCGGCCTGCTCGGAGAGCCAGTCGACGATCTTGCCCTTGCCCTCGTCGCCCCACTGGGCGCCCACGACGACGACGTTCGCCATATCACTATTACCCGTCCCTGCCCGCCGCACGAAAAGCCCCGGCGCACGAAGGCGCGGGGCTGATCGGCTCAGCGATGGTGTCACGCGTATGCGCTCTTCGGCGATCCGGCCCGGGAAATCAAGCGAGGGAGGATGCGCCGTGCGCGCAACGGGCGCCTGACTTGGAGGCCTGCGCCCGACCTGGGGCCTGCGGCTTACTTGGCCTGCGTGTTCGGGCCCTGGCCCGGCAGCTCGCCCGGCTTGATCACCGGGGTCGAGTTCGGGGTCGGCTCCGGCGGCCTGACCGCCATGTCCGGCGCGCCGGTTGCCGGCGGCTTGATCACGCCGTCCGATTGCTGGAGCCGGTCGCTCAAGGTGGAGCCGGTGGTGTCGGACTTGTCGGCGTTCGAGGTCGCGTCGCCGGGCCGGACCTTCTCGGGAATGGTCTGGTTCAGGGGCGGCAGGTTCGGATCGCGGTCGCGCCCCTTCAGGGGCACGTCGGGCGACTGGGCGAGGGCCGCGGTACCGGCCACGATCGCCAGCGCCGCGAGTCCGCCGCGCATCAGCTTGGACATTCGGTTTCTCCCAAGGATGGGGTCTCCTGAGGGAAACCGGGCCGGCCCGCGACAGTTCCGGCCCCGCTTGGCTTTAGCCGCTCAGCCGGCCGCCGCCATCTCGAGATAGAACCCGCGCAGGCGCCGGGTCAGGGGGCCGGGCTGGCCGCCGCCGACGCGGGTGCCGTCGATCTCGATCACCGGCATCACGAAGGCGGAGGCCGAGGTGAAGAATGCCTCGGCGGCGTTGAGCGCCTCCTCGACCGTGAAGGCGCGCTCCTCCACCGTCAGGCCGTTCTCCTCGGCGAGCCTCATCACCGCCCGGCGGGTGATGCCGGGCAGGAGCGCCGTCGAGAGCGGGCGGGTGACGACGCGGCCGTCATCCGTGATGATGAAGGCGGTCGAGGAGCCGCCCTCGGTGACGAAGCCGTCCTCGTGCATCCACGCTTCCGCGACGCCGGCGGCCGCCGCCTGCTGCTTGGCCAGCACCTGCGCCAGCAGCGCCACCGACTTGATGTCCCGGCGCTTCCAGCGCAGGTCCTCGACGGTGATGACCTTGGCGCCGCGCTCGGCGAGCGGGTTCGACGAGACGTTCTTGGCCTGCGTGAACATCACCACGGTCGGCGGCGTGCCCTCCGGCGGGAAGGCGAAGTCGCGCTCGGCGACGCCGCGGGTCACCTCCATGTAGACGAGGCCTTCCTGCAGGTCGTTGCGGGAGACCAGTTCCTCCTCGAGCCTCACCCATTCCGCGAGGGTGTGGGGGTTGCGGATGCCGATCTCCGACAGGGAGCGATCGAGCCGGGCGAGGTGGGCCTCGTTGTCGACGAGGCGCCCGTTCAGCACCGCGCTCACCTCGTAGATGCCGTCGGCGAACAGGAACCCGCGGTCCATGATCGGGATCGTCGCCTCCTCGAAGGGCACGAAGCGGCCGTTGACGTAGACGATGCGGGACATGCGGGTCTTCCTCGCGTGGGGCGCCGGGCCCTTCTGGCGCGGCCGTGCACGAACAAAAGGTCTTGAAGCACCTGCCATAGCCCGGCCGCAAGCGCGATTCCGGCCGTGCCGCCCTGCATGATTCGTGCAGGGCGCCCGCGCTCGCGGCAGTTGCGCGGGCGGCCGCGCGCGACCTATCGTCCGGCGAACACGAGAGGAAACGACATGCGGCTCACCCCCGACGCGAAGGGCGTCTTCCCCATCGCCCCGACCCCGTTCCACCCGGACGGCCGCATCGACGAGGCCTCGATCGACCGGATGACCGATTTCTACGGCGAGATCGGCTCGACCGGCCTCACCGTGCTCGGCATCATGGGCGAGGCGCCCAAGCTCGACGGCGCGGAAGCCGTGGCGGTGGCCGCGCGGGTGATCCGGCGCACCAAGCTACCCGTCATCATCGGCGTCTCGGCCCCGGGCTTCGCCGCCATGGCCTCGCTGACCCGCGCGGTGATGGATGCGGGCGCGGCCGCCGTGATGATCGCCCCGCCGCCGTCCCTGCGCACCGACGACCAGATCGTCGGCTATTACGCTCAGGCCGCAGAGGTGATCGGGCGCGACGTGCCGTTCGTGATCCAGGACTATCCGCTGACCTTGAGCGTGGTGATGACGCCCGGCGTGATCCGGCGCATCGTCACCGACAACCCGAACTGCGTCATGCTCAAGCACGAGGACTGGCCGGGCCTGGAGAAGATCTCGACGCTGCGCGGCTTCCAGCGCGACGGCTCGCTGCGGCCGATCTCGATCCTGTGCGGCAACGGCGGCCTCTTCCTCGACTTCGAGTGCGAGCGCGGGGCCGACGGCGCCAATACCGGCTACGCCTTCCCGGAAATGCTGATCGACGTGGTGCGGCTCTCAGGCAGCGGCGAGCGCGAGCGGGCGCACGACATCTTCGACGCCCACCTGCCGCTCCTGCGCTACGAGCAGCAGCTCGGCATCGGGCTCGCCGTGCGCAAATACGTCCTGATGCGTCGCGGCATCCTGGCCTCGGACGCCCAGCGCAAGCCCGGGGCCGGCCTCTCGGCGACGGCGCGGGCGGAGGTGGATTTCCTGCTCGAGCGGCTGGCCCGGCACGATCCGCGGGCGCGGGTCTGACGGCTACCTCGGGCGGCGTCCTCGCGATGGATGCGAGGATGTCGACCCGCAATTCCCGATCCGGCAGATGATCGAGCGCCGAGAAATCGCTCCTACAAATCCCGCAGTTGGCAGGGCTGCGCCAGCGAAAATCTCTGCGAGATCAAGCGCGGGATCCCCTCTCCAGGCGATGCCGGGCTTGCCCGGTATCGCTGCAAGGTGTGGGAGAGGAGTAGGGGATCGAAGATCCCGCGTGAGGGTGGAGACGGTTCCGCAGTAAAGCTCGAACTGTCGTGCTGCGCAGCTCAGCGTTCAGAGTTCAATCCTGAAGCCGAGCCACCCTCACGCGGGCCGCAGGCCCGTGCGGGATCTTCGATCCCCCGGCCACTCTCCCACACGGGAGAGGGGAGACGGAGCCTATTCCGCCGCCGTCGCCATCGCGGTCTCCGGGCTGCGGAAGCGGGCGAGCAAGGCCGCTTCCTCGGCCTTCACCGCCGCCAGGTTCTTCGCCTTGACCGGGCCGTAGCCGCGGATGCGCTGGGGCAGGCCGGCGAGGTCGACCGCCGCGGCGTGGTTCATCGGCGTGAGGTCGCGGGCGATCTCGGCGAGCAGCGCCTCGCAATCCCGCACGAGGCGCCGCTCCTCGCGCCGCTCCTGCGTGTAGCCGAACGGATCGAAGGCCGTGCCGCGCAGGCGCTTCATCCGGGCGAGGTAGCCGAAGGCCGTCATCATCCACGGCCCGAAGGTCATCTTGCGCGGCCGGCCGGTGGCGGGGTCGCGGCGGGCGAGGAGCGGCGGCGCGAGGTGGAACTCGTAGCGCAAGGCTTCGCCCTCGAAGGTACGGGCGACCTGGGCCTGGAAGCTGCCGTCGGTGTAGAGCCGGGCGACCTCGTACTCGTCCTTGTAGGCCATGAGCCGGAAGAGCGAGCGGGCGGCGGCGTCCGTCAGCGCCGTCTGGCCGGGCAAAACCGCCGCCTCCCGCGCCCGCACAACCGCCACCGCCTTGGCGTAACGCTCGGCGTAGGCCGCGTCCTGGTAGGCGGTCAGGAAGGCGACGCGCTTGGCGATCACCGCGTCGAGGTCCGGCGCCAGGTCCGGGGCCGGGGCCTCGACCGCCCGCATCGTGTCGGGGGCGGCGGCGGCGCGCCGGCCCCAGGCGAAGGCCGCGAGGTTCATCGCCACCGCCTCGCGGTTGAGCTCGATCGCCCGCAGGAGCGCGGCCCGCGACAGCGGCACCCGCCCGCGCTGCCAGGCATAGCCCAGCATGAACATGTTGGCGGCGAGCGCATTGCCGAGCACCGAGACCGCGAGGCTCGTGGCGTCAGTGAAGTCGGCGTTCTCGGCGCCGGCGGCCTCCCGGATCGCCCGCTTGATCCGCTCGGCCGGCAGGGAAAAGTCGGGCCGGCGGGTGAACTCGCCCGGCATCACCTCGGCCGTGTTGACGACGAGGTGGGTGCGGCCCTTGGCGACCGCGGACAGCACCTTGCGGTTGCCGCTCACCACGAGGTCGCAGCCGAGCACGAGGTCGGCGGCACCCGCCCCGACCCGGATGGCGTGGATGTCCTCCTGGCTATTGGCGAGCCGCACGTGGCTGAACACCGCGCCGCCCTTCTGGGCGAGGCCCGCCATGTCGATCATCCCGAGGCCCTTGCCCTCGAGATGGGCCGCCATGCCGAGGATCGCCCCGATCGTCACCACGCCGGTGCCGCCGACGCCGGTGACGATCAGGTTGTAGGTGCCGGCGATCTCCGGGATCGTCGGCTCGGGCAGGCCGGCATCCGGCGCCACGTCGGTCGACACCGGGAGGCCGGCAGGCTTGCTGCGGGGCTTGGCGCCGTGCACCGTCACGAAGGACGGGCAGAAGCCCTTGACGCAGGAAAAATCCTTGTTGCAGCCCGACTGGTCGATGCGGCGCTTGCGGCCGAACTCGGTCTCGACCGGCTGCACCGCGACGCAGTTCGACTGCACCGAGCAGTCGCCGCAGCCCTCGCAGACCAGTTCGTTGATGATCACCCGCTTGTCGGGATCGGGGAAGGCGTTGCGCTTGCGCCGGCGCCGCTTCTCGGAGGCGCAGGTCTGGTCGTAGATCATCACCGAGACGCCCGGCACGGTGGCGAGCTCCCGCTGCACCGCGTCCAATTCGTCGCGGTGATGGATCGTGAGACCGTCCGGCCAGCGGGTGGTCGTCGGGTACTTGTCCGGCTCGTCGGTGACGAGGGCGATGCGGTCCACGCCCTCCGCCCGCACCTGGGCGGCGATGCGGTCGACGGTGAGGGCGCCCTCGTGCGGTTGGCCGCCGGTCATCGCCACCGCGTCGTTGAACAGGATCTTGTAGGTGATGGTGGTGCCGGTATCGACGGCCCAGCGCAGCGCCAGCGAGCCCGAGTGGTTGTAGGTGCCGTCGCCGAGGTTCTGGAAGACGTGGCCGCGCTTGGAGAAGGCGTTCTCGCCGATCCAGTTCGCGCCCTCGCCGCCCATCTGGGTGAAGCCGTCGGTGCCGCGGTCCATCCACTGCGCCATGTAGTGGCAGCCGATCCCCGCATAGGCCCGCATGCCCTCCGGCACCTTGGTGGAGGTGTTGTGCGGGCACCCGGCGCAGAAATGCGGCGTCCGGGTCGCGATGTCGGCCGTCTGCGCCAGCCGCTCCTGCGCTCCCTTGAGGCGCGCGACGCGGCCCGCGAGATCGTCGTTGCGGTGGTAGCGCAGCAGCCGCTCACCGAGCGCCACGGCGATGTCGTTGGGGTCGAGCGCGCCCTTGACGGGGAAGAGCCAGTTCCCGGCCTCGTCGCGCTTGCCGATGCAGACCGGCTGGTTCGCCGTCCCGTACAGCTCCTCGCGCAGCTGCACCTCGATCAGCGAGCGCTTCTCCTCCACCACCATGACGAGGTCGAGGCCCTCCGCGAAGGCGGCGAGCTCGCGCCGCGACAGCGGCCACGGGCAGGCGACCTTGTAGAGGCGCAGCCCCATGTCGTTGGCCTTGACCTCGTCGAGGCCGAGGTCGTCCATCGCCTGGCGCACGTCGAGGTAGGACTTGCCGACCGTGATGATGCCGACCTTCGGCTGGCGCCCGCCCGAGAGCACGATGCGGTTGAGGTTGTTGGCCCGCACGAAGGCCAGCATCGCGTCGCGCTTGAAGTCCTGGAGGCGGGCCTCCTGCTCCAGGATGCCGTCCGGCGTGCGGATGTTGAGCCCGCCCGGCGGCATCAGGAAGTCGTCGGGGAGCTGAATCTTCACCCGGTCGAGGCGGGCATCGACGCTCGCGGTCGATTCGATGTTCTCCTTCACGCACTTGAAGGCGATCCAGGTGCCGCAATAGCGGCTCATCGCGTAGCCGTAGAGCCCGTAATCGAGGATCTCCTGCACCCCGGCCGGGTTCAGGATGGGGCTCATCACGTCGACGAAGTGGAACTCCGACTGGTGCGCGACGGTGGAGGATTCCGCCGTGTGGTCGTCGCCCATCAGCGCCAGCACGCCGCCGTGGCGCGAGGTGCCGGCCATGTTGGCGTGGCGAAACACGTCGCCGGAGCGGTCGACGCCCGGCCCCTTGCCGTACCAGAGGCCGAACACGCCGTCGTAGCGGCCCTCGCCGCGCATCTCGGCCTGCTGCGAGCCCCAGATGGCGGTGGCGGCCAGCTCCTCGTTGAGCCCGGGCTGGAAGACGATGCCGGCCTGGTCGAGGACCGTCTTCGCCCGCACCAGGTTCTGGTCGAGCCCGCCGAGCGGCGAGCCGCGATAGCCGGAGACGAAGCCCGCCGTGTTGAGCCCGGCCGCCCGGTCGCGGGCCTGCTGCATCAGCAGCATCCGGATCACCGCCTGGGTGCCGGTGACGAAGACCTGGTCGCGGGAGAGATCGTACTTGTCGTCGAGGCTGACCGACCGAAGGGACGGGGTGGTCGCGGACGAGCCCATCGCGTGTTCCTCCTGCGCGCGCGGTGGGGGCCGGTTCCGCCGGCCTCTCGGGACCACGCCGATATGTCAGGAATGCTGACATTTTCGGGATCGGCCGTCAACGCGGCCGGGAGGCCTTCCAGCCGCGCGCGGGCCTTGCCCGGCGCGAGCCTTGCCGCCTGCCCGGTTTCGCGGCATCACCGCTTCCCCCGCGGGCACCTGCGCCCGCTCCGGATGCCATCGCGATGATCCGCCCCGACATCCTCGCCGCGATCGGCGGCACGCCGCTGATCCGGCTGAAGCGTGCCTCCGAGGAGACCGGCTGCACCATCCTCGGCAAGGCCGAGTTCATGAATCCGGGCCAGTCGGTGAAGGACCGTGCCGCCCTGTTCATGGTCGACGCCGCCGAGCGCGCCGGAACCCTGCGGCCGGGCGGCACCATCGTCGAGGGGACGGCGGGCAATACCGGCATCGGGCTCGCGCTCGTCGGCGCGGCGCGGGGCTACCGCACCGTGATCGTGATTCCGGAGACCCAGTCGGCGGAGAAGAAGCAGGCGTTGCGCCTCGCCGGGGCCGACCTCGTCGAGGTGCCGGCGGTGCCCTTCGCCAACCCGAACAACTACGTGAAGGTGGCCCGGCGCTTGGCCGAGCGCCTCGCCGCGACCGAGCCCGGCGGCGCCTTCTTCGCCGACCAGTTCGACAACACCGCCAACCGCGAGGCCCACATCGCCACGACCGGCCCGGAGATCTGGGCGGCGACCGGGGGCCAGGTCGACGGCTTCATCTGCGCGGCCGGCACCGGCGGCACGCTCGCCGGCACCGCGGCGGCCCTGCGCGCCCGCAACCCGCGGGTGACGATCGGGCTCGCCGATCCGGACGGCTCTGCCCTTCATCCCTACTACGCCACCGGCGAACTCAAGGCGTCGGGCAACTCGATCACCGAGGGCATCGGCCAGGGACGCATCACCGGCAACCTCGACGGCTTCCGCCCCGACGTCTCCTACGCGATTCCCGATGCGGAGGCGCTGCCGCTGGTCTTCGGCCTCCTGGAGGAGGAGGGCCTGTGCCTCGGCGGATCGTCGGGCATCAACGTCGCCGGCGCGATCCGCCTCGCCCGCCATCTCGGCCCGGGCCACACGGTGGTGACGATCCTGTGCGACTACGGCACCCGCTACGCCTCGAAGCTGTTCGACCCCGACTTCCTGCGCGCCCGCGACCTGCCGGTGCCGCACTGGCTCGAGAGCCCGCGGGCGATCGATCCGGGACTGGTGCCGACGGGGGCGTGACACAGCCTTACCGAAGGCCACATCCCAGCAAGAAGACGCGCCTCTCTCCTCTCCCCGCGGGCGGGGAGAGGGCTGAGCCCCTGTCCAAGGGGCACAGCAAGCCCGCAGGGCGAGGGTGAGGGGGTGTTTCCGGAGGGAGACTCTTCCGGCACCTCCCCCTCACCCCCGGCTATCGCCTCGCTCCGTCGACCACGAGATCGCCGGAGCCCTCTCCCCGCCCGCGGGGAGAGGGGAAGGGCGCCTGAGTTCGAAGAGGTGCCGCACCGCTCTGCGATGCTTCCTTCGGCGGAGCCGGGGACCGCTCCGACCATTGTCGCGTGCCGGAATGCCCTCGGTGCTTTTCGTGGCGTAAGTCTCGCCATCGGCCCGAGCGAGGTGAAGCGGCGATGGGCCGGGCTCGGCGTCGTCCTGCGCTGCCGAACCGTGCCGTGCCGCCGGGGCCGGCGCCGATGTCCGGGCCGCCCGGGCGAGTGGACGGCGGGGGTCGTCACCCCGTGTCTTGGGCCGCCCCGTCGGGTGCATTCCGGCGGTCTGCCATGCCGGCCCGCCGCATCGGGCCGGGTCGCCGCTCGTCCATTCGACGACTTTCCTTCATCTGGCAAAAATTCATCGTATTGCCGCCGATCAACGTCGCGCATCGCAAGCACAAACCCGTGCCATAGCCTCAGGATGGCGTCATTAACGGCCTATTAACCATGATTGCGCAGCTTTTCCGGGTCACAACAACAAGCACGCCCGGGGGCCCTTCGTCACCAGGAGGACAGCAGCATGGCGCCAGCGACCACCCTCGCGGATGCCGAGCGCAAGCTCGTCATCGAGACCCTCATCCGTTGCCGCGGCAACCGCACCCACGCCGCCAAGATGCTCGGCGTCTCGGTCCGCACGGTGCGCAACCGGATCGCCGAGTACCGGAAGATCGGCGTCTGCCTGCCGATCTATCGGGACGTCGTCTGGTCGGACTGGCCGGAGGGGGAGTTCTCCCCGGAGGAGGCCGGGATGCTCACGGCGCCGGCGGAGCCCTGCGCCTGAGCGGGGGGTGATCGCAGCCGGATCCCATCGGTCGGGACACGATGCGACACCCTGGATCGGCCTCCCGCGTTCCCCCGCGTGGACTTGCCGAACAGGCATGTCGAACAGACTTGCCGCGCGGATTTGGGATGCCGATCCGGGAATGCGGACGGCGCGCCCGCAGGACATCGCGGCCGCGGGAGCGTCGACGCCGGGTCCACATCGATGGTCGGAATGAGGGAATGGCTCCCCGAGCAGGACTCGAACCTGCGACAAGGCGATTAACAGTCGCCTGCTCTACCAGCTGAGCTATCGGGGAACGTCGCTGCCGGCGCCCAGCGGGTGCCGACGGGCGCTTCTTAGCCAGTTCACCCCAGGGGCGCAACCCCGGTTCGCCCCATGGGCGCGCGGATCCCACGCCTCAGCGCGGCGGGCAGGCCGGGCCGGCGGGGCCGACCACGAGGTCGCCGTCGCGGGGGTTGTTGAGCACGAAGGGCTCGGTGCCGCCCTGGCCGAAGCCCATCAGGCCGAGATCGTAGTAGCACCGGTCGAGGACCGCCGTGAACGTGTAGCTGTCCTGTGCCACCGGGGGCCCGACCGGGACCAGCCGCCCGCGCCGCCCCCGCGCAGCGCAGTGGGCCGCGATGTCGACCCGGCCCGGCGCCAGCATGCGGATCGAGCGCGAGGAATGCGGCGGGATGCCGACGCTGGGGCCGCCGTTGCGGCTCGCCACCGCGAAGTAGGGCGAGCGGTTGATGACGCGCCGGACGCAGCCGGCCTCCGCCGCGCTGACCGCGCCGGCGAGCAGGGCCGCCGCCGCCGACCACAGGTAAAGCCGCTTCACGCCCGGCCGCATGGCCTCACCTCTCTTCCCCGCGAAGGACCTCGCGACACACGACAACCTAAGGCATCGCCGATGAACGGCCAGGCGCGGGCGAGATCCGGTCCGGGAACGGAACGGCAGAGCTTGGCGTTGAGTTCCGATCCTGCGTGCGGTGACGGCATTTCGGTGCCCGGCCGCCCCGCGTCGTGTCCCGATCGCTCACCGAGACGATTCCCCGCCCAGAAGATCCCTCGCCCAGACGATCCCTTGCCCAGACGATCCCTTGCCCGGAGCCCCGATGCGCATTCGTTCCCTGCTGCTGGCCCTCTTCCTGCTCACCGGCCTCGGCGGTCTCGCCGGCGCCTCGCCGCTGATGCCGAGCGCCGCCGTCACCACCGCGCTGGACCAGCCCTCCACGGTCGAGACCGTGCGCTGGCGCCGTCACCGTCACTGGCATCGGCGGCACTGGCATCGCCGTCACTGGCACCATCGCCGCCACTACCGCCGGCACTGGCACCACCGGCGCCACTACCATCGGCATTACCGGCGTCACCACCATTACCGCGGCCACCGCCACGTGCGGCGGCTGCAGTTCAGCCGCCCGGCCGCCACCCGGCCGGTGCGCTGGATCGAGCCGCGCCAGGCCGGACGCTGAGCCTTGAGCGAGTGGCCGCCCGAGTCCGGACCTGACGGACGCCCTCGCGACTGGCTCGATCTCGGAGGCCCGGCCCGGCCGGCCGCCGAGACCGGAGCCTCGCAGGCCCAAGCGGCATCGGCGCACGTTGCGCCGGCTCACGCCGGACAGGGTCATGCCCCGCAGACGGCCGCCGCGGCGCCGGAGGCCCGCTTCGCGGGCTTTGGCCGTACCGCCGCGGGTTTCGGCGCCCGCCTCGGCCCGGCCCTCAGGGGCGGCGTCCTGCGGGCGCGGGCGACGGCCGGCCGCCTCGCCGGCCACCCGGCCACCCGCCGCGCCGCCGCCGCCACGGCGGCGGCTTGGCGGACCGCTTGGCGCCCGGCCGCCGCGCTCGCCCGGCGGGTGCCGTGGCTGCGGGTGACCGCGGCCGCGGCCGCCCTCGTGGTCGGCCTCCTCCTGACCTACACGATCTATGCGCTCGCGACCCTGCCGGTGAATGGCGGCCTCACGGTCGAGCCCACGGCGTCCGCCCTGGTGGTGCGGGCCGCCGACGGGCAGGCCTTCGCCACCCGCGGCGTGATCAAGGGCGCGAAGCTCGCCCCCAAGGAGGTGCCGCCGGTCCTCGCCAAGGCGATCGTGGCGATCGAGGACCGCCGCTTCTACGACCATTCCGGCATCGACCTGCGCGGGCTGTTCCGCGCCGCCCTGCGCAACGCCGCCGCCGGCGGCACCCGCGAGGGCGGCTCGACCCTGACCCAGCAGCTCGTCCGCATGAGCTACCTGTCGCAGGACCGCACCCTGAAGCGGAAGGTCCAGGAGGCGGTGCTGGCGCTCTGGCTCGAATCGCAGCTGCCGAAGGACGAGATCCTCACCCGCTACCTCAACGCCGCCTATTTCGGCGCCGGCGTCTACGGCGCCGACGCGGCGACGCAGCGGTATTTCGGCAAGCCGGCCAAGGACCTGACCTTGAGCGAGGCCGCCATGCTGGCGGGCCTGGTGCGGGCGCCCTCGCAGCTCGCGCCCCACCGCAACCTCGACGGCGCCCGCGGCCGTGCCGCCCAGGTGCTCGACGCGATGGTGGAGACCGGCGCGGTCACGAAGGCCGAGGCCGACGCCGCCAAGCGCGCGCCCGCCACCGTCCGGGTGCCGACGGAGACGCCGGTCGGCACCAACTACTTCGTCGACAACGTCGCCGATTCGGTCCGCACCCTGATCGGCGCCGGGCCGGCGGATGCCACGGTGCGCACCACCCTCGACCTGACGCTCCAGAACATCGCCGAGAGCGTGATCGCCCGCCGCCTCGACCAGGACGGCGAGCGGCGCAAGGTCTCGCAGGGCGCGCTCGTCGCGATGGCGACGGACGGGGCGATCCTGGCGATGGTCGGCGGGCGCGACTACGCCGACAGCCAGTTCAACCGCGTCACCCAGGCCAAGCGCCAGCCCGGCTCGCTGTTCAAGCTGTTCGTCTACCTCACCGCCCTGCGCGAGGGCTACCGGCCGGATTCGACCCTCGTCGACCGCCCGACGCAGGTCGGCGAGTGGGAGCCGGAGAACTATGGCGGGCGCTACCGCGGCGCCGTCACCCTGCGCAGCGCCTTCGCCCACTCGATCAACACCGTGGCGGTGCAGCTCGCCGAAGCGGTCGGGATGCCGGCGGTGATCGAGACCGCGCGCGGCCTCGGCATCACCTCGGACCTGCCGAACCTCCCGAGCCTCGCCCTCGGCTCGGCCGAGACCACCCTGCTCGAACTCACCCGCGCCTACGCGGCGGTGGCGGCCGGCGCCGAGACCGTCGAGCCCTACGGCGTGCGCCAGATCCTCGCCCGCGAGCAGCCGCTATACACGCGGCCCCAAACCGCCCCGACGCCCGCCCGCGACCAGGCCGCCCGCACCGGGATGCTCGACCTCCTGAGCGCCGTGGTCCGGGAAGGCACGGGCAAGAACGCCCGCGTCTCGGTGCCGGCCGGCGGAAAGACGGGCACCACCCAGGACAGCCGCGATGCCTGGTTCATCGGCTTTGCCGGCGACCTCGTGGTCGGGGTCTGGCTCGGCAACGACGACAATTCGCCGATGGCCGGCGTCACCGGCGGCGACCTGCCGGCCCTGATCTGGCACGACTTCGTCACCCAGGCCCTCGCGGCCCGCGCCAAGGCCGGCAGGCCCGAGACGGCGCGGCCGGCCCCGGCGCCGCCGGCCCCGCGGCCGGAGGCGGCGAGCATCGCCGAGCCGGAGGCCGATCCGCGGGCGAACCGGGATCAGGCCGCCCGGGCGGTGCTGCGGGGCACGCCGGGGGTGATCGATACCGGCACCCTCGACTTCGACGGGCGCACGGTGCGGCTGATCGGGGTCGACGGCCTGTCGGGCCGCAACGCCCGGGAGCTCGGCCGCTACCTGCGCCGGCGCGACGTCGCCTGCGCGCCGGCCGGGGAGGGCGGCGCCTATCGCTGCTCCCTCGACGGCCAGGACCTCTCCGAGCTGATCCTGTTCAACGGCGGCGGCCGCGCCAGCGCCGACGCCACGCCGGACCTGCTCGCGGCCGAGGAGCAGGCCCGCTCGAACCGGATCGGGATCTGGCGGCGCTGACGGGCGTGCCACCCGGCGGGCGTGCGGCGGCTTCTCTCCGCCGCTTCGTCCGGTGCTCAGCCCCGTAGTCAGCCCTTCGGCTTGGCTTTGCCGTCCACCTTCAGGCAGGGCGCGAGCGCGGTCTTGAGCCGGTCGGACTCGGCGGCCGAGATCGACACCGTCACGACGAGCGGGCTGTCGCCCTTGCGTGGGCTCTCCTGACGCCAGCGCAGGCTGCCCGGCCCGGCGCCCGCGGCGGCGACCACGCTCCTGAGCTTCGCCAGCTCGGCCGCCTCGCCGCGCAAGGACGCTCCCGCGCCGAGCGCGAAGGTCGTGCCGTCGACCTTGATGGCGCCGTTCGCCGACACGCGCACAGGTTGCCCAACCGTGATCTCGGTCAGGGGCCTGCGGGTGCCGCTCGGCCCCTCGAAGGCGCCGAAGTCGAACCGCTTCTCCAGCGCCTCGAAATTCGGCACCTCGAAACCGATCGACAGGCTGCCGGTTTCCGTGCGCGACCGCGTGTCGGTGCATGTGAACGCCATCGCGACGTCCCGGCTCTCGGGGCCGACCACCGCCCTGCCCGTTAGGCTGACCGTGCCGTCGGCCGCCAGGGCGGGGCCGGTCCAGGCCATGCAGGCCGCCAGCAGGATGCCTCTGCGTGTCGTCATCACCGGGTCCTCGCGCGAACCGGGGAGGCTGTAGCCGATTCGACGGTCCAGGGCATGACGGGTCACGCCGAAGCGCGTCCCGCCGCGCGTTCAGATCAGGACGGCGTTGAGCGCGACCGTCAGGGCTGCGCCGACGGCGGCGAAGCCGAGCAGCACGAGGCTGCTGACCTGATCTGCGGCGTCGACGTCGTGGCCGACGCGGTGCTCGGAGGCGTTGCTGCTCATGGGGGTTCTCCTGTGTCGGCGTCGCTCGCGCCGGGATGTCCCGGCCAACGCCGCCGCCGCCCGGGCGGATCGGCCGTCCCCCGGCAGCTTTTCGACGCAGGAGATTTCGACGCAGGAGCAGGACAAGGGACGCCTCCGGCGGATCAGCCGGCGTGCGTGCCGCCCTCGTGGCCGTGGCTGGTGCCGATCACGCAGAGCGCCAGGCCGGCGATGCCCCCGAGGGTGCCGATCGGGGTCTGGTACCGCCAGGACGCGTAGTAGCCGGCACTGCCGATCACGACGCCGAGGAGCGTGAGCATCACGCCGCGGGCCGAGACGCGGGGCTTCTCGTGGGGGGAGCGGGCTGCAGCCTGGTGCATCGTCGTGGGCCTCCGCCGCGCCGGGGCCGCTGCCCGGGTGCGGGCAGGGGAGCGGGGGCGGCGGCCCTCTCCCTTCGGAGGAACGCGGCAGGCGCGGATTCGCTCACGGCTCGGCCGCAACTCGCCTTTTCCCTGACATGCCAGCCTGGAACCGCGCTGGTAACGTCAGGGGATCGCACCGCTCACAACCGATCGGCCGCGGGCCGATCGGCGACGCCCCGAGCCGCGCGCCTCGCCCGTGCCGCCCCCGACCGTGGTCAGCCTCATGCCGCAACGCTACTTCTTCAATCTGGTCGGTCCGGTGCGTGCGATCGAGGACCCGACGGGCGTCGAGGCCGACACGCCGGACCAGGCCGAGGCGGAAGCGCGGGCGGTCATCGCCGAGATGCGGGCGAGCGGCGACCTGCCGGAGCTGGGTCCCGGCTGGCGGCTCGAGATCCGCGACGCGGCCGGCCGGCTGGTGCGATCAATTCCGCTCGACTGAGGCGCGGGGTCCGGCCCGCTCAAGCACCTGGCGCACATGGGCGCGGATGTCGGTGCGAACCGCCGCGTCCCGGCGCTCTGCCGTCTGCGCGGAAGCCTCCGGCGTCGGGGGACCTGCCTGCCCCGTGGATTGAGCCTTACCGCCGAGCGACATCGTGCGTGCCTCCTGCCTCAAGTCCCGATCCAGCTTCGGACCGTCACGGAAGTGTACGGACCAGCCGCGACACCTCGCGGTGCGCGGCAGCACAGTCCGCTCCCTTCGCCGGAAACCGGCGCCGATCGTATCCTGATGGAGAGAATCGTACGCGAATCGTTTGTACCGGCTCGCGCCGACCGCAAACAATGAAAATTCCCCTAAAACCGTTCCACAGTAACGTGCTGAGGCGCTTCTGCAACGCATCTTTTGTTAGAGATCATCACCGCCCCTCGCCGCCGATGCGGGAGAAATCGGCCACTTCCCGGGTCGCGACCCGCAGGGCATTGAGCAGGGCGAGGCGGTTGGCGCGCAGGGCCGCGTCGTCGGCGTTCACCGTCACCGTGTCGAAGAAGGCGTCGACCGGGGCCCGCAGGGTCGAGAGCGCCCGCATCGCGCCCTCGAAATCCTCGGCCGCGACCGCCCGGCCGGCCTCGGCGCCGGCGCGGGCCAGGGCCTCGGCGAGGGCCGCCTCCTCCGGCTGGCTCAGCAAGGCCGGATCCGGCGCGGCGTCGTAGGCGCGGCCGTCCTTCTTCTCCTCGATGCGCAGGATGTTGGCGGCCCGGCGATAGCCGGCGAGCAGGTTCCTGCCGTCCTCGGTATCGAGGAAGCGGCCGAGCGCCTCGACTCGGCGCACCACCATCAGGAGGTCGTCCTGGCCGGGCAAGGCGAAGACGGCGTCGATGAGGTCGTGGCGGGCGCCCTGGTCGCGCAGGTAGACCTTCAGCCGGTCGGCGAAGAAGGCGAGGAGGTCGTCCGCGAAGCCGCCTGCCTCCTGCCGGTGCCCGGCGGCCGCTGCGGCGATCTGCGCCCAGAGGGGCAGCCGCGCGGCGCTCGCCAGGATCAGACGGATGACGCCGAGGGCCGCCCGCCGCAGGGCGTACGGATCCTTGCTCCCGGTCGGCGTCTCGCCGATGGCCCAGAAACCCACCAGCGTGTCGAGCTTGTCGGCGAGCGCCACAGCGACCGAGACCGGCCCGGACGGCACCCGGTCGCTCGGGCCGAGCGGCTTGTAATGCTCCTCGATCGCCGCGGCGACCGCCGCGTCCTCGCCCTGCTCGGCGGCGTAGTAGCGGCCCATCAGGCCCTGCAGTTCCGGGAACTCGCCGACCATCTCGGTGACGAGGTCGGCCTTGGCGAGGCGCGCGGCGCGCCCGGCGAGGTCCGGGTCGGCCCCGACCACCGGGGCGAGCGCCCGGGCCAGCGCCGCGATGCGCTCCACCCGTGCGCCCTGCGTGCCGAGCTTCTCGTGGAAGACGATGCTCTCGAGCTTGGGCAGCCGGTCCTCGAGCCGCACCTTGCGGTCGGTCTCCCAGAAGAACGCCGCGTCGGAGAGCCGCGCACGCACCACCCGCTCGTTGCCGGCGACGATCGCCGCGCCGCCGTCGGAGGCGACCAGGTTCGAGACCAGGATGAAGGCATTGGCCAGGCGCTCGCGCCCGTCCGGGCCAGGCGCCCCACGCAGCACGAAGCACTTCTGGTTCGCCCGGATCGTGGCGCGGATCACCTCCGGGGGGATCTTCAGGAAGCGCTCGTCGAAGGCGCCCATCAGGGTCACCGGCCACTCGACGAGGCCCGCCACCTCCTCCAGCAATCCCTCGTCCTCGACGAGGTCGAGCCCGCGCGCGAAGGCGAGGTCGCGGGCGTCGTGCAGGATGATGTCCTTGCGCCGCTCCGGATCCAGCACCACGAAGGCCCGCTCCAGGGCCGGGAGGTAATCGGCGAAGCGGCGCACCTCGATGGCGTCGGGCGCCATGAAGCGGTGGCCCCGCGTCGTCAGCCCCGCCTCGATCCCGTCGACGGAGAAGGGCACCACCTCCGGCGTCTCGGTCTCGGGTCCGAAGCTCGCGACGATCGAATGCAGCGGCCGCACCCAGCGCAGCGAGCCCGGCTCGCGGGATGCGGCGCCCCAGCGCATCGATTTCGGCCAGGGGAAGCTCTTCACGATGGCCGGCAGGATCTCGGCCAGGACCGCGATCGTCTCGCGGCCGGGCCGCTCGATCACCGCGACGTAGAACTCGCCCTTCTTCGGGTCGGAGACGATCCTGGCCTCGTCGAGGCTGGCCAGCCCCGCGCTCTTGAGGAAGCCCTGCACCGCGCCCTCGGGGGCGCCGACGCGGGGCCCCTTGCGCTCCTCGCGCACGTCCTGGCCGCGGGCTGGCAGGCCGGCGACGTGGAGGGCGAGGCGCCGGGGCGTCGCGAAGGCCTTGGCGCCCTCGTACAGGAAGCCGCGCTCGACCAGGGCGTCGGTGACGAGCTTGCGCAGGTCCTCGGCCGCGCGCCGCTGCATGCGGGCGGGGATTTCCTCGGAGAAGAGTTCGAGCAGGAGGTCGGGCATCGTGCGGCCTTGTGGCTCCCCGGCAGAGAGCCGGGCGCTCCCGGAGGGCCTTGGCCCTCCGGAGCCCCGAGCCCCTCCGCCGGAGGGCGCGGGACGGGTCGAGCCGCGGGTGTAGCGCCCGCGGAGGCGGAGCGCTACCTCGCCGAAGACCGGCCGCGTCAGGCCGCTACCGGATCGCCACCGGGTTGATGATCGCCTGGATCGACCCGACGTAGCGCGGGGCGCCGAGCACGAACAGGAACTCGCTGACGCCGTCCCGGATCAGCGCCCGGGTGTCGAGGGTCTCCAGGATGTAGATGCCGTTCTGGGCGAGCAGGATCTGGTGGCCCTCCCAGACCCGGTCGCCCTTGAACGGCACCGCCTCGACGCCCCAGGTGTCGGCGCCGACCGCCACCACGTCCTTGCCGGCGAGGTAGCGCGCGCCCTCCGCGTCGATGCCGGGCTCGCCGGCGCCGAATCGCTTGGCGTCCTCGCCCAGCATCGAGAGCCAGCCGGTATGCAGCACCACGACGTCGCCCTTGCCCGGGGTCACGCCGGCGGCCTTCTCGGCGGCCTTGATGTCGTCGACGGTGACCAGCTCGCCCTCCATCAGCCGGTCCTTGCCCTTGGCCTTGGCGACGTCGAGGAGCACGCCCCGGGTGACGATCGGCGGGATCTTGTGGGCGCCGAGCTTCTTCACGCCGGTCGTGTCGAAGATGTCCTTCATCCGGTTGCGATTGTAGAAGGTCGAGTCGGTGCCGAGATGCGCGAGCCCGTCGATCTGGGTGCCGACCCCGAGCCACCCCGTCACCATGTCGTCGAGGTAGCTCATCTTGTTCGCCCCGAAGGTGACACCCTCGGGCTGGTTGGGCGCCATCACGGTCACGGCGAAGTTGCGCGGCGGGAAGGCCGGGGTGCCCCGGTCGATCGGGATGCCCAGCGCGTAGGTCTTGCCCGTCGTGACGAGCTTGACCGCCTCCTGCACCTTGGCGGGCGAGAGGTGGTTGGCGGCACCGATCTCGTCCTCCGCGCCCCAGCGCGAGACCGGGATCTCCTGCGCGCCGGCGCAGGTCGCGGCGAGACAGCCCGCCGCGGCGGCGAGCGCGATCACGAACCTCATGGCGTGTCCTCCTGGCGGCGCGCCGGGCGGCGCGACCCGTCGACCCCGCATCTGCGCGCGGGCGCCTCCAGGGTAAGGTCGGGCTCGCGGCCTGTCCAGGCGAGCGCGCGCGCGCGACGCCCAGGCGAGGCCGCAAGCCTTTGGTCCGTCGACGCTTTCCAGGCCAGGCCGACCGGGCTTCAGGCGCCGCCGGCCTCCGTGCGCCGCCAGGCCTCGCCGCAGGCCTTGGCGAGCTCGCGCACCCGCAGGATGTAGCTCTGGCGCTCGGTCACCGAGATCACCCCGCGCGCGTCGAGCAGGTTGAAGACGTGGCTGGCCTTGATGCACTGGTCGTAGGCCGGCTGCGCCATGCGGTGGCGGGTGTCGTTCCCTCCCGGCCCCGGCTCGCCGGCCTGGAGATAGGCCCGGCAGGCGGCCTCGGCGTCGCGGAACTGCCGAAACAGCATCTCGGTGTCGGCGGATTCGAAGTTGTGGCGCGAATATTCCTGCTCGGCCTGCAGGAACACGTCGCCGTAGGTGACCGTCTCGTCGCCCTCGCGGCCGTTGAAGTTGAGGTCGTAGACGTTCTCGACGCCCTGGACATACATCGCCAGGCGCTCGAGGCCGTAGGTCAGCTCGCCGGCGACCGGCGCGCATTCGAAGCCGGCGACCTGCTGGAAGTAGGTGAACTGGCTCACCTCCATCCCGTCGCACCAGCATTCCCAGCCGAGGCCCCAGGCGCCGAGGGTCGGGCTCTCCCAGTCGTCCTCGACGAAGCGGATGTCGTGCAGGCGAAGATCGACCCCGATCGCCTTCAGCGAATCGAGGTAGAGTTCCTGGAGGTTCGGCGGGTTCGGCTTCAGGATGACCTGGAACTGATAGTAGTGCTGCAGCCGGTTCGGGTTCTCGCCGTAGCGCCCGTCCTTCGGCCGGCGCGAGGGCTGGACGTAGGCGGCCTTCCAGGGCTTGGGGCCCAGCGCCCGCAGGGTGGTGGCCGGATGGAACGTGCCGGCCCCGACCTCCATGTCGTAGGGCTGCAGGATTACGCAGCCCTGTGCGGCCCAGAACCGCTGGAGCGTCAGGATCAGCCCCTGGAACGAGCGGGTCGGCTGGAGGTCGGTGTCGGTCATGGGCGTGAGGCAGGCTCGGCGGGGCGGTTCTCAGGCCGGACCCTTAGAACCGGCGGCCCCCGAGTCAAGCGCGGGTGCGCCGCCGCACGAGGCCGCCGGGGCGCCGGAACCGGATCACGGTCAAGCTCGTTGACAGTACAGATCCGACAACGACGCTGCCGCAGGCAGCCGAAGACTTGAGGGGACTGACCGTGACCCAGCGCCTGACCCTGGTTGCCGCCGCCGCGCTCCTGTCCCTGGTGGCGACCCCGCTGGTGGTGCGGGCGGGCGCGAACGCCCCGAAGCGCGAGCCGGCCCCGGTGGCCGCCGCCGTCGAGACGCCGGTCGTCGCCGAGGCGGCGGCCCCCGCCTGCCGGTCGGTGCGGGTCGTGTATGCGGGTTATGCGGCGCCGGCCTGCGGCAAGTGAAGCCTGTTATCCCCCACAGATCTGGCACGCTCCGCGTCATCCCGGGCTCCGCTGCGCCGTCCCGGGATGACCCTGTGGGTTGGAGGTCGCCCACGTTATCTGGCAGTCGTCTGCGAACCGCCCCTCACAGCACCGGCATCGCCCCCGCCACCGTGACGAGCGCCCCCGAGGTGTAGCTGCTCTCGTCGGAGGCCAGCATGACGTAGGCCGAGGCGAGCTCCGCCGGCTGGCCCGGGCGGCCGAACGGGACCTGGCTGCCGAAGGATTTGACGGAGTCCTCCTCCATCCCGGCGGGGATGAACGGCGTCCAGATCGGGCCCGGCAGCACGCCGTTCACCCGCACGCCCTTCTCGGCGAGCAGCTGGGCCAGGCTCAGGACCAGGTTGCTCAAGGCACCCTTCGTGGCGCTGTAGGCGAGCAACGACGGCATCGGGTGCTTGGAGTTCACCGACGAGGTGAAGATCACCGAGGCGCCGGGCTTGAGATGGGCGAGCGCCGCCTTCGTCACGTAGAACGACCCGAACACGTTGGTGCGGAAATGGTCCTCGAAGACCTGGTCGTCGATCGCGTCGAGGCCCTGGTTCGGCTGCTGGAAGGCGCCGTTGTTGACCACCACGTCGAGCCGGCCGAAGGCCTCGGCGGTGCGGGCGACGATCTCGCGGCCGTAGGCCCGCTCCTTGAGGTCGCCGGGCAGCAGCAGGGCCCGGCGCCCGGCCTTCTCGATCCACTTCGCCACCGCCTCGGCGTCGCCCTGCTCGGAGGGCAGGTAGGCGATCGCGACGTCGGCGCCCTCGCGGGCATACGCGATGGCGACCGCCCGGCCGATGCCGGAATCGCCCCCGGTGATCAGCGCCGCCCGGCCGGTCAGCTTGCCGGAGCCCCGGTAGCTGTCCTCGCCGTGGTCGGGCTCGGGCTTCATCCGGCCGGTGAGGCCCGGGAAGCTCTGCGGCTGGCCCGCGAAGGGCGGACGCGGGTACTTGGTCAGCGGGTCGGGCAAGTCGGACGGCATAGTATCGGACGACATGAGGGACGGCCTCCGGCTGTCGGTGGGTCAGGCCGCCGTCAACCGGGGAAGCCCCCGGCCGTTCCAACTCTCCCGGAGTATCCCTTACTCCTCCCGCGAGCCGTCGTCCTGGCCCAGGGCATCCTCCTCGCGGCCCGGGATGGCGTAGCGCCCGCTGAGCCAGCGCTGCAGGTCGACGTCGGCGCAGCGCTTGGAGCAGAATGGCGCATAGGCCGGCGCCGGCGGCTTGCCGCAGATCGGGCAGGCGGGGCCGGCCGTCTTCGGTGCGTCGTCCTTCGGGGTGTCGTCGCGCGTCGTCACTCGCGCCTCCTGTCCGATGTCAGGCCGCGTCGCGCCAGGCGCCGCGGACCGGAAAACCCTCGCCCTCGAGCAGCCCGACGGTCTCGTAGAGCGGCAAGCCGACCACGGCGCTGTAGGAGCCGACGAGCTTGACCACGAAGCTGCCGGCGAGCCCCTGGATCGCGTAGCCGCCCGCCTTGCCGCGCCACTCGCCGCTGGCGAGGTAGCCGTCGATCTCCCGGGCCGACAGTCGCTTGAAGCGCACCCGCGTCTCGACCAGGCGCTCGCGCGGCCGGTCCTTGGGGCCCATCACGCAGATCGCGGTGTAGACCCGGTGGGCCCGGCCGGAGAGGAGGCGCAGGCAGGCCGCCGCCTCGTCCGTCACCTCGGCCTTCGGCAGGATGCGCCGGCCCACCGCCACGACGGTGTCGGCCGCCACCACGTAGGAGTCGCGCAGCTCCTCGCCGGCCCGCGCCGCCGCGACCGCCACGTCGAGCTTCGCCCGGGCCAGCCGGCGCACCAGGTCCCGGGGCTTCTCGGCCTTCAGCGGCGTCTCGTCGAGGTCGGCCGGCAGCAGGGCGTCCGGCTCGAGCCCCGCCTGCTGCATCAGGGCGAGGCGCCGCGGCGAGGCCGAGGCGAGGACGAGCTTCGGGCGCGCGGCAGGCGGGATCGGGGAGGTCTCGGTCATGAGGCGCCGTGTCTCGAGGGGGGGTACCGCCCGATGCCCTATCTGGCCGGCGAAATCCAGCATGTCGGTCCAACATGGGGGACCGCCGTCGTGCCGGTCCGCGCCTTCGACGCGGCCCGGCGTGGGGTCGAGAGAACCCGCGATGCAGGCGCGTTTGGCCCGATGCGTTCGGCGCCATCCGAACGAGCGGACGTGCCGAGACAGGTGCCATCCCGCGGCACCGGCCTGATCCGTGACCTTAACCGGCCCTTATGGTCTGGTGTCCTATCCCAGGATGCAGAGCTTCATCGATGGCCGGGCGCGAGCGCGGCTGCGTCCCCTGCAAGGTCCGATGCGCGTCGTCCTCGTCGAACCCGGCCTGATCCTGCGCAAGACCGTCGCCCGGCTCATCGAGGAGGGGGGGCATCAGGTCGATTCGTTTTCCGATTCGGAGCAGGCGCTCGCCCACGTCGCCGCCCACGAGGACGTGGCCTGCGTCATCACCAGCCTCGAGGTCGGGCCGATCTGCGGCCTGGAGCTGTGCTGGTCCCTGCGCACGCTGGCCGGCACGGTGCGGCCGCTCGCCGTGATCGCGATGTCGACGGACCGGGCCGGCCGGGGCCTCGGCGAGGTGCTCGACAGCGGCGCCGACGATTTCATCTCGAAGCCTCCGGAGGCGGTCGAGCTGCATGCCCGCCTGCGGGTGGTCGAGCGGGGCCTCGGCCTGCAGCGCCAGCTGATCCGCGAGGCCGACACCGATTCCCTGACCCAGCTCCTGAGCCGCGGCGGCTTCATGCGCCGGGCCGGCGCCGCCGTCGCGGCGCTCGCCCCGCAGGACCTCCTCACCGCCCTGATGATCGACATCGACAGCTTCAAGGCGATCAACGACCGCCATGGCCACGACAGCGGCGACCGGGTGATCCGCAGCGTCGCCGACGTGCTCAAGGAAACCGGGGCGCTGGCCGGCCGGATCGGCGGCGAGGAATTCGCCGTGCTGATGCCCGGCCACGGCCTCGGCAGCGCCGGGGTGGTGGCGGACCGGATCCGGGCCGGCTGCGCCCGCCTGCGGGTGCCGGGCCGCCGCGGGCCGATCCCGGTCACCTGCAGCCTCGGGCTCAGCGCCTTCGCCGAGGGCGACACGGTCGAGACCCTGCTCGCCCGGGCCGATCACGCGCTCTACGCGGCGAAGGCGGGCGGGCGCAACCAGGTGATGTCGGCGGCCGGACGGCAGCTCGATCGGGTGAGCTGACGGCGGCGGCCGGGCGCGACCACCGGTCGGTCAGCGGTTCCTGGCGAGCAGCAGGATCCAGCCGATCCCGATGGTCAGCACCAGGATGCCGATCGTGGCGAAGGCCGGGGTGCCGTGCTCCATCAGCCGGGGGGCGAGCTGGGTCGCGAAGGCCGCGACCACGAGGCCGACCGCCACCCGGGCGGCCGCGCGCTCGATGCCGCGGGTCAGCTTGTCCATCCCCTTGAGCTCGATCTCCACCGTGACCCGGCCCTGCTTGAGGCGCACCAGCATCAGGTGGATCAGCGTCGGCAGCTCGGAGGCCGCGCCGTAGAGGCCGGTCGCCAGCCCCTGGAACCGGCCCTTCAGGTCCTTCAGCGAGAACTGCGCCCGCATGTGCCGGCGCACGGTGGGGCCGGCGGCCGCGAACAGGTCGAAGGCGGGGTCGAGCTGGCGCATCACGCCGTCCGCCGTCACCAGGCCCTTGAACAGGATCGCGAGGTCGGTCGGCATCGCGAGGTCGTTCTCGCGCGCCATGGTCATGAAGTCGGTGAGCACGAGGCCGAGATTCAGCGTCGCGCCGTTGTGGCGGGTGACGAAGGCCTGCGAGGCGGCTTCCAGCCGGGTCAGGTCCGGGTTGCTGGCGCCGCTCCAGTCGAGCAGCACCGCCATCAGCCCGTCGGCATCCTCCTGCAGCATCGCGCCGATCAGGACCAGGAGCTGCGAGCGCCGCCGCTGCGACAGGCGGCCGACGATGCCGAAATCGATGAAGGCGATCCGGTTGCCCGACATCGCCAGGAGGTTGCCCGGATGCGGGTCGGCGTGGAAGACGCCCTCGATCAGCGCCATCTGCAGGAAGGCGTCGACGCCGCGCTGGGCCAGCACCTTGCGGTCGAGCCCCGCATCCTCCAGGCGCCGGACATCCGTCGGCGGGATGCCGTGGATGAATTCCTGCACCAGCACCCGCTCGGACGTGTACTCCCAGTAGACCTTCGGGAAGACGATGTCGTCGCGGTCGGCGAACAGGGCGGCCAGCATCTCGCAGTTGCGGCCCTCGTTGGCGAGGTCGAGCTCCTCGCGCAGGCCGTTGGCGATGTGGCGCATCTGCTCGGTCGGCCGGTAGCGCGCCATCTCGGGCCATTCCGACTCGACGATGCGCGAGGCGTGCGAGAGCAGGCGCAGGTCCGCCTCGATGATCTTCTGCAGCCCCGGGCGCCGGACCTTGACGATCACCTCCTCGCCGCTCTCGAGCCGGGCCCGGTAGACCTGGGCGATCGACGCCGAGGCGATCGGGTCGGTGTCGAACTCGGAGAAGATCGCGGAGGGCGGCGCGCCGAGATCGGCCTCGAGCTGCGGCCGGATCACGTCCCAGGGCAGGGGCGCGACCTTGTCGTGCAGCTTGCCGAGTTCCTCGGTCCATTGTGGCGCGAGCAGGTCGGCGCGGCTCGCCAGCACTTGGCCGAGCTTGATGAAGGTGGGCCCCAGGGCCTCGATCGCCCGGCGCAGCCGCTCGGGCTGCGACAGCCGGGCGAGGTCGACCGCCGGGGCGCTGCGCCAGGCGAGCCGCGGGATCGCCCGCAGGCCGAGCCGGTCGACGACCTTGTTGACGCCGAAGCCGATCAGGATGCCGGCGATTTCCTGGAGGCGCTGGCGGTCCCGCGCCGCGACGATGGCGGTTTTCAGCATCTGCGCGTCGAATCTGCTCGGCTGGCGTGGGAGGGAAGGCCGGCCGGGGCGACCCGGTCGGGCAGGAGGGCGAGAGCGCCGGCGCCGCGGACGAGGGTCCCGTCCGGACTGGCCATGGGAGGGGGCGCACGCATCGGCTTTCTGGTCCTCCCCTGTCCCGTTCCCCGCGACGCAGTCTGTCGCCCCCATGCGGCGTCAACCGGGCGGGACTGGGGCGGCCGGCGGGCGAGTCAGGCGGTAGCGCATGACCCGGATCGGCACAATCTCAACTGGCCGCCGCAGCCTCGGCGATCGGTCGCGGGCCGTCCCGCCCACGCGAGAAGGCCGGCCCCGGGATACCCGGGACCGGCCTCGTTCGCCGTCAGGTGATGGAGGTTGACGGATTACATCCGGCCGCCGCCATTGCCCGCGCCGCCCGGCTGGCCGGCACCGGCGCCGCCGCGCGCGCCGCCCCGCTCCTGGCCCGGCTGGCCGCCGCGCTGGGTGCTGCCGGTCGTCTCCGGACCGTTGCCGCGGCCGCCCATCTGGCGGTCGCCGGCCTGGCGCTCGTTCATGCCGCGCTCCTGCATGCCGCGCTCCTGCCCGCCCCGGCCGGGCTGGTTGCCCGCCGCCTGCTCGGGCCGGCCGCCGTTGCGCTCGCCCATCTCGCGACGGTCCTTCCCGTCGTTGCGCATGTCGCCGCGGGACATCTCGCGGTTGCGCTCGCGGTCCATGCCGCCGTCGCGGCGCTGCTCGCTGCGGCTCATCCGGTCCTCGCGCTGCTCGCTGCGCACGTCGACGCGGTCGCGGCCCCGGACGCTGCCGGTGACGCTGGTGCGCTCGCTGACCGACAGGCGGCGATACTCGGGCGACCCGTAGAGGACGCGCCGGCCGGCGATCGTGACGTAGCGGTCGGCGCCGCCGCGCTCGGTCACGATCAGCCGGCGGTATTCCGGCGAGCCGTAGAGCACGCGCTGGCCGCGCACCATCACGTAGCGGCCCGGGCCGCTGCGCTCGCGGATCACGAGGCGGCGGTACTCGGGCGAGCCGACGCGCACCCGGCGGCCCTGGATCGTCACGAACTCGACACGACCGGCGCGCACGCCGCGATTCTCGCGCTGCTCGACCACCACGAGGCGGCGATATTCGGGCGAGCCGTAGAGCACCCGCCGGCCGGAGATCGTGACGTAGCGGCGGCCGCCGACGGTCGAGATGCGGTCCTCCCGCGCCTCGCTGCGGAAGCCCGTCCGGCCCTCGCGCTGCTCGAAGCGCTCGGCGCGGTCGCCGCGGCGGTCCATCCGGCGGTCGCCGTCGCGGCGCTCGTCCATCGCCCGGCGGTTGTCGCGGCCCTCTGCCCGGTCGGCATTGCGCTCACCCGGGCGGGTGCCGGTCTCGGCGCGGTCGCGGGTCCCGTTCCGCTCGCCCGCCATGCCCTGGTTCATGCCCTGGCGGTTGCCGTCCGGACGGCCCGACTCGGCGCGGGCGGCGCCGGCCTGCCCGTCGGCCTTGCCCATCTCGCCCTTGCCCATCTCGCCGCGGGCCTGCGCCCCGCCGCCGCCCGGCCCGGCCTTCGGGCCGGACTGGCTCATCTCGCCGCCGCGGCCCGCCGCGCCGCCGGGAGTCCCGCCCGCCGGGCTCCCGGCTGTCTGAGCGAAAGCCGAAGTGCTGAGGAGCAGCGCGGCCAGTCCAACTGTCAGTCTGTTCATGATTCTCTGCCTCCCTGCGCGACGGCACCCGATGGGGCGGCGCGTCGAAGATGCTTCAAAACGCCGATTTCACGTTATCGTTCCGGACTATTCGCTTGCTGCGCGGGACAGGCACCGGTTAATGGTCAAGCTTTGAGCCGAAGACTTGCTGCTCTGTGGCAAGACACAGCGTCTATTGCTACATCCGCACTGGCCGGAACGGCGTCCATCCGGCCCGGGAACCGTTCCCTCGGGGCCCACGTTGCTGGTGACCGTAGCTGTTTGCCGGCCCGGGGCCTCGCCCGCGCCGGGCTTCGGGCTGCGGCCTTGAGACGGGAGACGATCGGGCAGGATGGTAGCGGAGCCGATGACGACGCAGCCCGGACGGGACTGGCTCGACCTCGCCAGCCCGCCGCACCCGCCGCCGGAGGTCCCGGACGGGGCGGGCCCCGCCCGCGTCTCCGCCAGTCACCGGATCGGTGCGCAACTCGCGCAAGTCCGGGCCGGTGCGGCCCGGGCCGGGAGCGCCGCGGCCGGGTACCTCGCGCCGGCGATGGCGGCGGCAGCCGTGCCGCTGCGGCGCGTCGCGCCCGCCTGGCAGGGCGCGGCCGAGCGGGTCGGCGCCCATCCGCTCGCGGTGCGGGCGGCCGGCGCGGCGCGGCGGGCCGGGGATCTCCCCTGGGGCCGCGCCCTCGCGCTCACAGGATTGGCTGGGCTCGGGGCCGCGGCCCTCTTCCTCGTCTGGTGCGCCGCGACCCTGCCGCCGCTCTCCGGACCGTCGCACCAGGCCCGCACCCTCACGGTCCAGGCGGAGGACGGGACGCCGATCGCCCGGCGCGGCACCGCCCGAGGACAGGCCCTGACGGCCGAAGCGGTGGCGCCGGCGATGCGCCAGGCCTTCCTGGCCGCCCAGGATCCGTGGTTCGAGGATCCGTACCGGCTGGACGCGGCCGGAATCGCGGCGGTGATCGGGGGGGCGCTCCGCGACACGATCAGCGACGGCCCGAGGGCCGGCAGCCCGCGCCTGACCCAGCGCCTCGTGCGCCGCGACCTCATCGGGGCGGCCCCGGGCGACGACAGGAGCCTCGCCGACCGGGTGCGGGAGGCGATGCTGGTGCTATGGCTCCAGGCGCGGGAGGACCGGCCGCGGATCCTCGCGCGCGCCCTCGACCTCGCCCCCTTCGGCGCCGGGCTCACCGGCATCGACGCGGCGGCGAGGGCGCTGTTCGGCAAGGAGGCGGCGTCCCTCGGCACGGCCGAGGCGGCCTACCTCGCGGGCCTGACCCTCGCGCCCGACCTCGAGCCGGACCGGGACGTCGCGGCGGCCCGCGCCCGCGGCCGCGAGGTGCTCGACGCCATGGTGATGCGGGGCAGCCTCTCGGCCGCGCAGGCCGCCGAGGCCGCGCAGGCGCTCGACGGCCTCGCCCCGACCGGGACCTCGCCGGTGACCCGCAGCGGCGTCCCGGACCTCGTCCTGGCGGAGGCCGCCGACCGGATCGGATCCGCGCCGCGGGAGGCGGTGGTGCGCACCACCCTCGACCGCGACCTCCAGGCGATGGCCGAGAAGGCGGTCGAACGCCGCCTCGACGCCGCCGGCCGCGGTGCCCGGGCCGGCCTCCTGATCCTCGGGCCGGACGGCGCCGTGCAGGCGGTGGTGGCGGGCGGCGCCCCGCTCACCGACACACGGGCGGCCCGGCGCGCCGCGGCCGCGAGCCTGCGCTACCTGCGCCGCGACGGCCGCCCGGTCTATGACCGGCTCGTCGCCGGGCCGATGCCGGCGGCGGAGCGGCGCACCGCGCTCCTCGGGCTGCTCGCCGACCTCGCCCGGCCGCCCGAGGGCGCCGACGATCCTGGGGTCCGGGACGGGCTCTTCGTCGGCACGACCGGCGACCTCCTCGTCGGCGCCGTCGTCTCGGCCGGGTCGGCGGAGAACGGCGCGGGCGACGGGCCGGAGGCGCTCTTCCAGGACGTCGTCGCGCAGCTGGCCAAGGCCCGTCCGGCACCGCCGGCCGCGGAGGCCCGCGAGGGCGCCCGCGAGACCGGCAGCACGCCCCGCAGCCCGGCGCGGCCCGCCTGGCAGAATCCGGGCGAGCGGTCGCCGCCGGTCGCCGCCTTGCGCGGCGTGCCGCGGGTGATCGACACCGGCCGCCTGCGCCTCGACGGGCAGGCCGTGCGCCTCGCCGGCGTCGAGGGCCAGGGCGGCGCCTATGCCCGCGAGTTCCGCCAGTACCTGCGCCGGCGCGAGGTGACGTGCCAGCCCGCCGGCGGGCCGGAGGTCTATCGCTGCCGCGCCGGCGAGCAGGACCTGTCCGAGGTGGTGCTGTTCAACGGCGCCGGCCGCGCCGCCCCGGGCGCCCCGCCGGAGCTGCAGGCCGCCGAGGCGAACGCCAAGGCGCGCAAGGCGGGTGTGTGGCAATGAGGGCTTCCGCCCTCACACCCCCAGATAGGCCGCCGTGACCTCCGGGTTCCGGGCGATCTCCGCCGCCTGGCCCTGCAGCCGGATGCGGCCGGTCTCGAGCACGTAGGCGTAGTCGGCGATGGCGAGCGCGGCGCTCGCGTTCTGCTCGACCAGCAGGATCGTGCGCCCTTCCGCCCGCAGGGAGGCGATGATGGAAAAAATCTCCTCGACGATCAGCGGGGCGAGGCCCATCGAGGGCTCGTCGAGGAGGAGCAGCACCGGCTCGGCCATCAGGGCGCGGCCCATCGCCAGCATCTGCTGCTCGCCGCCCGAGAGGTAGCCGGCCTGCTGGCGCAGGCGCTCGGCGAGCCGCGGAAACCGCGCCTCGACCGCCTCTTGGCGCCGCGCGGCCTCCGGCGTCGGCACGTGGTAGGCGCCGAGCCGCAGGTTCTCCGCCACCGTCATGTTGGCGAAGACCTGGCGGCCCTCCGGCACCTGCACGATGCCGCGACGGGCGATGCGGTGCGCCGCCTCGCCGGCGATGTCGACGGCGGTGCCGTCGCCGAACAGCACTCGGCCGGCACGCGGCTTCATCAGGCCCGAGAGGCTGCGCAGGATCGTGGTCTTGCCGGCGCCGTTCGAGCCGATCAGCGACACGATGCTGCCGCGCCGCACCGTCAGCCCGATGCCGTGGACCACGTCGGCCCGGCCGTAGCCGAGGCGCAGGCCCTCGACCGCCAGCAACTCGCTCACGAGACCGCTCCCCGGCTGACGCTCACCTCGTGGCTGCCGGTGCCGAGATAGGCCTCGATCACCGCCGGGTGGGCGCGCACCTCCGCCGGGCTGCCGTCGGCGATCCGGCGGCCGAAATTCAGGACCGTCAGCCGGTCGCAGAGGCTCATCACCAGGGGCATGTCGTGCTCGACGAGCAGCAGGGTCAGGCCGCGCTCGTCGCGCAGGCGCCGCAGGAGGCCGAGGAGGGCGTGGGTCTCGGCCGGGTTCATGCCGGCGGCGGGCTCGTCGAGGAGGACGAGGCGCGGCTCGCAGGCGAGCGCCCGGGCGATCTCGAGCCGGCGCTGGTCGCCGTAGGGAAGGTCGCCGGCGCGGCTGTCGGCGGCGTCGAGCAGCCCGACGAAGGCCAGGAGGTCGCGCGCCTTCGCCTTGGCCTGGCGCTCCTCGGCCCGGAAGCCGGGGCTGCGCAAGAGGATGCCCCAGGTCGCGGAGAGCCGGGTATGCAGCCCGGTCATCACGTTCTCGAGCACCGTCATCTCGCCGAAGATGCGGATGTTCTGGAACGTGCGGGCGAGTCCCAGCGCCGTGCGCCGGTAGGGGGCCAGCCCGTCGAGGGGCTGGTCGCCCAGGCGCACGCTGCCGGCGCTCGGCGCGAGCACGCCGGAGACGAGGTTGAACAGGGTGGTCTTGCCGGCGCCGTTCGGGCCGATGAGGCCGTGGACGGTGCCGGGCTGGACCGTGAAGTCGACCGCATCGACCGCGACGAGGCCCTGGAAGCGGCGCGTCAGGCCCTGGACGGTGAGCAGTGCCGAGGAGTGCTGTCCCATGGCGGTCAGCCCGTCCGGGCGATGCGCCAGGGCAGGATGCCCCGCGGCATGAACAGGACGGCGAGCACGATGATCAGGCCGTTCACCATCAGCCGGAAGTCGGCGAGCGGGCGCAGGACCTCCGGCAGCAGGGTCAGGATGGTCGAGCCCAGCACCGGTGCGAGCGGCGAGCCGATGCCGCCGAGGAGCGCGTAGCTCAGGATCGTCACTGCGGCCTCGAAGCCGTACTCGTTCGGGCCGATGAACGAGGAGACGTGGGCCGAGAGGCACCCCGCCACCCCGGCCATGGCCGAGGAGACGACGAGGGCGACCAGCCGGTAGCGCGGCAGGTTCACCCCCATCACCCCGGCCGCCGCCTCGTCCTCGCGCATCGCCTCCATGGCGCGGCCGATGCGGGAGCGCGCCACCAGGGTGAGGCCGACGAGCAGCACCACCAACGTACCGTAGATCGCCGCGACCCCGCCCCGCTCCGGGATGTTGGAGAGGCCGAGCGCCCCGCCGGCATAGTCCCAGTTGAGGAAGACGATGCGGGTGATCTCGCCGAGCCCGATCGTCGCGATGGCGAGGTAGACGCCGGTGAGCCGCAGCGTCGGCCCGCCGACGACCAGCGCCAGCAGCGCCGGCACCACGGCCGAGGCCAGCATCGCGACGCCGAACGGCATGCCGAACTTCACCGAGAGCAGGGCGCCCGTATAGGCGCCGACGCCCATGAAGGCGGCCTGGCCCAGCGAGAGCTGGCCCACCGCCAGCACCACGTAGACGGAGAGCGCCAGGATGCCGTTCACCCCGATGCCGTGGATCAGGCTCTGGTAGGTCCAGTAGAAGTCGTCGAGGGCTTCCCACATGACGATCAGGCCCGCTTGGCGGCGGCGCGGCCGAACAGGCCGAGCGGGCGGAACCACAGGGTGGCGACGAGGAGCGCGAAGGCGATCATGTCCTTGAGGGTCGAGGAGAGGTAGGCGGCGGTGAGCACCTCGGCGAGGCCCAGCAGCAGGCCGGCGAGCAGCGCCCCGCGCAGGTCGCCGAGGCCGCCCACGATGATGACCGCGAAGCCGCGCAGCATCATGTGCTCGCCCATGAAGGGCTGGATGGCGTTGAAGTTGAGCCCGACGAGGACGCCCGCCGCGCCTCCGATGGCGCCGGACAGGAACGACACCACCCGCAGCATCAGGGCGCCGTTGATGCCCATCAGGGCCGCCGCGTCCGGGTTCTCCGCCACCGCCCGGATGGCGAGGCCGATCCGCGAGCCGCGCACGAGCGCCAGCAGCGCCAGCATCAGCACGATGGCGGCGGCGAGGATCAGGAGCTGGGTGGTGGCCACCCGCACGTCGCCGAGGCTGTAGGCGCCGCCGGAGAACACGGCGGCGGGAAAGCGCCGGATCTCGGTGCCGAGCGCCGCCGCCATGCCGGCATAGAGGAAGAGCGTCGCGCCCAGCGTCACCATCAGCGAGGCGAGCTCCGGCGCCTTGGCCTTGCGCAGCCGGGTGAGGAGGAGCGTGTCGAGGACGACCGCCAGCACGCCCGCGATCAGCGCGCCGAGAGGCAGCGCGGCCCAGATCGGCAGCCCCAGCCCTTGCGTCGACCACAGGGCCGCGAAGGCCCCGAGGGCGAAGTAGACCCCGTAGGTGAGGTTGATGACGCCCATCACCCCGAACATCAGCGTGAAGCCGATGGCGAAGAGGGCGTAGGTCGCGCCGAGCACGACGCCGTTGACGAGCTGCTGCTCAAGCATGGGGGGCTTGGGAATTTCGGTGGGCGTCCGACGCCCGCTTCGGCGCGGCCTCAAGGGCCGAACAGGATGGCGATGGCGCGACGTGGCCGATATCGCGCGGCGGGTCAATCGGTGGGGATCGGCGGCATCATTTCAGAATAAGGCGCGTTCCCCTCCCCCCTGTGGGGAGGGGTTAGGGGTGGGGGTGGTGCCGCGTAGAGCTCGACGCTTTTTCCTGCACCACCCCCACCCCCTGCCCCTCCCCACAGGGGGGGAGGGGAGGTGTTCCGATTACTGCAGCAGCTGGAACTTGCCGCCCTTCATCACCAGCACCACCACGCCCGACGTGTCCGCCGGGTCGCGGGTGTCGGAGAAGGAGAACGGGCCCATCACGCCGGTGTGCTTCACCTTGATCAGCGCGTCCTTGATCTTTTCGGAGTCGGGCGCGCCGGCGGCGTCGATCGCCTTGGCGACGATGAACAGGGTATCGTAGGCCTGGGCCGCGAACTGGTCGGGCAGGTCGCCGCCGTACTTGTCCTTGAAGGCGTTGACGAAGGCCTGGTTCGCCGCGTCCGGCTTGCCGATGAACCACGGGCTGCCGACCAGCGTGCCGTCGGCGGCCTTGCCGGCGATATCGCCGAGCTTGGGCGAGTTCAGGCCGTTGCCGCCGATGAAGAACACCTTGTCGGGGATGCCGAGCTGGCGCGCCTGCAGCTCGATGCCGGACGCCGCCTCGACCAGCGCCGACAGCACGATCGCGTCGGGGTTCAGCGCCTTGATCTTGGTGAGCTGGGCCGAGAAGTCGGAATCCTTCGAGCCGAAGGTCTCGGTCGTCAGGGTCTCGATGCCGAGCTTCTCGAGCGAGGCCTTCATGACGTCGTAGGCCGACTTGGTGAAGGCGTCGTCGTTGCCGTACATCACGGCGACGCGCTTGATGCCGAACTTGTCCTTGGCGGTCTTGAGGGTGACCGGGATGACGTCGGATTCCGGCAGCGACGTGCGGAACACGTAAGGCCCGATCGCCGTGATGCCGTTCGCGGTCGTCGAGGTGCCGACGATCGGGACCTTGCGGTCGTTGGCGACCGGGCCGGCGGCGAACATCTCGTTCGACAGGGTGGGGCCGAGGATCAGCGGGACCTTGTCGCGGCCGATCAGCTTGCGGGCGGCGTTGAGCGCCTGCTCCTTGGCGCCCGCCGAGTCCTCGTAGGCGAGGGCGAGCGGCCGGCCGCCGAGCACGCCGCCGGCCTTGTTGATGTCCGCCAGCGCGAGGTCGAAGCCGCGCTGGATCGCGATCCCGTAGCGGCTGTTCGGCCCGGTCAGGATCTCGATCGCGCCGAGCTTCACCGGCGACTTGTCCTGCGCCTGCGCGCCCGCCAGGCTGCTTCCCAGCAGCACTGCCGCCAGCAGCATCCTCCTCGACATCGCCCGCATCCCGCTTCCTCCTCGCATCCGCTGCTTATGGTTCTCGCCGTGCGCCCGCGCCGCGCCTCGCGACGGAGGCCGGATCGTCGCGCTGGATAGGAGAGCGCCATAAAGCACGGGGGAGCGGCGGTAAATCCGTTCCGGCCACCGCGCACATGCGAGAACGGCCCCGCTGGGCAGCGGGGCCGTCCTGCCTTCCGGTCGGGAGGGTCGTCAGAGCGCGCGGTCGAAGCGCAGCTCGCCGGCCTGGCTCTTGATCACCAGCTGCGAGCCGACGAGATCCCACTGGCCCGAGGTGCGGAGTGCCGTCAGGAACTGCATCTCGGAAGCGCCGACCGCCTTGTCGCAGCTGCGCTTGGTCAGCGCCAGCGGCCCGACCGCGAGGTGCTGCTCCTTGAGCGGGAAGGCGGTCGCCGCGAAGGTGTTGCAGCCGCCGAAACCGCGGGCGCGGTACTGCTTGTCGATGATGAAGCTCGGCCGCTCGGCCCCGGCGAACGGCTTGCCGTTCAGGCTGACCGCCGTCCAGGTCGAGTCCAGCGGGAAGACCTTCTCCTGGGCCTTGACCGGCGGAATGTATTGCGGCTGGCTGGCCTTGTCCCGGTTCTTCTGGCCATAACCCAGCATGTTCTGCGCCGAAGCCTGCGTGGCCGACGCCAACAGCGCGACGGCCCCGACGGCCAGCGCAACCCGCATCGCCTTCATCGCATTCCCCATCGTAGTCTGTCGTGTTGGTCGCGGACTCTAGAGAGACCCCCTTGCGCCGGCAACCCTGGCGGTCGGGGATGACGGATCCTTGCGGGCGACTGTTGCAATTTTGCGGCAAGCTTGGCCGTAATGCGGATCGACTCGGGAAAGCTTGCCGGTGTGGCAACGAAAGCCGGGCCTCGCCGTTAGCCAAGGCGCCGCGGGCGACCGCACCCGGCGTTTCGAGGATCGACGAGGAAGGGACGGGCGAGACAGTGAGCGGCGAAGACGACATCACGGCGGCGCAGCTGCGCCGGGCGCGCGACCTGCTCGGATGGTCGGAGGACGACCTGGCCCTGCGTGCCAACGTCGACGCGGGCAGCATCCGCCAGTTCGAGGCGGGCCGCTACCCGCCCTCGCCCGAGCAGCGGGCCGCGATCCGCGGCGCCCTCGTAGCCGCGGGGGTGGAGCTGACCGACGGCGCCTATCCGGACGCGCGACTGCGCCCGGACGACGCGCCGGACAAGGGCATCCACCCGAGCGAGCTCACCACCGAGAACGACCGCTGAGACGCGCGGGACGGTCGCGCAAGTGGCCGCTCCGGCACGCGCCTGCACGACCCGTGCATCTGGGTTGCAATAATATATCGCGCAACCAGATCGCCTCATTGCGTGATTTTTAACAGTTAAGAGCAGACATTTTCCCTGGGGAAGATAACGAACGACCCGAGGGGAACATGGTCTTACAACTGCGCATCGGCGCGAAGATCGCCGTGGTCACGACGCTGCTCAGCCTGATGGCCGCCGGGGCGCTCTGGTATGCGACGCAGCAGATGACCGAGAGCGGCGCGCGCTACCACCACTTCATCGAGCGGGAGGGCCGCGCCGGCACCGGCGCCCAGAGCGCGGCGCGCTACGTGCTTGCCATGAGCTACGCCCTGGACCGGGCGGCCACGGCGCCGGACGCCGCCGCGCGGCAGCGGTTCCTGGCGGAGTTCGACGGGGTTCACCCGAAGCTCCAGCAGATCATGGCCAGCCTTCCGGCCCAGGCCCCGGCCTTCGGGCCCCGGATCGCCGCCGCGGCGGGCGACGTCGAGCGGCTGGTGGCCGAGAGCGTGGCGGCGCGGCGGATGATCGAGGCCCGCGACGCGACCCGCGCGGCCGACCACATCCGGCAGACCGTCGATCCGCTGACCCGGGCGGCCTACGAGACCTGCGGGACACTGTCGGCCGACCTCCTCGCCGGCACGGACGCGACCGTCGCTCGCCTCGCCGAGGACACCCGCGCCGCGCGGAGCACGAGCCTGCTGCTCGGCGTCGGCGCCGTCGCGGCCGGCTTCGTGATCGCCATGGCCCTGTCGGCCTTCGGCATCACCCGGCCCCTCGGCCGCCTCGTCGGGGCGATGGACCGGATGGCGCAGGGCGAGGTCGAGGCGCGGCTCGCGGAGGCGCAGCGCGGCGACGAGATCGGCGCGGTGGCCCGCGCGGTCGAGGGGATCAAGGCCATGGTGGCCCGCAAGGCGGTGGAGGAGACCAGCCGCGGCCACGATGCCGCGAGCGCCGCGTCGCAGGAGCGCCGCCGCACCCTGATCGGCCTCGCCGACGGGTTCGAGAAGGTGGTGGGGGGCATCGCCGGCGAGATCGCGGCCGCCTCGTCCCTGCTCCAGGACGCCGCCCGGACGATGAGCGTCACCGCCTCCGAGACGGCGAGCCAGTCGACGACCGTGGCCGCCGCCGCCGAGCAGGCCGCCGCGAACGTGCACACCGTCGCGGCGGCGGCCGAGGAGCTCGGCACCTCGGTCGAGGAGATCGGCCGCCAGGTCGACGGCTCGGCCCGCCTCGCCGAGGCCGCGGTCGCGGAGGCCGGCCGCACCACCGAGGTCGTGATGGGGCTCAGCCAGGCGGCGGCGCGGATCGGCGACGTGACGGCGATGATCTCGTCGATCGCCGCGCAGACCAACCTGCTCGCCCTGAACGCCACGATCGAGGCTGCGCGCGCCGGTGCGGCCGGGCGCGGTTTCGCGGTGGTCGCCGCGGAGGTGAAGGCCCTCGCCGACCAGACCGCGCGGGCCACCGCCGAGATCGCCGGCCAGGTCGGGGCGGTGCGCAGCGCGACCGGCTCGGTGGTCGACGCCATCGACGGGATCACCACCAGCATCCGCGAGATCTCGGGCGTGGCGACCTCGATCGCCGCGGCGGTGGAGGAGCAGGGCGCGGCGACCCAGGAGATCGTCCGCAATGTCTCCCAGGCCGCGACCGGCACCGGCGAGGTCACGGGCAATATCGGCAGCGTCGCCGAGGCGGCGGAGGGGACCGGCCGCGCGGCGAGCCAGGTGCTCGGCGCGGCCTCCGGGCTGTCGCGCCAGTCCGACCGCCTGAGTACCGAGGTGGCGCACTTCCTGGAGACCATCCGGGCCGCCTGAGCCGCGCCCCTCGTCAGCCCCGGCCGAGCGCCAGGGCCTTGAGGTCGAAGCCGGGATCCGCCGCCTCCTCGGGCGTCGGGCCCCGGCCGGCCTGCAGCAGGCGGCGGGCCACCATGTGGTCGGCCGGGCGGTTGAGCGACTCGACGCCGACGAGGCGGTCGCCCCGGTAGCAGAACACCGAGACGCCGCCGGATTCCGGATCGCCCCGGCGCACCGTCCGGTCGTGCGGCTGGCACAGGCCGGCGATCTGGAGCTTCAGCGGGCCCTGGTCGCTCCAGAACCACGGCACCGCCTCGAAGGCGGCGGGCCGGCCGGTGAGGCGGGCGGCGACGCAGCGGGCGCCGTCGACGGCGTTCTGCACCGATTCGATCCGCACCCGCGCGCCCCCGGCATGGGGGGAGGGGAAGCTGGCGCAGTCGCCGATCGCCGAGATCCTGGCATCGTCGGTCGCCAGCATCGCGTCGACCGCGATTCCGTTCTCGATCCGCAGATCCGCCGCCGCCGCGAGTTCATGGTTCGGGATGACGCCGATCCCGACGAGGACGAGGTCGGCCGGGATCTCGCGCCCGTCCGCGAGCGCCACGGCCCGGGCGCGGTCGGAACCCGTGATGCCCGCGACCGCGCTGCCAAACAGGAAGCGCACGCCGGCCCGGACGTGGGAGGCCTCGATCAAGGCCGCCATGCCGCTCGAGACCGAGCGGGCGAGGGGACGCTCGAGCCCCTCGATCACCGTGACGGCGAGCCCCTTCTGGGCGCAGACCGCCGCGAATTCGAGCCCGATGAAGCCGGCGCCCACCACCGCGACCGCCTTCGCCTCGGCGAGGGCCGCCTTGAGGGCGTCGGCATCGGCGAGCGTTCGCAGCTGGTGCACCCCCGGGAGATCGGCGCCCGGGACCGGGAGCGGGCGGTTGCGCGAGCCCGTCGCCAGGACGAGGTGGTCGTAAGGCAGCACCTCCCCGGAGGCGAGGCGGAGGATCGATGCTCCACGGTCGATCGCCGCCGCGCGCTCGCCGGCCCGCATAGTCAGCCGGTGCTCGGCGAAATACGCCTCCGGCCGCAGGGCGAGGCCGGCCGCATCGGTCTTGCCCAGCATGTAGGCCTTCGACAGCGGCGGCCGGCCGTAGGGCAGGCCCGGCTCCTCGCCGACGAGGGTCACCGGCCCGGCATAGCCGTTTTCCCGCAGGGAGGCCCCGAGCTGAAAGCCGGCCTGGCCGGTGCCGACCACCACGATCCCGTTCATCGCCAGGGCATACTCCCCACGCCGCGCCGCCGTCGAGCTTTCGCGTCGAACGCGTCCCGGCGCAAGCTCCGCGCCGCGGGCCGGGATCGCTACCAGGCGACGCAGAGCTTGCCGAAATGGCTCCCGCTCTCCTGGTGGCGGAAGGCGTCGGGCAGCTCGGCGAAGGCGTAGGTCCGGTCGATCACCGGGCGGATGCCGGACCGGCTCAGCGCCGCGACGTAGTCCTGCTGCTGGCGCCGGCTGCCGACGATCAGGCCCTGGAGGCGGGCCTGCTTGGCCATCAGCGCCGAGGTCGGCAC
Source organism: Methylobacterium nonmethylotrophicum (assembly GCF_004745635.1). Lineage (GTDB taxonomy): Bacteria > Pseudomonadota > Alphaproteobacteria > Rhizobiales > Beijerinckiaceae > Methylobacterium > Methylobacterium nonmethylotrophicum. The sequence continues at coordinate 193,092 of NZ_SRLB01000007.1, read as the reverse complement.
CTCGCCGGCCCGCCCGGTGAGCACGCCGATGAGCGCGATGTGGCCGCCGACGCGCACCGCCTCGATCGACTGCGCCAGGGTGCCGGGTCCGCCGACCTCGACGACGTGGTCGACCCCGCCGCCGGTCCAGTCGCGCACCTGCCGGCCCCAATCGGGATGGGTGCGGTAGTTGATCGTGTGGTCGGCGCCCAGCGCCCGCACCCGCTCGAGCTTGGCGTCGGACGAGGAGGTGACGATCACGACGGCGCCCATCCGCTTGGCGATCTGCAGGGCCGCGATCGCGACGCCGCCGGTGCCGAGGGCCAGCACGGTGTCACCGGCCTTCAGGCCGCCATCGCCGACGAGGGCCCGCCAGGCGGTGAGGCCGGCGGTGGTGATGGTGGCCGATTCGGCATGGCTCCAGCCGCTTGGCGCGTGCGTGAAGGCGCCGACCGGCCGCACCGCATGGGTGAGCGCGAAGCCGTCGACCCCGTCGCCCGGCACCTGCGCGAAGTTGCCGACCGGCGTCCGCGGCGACCCATCGGCCCAGTGCGGGAAGAAGCAGGAGACGACCGCGTCGCCGGGGGCGAACTCGGTGACGCCGTCGCCCACCGCCTCGACGATGCCGGCCCCGTCCGACATCAGGATGCGGCCGTCCGCGGCGGGCGAGCGCCCGCTCGCCACCAAGAGGTCGTGGAAGTTGAGCGAAGTCGCCCGGATCGCGACCCGGATCGCGCCGGGGCCGGGCGGGCCGGGATCGGGCCGCTCGGCGATCTCGAGACGGTCGAGGCCGCCGGGGCTGCGGACGACGAAGGCCTTCATGCTGTCCTCCTGACCAGTCGCGCCGGGACGCGGGCGACGGGGTTCGGTGAGGGACGGAGATAGAACCGGAGGCGGGGGATTCGAGGCGGGGGAATTCGTCACCTGCCTCATCCTACCTGCGCCCTCATCCTGAGGTGCCGGGCGATCGAAGATCGCTTGGCCTCGAAGGAGGACTCCAGAGATCGCGGAGGCTTCTGGAGCCCTCCTTCGAGGCCGCTACGCGGCACCTCAGGATGAGGGCGTGAATAGGAAGAGGTGAAGCAATCCGTTTATTGCTTCTCAATGCTCCCGCGCCGCCAGCACCGCCTCGGCCCGGATCTCCTCGGTGAGCTGCGCCTTCAGCCGCGAGAATTCGGGACTCGTCTTGACCGTGTAGTGGCGCGGATGGCCGAGATCGACGGGCATGTCGGCCTTGATCCGTCCGGGCCGGGCCGTCATCACGATCACCCGCGAGGCCATGAAGATCGCCTCCTCGATGTCGTGGGTGACGAAGATCACGGTCTTGCGCTCACGCTCCCAGATGCCGAGCAGCAATTCCTGCATCAGCCCGCGGGTCTGGTTGTCGAGCGCGCCGAACGGCTCGTCGAGGAGCAGGATGGCGGGGTCGTTGGCGAGCGCCCGGGCGATGGCGGTGCGCTGCTGCATGCCGCCGGAGAGCTGCTTCGGGTAATGCCCCTCGAAGCCGCGCAGGCCCACCTTGTCGAGATAGGCCGAGACGATCTCGCGGCGCTCCGCCGCCGGCACGCCGCGCTCGCGCAGGCCGAAGCCGATATTCTCCGCCACCGTGAGCCACGGAAAGAGGGTGTAGGACTGGAACACCATGCCCCGGTCGGGGCCGGGCCCGCGCACCTCGCGGCCCTCGACGAGGACGCGGCCGGCGCTCGGCCGGTCGAGCCCGGCGACGATGCGCAGCAGGGTCGACTTCCCGCAGCCGGAGGGCCCCAGGATGGTGATGAAGTCGTTCTTGGCGACCGTGAGGTCGGTGGGGCTGAGGGCCTGGACGGGCTTCGCGCCGCGGTTTCCGGGGAAGGTCCGGGCCACCCCCTCGACCGCCACCTCGATCGTGTCCCGCATCAGGCGAGCTTCCAGGGAAACAGGAGCCGGTTGCCCGCCTTGAACAGGAAGTCCGAGACGAGGCCGATCAGCCCGATGACGATGATGCCGAAGATGATCTGCCCGGTGGCGAGCAGGGCCTGGCTCTCGATGATCATGTGGCCGATGCCCGACGAGGAGCCGATCAGCTCGGCGACGATGACGTAGGTCCAGGCCCAGCCAAGCACGAGGCGCAGGATCTCGGCGATCTCCGGGGCCGTCGCCGGGATGAGCACCCGGCGGATGATGCCGGAATCGCGCGCGCCCAGCGTATAGGCCGCCTCGACGAGGTCGCGCCGGACGTTGCCGACCGCGACCGCGATCATCAGGATCAGCTGGAACACCGAGCCGATGAAGATCACGAGAAGCTTCTGCGTCTCGCCGATGCCGGCCCACAGGATCAGCAGCGGCACGAAGGCCGAGGCCGGCAGGTAGCGGGCGAAGGACACGAAGGGCTCGAAGAACGCCTCGATCGGCTTGTAGGCCCCCATCATCACGCCGAGCGGCACCGCCACGAGTGCCGCGAGCAGGAAGCCGCCGACGACGCGCCACACCGTGATCCCGATATCGGAGGCGAAGTCGAACCGGGTCAGCAGCAGCCAGCCGTCCTGGACCATCGTCACCGGATCGGCCAGGAAGGTCCTGGGCACCAGCCCCCCGAGGGTCGCGGCGGCCCAGGCCGCCACGAACAGCACGAAGAAGCTCAAGCCCAAGGCGGCCTTGGCCGGGCCGCCGACCGGCTGCAGTGGACGCAAGCGGTTCACTGCGCGAAGCGGGCGTCAAAGAGCCCGGCGATGTCGGGCTTCTGCCGGATCACCCCGATCTCGAGCAGCAGGTCGGCCGCCTGCTCGGAGAACTTCTGGATCTCGCCGCTGAAGAACGCCTTGTTGGCGGCGCGGTCCTGCCAGCGCAGGAACTTTGCGGAGTTGCCGAAGGCCTCGCCGGTCTGCTTCACGTCGGCGCCCATGATCTCGTAGGACTTCTGCGGGTCCTTGGCGATCATCTCGAGCGCCTCGAAATAGCTCTCGGCGAGCGCCTTCGCGGCCTTCGGGTTCTGGTCGAGGAACTCGGGCGTGCAGCCGAAGGTGTCCATCACCATCGGGTAGTCGAGGGTGGTGGCGATGATCTTGCCAGATTGCGGCGCGGCGCGGACCGACGACAGGTAGGGCTCGTAGGTCATCGCGGCGTCGTTCTGGCCGGCGATGAAGGCCTGTGCGGCAGGTCCCGGCTCAAGGTTGACGACCTTCACGTCCTTGAGCGAAAGGCCGTTGGCCTTGAGGATCCAGGCGAGCCCGAAATACGGCGCGGTGCCGGGCACCGAGGCCGCCACGGTCTTGCCCTTCAGGTCCGCGATCGACGCGACGTCGTTGCGCACGGCCAGCCCGTCGGCGCCGTAGGACTTGTCGAGCTGGAAGATCTGCTTCGTCGGCACGCCGTTGGCGTTCCACACCACCCAGGTCTCGACCGTGGTGGCGGCGCATTGCACGTCGCCGGAGCGGATGGCGAGGTGGCGGCTCGCCTGCGGGATCTTCTTCAGCGAGACGTCGAGGCCGTTCTTCTTGAAGATGCCGGCCTCCTTGGCGAGCGTCAGGGGGGCGAAGCCGGTCCAGCCCGACAGGCCGACCGTGACCTTCGTCTCCTGCGCGGCGGCGGATCCCGCCAGCGCGAGTGCGACCATCAACCCTGCGGCAACCGCCCTCATCGTTCCCTCCCGATCCCTGCCAAGCCTCACGCCTGTCGTACCGGCGGCGGGCCTTTGTGTATAGACATAATAGCGGGCAGCCTGCCCGCGGATCCGGCAGCCTCCCTTCGCGTCACCCCGCCTGCACCCGAACGGCCGCGGGCGCGTTGTCGGGTCTGGCATCGTGAAAAAGGAGAGGTCGCATGAGCCGAACGACGCGCCCCACCGTCGTGGTGACCGGCGGCAGCGCCGGAATCGGGCGCGCGGTTGCGGTCGCCTTCGGGCGCCGGGGCTGGAATGTCGGCATCCTGGCGCGAGGCCGGGCCGGCATCGCGGCGGCGGTCGAGGAGGTGCGGTCGGTCGGCGGTCGGGCGCTCGGCTACCGGGCCGACGTCGCCGATCCGCTTGCGGTCGACCGGGCGGCGGATGCCGTCGCGGAGGAGTTCGGCGGCCTCGACGTGTGGGTCAACAACGCCATGGCGACGGTCTATGCCGAGGTCCAGGACACGACCCCGGAGGAGTTCCGGCGCGTCACCGACGTGACCTATCTGGGCCAGGTCCACGGCACCCTCGCGGCCCTGCGCCACATGCGGGAGGCCGACCGCGGCACGATCGTGCAGGTCGGCTCGGCGCTCGCCTACCGGTCGATCCCGCTGCAGGCGGCCTATTGCGGCGCCAAGTCGGCGGTGCGCGGCTTCGTCGACAGCCTGCGCACGGAGCTTTTGCACCACCGCAGCGGCATCCGCCTCACCATGGTGCAGCTGCCGGCGGTCAACACGCCGCAATTCGACTGGGCCCGCTCGCGCCTGCCGCGCCGCCTGCGGCCGGTCCCGCCGATCTTCCAGCCCGACGCGATCGCCGAGGCGATCGTGCGCGCCGCCCACGACGCGCCGCGGGAACTCTGGATCGGCACCCCGTCCTGGCTGGCGATCCTCGGCGCACAGGGCGCGCCGGCCTTCACCGACCACTACCTCGCCCGCAACGGCTACGAGGGCGAGATGACGGACGAGCCCGCGGATCGCGGCCGTCCCGACAACCTGTTCGACCCGCTCGATTCGCACCGCGACCACGGTGCCCATGGCCGGTTCGACGCACAGGCGACGGACGGCGTGGTCGCCGCCGACCCGATGTGGCTGCATCTCGGCATGATCGCGGCGGCGGGACTGATCGGCGGGGCGGCGCTGGCGGCGGGGCGGCGCAGCGGACGGCGGGATCCCCGCATCGCCGGGTGAGGCGCGGGGCCTCCCCTGCCATGCGACACGTGCCGGAGGCGGCCCCGCCGATCACGGCTCGCGCCTGGCCGGGCCGGGCTCCGTGCCCCTACATCGACCCGCGCTTCTCGAGCGCGCTCTTCACCTGCTTGAGCTGGTCGAACACCGCGCCCGGGGTCGTGCCCAGGGCGGCGAAGCCCGCATTGATCGCCCAGTAGCCGGCGAACAGGATCAGCGGCACCAGGATCCAGCCCAGGATCTCCTCGCCGATCTTGCGGCGGCGGCGGCGCTGCCGCCGCCTCTCGCGCCGGGTCGCCTTGGGGGAGGGCGGGCTCACCGTCGTGGCCGGGGCGAGGGGGCCCTCGTTGAGATCACCGCTCATCGGGATCGTCTCTCGCGTCTCCTGGCGCAGGCGAGGAAGGTGTTGTCCCGACCTGCGGATCATCCTCGAACCCGCCCCGTCTCCAATTCGGCAGGGCCACGGCTTCAAACGCGCATCCCGGCGGGGAGGGCCCGCCGGGATGCGCGTCTCGCCAGGCGTCATACACGGGACGAGGGCCGGGATCGAGGGGTCGAAATCCCCGATCCCTGCCGGGTCAGGCCCGCACCAGCGGCACCTTCGGCACCGTGCGGACCCCGCCGCCACCGCCGCCCGAGCCGCCGTCCTTGGGCTTCTTCGGCGCGGCGCGCGGACGCTTCTGCTTCTTGGCGGCCTTCTTGGCCGCGATCGTCACGTCCTTCTCGGGCCGCGGCGTCACCGGGCCGGCCGGGAAGACGAAGCCGAGGCTCGGCTTCTCGCCGTCGGGCCGCTTGACGATCACCCGGACGGCGCCGCCGTCCTTGAGCTTGCCGAACAGCACCTCGTCGGCGAGCGGGGTCTTGATGGTCGACTGGATCAGGCGGGCCATCGGGCGGGCGCCCATGGCCTCGTCGTAGCCGTTCTCGACCAGCCAGTCCCGCGCCTCGTCGGACAGCTCGATGGTGACGTTGCGGTCGGCGAGCTGCGCCTCGAGCTGGAGCACGAACTTGTCGACGACCTTGGCCACCACCTCCTTCGGCAGGTGGCCGAAGGACACCACCGCGTCGAGGCGGTTGCGGAATTCCGGGGCGAACAGGCGGTTGATCGCCTCCTGGTCGTCGCCGGTGCGCTTGTTCTGCGTGAAGCCGAACGCCGCCCGGGCGAGGTCGGCCGCGCCCGCATTCGTCGTCATGATGATGATGACGTTACGGAAATCGACCTGCTTGCCGTTATGGTCGGTCAGCTTGCCGTGGTCCATCACCTGCAGCAGGATGTTGAACAGGTCCGGATGGGCCTTCTCGATCTCGTCGAGCAGCAGCACGCAATGCGGGTGCTGGTCGATGCCGTCGGTGAGGAGCCCGCCCTGGTCGAAGCCGACATAGCCCGGAGGGGCGCCGATCAGCCGCGAGACGGTGTGCCGCTCCATGTACTCCGACATGTCGAAGCGCAGCATCTCGACGCCGAGGCTGGAGGCGAGCTGCTTGGCGGCCTCCGTCTTGCCGACGCCGGTCGGGCCGGCGAACAGGTAGGCGCCGATCGGCTTGTCGGGGTCGCGCAACCCCGCCCGGGCCAGCTTGATCGAGGCGGTCAGCGCGTCGATGGCGGTGTCCTGGCCGTAGACCACCCGCTTCAGGTTGTCGGTGAGGTGGGCGAGCACCTCCGCGTCATCCTTCGAGACGGTCTTGGGCGGGATGCGGGCCATCGTGGCGATGGTCGCCTCGATTTCCTTGACGCCGATCGTGCGCTTGCGCCGTCCCTCCGGCACCAGCATCTGCGAGGCGCCGGTCTCGTCGATCACGTCGATCGCCTTGTCCGGCAGCTTGCGGTCGTTGATGTAGCGGGCCGACAATTCGACCGCGGCCTTCACGGCTTCCGTCGTGTACTTGAGCTTGTGGAATTCCTCGAAGGAGGGCCGCAAGCCCTTGAGGATCTCGATCGCGTCCGGGATCGACGGCTCGTTGACGTCGATCTTCTGGAAGCGGCGGACCAGCGCCCGGTCCTTCTCGAAGTACTGGCGGTACTCCTTGTAGGTGGTCGAGCCGATGCAGCGCAGGGTGCCGGAGGCGAGCGCCGGCTTCAGGAGGTTCGAGGCATCCATCGCGCCGCCCGAGGTCGCCCCGGCGCCGATCACCGTGTGGATCTCGTCGATGAACATGATGGCGTTGGGATGCGCCTCGATCTCCTTCATCACCTGCTTGAGGCGCTCCTCGAAGTCGCCGCGGTAGCGGGTGCCGGCGAGCAGCGTGCCCATGTCGAGGGAGAACACGGTGGCGTCCGCCAGGACCTCCGGCACCTCGTGCTGGATGATCTTGCGGGCGAGCCCCTCCGCGATCGCGGTCTTGCCGACGCCGGGGTCTCCGACGAGCAGCGGGTTGTTCTTCTGCCGGCGGCAGAGAACCTGGATCGTGCGCTGGACCTCGTTCTCGCGGCCGATCAGCGGGTCGATCTTGCCCTCGCGGGCCTTCTTGTTGAGGTTGACGCAGTAGGCGTCGAGCGCGTCGCCCTTCTTCTTCTGGCCGCCGCGCTCGTCCTCGGCCCCGCTTGGACGTTCCGTCTGACCCTCCTCGTCGGCGCCGCGCACCGGCTTGCCCTCGGACAGGCCGGGGCGCTTGGCGATGCCGTGGCTGATGTAGTTGACCGCGTCGTAGCGGGTCATGTCCTGCTCTTGCAGGAAGTAGGCGGCGTGGCTCTCGCGCTCGGCGAAGATCGCCACCAGCACGTTGGCGCCGGTGACCTCCTCTCTCCCCGAGGACTGCACGTGGATCACCGCGCGCTGGATCACGCGCTGGAAGCCCGCCGTGGGCTTCGCGTCCTGCCGGCCGTCGCCCGTGAGGTTGGCGAGTTCCGTGTCGATGTACTCGACGAGGTTGCGCTTCAGCAGGTCGACGTCGACGTTGCAGGCCCGCATGACCGCCGCCGCGTCCTGGTCGTCGACCAGGGCGAGCAGGAGATGCTCGAGCGTGGCGTATTCGTGCCGGCGCTCGCCGGCGAGCGCCAGGGCGCGGTGGAGAGCTTGTTCAAGGCTGCGTGAGAAGCTGGGCAAAGCGGGCCTCTTTGCTGGTGCCTATTTCTTTTCCATGACGCATTGCAGAGGATGTTGGTGTTTCCGCGCAAAGTCCATGACCTGCGTCACCTTGGTCTCGGCGACCTCGTAGGTGAAGATGCCGCACTCGCCGACGCCGTTCTGGTGGACGTGCAGCATGATGCGGGTCGCGTCCTCGCGCGACTTGTTGAAGAAGCGTTCCACCACGTGGACGACGAACTCCATCGGAGTGTAGTCGTCGTTGAGGAGCAGCACGCGGTAGAGGTTCGGCCGCTTGGTGCGCGGCTTCGTCCGCGTGATCACGGCGGTTCCCGATCGCCCGTCGCCGTTGCCGGGAGCGCGGGGATTGGCCGCGACCGGCCTGGTGGAGGGTTCTCCCTGCCTCGGGACCTGAGCCATCTGAATCGTACCGACCTCGCTCTGGCGACCGCGCCGAGCCGCCCCCCGTCTGACGGGGGCTCGAACGGCGATGCGGGTCGGCAGCCTATCACGTCGGCTGCCGGTGCCGAGCCTAATCTATAGGCCGTCTCCGCGCTCCGCCAGTCGGCTGCGCGCTCTTGTCGTGCGGGCCTGTCCGAAAACGCGGGCGACCGGCACGGGCGTCCCGTGCCGGTCGCGGCCAAGATCGGCTGGGTGCGGTCCGGCGCGAGGCCGGACGGGGCGACCGCGAAGGGCCGCCCTCTGTGTCGCGCTTACGCCGCGTCCTTGGCGGCGTCGTAGGCCTTGCCGGCCTCGTCCTCGACCTTGGTCACGCCGTCCTTGACCACCTTGAAGGCCCGGTCCTGCGCCTTGGCGAACTGGTCCTGGGCCTGCGCGACGAGACCCTCGAACGGCTTCGCCATCTCCTTGGCGAGGTTCTGGTAGAGCTCGGTCATCTTGGTGGTCTGGGCCACGAGACGCTCGTAGGAGGTCTTCATGTACTCGGTCTGGATCTCGAGCGCCTTGTCGAGCGAGCGCACGCCGGCGAGCTTCTCCAGGGTGGCGGTGCCGTGCTCGAAGGACTGCTTGGCAAAGTCGGTCGCCTCGACGGCGATCGCCTGGCTGGCCTTCGACAGGGTGCCGAAGCTGCGCAGCATCGCGTCCATGCCGTCCTTGCCGAACTTCTGGGCCGCTTCGGCCTGCTTCTCGACCTGATGGCTGATGTTCTGGTTCATGGTGGCCTGGCACCCCGAAGCGGGCGCCCCTCCTCGCGCGGCGTTTCAGGCTATCGCGGGGCGCCCGCGCGTCGCGCCCCGCTGGCCGCAATATGTGCACCGCACAAAATTCGTCAAGAGCCTATTGTGCGTCGCACAATGAGGCGAATTCGAGCGGTGGAATGCGACTCCGGTTAACCGGGGCGTAACCGCGCCTGCCTAGCCTGATTGACAGTGATGCCGTCGCGCCACGCCGTCCCGCAGGGCGCCGCCGGTCCAGGGCGCCGCCCGTGAAGCGGGCGCCCCACAGTCAACGGGGTATGTGCGTGATGCGTTGCGTTCACGGCCAATCTGGACCCGCGCTGCCGGCCGTGCTCGCCGCCGCGGCGGTGCTGACGGCGCTCACCGCCTCGCCCGCTGAGGCGCGCCGGCGCCATCACGGCGGCGGCGGGGGCTACAATCCACCCTACGCCGCGATGGTGGTGGACGCCAAGACCGGCCGCGTGATGCACGCGGTCAACGAGGACGCCCTGCGCCACCCGGCCTCGATCACCAAGGTGATGACGCTCTACCTGCTGTTCGAGCAGCTCGAGCGCGGCAAGATGGACCTCGACTCGGCCCTGGAGATCTCGGCCAACGCCGCCCGCCAGGCTCCCTCGAAGCTGGGCCTGCGCCCTGGCTCGACCATCACGGTCGAGGAGGCGATCAAGGCGCTGGTCACGAAGTCGGCCAACGACGTCGCCTGCGCCATCGGCGAGAACATCGCCGGCTCCGAGCCGGCCTTCGCCGAGATGATGACCCGCAAGGCGCACGCCCTCGGCATGAGCCGCACGCATTACGCCAACGCCTCCGGCCTGCCCGATTCCGACCAGATCACCACCGCCCGCGACCTGACGATCCTCGCCCGGGCGATCCAGGACCGCTTCCCGCGCTACTACCGCTACTTCCAGACCCGCTCCTTCGCGTTCCGGGGCCGGGTGATCGGCAACCACAACCACCTGCTCGGCCGGGTCGAGGGCGTCGACGGCATCAAGACCGGCTACACCCGCGATTCGGGCTTCAACCTGATGACCTCGGCCCGCAGCGGCGACCGCCACATCGTGGCGGTGGTGCTCGGCGGAAAGTCGGGGGCGAGCCGCGACGCCATCATGGCCAGGCTCGTCCAGGCCAGCCTGCCGGCGGCCTATGCGGGCGCCCGCACGACCCCGCCGGTGGTCGAGGTGGCCGAGCGGCCGCGCCCCGCCGTAGTGGCCGAGCGGCCGGTCGCCACACGCACCCTCGTCGCCTCCGCGGACGACGACGAGGGAGTCGAGACCACGAACTCCACCGGCCAGCCCCTCGACATCGCGCCCCGCGGCGGCGCGACGCCGCAAAGCGCGCCGAAATGGCGCGCGGGCGCACCCGCGGTCCCGGCGAGCGCCCAGGCCTACGCCCCGGCCGGCGCCTCCGCGGCCTTCCCCGCCCCGGCGCCCGGCGGAAAATACGCGTCGCGCCTGCCGGCGGCCGAGCCCGGCGAGGCCCGGGCGCCTGCCCCGCGCGAGGCGGCGGCGCCCGTCCAGAAGCCCGTCACCGTGTCGCCCTGGGTGATCCAGCTCGGCGCCATGGACGACGAGGGCAAGGCGAAGTCGATGCTCGCGGAGGCGCGCCAGCGCGGCGGCGGGGCGCTTGCCAAGGCCGCCCCCTTCACCGAGCGGGTGACCCATGGCGGCACCACCCTGTTCCGCGCCCGCTTCTCGGGCTTCTCCGAGGCCGAGTCGGCCCAGGACGCCTGCCGGACGCTCAAGCGCAACGGCTTCACCTGCTTCGCGACCCGGAGCTGACGTTTTGCCTCACGAAGAGGGCAGGGCCGTCCGGAAGCAGGATTGAGCGAAGGTTCCCCTCTCCAGGCAATACCGGGCTTGCCCGGAATTGCTGCCGGGTGTGGGAGAGGGGCCGGGGGATCGAAGATCCCGCACGGGCCTGCGGCCCGCGTTAGGGTGCTACGGTCCTGAGTCAAACTCAGACCGTCGTGCCGGCAGCGGAACGGCCGAGAGTTGTTCGGCACCGTCTCCACCCCCACGCGGGCCGCAGGCCCGTGCGGGATCTTCGATCGCCCCTACTCGTCTCCCACACCTTGGAGCGATACCAGGCAAGCCTGGTATCGCCTGGAGAGGGGATCCCGCGCCGGGCGCCATCCGCGGATGCGTCTCTCGGAAGCGGGCCCAATTCGCAAATACACCCGAATACACCCCCGCCGCGGCGCGTCCCTGCCGCGGTTCCGTCGACACGCGCGTGGAGTATCAGCGATGTCGGTTGAGCAGAAAATCCTTGGCCGCGTTGACGCGGGCCGCCAGGTAGTCGGACCCGCCCTGGTCCGGGTGAAGCCGCTTCATCAGGGTGCGGTGCGCCCGGCGCACCTCCTCGAGGGGCGCCCCGCGCTGAAGCCCCAGGATCTGATAGGCCTCCTCCTCCGTCATCGGCCCTGGCTGCGCCGCACCGCCCGGCCGCGGGTCCGCGTGAGCCTCAGCGTCTACGCGCCATCCGGCAAACCGGCGGTCCAGATAAGCCTCTAGCAGCCGGGCGCCGTCGGGGTCCCCGGCGCGGCACTCGGACAGGAGCCCGGTGAGGCGCGGGAGATCGAGGCCGTCGAGGGCCTGGCCCGCGAAGGGGCCGGACAGCACCGTGCCGCGCATGGCGCCGCTGGCGTGGTCGAGCTCCATCTCGAGCCGGGCGGAGCAGACCCGCGAGACGGCCTCCGCCCGCGGTGCCGCCGGGCCGAGACCGAACCGGCCGAACCCGAACCGGCCGAGGCCGAAGGGGAGGGGCGAGCCCTGGCGCCAGCCGAGGAGCCACGCGCCGCCGAGGCCGAGCGCCCCCGCCATGTCGAAGCGCCCGCGCAGGAACAGGAAGGCCGCCGCCGCGAGCGCGAGCCAGCCGCCGGCCTGGCGGACCGCCCGCGCGATCGTCGCAGGGTTCGCGGTCGCGTAGTGGCGGCCGAGCCACCACAGGCCGACGAGGACCAGGACACCGAGGCCGAGGGCGATCATCCGTCTGTCCGTCACCCTCGGTTCGCGCAGGAGACGACCGTGTCTACCCGCCGGTCATGCCGGCGAGGAGCCGGCGCGCCGCCGCATCCTCATGCGCGGCCAGGCGCAATCCGTCGAGTCCCCGGGTGGCGTAGATCGCCGCGGCGCGAAGCAGCGCCGCCAGCACGTCGGGCGCCGCGAGGTCGAAGCGGGCCGAGGCGCCGCCGCTGAGCCGGGCGATCTCGGAGAAACCGGCTGCGACCGTCGGGTCCGGCCCCTCATGGAAGCAGAAGGCCGGCAGGCCGAGCAGGCCCAGCTCGCCGGCGACGCCGCAGAGGTCGTCGAGATCCTCCTCGATGGCGTCGCCGACCAGCACCAGGGCCTTGACCGGGCCGCGCCCGGCCTCGTTGCGGGCGTGGCGCAGCACCCGGCCGATCTGCGTCCGGCCGCCCTGGCAGGTTACCACCTGCATCAGTCCCGTGAGCGCCCGCGCATCGGCGACGAAGCGCGAGGCCCGGCACTCGGCGAGGCCCCGGAAGTAGACGAGCTGCACCGCGAGGCCGCCGAGCCGCGCCGTCGCCTCGAACATCGCGGCCTGGACCGCGCAGGCGAGGTCCCAGGTCGGCTGCCGGCTCATCGTGGCGTCGAGGGCGAAGACGAGGCGCGGGGCGTCCCCGGCCGGCGGGGCGACGCGCCGCGCCGTCTCGAGGAACGCCTCGACGGCGCCCGAGGCGGACGGGCCGAGATCGCGGGAGCCGCCCATGCCGTCCCCGTCAGTGCCGCCGGATGGTGCTGGCCTTCAGCGCGTGGACCGAGAAGAGCCCGTCCGGATCGGTCCAGACGCGGGCATGCTCCCAGCCGGCAGCCCGGGCGAGCGCCCGGAAGCCCGGCACCGTGTACTTGTAGCTGTTCTCGGTGTGGATCGTCTCGCCGGAGGCGAAGTGGAACGGCACCCCGGCCACGGTGACGAGCTGGCTTTTCCGGCTCACCAGGTGCATCTCGATCCGTCCCAGGTTCTCGTCGAAGAAGGCCTGGTGCGAAAACCCGTCGAGGTCGAAATCGGCGCCGAGCTCGCGGTTGATCCGGGTGAGCAGGTTGAGGTTGAAGTCCGCCGTCACCCCGGCCGCGTCGTCGTAGGCGGCGTCGAGCACCGCCTTGTCCTTCACGAGGTCGATGCCGACGATCAGGGTCGAGCCCGTCCCCAGGGTGCGGGCGAAGCTGCCCAGCAGCGCGGCCGCCGCCTCGGGCTCGAAGTTGCCGAGGGTCGAGCCCGGGAAGAAGCCGGCCTTCGGCGCGTCCTTCAGGTCGTCCGGCAGGCCGAAGGGCCTGGTGAAGTCCGCCGCCACCGGCTCGACGCGCAGGCGCGGGAAGTCGCGGCCGAGCTCGTCGGCCTCGCTGCGCAAAAACTCCTCCGACACGTCGACCGGCACGTAGGCGGCGAGATCGGGCAGATGCGGCAGCAGGCGGCGCACCTTGGTGGTGGAGCCGCTGCCGAACTCCACCAGGGCCGCGCCCGGTGGCAGGCCGGCGGCGATCTCGGGGCCGTCGCGATCGAGGATCGCGAGCTCGGTGCGGGTCGGGTAGTATTCGGGCAGGCGGGTGATCGCCTCGAACAGCTCGGAGCCGCGCCGATCGTAGAAGTACTTGGCCGAGAGCTGCTTGCGCGGGGCGCCGAGGCCCGAGAGCACGTCCTGCAGGAAGCTCCGGTCGGGACCGCCGTCGAGCGGGGCGGCCGGCGCGAGATGGGGAATCGGGGCGTTCACGGGCAAAACTCCGAGGTCGTGCGGGCATGTCGCGGGTCCTCGCGGCACCCGCGTCGAGGCGCGTCACGCCTCACGCACCGTACTGAGATAGACGCAGGCCGGTGAACTGCCAGCGCTGGTGGGGATAGAAGAAGTTCCGGTAGGTCGGCCGGCTGTGACCGTCGGGCGTCGCCACCGAGGAGCCGCGCAGCACGAACTGGCTGACCATGAACTTGCCGTTGTACTCGCCCAGGGCCCCGGGCAGCGGGCGGTAGCCCGGATAGGCGCTGTAGGCGCTGCGGGTCCATTGCCAGACATGCCCGAAGGCGGCGTCGAGGGCGCCGCTCGCCGCCTCCCACTCGGCTTCCGTCGGCAGGTCGCGCCCGGCCCAGCGGGCGAAGGCGTCTGCCTCGTAGTAGCTGACATGGGTCACCGGGAGGGCCGGATCGACCGCCTTCAGCCCCGCGAGCGTCATGCTCGACCACACGCCGTCGGCCTGCCGCCAGTAGCCCGGCGCCTCCCAGCCCTCGGTCTGCGCCGCCACGAATCCGTCCGAGAGCCACAGCTCGGGCCTGGCGTAGCCGCCGTCCTGCATGAATTCGAGCCACTCGCCGTTGGTGACGAGGCCGCGCTCCAGGCCGACCGGCCGCAGCAGCACGTCGTGGCGCGGCTCCTCGTTGTCGAAGTGGAAGCCCTCGCCGGCATGTCCCATCTGGGTCACGCCGCCGTCGAGGACGACGCGGCCCGGCTCCTGCGACAGGCGGGGCCAGCGCCAGCCGGCGTCGTAGGCCGGCAGCAGCGGGTTCTGCGCGAAGGCGTGCAGGATGTCGGTGAGCATCAGCTCCTGGTGCTGCTGCTCGTGGTTGAGGCCGATCTCGACGGTGGCGACGATGTCCGGAAGCTGCCCCTCGGGCGCATCCGCGATCAGGCCGGCGACGGCGCGGTCGACATGGGCGCGATAGGCCGCGACCTCGTCGCAGGTCGGCCGGGTCACGAGGCCGCGGCTGATCCGCGGCGCGCGCGGACCCGCCTGCACGTAGTAGGAGTTGAACAGGTAGAAGAACCGCTCGTCGAAGACCCGGTAGCCCGGCACCCGCTCCTTGAGCAGGAACTGCTCGAAGAACCAGGTCGTGTGGGCGCGGTGCCACTTGGTCGGGCTCGCATCCGGCATCGACTGGATCTGCTGGTCTTCCGCGGAGAGCGGGGCGGCGCGGCGCTCGGTCTCGTCGCGCACGTGGCGGAAGGCTGCGATCCAGGCGCCCCGGTCGACCGGACGGGCCGCGGCGGGGGGCGGAGGAAAAACGGGGCGCGTGTCGGTGACCTGCGCGGTCGCGGTCGCTGCCATCAGATCTTCCCTCATGCGTAGACTGATTGTCCACGGCTAACGCGGGTCCGGGGAACTCGTTTCTCCGGCGCGGCGTTACCGCGCAGCTTGTGCTGCGGTGCGAGAGGGCCGGATCGTGTGCACCGCGGGGGAAGCGGGGCCATTTTGCCGCCGCAGTGACCAAGCCTTAACGACCCCGCCGGACTCTGGCCGGCACTCGATTCTCTGCCTCTCGGTCTAGACCTCCCATGCGGTTCGATCTGATGGCCGGCACTGCCGCGGCGCCCCTGGCGCCGATCGCGCGCACGCCGGTGGTTCTCGTGTTCGATTCCGGCCTCGGCGGCCTCACGGTCCTCGCCGAGGTGCGGCGCGCCCGGCCGGACGCCCGGGTGGTCTATGCCGCCGACGACGCGGCCTTTCCGTATGGCGGGCTCCCGGAGGCGGTGGTGCTGTCGCGGGTCCTTGCCGTGATGGAGCGCCTGATGGCGCTGCACGCGCCGGATCTCGTGGTGATCGCCTGCAACACCATGACCACGCTGGTCCTGCCGGCCCTGCGCGCCCGCTTCGCGGTGCCGTTCGTCGGCACGGTGCCGGCGATCAAGCCCGCCGCGGCGGCGACCCGCTCGGGGCTCGTCAGCGTGCTCGCCACCCCGGGCACGGTGCGGCGCGACTACACCCGCGACTTGATCGACACCTATGCCGGCGGCTGCGCGGTCACCCTCGTGGGCGCGACGGGGCTCGCCTCCCTCGCCGAGGCGGACCTCTCCGGCCTGCCGGTTCCGGACGCGGCCATCCTGGCCGAGATCGCACCCTGCTTCGTCGAGACGCCGGCGGGCCGCACCGACGTCGTGGTTCTGGCCTGCACGCATTATCCGCTGCTGCTCGCCCGGTACGCGCGCATCGCCCCCTGGCCGGTGACGTGGATCGACCCCGCCCCGGCGGTGGCCCGGCGCATGGTCCACCTCCTCGGCGGCCCGCTCCACGATGAACCCGCCGGTCCGGTGGCGGCGACCTTCACCAGCGGTGCCCGCCTGACGCCCGCCCTGCGGACGGCGCTCGGCGAGCGCGGCATCGCCGAGGTGGCGGTCGAGGCGATGCCGCTCGTGCTGCAGTGAGCGTCCGGCAGGCGGCGGTGGTCGCGGCCGGCCTGCTGCTCGCGATCCTTGTGCTCTACGCCGCCGTCGTGGCGGCGTTCTGGTGGTTCCAGCGCGGCCTGCTCTATCCGGGGCAGGGCGGCCGGGTGCCCGTGGCCGGCGCCCGCCTGCCGCCGGAGGTCGAGCGGATCACGATCACGACCCCGGACGGCGAGCGCCTGCGCGCCCTGTGGCTGCCGCCGGCACCCGGCGCCGGCGTGGTGGTGAGCTTCCACGGCAACGGCTCGCTGCCGGAATGGCACGCCGAGCGGTTCGCCGCGGGGCCCTGGCGGCCTCACGGCTGGGGGGTGATGGCGCCGGCCTACCGGGGCTATCCGGGCTCGACCGGGCGCCCGAGCGAGGCCGGGCTGATCGCCGACGGGCTCGCGGCCCTCGCCGAGGCACGGCGGCGCGCGCCGGGGGCCCCGGTGCTGCTGCACGGCCATTCCCTCGGGACCGCGGTGGCGGTCGCGGTGGCTGTCCGGGCCGGCGCGGCGGGCATGCTCGGCCTCTACCTCGAGGCGCCGTTCGACTCGATGACCGCGATGGCGCGCCACCATTTCCGCCTCCTGCCGGCAGGCCTGCTCGCCGATCCCTGGCGCACGGACCGGATCATCGGCGCGGTTGCGGTGCCGATCCTGATCGTGCACGGCGACGCCGACCCGGTGATCCCCGTGAAGTACGGCCTCCGCCTGGCCCGGGCCGCGCCCGCCGGAACCTCCTTCGTCGCGGTGCCGGGCGACCACGAGTCGATCCTGGGCGCCCGGGACGCGGAGGCCGAGAGGCGGTTCCGGCCGTGACGCGCGCGCCCTGACGCTTGACCGAACAGGCCTCGTCGCTTATGAGCGCCCGGTTCGCGGGGCTCCGGTTCGGGGCCCCGCAGCATTTTGCGCACCCGCGAGCGGCTCGTCACGGCCGCTCTGTCGCCCCGGATTCGGGGGGAGGAGGGCGCGTTCCTCTCATACGTGATGCGATAAGTTCTCAGAGGACACGCGATGTCGAAACGCGTTCAGGCGAAGCACAAGCTCGATCGCCGCATGGGCCAGAACATCTGGGGCCGCCCGAAGAGCCCCGTGAACCGCCGCGAGTACGGCCCGGGCCAGCACGGCCAGCGCCGCAAGGGCAAGATGTCCGACTTCGGCACGCAGCTGCGCGCCAAGCAGAAGCTCAAGGGCTACTACGGCAACATCACCGAGAAGCAGTTCCGCCGCTACTACGCGGAGGCGATCCGCCTGCGCGGCGACTCGGGCGAGAACCTGGTCGGCCTGCTCGAGCGCCGCCTCGACGCGGTGGTCTACCGCTCGAAGTTCGTGGCGACTCCCTTCGCCGCCCGCCAGTTCGTGAACCACGGCCACATCCGGGTGAACGGCGTGCGCGTCAACATTCCGAGCTACCTCGTGAAGCCGGATGACGTGATCGAGATCAAGGAATCGTCCAAGCAGCTCGAGATCGTCGTCGTGGCGAGCCAGCTCGCCGAGCGCGACGTGCCCGACTACATCGAGGTCGACCACGGCAAGATGACGGCCCGCATGACCCGCGTGCCGACCCTGTCCGAGGTGCCCTACCCGGTGCAGATGGAGCCGAACCTGGTGATCGAGTTCTACTCGCGCTGATCGCGCGACGCAGAGCGAGACGACAGGAGAGCCGCCCGAGAGGGCGGCTTTTCTTTTTGGATGCTCACGTCGGATCGAAGTGCGCCTCAGAAAAAGAAGAGGCGTAGGTCGCTCCTCTCGCCGCTGGCGGGAAGAGGAGAATCCTCGCGCCTGTCCTGAGCTGCGTTGCGTCAGTAACGACCGGATCAGCCCTCGAGCGCCGTCCGGATCCGCTCCGCATGCTCCGCCAGCACCGTCGGGTCGGCCATGCCGCTGACGTGGCGGCGCGGGGCGACGCCCTCGTGGCGGGGCAGGACGTGGACGTGGAGGTGGAACACGGTCTGGCCCGCCGCCGCCTCGTTGTACTGGTAGACGGCGACGCCGTCGGCCGAAAAGGCGGCCTTGGCGGCCCGCGCCACGATCTGCACGGCGGCGTAGAGATGGCCGAGCGTGGCCGGATCCGCGTCGAGGAGGTTGCGGCTCGGGGTCTTCGGCACCACCAGGGTGTGGCCGTCGGCCTGGGGCATCACGTCCATGAACGCGATGACGTGCGCGTTCTCGTAGACTTTGTGGCAGGGCACCTCGCCCCGCAGGATCTTGCCGAAGATGTTCTGGGGGTCGTAGGCGGTCTCGGTCATCGCACGTATCCCTGTCGAAGCCTTCCGCGGCGCAGTCGCCGGCCTTGCCGTCCTCGGCGCCGTCCCGGGACCCCGCCTGGCGCGAGCCCCGGGATGACGCTGAGGGATGTGGGGCCGGGACCCTATCCGACCCGCGGCGCGATCGAAACCGGCGCTCAGCCGGCGGTCGCCGCCGAGCGCCGCTCGACCAGCCGGGCCAGGTAGGCGGCGCCGAGCGGGATGATCGCGTCGTCGAAGTCGAAGGCGGCGTTGTGCAGGTTCGCCCCGGCCTTGCCCCCGAGCCAGGCATAGGCGCCCGGCACCGCGTGCAGCATGTCGGCGAAGTCCTCGCTGCCCATCTTGGGCTCGGGCGCGGTGTCGACCTGGGCGGATCCGAACAATTCGCTCGCGATCTCGGCGGCGGCCTGCGTCTGGGCCTCGCTGTTGCGCAGGACCGAGAAGATGTCGCGGATCTCGACCGTGATCTCGGCCCCGAAGGTCGCCGCGACGCCGGCCGCGATCTCGCGCATGCGCCGGGCGACGAGCGCCCGCACGTCGTCGTCGAAGGTGCGGATCGTGCCGGCGAGGTGGGCCTCCTCCGGGATCACGTTGTAGGCCGCCCCCGCATGGACCTGGGTGATCGACAGGACCGCCGATTGCAGCGGGTTGGCGTTGCGGCTGACGATCGTCTGGAGCGCCTGGACCAGGGCGGCCTGGACCACCACCGGATCGATGCCGCGGTTCGGCTGCGCCCCGTGGGCGCCGCGGCCGATGATGCGGATGTCGAAGAAGTCGGCGGCGGCCATGGCCGCGCCGGCCCGGATCGACAATTCGCCGGTGCGCCCGCTCGGGTTGTTGTGCAGGCCGTAGACCTCGTCGCAGGGGAAGCGCGCGAAGAGCCCGTCGGCCAGCATGGCGCGGGCGCCGCCCAACCCCTCTTCCGCGGGCTGGAAGATGAACACCGCGGTACCGTCGAAGTCGCGGGTCTCGGCCAGGTACTTGGCGGCGCCGAGCAGCATCGTGGTGTGGCCGTCATGGCCGCAGGCGTGCATCTTGCCGGGCACCGTCGAGCGGTAGGGGAGGTTGGTCGCCTCCTCGATCGGCAGGGCGTCCATGTCGGCGCGAAGCCCGATGCGCCGGTCGCTGGTGCCGCGGCCCTTCAGGATGCCGACGACGCCGGTGCGGCCGATCTCGCGATGGACCTCGATCCCCCACGAGGCGAGCTTCTCGGCCACGATGCCGGAGGTGCGCACCTCCTCGAAGCCGAGCTCGGGATGGGCGTGGAAATCGCGCCGGATGGCGGTGAGCGCCTCGAGGTCGGCACGGATGCGGTCGATCGGTGACATGCGGCGTAAAGGCTCCCGGACAGGGCCCGGGTCGCGCCCGGGCCGGACGGGGCGCATCCTCGGGTGCCGAATTCCGCGAGTCCAGGGGCGCGGACGCATGCCCGCCCGCGCCCCGGCCCGCTCAATCGGCGATGGCGCCGTAGACGAGCTGCTTGATCTCGCGCCGGTAATAGGCCCGGCTCGGGCCCGGCGCCTGGGTCATCATCACCACCGCCAGGTCCTCCTTGGGATCGACCCAGAAGAACGTGCCGGCATAGCCCGCCCACATGAATTCGCCCTTCGAGCCCGGCACGCCGGCGACGCCCGCCTCCTTGCGCACCATGAAGCCGAGGCCGAAGGTGTAGCCGGGCACGCCCATCAGCAGCTCGCCGGGGCTGACCACCGGCTTGATCCGGTCGCCGAGATGGTCGGCGGTCATCAGCTCGACGGTCGTGCGGCTGAGCACCCGGGCCCCGTCGAGGCTGCCGCCGTCGAGGAGCGCCTGGGCGAAGCGCAGGTAGTCGCCGGCCGTGCCGTAGCCGCCGGCGCCGCCGGAATCGTTCTTCGGTGCCGCGCCGTCGATGAGCCGGTTCGGCGCGCCGGTGGCGGGGTCGGTCGGCAGCGCCTGAGCAATCCGGCCGGCCTTGTCGGCCGGCACCGAGAAGCCGGTCTCGGTCATCCTGAGCGGCCGGAAGACACGCTCAGCCAGGTAGTCGCCGAGGCGCTGGCCGGAGGCCTTCTCGACGACGCGGCCGAGCACGTCGACCGCGAGGCTGTACTGCCAGACCGTGCCGGGCTGGTAGGCGAGCGGCGCCGCGGCGATCCGCGTCGTGAATTCCTCCGGCGTCAGGTCGGTGGTGTTGTAGTCGAAATCGGGCTTGAACAGGCCGGCCTTGGTGTAGGCCGCCTTCACCGCCGGGTTGGTGGTGATCTCGCCGTAGGCGAGCCCGGCGGAGTGGCGGAGAAGATCCTGCACGGTGGGCGCGCGCTCGGCCGGCACGAGGTCGGGAGAGGCTTCGCCCAGCACGTTCGGGCGGCTTGCCGCCACCTTCAGGTCCTTGAACTCCGGCAGGTATTTCGACACCGGGTCGGTGAGCTGGATGCGGCCGTCCTCGACCAGCGTCATGGCGCCGACCGAGGCGAGCGGCTTCGTCATCGAGTAGATGCGGAAGATCGCGTCCTTGGTGAGCGGTGCGCCGGACGCCTTGTCGCGGAAGCCGACGCTCTCGGCGTAAGCGAGGCGGCCGCGCCGGGCGATCATCACCACGGCGCCGGGCAGGCGCCCGGCCGCCACCTCCTCCTCCAGCACCCGCTTGATGCGGCCGAGGCGCTCGGCGGAGAGCCCGACCTCCTCCGGCCGGGCCGGCGCCAAGGCCTCGCCGCTGCGCGGCCGCAGGGCCTGGTCCGCCAGGGCCGGCGTGGCGAGCACCACGGCCGCCGCCCCGATGCAGCCCAGCATGAACCGGCGGGACGCGCGCCCGCGCCCTTCCTCGCTCCTCGACATGACGGTCTCGCTCCCGAACCGGAGCCTCTGGCGGGCCCCGTGCGCGAAGCGTAGCCGCCCGGGCGGTGCCGCGCTACGGCGCTGTCAGTCCTCGCCCCTGACATCCTCTTCTTTGCCGTTCTCGCCCTTGCGGAACGGCGTCGCCGCGTCGAGGGCTTCCGCCGCCGCCTCGACGTGGCGCGCCTCGCGGGCGAGGTAGTCGGCGATCGCCGCGCGCAAGGACGGATCGGCGATATCATGGGCCGAATGGGTGATCACCGGCCGGTAGCCCCGGGCGAGCTTGTGCTCCCCTTGCGCGCCGGCCTCGACCCGGGCGAGCCCGCGGGTGATCGCGAAGTCGATCGCCTGGTAGTAGCAGACCTCGAAGTGAAGGAACGGGTGGTCCTCGATGCAGCCCCAGTTGCGGCCGTAGAGGGCCCGGTCGCCGATCAGGTTGATGGCGCCGGCGACGTATTTGCCCTCGCGCCGGGCCATCACCAGCAGGATGCGCTCCGGCATCCGCTCGCCGATGAGCGAGAAGAAGCGGCGGTTGAGGTAGGGCCGGCCCCACTTGCGCGAGCCGGTATCCATGTAGAAGCGGTAGAACGCGTCCCAGTGCGCTTCCGTGAGGTCCGAGCCGGTGACCCACTCGATGGTGAGCCCGGCCGCCAGCGCGTCGCGGCGCTCGCGCTTGATCGCCTTGCGCTTGCGCGAGGCAAGCGCCCCGAGGAAATCGTCGAAGGTACTGTAGCCGGCATTGTCCCAGTGGAACTGCTGGTCGACCCGGCGCAGGAAGCCGAGATCGCCGGCCCGCTCGGCTTCCGTCTCGGGCAGGAACGTGGCGTG
Organism: Methylobacterium nonmethylotrophicum; assembly: GCF_004745635.1. GTDB lineage: Bacteria > Pseudomonadota > Alphaproteobacteria > Rhizobiales > Beijerinckiaceae > Methylobacterium > Methylobacterium nonmethylotrophicum. The sequence goes on along the minus strand of NZ_SRLB01000007.1, from coordinate 171,045 downwards.
GATCGAGGAGGCCTTGACCTGCTGGCGCAGCGCCCGCAGGCCCGCGACGAGCGCGGCGGTGGCCTCGTCGGGATCCTCGCCCGGGGCGATCAGAAAGCGCGGGCCGGTGACGGGCGTGAACGGCACGCTGATCTGCAGCTTCGGGTAGTAGCGGCCGCCGGCGCGCTCGAAGGCGTCGGCCCAGCCGTAATCGAACACGTACTCGCCCTGCGAGTGGGATTTCAGGTAGCAGGGCACGTAGCCGATCACGCGGCCGTCCCGCTCGACCGCGACATGCAGCGGCAGCCAGCCGGTGCGGCCGCCAACGCAAGCGGAATCCTCGAGCGCCGACAGGAAGGCGTGGCTGACGAAGGGGTTGTGGCTCTCGGCCGCCCCCGCCAGCGATTCGGCCGAGAGGGCGCAGCGATCCCAGTCCGCCGCCGCGACCTCGGAGATGCTCTGGACGACGCGGACCTGCAAGGTGCCCGCCGCCGGGGTGGCGCCGCACCCTGCTTCGCCGGTATTCTCCATGAGGCCTGGAGTTAGGTCGCGGGCCGGGGCTCGGCAATGCGGCGCGGCCTCGCAGGGTGCGCAAACGCGTGCCGCGCGGCGGCGCGGAACCGTTGGGCCGTTTTGCCGCTTTGTTTCCCATCATGATCAGCCACGACACCACCCGCGCCCGCCCGCCCGCCACGGCGCAAGACCCTGCTCAAGGATCCCCGAACCCGCTGGCCGCGGCCTGGGACGCCCGGATCGCCCGGCTGCTCGAACTCCTGCCGCGACGGGTCGGGGACGCGGTCACCTGGCTGCGGGCGCCGTCGCGGCGCTGGGTCCGGATCCCGGCCGCGCTCCTGCTGATCGTCGGCGGCTTCCTGGCGATCCTGCCGGTCTTCGGCCTGTGGATGCTCCCCTTGGGCCTCGCCCTCCTCAGCGAGGACATCCCCGGCATGAAGCCGTCGCTCGAGCGAGCGGCGCGCTGGCTCGAGGCGAAATGGACGCGCGTCGTCGCGTGGTGGCGCGGCCGCGGTTGAGCGCCCTCAGTTCAACGACGTCATCGCCCCCGTCCGCGGCGAGGCCGGCCAGGACACCGCCGGCAGGTCGGCGTTCGGCAGCTCGACGCTGACGGCGTCGCCCGGCAACAGGGGCGTGCCCTCCTCGGCGCCCACCTCTTGCGTCCCCGCACCGCCCTGGCGGGTGATGCGGTAGGTCGGCTTCGCGCGGCGGGCCTGGGCGCGGTCGCCGAGGTAGCGCGGGGCCGAGACCTCGGCCTCCAGGATCAGCCGCTCGGCCGTCTCCATCCGGGGCTTCAGCTGCTCGAGCTGACGCTGGGTGTCGCGCAGCTCCCCCGTGACCTCGGTGGCGCGCCGGCTGCGCAGCTCGAGGATCGCGAGGTCGGTGCGCGAGATCGCCTCGCGGGCGCGCAGGAGCTCGGTGGTGGTGCGCAGCTTCTCGCTTTCCATCTGGGCCATCGCGCGGCCGGCCGCGATGGTCCGCTGCTGCGTGGCGAGGCCGCGTTCGGCGAGCTGCTCGTTGCTGCGGATCTCGGTGGCGATCAGCTTGATCTGGGTGTCGATGGTGGCGAGCTGGCCGTTCAGGGCGTCGATCTGCTGGCGCAGGAACCGCTTCAGGTCCTCGATCGCGTCGACCTGGGTCGCGAGCGCCTTGCGGCGCGCCTCGAAGATCGAGGTCTCGCGGTCGATGAGCGCCAGAAGGCCGGGATCCGGGCGGGCGGCCAGCTCCTTCGGGTAGTCCACCTTCGGCTTGTCGTCGCGCTCGGCGGCGAGGCGCACGAGGCGGATGGTCAGCTGCTCGCGCTCCTTGTGCAGGCCGGCGAGGTCGCCCCGCGCCGTGATCGCGTCGCGCTCGAGGCGCAGGAGGCCGCCATCGGCGATGCGCGGCGGTCCGCCCGCCAGCGCCACCGCCTTGGCTACGGTCAGCCCCGGCCGGAAGGCGTATTCGCCGGGCTTGTCGACGCTGCCGCTGATGTAGAACGGGCGGTACTGGGCGATCTCGACCGCGGTGTCGGGGGCGTCCGCCAGCTCCATGCGGTCGCGCAGGCGCCGGGCCACCAGCCGGCCGACCTCGCGGGTCGGCAGCCCGGCCACCGGGATGTCGCCGACGATCGGCAGCGACAGCGTGCCGTCCGCCCCGATGGTGAACTCGTCGTTGAGCGCCGTCCAGGCGAAGATCTCGTCGCGGCTCGCCCGCCACTCGAACACCCGGAGCCGGATGCGGTCGAGGGGCCCGAGGGCGTAGCCCGCGAGGCTGCCCGCGGCGGCCGCGGCGACGCCCGGACCGGCCGCGGCCGGACCCGGCGGCCCGCCCGCGGCACCCGCCGGCAGGCCCGCCAGCACGGCCGGCAGGGACAGCGCGCCGAGGACGAGGCCGCGGCGGAGGGAGGCGGGAAGACGGGAGCGTGCGCGCATGCGGGTCAGGCCTTCTCGTCCCGGCAGGCTCGACGCCGGACATCGCCGAGGGTTGGCCGAACCTCGACCGCCCCGACGCCCGGCGCAGCCTCCCAATAAGCGGTAGGCAGGCCTGGGTGCCCGGCCCCGGCCCACCCGGCGCACCGGTCGCTTCGTGTCTTCTGGTGTAATAGTCATTCTCCGAAGGGAGTAATTCAAGATGAAGCGACGTATGTCGGCCTGATATTGTGGTGAAATTGACCTGATGGTCGCGCCTCTGCCTATCGTTAACCACTCGTTAACGGTGGAGACGGCGCATGGCTCGTGGAGCACGACCGCAATTCCGCGCGGGCGGCGATGATGGGATCGGGAGGGGTGGGCTCGACGCTGGCGGGCTTTCCGGCGGCAGCCTCGCCCTGCTTTTCGCCCCGGGCCTGCCGACCCTGGCGCCCGCGGGCGAGGCGGTCGCGGGAACGGCCGCCCGGGCGTTCGTCACGAGCATGCCGCGGCGCGGGATGGGCCCCGCGCTCAAGCGCGCCCTCGACATCGCCGGAGCGACGGCCGGCCTCCTGCTGCTGCTGCCGCTCCTCCTCGCCATCGCGGTCTTGATCAAGTGGGATTCTCCCGGGCCGGTGCTGTTTCGCCAGAGCCGCATCGGGCTCGGCAACCGGCCGTTCCGGGTCTGGAAGTTTCGCACCATGACCTGCTGCGAGAACGGCGCGGTGGTCCGGCAGGCCCGGCGCGACGACCCGCGGGTGACCCGCATCGGCCGCATCCTGCGCCGCACCAGCCTCGACGAGCTGCCGCAGCTCGTGAACGTGCTCCTCGGCTCGATGTCCCTCGTCGGGCCGCGGCCGCACGCCGTGGCGCATGACGCGCAGTTCTCGGGGGTTGTCGCCCGCTACGCCGAGCGGCACGCGGTGCGCCCCGGCATCACCGGCTGGGCGCAGGTGCGCGGCTGCCGGGGCGAGACGCCGAACGCCGCGGCGATGCAGCGCCGCGTCGACCTCGACCTCGCCTACATCGCGCATTGGTCGCTGCTCCTCGACCTCGTCATCCTGGCGCTGACGCTGCGCGAGGTTTTTCGCTCGCAGGCCGCGTACTGAGAGCCTGTTTGACCCACCTGGCAAATTTATCCCATCCTCAACCTCATCCTGAGGTGTCGGCGATCGGAGATCGCGCACGATTGAAGATCGAGTGACCTCGAAGGAGGCCTCCAGCAATCTCTGTGATATCTGGAACACTCCTTCGAGGCTCCTTTCAGTCGCACCTCAGGATGAGGTCGTAGATGGGATGGATCAATTCTGTCTGATATCCTTGTCGGCAGTCAAACAGGCTCTGAGACCCTTTCCCTTCCGTCTCGTGCCCCGGCCGTGCCCCCGCGCGGCCGGGCGAGGATTTCGCCGCCCATGACCCTGATCGATTTCCTGCTCTGCGCCCTGGCGCTCGCCGGTGCGGTTCCGGTCCTCGTCCTCGCGGCAGAGGTGCTCGCTTCGCTGCCGCCCGTGCGGCCGGGGCCGCTGCCGGCCCGGCGCCCGTCCCTGGCGGTGCTGGTCCCGGCCCATGACGAGGCCGGCCTGATCGCCGGCACGGTGACGGCCCTGCGCACCGGCCTCCGCGATGGCGACCGCCTTCTGGTGGTGGCCGACAATTGCCGCGACGCCACCGCCGCCGAGGCCCGCGCCGCCGGGGCCGAGGTGGTGGAGCGCCACGATCCGGTGCGGCGCGGTAAGGGCTATGCCCTCGACCACGGGCTCCGCCACCTCGCCCGCACCGGCCTGCCCGAGGCCCTGGTGGTGGTGGATGCCGACTGCACCCTGGCGCCCGCCAGCCTCGACCGGATCGCTCGCGTGAGCGCCGCCCTCGACGCGCCGGTGCAGGCCGCCTACCACCTCGCCTCGCCGCCGCAGGCCTCCTCGTCCTTGCGCCTCGCGACCTTCGCGACGGAGATCAAGCAGATCGGCCGCCCCCTCGGGGCCAGCCGGCTCGGCTGGCCCTGCGGCCTCTCCGGCACCGGCTTCGCGGTGCCGGCGCGGCTCCTCGGCACGAACGGGCTGGCGAGCGGGCACCTCGCCGAGGACCTCAAGCTCGGCCTCGACCTGGCGCTCGCCGGCCATCCGCCCCGCTTCTGTCCGGAAGCGGAGGTGGACAGCATCCTGCCCGCCGGAGCCGCGGCGCGGCACGCCCAGCAGACCCGCTGGGAGCACGGCCACGTCTCGCTGATCCTGCCCTATGCCGGCGCCCTGACCGGCGCCGCCCTGCGTCGCGGCGATCCCCGGCTCCTCGCCCTCGCCCTCGACCTCTGCGTGCTGCCCCTGGTGACGCTCGGCCTCGTGCAGGCCGGGCTCCTGGCGGCGGCGCTCGCGTGGTGGACCCTCGGGGGCGGAGCGGCGCCCCTGCTCGTCACCGGCGCGAGCCTGGCCCTCCTCGTCGTCACCTTCGGTCTGGCGGTCGGGCGCTGGGGACGCGGCATCCTCGGCTGGCGCGACCTGCGGGCCTTGCCGGGCCTCGTCGCCGGCAAGGCCGGCATCCTGGCGCGCCTCGCCCTGGGCCGGCCGGCCCAATGGGTGCGGACCGAGCGGGCGGGGGAGGGGCCATCGGCCTGACGGTCGTCATCGCGGGTTCCGTTCCGCGGCCCCGGGACGACCGGCGGCCTCGGGCCCGCCCGGTCCAGACCAACACATGTTACCGTCGAGGCGCGAACGGCCGCCCGCCCGGCCGTTCCGTCGCGACAGTGATACCAACCCACGGTATAGGGGCCCCGTGAAGCCGGCCGCCCGGCACGGGATCCGGCGTGGAAGAGGTATCGGAGATGCGTGAGATTCCCCTGGCGGCGATCCGGGCCCGCGCCTACGACCTGTGGGAGCGCAATCACCGCCCGGACGGGTTCGAGATCGAGTTCTGGCTCCTGGCCGAGCGCGAATTGCGGGCCGAGCAGGAGAACGGGCGCGACGCCGCGGCGGCGGAGAGATCGGCCAGGATGACGAGCAACGGGCGCGCCGCCGCCGAAACGGCCACCGGATAACGCCGCCGGCCGGGGCGGGCGCCGGGTCAGCGTGCCGCCAGCCTCGCCCCCGCCCGGAGGAACCGCTGCGGATCGACCGGCTCGCCGTCGATGCGGGTCTCGTAGTGCAGGTGCGTGCCGGTGGAGCGGCCGGTCGAGCCGACCCGGCCGACCATCTGGCCTGCCGTCACCGCTTGGCCCGGCACCACCAGGATCTGCGAGAGATGGGCGTAGCGGGTGACGAGGCCGTGGCCGTGATCGACCTCGACCATGTTGCCGTAGCCGCCCGCGTAATCGGCCTGCGTCACCGTTCCGGCGGCGGTCGCCCGCGCCGGGGCGCCGTACTCGGACTTCAGGTCGATGCCGGTGTGGAGGGCGAGCCCACGGGTGAAGGGATCGGCCCGGTAGCCGAAGGTGCTCGACAGGCCGGCATCGACGACGGTCGGCCGCCGCAGCGGCAGCGCGCCGACGATCCGCCGCAGGGTGTCGCGCTCGCCGAGATCGTGCTGCGCCTGGAGGATCGCGGTCTCGAACGGACCCGAGCCGGCCGGCACCAGCGGGCCGCCGACGCCGCCGGTCCGGGAGGCGGGTGCGAAGCGCCGGGCATCGAGCCCGGTCTCGGCCATCACCACGCGCAGGCGCGCCGCCTCGCTCCGGCCCCGGGCGGCGAGGCGGCCGACCACCAGGCTCTGGCGCGCCTCGAACCCGTCGAGGGCGTGCTCCAGCATCGTCATCCGGGTGGAGACGCCGGGGGCCGGGGCGGGCGCGACCTCGTCGGCCTGCGTGCGCAGGCCGAGCGCCTCGGGCGTGGGGGTCGGCGCCGGCTTGGCCTCGCGCCCCGGCCAGGTGCCGGGAAGCGGTGCGCCGCCGCCGTCGTCGCCCGCCAGGGCCGCGGCCCCGCCGGCCTGCTCGGCGAGGCCCAGCAGCATCGCCTGCCGGCTCTCGAGCGCGACCTGGCGCCCGGCGAGATCGGCCAGCCGCGTCTCGACCCCGTCCTGCTCGAGGAGCTTCTGGGTCGCGACCCGGTCGAGCCGGGCCCGCAGGGCGCTGATGCGCTCCTCGTAGGCGTATTGCATCGCGCCCTGGCGCTCCATGAACCGGGCCAGGGCCTCGTCCCGGAAGACGATGAACCAGGTCGCCGCACTGGCCCACACCGCCAGGGCCCCGAAGACCAGGGCGGCGAGCGCCAGGGTCCGGCGCCCCACCACCCACACCCGATCCGGTCCGCCGGGCGGGCGGGCCGGGGCCAGGAGCGGGGCCAGAAACGGGGCGACGAGGGACGAGAGGCGGGAAGGGAGCATCGAGACGGTCCGGTAACCTGACCGGGACCGTCGCGGGTTAAGGTTAAGGATGTTTCAAGATCGTCGGAAGAACGATGTCCCGCAACGGTGTCGATCCGCTGTCGCCCGGCAGGGGGTGGGCAGTGGATCCACCGCGCCACGAAGTCTCCGTGAGATCCTGGTTCTCGCTCGGGCCGACAACCCGCGATCGATGACCGCGGGCGTGTCTTCGACCGGGCGAACGGCCTCCCGGTCTCATCCTGCATCGCCGGCATCGAGGGGGTGCGGGTTGCGGGCGCGGGCCCGGAACGACGGGGCGGGGGCGGAAATTCCGTCGCGCCGATCGATCACGATGACGCGACGTCCCGCGTCACAAGGCCCGGGCCGCCTCCAGCACCGCGTCGGCGTGACCCGGCACCTTCACCTTCTGCCAGACCTTGGCGATCGTGCCGTCGCGGTCGATCAGGAAGGTCGTGCGTTCGACGCCCATGTACTTCTTCCCGTACATGCTCTTCTCGGCCCAGACGCCATAGGCCTCGAGCATCGCCTTGGTCTCGTCGGAGGCCAGGGGAAAGTCGAGGCCGTACTTCTCCCGGAACTTGTCGTGGCTCTTCATCGGGTCGGGCGAGACGCCGATCACCGCCGTGTCGGCCTCCGCGAAGGCCTGCCTCAGCCCGTTGAAGGCCTGGGCCTCCAGCGTGCAGCCGCTGGTGTCGTCCTTGGGGTAGAAGTACAGCACGGCCTTGCGGCCCTTCAGGCCGGACAGGCTCACGGTCTCGCCGCCGGTCGCCGGCAGGGAGAAATCGGGGGCAGGGTCACCCGGGTTCAGCGCCATCGTGCCTTCCTTTCGGCCGATTGATGGTGTGCCTCTCCAGAGAGGCGCTCGTGGCGCCGCGGCGGGCGTGGAACCGACCCGGCGCGCGGCCCGACGAATTAGCGGCAGGACGTTACCCTCTGGTCACCGGACCGGGCAATCATTGGCAGGGGTCTCAGCACCCGGAGCGTGACCGTCACGCCCGGGCGGGCCCCGAACGGCGGCGCGCCGGGAGCAGCGACGGGCGAGTGACGACAGGCCGAGTGACCACGACGGGCATGGATCACGCCACCGAGCCGGGGCCCGCCGCGCCGGGCCCGGCCGCGTGCGCGGCGCCGATCAAGGCGGCGCACCGCTCGCTGCTGCGGACCTGCCTCCGCGGCGTGCTGGTGCTCAAGCTCGTGGCCGTCCTGCTCCTGGGCTTGAGCCTCGGCCTCGGCTACCTGCGCCTGGCGAGCGGGCCGGTGAGCTTCGCCTGGCTCGAGCCCCGGGTGGCCGCCGGCATCGCCGAGCGGCTCGGGCCCGGCTGGAGCGCGAGCCTGCACGACAGCGCCATCGAGATCGACCGCGACGGGGCGCTGGCCCTGCGCACCACCGGTCTCGACATCCGCAACCCGGAGGGCGACCTCGTGGTGCGGGCGCCCCTCGCGGTGGTCGCCATCGACCTGTGGTCGCTCTTCGGCCTGTCGGTCCAGGCCCGCTCGGTCGAGTTCCGCGACCTGCAATTGCGGGCGCTCCTGCACCACGACGGCTCGATCGCCTTCGCGGCCTCGGGCGACCCTGCGGAAGCCAAGCCCCACACCCCGCCGGTGGTGGTGGCGGCCCGCGGCACGGTCTCCCCGGTCTCCGCCACGGTGGCGTCGATCCTGAGCCTCGTCCTCGATCCGGCCGGGGTGATCGGCAGCCTCGACCGCGCCCGCCTGACCAATGCCCGCCTGACGCTCCTCGACGAATCCGGCGCCGAGCGCGTGGTGTTTCCGCGGGTCGACGGGCTGTTCAACCGCGACGCGACGCGGCCGGCGCGGGTGTTCGAGGTGCGCATCGTCGGCCCGCACGGCCCCTGGCGCTTCGGCGGCGACGTCGAGCAGGCCCCGGACGGCGGCCGCCACGGCGTGCTCACCCTCGACGACCTGCCGGCGACCGACCTCATGCTGCTCTCCGGCCAGTCGCGCCTGCCGCTCACCACCGACCTCAAGCTCTCCGGCCGCGCCCAGGTGGCGATGCACGGCGCGCGCCTCGACGGGATGACGCTCCGCCTCGTCACCAGCGAGGGCAACCTCCTGATCGAGGAGAAGGACTTCAACCCGGTGACGATCGAGGCGGTGACGGTCGACGCCGCCTGGGACGAGGCCCGCCGGGCGCTGAAGGTCGATGCCCTCGACTATCGCGGCGCCGGCAACCGGGTGCGCCTCGCCGGCGAGTGGGCGGCGGGGCCGGACGGGGCCGGGTCGGGCTGGACCGCGACCTTGTCGGGCAGCGACGCGACCTTGCGCGGCGCGGCGCCCGGCGACGCCGCCGTCAGGATCGCCAAGGTCGACGCGAAGCTCTCGGGCCGCGACGACGGCGTGCAGATCGACAGCCTCGCGCTCGCGGGCGACGGGGTGCGCGGCACGATCAGCGGCACGCTCGGCACCCGCGCCGACGACGGCGGCCTGACCCTGCGCATCACCGCCGAGCGCACCGACGGGCGCGCCGCCCTGCGGCTCTGGCCCGAGAACGTCGCCCCGCCGATCCGCACCTACCTCGTCGACAACCTCAAGGCCGGGCGCCTCGACAGCCTCGACATCCTGGTCGACATGAGCATGGCCGAGTTCGCCGCCGCGACCCGGGGCGAGCCGATGCCCGACCAGGCGGTGCGGATCGCCTTCGCGGTGAGCGAGGGCGGCCTCGTGATCTCCCCCGACGCGCCGCCGCTCTCCCGCGCTCGGGTCGCCGGGCTCGTCACCGGCCGCAACACGACGATCCGGGGCGCCAATGCCGAGATCCGCATGCCGGACGGCCGGGCGCTCGGCCTCCAGGACGGCTCCTTCGTCATCAAGGACGCGGTGCCGCACAACGTCAGCGCCCAGATCGGGCTGCGCCTCGTGGGTGGTGCCGACGCGCTGGCCTCGCTGCTCCAGACCCGGCTCTTCCGCCCGCTCACCGGCACCGAGCTCGACCCCGCGACCCTGCGCGGCCAGGCCGACCTGCGCGTCGACTTCCCCCTCTCCCTCGAGGCGGTGCCCGACATCGCCGACTTAGCCGTGACCCTGTCGGGCAGCCTCACCGACATCACGGCCGAGCGCCTCGTCGGCAAGGACAGGCTCGAGAACGGCCGCTTCGCGGTCGCCTACGACCGGAACGGCTTCAGCCTGAAGGGCGACGGACGCCTCGCCGGCGCGCCACTGACCGTCGACCTGCACCAGGCCAAGGCCGGCACGCCCGGCGAGGCGGTGGTGACGCTCGCCCTCGACGACGCGGTGCGCGCCCGCAAGGGCCTGCCGGCGGCTCCCCAGCTCGCCGGGCCGGTGACCACGCGCTTCACCGTGCCGGTCGGCCGCCCGGGCAAGAACCCGATCCGGGTCGAGGCCGACCTCGCCCGGGCGAGCATCGACGGGCTCCTGCCGGGCTGGACCAAGGCCGCCGGCAAGCCGGGCCGCCTGTCCTTCGCACTCACCGATACCGGCCAGGGCAGCGAGCTGCGCGACATCGTGCTCGAATCCGGCCCGGTGCAGCTGCGCGGCAGCGCGACTGTCGGAGCCGAGGGCACCCTCGAGCGGGCCGACCTCACGAGCCTCAAGCTCTCTCCCGGCGACGACATCCGCGCCCAGGTGGAGAGGAGCGGCGCCGGCTACCGCGTCAGCGCGAGAGGCGGCGTCGCCGATGCGCGGCCGTTCCTGCGCGCGCTCACCGCGCCGCCCCGCAAAGGCGGCAGGGAGGCGCCGGCCCGCGACGTCGAGGCCGACCTCAGCTTCGCGATCCTGACCGGCTTCAACGAGGAAGCCCTGACCAATGCCAGCCTGAAGCTGTCCCTGCGCGGCGACGACCTGCGCCAGGCCCGGATCCAGGGCCGCCTGCGCTCTGCCGGGGTGAGCCTCGAGGTCTCGAAGGCGGAGCGCGGCAGCCCGCCGGTGCTCAACGCCGAGACCAGCGACGCCGGCGCGGCGTTGCGCTTCCTCGACATCTACAAGCGCATGCAGGGCGGCTTCCTGTCGCTGCAGATGACGATGAATGACGGGCCGCAATCGGGCCTCCTGCAGGTGCGCTCCTTCGCGCTGCGCAACGAGCCCGCGCTCGGCCGGATCATGGCCCAGGGCGACACCGAGGACCGCCGCAGCGACGCCAACGACGTCGGCTTCGACCGCCTGCGCGCCGCCTTCCAGCGCGCCGGCACCCGCATCGCCTTCACGGACGCCGCGATCTCCGGCCCGGCGATGGGCTTCACGCTGGGTGGCTGGATCGACACCGGCAAGGACCGCACCGACGTGTCGGGCACCTTCGTGCCGCTCTACGGCCTCAACAACGTGGTGTCGCAGGTGCCGATCTTCGGCCCGCTCCTGGGCGGGGGCCACAACGAGGGCCTGTTCGGCATCAACTTCCGGGTCGCCGGCGCGATGAGCACCCCCAACATCAGCGTCAACCCGCTCTCGGCGATCGCCCCGGGCTTCCTGCGCAAGCTCTTCGGCGCCGGCGGCGGCGACCCCAACGCGACGCAATCCCAGCGCATCGAGCGCTGACGCTCCGAGCGCGGCTTTTCGGGGTGGACAGCGCCGGAGCGACCCCGTATGACGATCACCGCCGCGGGCGTAGTTCAGTGGTAGAACGTCAGCTTCCCAAGCTGAATGTCGTCGGTTCGATCCCGATCGCCCGCTCCAATCGCCTCATGCACTTAGCTGGGGTCCGTGGTATCCCGAAAACGAGGGATACCACGGGGATACCACCGTCAGGTCATCCTTCCGCGTCCAGGGGCACTCGGTTAACCGGGGCGTAGCCGCGATGCGCGCCAGCAGGTGACGGAGGCGGACGTGCTTCAGGTGATCAATGTCTCGCGGGGTGCCTTCCGGCTCTGGGTCGTGCTGACCGGACTGTGGCTCGCGCTCGTGGGATTCTTCGCCTGGGACGAGGTCACCAGGACGACGCGTGGCCATTACCAGTACGCGGCCGAGCTCAAGGAAAAAGTGGACCCGTGGGAGGCATACCAGAACAAGAGGCCAATCGCCGAGCTGTTCAAGAAGCCGTCCGAGACCAAGTGGGCGGCGAGCTTCTCCAAGATCGAATACCAGTACCAAGCGGGCTACGACGCCGCCGTGAAGGAAGGCAGCCAAGTCGTGGTCGACTTTCCCGACGGCAGCACGCTCAACCTCTACACGGCCTTCGCCAAGCCCGAGCAGGAGCTCGTCGGCCGCTGGTTCTGGGAGAACCGCTGGCAGCGCCGGCTTGACGCCTTGAGCCAGCAGGGGCCGCTGCTCGCGATCGCCCTCGTCCCGCCGCTGTTGCTTTTGGCAGTGTGGTTCGTCGGTCGGTGGGTGCTCGCGGGGTTCCGCCGGGCGTAGCCCTTACGGACCCCGATTCGAGGGCGATCTTCCCCGAATGCGGGATGGCAAGCCCCTCGTCACGCACCGGCGAGGGGGGAGCGGAGGACGCTCTGGCACGCCTCGACAACGCCATGCGGTTGGGTGACAGCCGGAGAGACGGCACCACTACCGCCGGGACCCCGGGCGTGGGAGAGCCGGCGCCATCGGGCCTACGGACACGGTCCCCTCGGACGAGTGGTAGGGTATCCCCCAAGAGCTTCGCCCTGAGGCCGCAGGGCCGGACGGCCCCTTTGGGACTTGCTCTCGTTTCAGGGGTTGGCCGCAAGGGGAGGCTGCGGCCGCCCGCGCCGCCTGATCCGCCCGCTCAGAAAGCGAATCCCCCCGGGCACGCCCGGGGGGATTCGCGACGGCTTCAGGAAAGCCCGATCAGCGAGCCCAACGCCATTGCGTACGGGGCCAACGTCTTCCCCGCCTCCACAACCGTCCCAAGGTGGCCCGCGTATTCAATGACCTTGCCGATCTTGACTGGAGTCGGATCGGCCTTGGCCGCATTGACGTGTTCCAAGGCAGTCGATTTTTGCTCGGCATTAAGCTCGGAGCCATGAACAGCTGCTTCGAGCCGTGCAAGTTCTCCCTGTACTTGTTCAATCTTCTGAGGGCTCAGGACTTGAACGTTCGTCGTTCCGTAGTTTGTTGCCGCTCCATCTCCAACAGCAACGGCGCCACCTTGCACACTGCCAATGTTGAATTGATTCTTGACCATCGTGACATTTCCTCCGCCGCTAAATAAGTCTGGCGTGCCTGCATCCAAGCGTTTGAACTTGGTGTATATGGGTGTCTGTATGGCATTTGCCTGCATGCTCTGCCTGAGCATTGAACCTTCGGCCTCTGCCTCGTATATTTCAAGCGCATAAGCTTCATATGTAGGACTATGCGCTGCCTGGCGGACGATGTGTCCCAGGAGATGCTGGCTGACTTCCGGATCCGTCTCAGTCGTGATCCATTCCATCACCCAGGGCTCGAACACATCGACGAAGGAATGCGCCAGCCCTTGAGCCAGGCCCTTGCGCGCCTCGGCGGCAGGATCATCAATCCCCAGGCGAATTATCTCCCAATGCGGCTGGTGATCGGTTGCCTCCATAGCTAGCAACTGGAACATCCAGGCTCTGACATTATCAGGCTGGCCCTCAATATCCTGAAGCGGCACGCCCAAATGAGCTAAACCAAGCTTGTCGTTCTCGGTAATAGCCCAAACGGTATACTGAGAGACGATCGGGTCTTCATGCCGTCCCAGTGCTCGCACCATCTCGCCGTCGCTATGACGCGGATTGAGCAGATTCTCGGGCGACCGGCCAAGACCGACGACGAGAAGGGCAAGCCTTAATACATCTGGCGTAGCACCATCGACATCGATAGGCAATGATCCAAGATCCAAGTCTCGTGCTGGCACATGTTGCAGTGCTGCCAAAGTTCGCATTTGTGGATCGAAATTTAGTCGCTTCAGAACATCATTTGCCTTATCTCGCCTGCAGAGCTTGTAGACAGCGGCAATGCCAGATGCGACTGTTTGTGGCTCGCCTGGATGCCTGTCTAGTAGGTAAAGGACTGCTGGAAGAGCAATGGGCTCCTTTGCAATGCGAGCCAAGGTGTTCAGGACCCATCTCCTGACCTTCTCATCGATGGTGTCGCGATAGGCCGTGCCTGTGACAGAGTTTACGACACCAATAAGCTGATCTGGTCGGATACTGACACCTCGCCTATATGCCTTACAAAGGCTCTGGAGAGCACTTTTTATTCGAGTGTTGTCGTGGTGATCGATTTGGGCGCGTAGATAGTCACTCTCGACTCGTTCGAGAATAACCTTCCTTGGTACGCGCAACCCGACCTCCCTTGCATAATTTTCCTGCGAGTACACTCGCGAGCACTTTTTGCGACCAGGGGTCGAAGTCTTCTATGTTGTTGACGGATCCAGGCTCTTCGAGCCAGCTCACGTCATTTAAGGCTAGCCTTCTTCTGGTCGGCTCGAACCAAGGTGGGCATTCGAAGCAGATAACGGCAAGCAGGTCCCCACCATTGGGTCCTGAGCACCAAATAAAATGAGATAACGCGGCATCTATTCTGCCGCCAGGCGCATCGGAGGGCACATCAGGTATGTCAAGGTCTACCTTCGTGGCCCGTACACCCGATTCAACTATACCGAGATCGGACCGCGTGAAAAGGGTGTGTTCGAAGTCATGCACAAGAGTGGCAAATCCGACACACCGCTTATGCATGAACGCATCGCGGCTCTCTCGGTAGCGGCCTAGCCTATACGTGAGAATTTCTTTGTTGCGCTGGACGCACACGAAAGCTCTGAAGAATACACTTCCATCGGAGCGTCGGCGAGGATCCTCGTAATGATAATTATCGCTCCGTAATAATTCAAATATTACATTGGGGGCTATGGGCTGACCCTCGGATACCTTACCTGCCAAGTCGCTCTTGTCCAAAGCAAGAGCTGGCCCCATGACGAGCTCTCTGAAGCGACGCCTCGTCGGAATTGGGCGCCGATGTTCCTCAGGAATCGACGTATCAGTGAGGAATTCACGCAGGAAAAAGCGGCCGGGCGCCGGCCTGAAAAAAAGGCTACGTTCAGATCTTTGAACAATGTCGACGCTTAATCTTGCGCCGAGTGTCTTATGCTGTGTTTTTCCGTATAGTCTGTGCTCGACAATCCCGTATTGATATGCGACGGCCATGATTGCGCGCGGCGTCATTGGGCGCCGTTCTGACCGTAGGACCTCTTGGGCGATGTCGAGATATGCGTCCACAGTATGATGTCCGACCCACGGTTGAGCGTAGGCCATGTTTGCTTACCAGACAACGAACGGAACCCCATAGCTCGCCGGGGTGCGACGCCATGGGATCCCATTCGTAGTGGAAGGCATCGCGTAGAGCTCAGTGGCAACAGGAGGCGGTCCTTGGCAATGTCGTGGAACAGCCATGATCCAGGCCAAGCCATCAGGGGTTCCGCCAATCGTAGTCCGTGACGAAGACGTCTTCGCCGATCTGCACGAATGGCTCAGGCCCCGTGTGCTATTCGCTCATAGCCTCCCCTTGCTGAGCTTGCCGACGAACTCGGCCAGCAGGAACGATGAGACGCTCTTCTCGCCTGCGGCGCGCTCGGCCGAGAGCGTCTGTCGCCTTCTTCAGGTTCGCGACCGCCTCGTCCCGCGCCCGGCAAATGCGCTCGTGCACCGTTCTGCCAGCCCGTCCATGCGTCCCCTGAGCGTCTGGAACGCCGCCAGGCAGGCCCGGTCAGCCTCCGCCCATCGCTCGCCGACGCGCAACGCGCAGAAGGCGATGCTGGTGTCCTCGACGCCGTAGTCGTCGACCATGATGTGGAGAGGCCCGCAGGGGTTCGCGTCGTAGGAGAGCCGGGCGGCCTCGACGACGGCGGGCGTGATCTCGGCGGCGCCGAACTCCGCGCGATCCCGCAGGAAGCAGGTGTGGCACATGGCTCAGGCCCTCCGACGCGCGCGGCGGGTGCGCAGGCCTTCGACCGCCTTCGCAAAGCCAATGGCGGTGAGCCCCACGACGAGGCCCGTAAGACCGATGATGTCGCCGATGTCGTAGACGAACGTCACGGCTCAGGACCTCCGCCCGGCGAGGCGCTGCAGCATCTCCGCCCGGTGCGCGTCCCGCATCTCGTCGGGGACGAGGGCCGCGACATGGGCGAGGAGCTTGGATGCTTCGAAAGGGCCCATCTCGTGGACGGCGCACGAGGCGATCTGGTCGCAGAACGCCTCCCACGACCCGCAGGCGGCCACGCCGTCTGCCATGGTCCGGATCGGGACGTCCCGGAAGCGGAAGGCCGCCGGCGGCTACGGCGGCACCCGCACGAACCCGGCGTCGCGGAGCACCTGCAGGGCGACGTCGCTGTCCCACCGCTCCGGGTACTCGACGGCGCTCGTCATGACCTCGCCGATGACGTCGTGGTCGTTCATCGCCCGCAGCCTGGCGATGCGCTCCGCCTCGGCCTTGGCCCGGCGGCGCTCCCGGACCGCCCCTTCCAGGCGCCCGGCATCCTCGTCCCCGAGCCCGGCGACGGCGCGCGCGAGCTCGTCCAGTTCCGTGTCCGTCAGCATGTCGATCCCCGGTCCCCCCCCCGGGATTCTGCGGGGATTGCGCGATTCGGGGAGGGACGCCGCAGGGGGGCTACCAGCGCGGCTGGGGCAGCCCGCGGCGCGCGTTCCGGGCGTCCTCTTCGGCCTGCTCCGCCTGAAGGTCGTCGAGCGTCGGGCACCCGTCGTTGAACGTCGACAAGCGGAAGTCCAGCCCCACGGCATTCAGCATGTGGATGACGGTGTTGATGCTTATGTCGGGCGCATACCCGTTCTCGAACGCGATGACCCTCGACCGGCTGGAGCCGATCATCACGGCCACCTGGCCCTGCGTCAGGCCTCGCTCGCGCCGCGCTTCCTTAACGCGGATGCCGAGTTCGACGAGGTCGATTTGGCTCATATACGCGACACCCATTCTCGACCCGCAGAGCGCGAGGGCAAAACCGGTGACGCGTTTATGCGACCTCGGAATGGCTCCCAGGCTACCGCCAGGCCTCGAAAGCGACCATCGTCGTTAACTACGCCGGCCGCCGGCCGTGCTATCCCGGCGGGCATGGAGATCGTGCTCGAATACCTGCCAGCCGACCTGTGGCCGTGCCCCGTTGGATGGACCATCGTCGGGCGCGTCGGCAGCCAGGCGCTCGCCTATGACCCAGAGAGGCGGCCGTTCCTCCTCGGGGACGGGGAGCCGCAACCGCTCGACCCGGCCGAGGTCAACGCGGCTCTCGTCGACGCCGTCGCGGCCGCGGCCATCAAGGTCTGGCCGGGGGGGTGGACGAACGCCTTCCCGCTCGCGTTCGGCCTGAACCGACGCACCACGCAGCCGGACAAGATCGCCAAGAAGGGCCTGAACCCCGTCGTGCTCAGGTCCCTGGCCTTCGCGGCGAAGGATTACGATGCCCCCGGCATGGGCGCCCTGCTGTCGGCCATCGCGTTCTATGCCGACCGGTTCGGCACCCAAAGCAACACCAGTGCACACCCGCACGAGAACCTCGCCGACGCCGAGATGGCTGCCGACAACGCGTTCGCCCTGCTCCGCGAGGTCAGGCAGGGAAAAACGCTCGCGATGCTCAGACGCGACCGGGAAGAAAGATCGGACTCATAATCCTTTAACGAATAGGGTGCTAAGGGGAGCATCCCTAGCCTGGGTGACGAACTCGTTTCGCGCCAAGGCCAACACGGTGTCTTCCGAAAATGAAGAAGCCCCTCAGGGCGGCTTTCGCGCCGACGCGCGAGCTCTATGCCTGCACCGCATCCCTCATCGCCGACAGCGTCGCCCAGGACGGCGCCGCTTGGGTCCGCCACACGCTGGCGACCGGGCCCGAGCTCGACATCGCGACCAGGTCATGGACCGACCCCGTTGTCCTGCCGTTCCTCCGCGGTGTCGAGAGGTCGTTCGCCGACTGCCGCAATGCCGGCGAAACGCCCGCCGCCAAGGAGATGCTCTCCGAGCGCATCGTCGACTACCTCCGCCTCGGCCATGACGTCCTCGTCGACGACGACGGCTTCGACCGCCCCCTGATGCCGGGGGCCCTGGCTCGCCTGGCCTACTACGGCGTGTCGTACGGCGCGCTGATGGCGAAGCCCTACGCCCAGGACGCCCTCATCGATATGGCGCGCTTGTCGCCGCCGGGAGACGCCATCCACTACGTCGCGTACGGGCTGGCGTTGATGACGGACGCCCATCCGCACTTCGCGATGCCGAACGACTTCTCGACGCGCGACGTCTGCCTCGTCGTCCCGGCGGCGCTCGCGCTCGGGCTGGAGCACCTGCCCGGGACCACGCCGGCCGCGGCGGCGGCCGCGCCCCTCGACGAGGAGGAGCGGCTCGACATCGAGGAGGACCGCGCCGGTATCGTGCGCTGGCGCCAGGCTCCCCCGCCGCGGCCGCGCCCCAAGGCCGAGCCGGTCGGCGAGGTGGCGGAGCCCGCCGGCCCCGGCGCGGTCATCTTCCCGGAGACGATTGTCGAGCGGCACAAGCCCGACCTGCGCCGGGACATCAAGGCGGCCCTCGGGCTGGCCCTGGGGGCGCACCTGCGCCACGTCCCGGTTCCGCGGGACTGGTCGGCGTGGACACGGGAGCGGCTTGAGGCGTTCCCATGGATGGGCGAGGCCATCGAGGCCTTCCGCGAACTCCAGGGCAACCGGGAGCATTTCGGTGGCGGCGTCCTCGGGCTCGTCGGCACGACCGGCTGTGGGAAGTCGGCCCTGGCGGCGGAGCTCATTACGAGCAGCGGCCTGCATCTCGTCCGCTACAACGCAGACGCTGCGAGTGAGAATTCCTTCCTCGGAACTCCCGCAAGGTGGGTCTCGGCTCATTTGGGCATTCCCGAGAAGGCCCTGGCGGACGCGATGGCGACTTCGGCCGGCATCTTGGCAGACGAACTGGAAAAGGCTTCGGGCTCGCGCAACTCGAACGGTGGGCGCCTCCACGACGGGTTGCACGGAGTCTGGGAGGCGGAGACCGCGCGTGCCTGGCACTCGCAGTTCCTGCTTCACCCGGTCGACGTCAGCGGCCTCGTCTACGTCTGCACGATGAACGAGGACACGCTGCCCGCTAGCCTGCGCGACCGCATGAAGATCGTGCGGGTACCCGAGCCGGGTCCGGAGCACCTCGGCGTCCTGGCGCCCCGGCTCGCCCGGGCGGTCTGCCGCGAGACCGGACAGGACGAGCGCTTCGGCGAGCTCGACGGCGACGAAATCTCGGCCCTGGCCGACGCTTGGCGGGGTGGCTCGATCCGCCGCCTGCGCCGCTTGGTCGAGACGGTGCTCCGGGCGCGCGAGGGCGGCCCCGCGGCGATGCCCCGCCACTGATCTCGGAGAGCCCCATGCCCCCCGAATTCCAAGTGGTCGCCGACCGCCTGCGGACGGCTGCCCGCTCCCGCGACGCGAACGGCGTCCTCGCCGGTGGCGTCGGCATCATCCTCCAGCGCCTCGCCGACCGCGTCGCGGCCGGCCTGGATGACCCCGCCACGGCCCTCGCGACGGCGCTCGCCGCCGAGAAGGCCGCCCTTTCCATCCCCGATGTCCAACCAGTGGAGACACGTTATGTCCAGTCAAGCTGCCACCATTCCTTTCTCTGAGAGGAAGAAGCCAAATATGTCGTTGGATGACATCGAGATGTTGAAGCCGCTCATCCTCTTCAATATCGCGGCGGGCAACCGCATCGAAAGTGCCGTAAAGGCGGGCGAGATCTGCGATCTGGCCGCCCCCGGCTTCAAGCGCCGCTGCACCCGCGTGATGGAACTCGCGACGCGCGGACAGATGTCGCCGCGGGAGGCGGCCCTCGAACTCATCGTCGCCGAGCAAACGGCCATGGCGACGAGGCCGCTGCAGGAACGCGACAATGCGTTGCTGCCCTGTGTCGTACCGCGCATGGGGCTCGATGTCCGGTTCCATGCCGGCGAGTCCGAGGGACTTGGGCCCGTCAACTCGCCGCCACGGCCTAACCCTGCTTTCCACATGAAGGAACAGGGCGACGAGTACGACCAGGCCATGGGGGAGGAGCTCGCGCGCGGCCCCGACGGTCCCCCCGAGGACGACATGCCGGATGACCGCCATGCCGCGTGAAGTCGCCTCCGCCGCGGCCGCCCCGATAGGGCGGCCCAACTCGGGGGCTGCCCGAATAGGGGGCCCCCGACCCGCCCAGGCCGGCATGCCCTTCCCCGGCGCGTCCCCCCGCGCCGCCGTCGCCATCCTCCCGGAACGCCCGCGATGACCACGCCATCCCACGAGCACGTGTACTACAATCGCAGCCGTAAGTTGTGGTCGATCCGCAGCAACGGCATCGTCATCGGCCACGCCCCGTCCCTCGCGCTGGCCGGGTGCGTCCTCCACGCCGGCGAGAGCGCCCGTCTGCGGTGCGTCAGCACCGGCCAGCGCGACGTCCACGCCTGGATCAAGGGCACCCTGGCCGATGCCCCTCGGGCAGCCGACGCGGTGCGGATCGGCTACCGCCCGGCGCAGCCCGGCTTCCGCCGCCGCGACACCGGCGCCGTCGTCACCGCCGCCGCGACCGTCTGGTTCGAGCCGGACGGCTCGGCCTGGGCGGCATCCCCCACCACCATCCTGGAGACCCTGTCGTGATCAGCACCCGCATCCTCCTCGTCCTCCTCGCCCTCGTCGCAGCCGCCCCGGGCAGGGCCGCCGAGGCCCCGTTCCCTGCTCGCGGAGACATCTGGCACTACGGCGTGCAGGCCCCCGGGGGCCACGGCGTCACGCGCTACGCCACCGTCGAGGCCAGGCCGGCGGGCGTGGACTGGACCGTCGTGGTGACCTGCGGCACGCACGACGCCAAGACCGGCAAGATCCTCTCGCGCCACGTCGGCAAGGGCACGAGCGAGCGCGGCCGCGGCCCCGGGCTCGGCGGCACATACGTCGTCAAGGGCGTCAGGCAGAACTTCATCGTCACGCTCAAGGGCGAGCAGCTCGACCTGCCGTCCCAGTTCACCGACCCGCGGTGCGCGAGCGGGATCGGCCAGCTTTCGACGGGTGACTGAGGCCCCCGCGCCATGGCGCCTCTCCCGGGATCCGCGATCATGCCGGCGAGGCAGAGGACATCCGTGAGACGATGGGGGCGATGACGTTCGCCATCGCGACCCGCGCGCTCAGGCTGGAAAGCGACCGACGCTTGCGCGGGTCGTCCAGCCGGTTGGGGGACGAAGCAGCGCCAATTGCGGCGGTTTGTTCCATGCAGCGACGCTGCGCGCGCCCCGGATTCGCATAGGGGAGCGCAACCGGAACGCGCGCAACCGCGTCGCTTCGCGCGGTCGAAACCATGCAGTCGTCGGAAGGACGGACTGGCTTAACCTTGGCTGCCTGTCCCGTCGGCCGGTGTCAGCCCCAGACCCGGGCGGCCGCTTCCCATGACCACGGCGCCGGCGCCGGCCGGGCCAGCAGTCGCTCGCGGCGGGCGTCGAGGTTCGAGACGACGTGAGACATGGCGTATCGCAACAGGAAGTCGGCACGCTCCCGGGCGTCGTCGTCCGGCTCCCCGGCGAGCAGCGTCCCGGCCGCGACGAGGGCACGTCGCGCCGGGCCGCCCTGCTCGTCGTCCCAGGCCCCAAGCGCCGCGTACTCGCCATCCCCTCGCAATCCCCGCAGGATCGTCCGAAGCGCAGCCTGGCCCGCGGCGGGGGCCGGCAGCGGCAGCAGGGGGGCGTGGTCCTCCGTCAGGTAGGCGGGCCGGTCGTGGGTGTAGACCCGGCGACCGTGCGGGCTGGCCGGCTTGGCGCCGCCGTACCAGGCGTCGAGGGCCCGCTGGCGCAGCGCCTGGAGCTCGCGGCGACGGAGGTCGACGGCGCTGCGGTGGTCGATGACGAGGGGGCGGTTCATGCCGACACCTCTTCGGGAACGGAAACGCCCGCCGGGCCGTGAGGCGCGCAGCGGGCGTCGTCTGGGAGGTAGGTGCCCTTCACCGTGACATCTCCAGTATAGGCCTCCCCCTCGGGCGCCACAAGCGCGACGGTCGCATCGCCGGAAGTATTTCCGACCTTCGCGCGTGAAGTACCCCGTGACGAACCATGTGAACGGCGCGGCTTGATCGGCTTGTCCGGGGCGGTAACCGTGCCGATGGTCTCGATGGCCTTGGCGTCGCGCAGGGCGGTGTCGAGGTAGCGGGTGGTGACGCCGAGCCGGGCGGCGATGGCGGGGCGGTCGAGCCCCTGCTCGCGGCGAAGGCGCAGGGCCTCGACCCCGATGGCGAGCCGGGCGCCCTGCTGATCCGTGCGGGCCTTGGCCCCCCGGGACCGGCGCAGGGTGGCTTGGCGGTCCGCCACGACGTCCCGCCTCCGCTCGGCGGTCACCAGGATGCGCAGGTCGGCGGCGCCCATTTCGGCCGGCTGCACCTTGAGGAGCTCGATCAGCCGCTTCGGGCCCGGCCGGTAGCGCGGGTCGACCTCCTTCTTCAGCCACGCCTTCCGTTCGCCGTTGGCAGCGTCCCGGGCGGCCTTGCGGACACCGCTCGTGCAGGACAGGGCCTCCTCCTCGTCGAGCCCCCAGGCGTGCGCCTGGTCCCGGACCCACCCGTCGAGGTCGCACGCCGGCAGAAGCCAGGCCTGGACCATCGTCGCCGCGAACGCCATGGTCGAGCGACCGGTGTCCTCGACCATCCGCTTCCCGCCGAACCGGTGGGCGCGCAGGCGCTCGATGTCGGCGGCGATGGCCCGCCAGTACGAGCGGCCGGTCAGGTGGCCGCCCACCCGCTCGCGCTTCTTGCGTGCCGGCGCGGCAGGGGCGGTGGTCGGGGCCACCTCCTCCTCCCGCCGCGCCCGGTCACGCCCGGCCTGCTTGGCGGCCCGCTTGGCGATGCCGTCGAGCTTCTCGGCGACGAACAGCTTCGCCTTGCGCCGCGAAACCGGCATGACCGCGGCGGCGAGCTCGTCGAACGTCCCCCGGCGGACGTCGGCGGTGTAGTACGGCCACATCATGAAGGCCGGGGCGAGGGCATTGGGGTTGTAGCTGCCCGAGTACCGGTAGAGGTGCGTCGGCGACATCCCGGTGGCGTCGTGACCGAGGTCCTCGAACTCGCGGTTCAGGGTGCGCTGGACGGCGCGCCACCGGGGCAGGATCTCGCGGGGCGCTACCTCGTAGAGCCACACGATGAGCATGCCCCTTCCGGACGACATGACGTAGCTCGGAGCCGGCCAGCGCTTCTCCTCGCAACGGCGTTGGACGATGTCGAGCACGTCGCCCTTGGACAGCCCCGCGAGGCCCTGGACGCCGTAGTAGTCGAGGTCGATCCAATTGGCGCAGATCGAGGTGAAGTTGGCGTCCGACGCCTCCGGGACGGGCTCGCCCGGCTTCGGGTAGGGGAACGTGCAGAAGGTGTGGAAGCTGAGCTCCTTGAGGGCGCTCACGACAGAGGCGTGCCCGAGGCGGATGCGCTTCACGCTGAAGCGGCGCTCGCGGAACACGTACTTCGCCTTCCGGCCGGTGCCGATGTTCACCCGCGCCGCGATGCGGACGACGCCGTGGCTGCCGACGGGATGGATGAAGCGGAGGTAGTCGAGGGCGGTGAAGTCGCGGGTCTCGGATGGCATGGCGCGGGCGGGCCATGCCTCCGGGGGCACGGCATGGCCCCGGATCTCGTTAAGGGTGGTCACGGTGGTCTCCGGGTTGGGGGACCTCGTCGGGGGCACCTCTGCACCGACAAGGACCGGGTTTGGGGGATGTTCAGGAGCGACAGCCCGACTACGGGCACGGCAAGGATTGACCTCGACCACGAGAAGGTCAACGGCCCTCGAACGTCCATGATTAACGCCAGAACCGGAACCCAATACTTGCCTGTAGGTGGCACAGAAACGGGGGCTACGCGCCTCACCGGCGAACGCCCGTGTCCTACAGGGGTGACGCGAACCCCCCGGCCAGGAGGGCTTCCCTGCGCCTTCCAGGCCCATGTCGGGTTTCGGCATCAACCCGGGGCTGATCGACCGCGACCTCCCTCTATGGCCCCTGCGGGGCCGGGGGAGGCGTTCCCCGTTACGAATCGTGTAAAATGGGCGTTTTCCCTCTGCGAACCGTGTGAACCGGCCGTGCCTCGGGACAGGCCATCCGATCCTCGAACCGGCCCTGGTGGCTTGCTGCTCGCGCCGGCATCCTACTGGCATGACCGAGCCCCATCCCACCGACCGCGAGACCACCGCCGCCGCACGCCGCCGCGTCGCCGCCGCCGACCGCGCGCGCCGGTGGCGCGAGGAGCATCGCGAGGCCGAACTCGCCCGCATCGCCGAGCTCGATGCGCTGCGGGCCGAGGTCGCGACGCTGCGGGCCGAGCGCAAGGGCGTCGAGAACGAGGCCGCCCGGCTGCGCGCGGAGCTCTATGCCGTCCGGGACGAGCTCGGCCGGCTGCGGGCGCACCTCGACATGTTTGCCCGGGCCTTCACAGTCGACGAGGACCTGGCGAGAGCCCTTATCAAGATGGGCGCGATCCGCCGTTCCCCGGCTGGTCCGCTCGCCATCGGCCGGCCCACGGTCTCGGTAAGCGAAGTCATCAATGTGGCGGGCCTGGTTCGGTGCGGCGGACAGAAAGCCGGGCAGGCGGCGTACGACGCGGCACGCGCCCGTGTCCTTGAGCGCGTTGCCATGCTCGTCCCGCCGCCCAACGATGCGTAGGGGCAACCACCTGCGTCGCGCGGAGCCTCGGCTACGTCACTCGCGACGACCGCCGCCCGTCGCGCTTCCTCCGACGAAGCCTTTGATGCCTCGGCCTCGCGCTCCAAGTGGGACGCCATCTCGGGCGAGGTCCGCTCCGAGTTCAACAGGCGCCTGAAGGCCGAGCGCAAGCGCTCCGGATCCTGGGCGCAAGGCAACGACGGCGTACAGCGCCTCCTGGGTAAGGAACTTCTCGTCCTCGTCTGGGCCATCGAGCAGGACGACGTGTCAATCGAGCAATGCGACGTCGCCATCAGGAACTGGCTCGGCCTCAAGCCGGAGGAGCGGTGGTGGCTATACACCATGACCGCCGCCTTGACCGGCTACGCGCACCAGACCGGCATGGGTTGGCGCGACGCCCTCCGCAGGGCTCTGTGCTTCGGGACGAAGCGCGACGTGTTCTCGCTCGGGGTGATGACTGGCCGGGGCCATCTGCCGTCTGGTGGTGCTCGCGCAATCCATGCTGTTGACCCCTTGCGGACATTCGCTTTCAGATTGGGAACGTCCGGTGTTCATTTTTACCAGACATTCATTTGCGCATAAAAATATTCAATGAAAGAATTATGTATATTTCAAACAGATTTGGCAGATAAAATCAATTTAATAGGATCATTATACGATATATTAGCGCCACGTATCAGTTGTATGATTTCGATATCTTAAATTATGTTCGAAGCAATATATATTTTTATACTGATAATAAGAGTCTATAGAAGTGACAACGAACATACGCTCACTGCCACAATGCATCTACGAGTTGTCTGCCGACGTGAAGTCCATCAGCATCAATCCAGAATTCCCGGATGGTGTCGTCGTGCGGTCCGATCCTCTTCTTGATCACCGACACCGCCCGGCGCAAGTGCCCATCCGCCTCGAAGAACCGAAACAAAAGTAGGGTGTCAGCAAGGTAGGTAGGATCAATCGCGGCCGAAATCTGTCCCACCAAGCCGTGCTGGACCAACATGAGTAGCGTCGTCACCCTCTGCTGGTTCAGGTAGGTCAGGATCTCGTGCATATGAGGCAGTAGGTACTGCTCGTCCGGCATCGCGTTCTGATAGCCGGTGAGCGAGTCGATCAGCACGAGCCGCACGCCCTCGCGCTCGACAGCGTCGCTCACCATGGCGGCGAGCTCGCCCGGCGAAACCTCCGCCGGGTCGATCTGCTCGACCCGCAGGCGCCCCTCCGCGACCGCATCCGCGATGTCCATACCGAGACCGGCAGCCCGGCGCATCAGGATCCCTGTCGGCTCGTCGAAGCTCAGGATGAGCCCGCGCTCGCCCCGCGCCAGCGCCGCCGTCACGTAGGCGAGCGCGGTCGACGACTTGCCGACGCCGGAGGGGCCGAGAAGCATCGTACTGGTGCCTCGGTCGAGTCCGCCGCCGAGCATCGCGTCGAGGGCGCTATTACCGCTGCTGAGGCGGTCGACCTCATAGGGATGGCCGTGCTCGGCCGCGACCAAGCGCGGGAACACCGAGAGGCCGCCGCGACGGATGACGAAGTCGTGGTAGCCGCCGCGGATATGCGTACCGCGCATCTTGATCACCCGCAGGCGCCGGCGCTCGCCGCCATAGAGGGGGACAAGCTGTTCGAGCTGGATCACCGCGTGGCAGAGATTGTGCAAGTTGAGGTCGTCCTGGTCGACGGTGAGGTCGTCGAGGAGGAGCGCGGTGGTGTCGTGGATGAGGAGATAGCTGCGCAAAGCCAGCACTTGGCGGCGGTAGCGTAGGGAGCTCTGCGAGAGCAGGCGGATCTCCGACAGGCTGTCGAACACCACCCGTTGCGGCTTGACCCGGTCGATCTCCGCGATGGCGAGCCGCACGGTCTCGCCGAGCTCGAGGTCGGAGGAATGGACGAGGCTCTGCTGCTGGCGCGGGTCGAGGCTGAGCTCGGGCGGCACCAGCTCGAAGATCTCGATGCCGTCGAGCGACCAGCCGTGGCGGGAGGCGACGGAGGCGAGCTCGCGCCGGCTCTCCGAGAGGGTGATGTAGAGGCAGCGCTCGCCGAGCCGCGCCCCGTCGCGGAGGAATTGCAGCGCGAGCGTGGTCTTGCCTGAGCCCGGCCGCCCCTCGACCAGGTGGGCACGGTTGGCCGCGAAGCCGCCCCCCAGAATGGTGTCGAGGCCGAGTGCCCCTGTTGCGACAGGGGAGGCATCGACGCGCTGAGTGGGCATGGGAATACTTTCAGAGCATGGTGAGCTTCACCACGGCGCTTGCAGGGTAGAAGGACAAATATGCCATCTATTTTTCAGGATATGTTAAATTGCTTATCCGGTGCCGTCCAAAGGACGCTCCCGCGGCTGCCATGCAAATGGCTTTTTCCAGGATTTTTGCCTATGCTTATTTGTCGGAAGCCCAGCGTATGAGGGCATTTCCGTTAATTTTTCAATGCGCCGACGAAATTCTTCATTGGAAGGACTGCGCGCTGAACCAGTGATGAAATTCTTTGCCATGAAAATTTTCTCCCGATAAGTTATATATTATAAACGCTATGATCTACCGCATCGCCGGCTTGATTCACTAGAAAATAGCGGCAATCTCACTTTCTCTGACAGCGCGATCTCCCATACGAGATCGGATACGGTACGACGCCTCCCCACTCCGATCCTCTGGCATGAGCTGCACAATTTCGAAAGTATCTCCGCTGCTCGTCAACCTGTCGGAGAAGCCGCCTTGAACCATGCGGACTTGTTGGCGCAGTTTGAATTTATGGGACACGTGGCTTGATCCTTTATTCATGATCGGGAAGATCTGCTAGTTCCGCCAAAATGCATTGCAACCACATCTGAGCTTGCGCCTTGCGGGCATCTCGCGCGGCCTGCTGCTTGGCACACAGCTTAACTTTAGCGACTGCGGCATCGGCAGCACGCAGCATTTCCTCAGGCGCCGCAAGCTCGCGCTCACGCACTTGCTGGGCTTCTGCTCTAGCCTACTGGATAATCCGAGTTACTTTTCAAGCAGCTCGTTCTGTCTCTCGCTCGGTCAGACGAATAGCTCTCGCTGCGAAGATAGCCCGCCGTTCGGCTTGCCTGTCCGCAGAGGCCAGGTCGTTCTTGGCGCCCCCCGCCTGAAACCAGGCTTGCAAGGTCTGGCGTGCCGCGGAGGCGGAACCCAGCCTTTCACCCAGAGGCGCTTCATTGCATTTGCCCATGGCTCAGGCTCGGTTCCTGACGAGGGATCGGATTGGGGACAAAAACCGGTTTGAGGCGTGTCAGTGCGGTTCGTGGACCGAGTGATCGCAGTAGGTGCGATCGGATAGTTGACGCCGCGACGCTGGTCGCCAACCTATTGCGAGTATCGATTGCCGAGAAGCGGCGACAGCTTGATTGCTACAACGCAAAGAACGAATTATAGATTTTCTCAAAATTTACGCCGCTTTTTCGCTTAAAAAGCTACCGACACCTTAAGTTTAAGCAATGAAAGTGAGGACAGATATGTCCTCACCCCAATGTAGTGAATTTTATGCCGACTGCAGATTGCCGGCAGACTGCTTGCCGCTGCGGCGATCGGTTTCCATTTCGTAGGAGAGTTTCTGTCCATCGGTAAGGGTCTGCATGCCAGCCCGCTCGACTGCTGAGATGTGGACAAAGACATCCTTGGTGCCATCATCCGGCTGAATGAAGCCGAAACCCTTTTGCACGTTGAACCATTTCACGGTGCCGATGCTCATCGTCATCTCCATATTTCCCAGGTGCATGCATGAACTCAGCGCGCCACAGCGTCGCTAAAGCTCCAACTATCGGCAGATCTGGAGAGAATAACAGAGCGGACGCCCGGGGTAAGCGGAACGAAAAGCCCGGCAATCCGGCCAATGATCAACTCGTCTCATATGGTTCGGATCAGGCGAATTAGCAAGGGCGCAGAGAAAAAACTTTTTGCGCGTTCGGTTTGTAATACGAAATCTTGCAAAGGTGGCCTCATCGCGCAGCTGTCCGCTTCGACATAAGATGCCAGGATTGTACCCTCTGCCTCGTCGGGCCTCTTCGCGCCGAGGCCGATCTCCCCGCCGATCGGTGTCGTCATACGAGCTCGGTAGCCTATCGAAAGCAAAGGGCTGCGTTGAATTGCGCTGTAACGTCATTGGTGAGGATTAGCCCAAATTTTACTACCTATCCTGGCGCGATCACGGAGCATTGACGATCATATGCCGATCGATATGTCGAGGCTGTAGCTCATTTTTGATCAAGAAGACGCCGGTGATGAGATCAGGCTGATCTTTTTTCAGACATGTTTGACTATTTTTGTTGCGTTGTCTAAGTACGGATTTACCGATGAGCCATGGCTTCATCCGATAGTTTGATTATTTTACGGTCTTTCACATAAAAATATAATTCATCGGAAAATAATTGGATGACGATCGTGGAGGCATCTCCGAAGGCTGGCACCGGATCGTCATTGGTGACGCCTTCAGCGTCTTTCGCCGCCAAGCACCAGCCGGAGCGAGCGGGCGAGTTCGTCGCGGCGATAGGGCTTGCTCAGCACCGGCAGCTCGCCGCGCCCGATGACCTGCCCCTCGTCGAGATTGGCGACATAGCCCGAAGTGAGCAGGACCTTGATGCCGGGACGGAGCCGTTGCGCCTCGACGGCGAGCTGCGAGCCGTTCATGCCGCCTGGCATCACCACGTCCGAGAACAGGATGTCGATGCGCTCCACCCCCCTGAGGTGCTCCAGCGCCTCCGCGGCGTTGCGTGCGACGACCACCCGGTACCGCAGCTCCTCGAGGCTCTCGACAGCCATGGCGAGCACTGGCTCGTCGTCCTCCACGAGCAGCACCGTCTCGCCCGCGCCGGCTCGGCGGAGCGGAAGGGCGCTGACCGGCCCGGTCCCAGGCTCCTCGCCGGCTGGATCGGTCGAGCGTGGGAAACACAGGCTGACCGTCGTGCCCCGCCCGACCTCGGACTCGATGCGTGCGAAGCCGTTGGCGCTGCGCGTGAAGCCGTAGACCTGGCTCAATCCCAACCCTGTTCCCTTGCCGACCTCCTTCGTGGTGAAGAAGGGCTCGAACACGCGCGGGAGCGCGTCGGACGGGATGCCGCTGCCGGTGTCCGTGACCGACACCGTCACGTAGGGACCGGGCGGCACCCCCTTGTCGGCGACGGCCGAGGTACCGAGGTGGATGTTCCGGCTCGTCACGGCGATGCGGGCGGGGCCGTCCCGTCCCTCCATCGCATCGCGCGCGTTGACGACGAGGTTGAGCACCGCCGCTTCGAATTGGGCCGGATCGATGCGGATCGGATCAATCGCGGGATCGAGGTCGAAGGCCAGCTCGACGGCTCCGCCGGCCGCCCGCTCGGCGAGTGGCTTGAAGTCCAGGAGCAGCCGGTTCGGGTTGAGCGTCTGCGGCCGCAGCATCTGGCGCCGGGAGAAGGCGAGAAGCTGCTGGGTCAGCTGCTCGCCGCGCCTTGCCGCGCCCATGGCCGCCTCGGCCAGGCGCTTCACGCGCTCGACCTGCTCGGGCCGACGCAGCATCATGTCGAGCCCGCCGACGATGACGGTGAGCAGGTTGTTGAAGTCGTGCGCCACGCCGCCGGTGAGCTGCCCGATCGCTTCCATTTTCTGGGCTTGGCGCAGAGCCTCCTCGGTGAAGCGCTGGTCGGTGCGGTCCATCAGGATGCCGGCGATCCGCGTCGCCGTATCGCCCTCGTCGCGGACTCGGCCCCTGAGCGCGATCCAGCGCACCTGTCCGTCGGCGCGCCGGATGCGGCACTCGAGGTCGAGCGTGCCGGTCTCGCGGGTCGCCGCGAAAGCGCGCTCGGCGATGTCGCGGTCCTCCTCGACGACGTGCGCGATCAGGCTCTCTCTGTCCCAGTGCGGGCCTGCCTCGCCGTACCCAAAGACGGCGTCGAAGCGGGGCGAGCGCCGCGCCGCGCCGGTGCGGTCATCGAGGTCCCAGGACGCCATGCCGGCGGCGTCGAGGGCGAAGGCGAGGGTCTCGTGAGCGGTCTCGACCTCCCGCGTGCGCTCGGCCACGCGCCGCTCGAGATCCTCGTTGGCGAGCCGGAGCTGCGCTTGAGCCCGCTCGCGCTCCAGGAGATGCTCACGAGCCTGGTACTGGCGGCGGCGCGCCCGAAGGGCGGAGGCCGCGGCGCTGACGAGCGTCTCGGCATTCACCGGGCGCTCGAGCAGCACGACATTGGCGAGCCGGGCGAGCCGCTGCGACGCACGCTCGGAGCGGCGGCCGGCCTGGCGGGTCGCCAGCACGATGAAGGGGAAATCCGACCAGGCCGGTTGCGCATCGAGCCACGCGAACAGGTCGGTGAGGTCACCTTCCAGCGCCTCCTCGGTGACGAGGGCGGCACCAGCGCCGTCCCGCAGGCCGTCGAGCCAGCCCGTCAGGTTGGGACAGGCTTGTGCGGGCGTGCCGGTCCCGGCGAGCACCTGCCCGATCACTGCGGCATCGCGCCCCCGCGGCGCCAGGATCAGGATGCGTTCCTCGTGCGCGACCGGCATGCTCACGCCTCGCCACCCGCCGGAGCCTGACCCGTCAGCATCGCCACCTTGCCCCGGTAGGCCGGCAAGCCCGTGAGCACCCCTTCGAAGTCCTCGAGCGCCTGGCCGACCTCGAGGCCGCCCTCGGATAGCTTCAGCTCGCGGATGGTGCGCTCATGCGCGTTGACCCGGCTCTTCATCACCGAGAGGGCGGTGCGAACCATGCCCTGAGCCTCGAAGAACCGGAACAGCAGGATGCCGTCGCTGAGATAGCTCAGGTCGACATCCGTCCGGACCTCGCCGACGACGCCGTGCTGGCCGAGGACCAGCAGGGTGGTGATGCCCTGCTGGTTGAAGTAGCTCAGCAACTCGTGCATCTGCAGGACCAGGAATTCCTCGCCCGGCATCGCGTGCAGGTAGGCGTTGAGGCTGTCGATGACGACGACCGACGACCCGCGCTTCTCGACCGCCTCCCTGGCCATGGTGGCGAACTCGCCCGGCGAAACCTCGGCGGGGTCGATCTGGGTGATGGTCAGCCGCCCGGATTCGACATGCGGTCTGAGATCCATGCCGAGCGTGGCCGCCCGGGTCATCAGGGTCGCGAGTCCCTCATCGAACAGGTAGTAGGTCGCCGTCTCGCCGCGCTCCAGCGCCGCTTTCATGCACCGGACCGCGGTCGTGGTCTTGCCGACGCCGGAGGGCCCAAGCAGGAGCATGTTGGTTCCGGGTACGAGGCCGCCACCGAGCAGCAGGTCGAGCTCGGCCGACCCGGTGGACTTGGCCACCGGGTCGAAGGCCGCGTGGTGCTCGGACGCGATCAGGCGCGGGAACACCCGGATGCCGCCGGTCTCCAGGGCGAAGTCGTGGTGGCCGCCGCTGAACTTGATGCCGCGCATCTTCACGATCCGCAGCCGTCGCCGCTCGGACCCGTATTCGCGCGCCATCTGGTCCAGGGAGATCACGCCGTGCGCGATGCTGTGCAGCTGGACATCCCCCGTCTCCGAGGTCTTGTCGTCGAGCAGCAGCACCGTGCAGGCGCGCTTGGCGAAGAACCGCTTGAGCGCCAGGATCTGACGCCGGTAGCGCAGCGGGTTCTGAGCGAGCAGGCGCAGCTCCGAGAGACTGTCGAACACGACCCTGTCGGGCTTCGTCTCGCCGACGCGGGCAATGACGTCCTTGACGGTCTCGCCGAGTTCGAGCTCGGAGGGATGCAGGATCGATTGCTCGCTGTCGGGATCGAGGCCCATCTCGTCGACGAGCTCGTAGAGGTCGATGCCGTCGAGCGACCATCCGTGCGTCGCGGCGGCGGCGCGGAGTTCGTCCGAGGTCTCGGACAGGGTGACGTAGAGCGCCCGTTCACCGCGGGCCGCCCCCTCGCGGAGGAACTGGAGCGCGATGGTGGTCTTGCCCGTGCCCGGGGTGCCCTCCAGCAGATAGAGCCGGCTCGGGGTCAGGCCGCCGCAGAGAACGTCGTCGAGACCGGGCACGCCGGTCGAGATCCGGGGCTCCTTGCCGGGCGTCCGGCGCGTTGCGGGTTCGGTCATCGCGGAGGGTCCAGGTTCCTTGGGGCCGGTGGAGACCGCCGCCCGGCACGGCGGCGGTCCTTCCGGTCCCTCGTGGGTGCTCGCGAACGGTATGTCGGGAGTACCGGAGGACGCGGCATACGCCGAGAGAGGGTGTCAGGATACATCCCTGGAGATTCCACGGACGACCGTCCGGCGGTCAGCTACCCGAGGTCCGGCCGTCCGCCGGTCCCCAGGTGACCTTGCCCGGCTCGTTCGCACGGCGACCGATACCGGTGGAAAAGCGAGCGTTCGAGTTCGTCCGACGATCATGCCGCGGAGATCCCGCGGGCCCTGACCTGCCGCCAAGCCGCTACGGCGGCTCGTCGGGCCTCGTACGCCATACGCTGCGGCGTCCCTGGCTCACCCCTGCCGAGGGGGCCGTAGCCGTGGAGCAGGACGCCGTCGGGCCCATGGAGCCGCTGCACCTCGGCCCGCCACGCGCGATCGGCGAGGGCCAGTCGGTGCTCGGTCTCCACCAGGCGCTGCGCGTTCATCGCGACGCTCGTTGCGGTCACTTCTGAAGCGGACACTCCCGAGGCGGTCATGGCGCCGCGAGCCGCTTGGTGTTCGCCGCCACGTGCTCGCGGTAGCGGGCGACCACCATCTCGGGCGACCCGCCGGACGAGAGCGTCACCATCGCCTCGCCGGCCGCCGAGACTTTCTCCGTCACCATGGACTGAGCCTCGGCCCACCCCTCGGGACCGCCCCAGGCCAGCCGGACCATTCGCAGCTCGACGACCTTCTGGGCTTCGATCGCGAGCATCATCGAGGACAGCAACAGGTTGATCATGTCTCGCTCCGCACCGCGGCAGATGCGGCACGGCGTCAACCCGCCGCGATGCAGGATTGATCCGGCCCCGAAACGCAGCGCAGACCTGCAAGCCGCCCCGTGACCAAGGGGCGACCTGCGCGAGCCCGCGAGCCGGGCCGGATCGTCTCATGTCGTGAGCGGCGTCGCCTCCTCGGTCGTCACCCGGAAATCCACGAGGGTGTTCGGCCCGAACGTGAGCGTCAGGGGCACGTCGGCGGCGTCGCGTCCGTAGGCGATCAGGATTCTGCCGATTCGCGAGCTGTTGTTGCGCGGATCGAAGGTGTGCCAGCGGCCGCCCAGGAAGACCTCCATCCAGGCCGCGAAATCTCCCGGAGCATGCGGCAACGGCAGACCGATGTCGCTGACGTAACCGGTGCAGTAGCGAGCCGGGATGTTGAGGCAGCGGCAGAACGCGATCGCGAGATGGGCGTAGTCGCGACAGACACCGCGACGTTCCTCGAAGGCCTCCAGCGCCGTCCGGGTGGGCCGGGAATGCTCGTAGCCGAAGGCGATGCGATCGTGAACGTAGTCGCAGATCGCCTGCACCCGCGCCCATCCCGGTGCCATGGCGCCGAACAGGTCCCAGGCGGTTTGCGACAGGCGATCGGTCTCGCAGTACCGGCTCCCGAGCAGGTAGAGCAGCGTGTCGACGGGCAGGCTGCGCACCTCCTCCTGCCGTGCGACCGTGTCGGTCATGTCCCCGTTGCCGTGGTCGCGGACGACCGTGTCGGTCTTGAGCGTGAAACGCCCGGCTGGCGCGACGAGCCGGTTGCACCAGTTCCCGAACGTGTCCCGATAACCTTCCAGGGGCACTGCCGGCACCGTCAGCAGATAATCCGGTCGCTCAAGATCGGAGAACCGCGACGCGTGGACGTTGAGCATCGTGACGACCGGCGTGTCCTGCACGAAGTCGTAGGTCATTTCACAGCCGACGTGGATGCGCATCGCGTGTCTCCAGAGGGACGGCAGGGTCGCGCTCTCCCTGAACGCGGGTCGGCTCGCGTCTCCGGTTCACGTGGCTGCACTCGAACGATCCATGACACGAATGGGCGATCTGTACAGCACGAACGAAGAGCTTTTCCGTTCGCCGGACCGGAACGTGATCATCGAAGCCACAACCGGCCCCCGGCAGGGCAGCGGTCGGTCGCTCTCTCCCATCGCGGCATTCGCGGTGGTGGCAGGCATTTGGGCGTCGTGGTCCCCATGGGCCGAAACCCGCGACGGCGTCGGAATCCAGCCGGCACCCTTTCATGTCAAAACATGATAGAGTGGGTTTTTAGAAGGTCCCTCGATGAACCGTCAAAATAATGCAGTGGTGTTTCTGGCCACGCTGATCTGCGCGGCTGTCCTCTCCAGCACCTGGTCGAGCGCCGGAGCGCGCCCGCCCGGTGCCGGGACCGGTTCTGGGCACTCCACCGAGCGATCCGTCGATGAAGCCGCTTCCAAGGTCAAATTGGATCCCGCGAAAATCGAAGACCGCGCGAGAAAAAGAAGGGAGGCCGACCGCAGGCGCGACGAGCGCATGAACAAGCTCGGTGCCTCGATCTGCACGGGCTGCGGCGGTCCCGTCGTTCCCTTTGACCCAAGCGGAGGCGATCTGAGCATCAACGGCAGATCGAAACCGCAAAGGCGCTGAATGGTCGACAGGAGTTCGTCATGATGTGCGCAGCCGGGCAAGAGGCGGGCGGAAACCATGACGACACGCCATTGGCTTCGCGCGATGGATCGGCACCGATGGTCCGTAGCCGCTTGGGCGAGATCGGGTGCCAAGCCTGTATCGCGATCGAGGAGCGGGATGTCCCCGCTCGCCGACGCGCCACTTCGTGAGACCGAGGCGATCGTCGGACCATCGCTGCATGGGTTCGATGTCGCAGCCCGGATGGCAGCGTGACGGCCACGCTCACCTCCGGCTCGAAAGCCGGCTATCGGGTATCGGCCGCCTGCCGCCACCACGGGACGGCAAGGCACTCAGCCGGTCGTTCGAGCCCGGACGGGCTACCGTTTCACGCCGGGCTTGCCGTTCGCCACGACCTGGCCCTTCGTGCTCGGTGCCGCCGCGATGACTTTCGGGGTTTCCTTCTTCGGCTTCTTGGCTTCACGGTTTCCACGAGTTCGATCGCTAGTCATCTGGACTTCTCCGGTCAGATGTTGGGAGCCTGCGGGTCTTGCGCCTCGGGCTTGGTCGGCCCCGACAGACGCGCGAAGTCGGACAACACGGCGGTGACCATGCTCTGCAAGCGAGGATCATCGCACGAGAGCGTCGCGGCAAACCTTTCGAGCAGATACTTCGCCTTGTCGGCGGCCTCCGGCCATGTCGTCGCCTCGGCCGCGAACAGGTGGGCTTCCAGGTCGTGCTGGCGCGCGACGAGGCCCGCACGTTGCGCTTTCACCGCAGCTCGCCTGCGGCGCACCTTCGTCGCCTTCTGGGCGGCCATGCCGCGCCGTTCGTCAAGCTCGATCGGACGATCCGTCATCCAGCCAACCCTCTGTGCTGCGTTGCTGGCTCTTCGCCGCCGGGATGCGAACGCGGGTGCTCCGAGGGACCCTCTCGGACCGCGGCCGACGGAGCCGCGGAAGGGGGCCATGGCCTTGACACCCTGATATGCGGGGCACTGGACCCACGCACGTACGTTCCTTGCGCGAACGAGGTTCAGGGACCAGGAATGGCCATGGCTACCGGTAACGACGCCAAAGAATTCGGGTCACGCGTGGAGCTCGTGCCGATACCGCTGAGCAAGCGCTCAATCAGCATCGTCGCTTCATGGATCTGCATTGCCGCGCCTCTGATCGTCTCGAGACTGGCTCGCCCAGGCTCGTCGGCACTCCACCAGCGGCCATTGTCGATGGCTTGAAGCAGGCGGCCGATCCGTCTGTGATCCCGCTCGATTTGTTCGATAACCTCAGCACCGTAGGGCACGACTATCTCCTGGAATGAAACGATAGTGAGATCTGCTGCCAAAGGCGCACCGTGCGATCATATGATATTTGGCCGACAGCATGAGAGCGATCATAACCGCGACGGTTTCCCTGCATGCGTGCCAGTTTCAGCCGGCCGACGATCCTGTCGAGACGCCGCTCCTCGCGTGCAATCCTCGACAAGATGTCGCGGGCGCGATCGCAAAACACGTCCTTGGATTCGACTGTGGTTATTCGGTTCGCACTCGGCAGTGCTCCCGGACCTGATCCTTCTGACGTGCGACGATGCAGTTCGGCCCAGGCATTCAGGTGGAGCAGGAGCCTGATGTGATCGCGTTCCTCAAGCGCCTGTTCGATGCGCCAGCCGAGCAAACGGAGCCGCAGGTTGACGATGACGGCACGCAGGGTCGATCGACCGTAATCTGGGGAACGCTGCCGGCGAGAAGGAAAGTCGGTGGGCATGGCGCCCTCCGGTGCAGTCCTGGCCCATCGCCACGACACCAGTACGTATATGGTGTGCAGTGAGCGGATAGCAACTCAAATACGAAAATACTCAAAAAATCACCGTGCGGCCAATGAAGTTGTAGGCCATGAGAATTTTTCTTACCCCACGGCTGCTGGTCATCGAAGCTGAGCAATATGGACGTCGACGATCGCGCTTCTCCAGCGAGCCCGGGACGCTATCGACGCGCAAAGCGCGTTCGAGCGGACTCCGCTCGCCGCCGTGCCAATGGGCATGAGATCGCTCAAGGGCGGCGACGATGCGAACGAACTCCGCTGCGTTCGCAAGGAAATGGCATACAGCTCCTAAGGCGTCGCAAGTCGCCAACTCATCATGATCGATTAAGTATTTTAACAAAAATGCTATAGATTTTTCCTATTGAATAAATTCGCGATGCAGACAATAATTCAGCAAGGACTCGAAGCAGCAGATTTGGCCATCTCGTGTTAGGTAACGCTGCTCTACGTTAAAATCTCAGGCTGTGTCAATCAACCATTCCGCGCTAAGAATGAGAGAGGCTGCGAATAATGCCTGCCCTGTTTCGTCGCGCATCAGCACCGCAACCTGCCGGCTTTTACCCAGACTCATTTCCTCACGCGCGATATCTGGCAGAATACGGATCGCGGCATCGCGGGCAGCATGAGCGTTAGGAAACTCGGTTCCCACGTCGTCGGGGATCAGTTGGCCGTCTTGGATGTCGAAAAAGAAACGCGGCATCGCATGCTCCGCTCGTGTAACCCGGGAGCGCGCATGTCTCACAGCCGCCAAGGGGCAAAACAGGTTTTGGCGATGATGTGCCCTTATCTCGAAAGAAATCGAGGTGCATTAACATAAAGCAAGCCAGGTGGATCGCAGCCGCTGCCCCGCCTCCCACAAGACCGATGCGTGAAAATTTCTGCCCGACTATGGTCGTTTTAGCTCACTAAGCGCGTTGCGTTAA
Source organism: Methylobacterium nonmethylotrophicum (assembly GCF_004745635.1). GTDB lineage: Bacteria > Pseudomonadota > Alphaproteobacteria > Rhizobiales > Beijerinckiaceae > Methylobacterium > Methylobacterium nonmethylotrophicum. The sequence continues at coordinate 133,636 of NZ_SRLB01000007.1, read as the reverse complement.
GCGAACCCACCTGCCGTGAGTGACAGTGGGCGTAGCGTTCAGCGTGGGAGACGAAAAACGATGTCCATCACATACGACGAAGAATGGAAGCCCGGCTCCGACAAACATTCAAGCGTGAGGCAGGTTTATCGCGATGGGAAGCGGCTCGGCCGAGTACGATCCTGGAAGGCAGAAGATCCTGGCGAGTTGACTGGTGAGTGGTTCACTGTCGAACGATGGGAGAAGGGTCTGCATGTTCCTCAAGAAGGAATGTATGTTGATTTCCAAGAGGCTCTGGAGCGGGTCGCGCTCTACAATGTAACGCACTAAAAGTAAGCGCTTGTGTCATCAATACTGGCATTTTCCACCTAAGTGCTCTTTCATATTTCTTATGCTAAAGCAAATTTAAAAAAAATTTACGATTAATCTATTTTAGTTTCGTTGTCTCAGATTTACAAACACAAGGCTTAAAAGGTCCAAAATTATAAATGGCAATAAGTGGTCTGGTTTGCTCTAGCAACTTACGAGATTTTGCTATGATTTCATGCGATGATTCAATTAGCCAGGCATCGTATTCTGAAGCTGTGAGACGCTTGTGAGATGACATTGCCATGACAGCGCTCCTCGCGATGCAGGCGGGAGCGCACGTCTCTCTCGGCCACCAGCGCCTACAGGTTAAAACGGCTGGCGATGGCGGTATCCTGCGCCTGCATTGCGGATTATTCAAGTGAGGTGGCACAGAATATTTGTAAATAGATCAGAAAATTGAGTCCCTTTGGCATCTTGTTGGACAGTTCTATGACATGCAGCGAAAGCATCTCGGACTTCGTCAATCAGACGCGTGTCTTCCACATCACCTTGCGCCCTTCCAGCAGTAGTGGCGCGATTGAGGCGGGCGGCGAGGGGGCTGGATGAGAAAGCAGATCGGCACTCCATCCTCCCGCTGAGCCAGTACTGTCAAACTGCGCCGCTCCGACCATAGCCCAGGCGCGCATGCGAACTTATCCAGAACGCTTGGCTCAAGAAAACTTGCTCAAGAGAGATCGGTGACCCTCAAGGATAATCCGCTTTGTCTACGATCGAGCTCGTGACCTCATTGCCGCGAACATTAATGATGAAGTGTAAGCGCTTCGTTAGAATTGCCTGGCGATCTTACATCTTCGCGCCGCGTTCAGGGAAATTTTCTCTCTCACATATTTGTTTTCTATCTAATGAATGCTAGCAGACGATATTTTGTATTTTGTTCTTAGTTTTTTTAATATCATAACTACATAATCAGCAAGCATTACGTCTTCTACATCGGATGTTTCTTCTGTATCCATTACAAAACTAGCCATGCTGTTATCATCATCAATATCTTTGAATTCAATCCAAAGCAGATTGTGGCCGCAAGGAAAATTCTTGATCTGTTGTAGCACCATGATCGCGATCTGCGGCCACGTTTTCCATTCGCGTTGCATGCGCTCGTTCCGGAGGCGGCAGACACTGCTGCGCCACTGCAGACCCACAGTCAAATTGAAAATTCCGTTTTCCTACAATCATACCCTTATGCCGCACCCTCGATCACCGATATTCGCCATCAAACAGAGGGCAAAGAATTGAATTAATGTCATTTATGATCAAATTTTTACTTATGAATGTCGATATATTATTTTCCGACACTACACGTGCAATGGTCGCAAATCTCGCTGTTGACCCCCCCTTCGAACACAATACGGGTGAGCTCGACACGTCTGTCATCAAGCTGGAGCAAATCTATCGAGCAGGTGTTGCGTGGTGCGATGGGCAATCGCAGCTCCCTCAGAACGGAGCCCGCCAAGATTCTAAATCTCTGGCAGTCGTTGTGCTGCCGGAACCGGATTGGCAGCCGAACATTGACCCAGCAGTCACACCAGCCTGCCCCCTCATGGCCGCTCGGCTGGCGTCACCGGCGGGCCGGGTCTCCGTGACGGGGAAAACGCTTCCGGTCCGCCGCGCGGTCGGCGTTCTGCCTAAGTCGTGTTCAATTCTGGACAAGCTAGATTTTCCCGCAGGACGCAGGTCCGGTGCGTGATATGTGACCACCCGCACCTGCAGAGAGTTTCCCGCCTCGGCAATGATTGGTGGTAATACGCTGCAAACTCGACTTGTCTCGATCGCGAGGATCACCGGTTCCGGCAGCGGCCGCGTGATGAGGACTTGCTCGCCCGCGTTTCGTCGCATTGATGGTGCCGACGGTAGCCCGCCGCAACCACGACACGGCCAATATTCAGGATACCAACCTGGCGGCGCGCTGCCAGCGCTGTCACATGTTGCGCAATCGCGATAAGCATCAGAGCTGCCACTGGCTCACTCTGTTTCGGCGCAAAGCCATGGGTGACATGTACAGGGACGCTACCGACTTGCCTCAACTCGGCCGAGCCGACTCGATCACTCCGGTGGCGGCTCCTGGTCAAAACGTTAGGAACGGGACATTCATCAGTGCCAAGGTAGCTATGGCGGAGGAACGTGGCGAGGGAACATGTCAGACAGCCAACGAGAAGCGGTGCGCCAGAAGGCGCTCGCTGAGATCGCGCTGCTCGACACGGCCCCGGAACGCGAGTTCGACGCTCTGGCGAAGCTCGCTCAGCGCATGCTCGGCACCCGCATGTCCTCGATCACGCTCATCGACCCTGAACGGCAATGGTTCAAGGCGCGATGCGGTCCCTTGGCGTCCGAGACGCCTCGTGCCGGAGCATTTTGCCCGGTTGTCTTCGAGACCGAAGCACCTTTGACCGTGGCCGATGCTCGACTCGATCCACGCTTCGCGTCGAGTCCGTTTGTCATTGGCGCCCCTAACATCTGCTACTATGCCGGGGTGCCCGTCCGGGTCATGCAGACCGGTGGTGATGCGGTCGTCGTCGGCACCCTCTGCGTGCTGGACGATAAGCCTCGTGAACCCTGCGCCTCTGATGTGGAGGTTCTCTCGGAACTGGCCTGCATGGCCGAAGCGCTTCTTGAGGCGAGAATGGCCGCGTTACATGCGGCCGAAGCGGCCGAGGATAGACGCCTGACCGTCGAGCACCTCGAGCGCGAGCGGCGGCAGTTCAAACAGGCGGAGCGCATGGCCGTGATGGGCTCCTGGCGCTACGATCTCGGACTCCGCGCCGCGACCTGGTCAGACGGCATCTTCGCGATCCATGAGCTGCCCGTGAGCGGCGGTGTGCCGAATGACGAGATTATGAGCTTCTTTCCGGAGCCGGATAGAAGCGCGTTTCTTGCCGCGGTGATGCGCACGCTCAACACGGGTCTGCCCTTCGAGCTGGATGCTGACTTGATGACGGCAAAGGGCAACCGCCGACGAGTTCGCTGCCTCGCGGAGATCGAGGTGACGAAGGGAAGGCCTGTCGCGCTGATGGGCCTGCTTCAGGATATCACCGAGCAGTATCATATGGAGCAAAAGCTACGACAGACCGCTCGCACCGACGATCTTACTCAGCTATCAAACCGGGCGGAGTTCAACCGGGTTTTGGACAGCCGCCTGCGGGAAGCCGACGCCAGGAATACGGAATTTGCGGTGCTGTTGATCGATCTCGACGGCTTCAAGGACGTGAACGACGCTTTGGGGCACGCCGCAGGCGACGAAGTGCTGCGCCGCGTGGCGGACCAGCTCCGTGCCGAGTACCTGAGTTCGTGTGTTCCGGCACGGCTTGGAGGCGACGAGTTCGCCGTTCTGGTCCCGCCGACGGTGGGTCGAGGAGCCATTGAGGCCCTGGTGCAAAGGCTGCTTCACAGCCTCCGCATCGTGGCGGATGGGCCTGGGCAAATTGCGAGCGTCACGGGGACGATCGGGGTCGCCTGGTCTGGCGGGGAAGCGCGGAGCCGAACAGAACTCCTTCGTAACGCAGATACGGCTCTCTACGAGGCCAAGCGCACGTGCAAGGGTACCGCCTGCACCTATTCGGGGGCATCAGATCGCCGCACCGCCGGCTGAACAAGGGCGTCAAACGGTATCCAAACGGGGTTCATCCGCACTTTCAGCGCTGATGACTCGCCGTCCGATTAACTGCCGTCGGTCTCGGTGGAGATCAGGAACTGTGCGACCGATCATACGACCTTGATCAGAGGTCCGAAAGTCGGTGCATCACCGTCCGGCCGGGCAGAGGAGGGGAGGATGTCGTCTCTCCTACCGGCGCGCCTAGCATCGCAGGTCCCGGTTCGTTTCCACTCCCTGAGCAGGTCAGAGGCGTCCTGAGCGGTGGCCCCGGACGCCGCCTTCGTCGATTTCGTCGGGGCATCGGTTCGCCCCGGGCCGGGGCTAGCCCACGACCTGGGCGGCGATGCCGTTGAGGGCCTTGACGATATCGTCCGGCGGGTATGGCTTGGCGAAGAACAAGCCATTGTCGGGCAAATCCTCCTTGGTCATCTTGCGCCGCCCCGACGTGACCATGATGGCGACCGGGGGCCAGCGCTCCCGCACGGCGTGGGCCAGCTTCAAGCCGTCCATCGAGCCCTCCATCTCGATGTCGGTGAACAGGACGCGGATCTCGGAATGGCGTTCGAGGAGTCGGATGGCCTGGTCGGCGTTCCGTGCCTCATAGGTCGTGAAGCCCGCCTCGATGCAGAGGTCGACGGCCTCGGCCCGAAGCAGGGCGTCGTCCTCGACGACGAGGACGGCGACCGGATTGAAGGACTGTCCCATTATGCAACCCGAACCATCATGCCTCGACCGCGATGCTGCCGGGCACGCCCGTCAGCCTGAACCTGATGCCCGCCGGGTCGAAATCCAGGTGGCCCTCCCCCTCGAAATAGGCTGCCACGATCCGTTCGATCAACTTGGAGCCGAAGCCCCGGCTCCCGGGCGGGACGACGGGAGGCCCGTCGGTCTCGACCCAATCGAAGGCGAACGCGCCATCCTCACACCGCCACGACATCGCGACGCGGCCGGCCTCGTTCGACAGGGCGCCGTACTTGACCGCGTTGGTCGCCAACTCGTGGACCGCGAGCGAGAGGCCGAGCGCCCGCTGCGCGGTGAGGATCAGGGGCGGGCCGGACCAGGAGATGCGGTCCCCGACGACTCGGTACGGGTCGATGGCGGCCGCGACGACGTCATGGATGTCGGCCTCGGTGAAGTTCGATCGGGTGAGGATGTCCTGCGCCCGACCGAGGGCGGACAGGCGCTGCCCTACCGCCGCACGGGCCTCTTCCATCGACTTCGCCTGGCGCAGCGTCTGGGTGACGATGGCCTGCACCATGGCGAGCGAGTTCTTCATGCGATGGGCCAGTTCCTGGGCCAGCACTGCGCGTGCCTACTCCGCCACCTTCAGGTCGGTGATGTCGCGCGAGATCGACAGGATGCGCTCGGGCTTCCCGTCCGCTCCCAGGATCGGGGAGACCTGCACGTCCCAATACCGGCGGTTGCCCTTCATCGTGTCGGCGTAGCCCTGGAATCCGGACGCAACGCCCGCCCTGGCCGCGGCAACGGCTTCCTTGGCGGCGAGGTGGCCCTCGCCTTCCCAGAAGCTCGGCCAGGGACACCCGGCGACGGCGTTGAAATCAGAGACATCCATGACGCGCTTGCCTCCCTCGCTCATGAAGGTGAGCCTGGCGTCGAGGTCGAGCACCTTGATACAGTCGCTGGAGGCGGCGAGCACCCCGCGCATGAAGGATTCGCTCTCGCGCAACTGCTCCAAGGCGCGATGCCTCGCGGTCGCGTCGGCGGCCATGCCGAACCATTCCGTGACGCGGCCCTCGCCGTCTCTCACGGGGACCGCGCGTGAGAAGATCCAGCCCGTGCTCCCGTCGGCGAGGCGCACCCGGTGCTCCATTTCGAAGGGCTCGGTCCGCGCGACCGCCGTCGCGATCCTGTCGCTGACCTCGGTCCGGTCCTCCGGGAGCAGGTATTCGTCCATCCAGCGCACGCTCGGCGCGTCGGCGTCGGTGATGAAGCCGCGACCCTGCAAGGTGCGCATCTCCTGCCAATCCGGGCTCATCGAGTACAGGCTGTCCGAACTCGCCTCGACCAGCGCCGCCAACCGCTTCTCGCTCGCGCGCAACCGTTCAATGGCCGCGTCGCGCTCCCGCTGCGCGACGACCCGGGCCGTGCAGTCGGATGTCACGTTGAGCAGGCCGACGACTTCGCCTCGCTCGTCGCCAACAGGCGAATAGGCGAAGTCGTACCAGACCTGCTCCTCGAAGCCGTTGCGCATCATCGTGAGGGGCTGGTCGCGGAACGCGCAGCTTTCCCCTCGGAAGGTTCGGTCGATCAGGGGAACGAGGTCGTCCCACAGTTCCGGCCATACGTCCTCGGTCCGGAGGCCCAGGGCGCTGGGGTGGCGCGCTCCCAGAATCTCGGCATAGCCGTCGTTGTAGAGGAAGATGCGCTCAGGTCCCCACATGACGCACATCGGGTGCAGCGACGCGAGCATCAGGTCGACCGTGGTACGCAAAACCGCGGGCCAGGTCTCCCGCTTCCCCAAAGGCGTCGACGCCCAGTCGTAAAGACGGAAAAGGTCCGCCATCCGCAGTGAACCGGTCCGTCCAGCATCCGTGCCAAGCTTGGCGTGTCGCATCATGCCTCGTCTCGCGAGATACCCCGTTCGGCGAGCGACCCGCCTGCACCATCTCTAGACGGTCACCGGCGCGCCAGGAAGGGAGGTGCGCCCACCTCTTCGTGAGGCGGGCTGCCCGGACTCGGCGACACGCCAACGCTTCCATGCCCCGGCGATCTCCCGGAGAAGGGCTTCGAGAATCCCTGCCGGCGCGACAAGGTCTCGGACGCGATGCGGCACAGGAAGGCCGCCCAAGGTCAAAACCCAACTCGCTTGACTGTAAGAGGGTCTACTCCCGACCGTTCGGGCTTTTGGGGTGCCCGCTTCGCGGCCATCCCGCCGCATTCCTCCTTCCGGGTCCGGGGTGTCCGGTTGGCAACCTTTGACGGTCTCACCCGAGCGTGACAGACCGTTGGCATGCCGAACACGCCGACCCGCAACGTCTCCCTGGCGACCGAGTTGACCACCTTCATCAACGCTCAGGTCGCATCGGGTGACCACTCGAACGCGAACGAGGTGGCGCGAGCCGGACTGCGCCTTCTCATCGAGGGTGACCATGCTCCGACCACGGATGGGCGCCCGGCAGCCCACGAAGCGGCCCGTGCAGACCATCGTCCGGGTCGCTGATCGATGGCCGACCCTCGACCTGCCTCGACGCTCCTTCAAGGCTTCCTCACCGACGTCGTCGCGGTCGAGAGCATCGCGGCCGTGCCCACGATCCTCGACGTGGTGTGCCAAACCACCGGAATGGGGTTCGCTGCCATCGCGCGCGTCACCGATGACCGCTGGGTCGCCTGCGCGGTCAAGGATGACATCGCCTTCGGCCTCGAGCCTGGCGGTGAGTTGAGCCTCGAGACGACCATCTGCCACGAGATCCGGCAGAGCGGAACCGCGGTCGTGATCGACCACGTGGCCGAGGACCCGGCCTTCTGCGGCCACCACACGCCCGCCCGCTACGGATTCCAGAGCTACATCTCCATGCCCATCGTGCTGCCCGACGGCACGTTCTTCGGCACGCTCTGCGCCATCGACCCCAAACCCGCCAAGCTGAACACGCCCGCCATCGTCGGCATGTTCAAGATGTTTGCCGACCTGATCGGCTTCCACCTCGATGCCAACCAGAGCCTCGCCTCGCGTACCGCCGAGCGCGACCTGTACGAGAACATCGTCCAGTCCGACACCGCGCCGATCTGCGTCTTCGACACGGAGTATCGGCTGATCGCCTTCAACAAGGCCCACAACGACGAGTTTTTCCGCGTCAACGGCTTCACCACGAAGGTCGGCGACATCTTCCCCGACCTGTTCATCCCCGAGCAAGCCGCCGTGATGCGCGCCAACATGGCCCGGGCGCTGGCCGGTGAAGCGTACAAGGTCGAAGCGGTCTTCGGCCGGGCCGAGTTCGGCCAGCCATGCTGGGAGATCACCTACACGCCCCTGCGCGATGCGGCGGGCAAGGTCTTCGGCGCCTTCCACCAAGCTCACGACATCAGCGCGCGGCTCAGGGCGGAAGCTGAGCTTCAGGATGCGCAGGACGTGTTGCGCCAGTCGCAGAAGCTGGAGGTTATCGGCCAGCTCACCGGCGGCGTGGCGCACGACTTCAACAACCTGCTTACGGTCATCAAGTCCTCCACCGACCTCCTGAAGCGCCCGGATCTCGCAGAGGCACGGCGCGGCCGCTACATCGAGGCGATCTCCGACACGGTGGATCGCGCCGCGAAGCTGACCGGCCAGCTCCTCGCCTTCGCACGGCGGCAGACACTCCAACCCAAGGTGTTCGCAGCCTGCGACAGCGTGCGGGTACTCTCCGAAATGCTAGGCACGCTCACCGGCTCGCGCATCAGGGTCGTGACCGAGCTGCCGGAGAACGACTGCTTCGTGAACGCTGACCCGAACCAGTTCGACACGGCGCTGGTGAACATGGCCGTGAATGCGCGCGACGCGATGGAGGGCGAGGGGCAACTCACCGTTCGCGTGCGGGCCGTCGAACGGATGCCACCCGTGCGCGCCCACCCTGCGGTGGATGGACCGTTCGTGGCGGTGTCGATCAGCGATACCGGCGTCGGCATGACACCGGAGACGCTGGGACGGATCTTCGAGCCGTTCTTCACCACCAAGGCGGTCGGGCAGGGCACCGGCCTTGGGCTCAGCCAGGTGTTCGGCTTCGCCAAGCAGTCACAGGGCGAGGTCGTGGTGGAGAGCGTGGTCGGGCAAGGTACGACCTTCACACTCTATCTTCCCCGCGTGGGTGGCGCGATCCAGGCCCCGGAACGGGGCGAGCCGACGCCCGTGGTGGATGGCCATGGCACCTGCGTGCTTGTGGTCGAGGACAACGTGGAGGTGGGCACGTTCGCCACGCAGGCTCTGGCCGAACTTGGCTTTGCCACGGTCTGGGCGGCCGATGCCGGGGAAGCTCTGGCGGAGCTGGCCGACGACGCGGGTCGGTTCGACGTGGTGTTCACGGACGTGATGATGCCCGGCATGAACGGCGTTGATCTCGCCCGTGAGATCCGGCGTCGTCATCCCGGTTTGCCCGTCATCCTGACCTCCGGCTACAGCCACGTTCTGGCCCAGACCGGCACCGGCGGGTTCGAACTTCTGCAGAAGCCCTACTCGGTCGAACAGCTCTCGCGCACCTTGCTGGCGGTTGCCATGCCCGATCGCACTAAGCGCATCAGTGATGAATAGCGTCCGGCAACAAGCTGCAGCTCATTTCGACTGTCCACTCCGAGCAGTCCGTCGCCCACAGTGGCCCCTCGCACGGTCAAGCTGATCGAGTCGAGACCGGTGTCCGCGGCAGCCCGCACGGTGTCAGGCTCCGCCCCTGAGCCCGACGCAGGCGTCCTGGACGGCACGGCGGAGGATGCGCGACAGATCGGCGACCGAGTAGGGCTTGCGCAGCAGGTCGAAGCCGTGCGTGCCCTCGGCGGCGAGCACGTCGCTGTAGCCGGAGGTCAGCACGACCGGGATGTCCGGCCGGCGCCGGCGTATCTCGCCCGCGAGCTCGACGCCGTTCATGCCGGGCATCACCACGTCCGAAAACACCACCTCGAACTGCGAGGAGTCGCGCTCGATCTCGGCGAGCGCCTGATGCGCATCCTTGGCCCAGACGGTGACGTAGCCGAGCTCGCGCAAGGCCTGCTCGGCGAAGGCGCCGACATCGAGGTTGTCCTCGACGACGAGGACCCGGGTCCCGTGCCCTTCGGCCAGCGCCTCCGGCTCCTCCACCGGCCCAGCGGCGCGTGACGGGCCGACCCGCGGGAGATAGAGGGTGAAGGTCGTGCCTTCGCCGAGCGCGCTCTCGACGGTGATTTCGCCGCCGGATTGCTTGGCGAACCCGAACACCTGGCTCAGCCCCAGTCCCGTGCCCTGGCCCACGGTCTTGGTGGTGAAGAACGGCTCGAAGATGCGCTCCAGGTTCTCGCGGGCGATGCCCGCACCGGTGTCCGAGATCGTGACCGCGACGAAGTCGCCGCGCCGCGGCGGATGCGCCCGGACAGAGGGGATGCGGGATGCACGGCGGAGCCCGATGCGCAGGCGGCCCTCGCCGTCCATCGCGTCCCTGGCATTCACCACGAGGTTTACCAACGCCGTGTCGAACTGGCTCGGGTCCGCGTTGACGTGAAGGTCGTCCTGTTCCCCGTCGGGCATGCCGAGCTCGACCCGGATGCGTGATCCGGTGAGCGTGCCGACCATGTCGGCGAGCGCCGCCACGGCGCGGTCGGCCGCGAAGGTCTCCGGCCGCAGGGCCTGTCGGCGGGCAAAGGCGAGGAGCTGACCGGTGAGCTTGGCGGCCCGGTCGACCGTGTCGGAGATCGCGCCGACGTAGCGGAGCCGGCGCTCCTCGGCGAGGCCGGGCCGCTTCAGCAGGTCGGTCGAGGACTTGATGACCGTGAGCAGGTTGTTGAAGTCATGGGCCACGCCCCCGGTCAGTTGCCCCACGGCCTCGAGCTTCTGCGATTGGCGCAGCTGCTCCTCGAGCGCCCGCCGTTCCGTGACGTTTCGACCGGCGGCGTAGAAGTGGTCCCCCCGGGGAATGGCGTTCCAGGAGATCCAGCGATGACCGCCGTCTCTGGCGCGGACGCGCACGTCGACGTCGTGCAGCGCCAGCCCGCCCGTGACCCGCTCGAAGGCCGCAGCCGCCTCCGCCCGGTCGTCGGGATGGACGAAGGCGTCGAAGCGGGCGCCGACGACGTCGGTCTCCTCCCACCCCAGCATCTCGGTCCAGGCGGCGTTCGCCTTGCGGAAGAAGCCGTCGCGTCCGCAGACCACGAAGAGGTCGCGGCTGGCTCGCCAGACCATGTCGCGCTCGTTGGCCTGCTCCTGGGCGGTGGCCTCCAAGTGGTTTTCAAAGCGGCGCCGGTCGGTGATGTCGTTGAACAGGATGGCGACCCGGTGCTGCTCGGGGTCGCCCACCCTCAGGACGTGCACGTCGTACCAGCGTCCCATCGCAATGGACCCGCTCTCGAACCTCACCGGCTGGCCGGTCCGCGCGACCGCGCCGTAGGTGTCGAACCAGGAGCGTTCGAGCCGGGGCACGAGCTCGCTCGCCCAGCGTCCAGCCGCATCGTGCAGGCCCGTCTGCGCCGCGAAGGCGGGGTTTACCTCGACGAAGCGGTAATCGACCGCGCGGTCGTCCGCGTCGAAGCGCATCTCGATGACGCAGAAGCCGCTGTCGACGGCGTCGAACAACGCCCGGTACCGGGCTTCGCTCTCGGCGAGTACGCCCTCCGTGGTCCGGAATCGGGTGACGTCGAGCTGGCTGGCGAAGAAGTAGCGGAGTTGTCCCTCAGCGTCGAAGACGGGGCTCACGTAGAGCTCGTTGCGGAAGGGTGTGCCGTCGCGGTGGTAGTTCAAGATCTCGACCACGACGTCGCGCCGGGCCACGATGGCGTCACGGACCTTTGCCACGTCGGCGGGGTCCGTGTCCGGGCCCTGGAGGAAACGGCAGTTTCGCCCGATCACCTCGGCAGCGTCGTAGCCGCACAGGTTCTGGAAGGCCCGGTTGGCGAAGACGATGGGATTGTCTGGCTGGTTGGGGTCGGTGATGATCTGCGGCATGCGAGTCTTCTCCGCCGCCGTGAATAGCAGGTCGGTCGATGCCGCCGAGGTTCGCTGCCCACGGTCCGGCCGGCGCAGGCCGTCACCCAGTTGGGCTTCAAGCCTCGCGACGCGGTCCTCGAGTTCGCGCTCGCGCCGCCGCAGCCTCTCGATCTCTGGGTCCATGGCCCCTCCCTTGGCGTGAGTACCTTCCGCACCGGCGCGGGACAACGGTCCGGGTCGGATAACGCGACAGCGGCGTCCAGGTGGCGAGGCGTAGAGTGCGACGTTCGACGGCGTCGTCCGTTGGCGTTTGCCCTAACCCGGGGGCGCCTGAGGGAAGGACGGCATGCAATCGGATACGCCATGGCCGGGAGGCGACCCGCCGCCGAACCGGCCCGCCAGGCGAGGCCCCAACACCCCAGCCTCCTGGCCCGATCAATCGGCGCTAGGCCCCGGACGTCGACGTCACAGCCCTGTACCCTTGACCGGGCGCAAGGCCACCACGTTCGCGGCCTCGGGCATCTCCGCTCCGGCGGGTCCGAGCACCTCGGCGACCTTTCTGGCGAGTTGCTCGCGCTTGAACGGCTTGGAGATGAGATGCACCCCGTCGTCGACCCGGCCATGATGAATGATGGAGTTCTCGGTGTAGCCGGACATGAACACGATCCGGACCTCGGGCCGCAGTGCCTGTACCCTCTCGGCGAGTTCGCGACCCCGCACCTTGCCAGGCAGGATCACGTCGGTGAGCAGCAAGTCGATGGTCGCGACGTTGGCGGCAAAGACCCTCAGCCCTTCCTCGCCGTCGCCGGCTTCCAGGACGCGGTAGCCGAGATCGGCCAGGATCGCGCAGGCGATTTCGCGAACCGCCGCCTCGTCCTCCACGACCAGGATCGTTCCCGATCCGCGTGGCAGATCGACCGGACTGCCGGACCGCTGGCCCGTCGCCGCCGCGGCCCCGACCGCACGCGGCAGGTAGAGCTTCACCGTCGTGCCCTCGCCGGGCTCGGAATAGATTTTCACGTGTCCGCCGGACTGCTTGACGAACCCGAACACCATGGCGAGGCCGAGCCCCGTGCCCTTGCCGTCGGGCTTGGTCGTGAAGAACGGCTCGAACACCCGCTTGACGATGTCGGGGGTCATGCCATGGCCGGTGTCGGAGACCGCCACCATGGCGTAGTCGCCGGGCACGGTTTCGGCGTGCCGGCGGACATAATCGTCGTCGAGGACCTTGTTGCCGAGCTCGATGGTGAGGCGGCCGCCGCCCGGCATCGCGTCGCGGGCGTTGAGCGCGAGGTTCAGGACCGCGCTCTCCAACTGCGCCGCGTCGGCCATCGCGGGCCACAGCCCGACGGTCTCGACGTAACGGACATCGATGGTCTCGCCGAGGGTCCGCCGCAGCAAGGGTATCAGGTCCGGCATCGTCGCGGCGAGGTCGATGGCCGACGGCGCGAGCGGCTGCTTGCGGGCGAAGGCGAGGAGCTGGCCGGTGAGCGTCGCCCCGCGCTGGGCAGCCCAGGATGCCCGCTCTATCCGCGTCTGGAGCCTGGCGTCGCCGTCGAGTTTCGCCCGGATGAATTCCAGGTTTCCGAGGATGACCTGAAGCAAGTTGTTGAAATCGTGCGCGATGCCGCCGGTGAGCTGGCCGATGGCCTGCATCTTCTGAGCCTCGCGCAGCACGCCCTCGGCCTGGGCGCGCTTGGTCATGTCCGAGATGGTCAGCACGAAGCCGCCGTCGGGCATCGGCGTCCGGCGGATCTCCAGGTGGTGCCCCTCCGCGTTCTCCCGCTCGTAGGTGACGGCCTCGCGGGGATTCCGGCTGCCGTGTCGGACCTGGTCCTCGGTCTCCAGAGCGGGACGCCCGGGTTCGCCGGTGTGCTCGACGAAGGCGCCGTAGGTCGTGCCCCGTCGGACCATCGCCTTCGGCAGGTCGAGTAGCACTTGGAAGCACTCGTTCCAGTTCGCGAGCTTGCGGTCGGGCCCGAACACCGCGACGCCCTGGCTGAGGCTGTCGAGGGTGGTGCGCAGGCGCAGGGCCACAGCCCGCTGTTCGGTCTCGGTCCTGTAGGAACGCGACCACGCCTGGTTCAGGAGGCGGGCCGCCCAGAGCAGGGTGAGGACCGCCAGCACGGAACCGGCGATGACCATCCAGCGCACCCAGGTCGCACGGGCGTCGTTCTGCACGAGGCGCTCGTCGAGGAGCCGCTGCTCGTCGGCGAGCATGGTCGCAAGAATGGTTTCGGCCTCGCGCATGTGGTTGCGGCCGGCGTCGCCGTTGATGATGCGCAGCGCCGCCTCCAGGCCACCGTCGCGGCGCGCCTGAAGCGTCTGGGCGAGTTCCTCCAGCTTGTGCTGGATGGCCGGGGCCAGCGCCCGGATGCGCTCCTGCTGCGCGGGGTTGTCGGCGGTCAGCTTCTGGAGCTCGCCCTGGAGAAGGCCGAGGCGGTCGCGCGCGACGTCGTAGGGGCCGAGGTACTCGGCCCTGCCGGTGAGGACGTAGCCGCGCTGGCCGCGCTCGGCGTCGCGCAAGGCGATGGCGAGGTCCTTGGTGGTGTCGAGCACCTGATAGCTGTGCCGCGACCAGGTGCGAGCGTCGCGCGAGGCGTTCAGCCGCTCCCAGGTCGCCGCACCGACCAGGGCGAGGATGGCGATCAGCACGCCGAGGACGAGGACGTTAGCGCGCCTGACGAGGTACTGGGTCATGGTATCCTAGTTGCGGCCGCAGCTTACTATTTGGTTCACGTCAGCGAGCGCGGTGCCATATTGGTCGCTAGTGAGACCTTGAGGCAATGCCCACTCGTGCGTCCAAGGTCAGCCCATGCGCCGCGATGCGGGCCTTTTACGGGCGCCGCGAACCGGGATCGTGGGACGCATCCCTCCGCGGACGCACTGAGTTTCCTGCTCTCAGCCGGCCCAGCGGGCATACCGGCCCTCGTTCCACGGTTCGAAATAACGCCCGAACGAGACCCGGACGTCCATCTACGCCTTGAGCATGACCGGTGTGGTGGGTTCATCGTTGCAGCGCGGCGCCGCGGATATCAGGGCCCGTGGCCCGGCAGACTCTCTGACGGCGTCAGGGGGAACCCCGCTCTACGAGAAGCTCGGCTATTTCCTTTATGATGCGGTCCGAGAACTCCTCGGCGCAGAAGCGGTCGAGCTGGATCTCGACCTTGGCGAGCTAAGCCTGGACGCGGACGTCCTCGGCCTAATCGGCTTTGGACCGGGCGTCCAGCGCGTCGTTCCCGGCATAAGGATCTTGTAGCCTCCCGTCCCGACCACTCCGTGCAGAGGCAGCTTGCGGTCGGATAGCGGATATTCAAGTAATTGTAGCTGAAGGTCCGCTAATGGCGCACAGCCGACGAGGCGGCATGCGAACTGCTGGCCCCACGCGAAACTGCGATCCGCCGCCACCAAACGACCGCATGGGGTGGGAGGCGGCTGTTGGTGATGGGGCGGGAAGCGGACATAGCACAGTGCCTCTATCATGGAGTCGAAGATAACATGTGTTAATTGACCTTCGCTCGTGCCCCTGCCTCTTGGCTTCATGATGCAGATCGACACGCGATGGCCATTCGGCGACGGGGAGATGGTAGAACGCATCCGTGACTTCGATTGGTCGGCAACGCTGCTCGGGCCGATCGCAGACTGGTCGGAGCGCTTGAAGCTGGCAGTCGAATTCATGCTTGCCAGCCCGCTTGTGTCGACCCTCACGTGCGGGCCACAGCGCCTCCTCCTCTACAACGCCGCTGCTGCCCGGCACCTCGGCGACCACCATCCCGCCGCGCTCGGCCGCCCCCTGCCTGAGACCTTCCCTGCGGGATGGGCGACCGTGGCGCCCTACTACGCGCGCGCCTTCGGCGGCGAGACGGTGAAGGTCAGCGGCCAGCCACTGGACACGCGCGGCGAGGGCGTTGTGACGGATGTGTTCGACGCACTGCTAACGCCCGTGCGCGAGAGAGACGGATCCATCGCCTACGTCCAGATGACGGGTGCTGAAGTGGGCGACCGCGCACGGATCGAGGCGGCGCTGCGCGAGAGCGAGACCCGGCACCGCCTTCTGATCGAGAGCTGGGCGCAAGCCGTGTGGGAGACCGATGCCCACGGCGTCGTTGTCGCCGACAGCCCGAGCTGGCGGGCCTATACGGGCCAGACTGTGGAGGAGTGGCTCGGATACGGCTGGTTGAACGCGATCCATCCTGATGACCGGGCCTATGCCGAGCAGCAGTGGCGAGAGGCGATAGAGGCTCGCGCGCACGTCAATGCCGAGTTCCGCCTCCGGGCACCGGAAGGTGGCTGGCGTTGGACCAACCTCCGCGCCGCTCCCGTCCTCGATGCTGCTGGACGCATCGAGAACTGGGTCGAGGTCAACATCGACATCGACGCCCGCAGGCGCGCCGAGATGGCGCTGCGTGAGAGCGAGGAGCGGCAGGCGTTCTTGCTGAAGTTCTCTGACGCCTTGCGTGGGCAGATGGACGCGGACGCGACTGCGAACCGAGCGCTGCATTTGCTGTCCCAGCACATGGGGCTCGACCGTTGCTACATCGCAGCCTTTCATATCGAGAGGGATTGGGCCGAGTATCTTCATCAGGTGGGCAACGACCGAATACCGCCGATGCCCGAGGGTGTGCGCCTCTCCGACTTTCCGAAGGGGATGCAGGTCGCAGCCGACCGCTCGCTGGTGATCGACGATCTCCTGGACGATGTCTCATTGACCGAGATGGACCGGCAGAGCATCGGCGCGTTCGCCCACCGGGCATTGGTCGCCGCATTTCTACGCAAGGGCGAACGGCACGTGCTTTGGACGCTTTGCGCGGTAACGGCCACTCCACGGCACTGGACACGGGGGGAGATCGCGCTGATCGAGGAAACCGCTGAGCGCACCTGGGCTGCCATCGAGCGGGTGCGCAGTGAGGCGGCGTTGCGCGAGAGCGAGGGGCGGTTTCGAGAGTTCGCTAACGCTTCGCTGGCGGTCCTTTGGATCAGGGACGCCGCGACGTTGTCCATGGACTACGTCAGCCCCGCGATCGGCACGATCTACGGGATCGAGCCGGACGCGCTTCTCGGCTCCGTCGAGAAGTGGGCCGCCCTGATCGTGCCCGATGATCGGGACATCGCGCTCGCAAACATCGAGAAGGCTCGCAGCGGCGAGGCCGTGATCCACGAGTTCCGCATCCAGCGACCGGCAGATGGCGCCTTTCGGTGGATTAGAACCACCGACTTCCCGCTGCGCGACAACGGCAACATCCCGCGGATCGGCGGCATCGCGGATGACGTGACCGAGGCCAAGCTCGCTGCCGAGCACTCCGCTATCCTGCTGGCCGAGTTGCAGCATCGCGTGCGCAACATCATGGCGCTTCTGCGCTCGATCACGAACCGAACCGCTGAGCACGCCGACAGCGTGTCGGAATATCGGGAGCTTATGATGGGACGGCTGCTCGCCTTCGCCCGGGTCCAGGCGCTCCTCACCCGGGGCGCCAACGCTCGCGTCGGTATCGCGACCATCGTGCACGACGAGGTCAGCGTGCAGGCCCAACACAAAGGTCAGTACATCCTCGACGGTCCTGACATCGAGCTGTCACCGAAGGCCGCCGAGGTGCTGACGTTGGCGATCCACGAACTGGCGACCAACGCCGTGAAGTACGGTGCCCTCTCCGTGCCGACCGGCACGGTGACGGTCGAGTGGTCGACGTTCGAGAAGCGCGGTGGGCCGTGGCTGGCCTTCAACTGGACCGAGGAAGGCGCTCCTTCACGCCCAGCGCCCGACCCTGACGCGCCGCACCGCCGCGGCTTTGGCTCAGAGCTGATCGAGGCGCGTATCCCCTACGAGTTACGGGGCCGCGGGCAGGTCACCATCGAGCCCGGCGGCGCTCGCTGCCACCTGGAGTTCCCGCTGCAAGACGGGGCCAGCATTCTTGAGACTGATGCCCCGCCGCGCGCAACAGTGTTCGGAGGAGCGATCGACATGACGGGTGAACCTGACCTGACCGGCTGTCGCGTGCTGGTGGTGGAGGACGACTACTACCTCGCGACCGATACGGCACGGGCGCTGCGCGGTGCAGGTGCAGAGGTCATGGGCCCATGTGCAACCGAGGAGGACGCTCGGGTGGAATTGGCGGAGCAGCGGCCCGACGCTGTGGTGGTCGACATCAACCTGGGGCCAGGACTGTCCTTCAAGCTGGCTGAGACCTTTAAAGATCGTGGCATCCCGTTCGTGTTCACGACGGGCTACGACGCCGAAGTGATCCCAGCAGAGTTCGAGGGTGTGGAGCGATTGGAGAAGCCGCTTCAGCTCCGGCAGATTGTCGGCGCGGTCGCAAAGCTGACGAAGGCCGCGTAGCCCGGAAGCGGACCTTCCCAGGGTCTGCAACGGGTCGGGAGCGGCGGTTCCGCGCCAGAGGGCCTCGGATCGGTTCATGCCGCCAGGCGGCAGACGAACTCCTGACCCGAAGCGGCCCTTCATGATGCGTATAAGAAACGTCCGGTTGCAAGCAGCTTCCGGACATTTGGGTTCGAAAATGTCGCAAAGGCATATAGCACATGGCCCGGTGAGATATGCGACTTATATTATAGGTATTGATATCAAATTTTCAGCGAAGCGATACACACTTCAGAGGCCGTTGACAGCTTTAGGAATCGTGAATTTCCACCACATGTAGTATAGACACCCCTTTATCCTGATGTCTACGATGAATAATGAGCGCTGATCGACCCCTTCACGACCCTTTATCGAGCGGCCGCCTCCCAGCTCCCGATCAGATTATTCGCTACTCAATCGCGATTCTAACTCAATATCACTTACGGAAGCTCAGCGACGACACGCCTAAACTGACTGGGTATTGTACCGGTATGTTGCTGAAAGAAGCGGGTAAAGTTGGCTGGTGCGCTGAAGCCTAGGTCGTCAGAGACCACGGCAAGGGTCGTGGCGGGGTCTAGGATAGCCGCGACAGCAGCTTCGACGCGCACGGCGTTGGCGTAGACGGCCGGGCTCAGCCCCGTGCAGCGGCGGAAAAGCGTGTTGAAGTGCGGCCGCGATAGACCGGCCGACCTCGCAACGGTGTCGAGATCGCGGGGTACGGCACCCGATTCCCCCATAAGTTGAAGGGCCCGCCGGATGCGGTGATCGGTCAACAGTGCCACACGCGGGGGCTGCCGGTCTCCATAGCGATGCGCCAGGGCGATGATCAGGGCACGGATCCGGTCTTCGAGCGTTGCTGCGTCAGTATCGTGGCAACCTATGCGCCGTACAAGGTCCTCGCGCGCTCTCCACAGGGTGCCGTCGAGTGGCACGCAGGACCCTTCGAAGAAGCGGCCGGCGCCGCAGGGCCGGAACGCGCGATCAATCCCAGCGAGCCAAGCGGGCTCGATGTAAAGGGCGAGGAAGGCCGTCCGCTGCAGCCCACCCCGGTGCAGGTAGCGGTGCGGCTCCCAACTGTTGATCAAGATCGCGGTGTCGTCGCGCACGGGCAGCGCCCGGCCCGCGACGATAAAATCCTGGTCGGGGCCGCTCGCCTTCAGGATCACGTGGCAATGATGGTGCGCGTGATCAACGAGGGAGGTGTCCATGTCGAGGAGCGCCACCCGGCCGAACGCGCCGCGCAGGATTCCGAGAGCCTGGGTCACGATCCGCGATCACCTTCCCTGCCGGCCCGGGCCGGCATCACCATAGTTCCGATTGGGGAGATTAACCCATGCGCACGCCTACAACTCTGGTTGGGCGCGCGAAAAACATCCGGATTGATAAGTCAGCCTCCGGGGTGATCAGGGTTCTGCGCGCGAGCTGCGCCACACTCCACGTCTCGCAAGCAGGTTCCCCGTCCGAGAGGGAAAGCGAGACGAGGAGGAAGCCAATGACACCCGTCTTCCAAAGCCCGGAGCGCGACCGGCGCGAGCAGGAGCGCCAGAGCACTTTTCGCGAACGCTTCGTGGCCGAAACCCCGCCCTGGTACCACGGCGCGATCCATCTCGGCTTCACGCTGCTGATCACCGGCGGTACGGTCCTGTACTGTTGGAACCGAATCGAGGTCTCCTCGGCATGGGAGTGGCTGCTGGTCGTGCCGATCGTGCTTCTCGGCAATTGGTGCGAGTGGGCCGCGCACCGCTACGTGCTGCACCGCCCGGTGCCCGGGCTCACAATGATCTATAAGCGCCACTGCACAGTGCACCATCAGTTCTTCACGCACCATGACCTTGGCTACAGTGGCCACAAGGAATGGCGGGCTCTGCTGTTTCCGCCCTTCGCCCCGATCGGCTTCGTGCTCGCCGCCCTGCCGCCGGCGCTTCTGGCCGGCTGGCTGATCTCGTCGAATGCCGGGTACATCGTCGTGCTCACGATGGCCGCCTACTACCTGCTCTACGAGGGCCTGCACACGCTCTCACACCTCGATGACACGCGGCATCCTTACCTGCGGCACATCCCCCTGGTGAACACCGTGCGGCGAATGCACTACATTCATCACGTGCTCGGGTTCATGCAGACCCGCAACTTCAACCTCACATTCCCGATCTGCGACGCACTGTTCGGCACCAGCGACCTCGACCGATCCCTCGTCGGGACGCTGTTCAACGGCGCATCGCACGATCACATGCGGGCCGACATCCGGTCGGCGGATCCGGATCTGTCGGCGACAAGCATCGAGGAGGCCGAGCGGCGTACGCGGGCTCGCCTCGCCTGACGCCCCGGGTGCCGGCGGCCTCAGGCCCCGGCTCCCAGCTGCGCGACGAGGTGATCGGCGATCTTCTCGCCGATCATGATGGTCGGCACGTTGGTATTGGCACTCGGCAAGCTCGGCATTACCGAGGCGTCCGCGACGGAGAGCCCTTCGACGCCGATCACCCGCCCGGTCGGATCGACCACTGCACCCCTGTCGGTGGAATCGCCCATGCGGCAGGTGCCGCTCGCATGCCACACGCCGAAGACCGTCTCGCGCACGAAGTCCCGCAGGGCTGCGTCGTCGGCAGCGATCCGGCCGAGATCGACCCCGCCGGACACGGCGCGTAGCATCAGCCGGCGCAAGGGGGCAGGACCGTCGAGGAGCCGGGCCAGCAGGGCAGTGACGCGCCGGTTGCGAGGCGTAACCCGGCTGAGCCGCTTGATCGCAGGCGTGAAGCTCGCCGGGAAGATCGCCGCGGGATCCGGGTTGAGCTGCGGCGAGACCACGAGCGCAACGAGGTCGCGCAGGCCCGTCGCCAGCCGTTCGAGATCGCGCGGGTCCGACAGGAGGCCGAGGTCGACGTCCGGACGGCCCGCCGGATCGGCCGGGTCGAGGCGCAGCCGCCCGATCGAGTGCGGCTGGTTCACCCATAGGAAATAGAGGGCGAGGCTCGCCCCGAGCGCGTGCCAGCCGCCGCGGGCGGAGGCGGTGAGGTACATGTCGGAGGGTGTACCGCCCGGCAGGCCGGAGGAGGAGCGCAGGGCGACGAAGCTCGCCCGTCTGTAGCTCAGCGGCAGGCGAAGCCGACGGGGCAGGTACTGCGCGATGGTCAGGGCTGGGTGGTCGCGCAGGTTCTCGCCGACCCCGGGCCGGTCCGCGAGGACGGTCACGCCGCAGGTACGCAGGTGTTCTGCGGGTCCGATCCCGGCCCGCAGGAGCAGGACCGGCGATTGCAACGCGCCTGCGCAGACCACCACCTCCCGCGCCGCCACGCGCTGCTCGCGTCCGTCCGCTTGGCGCAGCTGCGCGCCGACGGCGCGCCGTCCGTCGAACACCAGGTCGGTGACCTGCGTGTGCGCGGCGATGACGAGGTTCCCGCGCGCCCGCGTGGGCGCGTCGAGATAGGCCGCGGCAGAGGAAACCCTGGCGTCATCCCGGTTGGAGAAGGCCGGCGGGAAGATCCCGTCCTCGAATTCGCCGTTCTGATCGAGGCGCCGCGGCAGGCCGGTCGCGTCGAGAGCCGTCGCAACCGCGTGTGCAAACGGCGGCCAGGCCGGTTCGAGGATGCGTCGGATCGGCAAGGGGCCGTCGCGCCCGTGCAGCGGGCCGTCGCAGTCGAGGTCGGTCTCGAGCTTGCGGAAGTAGGGCAGGACGTCGTCCCAGCCCCAGCCCCTCGCCCCGGCCGCCGCCCAGGCGTCGTAGTCGCGCGGGAGACCGCGGTTGGCCGCCTGCACGTTGATGCTCGACGAGCCGCCCATCACGCGGCCCTGCTCGTAGGCCCGGCGCCGGATCCGCCCATCGGCCCCGCGGGTGACGGCCGCGTCGAGGCCGGGCCAGATGTAGGTGTCGCCGAAGAACAGCGGCATCGGGTAGCTGTCGAGGATCTCGGCCGGCACCTGTCCTGGGGGCGTGTCGCAGCCGGCCTCGACGAGAAGCACCCGCCGGTTCGGATCGGCCGAGAGACGTTTGGCGAGGACGCAGCCGGCCGAGCCGCCGCCGACAACGAGCACATCGACCTCATGGGGCAGTTCGCTCATGCGCATCAGCCCCCGAGTACCGCGCGCCAGTCCGCATCCGGCACGACCACGGCCGCGAGGTCGATCTCGGCCTGGCCTGGCACGCAGATGCGGGTGAACTTCATCGGCGGCGCGTCCAGCGGTGCCGTGGCGTCGAGGCCCATCTTGGCGCCCACGCCCTCGCGCGCGGATGGGTCGAGCTTCGAGCCCTGCGAATGCGCGACCACCACGAGGTCGCGGTCGGCCTGGAAGCGGGTAGCGACCGCCCACTCGACCTCCTTCGGATCGTGGATGTCCACGTCCATATCGACGACGACCGCGTGCTTGATGTCGTAATGGGCCGCGAAGGCGCCAAGCAGGACGTTCTTGGCCTCGCCCTCCTGCGTCTTGCGCAGTTTCACGTAGAGATGGTAGCGGCCAACCCCGCCGAGGGAGAGATGGACGTCCTCGACCCCTGGGAAACTACGCTTGAGGGTTGCCAGGATCGTGGCTTCGCGGGGGATTGCCCCAAGCAGCAGGTGCTCGAGTCCGCCTCCGACGATCATGTGGAAGAGCGGCTGCTCGCGGTGGGTAACGGCGTCGACCTGCATGACGTGGCGCTCGGCCCGCTCGCCGTAATATTGCGGGAACTCGCCGAACGGCCCCTCCGGCTCGCGCAGCTCCGGCAGGATTCTCCCCTCGATCACGATCTCGGCTTCTGCCGGCACGCGCACGTCGTTCGTGAGGCACTTCACCACGTCGAGGGGAACGCCCGTGAGCGCACCGGCGATCTCGAGTTCGTCCTGGCCGAGCGGCACGATCGCCTGGGAGGCGAGCAGGCAGGCGGGATCGACGCCCACGACGAGCGCGACCTCCAGGCCGCGGCCGGCGGCTTCGGCGCGGCGGTAGAAATGATCGGTGTGGCGCGGCAGCACGAGAACGCCGATGCGGTCGGGCCCGTTGATCTGGCAGCGCAGGATGGCGACGTTCTGCGCGCCGGTCTCGGGATCGCGCGAGATCATCAGCCCCGCCGAGATGTAGGGACCTCCATCGTGCTCGTTGAGCGTCGGCACGGGCAACAGCCGCAGGAGATCGATGTCGGTGCGGTGGACGATGCTCTGGGCGGGCCCGGTCTCACGCTCGCGCCAGGGCAGCGGCGCCGCACAGGCCTGCTGGACATGCGCGACGAGGCGGTCCTCCGTCGTCCCGAGCGCTTCGGCCATCCAGGCCCGGCTGGAGACGAGGCCCGAGACGATGGTGCCGTCCTGACCGTCGGGGCGGGGAAACAGAGTGGCGCTGCGCCCGTCAAGCCGGTTCGCCACCGCCGCGGCCTCGTGGCGAAGCCCGATGCCCGGCCGTGTCACGCTGAGGCGCCCGCTCTGCCCGAGGCGAGCGAGCCAGTGGCGCAGGGATCGGGTTGGGGCCGGCACGCTCATGTTGTCCTCCCGGTCGCGGCCCGCGCGGGGCGCCGTCGTCCCGTCTCGTTAGGCTGCTGCGGCGACGGACTGAAATAAGGATTGCTGATGGGGCCGATCAGGCGGTCTGAATTGCCGTGGCAGCAGGCTTATGCTCCTGTGATACGGCGTGTTTTCGACGGCCGACCGCCGTACTGGAGCACCGCCGGAAGCCAGGATTCCGCACGTGGATTTGCGCCAGATCTCCTACTTCGTCGCTCTGTTCGAGGAAGGCAGCGTGACGCGCGCGGCGCAGCGGATGAACGTGGTGCAGCCAGCACTCAGCATGCAGATCGCCAAGCTCGAGCGCGAACTGGATCAGCGGCTCTTCGAGCGGCAACCTAAGGCAATGGTGCCGACCGCCGCAGGCCGGCTGCTGCACCGGCTCGTGCAGCCGATCCTACGCGACGTTGCCGAGGCCCGGGCCACGATGGCGCAGCTCTCCCAGAGCGTGTCGGGGCGGGTGACCGCAGGCATCCTGTCGTCGCTCTCGATGAGCGTGGTGCCGAGCGTGCTGGCGCGCTTCGCCGCCACCTACCCGCAGGTGGAACTGTCTCTGGCGGACGGCTATTCCTCGACCTTCATCGACGGCGTTGGCGACGGCAGCCTCGACCTGGCGGTAATCAACAAGCCCAACCGCCGCCTCGGCCTGATGATGGAGCCACTTCTCGATGAAGAGATGGTGGTGGTGGGCGGGAGCGCGACGCCGCTGCCGATCCCCATGCCGGTGCGCACGCGCGATCTCGTCGGACTCGACCTCGTCCTGCCCTCGGCCCGCCACGGTCTACGCCTGGAACTCGACCGGCGGGTCGGCGCGGAGGACATCACCTTGAGCCCCCAGATCGAACTCGACCTGCCCTCCGCGATCGCGGATTTCGTCGCGCGCTCGAACCGCTTCACGGTCCTTCCCAGCATCGCGGTGAGCCGGCAGCTCGTTGAGGGCTCGCTCAAGGCCTACCGCATCGTGGCGCCGCGGATCACCCGCCAGCTCGTCATCATCCATCACCCAAAATACCCGCTCACCCCCGCGGCGATGCGCTTCGTCGAGATCCTTGGCGAGGAGCTGTCGGCAGCAGCGGCCGCGCTCCAGGCCCATATCGTCACGGGTCCCTGACCGGCGAACCGACGTCCCGCTGATCGCCCGCATCATCCATCCTTATTCGACAGGAAAACACCCTCAACCCTACCATTCCGCCCCAACCCGGTGCCCAGGCCCGGGACGCACATCAGAGAGCGGGGAAGCAGGCATGGACGCGGTGGCACGCCACTGGATCGACGGGAAGGCCTACGGCCGGCCGGAGGCGGACAGCCTCGATCCGGCGAGCGGCGAGCGGGTCGGCTACCTCGCGCAGGGTGGCGCCCGGGAGGCTGAGGCAGCCGTCGCCGCCGCGCGACGGGCCTTCGACCGGGGCATCTGGGCGTCGTCGCCTCGGTTGCGGCAAACGGTGCTGCTGCACTGGGCGGCCGCGCTCGAAACCGGCAAGGAGCCCCTCGCCGAACTCCTGACCCGCGACAACGGCAAGCCGCTCGCGCAGGCGCGCGGGGAACTCGCGGGCGCGATTTCCGAGATTCTCTACTACGCGGGCCTCGCCCGCCACATACCGGGCCACGTGCTGGAACCCGAGCCCGGCGTGCTCTCGACCATGCAGCGCGAGCCGGCCGGCGTCGCCGGAATCATCGTGCCGTGGAACGCGCCCGCGGTGCTGCTCGTCCGCTCGCTCGCTCCGGCGCTGGCCGCGGGCTGCACCACCGTCGTCAAGCCCGCCGCGCAGACGGCAGTGTTCAACGCGGCCCTGATGGCGCCGCTCTTTACCGCCCCCGGGCTGCCGCCGGGCGTCGTCAACGTTGTGGTCGAGACCGGGCACGCAGGTGCCCAGCACCTGTCGGTGTCGCACGACGTCGACGTCCTGAGCTTCACCGGTTCGACGGCGACCGGCAAGGCGATCATGCGGGCCGCCGCCGACAGCATGAAGAAGCTCTCGCTGGAACTCGGGGGAAAATCCGCCTGCCTCGTTTTTCCCGACGCGGAGATCGGCGACGTCGCGCGCAAGCTTGCCGCCGCCGCGACGGTCATCTCGGGCCAGCAATGTACCGCTGCGCGGCGCGTCCTCGTCCACCGTGCGGGGCTGCCCGCGATGCGCGACGCTCTGACCGCTGCCCTGGCCGACCTGCGGGTCGGACCGGGCCTCGAGGCTGGCACGCAGATGGGCCCGCTGATCGACCGGGCGAGCCGCGACGCGGTCGCGGCCCGGATGGAGGCAGCCTGCGCAGCGGCCGACCGGGTGCTGCTGCGGGCCACGATTCCCGACGGGGCGCGGGCGCGCGGCGCCTTCCTCACGCCGGCCCTCGTCGCGCACGACGATCCGCATGCGGACTTCGTGCAGGAGGAGATCTTCGGGCCCTTTGTAGTGCTCGAAGCCTTCGACACCGAGGCCGAGGCGGTGGCGCGGGCGAACGATACCGTGTTCGGTCTCTCCGCCAGCGTCTGGACCCGCGACGGGGCGCGGGCGCTGCGGGTGGCCCGGGCGCTGCGCAACGGCACGGTCTGGATCAACGACCACAACAAGCTGTTCGCCGAAGCCGAAACCGGCGGTTACCGGCAGAGCGGCCTGGGGCGCCTGCACGGCTACGACGCAGTCCATGACTTCACGGAACTGAAGCATATCTATCAGGCGCCGGGCCTCGTCGAGGGTACAGTGCCGTGACGAACCTGCCCCTGGTGGTCGGCATCTCGGGGGCCTCGGGCGTGATCTATGGGATCCGCCTGCTGGAGATCCTGCGCGACCTCGACATTCCGGCACATCTCGTGATGTCGCGCTCGGCCGAGGTGACGCTCGCCCACGAGACCGACCTCAAGGTCTCAGAGGTGCGCGCACTGGCCGCCCGGACGTACGCGCAGGCCGATATTGGCGCGGCGATCTCCTCCGGTTCCTTCCGCACCCGCGGCATGGTCGTGGCGCCATGCTCGATGCGCAGTATGGCTGAGATCGCCACCGGCGTGACCTCTGGCCTGCTGACCCGGGCCGCGGACGTGGTGCTGAAGGAGCGGCGCCGTCTCGTCCTCATGGTGCGAGAGACCCCCCTGCATACTGGCCACCTGCGCACCATGACGGCCCTGTCGGAGATGGGGGCGATCATCGCGCCTCCGGTCCCTGCCTTCTACGCGCGGCCCGAGAGCCTCGCCGAGATGATCGACCACACGCTCGGCCGGGTACTCGACCTCTTCGAGATCGAATCCGGGCGGGTCCGGCGCTGGCGCGACGCCAGTTCTTGAGGTCATGCTTCTGCCAAAGCCCGGAGCAGCGCCTCGCGGGGGACTGGCGGCAGCGGCCGGCCGAGATGAACGGCGTAGAGGTCGAGGTATCGGTTTGCCGCTGCGAGGGGCTCGGGAGCGGACGGCTCCGGAGCGGGCGCGCCCACCGCGAGTATTACCAGGGCGAGGCGCTCCGCCTCGATTTCCGAGGCCTTGATCCTGTCCCGTAGCGACTCTGTCGCGAGGCCGGGCAGGAGGGGCGCCTTCATGGCCCTGCGCACGGCTCTGAGCGGTGCGACCACGGCTGCGCGCCACGGCGCGACGGCGGCGTCGGCCGACCGGACCGCTTCTGCATTGAGAGGCCGGCCAGTCTCCGCGCACCAGATCAGGTAGAGCACGAGTGTCACGTCCGCCGCCGCTTCGTCCTGGAGGGCGAGGCAGGCCGGCGCGGCCCCCGGACGGCCATAAAGAGCAAGGGCAAAGGCCCAGAGCGCGTGGGCGTCCATCGCACATACCTTCGGGAACGGGAGTGACCGGCCAGGTATGCCCTGGCCGGTCCCGGAATCAGCGGCAGGTACAAGTCTGCAGAGAAGGGAGCGCTCAGATGCGCTCGAGGTTGCCCCGCGTCTCCTCCGTCATGAAGGCGCCAACGAGGTAGACGGCGGTGACGGCGGTCGTGAAGATCGCGAGCATCATCGGGATCTGGCCGGGACCGTCGACCGCCAGCGACACCAGCGTCGGCAGCATGCCGCCCAGCGCGAAACCGACGTTCCAGGTCAGGCCGGTGCCGGTGGCGCGCAAAGCGGTCGGGAACTTCTCGTTGAGAAAGATCAGCAGCGGGCCGTAGCTCGCGTTGGCGATGAGGGACAGGAGCATGACGTAGACTGTGAGGAGCGCAGTGTCGGTGGTCTGGGCCATGGCGAGGAAGAGCGCCGGGAAGGCCACCAGTCGCACTGCGCCCATGAGCAGGAAGCTCGATCGGCGTCCGATGCGCTGGCTCAGTTCGCCGAGCGCGCAGGCGCCGAATGCGGCGGCGACGTTGGCGGCGATGAGCATCATCGACGCGGTCGCATTCGGAACGCCATTCACGAGCTTGAGGTAGGTCGGCAGGTAGCCGGAGGTGAGATAGTAGGCTGCGCCACCGCCGAACGAGATCAGGGTCGAGACCAGGAAGGCCCTGATGTACTCGGCCGAGAACAGGGCACGCACCGGCGAGGCGAC
This sequence comes from Methylobacterium nonmethylotrophicum, assembly GCF_004745635.1. Lineage (GTDB taxonomy): Bacteria > Pseudomonadota > Alphaproteobacteria > Rhizobiales > Beijerinckiaceae > Methylobacterium > Methylobacterium nonmethylotrophicum. Next base: position 105,817 of record NZ_SRLB01000007.1, on the reverse strand, counting down.
CACGGGTGCCCCGGCGCGACGCGCCGACTTCTCCGCCTGGAGCTGTCGGAAGATCGGCGATTCCTCAAGGTTGCGGAACAGGACCAGGCCGACGGCCGAGGTCAGGAGCCCCGAGAAGAACATCGCCCGCCAGCCCCAGGAGGCGAAGGCCTCGCCGGGTGCCAGCAGGGAGATCACGTAGAAGACCAGCGAGGCCAGTAACCCGCCGATCGCCGCGCCGCCGCCGCCGACTGCGCCCGACATCAGGCCGCGCCACCGCTCGGGGACGGATTCGGTGCCGATCGTGTGCGAGGCCGCGACCACGCCGCCGACGAAGATGCCTTGGATCAGGCGGAATGCGAGGAAGATCGCCGTAGCGGCCCAGCCGATCTGGCCGACCGTGGGCAGGAGCCCAAAGGCCGCGGTCGAGACGCCGACCCCGACCACGGCGATCATCAGCGCGCGCCGCCGGCCGAGGCGATCGGCGTAGGACCCGAACAGGGCCGAGCCGAGGGGACGGATCAGCAGCGTGACGGCGAAGGATGCGTAGGCGCCCGCAAGCGACAGCATCGGCTTGTCGGCGGGGAAGAACAGCGTCCCGATGACGGGAGCAACGTAGAGCAGGATGAAAAGGTCGAACAGGTCGAGGCCCCATCCGAACAGCGAGGCCATGGCGGCGGTGGCGGTCTGGCGGGTCGTCGGCTTGGGCAAGGCCTCGGACACGGGAATCGTGGTGGCGGCGGACATCGGGTTTCCTCCTTTGGGCACGCGGCATCGTTGGCCCGGCCGGTGCGGCCGGGCCTTCCGATGGTCATGAGGGTCGATTTCGGGGCCGCCCGGCCGGCTCTTGGCGCTGGTTCTTGGCGCCGGCTCGGGCGGGGCAGCGCTACGAGCCGCGGAAGCTCGGCTTGCGCTTGGCGTGGAAGGCCTCGACGCCCTCGCGGAAGTCGTCGGACTGGCGCAGGCGGCTGTAGCAGTGGCCCTCGAGTTCGATGGCGATCGAGAGGGTCGAGTCCTCGGTGTCGTTGAGGAGCTTCTTGGCCGTGCGCTGGGCGATGGGCGAGAAGCCGCGCAGCTCCTCCACCAGCGCGTCGACGGCGGCTTCGAGTTCGCCGTCCGGCACGCACTCGGTGGCGATCCCCCATTCCAGCGCCTGCCGGCCGGGAATGCGCTTCGAGCGCATCACGATATCCTTGGTGCGGGTGATGCCGACGATCTTCTGCAGGCGGGCTGAGCCCCCGGAGCCTGGGATCTGGCCGAGCTTCTGCTCGGGCAACGCGTACCGGCAGGTCTCCGAGACGATGCGGAAGTCGCAGGCGAGCGAGATCTCGAAGCCAACGCCGAACGTATAGCCGCGGTTGGCCGCGATCACGGGCTTGGCACAGCGGGCCGGCGCCGCCATGTTCCAGGCGAGCTTGGAGACATGCTCGGGCGAGGCGTCGAGGAAGCCCTTGATGTAGCCGCCGGAGGAGAAGTGTTCGCCCTCGGCGCGCAGCACGATCACGCGGACGCGGTCATCTTCGTCGAGGGCCTCGAACACCTTCCGGATCTGGTCACGTTGGGGCATCTCGATCACGTTCATGGGCGGGCGGGCCAGGATGACGTCGGCGCGCTCGCGGGCGGGGTCGATTTCGACGCGGAAGCCGTCGAGGTTGGAAAGCCGGGGGTCGCTGGTCATAGGGTCACTCTCTCGTTGACCTTGGAGACAAGGCCTTTGGGGGGGAGGGAATTGCCTCAGGCGGCGGCGGAGGGGTCGCTCGCCGCCTCTGCCTCGTACGCGCCCGCGACGAGCTGGCGGCGCAGGAGCTTGCCGACCGGGGATTTCGGGATCGCGGCGACGAACACGTAGGCGCGTGGGAGCTTGTGGCTCGGCAGCCCGGCCGCGCGGCAATGCGCGTCGAGAGCGGCTTCGTCGACGGACGCACGGCGCTTGACGAAGGCGGTGACCACCTTCCCCCAGCGCTCGTCGGGCAGGCCGACCACGGCGATCTCCGAGACGGCCGGGTGCAGCGACAGGCAGCTCTCGATCTCGACCGGAGAGACGTTCTCCCCGCCCGTGATGATCATGTCGTCGACCCGGCCGGTCACGAACACGTCGCCATCGCCGTCCATGAAGCCGGTGTCGCCCGTGAAGTACCAGCCGTCGCGGAACGCCTTCGCGTCGGCCTCCGGGCGGCGCCAGTAGCCCTCGAAGGCCTCGTCGCCGCGCGCGATCACGGCGATCTCGCCCTCCTCGCCTGGGGCGGCGGCCGCGTGCGGATCGGTGGCCGCGAGCGGGACGATCCGCACCAGGGTGTTGAGGCCGGCCCGCCCCGCCGAGCCGGGCTTCACCGCGGCGTCCTGGTTGATCGTGAAGGTGTAGACCTCCGACGAGCCGTAATGGTTGACGAAGAGATCCGGCCGGAACGCCTCGGTCAGCCGGCCGAGGAGGCCGTCCGTCATCGGCGCGCCCGCGAAGCCGAGCTTGCGCACCGACGACGTGTCGGTCGCGGCGAAGTCCGGATGGTGGACGAGGTCGTGGTAGAGCGTCGGCACGAGGTAGAGGTTCGTCACCCGCTCGGCCGCGATCAGACGCAGCGCGCCCGCCACGTCGAAGCGCGGCAGGCACACGAAGGTGCCACCGATGAGCGACATGGCGAGCAGCGAGCGCACCCCCATCGTGTGGTAGAGCGGCATGACGCCGAGGGTCCGCTCGCCGCGGCCATAGAGGTTTTGGGCCACGTGGGCGAGGGCGGCGGCGCGCTCCGTGCGGTGGCGGCGCGGCACGCCCTTGGGTTTCGCCGTGGTGCCCGACGTGTAGAGCATCAGCGAGACCGCCTCGGCATCGGCCCGTGGCGCGACCGGCTCGGCCGGCACGGCGGCGAGGTCGGCAAAGCGCGTCTCGCTGGGCTCGGGCTCCACACCGACGACGATGCGCGGGCAGAGGCGGGCGGCGGCACTCGCCCGCACGCTCGCGGCCGAGACGCCCTCGTAGGCGACCGCCTTCGCCTCCGCGTTCTCGACCACGAAGTCGATCTCGTCGGGATTCGCCCGCCAGTTGACCGGCGTGAGCACAAGGCCGGCGAACTGGCAGGCCCAGTGGAGCGTCGCCGCTTCCAGGCGGTTCTGCAGCACCGTGACGAGGTGGTCGCCGGGCTTAAGGCCGAGCGCGTCGAGGCCCGCGACCACGGAGGAGATCAGCCCATACCACTCCGCGTAGGTGAGGCGGATCTCCCCGTCGACGATGGCGATGCCCCGCGGGTCGCGGGACACGCTCGCCAGGAAGCTAGTGCCAAGGTCAAGCATCGGATGGGGTCTCCTCGGTCGGTTCGCCGCGCAGCAGGGCGGCGGCCTCGACGGCGGCCGCGATGATCGGGGCGTAGCCGGTGCAGCGGCAGAGATGCCCGCCGATCACCTCGGTGAGCTCTCCCTGCGTCGCGTGCGGGCGGTGCCGCAGGTAGGCGTCGAGCGACATCAGGATGCCGGCGGTGCAGAAGCCGCATTGCAGGGCGTGGTGGCGCCGGAAGGCCGCCTGGAGCACGCCGAGCCGGCCGGGTTCCGGCGCCAGCCCTTCGACGGTGCGCACGTCGCTGCCCTCCACGGCGACGGCGAGCGTCAGGCAGGCGCGGGCGGGCAACCCGTCGATGGTGATCGTGCAGGCGCCGCAGACACCGTGCTCGCAGCCGACATGGGTGCCGGTCATTCCGAGGCCGTGGCGGAGCGCGTCGGTGAGCAGCGTCCGCGGTTCGACCTCGACCCGGGCGGGGGCGCCGTTCAGCGTGAAGGCGACCTCGTGGCGTCGCGTCGCGTCTAGCCGTGGCATCGGCGGGCCTCCTCTGCGGCCTGTTCGAGGACCTGGCGGCCGAGGCGGCGCACGAGGTTGCGGCGGTAGCGGGCAGTGGCGTGGACGTCGTCCCCTGCGCCGAGGTCCCAGGCGAGGGCGTTGAGGGCGTCGTCGAGGGCGGCGCCGTCTAGGAGCGGCCAGTCGCGGGCGGTCGGCCGGTCGGCGACGCCGCCCACCGCGAGGCGCATCCGCTGCCCGTCGACCACGGCCGCGCAGGCCACGATGGCGAAATCGCCGTGGCGCCGGGCCATCTCCGCGAAGGCGTAGCCGGAGCCCGGCCTGCGCACCGGCAGGGCGATCGCCTCGACGAGCTCGTCGTCGGCCCGGTCGGTCACCATCATCCCGACGAAGAAGTCGTCGGCACGCACCCGCCGCGCCCGCTTGGCGGAGCGCAGATGCACCTCGCCCTCGAGGGCGACGAGGCAGAGCGGGATCTCGGCGCTGGGGTCGGCATGGGCGACGGAGCCGCACAGGGTGCCCCGGGCCCGGGTCTGGACGTGGCCGACGAAGGGGAGGGCTGCGGCCAGGAGCGGCACCTCGTCAGCGAGGCCCGGCCGGTCGAGCAGGAGCGTCTGCCGCACGCCCGCCGGGATGACGAGGGCGCCGTTCTCGCGGCGGGGCGACCGCAGCGTCTCGATCCGCATGAGGTCGACGATCAGCGCGGGCTTCGTTAGTCGCATGTTCAGCATCGGCACGAGCGACTGGCCGCCCGCGACGATGCGGGCCTCGTCGCGATGGCGGGTCAGCGCCTCCAGAACCTCGTCGAGGCTCGCGGCGCGCAGGTAGTCGAAGCGGGCGGGCTTCATGCGGAGACCCCCAGGCGCGCGAGGAGCCGGCGCAGCAGGCCGGGCCGGGACTCGCCGCCGGCACGGCGCGCGAGGGCGGAGAAGAAGCCGCCGATGATCACCCGGGCCGCCCCGTCGAGGAGACGGCCACCCACCGCCGCGACCTTGCCGCCGACGGAGGCCTCATAGGCGTAGCCGATGCGCGTCCCGCCCCGGGCGTCCGGCGCCAGGGTGATCCGCCCGCTGCCGCCGCCATTGCCGAGCGCCCCCGTCACGGTGCCCGACAACGTCGCGGCCCGGGGCGGATCGAGATCCGAGAGCGTGATGTCGGCCTTGTAGCGGCCCTTCACGGGGCCGACGCCGAGGGTCACGTCGGCTCGGAAATGCGTCTCCGACAGCTTGCGCACGCCATACGCGCCCGGGATCACCGAGGTCAGCACGGCGGGGTCGAGCAGCATCGCCCAGACCGCCTCCGGGGCCGCCGCCACCCGGGCTTCACCCTCGCCGCGCATGGTCCGGTCGCCCGGGCGGGCCTGCGCCTGCACGGTGCGGCCCTGCGGGGGAGCCGGCTCGTCGCTGCGCTCGCTGAGCGCGGCGAGCTTGGCGGGCGTCAGCGGCAGGTCGATGGCGTCGATCCCGAGCGCGTCCGCCACCGCATTGGCGAGGCAGACCGGCGTCGACATGCAGTTGCCCTCGCCCACGCCCTTCGCTCCGAGGGGTGTGAAAGGAGAGGGACTCTCGAGATGCAGGACGACGAGGTCGGGGATCTCGGTTGCGGTCGGCAAGAGGTAATCGGCGAAGGTGCCTGACAGGAAGGCGCCGTCCTCGCCGTAGGCGAGCTCCTCGTACACGGCGGCGCCGAGCGCCTGGGCGAAGCCGCCGCGCACCTGGCCCTCGACCATGCCGGGGTGGAGGATCCGGCCGCAATCGTGCATCGAGACGTAGCGGTCGATGACGAGCTTGCCCGTCGCCCGATCCACCTCCACGCCGCAGAAATCGAAGATGAAGCCGTGACACAGCGAGGAGTTGACGGCATCGCCCTCGTCGGGTGCTGCCAGCTCCGGCGGCGTCCAGAACGCCGTCTCGCGGATGACGGAGCCGACCTCGTCGGGCACGAGGCCCGGCGACCAGTGGCTCGTCGCGGCGACGCGCGCGAAGGGCAGCGCGGCGTCCGGGTTCGTCCGCGACGCTACGCGGCCGCCCGCGAAGACGAGGTCGTCGGCCCGCACGTTGAGCTGGGCCGCCGCCACCTGGGCGAGCCGGTCGCGCAGGCGCGTGGCGGCCTGGTAGGCCACCCCGGCGACCGCGGCGGCGAAGCGGCTCGAATAATTGCCCGAGGCGATCGACCACGCGTCCTTGGCGGTGTCGAGATCCGTGGTCACCCGGACCTGATCGAGCGGGATGCCGAAGACGTCGGCCACGACCTGGGCGAGAACGGTGCGATGGCCCTGGCCCTGCGGCACCGAGGCGACCTGCACGGTCACCGAGCCGACCGGATCGAGAGTGACGGTGGCAGTGGCCTGCGCGCCGTTCTTCGGGCCGGCCTTGGCGCGCTCGGCGGCCGTCAGCACCGTGGTGATGTAGCCCATGTTCGAGACGCTGGGCTCGACCGCGGCCGTGAAGCCGATGCCGTAGAGCCGGCCCTCCGCCCGCGCCGCCTCGCGACGGCGGCGTAGAGCGTCGAGACCGCCATCGCGAACGGCCTCGTCGAGGGCGCGCTGGTAGTCGCCCGAGTCGTACAGTGCCCCGGTCGCGGTGCGGTACGGGAAGGCGTCCGCCGGGATCAGGTTCCGGCGGATCACGTCGAGCGGGTCGAGCCCGAGCGTCGCGGCGATGCGCTGCACGAGGCGCTCGAGAGGGTAGTAGACCTGCGGGCCGCCGAAGCCGCGCACGAGGCCGGTCGGCGTCTTGTTGGTGACCACCACCCGGTTGCGGATGCGCACGTGCCGGATCGCGTAGGCGCCGGTCATGTTGCCGTGCATCCGGTACAGGGTCGCCGGCTCCGGTGCGCGCAGGGTGGCGCCGCAATCCTCGACCTGGTCCCAGTCGAGGGCAGCGATGCGGCCCTCGCCGTCGAAGGCAGCCGTCAGGGTGGTGACGCGGTTCGTCGCCGAGACCGAGGCGGCGAGGTGCTCCATCCGGTCCTCGATCCACTTGACCGGGCGCCCGACCTTGCGGGCGGCGGCGCAGATCAGGACCGCGTAGGGGGCGACGCCCTGCTTCACGCCGAAGCTGCCGCCGGAATCCGGCGGCGTGCGCAGCCGCAGGCGGTTGCCCGGCACCTTGAGGGCGCGGGCCACCACGGCATGGATGCTGAAGGGGCCCTGGAAGTTCGCGAGGAGATCGTAGGAATCGTCGCTCGGGTCGTACTCGGCGACGACCCCGTAGGTCTCCATCGGCGAACCGGTGTTCCGGGGATAGCGGACCGTCACCGAGAGGGTGTGGCGGGCCTGCGCGAAGGCGGCGTCCGGGTCGCCGTACCGGAAGGCGCGGTCGCTGACGAGGTTCTGCCCGACGCCCTCGTGCAGGACGGGCGCGTCCTCGGCCAGCGCTGCCAGCGGATCGACCATCGCCGGGCGGGCGCGGTACTCGACCTCGATCAGGTCGCAGCCGTCCTCGGCGACGTAACGATCCTGCGCCACGACCACGGCGACCGGCTCGCCGACGTAGCGCACCCGGTCGACAGCGATCGCCCGTGCGTCCACGGCGGCGCGGAGCGCCGGGACGAGGGGACCGGCGACGTCGGCGAGATCGTGTCCGGTGAGCACCGCGACCACGCCCGGGAGCGCGCGGGCCGCGTCGGCGTCGAGGCCGAGGATGTCGGCGTGCGCGTGAGGGGAGCGCAGGATCGCCGCGTGCAGCGTACCGGGCTTGTGCCCGAGATCGTCGATGTAGCGTCCGCGTCCGGACAGCAGAGCGGCGTCCTCGACGCGCTCGACCGACTGCCCGACGAAACGGCTGTGCTCGATGCCCAATGCTCGCTTCCTCGTTCGAGGCTCTAGGGAGGCCTCGTGAGTGCAAACTGCATCGACCCCGCCGCGGGACGTGAGACGCCCCCGTCTCACAACTTACCGAAACGTCTCAAAATCCGCGGACCGGCATCGTGACGTCCGGGCGGGCTTGCTGGTGCAGGGGTGCGACCCTTGCTTCTCCGGCGCACGGGACAGGCGAGCGTCGCACCCCGTCCGGCAATGGGCGGCGGTCGTGCAGGCAGGGAGCAGCGCGTGAGTTGCGGCGGGTGGGATCAGGCCGCGAAGCCGGCCGAGCGGCGGACGATGCCGCGGAAGACGCTCGGGGGCACGCTGACGTGGTCGCGGAAGAAGCGCGAGAAATGCGCGGGTGCCGCGAAGCCGAGCTTCGTGCCGAGATCCGAAAGGCTCTCGTCGCCCGCGACGATCGCCTCGACGGCGCGCTCGATCCGGATCGAGTTGAGGAAGACGTGCGGCGAGGCGCCGGTCGTCTGCTCGAACAGGCGGTAGAAATGGGCGCGCGACAGGCCGGCTTCGCGGGCCAGGGCTTCGGCGCTGAGGCCGAGCCCGTCCTCGCCGCGCATCCGGGCCATGGCCCGCTGCACACGCCAGTCTCCCCGCGGGCGCCGCCCTGCTTCGCGCAGGGAGGTTCCGATCTCGCGCCACTTCGTGAACCGCTCGATCAGGGCGATCATCAGTCCCGGCAGCAGCTCGCCCCGGATGCGCGGTGAACCGGGGGTGTAGACCATCTCGGCGGCGAGATCCCGCACGAGACCGCGGATCACCGCGGTGATCAGCCCGGCGGGCTCGTCGAAGAAGCCCGGTGCGGCGCTCGCCGACCAATTGTGCCGGAAGGCGCCGAGCCATGCCGGCTCGATGTACAGCGCGAGGATCATCGACGGCTCGCGGCGCGGATCGTGGACGTAGGCGTGGGTCTCCCACGCGTTGACGAGGACCGCCTGGCTGTCGGTCAGGTTGACCACCCGGTCGCCGACCAGGAACTGCGTGTCGTCACCCTCGACCTTCAGCAGCACGTGGCAGTGCGGATGGGCGTGGCGAACCAACCCGCGATCCATGTCGAGCAGGGCAACGCGGCCGAAATCTCCGTACGTGATTTCGAGAGCATCAGACATGAGAACAGCCTAGCACCCGGTGCCGAACGCAGCCAGCCGTCGCCATGCCCAGCCTCGCTGCTACTTCTGTCGCAGGGATACCGGAACAGAGGCCGGGATGTCCGCGCCTGACCGCTTCAGCAGGTGATCCGTCCCCATCACGACCAGTGGGATGACCAGAGCCACGTAGGCATTGTTGATCCCGAATGGGTCGCCCGCCAGGAACCAGCCGATCGTCAGCACGAGGGACGCGACGATGCTGACGAATGCGGCCCGCGGCCGCGTCACGTGTGGCGCGTAGAAGGCGAACAGGACCAGGACCGCGAGAGTGGTGCGCAGGGACTTGGCGAGGAAGGTAACCTTCAGGATATCCGGCGCGTAGATCGCGAGCGGAATCGGCAGCAGCCCCACCGCGATCGTCGCCGCACGCACGAAGGCGAGCGAGCCGCGTCCTTCCACATCGCCGCGAAGGGGTATGTAGAAATCCTTGTAGAGGAGCGTCGCCGCACCGATGCTGAGCGCCGAGATCGTGCCGAACAGCGAACCGGCGAGGCCCGCGACCACGACCGCGGCAAGGACGTCGTCCATCCGGGCGATCAGCGCCGGCAGCACCCCGATCGGCGGCACGTTCGGCATCAAGGCGCCCGCGCACACGCCGACGAGGGCGGCCAGCAGGCCGAACGGAATCGAGAAGGATTGCGCACCAGAAGCTCGCGGCCTGGGCGGTGCGACCGTCCTCCACGGTGTTGATCGCCTGGATCACGTATTGTGTCGAGAAGACCGCGCCGATCCCGGCCACGAGCCAAGCCAGGATCTGGGACCAGCCGACGGTGTCGACGGCAAACATCCGGGCCGGAACCTGTGCCTGCAGGGACCCGAGGCCGCCGATTTGCGAGACGGCGAAGGCCGCTGCGACCAGGATGCCGACGTACTTGACGACGGCGTGCAGCACATTGGTGGTGATCACGGAGCGCATGCCGCCGATGCCGACGTAGAGCGTCGCCACCGCGCCGGTGATGACGATCGCCGTGGTGCGGTCCATCCCGAGCAGCCCCGCCAGGATGGAGCCGCCGCCCGCGTAGGTCGAGATCGCCACGATCTGCAGGGCGAAGATCATGATGACCGAGGTGGCGAGCTTGGTCGGGCGTCCATAGGCGCGGGCCAGCGCGCCCGAGAAGGTGTTCTCGCCGAGCGTCTTGAAGCGACGGGCCAGGAAGAAGGCGTACAGCATGAAGCCGATGCCGAGGGCCACGATGTTCCAGGCCGCCGAGAGGCCGACCTTCACGGCGGTCTGCGTCGTGCCGACGCTCGCCGCCGTACCGATGAACTCGGACATGAGCAGGAAGCCGATCAGGACTGCCGGGTAACGCGCTCCTCCCGACGTGAAGCTGCCGGCGCTCCTGGCGTGACGGCGCGCGACGACGCTGATCAACCCCATCGCTGCCAAGTAGGCCAACGTGAGCGACAGCACGACCCAGTTCGGCTGCATGATGCCGCTGTCCGTCAGACGTCAGCGAATGTGCACAGGTCGCGGTGATTGGGCATGATTCCTCCGGTTGTTCTTTCGGGCGACCGCGCGTGATGGCGTTCTTGTATGCGCCCAGTCGGAAGGATCGTGCGTGCAGAGCGGTTGTTCATCAAATAGAGAAAAATGATATAGGTGATCATCAGCCATGATGGCTCCGTCCTCCCAGACATGACCAGTCAGTGGCCGACGATACGTGGCGGGGCGCGGAACCGTTGCTGATCCTAAGACGATCGAAGTGGATAGGGATGCTGTCGCAGCGCCTGCGTGATTGGGAACATGTCAAGCATGTGCCGCCGGGCCGGCTGCAGGGGGCGAGCCGGGATCGGTGGAAGCGGGCGCCGCTGCCCTGGCGTAGATCGACTGCAACGACCCCGATGTCCCAGCAAGCCGGCAGCCGCCGCGCAAGCGACTGCGCAGCCCATGGAAACGCCGCCTCCACATGCGGATCGGGCAGTCTTGACAACGGGATAGAGCGCGTCGCCGTACCCGGCCTTGGTCGCACGTACCTTCGAGCGCCAGTGCGCTCGCTTTCGCTATGCCAATGTGAGGCCCCGATCCTTCCGCTGCGATTCCTGCCAAGCCCAATTCTGCAGCATTATAATCTAATCCTTGGCCATGAAGGCCGCTAAAATCGTTAGCTTAGTGGTCGCCGCCAAGAATGCGCCGCTATTTTATATTTGTCGACGACGAGCTATCGCGACCAACTGTTGATGGGGTTTTTCGATAATGGAACTCGCCGGCCTGCGAGAGGTCCGCTATCAGGTGACGAGCTGCCACTTCAGCTGAAGTGATTGAAGGTCGGAAATTGGCGCGAAGCCGAATAAGCGGGAGGAGGTGAACTCCTGACCCCAAGCGGACCCTCAATCCGCCACCACCGAAGGACCGCATGGGGTGGGTAGCGGCTGCTCAGAAGACAGGTGCCGAGCGGCAAGATCACCCCAGGAGCCATATCTGGTCGTTATTAGAAAAGCTGCCTTCGGCCTATCTCTGAATCAATCAAGCATGCCGTAGATTCATGGTTAAGTATCGAAATAACAGAATTTTATATAATAGCAGTTATTCATATTAATTGCTTAAAGCAAATTAGTGCCGCGACCATAGCTACGGCGAACAAATTACTATTCCTAGTCCGTGTCGTAGAAGCGTAACCTGCCCAGCAGGATGGCAGCTTCGAAGCCCAACATGGATACCCTATTTGACGTTGCGCTAGAAAGCCGTACCACCAGAAGCTTAGTGTGGTAAATCATAAATCACTCGGATCTTAACGTCGCTACGTCGAGGATTATGGGGCAATTTTTGCTGACTTGTGGACGTGGACTGCCGCGATCCGCAGCGACTCCTTGCGGCCCCGCAGGGCACGGACACCGAACTCGGATATGCGGATGTGCCCAGGGAGGTCCCCCAGGCGGTCGAGGAGGTCGCCCGAGACGACGATCTCAGCGCCGAGTTCCTTTGCCAGTCCTTCGAGCCGGCTTGTCGTGTTCAGGGTGTCACCGAAGTACGCGATCTTGCGCCGCTCGAGCCCGATCTCCGCCGTCACTACGGGACCGCAATGGAGCGCGGCGCGGAACCTCGGAACCTCGCCAAAGCGGGCGGTCCATCGCCCGGCATCGGCTTCTACGATACGTAGGACGTCGAACACGCATTCAAGGCAGGCCGCGTCGCGCAGACCGCGCTCCATCGACCAGCTCACCATAGCCATGTCGCCGATGTAGTCGTCGATCGAGCCGCTCGCGCGGCGGACCGGCAGAGCGAGCGCGTTGAAGATTGCCCCAAGCCAGGTCTGGGCGGCGAGGTCGCCGTGCTCCTCGGCAAAGCGCGTCGAGCCTGCCACGTCTAGGAAGAGGAAGATGCGCTCCTCGGTGATCGCTCGGTGGTAGCGCCCGACTAACAGGCTGGCAAAGACGCGCGGACCCATCAGGTCGCGCACGCGCAGGACGAAGGTGACCAGTGCCGAGATCCCGAGAGCGTAGGCAAAGCCAGTCTCCGACATCTTCATCGCAACGTGCGCGTTCGCCATGTAGCCGAAGCCGTGATGGAGGATCGTGCCGGCTACCGCGTTGCCGAACACGATCATCGCCACGTAGGTCGCGAGTGTCGCCAGTCCGAAGACCGGCGTCGCGGCGCGACGGCTCCAGTCGCGCCACCGCCGCATCAGCACGCCCCGCTCGTAGAGGAGGACGGGCGCGCCGATGAAGGCGCCGCGCAGGGCGGAGACGAGTGGTTCGATATCGGAGGCAAGACCGTAGATTAGGCCCGCCAGCGCCCCTACGGTAGGCGCCAGGATCCAGAGACCGGAGTGAGAGGATGGCTTCGTATATCGCAGCCCGCCCGATCCGGTTGTCGTACCATCGATCATCGATAACCTACCCCGGTTGCGTTCTCGGAGCCGGATCGGCTTCGGGGCATCCCACCAACTGATGGGTCGCAGGAAATTTCCCGCACGCAACCGTCCCATCGATTGGGGTCCGAGATGATGCTGCGATGCGCTGAGCCACCGCAGCCACGTCGCGCGAAGGTCAACGGGCGTAGCGGGTGAAGACGAAATCGCGCTCCTTCACCCGTGTTTCGTGGCAGGCAAAACAGGTCTGGTGCTGCGCCTCGTCGACCGGCTTGCCGTCGATGAAGCGGCCGAAGCCCCAGCCGCCCGATTGCGGGTAGCGCGCCGCGTCCTTGACCATGACTTGCACGGTCGTGGCGGGGCCCGGCACCGTCGCCGAATCGAACTCGGCGGAGGGCGTGCGCTTCCAGGCGAGCTTAACCAGGACACTGCCGTCCGGGAACGGCAGCGTGCCGGTCCGGTACGCCTGCACGGCGACGTCGTTGCCGAGCACCGCCCGCAGCTCGTTCAGCGGTGCATCCTCAAGGGCCGGGGCGATCAGGCGCCAATCGCGATATCCGTCAGGAACGGTGATGCCGTAGATCGGCGAGGCTGGCTTCGCCTCGTCTCCGAACGCCCGTACCGCGGCCAGGGCGAGGCCGGCGGCGGCACACAGGAGCAGGGCGCGCCGCCCGCTTGCGTGACGATCAAAAGCCATCGACGTCCACCACCGCTTGCGCGAAGGCCCGCGGCGCCTCCTGGGGAAGGTTATGCCCGATGCCGCCGGTGATCGTGCGGTGCTCGTAGCGCCCGGAGAACTTCCTGGCATAGGCCGCGGGCTCGGGATGGGGCGCGCCGTTCGCGTCGCCCTCAAGCGTGATCGTCGGAATTGCGATAGTTGGGAAGGCGGCGAGCTTGCGCTCGGTCTCGTCGAACCGAGCCTCGCCCTGTGCCAGCCCGAGCCGCCAACGGTAATTGTGGATCGAGACCGCGACGTGGTCGGGATTGTCGAAGGCCAGGGCCGAGCGGGCGAAGGTAGCGTCGTCGAACCGCCACTGCGGCGAGGCGAGCTCCCAGATCAGTCGGGCGAAGTCGCGGGTGTAGCGGGCGTAGCCCTCACGCCCCCGCTCGGTGGCGAAGTAGAACTGGTACCACCACTGCAGCTCGGCCTTCGGCGGCAGCGGCATTGCGTTGGCCTGCTGGCTGCCGATGAGATAGCCGCTTACCGAGACAAGCCCTTTACACCGGGCCGGCCACAGAGCCGCGAGGATGCAGGCGGTGCGCGCGCCCCAATCGCATCCCGCCACGAGCGTCCGCTCGATCTTCAGCGCGTCGAGGAAGGCGACCGCGTCGTGGGCGAGTGCAGCTTGCTGGCCGTTGCGCGGAGTCGCATCCGTGAGAAATCGGGTCGCGCCGTAGCCCCGCAGATACGGAATCAGCACGCGATAGCCCGCACCCGCGAGCACGGGGGCAACGTCGACGTAGCTGTGGATGTCGTAGGGCCAGCCGTGCAGGAGCAGGACCGGCTTGCCGTCCGCCGGGCCGGCCTCGGCGTAGGCGACCTCAAGGTCGCCGGCTCGGACCCGCTTCAGCGGTCCGAACGACGCGCGAGGCTCCGGTGACGCACTAGGGGTCGTGCCCTGCGCCGCGGCAGGGACGATCCCGGTGACCGTGCCGGCAGCCAACGCGGTGCCGATGTGCCGCAGTAATTGGCGGCGCCCCAATTCCGATGTCGCGCTCATGTATAGTCTCCGATTGTAAGAATGGTCCGCCTCCGCCATTCGGGCGACCAAGCCTCAGGCGACCATCAGCACGACGTCGATTTGTCCGCGGGTCGCCTTCGAATACGGGCAGATCCGGTGCGCCGCCTCGACGACCTGCTCGGTCAGGGCGCGGTCGAGGCCGGGCACGTCGATCGTCAGGCGGGCACTGAGGAAAAAGCCGTCCTCGCCCTGGTTGAGCCCGATCTCGGCATCGATGCTCGGCGGTTGGGGAAGCGTAACGTCGAGCGTCCTCGCCGCACGTACCATCGCGCCCTCGAAGCAGGCGGACCAGCCGGCCGCGAAGAGCTGCTCCGGGTTGGTTCCCTCACCAGCGCTTCCGGGGCGGGACAGCCGTACGTCGAGCCGGCCGTCCAGGCTGCGCGCCGTTCCCTCGCGCCCTCCCACCGTATGGACATGGGCCGTGTACAGGTTGTTCGCGGTCTTGTTCATGGATCGACGCTCCTCCTGGCCAGCCGGACATCGCGAAGGATGTTCGGCGGAATGGGTCGGTCGCAGTAAGCCGTCAGTTGTTGTGCCGAGTGTGTGCTCGAAGGCCGTTTTTGTAAGCGGATGTACGATGCTCTGACGGGTGAGCGTTCAGAGCGTGAAGCCGCCGTCGATGGTGAGGCTTGCCCCCGTGACGAAGCCGGCCTCGGCCCGTGCGAGATAGGACACGAAGCCGGCGACCTCCGACGGGTCGGCGACGCGTCGCAACGGGCTCCGCTCGGAAAGCATCTCGACGGCACCCGCATTGATGTCGGTGTCCGTCGGACCGGGCTGGACGTTGTTGATGGTGATCCGCCGCGGCGCAAGATCGAGCGCGAGCCCCTTCACCATGCCGGCGACGGCGGACTTGGTGAACTGGTAAACGCTCGCCCCAGGCATGCCGGTCCGGAGCGCCACGCAACTGCCGATGGTGACGACCCGGCCGCCATCGGGAATGTGCGGCAGAGCAGCCTGAATCGACAGGAAGACGCCGCGCACGTTGACGTCGATCATCAGGTCGAGGTCATCGAGAGGCACCGCGTCGATGGTCCCGAGCCTCATCACCCCGGCATTGACCACGACGACGTCGAGGGATCCCAAGTTCTCAGTCGCCGCACGTACGGCGTCGCGGATCGCGGCCGGATCGGCGCTGTCTGCGCAAAGTGCATGGGCTTCCCCGCCCCTGGCGCGAACAGCCTCGCTCAGCGCCTCCGCCGCGTCGGCGCGCGAGGCGAAAGTGAAGGCGACCGCGTGGCCATCCTCGGCGAGTCGCGACACGATGGCTGCGCCAATCCCGCGCGATCCGCCGAACACGAGGGCGGTCTTCCGGGCTCCACGATGGTTCAATATCATCATTCACTCCTCTTTCTGGAACGTTCAGTCCATAACGGAACAAAAAAAAGGGGGCGCTATCTCAGCGCCCGTAACGCCGTGCGGCCCAGGGCCTCCAGCCTGATCACATCAGCTCCGCCCCGGGCGGCGACCCGGATGCCCGCGAAAGCGGCAATGAGAAAGTCGACCACCTCGTCGGGCTGCAGATCCGTCGAGACGTCGCCGTCGGCCTGTGCCTCGCGAATGCGCGCGCCGATGGCCGCGCGGAGGATCCGGTCGGCTGCCGCGTTGATCTTTCCGACTTCCGGCTTGGAATTTCCGAACTCGCAGATGGCGCCGACACCCAGGCAGGGCTTGCGTGCCTCGTCGACGACCCGCTCCATCATCGCGCGCAGCCCGTCGACGGCCCTTGTCGGGGTCCTCAGCGCAGCCACATGCGCGTGCCCCTCCAGGATGTTGTACCGCTGGAGCGCCGCCTGGTAGAGGCGCCACTTGTCGCCGAACGTGTTGTAGAGGCTCTGGCGCCCGATTCCCATTGCCTCGACGAGCATGTCCGCCGATGTGCCGTCGAAGCCGTGTTCCCGGAACACGTCGATCGCCGCGTCGAGCGCCATGTCTGGATCGAATGCCTTCGCCCTTGCCATGCTGGACCCATATCGCATTTTTGAATGAACGGTCAATATCAATCGCGCATATCTCTCGTCGGTCCGACCAGGGACCGACAGCCGGAGCCGCGACGCCGATGAGACAGATCCTGACTGCAATGCCCTCCCGCCTTGCCGCCAGGACCGTCTCACCGCATGCCCGCTCAGCTCTCCCTCCTGAACGTCACTTGGTCCGCGCCTGACGGGCGCATCGTCCTCTCGGATCTCTCCGCCAGCTTCGCGCAGGAGCGGACGGGCGTCGTCGGCCGCAACGGGGCCGGCAAGAGCACGCTGCTCGGCCTCCTGGCGGAGCGGCTGCAGCCTACCTCCGGCCGGATCGTCCGCGGCGGGACCGTCGCGCTTCTCCGCCAATTCGCGTGCCTCAATCCGGACGAGACCGTCGCCGATCTGTTCGGGGCGACGGCGGGCTTGGCGCTGCTGCGCCGCGCCGAGGCGGGGGCAGCCGCAGCCGACGAGCTCGCCGCGGCCGACTGGACACTCGAGGAGCGGGTGACCGAGGCGCTAGCCCGGATGGGTGTGCCGGTAAGCCCTGGGACGACGCTGTCCCGCCTGTCCGGTGGGCAGCGCGCCCGGGCGGCGCTCGCAGCGGCGATCTTCGCGCGACCGGACTTCCTGCTTCTCGACGAACCGACCAACGACCTCGATCGCGACGGGCGGCGGGCAGTCCACGCAGTGCTGCGGGGCTGGCGCGGCGGCGCGGTTGTGGTCAGCCACGACCGATGCCTGCTGGACGCGATGGATGCCATCGTGGACCTCGAACCAACGGGGGCCCAGCGCTATGCGGGCGGCTTCGAGGCCTATCGCCAGGCGAAGGCAGCGCGCCTAGCCGCGGCCGAGAACGACCTTGCGCTGGCCGAGAAGCGGGCGGCAGACTCCGCTCGTCGCGCACAGGAGACTATCGAGCGCCAGCAGCGCCGCGACGCGGCCGGAAGCCGCCGCGCCGCGCGGGGCGACCTTCCCCGCCTCCTCGCCGGGGCACGCCGGGACAACGCCGAACGGACGGCCGGCGGGAGCGCGCGCCTGGCCGAGCGGCAGCGAGCCTTCGCAGAGTCCGACCTGGCGCGGACGCGCAACCGGATCGCGTCGGTGAAGCCGGCCGTCCTCGCAGTCCCGCCGAGCGGCCTTCACGCCGACCGTCAGGTCCTCGCGATCGAGGACGTGACGGCCGGCTACCGGCCGGGGCAGCCTGTCCTGACCGGCCTGTCTTTGGCGATCACGGGACCTGAGCGCGTCGCTTTGGGCGGATGCAACGGATCGGGCAAGTCGACCCTGCTCGCCATTGTCGCGGGCCGCCTCAGCCCGTGGTCGGGACGGGTATCAGTCGGCGTGCGCGCCGCCCTGCTCGACCAGCGCCTCGGCCTGCTCGACCGCGACCGGACTGTGGCGGAGAACTTCGCGCGCCTCAATCCGGGAGAGGACGCGAACGGGTGCCGGGCGGCCTTGGCGCGGTTCCAGTTCCGCGCCGCTGCCGCCGACCGGACCGTCTCGGCTCTGAGCGGCGGCCAGCAGGTCCGGGCGGCGCTAGCCTGCGTGCTTGGCGATGCGGCGCCACCCCAGCTCCTGATCCTCGACGAGCCGACCAACCACCTCGACCTGGAAGCGGTCGAGGCGCTGGAGGCGGGGCTTGCCGGCTACGACGGCGCGCTCCTGGTCGTCAGCCACGACGAGGCGTTCCTCGGGGCCTTGCGGATCACGCGGCGCGTCGGCCTCGACGATCCCGCCGAATGACCTGCGCGAGGCGCGTTCAGGCGAGCGTCACGATGGCTTCGAGACCGCCGCCCGCGCGGTTGCCTAAGGTGAGCTTGCCGCCGAGCGCGGCGGCGAGTTGGTCGGCGATGGCGAGGCCTAGCCCGGTGCCGCCGGTGTCGCGGCTGCGCGACTCCTCCAGTCTCACGAAGGGCAGCAGCACCGCCTCAAGCTTGTCCGCCGGGATGCCGGGCCCCCGGTCCAGCACCGCGATGGCGAGCCGGCCCTCCCTCGCCCGCACGTCGATCTCGGCTCGGCCGGCGTAGCGCAGGGCATTGTCGATCAGGTTCGTGAGGATGCGACGCAGGGCCTAGGGGCGCGTCGCCACCGTGGCGTCGACCAGGGCGGTGAGGGTCACGTCCCGACCGGCGTCCTGGTAATCGAAGACGAGGCTCTCGATGAAGGCGCGCAGGTCGAGGCGGGCCGTCGGCTCGACGTCGCCGTGCACGCTGCGGGCATAGGCGATGCCCTCGCGCACCAGTGCCTCGACCTCGTCGAGATCAGCCAGCAGCCGATCCTGGTCGGGCCCCTCGGCGCCCGTCTCGACCCGCAGCCGCATCCGGGTGATCGGGGTCTGGAGGTCGTGGGAGATCGCCGCCAGGATGCGCACGCGCTCGTCGAGGTGGCGAGCGATGCGAGCCTGCAGCGCGTTGAAGGCTCGTCCTGCGCGCGCGACCTCGTCCGGCCCGGCCTCCGTGAAGCGGGTCGCGGGCCGGCCGGGCTCCAGCCGGTCGGCAGCCTCGGCGAACCGGGTTAGCGGGCGCACCGCCAGCCGGACGGCGAGCCCGACGCAGGCCGCCAGCGCGAGGAGCTGCACGCCCAGGGCCACCGGCAGCCACGACGCGGCCGGCCGCATCGCCGGCCGCACGTCGATGGTGAGTTCCGCGCCGTCGGCGAGCACGGTGTGCCCCTGCAGTCGCTCGGTCGGCGCCGGCACCGTGTCGAACCGAACGGGGAAGCGTGGCGCCAGGGCAATGCGGATCTCGTCCGCGATCATCCGCGCCCGGGACGGGAGGCCAAGCGTTCCGGCCGCGCCGGGACCGAGCTCGTAGCGATAGGTCGGCCGGTCGAGCAGCGGCAACCACCCGGCCCTCTCCTCGGCCGGAAGACGATCCAGCAGGGCGACCGCAACGGCGACGTCGCGCTGGAGCGTCGTCAGCATGACCGCCCGCGCCGACTGGTCCCGTTCCAGGAGCATGATCGCGAAGGCCAGCCCCTGCCCGCACAGGAGCCCGGCGAGCAGGATCAGGAAGAGGCGGCTGCCCAAGCCGCCCGGCAGGCGCGGCCTCATCCGTCGCGCGCCTGCGCGGCGGCAACCGGCCATTCGTCGCGAGCCTGCGCGATGACGACCGGCATCGCCAGCACATAGCCCTCGCTGCGCACTGTCTTGATGTAGGCCGGCTCGCGGGCGTCGTCCTGCAGGCGCTGGCGCAGGCGGCTGACCAGGAGGTCGATCGAGCGGTCGAACAGCTCGGCCTCGCGGCCCTGCGTGAGGTTGAGGAGCTGGTCGCGCGAGAGAACCCGCTGGGGGTGGTCGAGCAGGACGCGCAGCAGTCGGTACTCGGCGCCGCTCAGGGGCACGACTGTGCCGGCTTCGTCGAGCAGGTGGCGGGCGGTCGTGTCGAGCCGCCAGGCGCCGAAGGCGACGAGGCGGCCGGCCTCGGTCACCTGGAGGTTCGGAGGCAGCATCCGGGTCCGCCGCAGGACCGCCTTGATCCGGGCGAGCAGCTCGCGGGCCGAGAACGGCTTCACCAGGTAGTCGTCCGCGCCCATCTCCAGGCCGACGATCCGGTCGGTCTCGTCGCTGCGCGCCGTCAGCATCAGCACCGGCGTCGTCCTGTGCCGGCCCGCTCGCAACTCCCGGCACAGGACGAGGCCGTCGTCCCCGGGCATCATGACGTCGAGCACCACGAGGTCGACCCGGTCCGCCTCGAGGAAGGACCGCATCTGACGGCCGTCGGCGGCCAGACTCACCCGCAGGCCGTTCTTCCTGAGATAGCCCGAGACCATCTCGCGGATCTCGCGATCGTCGTCGACGACCAGCACGTGATCGATGTGCTCCACGGTTCCCGTCCCCCGTTTCGCGCTAGGGATAGCGAGGCGGGGCCCCTCCGGCGAGCCTGTTCCAGTAACGCAATGTAGCCGGCCCAGCCAACATCCACGGGCGGGATCGCGCGGCCGCTACAGAGCAATACAAGGAACGGGGGCGCCGCACACAGGCAGGACATGCGGGGCTGATGAGGAAGGATGCTCGGAACGAAGAAGGAGCTCGCCTGTGATTCTCGCCTTCGCTGCCTATCTAGCGGGCGTGCTGACCCTTTTCAGCCCGTGCCTCGTGCCGGTGCTGCCCTTCGTGCTCGCGCGGGTCGACCAGCCCTTCCTGACAGGCACGCTGCCGTTCCTAGTCGGCCTCGGCGCGGCCTTCGTCGCGGCTGCCGGACTAGCCACCCTCGGGGGTGGTGTCGTGGTGTTGCTTGGCACGGCCGGCCGCGTCCTAGCGTTGGGTGCGCTCGCCGTCTTCGCGCTCACGCTCCTGTCGCCCCGCGCCTCGGCGTGGCTGCACCGACCCCTGGTGCGCCTCGGCGGGATCCTGTCGCGGCGCGCGGCCAAGCCGGGTGCCCGCCTGCCGAACGGGGCCTTAGGCTCGCTCGGGCTCGGCGCCGCCACAGGCCTGCTGTGGACGCCCTGCGCCGGACCGATCCTCGGCCTCGTCCTCACCGGGGCCGTCCTGAACGGGCCGGGCTGGCACACGACCGCGCTGCTGGTCGCCTATGCCTTGGGGGCCGCGACAGCCCTCGCCGCGGCCGTCCGCCTGGGCGGCGCGGTGGTCACCTTGATCCGCCCGCATCTGGGGCTAGGCGAGCGCCTGCGCCAGATCGCCGGGGCCGCGATGATCGTGGTGCTTGCCGCGGTCGCCCTCGGGGCCGACGCGGACCTGCTAGCGCGCTATCCTGCGGCAGCGACGACCGCCGTGGAGAACGCGATCCTGACGGAGCTGCGCATCGATCCCGCTCGGGCCGCTCCGACCCGCGCCCTGACTGCCAGCGATCTCCCGGTCGAGGGTCAGCTGCCGAGCCTCGCGGGCGCTACGCACTGGCTCAACGGCGAGCCGCAGACGGTCGAGGACCTGCGGGGTCGGGTCGTGCTGGTCCATGTCTGGACCTATTCCTGCATCAACTGCATCCGCACGCTTCCCACTCTGCGGGCATGGGCCGAGCGCTACCGGGCGCAGGGGTTGGCCGTGATTGGCATCCACGCACCCGAATTCGCCTTCGAGCACGACGTCGGGAATGTCGCGGCGGCGATCCGGCACTTCGCCCTGCCGTATCCGGTAGCAATCGACAACGAGTTCCGGCTCTGGCGCGCCCTGCGCAACTCGTACTGGCCGGCTTTGTACATCGTCGATGCGCAGGGACGCATCCGTCATCACCAGTTCGGCGAGGAAGGTACCGCGCAGTCGGAAGCTGCCGTCCAGGCCCTCCTGGCCGAATCTGCCGGCGGTCGTGCCTCCGGCGGCGGACCGACGCCAACGCGAGCGGCCGGTATCGAGGCCGCTCCCGACCTCGCTCATCTCGCGTCCACCGAGACCTATCTCGGCTCGGACAAGGCCACGCATTTCGCGTCGCCGGAAGGCGTGTCGCCCTGGCCACGCCTCTACACCCCCGGTAGACCGCGGTTGAACGAGTGGTCGCTGTCCGGACACTGGACCATCGACCCCGAATACGCCAGGCTCGATGCACCGGGCGGGAGCACGACGTACCGCTTCCGGGCGCGCGACCTCCACCTCGTCGTCGGGCCCGGACCTGACGGGCTCCCGGTGCCTTTCGACGTGTCTCTCGACGCCGAACCACCCGGCGCGGATCACGGCGCCGACATCGGATCAGACGGCGGCGGCGTCATCTCGGCGACGCGTTTGTACCAGCTCGTTCGCCAATCCGGCGACGTCCGCGAGCGCACCTTCGTGATTCGCTTTCATCGTCCTGGCGCTCGCGTCTATGCATTTACTTTTGGTTGAGCGTATTGAATAATATGATTTACGTATTTCAAATGGTATTATTTCTTATTTGATTGCATATATATTTTATTTAATACATCAATATCCTATAAAAATGACTCATTTCAGTCTAAATATACTTATTGGCGGTATTTGAGTGTAATTTATATTTATTTCGCAAGTAATAATAAATATTTAGTAATAGCAATTTTATAGATACTTGTCATCTGGGATACCTAACCGGAATGGTAGACTCGGTTGGCCATATACGGTGAAATTATGGCCGCCGCTTTTAGATTATCCTCTTACCGAGTTAATTGCTGGGCCGGCCTGCTCCAAAGTCCGCATGGGTTTGAGAGCAGCGGCTCAGCACCGACCAACCCGATGTCGCCTGATGGCGCATACTGAACAGGCGGCATGCCGGCTGAGGTCACTGTCAAGATTTCAGTTGGCAACCGTCTGCATGTCCGTTGGAGGCATAGTTCTGGTCCACTGACGCATGGTCACGTACCTGCACATGGTTGCGGGCGTACCCGCGGAGCGGAAGGGGAGGGGACCTGGGCAGTCGGTCAAAGGCGGCAAGAGTGCACCCGCCTTCATCGATGCACTATCGGGTCTGAGGTGCTGGACCAGCTTCCGCGACTCTCTTCTCGGCATTTGCAGAACCAAACCGCCATCAGCATTAGGCTCAGCGGCATCGGCAGATGTCTCCTGACTTGCTCCTCAATCCAGGAGCTCGTCATGCAGGAAACCTCAACCATTCCGTCTACCACGCGTGTTCCTTGGAACCGTGGCCGTATTGTCGGACCGAAACCACCCCTGAAGCCCAAGCACATCTGGGCCTTGCGAACACGCCTACAGCTCGCCAACCGTACGCGAGACCTCGCCCTCTTCAACCTTGCCGTCGATAGCAAGCTGCGTGGGTGCGATCTTGTCCGCCTACGCGTAAGCGACGTTCACCTCGGCGATGCAGTCCGCCTCCGCGCGACTGTGTGCCAGCAGAAGACCGGAAGGCCAGTGCCATTCGAGATCACCGAGCCAACCCGCGAGGCTCTTGCGGATTGGCTGGCTTCGCGCAGCCTACGAGCGGGCGACTGGCTGTTCCCGAGCCGCTCTCGGCGTGGTCAGCACCTCACCACGCGACACTACGGTCGGCTTGTTGACCACTGGGTCGCTTTGATCGGCCTGGACCCCGCAGCCTACGGCACGCACAGCCTACGGCGAACGAAGGTCGCACTGGTCTACAAACGTACTGGCAACATCCGTGCCTGCCAACTGCTGCTTGGCCATACCAAGCTGGAGAGCACGGTGCGCTACCTCGGCATCGAAGTCGATGACGCGCTGATCCTGTCTGAGCAGACCGAGATATGAGTTGGACGCCGCGGTCGACTTGACCGCGGCGTTTCAGGAAGGAGGTTTGCTTTCAGGCTTCAAAATTGGCGCACAGCCGACGAGGCGGCGTGCGAACTGCTGATCCCACGCGAACGTGCGATCCGCCACCACCCAGCAACTGCATGGGGTGGGAAGCGGACCCTCAATCGACGGCGCCGGATCCGCCTGCTTGGGGAGACGCGCTTACCGGATGAGGCCGAAGGTTTCCCTTATGTCGTCGACGAACGCGGCCGGGTTTTCCATCGCGGCGAAGTGGCCACCCTTGGTCGGCTCGTTGAAAAAGCGCAGGTCCGCAAATCGCCGCTCGGCCCAACGTCGTGACAGGCGCACTGCTTCGCCGGGAAACATGCTGATGCCGGCCGGTATCGGGATCGGCGCGTTAGACATCCCTTCCGCTCGGTCCTGGGCGTTCTCCCAATAGAACCTGGCAGCACTCGCACCGGCATTGGGAAGCCAATAGAGCATGATGTCATCGATCATGTGGTCGAGCGGGATCACTCGCTCCGGCTCACCATCGCTGTCGGTCACGTCGCGAAATAGCGCATAGATCCAGGCAGCGAGGCCTACCGGCGAGTCCGCCAGCGCGAAAGCGACCGACTGCGGCCGCGTATTCTGCAGCTGCATGTATCCGGAATGCTCGCTCCAGTAGCGCCCTGCATCGGCGAGCATCGCCCGCTCTTCCGCCGTCGCCTCCGCGATTTCCTCGTCGGCGGGACGGAACATGACCATGTTCAGGTGGATGCCTGCGAGTCCCGGGGCGCGCATGTGCGCGAGAGCCGTCACGACGGCCGCCCCCCAATCGCCGCCCTGCGCCATCCAGCCTTCCCCGTAGCCGAGCCGTTGCATCAGTTCGCCCCAGGCCCGTGCGACGCGCACGACGCCCCAGCCCGGAGCGTTCGGCTGGTCGGAGAAGCCGAAGCCCGGCATCGACGGGATCACGAGGTGGAAAGCGTGTCGCGGGTCACCGCCGTGGGCTGCGGGATCCGACAGGGGCCCAATGACGTCTCGGAATTCTAGGACCGACCCCGGCCAGCCGTGCGCCAGGAGCAGCGGCACCGCGTCGGGTTCTGGCGAGCGCACGTGAAGGAAGTGGATGCCAAGTCCGTCGACGGTGGTGCGGCTGCTGCCCCAGCCGTTAAGCAGCGCCTCAGCGGCGCGCCAGTCGTAGCCGCTGCGCCAACGGTCGACGAGCGTACGCACAGCGCCGAGTGGCGGACCCTGGCTCCCGTCCGTGACGGTACCCGTATCGGGCCAGCGGACTCGGGCGAGACGTTGGGCAAGGTCCGCGAGGGTCTCATCCTCAATTCGGATCGGGAACGGCGTGATGGCATCGGTCATGGCACAATCCTCGTCAACCCGCAGAGCCGGGGGTGAGGACGGCGCCCCCGCGTCCTCGTTCATGACCTATCCCCTGCGGATGATCGGGGTGTTATGGCTGGCCCTCACCCCCGTCGTCAGATGGGCGCACCGCGACAGGCTGTTGCCGAACTGGAACGACGATGCAGCTGGATGACCTGCGCGCTTTCGCCCGTATCGCCGACCTGCTAAGCGTGTCGGCTGCGGCGCGCGCGTTGTCCGTGCCGAAATCCAGCATCAGCCGCTCGCTCGCCCGGCTGGAGCGCGATGTCGGAGCCGCGCTGGTCGATCGCTCGACCCGGCACCTGCGCCTCACCGATGCGGGTGTGGCGCTGTACCCGCACGCGTTGCGCATCGCCGTCGACGTGGACGAGGCTGCGGCCGCCCTCGACGGCCTCGCAGGCGTGGCCCGGGGCACCTTGCGGGTCAGCCTGCCGTTCACCGTCGCAGTGGCGCTGGTGTCACCCATGCTGCCCGCGTTTCTCGCCGCCAACCCGGAGGTGCGGGTCGTGCTCGACGTCGAGAACCACTTCATCGACATGCCCGTGGAGCCCGTCGACCTCGTGATCCGGGTCGGAACACTGACCGATAGCGACCTGATCGCGCGTCGCCTCATGAGCTCGGAAACTTGGACCTGCGCCAGCCCCGCCTACCTGACCGCCAGGGGCACGCCCGCCAGTGTCGCTGACCTCGGAGATCATACGCTGATCGCCTATTCCGACCGCGCAACCACCTGGGGGCCCGGTCCGTTCGGAGACGCCGTGGGGCGCGCGGAATTCCTGCCCGGGGTGGTCGTCTCGGACTCCGCGGCGCTGTTGCCGGTGGTCGTGGGCGGCGGTGGCATCGCCCGCCTGCCCGACTTTATCGCCGCCGCCCCGGTCGCGGATGGCAGGCTCGTTCGCCTCTGGCCTGGGCACGGAGGCGATCTGATCGACATTCACGCGATCTACCCCAGTCGTCACAGCCTCTCGGCGAAAGTGCGGGTTTTTATCGATGCCTTGCTGGCCTGGCTTCATGAACCCGACCGGCGCTGAACCCGCGACGCATGATCTGATCTTCCGTCCAGTGAACAGGCGTGGTCGTAGACGGTCGGGATTTCTCTAGGTTGGCATCGCCCATGAACGGCAGTGCTGAAGCGAGTAGCGCTCGATGCTGCGGGACCGCTCAGAGTCAGGAGCGGCGGTTCCGCGCCAGAAGGCCTCAGGTCGGTTCATGCCGCCAGGCGGCAGACGAACTCCTGACCCCAAGCGGACCCTCGCAAGGTCCGCTTCCGGGCAACTTGG
Organism: Methylobacterium nonmethylotrophicum; assembly: GCF_004745635.1. Lineage (GTDB taxonomy): Bacteria > Pseudomonadota > Alphaproteobacteria > Rhizobiales > Beijerinckiaceae > Methylobacterium > Methylobacterium nonmethylotrophicum. The sequence goes on along the minus strand of NZ_SRLB01000007.1, from coordinate 79,785 downwards.
CATAGCAACTCTGACTGGGGGAGAGACAAGACCGGAATGGTCTCCCCGAAGCGGGTAGGCCGTACGAGCGGCTGGGACCTTGACGACGTGCTGACGGTGCAGCAACCGACAGCGTAGCAAAATTGCCGTCTCCGAGTTCGAACAGTCAGGCGATAGCGACAGCCGCATGGACGTGCGAGAAGACAGGACCGTTCGCTACATCTTCGGCGATTTCGTCTTGAGCCCGTCCGAGCAGCGGCTTTGGCGAGGTCAAACGGTCGTGCGGCTCGGGGGACGACCCCTGGAGATCCTGACCGCGCTCGTGGAACGCGCAGGACAGGTCGTCAGCAAGGAGGACCTCAACAAGCGTGCGTGGCCGCGGACGACGGTCGACGAGTCCAATCTGAAGGTCAACATCGCGGCGATCCGGCGCGCGCTCGAAGGGCTGGAACCGGAGAAGCGCTTCATCGCGACGGTGAGCGGACACGGATACCGCTTCGTCGCGCCCGTCGACGTCACGCCCTGGCCGACCCCTACAGCACCGCGGCGCCACAACCTTCCGAGACCGACAGACCTGCTTGGCCGATCGGAGGATCTCGCGGCGATCGCCACGAAGGTGCTCCAGCGACCGCTGGTCACGATCACGGGTCCCGGCGGCGTCGGCAAGACCAGTCTGGCCGTGGCTCTGGGGCACGAGGCCGTCGGGCAGTTCCGGGACGGGGTCTGGATGATCGACTTGTGCGTCCTCGACAGCGACCGCTACCTCGCGAGTGCGGTCGCGCAGGAGATGGGGATCGCCATCCATGCGTACGATCCTCAGGCCGCACTGACGGCGGCCCTGGCGGATCGGCAGTGCCTGCTCGTCCTCGATTGCTGCGAGAACTCCCTCGACCAGGCGGCCCGGCTGACCACCCTGCTCGCGACCGCCGCGCCCGGAACCCACGTGCTGGCCACGAGCCGCGAGCCCCTTCGGACGGCGCAAGAGGTCGTGCATCACCTCCGGCCCTTGGCAAGTCCGATGGCGCATGGGGCGCTGACCGCGAGGGACGCTCTGACTTCTCCGGCCGTCGCGCTGTTCGTTGCGCGCGCTTCCGCCGCGGCTCCGGGCTTCGGCCTCCGGGACGAGGACGCGCCGACCATCGTCGAGATCTGTCGTCGGCTCGACGGGCTGCCGCTGGCCCTGGAACTCGCCGCGACCCGGGTCGGGGCATTCGGACTTCGTGGCCTCCTTCGCCTGCTGACCGAGCGCCTGGACCTGCTGGACGATGGCCGCCGGGCAGGTCATCCCCGCCATCGCGGCCTGACCGCGACGCTGGACTGGAGCTACGGACTGCTGTCGCAGGAGGAGCAGGCGCTGTTTCGACGGCTTTCCGTCTTTCACGGCGTCTTCCCACTCGACGCGGCGCTCGCGGTCGGCCGACTGCCTGGCGAGGCCGAGGGCGCGTGCATCGGCCATCTGGCCGATCTCGTCGCCAAGTCGCTGGTCGTCGCGGTCCCCGGGCCGTCGCCCCGATACCAGCTTCTCGACACGACGCGGTACTACGGATTGCAGCGGCTCGCCGAGAGCGGCGAGGGCGATGCGATCCGTCGGCGGCACGCGGAGCACTGCCTCGCGCAATGTCGCGAGGTCTCGGGCCGCAGGAGCGCGCAGCCGGGCTCCGACCGCCCCGAGGATCCGATCGCACTCGTCCACAACGTCCGCGCCGCTCTCGACTGGTGCCTGACCGATGGGCGGGATCCCGCCCTCGGTCGAACGCTGGCGGCCGGGGCGCTCGCGGTATGGGACACGCTCTCGCTGCTCCAGGAGCGGATCGAGACGAGCGAGCGGGCACTCGCGTCGGTCGACCCCTCCGACGGTCCGGAAGACCGGGACGAGATCACGCTGCGGGCGTCGCTCGCTGCCGCCCTGCTGCAGGTCGAGGGTCCGACCCCGCGGATCGCCGAGCTGTGGAGCAGCGCGCTCGACCGCGCCGAACGACTGTCGGACCTCGACGGCCAGCTCAGGGCGCTCTGGGGCCTGTGCGACTTCCAGACCTGGATTGGCGATCACCGCGCCTCGCTCGCCCTGACGGAGCGCATCAGGACGCTGGCGGCCGCCGGCGGCGATCGCGCGGCCGGCGCGGCCGTCGACCGGCCCGCCGCCACCTCGCTGCGCTATCTCGGCCGTCTCGACGAGGCGCGCGAGGCGGCGGAGCGACTGCTGGCCCGTGCGGCGCGCCGGGACGGTCCTGGCCGGCGGCTGGAGGATCACGGCCTGGTCGCGGCGCGCGGCACGCTCGCGAACGTCCTGTGGCTTCAGGGCCGGCCGGATCAGGCCGTCGCGGCGTCGCGGCGCGCTCTCGCCGAGGCCGAGGCCGGCGGCCAGGCCTTCGCCCTCACGAATGCCCTGGCGCACACGGTGATCCCGATCGCGCTCCATGGCGGCGATCTCGACGAGGCCGAGCGCGGCCTCAGCCGGCTCGGCGACCACGTCGCGCGGCACGCCATGCGGATCTGGCGGGTCATCGCCGACGGCCTCGAAGCGATCGTGAGCCTCCGCCGGAGCGATGCGGGTGGGCTGCACCGCCTCGAGGATGCCCTCGCCGAGATGGGGGAGATGGGCTTCCGGATGCGGCGCCCGGCCTATCTGGGCTCGCTGGCCTCGGGCCTCGCGGCGCATGGCCGCCTTCCGCACGCGCTTGCCCGCATCGACGACGCGCTCGCCGCCTCCGAGCGCGGCGGCGAGCTCTGGTGCCGGCCGGAACTGCTGCGCATCAAGGGCGAGATCCTCCTCGCCTCGGACGGCGACGCGGGCATGCCGGACGCGGCGCGGCACTTCCGGCAGGCGATGGATCTCGCCGGCCGCCAGGGAGCCGCGATGTGGCGCCTGCGGGCCGCGACGAGCCTCGCCGCACTGGATGAGCGATACGGCGGCCGGGCCGATCTCATCGCCATCCTCGACGGCTTCGACGAAGCGCTCGACACGCCCGATCTCAGGGCTGCGCAGGCGCGTCTCGCCGGCGAGGCGAGATCCGCCGGCGATGCAGGCCGCCCGGTCTCCCTGGCCTGACGTGGCTTCCGATCAGGCGAGGGCCGCGTGGTCCAGGGTCGGATAGTCGGTATAGCCTTCCGCTCCGCCACCGTAGAACGTCGCCGGGTTGGCCTCCGTCAGAGGAGCGTCGCGGCGCAGCCGCTCGACCAGGTCGGGATTGCCGATGAAGGGGCGGCCGAAGGCGATCATGTCGGCGTAGCCGGACGCGACCGCCTCGATCGCGAGCGGCCGGTCGTAGCCGTTATTGGCGATGTAGGACCCGCCGAACGCGGCGTGCAGCGCCTTGTAGTCGAAGGCGGACGACCCGTTGGGCCCGCGCGTCTGCCCCTCGACGCAGTGGAGATAAGCCAGCCCGAGCTCTCCCAGTCTCCGGGCGAGATGGCCGTAGGTCACCTGCGGATCGCTGTCGAGCGGGGTGTCGCCGACGGCCCGCGTCATCGGCGACAGCCGCAGGCCGACGCGGTCGGCGCCCCAGATCTCCGCCACCGCCGAGACGACCTCGATGGGGAGTCGCGTGCGGTTCTCGATCGAGCCGCCGTAGCGATCCGTCCTCCGGTTCGTGCTGTCCCGGATGAACTGATCGAGCAGATAGCAGTTCGCGGAATGCACCTCGATCCCGTCGAAGCCCGCCTGCTTCGCCAGGGACGCGGCGCGCCGGTAGTCGTCGATCACGCCGGGGATCTCGTTGGTCCGGAGGGCGCGCGGCATGGAGGGGGGTGCCTGCGTGCGGCTCTCGAGGAAGACCAGTTCGCCGGCCTGGATCGCCGAGGCCGAGACGGGCGCCTCGCCGTTCTCCTGAAGGCTGACATGCGACATGCGCCCGACATGCCAGAGCTGGCAGACAATCCGTCCGCCGGCTTCGTGCACGGCCGAGGTCACAGGCTTCCAGGCCTCGGCCTGCGCCTGCGTGTAGATGCCCGGCGTGAAGGCGTAGCCCCGGCCTTGCCGAGAGATGTTGGTCGCCTCGGTGATGATAAGGCCGGCCGAGGCGCGCTGCCGATAATAGTCGACGGCGAGATGCGAATGGACGCCCTCCATGTCCGCACGCGAGCGCGTCAACGGTGCCATCGCGACGCGATTGGCGACGTTGATAGCTCCGATCCTCGTCGGAGAAAACAGTTCACGATCGGCGGTCGTCGGCATGCGCGGAATCTCTCCTCGTCTTACTGACTGTTCTGCTTATTGGGCAGCATCGACACGCTCCTCGTCACTCCGGGCTCCGCTTTCGCGGTCCCGGATTGACAGGCAGGGCGTCCCCTCCGTGGGATCCAATCGAGCAGGCTCTCACTCGGCCCGGGCGGCCGTGTCGCTCCGGTTGGCGTACATGAGTTCCGTCGAGTGGGAGTAGATCTCGATCAGGTTGCCCCAGGGATCCTCGCAATAGACGGCCTTGAATGGCTCTCCCTCGAACAGCGTCCAGACCTTCGAGCGCTGCTTGCCGCCCATCTCGGCGATCCGCCGCGCGAGGCCGTCGGCGTCCGGATCGACCAGGCAGAAGTGAAAGACCCCGGTCTTCCAGTAGCGAAAGTTGTCGTCCACGGCTTCCGACTTCGGCGTGACGAACTCGAACAGTTCGATCCCGACCCCGTTCGCGGTGGCGAGGTGGGACACGTATCCCTCCTCGAACCGATCACCGAAGATCCCCTTGAACACCTCGCCGATATGCGAGCCGTCGTGCCGGATGTGGAGGGGCCCGATGATGTGACGGCAGCCGAAGGCTTTGGTGTACCACTCGGTCGCTGTCTTGATGTCGGTGACGGTCAGGCCGACATGCGTCACAGGAACGGGATGATAGGACATCGCTCTTCTCCGCAGGTGAGGAATCAGGCCGCGTGCGGCAGCCGGTCCAGCAGCTTGTCGAGCGTGACGGGATAGTCGCGCACGCGGATGCCGGTCGCGTTGTAGACGGCGTTCGCCACCGCCGCGGCCGCCCCGCACAGGCCGATCTCGCCGATGCCCTTGGCCTTCATCGGGGATGAGACCGGGTCGGGGTGATCGAGGAAGACGACGTCGAGATGCGGGATGTCGGCATGGACCGGCACCTCGTAGCCGCCGAGGTCGTGGTTGATGAAGAAGCCGTGGCGGATGTCGACGACGAGCGCCTCCATGAGCGCCGATCCGACCCCCATCGTCATGGCGCCGATCACCTGGCTTCGCGCCGTGAGCGGATTGAGCACCCGGCCGGCATCGATGACCGCGAGCATGCGGCGGACGCGCATCTCCCCGGTGAACCGGTTCACCGCGACTTCGGCGAACTGCGCCCCGAAGGTGGCCTGGACGAACTCCTTGTCGAGCTCGCCATAGGTGATCCGGTCTTCTGCCGTCAGCGGCCCGTCCTTCGCGGCGTCGAGGAGAGGCACGCTCCGGCGTCCCGCCGTGACCATCCCGTTCGCGAACGCCACCTCCTCGGCGTTGAAGCCGAGCCGCGCCGCGACGCTCGCCCGCAGCGTCGTGCAGGCGGCGTAGAGCCCGGACGTCGCATTGTTCGCGCCGAACTGCCCGCCGGAACCGGCGGCCTCGGGATAGTCCGAGTCGCCGAGACGGACCGTCACGGCGTCGAGCGGCAGGCCCATCATTTCGGCCGCCGTCTGGGCGAGGATGGTGTAGCTGCCGGTCCCGATGTCGGTCATGTCGGTCTCGACCGTGAGCCGGCCATCCTGTTCGAGCCTGACGCGGGCACCGGACGGCATCAGCAGGTTCTGGCGAAAGCCCGCCGCCATGCCCATGCCGACGAGCCAGCGACCGTCGCTCGCGGAGCCCGGCACCGGGTTGCGGCGTGCCCAGCCGAAGTTTTTCGCGCCGACCTCGAGACACTCGATCAGGTGGCGCTCCGAGAAGGGCCGCTGCGGCTTGCGCGGATCCACCTGCGTGTCGTTCAGGATCCGGAACGCGACGGGGTCGAGGCCGAGCCTCTCGGCCATCTCGTCCATCGCGATCTCGAGCGCCATCAGGCCGGGGGCCTCTCCGGGCGCCCGCATGTCGTTCCCTTCGGCAAGGTCGAGGGTCGCGAGCTTCATGGACAGGTCGCGGTTCGGAGACGCGTAGATCAGCCGCGTCGGCGCGACCGCCGCCTCGGCGAAGGCTCCGGCCAGGTTTCCGTTGACGCTGTGATGAGCGATCGCGGTCAGCCGCCCGTCACGGTCCGCACCGAGGCGGATCCGTTGAATCGTGCCGGCGCGGCGCGTGCCGTTATTGGCGATCAGCGGGCGCTGCAACGCGACCTTGCACGGGCGTCCGACGGCCTTGGCGCCGAGGGCGGCGAGGAGCGCGTCGCTGCGCATGATGAGCTTCGCGCCGAACCCCCCGCCGATGAACGGCGCGTCCAGCCGGAGATCGTCCTTGGCGAGGCCGAGCGCCTGCGCGAGGCTGTTGCGGTGCCAGGACACGACCTGGGCCGAGGTCCAGATCGTCAGCTTGCCGTCGCGCCACGCGGCGGTGGTGGCGTGCGGCTCCATCATCGCGTGGGTCTGGTCGGGGGTGGTATAGGTCTCGTCCAGGGTCACGGGAGCGGCGGCGAGCGCCGCCTCGACGTCGCCGATCCGGTCGACCACGGGGTAGTCCGGTCCGTCGCGATCCGCGATCGGCTCGGCCTTGGGGGCCTCCGCCGCCAGATCGCAGCGCGCCGGCTCGGATTCGTAGTCGATGCGCAGGAGATGGGCCGCCGCGCGGGCCTCCTCGAAGGTCCCAGCCACGACGAGCGCGACGGCCTGGTGATAGTGGCGCACCTCGGCGCCGCCGAACAGGTGGAGCGTGGTCCGGAACCCCGGGGGGGCTGGGTCGTGCTCCAGCGTCGTCAGGACCGCGAGGACGCCCGAAGCCGCGCGCGCGGCCGCGGCATCGATCCGCGTCACCCGCCCGCGGGCGATCGTGGCGCCGACGATCCAGCCATAGGCGGGGTCGGCGACCGCATCGTGCCGCTCATAGGCGTAAGGCGCCGTCCCGGTGACCTTCAGGGCGCCGTCGACGCGCCGGTGCGGCTGCCCGATGATCGCCTGAGCGTCGATGGGGTTCTGCCCGGCAGGCGTATCGAATTGCATGTCACGCCCTCCCTTCGCTCAGCGCCAGCGCGAGCGCACGCTCGGCGAGCGGGATCTTGAAGGCGTTCTCGACCGTCGGCGTCGCGCCCTGGAAAGCCGTCTTCACGACGGCGGCCGGACCGTCCGGCAGGAGCGCCTCCGCGTCCTCGACCCGCCAGGGTCGCGGTGCAACGCCCCCGAACGCGACGCGCCCGGTCCCGTCCTTCTGCAGGACGACGGCGACCGACACGATCGCGAAGGCATAGGAGGCCCGGTCGCGGACCTTGTGATAGTGGTGCGTCCCGCCCGGCGGCCTTGGGAGCGTGACGGCGGTGACGAGCTCGCCCGGTTCGAGCGGGTGCTCGATCTCCGGCCGGTCACCCGGCAGCCGATGAAAATCGCCGATCGCGATACGGCGCTGCGACCCGTCGGGCCTGATGGTCTCGACCGCGGCGTCGAGAACCCGTAAGCCGACGGCCATGTCGCCCGGGTTCTGGGCGATGCAATGGGGGCTCGTTCCCACGACGGCGAGCGAGCGGGTGACGCCTCCGAGGGCCGAGCAGCCCGAGCCCGGCTGGCGCTTGTTGCACGGCAAGCTCGTCTCGTAGAAGTACGGGCAGCGGTTGCGCTGCAGGAGGTTGCCGGCGGTCGTCGCCTTGTTGCGCAACTGCCCGGTGGCGCCGGCCACGATCGCCCGCGCGAGGACGCCGTACTCGCGCTTCACCCGCGGATGGGCCGCGACCTCGGTGTTGGTGGCGAGCGCGCCGATGCGCAGGCCGCCGTCCGGCAGGTCCTCGATCGCCCGCAGGGGCAGGTGACGGATGTCGACGAGGTGGGCCGGCGTCTCGATCTGGAACTTCATCAGGTCGAGCAGGTTCGTGCCGCCCGCGATGAACCGGGCGCCCGGCCGGGCGGCGACGGCCGCCACGGCCGCCTCAAGGCTCGCGGCGCGCTCGTAGGTGAAGGGCTGCATCAGGGCCTCCCCGCCACGTCGACCACGGCATCGGCGATGTTGGAATAGGCGCCGCAGCGGCAGATGTTGCCGCTCATGCGCTCGCGCAGCTCGCCGCTGCTCAGGGTCATCGGCGCCGCGAGGTCGCCGGTGGCATGACTTGGCACGCCCGCCTCGATCTCGGCGAGGACCGCCACCGCCGAGCAGATCTGGCCCGGCGTGCAGTAGCCGCACTGGAAGGCGTCGTGGGCGATGAACGCCGCCTGCATCGGATGCAGCCGGTCCGGCCGGCCGAAGCCCTCGATCGTCGTCACCTCGTCCCCGTCGTGCATGGCCGCGAGGCTGAGGCAGGCGTTGATACGGACCCCGTTCACCAGCACCGTGCAGGCGCCGCAATGGCCGTGATCGCAGCCCTTCTTGGTGCCCGTGAGGTGCAGGTGCTCGCGCAGGGCGTCGAGCAGCGTCACGCGGGTGTCGAGGTCAAGACGCCGATGCTCGCCGTTGACCGTGAGGGATAGGGGAAGCGACCCGGACGAACCTGCCGCCTGTCCGCCGACTGCCGGAGGCAGACCCGCAGCCGCAACGCCGACTGCCGCCGCGGTCACGACCTCCCGCCGGCTGATCTCGTGTGACAGGGGAAGACTCATCGAAGATCCCTTCCTCATCGATCGACGCTGGCGCGATGGCCGAGCCGCACGGCTGAATTGGTAGAGTTCGGGCTCGGCCCCTCTCACGAATCCAAGGCCTCGCGTTCGCGCATCATCACGATCTTCACGTCGCCGGAGTGCGCTCCGGAGCCCCGGCGAACCAGGGCCTAAGCTTGCGGACCGTGTGCCTTGCCGTCACTTGCATATGCGAAGACTTCTCAGGCGACGACAATTCCGTCCGACCGACCTGCCTGGATGGAGCAAGTCGGGTTCTCGGGGGCAGCTCGAACGAGCCTGGGCTACTCTCGTTTTTCAGCTTGCCTCATCGGCCTCCGCCCTCAGCCCCGGTTCGTCGCCGCTCGGCGCGCTTCGGCTGCGTCGGCGAACGTCTTCTTCACGGGGCCGAGCACCTGGACAAATTCGAGCTGCTCGCCCTCGGGCCCCTTGCAGTAGACGATCGACCAGCCGTTCGACGGACCTTCGTGGATCTTGATCGTATTGGTTTCCCGCGGTGCCGCGCGGCGCTCCTGTTCGGAATGTACGGCCACGGTGCGGTTCGCCCTGACCTGCGTCATGCCGCGGCGGGCACACTCGGCCTCAAGATCGGCGATGAACGTGTCGAAGTTCACATCGTCGCGGACGTAGAAGCAGATGTGCATCGAGCGCGGGTAGGCCGGGCTCATGTGGTCGCGCGGCTCGGCCCAGCTGTCGCCGCTGCCCGTCGGCTGCGCGGCATCGCGATACTGCAGGAGTTCGATGACGACGTTCTCGAACTGGACGAAGCGGACATCGAGCCGCTGGGCGCCGCCCTTCAGGTCCGGAACGCCGATGGTGCGAGGATCGACGCGGCGCTCGCGGGCCACGATCTCCTGGTCGGCCATCAGCGTGTAATGGACCGGCGCCCCCTTGAAGTCGCCATCCCGCATGACTTCGGTTCCGCCGAGAACCTCGGTGTAGAAGGCGAAAGCCCGGTCCATGTTCTGAACCGTGACGCCGAAATGCTGCACGCCTTGCAGGCGCGCGCCGAGTGGAGCGTCGTCACGCCCGCCCGGCCGCGCGGTCTGCCCGGAGGCTGCATTTGCTCCCAGGAGACCTGTCGCCGCAGCGGCCCCGGCAACCTGTAGGATTGCACGGCGATGCTGTCCGCCTTGCTCGTCGTTGCTCTGTTGGCTCATCACGATACACCGGCTTGAAGCTCTTACCCGGAGAGATACGCGGGCCACGAGCTTCACGCCGGTAAAAAAAGGTTAAAATCGATCGAGCGCCGATGCCCCCCGATGCGATCCGAGATTGATTGAGACTGACGGGATGACCCGTTCCGGTGCTGGTGCCGGCGGTAGAACTCGCTCGGGCAGTCGAGCGGTTCATGGGTCGATCCTGGGGTGAGTGGGCAGGAGACGGCGACCGGCGTTACCACGCAAAGCGTTGTCTAGCGCGTCTACGGTCTCCGACACCCTGAACCGCCGCTTCATCGATTCCCGGGTATCGCGGGCCCAGAGCAATATCGTCGGGTTGGAAGCACGGCTCCGGCCACAGCCGGCACCGTGAGCGAGCCCCGGCATAAGCTCCGACGCGGACATGAGAATGCCTGCCGATCAACAATCTGCACGACTCAGCTGGGCACAGCACCGAAGGTCTGCTTCCTGGCCAGGTGCAAAAGGCCGGTTGTGGCGCGAAGCCGATCGAACCGAGGCGTGGCCTCCGACATCATGCGGGCGTTTCGGCCGAAGCCTACGAAGGACTGCGTCGGATGCATGCTCCTGTTTCGCCGCGACATGGTCACGGTTCTGCGGACAGCGGCCGGATACCTGCCGGGGTAGGGGAGGGGGCCGAAGACGATAAGAGGGTCCGGCAGACAACGACCCCCAGCAGACATCCATGACGCCGACAAAAAATGTCCGGTTGAGAGTGGCGAGCGGCCCTCTGAATAACGACGCCAGCCGAAACTCGATGTCATGGCGGAGCCCGACCGCCCTGTTATCGGATGCTGATCCAGGTCATTGATTTTGTAGCAGAATCTTCGACGAATCGGAGTTCGCTTCGCCGGGAGATGATCCAGTTCAGGATTTTTCCGAAAATACTGTCTGCGACGGAATGCGCCGACGTAGCGGCTGGGGATGCCCAGAGGCCCGTAAGGGCTTTAGGTCAGGTCACGGCAGAATGCCTCGATGCGCCGGCAGCCTTCGACCAGGGTGTCCATGTCGGTCGCGTAGGACAGCCGGACGTACGGACTCATCCCATAGGCACCGCCCGGCACCGCCGCCACGTGCGCCTCGGTGAGGAGCGCGGCCACAAAGTCTGCATCGCTATTGATCCGGCGCCCGCCGGATGTGGTGCGGCCAAGGCAGTCTGCGATGTTCGGAAAGACATAGAACGCCCCGTTGGGCGTGTGGCAGCGGATGCCCGGGATTGCGTTGAGCATGGCGACGACGCGGTTTCGCCGCTCGCCGTAGAGCGCGGCCCGCTCCATCAGGACATCCTGCGGCCCGTCGAGGACTGCGACCGCGGCCGCCTGCGACACTGTCGTGATACCACCGGTCGACTGGAGCTGGATGTTGCTCATCGGCGCGATCAAGCCTCGCGGGCCGCCGCAATAGCCGACGCGCCAGCCCGTCATCGCATAGGCCTTCGAGGCGCCGTTGACCGTGAGCACCCGCTCCTTCAAGTGCGGCGCCACCTGCGCCAGGGTACAGAAGGTGAAGTCGTCGTAGACGAGGTGCTCGTAGATGTCGTCGGTCAGGACGAGCACCTGCGGGTGACGCTCGATGACCCCGGCGAGGGCCCGCATCTCGGCGGCGTTGCAGGCCGCCCCAGTGGGATTGTTCGGGAAGTTGAGGATGACCCAGCGGGTGCGCGGGGTGATCGCCGCGTCCAGATCCTCCGGGCGGAGCTTGAACCGGTTGTTCTCGGGGCAGGCCACCGGCACCGGCCTGGCGCCCGCAAGGGCGACGATGTCGGCGTAGGTGATCCAACCCGGCGCCGGGATCACGACCTCGTCGCCGGGATTGCAGGTCGCTAGGATGGCATCGAAGATGATCTGCTTGCCACCATTGGCGACCAGGATCTCGTCGAGCGCGTAGTCGAGATCGTTGTCCCGCTTGAACTTGCGCTGGATCGCGGCCTTGAGGGCCGGCGTGCCGCCGAGCGGTGGATATTTGGTGTCCCCGTCGAGGGCGGCCTTGTGGGCCGCCTCGATCGCGTGGGGCGGCGTCGGGAAGTCGGGCTCGCCCGACGACAGGCTGACGACCGCGATGCCCTGCTGGCGCAGCTCGCGCGCCTTGTCGGTCATCGCGGCGGAGGCGGAGAGCGTGACGTTCGCCAAGCGGTCAGCTGTGCGGATCATGGGACGTCCTTGCACGAGGGAGGCACTTAGGGGATCGGCTCGAATTTCAGCTCTGCGAGCGGCGTCACCTTCTCGGTGCGTGTCAGCTTGAACTCGGTGTCGGGGCCGAGCCATTTCTTCCAGGCCGCGTCGATCTCGCCCGCGGCATCCATCGCCCGCAGGGTCTCATTGACCTTGGCGAGCAAAGCCGGCTCGCCCTTCTTCATGCCGACGCCGATCGGCTGGTAGACCATCGGCTCGTCGATCATCTTGAGCTTGACGCCGCGGGTCTGCGATTCGTTGACGAGCTTGGTAATCGTCATGGTGTTGGCGACCATGCCGAGCGACTTGTTCTGCTGCACCGCCATGAAGGCCGAGCCGGTATCCTGGAAGGTCAGCGGCTCGGAGCCGTTCATGCGGATCGCCAGCTCGGAGGTCGAGCCCTTGGTCGAGGACAGGCGCTTGCCCTTGAACTCCGCCTTGGTGGTCGCCGGGTCGCTCGCCTTCACGGCCAGCATCTCCTTGGCGAGGTAGTAGGGATCCGAGAACTGGATCTGCTCGGCGCGGCCCAGCGTGTAGGCGAGGTTGGCGATGGTAAGGTCGACGCGGCCGAGCTTCACCTCGGGCACGCGGGCCTCGACCGAGAGCGGCGTGATCGCCGCCTTCACGCCCCAGCGTTTGGCGACGTCGCGGCACAGATCGACGTCGAACCCGACCATCTCGCGGGTCTTCGGGTCGGGGGCCGCGAAGGGCGGCACGTCGGCGAAGGTGCCGCAGCGCAGCTCCCCGCGGGCCATGATGTCGGCGAGCTGATCGGCGCGTGCCGGAGCGGCCGCTACGAGCAGGGCGGTGCCCAGCAGCGCCGTGGCGCTCATGGCGAGGGTCTTCGATCGCATCGGGGGCTTCTCCTTGCGAAAATCTGCTGGGCGAGGATCTATTTGGCGAAGGTCTAATGGCGCAGGTCGAAGAGGAACTTCTTCGCGCGCGGGTGCTGCGGGTCGGAAAAGAACGCGTCCGGCGTCGCGGTCTCGAGGATGCGTCCGGCATCCATGAACCAGACCCGGTCGGCGACCTCGCGGGCAAAGCCCATCTCGTGGGTGACGCACATCATCGTCATGCCTTCGGCCGCGAGGCCGCGCATCACGGCGAGCACCTCGCCGACCATCTCCGGATCGAGGGCCGAGGTCGGCTCGTCGAACAGCATCGCGGGCGGCTCCATCGCGAGCGCCCGGGCGATCGCCACCCGCTGCTGCTGGCCGCCCGAGAGCTGGGCCGGATACGCGCCGGCCTTGGCGGACAGCCCGACCCGGTCGAGGAGCGCCATGGCGCGGTCCCGCGCGACCTCGCGCGTCGTGCCGTTGACCTTGACCGGCGAGAGGGTGACGTTCTCGAGCGCCGAGAGGTGCGGGAACAGGTTGAAGCTCTGGAACACGAAGCCGATGCGGCTGCGCAGGCGGTTGAGCGTCGCCGCCTTCAGCGGCCCGTGCACTCTCTCGCCGTCGAAGGTGAGGGTGCCCGACGCGATCTCCTCGAGCCGGTTGACGGTCCGGATCAGGGTGGACTTGCCCGAGCCGGACGGCCCGCAGACCACCACCACCTCGCCGCGCCCGACCTCGGCCGTGACGTCGTCGAGCGCCTTGTACGCCCCATAATACTTCGTGACGCTCGCGAAGCGGATCATGGCGGCGTCAGTCGTCGCGATCTCGGTCATCATGGCTCGGCCGTGAGTTGGCGGACGGGGAGCGGCGCGGGGGCACTGGCCGGGCCGGCGCGGCGGCGGGCGATGCGCCGCTCGAGCCGGACCGCGAGGGCCGTCAACGTCCAGCACACGGCGTAGTAGATGACCGCGAGCAGGAAGAAGACCTGGAACGGCTGCGTCAGGATCTGGTTGTTGATCTGGTTGGCCGCGAAGGTCAGCTCCGGCACGTTGATAACGTAGCCGAGGGTCGTCTCCTTGATGGTCGAAACGAACTGGCTGATCAGGCTCGGGATGACGTTGTAGAGCGCCTGCGGCAGGACGACGTAGAGGAGCGCCTGCGGGTAGGAGTGGCCGAGCGCGCGGGCGGCCTCCATCTGGCCGCGCCCGAGCGCGACGATGCCGCCACGCACCACCTCGCTCAAGAAAGCGCCTTCATACATGACCAGGGTCACCAGCATGGTGACGAAGCCCGGGACATTGGCGCCGAGGAGCAGCGGCACCATGAAGTAGACCCACAGGATCAGCATCAAGAGCGGCACGCCGCGGGCGAGATAGACTAGCGCCGACGAGGGCCACAGCAGCAGCGGATTGCGCGACAGCCGGGCGAGCGCGATCAGCACGCTCAGCGGGAAGGCCAGCGCGATCGAGAGCGCCGAGAGGATCAGGGTGGCGGCAAAGCCCCCGAGCGGCCCGTTCGGGTACTGGCCGATGAGGAGCAGCAGCCAGTTGTCGCGCAGGATCGTGAGAATGTCGCCGATCATCGTCAGCGTGCCCCCATGACCTGCCCGCGCCATTGCAGCGCGGCGCCGATGCCCATGATGACAAGCGAGACGGCGAGGTAGGCGATTGTGGCGATCAGGTAGGTCTCGAAGGTGCGGAAGCTCAGGTTCTCGACCTCCTTGACCGCGTGGGTCAGCTCCGAGACGCCGATCGCCATGGCGAGCGAGCTGTTCTTGAACAGAGAGACCGAGTGATTGACGAGGGCGGGCAGCGCATTGCGGATGGCCTGGGGCATCAGCACGTGGCGCAAGGCGCCGACGAAGCCGTGGCCGAGGGCCCGCGCGGCCTCCATCTGGCCGGTCGCCACCGCGCGCAGGCCCGAGCGGAGGTCCTCGCTGAAATAGGCGGCCTGGCACAGGCCGAGGCCGACGACGCCGTAGACCGCCTCGGCGCCGTGGTCGTTGAGCCAGGTCTGGACCGGGTCCGGCAGCAGGCTCGCGATGCCGAAGTACCACAGCATCAGCTGCACCAGCGTCGGCACGTTGCGGTGGTAGGAGACGTAGGCGGCAACCACCCGGTCGCCGATCCGGCCGGGCGCGAGGCGTAACGAGAGCAGCACGAGGGCGAGCCCCATCGCGAGGCACCACGAGCCCGCCGCGACCACGAGGGTCACCAGCGCGCCGCTCCACAGCATCCCGGCGAAATCCGGGTTGGACAGGACGGCGAGGAGGTCGAACCCGTGCACGGCGTCAGGTCCTCGGATCGCCGGGACGGGCGGTCTGGAGCCCGCCCATCACCTGGAGGGTCGGGGTGATCTCCATGTGACCGATATTCATCGCGCGGGGTGCGGCGACCGCGAAGGCGACCGCCTCGGCGATGTCAGCGGCCTCGGGCAGTTCAAACCCGTCGATGAAGCGGGCCCGGACCTCCGGCGTGTCGCCGTGGACATGGGCGAAGATGTCGGTGGCGACGCGGCCGGGGCAGATCTCGGTCACCCGCACCCGGCGCCCGAAGGTGTCGAGGCGCAGCTGGTTCGACAGCATCGCCACCGCCGCCTTGGTGGCGTGATAGGTCGAGTTGCCGCCGAAGTTGTAGTTCCCGGCGATCGACGAGACGTTGATCACGTGGCCGCGGTCGCGCGCCGCCATGCCCGGCACGATCAGCCGGCACAGGTGAAGCACCGCCCGCAGGTTCACGTCGACGAGCAGGTCGATGTCGGCCTCCCGCGCGTCGAGAAGCTTGCGGGGCGTATCGACGCCGGCATTGTTGACCAGGATGTCGAACGGCACCTTGGCTGCCAGTTCGGCGAGCGCGGCGGTATCGGTCACGTCGATGACGTGCGGCACGCAGTTGGTCCGGGCGGCGAGCGCCTCCAGCGGCTCCCGGCTGCGGGCGACGGCGTGGACCTCGAGCCCCTCGCGGCGGAAGCGCTCGACGATTGCCGCGCCGATGCCGCCCGAGGCGCCGGTCACGAGAGCTTTTGTGTAATCGGAGAACGGCATGGCAGATCCGTGACGATGACGAACGTTAAGGGACGGGGTTGCCGCTTGGGAAAGACGGATTGTCTGTGCCGCGATAAGACGATGTTATGCGGGCGCCGCGCCCTGGCGGGACAGGGGCACGATCTCCCCTCCGGCCTCCGACACCGCTTGGCGCACGGCCCGGGCGAGCGCGAGGGCGCCGGGCGTGTCGCCGTGGACCAGGATCGTGTCCGGGCTCAAGGACAGGCGCTCGCCCTCGTGCGTGACGACGACGCCGTCGGCGAGGAGCCGGCGCACCCGCTCCAGCACCTGCGCCTCGTCGTGGATCACCGCGCCCGGGAGCCGGCGCGGCACCAGGAGCCCGTCGCGGTCGCAGGCCCGGTCCGCCAGGAAGGTCTTGGCCACCCGCAGGCCGTGAGCGGCGGCGGCGTCCTCGATCGCCCGGCTCGGCGAGGTCAGCACGGTCAGGCCGGGGTCGAAGCGGGCCACCGCCGCGACGAGGGGCGCGGCGAGGTCCGGATCGGCCGCTGCCATGTTGCCGAGCGCGCCGTGGAAGCTCATGTGGGTCATGCTCGCACCCTGCGCCCGGGCAATTCCGGCGAGCGCGCCGAGCTGGTAGACGACCATCGCGCACAGCTCGTCGCGCTCGACCTGCATCACCCGGCGGCCGAAGCCCTGCCGATCCGGGAAGCCGACATGGGCGCCGATATCGACGCCGCGCGCCGTCGCGAGGCGGACCGTGCGTTCCATGATCAGCGGATCGCCGGCATGGAAGCCGCAGGCGATGTTGGCCGAGGACAGGACGTCGAGGAGGCCCTCGTCGTCTCCCATGCGCCAGGGGCCGTAACCCTCGCCGAGATCGGCGTTGAGGTCGATCCGCATCGCTCAACCCTCCGGCTGGATCTCGACGAGCGAGTCGCCGTAGCCGACGAGCGCGGCCTCCTGGGCGACGACCCGGATGACGGTCGCGGCGACCGGCGCCGTGACGATCACGAGTAGGTCACCGACCCGCAGGAGGCCGACCGGCTGCCCAGCGGCGATCCGGTCGCCCGGACCCACGAGCGGTTCGGGGCGCAACGGATGGGCGCTGAGAAAATGGCCGACGCCCGGCGATCGGACGACGTCGCGGGCGGGCCCGGCGGGCGGCGCGGGAGCGGCCGCCGTCACGGCGTCCGCGCGACCGCGCACGAGGCGGACATGTCCGGCCGGTCCCCGGAGTTCGAGCTCCGCGAGCCCCGAGGCGGCGAGCCACGCGGCAAGGTCGGGGATGTGGGCGAGGGGCGAGGTCATGCGGTGCTCCGCGCACGGAGGTAGGACAGGGCGCGGCGGGCGGCGGACAGCCAGCCGTCGAGCGCATCGCGGGCGGCGAGGGCGCCGTCCCAGTCGGTCTCGATGAAGCGGATCCGGGCGCCGATCGGCGCCTGGGCGAGGCGCCAGAGGTCGGCCTCGATGACGGTGCCGATCTTCGGGTAGCCGCCGGAGGGCTGGGCGTCGCACATCTGGACGATCGGCTGACCGCCATGCGGCACCTGGATCGTGCCCGGCACGATCCCATGCGAGCGCAACTCCAGAGGCTCGAGCGGCGTCAGGGTCGGGCCGGAGAGGCGGAAGCCGTATCGGTCGCTTTGCGGCGTCACCCGCCACGGCTCGCCCCAGAACGCCGCGCGCGAGACGGGCCTGTAGCACTCGTACTCGGCGGCCGGCAGCACCCGCAGGGCCGGCAGGCCGTCGACCGCGAGCGGCAGCGCGACGACCGGGGGGACCAGCCC
The DNA here is from genome assembly GCF_004745635.1 of Methylobacterium nonmethylotrophicum. GTDB lineage: Bacteria > Pseudomonadota > Alphaproteobacteria > Rhizobiales > Beijerinckiaceae > Methylobacterium > Methylobacterium nonmethylotrophicum. The sequence goes on along the minus strand of NZ_SRLB01000007.1, from coordinate 62,169 downwards.
GGTCCCGGCCACCGGCGGAGACAAATCTGGGCTCCCAAGGGGCAGTTCGTCGCCGGCCTGCAGCGACCGGCCCTGGTGGCCTCCGATAGCGCCGCGCAGCTGCGTCGCCCGCGAACCGAGCACCACCGGCACGTCGATTCCGCCAGAGACGCAGAGGTAGGACCGCGCCCCCCAGGCCTGGGGGCTTGCCCGCCGCGCGAGGCGAAGGACCGCCCCGGCCCTGGCCCGCGCCCCGGTCCAGGGCAGGATCGGAACCCCGTCGAGCATGAGGGCGCAATCGGCCCCGGTGACCGCGAAGGTGGTCGCGACCTCGAAACGGATCTCGAATGGCGGCACCTGGATCTCGATCCCGGCCGCGTCATCCGGGTTGCCAACGAGAAGGTTGCCGCCAGCGAGCGCCAGGGTGTCCATGGCGCCGGCCGTTCCGACGCCCCAGCGCAAGGCCCCGAGCCGGCCGCGATCCTGCACGGTGGCGAGCGCGCCGCAGGCGAGGAGGCGAATCATCTTACCACCCCGGCGATGCGGAAGCGCAGGCTGTCACCGGGCTGGAGCAGCGCCGGCGGCGTGCGGGCGGCGTCGAAGAAAATCATGTCGGTCGACCCGATGGTGTTCCAGCCGCTCGGCCCGGGCGAGGCCGAGACCCCGGTCTGCGCGCCACCGATCGACACCGCGCCGCCGGGAATGCGCAGGACCGGCACCTTGCGCCGCGGCGTCGCGATCCGCGGGTCCATGCCGCCCAGGTAGCAGTAGCCCGGATGGCTGCCGAGCGCGTAGACCGGGTAGAGCGGGGCGGCGTGGATCTCGGCGATCTCGTCCGGGGACAGGCCGGTATGCGCGACGACGTCGGCCATGTGCGGCCCACCCTCACCGCCATAGACCACGGGTAACTCGACGGTGCGGCCCGCGAGCGCGAGGGGTGGAGCCGCCTTCCAGGCGGCGGCGAGGCGCCCGGTGATCGCTTCGAGGCGGCGGGGCGGCTCGCGCCACGTCACGAGCAGGTTGTTCACTCCCGGCACCGCCTCGCGCACCTCCGGCCAAGTATCGGCCTCGCGGGCGAGCGACCAGATCCGGGCTTGTGTCTCGAGACACGTCTCGCCGGGCGCCTCGAACAGTAGGGCGGTAGTGCCGAGGAGGCTGATGCACGGCGCCAAATCCGGCGCCTCGGCGTGCGGGGGAAGCGGGATCGGTCGGTTCATGCCGCGCGCCCCAGCATCGCCTCGAGGTGGTGGATGTCGACCCCCCCGGCCGCGAAGACCGCATCGGCGAGGATGCGGGCGTGCAGGGGCAAGTTCGTCGCGATGCCCTCGATCCGCGTCTCGGACAGGGCGACGCGCAGGCGCGCCAGGGCCTCGCCGCGGGTAGGGGCGTGGACGATCAGCTTGGCGATCAGCGAATCGTAGTGCGGCGGCACCACCGTGCCGGCACCGGCGTGGCTGTCGACGCGCACGCCCGGGCCGCCCGGCACGTCGAAGCGGGCGATCCGCCCCGGGGCCGGCGCGAAGGTCACGGGATCCTCGGCGTTGATCCGGCACTCGAAGGCGTGGCCGCGGGTGACGATGTCGGACTGGCGCAGGCTCAGGGGCTCGCCGCGGGCGACGCGGATCCCCCCCGCCACGATGTCGAGGCCGGTGACCATCTCGGTCACCGGATGCTCGACCTGCACCCGGGTGTTCATCTCGATGAAGTAGAAGCGGCCGTCCTCGTAGAGGAACTCGAAGGTGCCGGCACCGCGATAGCCGATGCGGCGGCAGGCCTCGGCGCAAGCGTCGCCGACCTCCGCCACGCTCGCCGGATCGAGGCCGGGGGCCGGGGCCTCCTCCAGCACCTTCTGATGGCGACGCTGCAGCGAGCAGTCGCGGGTGCCGAGCCAGACTGCGTTGCCCTGCCCATCGGCGAGCACCTGGATCTCGACATGGCGCGGGGTGGGGAGATACGCCTCGACGTAGATCGCCGGGTTGCCGAAGGCGCGCCGCGCCTCCTCGCGCACCAGGGCGAGGGCCTCGAGGAGGGCGCCCTCCTCGCGCACGACCCGCATGCCGCGCCCGCCGCCGCCGCCAGCCGCCTTGAGAAGGACGGGATAACCGGTCTCAGCGGCGATGCGGCGCACGGCTTCCGGCTCGTCGGGCAGGGCACCGTCCGAGCCGGGCACGCAAGGAACGCCGGCCGCGCGCATCGCCGCCTTGGCGGCGACCTTGTCGCCCATCGTGTGGATGCAGGCGGCGTCCGGGCCGATGAAGACGAGGCCGGCTTCCGCCACCCGCGCGGCGAAGTCGGCATTCTCGGACAGAAAGCCGTAACCGGGATGGATCGCGCCCGCTCCGGTGGCCTGGGCGGCGAGCAGGATCGCGGTGGCGTCGAGGTAGCTGCGCCCGGCCGCGGCCGGGCCGATGCAGACGGCGATGTCGGCGTGGCGCACATGCGGCGCCTCCCGGTCGGCCTGCGAGTAGGCCGCGACGGTGCGCAGGCCGAGCGTCCGGCAGGCCCGCTGGATGCGAAGGGCGATCTCGCCGCGGTTGGCGATGAGGACGGTGTCGAACATGCCGGGCCTCACGTCAGGCGCAGGAGCGGCTGGCCGCCCTCGACCTCGTCGCCGGAGGCGATGAGCACGGCCGCGATCGACCCGGCGCGCGGGGCCCGGACCTCGTGGAAGGTCTTCATCGCCTCGACGGTGCAGAGCAGCGCACCGGCCTCGACGGCCTGGCCGAGAGCGACGTAGGGCGGCGCCTCGGGGGCGGGTGAGAGGTAGGCGAGGCCCGCGAGCGGGGCGCGCACCTCGTCGGCAGCGGGCGCGCCCGGGACGGGGGAGGGGACATCGGCGGCGCAAGCCGCGGTGACCGGGAACGCGGGTGCTCCGGAGGCAGGACGCGACGCCGGATCGTCGGCGCTGCGGGCTCGGTGGATCTGGCGGGCCAGCCGCAGGGTCCAGCCGTCCTTCGCCACCTCCATCTCGGCGAGGTCGGACGCGGCCATCGCGTCGATCAGCGCCTTGATCTCGTCCAGGGTCATCGGGGTGCCATCCACCGGCCGCAACGGCCGCTTCGGATGAGCACGCTAGTGGCGCAATCAGCCGGCCGCCAAGACGGATCGGGACTGCGCCGATAAGCACTGTTTATGACGGCGCCGGCGCGTTCCGGACGGGGAGCGGGGCTCGCGGCCAGTCGCGCACCAGCCCGAGAAGCAGTGCCCGCACGGCCTGCGCCGGCTCGGAGAGCGGCAGGTGATCGGACTGGCACAGGGCAAGGGGCGCCTCGATCGCCGGCTCGACGATCCGGGCGCGCCAGGACGGCGTCGAGGCGGTCACCTCCCGGGCCATTGATTCCGGCAGGATCGTCGCTCCGAGGCCCGCGGCGATGACCGCCTTCAGGGTGCTGGCGGACTCGATCTCGGCGACGACCCGCGGCGCGAGGTCGATGCCCGCGCAGGCGCCGTCGATGAGCTTGCGCACGACGTTGTAGGGACGCGGCAGGTAGAGATCGAGGCCGGCGACGTCGCGCAGCGGGACGGGATCGGGACACGGTGTCAGGCCGGCCGGGCCGACGAGGTAGAGCGGCTCGCGCAGGAGCGGCAGGAAGCTCAGGCCGTGGACCTCCACCGTCCCGCCATACAGGACCGCGAGATCCATCCGGCCGTTCATGACGAGTTCGGAGAGCGTCGTACCGTAGGTCTCGTTGAGGTAGGGCACGATGCCGGGATGGTGCGCGCGCATGGCCTGCAGGAGCGGCAGAGCCAGCCCCGCCGCAGCGGTGCCCGGCGCGAGGCCGATCGAGACCGCGCCAGACAGTCCTGCGCCCGCCGCCCGCATGTCGACCCGGGCCTGGTCGCACTGGCGCATGATCGCCTGGGCGTGGCGGTAGAGCACCTTTCCCGCTTCGGTTGGGGTGACCCCGCGGGTGGTGCGCACCAGGAGCTGCTGGCCGGTCTCCGCCTCGAGGGTTGCGAGCTGCTGGCTGAGCGCCGGCTGCGCCACATGCAGCACGTCGGCAGCCTGGGTCATGCTGCCGATGTCGACGATCTTCAGGAAGTACTGAAGGCGCTTGAAGTTCATCGGTTCGGCTTCATGGGCGTGGCCTCGCGGCCCGGGGGCATAGGGAAACGCTATCAAGCCAGAGCGAACCCGTCTTGGCTACGGGCAGACAGTTTCCGCTAGACCTCGCAGCCGACACCGTCGGCGCGGCTCGAGCCGGCGATCGCCACCGGCACTTGCCCGGGGCCGAACCCTCCGGGACGAGCCGAAACGAGTAGGCCCGGCCGGACCGATGCGAGGAGCCCACGCCATGACACTTCACGTTATTACCCCGCCCGACCGTCTGCGCGCCCTGCTTGTCCAGCCCGATTTCATCGTCATGCCGGCAGTCTGGGACGGTTTGACCGCCAAGCTCGCGTCCGAGGCCGGGTTCGCGACGGCGTTCCTGTCGGGTTCGTGCGTGGCGGCGTCGCGGCTCGGGGGGCCGGACCTCGACCTGATCTCGTTTGGCGAGATGCTGAACTCGCTCGAGATGGTGCGAGGCGCTGCCCCCGGCACGCTTGTGCTGGCGGACGGCGACCACGGCTACGGCAACGCGATGAATGTGCAGCGCACCGTGCGCGCCTACGGACGGGCTGGAGCCGCCGCCGTGCTGATCGAGGACAAGGTCACGCCGCGGGCTCTCACTGCCGCTGGCAAGCCCTGCCTGCCGCGGGACGAAGCGCGCTTGAAGGTCCGCGCCGCGGTCGAGGCCGCCCGGGATTCAGGGATCCTGGTGATGGCGCGCACCGATTGCCGTCCGACGCAAGGCATCGACGAGGCGATCGCCCGCGTCGAGATGTTCGTGGAGGAAGGGGCCGACCTCCTGTTCCTCGACTCACCCGCCGACGAAGCCGAGATCCTGCGCGCCGTTGCGGCGAGCGGCGGCCGCCCGCACTTCGCCGTGTTGTCCCCCGGCGCGCCGCGGGAGACGCCGACCCAGGCGCGAGCGGCAGAGCTCGGCCTCAAGATTGGCACCTACCCGACAGGTCTCCTGTCCCCGGCCGTCGCGGGGATCCGCAGCGGTCTCGCCGCCCTCGCCGAAGGCCGCTCGGCCGCCGAAAGCGCGCTGCCTCCGGCGGAGCTGACCGCGACGCTCGGTTATGGGGCCTACGAGGCGGCCGCCAGGCAATTTGCGCTCTGAGCGAAGCCCCGCGCGCAGAACTGAAGCGCGGCGCTGGCCGTCCTCGCCGGGAATGGTTCAGACCAAAACCGATCTCGGCATCGAGCAGAAACGCGCGAGCAAGTCGCGGCGCCTATCGTAAATGTCCGATCCTGCGCAAAACACGGTTTTTGCACCTTCACGGCAGGCGCTATGCGAACAGGATGCAGGTCGGACTGCCCGTGTGCGCCACGATCGTCCCTTCGGATAATCTGCCGGCCGCTTGGTCGCGTGAGAAGCCGACGATCGTGTCGCTGTCCTCGTTCGCGGCAAACAGGCGTTGGCTCGGCGGGTCCAGCGTGAAGAAGCGCGGCGTTCTCCCTTCCGCGGCAATCCAGCCGACGGGCGCGAGACGACCTGTGCCATCGTCGACCGCGAACGCCGCGACGGAATCGTGTCCGCGATTGCTCACGTAGACGAACTGGCCGTCGGGCGTGATGTCGATCTCGGAGGCTCGGCTGAACCCGATGAACGTATCCGGAAGGGCGGAGACTTCCTGATACGGCGTGATCGCGCCGGTCGCCGGGGCGTACCCGCACGCCATCACGGTCGAGGATAGCTCGTTCAGGACGAAGACTTGTCTCTGGCTCAGCTTCGAGTGCACGCAGGCAAAAGCGTTTGACGCTGGCGAGGATCGCGTCGGCCGACTTCACCCACCGGAACGGTTTCGGATCGGCATTCGTGGCCTCGATGAAGGCGCGAATGTCGCGTTCAAGCTCGTCCACCGAGCAATGAACGCCTCGCCGGATCGCCCGCTCCGTCAGCAAGCCGAACCACCGCTCGACCTGGTTGATCCATGAAGCAGAGGTCGGCGTGAAGTGCACGGGATAGTGCGGGCGCTTGGCTAGCCAATCGCGGATCAACTTGGTCTTGTGCGTCGCCGAGTTGACGAGCACCAGATGCACGTCGAGGTCGACCGGGACCGCCGCCTCGATCTCGTCCAGGAAGCGGCGGAACTCGCTGGCACGGTGACGCGGATAGCACTGCCCGATCACGGTCCCGGCCTTTACATCGAGAGCGGCAAACAAGCTGGTGGTGCCATGTCGGGCATAGTCGTGCGTGCGCCGCTCCACCTGTCCGGGCCGGAGCGGCAGCAGCGGCTGCGGGCGATCGAGCGCCTGAACCTGGGACTTCTTGTCCACGCAGAGAACCAGGGCGCGGGCGGGCGGAGCCAGATAGAGCCCCACGATATCGCGCACCTTCTCGGCAAACAGCGGATCGGTCGAGAGCTTGAAGGTCTCGGCGCGGTGCGGCTGCAGGCCGAACGCCCGCCAGACCCGCCCGACCGTCGCGCCCGACACCCCGCTAGCCTTGGCCATGCTGCGCTGGCTCCAGTGAGTGGCACCCTGGGGCTGCTCGCAGAGCGTGCGGTCGATCAACTCGGCGACCTGCTCGTCGCCGATCCGGCGCGGGGCTCCCGAGCGAGGTTCATCCAGCAGGCCATCCGTGCGTTCGCGGGCAAACCGTTCGCGCCACTTGCCGACCGTGTGCTTGCCGGTGCTCAGTTCCGCCGCGATGGCCGTCTTCCCGACATAGGCCGAGACGCCCTTCCGGCGGGCCAGGTTGACCAAGTAGGTGACGAGCCCCTGCTTGACCCTGTCATGCACCCGGGGGAGCCGCACGACCGACACGTTGACGCCCGCCTCCAGCCGCGCGGCGCCTTCCAACTCGGAGGCGATGCGAGGATTCGGATGCTCTGCGTTGAAGACATCCTCCGTCACCAGCGGGCCTGAGGCGCGGAATATTTCTAGGTTAACCCAATTTCAATTAAAAACAAATATTTCAGATGCAGTATCATCGGATCTTTTGGAGCAATTATCTCTGTTTCGAATTGAAATTGCATAGTTCCCAAAGTGCAGGCGCCATAGTCTCGTATGATGCATTTTCCAGATCGCCTATCACATACCCTTTATTGCAGACCGCAAGCCATCCTACAGGATTCCGATACTGGAATTTTGGACGCTTCCAACCCTGAGTTTGGTAACATGTAAATCTATCATTGCTAGATAACTCAAGTACTAGTCCTTCAGATGGCAATCCGTCGATACTCTTAAGCTCATAGCCTTTACACGGTCTATATCTTAATACTTCAAATAGGTAGCTTCCTGTCACAAGCTTGTGGAGGATTGGTTCTACCCGCCTCAGCTCACATAAGAAAATATCGCTAGGGCGTGATTGGTTTCTTGCTAGTCGCTTCATATCGGTCCTCGGATTTTGCATTACTGAAAGACATCACGGGGTATTTTTTACAGCTTACCACTTGCGCGCAATTCTGTTTGCGCGCGCTGTACAGCAGATTTACTTAGACCAAGGCCTGCGGCAATCTCTCGAACGCTAGCGCCGGCCTGCGTATGTTCGATTATTTTTGATGTGCTGTCGTCATCAATGCTACTCCAAGTCCACATCGCTTTTCCATTTGAAACATTCAGCTGAGCCTCGAAAGGCTCCGCATCGGGCCCAGCTATACCCCGTGCCTTTGTTAGATGGACCTGGAATCTCGCGCCTTGTTCCATCCGGTAGTCGTCTGGACGTTTCAGCATGACGACGGTGTCGAGCACGTCCTCTCGCTTGGATGTTCCTCGAGCATGATCGCCTCTGCCGGTGTGATGAACCAGTAAAACGCTCACTCCGCGTCTGCGAAGCTGTAACAGCCAAATCTGCATAACATCCCAGCTTGCCGCGTCATTTTCCTTGCCTCCCTTCACAAGAGTAGAAATATTATCGATAACTAGTAAGTCGCCGTTTTTTAATAATGATTCAATTTCAGCTTGATGGACTGGATTTGCAAGATTTATATTTCGGCCTAATTTCTGCCTATCCATAGACAGAATCGTAAAACTTAGATCTAAGGGTATGTCTGGATTATGTGCTGCTTGAAGTGCTCGAGCCCGTTCCTGCAAAGTCTGCTGCGGCATCTCGCCATCTACATAAAGCACTCTACGTGCCGTTGGGGCTCGCCAACGCAAGAACTCTCCTCCCGCTGACACCGCAAAGCTTATTCCAAGTGCAACATGGGTCTTCCCGACGCCACGGCCAGCGTATAGCATTGCAAGACCACGTTCCGGCAAGAGTGGATGTAGCACGAATTGTCTCTCTGGCAGATTTTCTTCAATAAAGTCTTGCAACTCTACAGTAATGAAGAATGTTTTATTATCTTCTGTTGTTAATTCGGGGGATGTTTCTAGTATAACACCAACATTTGATAACTCTGACTGATCGTCTATCACATCATCGCCTTCTGTCATGCCTTCGAAAGTAGGATCACCGAAGATGTCCCACTCTGACAAACCCATCATCGAATATTCCGGAATTTGACCCATGGTTGATTTTGTCACCGTTGCGTGCTCGCAAGTGTATTCAGACTCATTTGTCGTCTTTTCTTTCGGTCTATCAATCATTTTGTAATCATCCCCCGGCAGATCATATGTCATTGTGTCATTTAGCTCATTGATAGCTCCTTGTTTTATAGATCAGGCCTAGCGATATAATCAATAGATTTTTTTGATTTCCGACATTCAAATAGTTCTTTATTTGTAACTTTGTCGATAATTGAATTCGATAACGCAGAGTCGCCCTTATATATGTTGGTCGACGCATCAATCGTGTTCACCGTCTCATGTCTCCAAAATTTTCGACACGGATTAAATCATTATAATATATCTTTATATCAATCATATGCTTCCAAAATGCGTTCTTCTAAGCTGGTTCAATCTGATTTTTTCGGCAAGTTTAGTGCATTGAATCCCTCGTTCGTGCAGCTCAATGCTCGAGCTTATCAGAGCGAGATAGCACGGACCTGTCGCCCACCAAGGGGGTTTTCGCTCGTTTGAAGGATTCGTCCATAAGCTAATTTGAGAAGATATAATCGATCTATCTGTATGAGCGTCAAGAGTCCGAGCGAGGCGTGTCTGCCAGCCTGGAAGATCTTTCTTGCCATCTATTGTTGCTGCAATTTCCATGAGTTCTTCTGCGGATAGCGGTTCGGGTTTTGCAAGTGATACTGCCACGCTGCGTTCTCCACGGTAGCGAACGTTAGAGCCTCACTGAGTCTGGTTTCTTATCGCACAACCATTCTTGCGAAACAAGCATAAAAATGGCATTTCGTAAGAAATTTTCGATGTATAAGTCTTTGGCAGGCGATGTGTGGGTTTTGCGTAGTAGACGCGAGGTAGCGCCCGTCCTTCGAGAAGGTCGGTGGTGCCGTTTGCGAGCAGATCCTGACGCCCTAGGCAAGGCGTGTTCGGCCTATTGCTATGAAGATTCGCTGCGAGAACGAGTGCACGCTGGTCATGCCGACCAACCAGCCCGGCGCGCACCGCAAGGCCGATCGCAGGATCCCGTGCGGATGTGGTCAGCCCCCAGCGCAATTGTCCGCCCTTAAGTATGGCTCTGAGCCGACGGAGGACGGACGCGATGGGAACGAATACACATAGCCGCCACTCTGCAGCAGTCTCTCAATCCGTCCGGTCTGACATGCCGCCGAAGTCGCGATTTGCCGTCTGGGTCGATGCTGTCCCACCGTCCCGCGCTATAAGGCCGGGACGCATGGGACAGAGGACGTGAGTGAGTTAGGTAATCCGCGATGATAGCATCACGATGGTGCTGTCCATTATTCCAGCCCTCACAGGTGTTGACGCCCCTGACGTCCCCCTGGTCCTGACCCCGCGAACTGGTCCGGGCCGAGCGCAAGTTTTTCGGGCATTCTGAACCCTTTGACGTCCCCCCATCGCTTTGATCCAGCCAGAGTGCGAGTTTTCCGGTTCTGTAAGACCCCGACGGGAGGAGCAGAGCCGTGAAGAAGAGCAGGTTCACCGAGGAGCAGATCGCCTTCGCGCTCAAGCAGGCCGAGACCGGAACGCCGGTGGCGGAGGTGCTGCGCCGGCTGGGCATCTCCGAGCAGACGTTCTACCGCTGGAAGAAGCTCTACGGCGGCCTCGGCACGGGAGAGCTACGGCGCCTGAAGCAGCTGGAGGAGGAGAACCGCAAGCTCAAGCAACTCGTGGCCGATCTGAGCCTCGACAAGCATATCCTGCAGGACGTGCTCGCAAAAAAGCTCTGACGCCTGCTCGGCGACGCGAGCTCGTGCACCAAGTTCAGGAGGCGCACGGGGTGAGTGAGCGGCGCGGCTGCGTCGCGCTCGGCGTCGGTCGGTCGAGCATTCGTTACCGCTCGACCAAACCCGATCAGGCACCGCTGCGGATGCGCATCCGTGATCTCGCCAAGAGCCGCGTGCGCTACGGCTACTTCCGGATCTACATCCTACTGCGCCGGGAAGGCTGGCGGGTAAACCACAAGCGGGTCCACCGGCTCTACAAGGACGAGGGCCTGAGCCTGCGGCTCAAGCGGCCGCGCCGGCACGTCAGCGCGGCCCACCGGGAGTGTCGGCCTGTCCCGGTGCGGCCCAACGAGCGATGGTCGATGGACTTCGTCTCCGACGCGCTCTTCGACGGCCGCCGGCTACGAGCCTTGACGGTGGTGGATGCCTTCACGCGCGAGGCTCTGGCGATCGAGGTGGATCAGGGCATCAAGGGCGAGCAGGTCGTGGCTGTCGTCGCCCGCTTGGCACTCCTGCGCGGAGCACCGGGCACGATCCAGGTCGACAATGGGCCTGAGTTCGTCTCGAAGGCGCTCGACCGCTGGGCCTACGAGAACAGCGTCGCGCTGGATTTCTCGCGGCCAGGCAAGCCGACCGACAACGCGCTGGTCGAGTCGTTCAACGGGCGGCTGCGCGACGAGTGCCTGAACGCGAACTGGTTCTTGTCGCTGGCCGACGCCCGGGCCAAGATCGAGGCGTGGCGGCGGCAGTACAACGAGAGCCGTCCTCACACAGCCCTGGGGTGGCGGACGCCCCAGGAATTCGCCTTGGCGGCGGCCCGAGAGGCTGCCGAATGAGATCTGGAGGCTCACCCTTCGGCCGGACCAAAATCCGGGGGACCGTCAACAGCCCGAGAACTTGCATAGGCCGCGGACCACAAACCGGGGCAGGACCATGAGATCCGGAGGCTCACCCTTCGGCCGGACCTAGATCAGGGGAGCCGTCATTCCGCGAATTTTACGTCGGATACGGCAGCATCGAAATCATAGAAATCAATGATGTTATCTACTGCAATCGAACCACATATTTGAGCCGCGGCGCGATGGGCGACTCGCGGCATGCAACCGCTTCCGCTCCCAACGCCCCACCTTGCGGAATGCCGGTCGCTGCCCGGGAGCGGAAAGCCGATCGCGAGTCACGCGCCCGACCCAAGGTGCGCTGACAATCAATCTGACCGACCAACACCCGAAGACGGAGAGCTAACGGATGAAAGTCGTTTTCAAGGACGATCATTTCGCCTTCGAACTCGTTCGAAATTTGGGTTTCATGTACTATGGGGGCTCGGATCTGGGTGAGATGGTCGCGACGGCAGAGCAGATCGTCGAAGGAGACTTCGAAGACTGGTTCGCAAAATGGGATGCGCGTGCGCGCCGAACCCTGTCTCGTGCGGATGAGAGTTTGACTGGTGGACATTTGGTGAGTGCCCGGCAAGCCTATCTGCGGGCTTCCACGTATTTCCGCATGTCGGAGTTCTACCTTCACGGCAATCCTGACGACCCGCGGATCCTGGCGTCGATGCGGGCCTCCCAGAAGGCCTACACCAAGGCAGCCGAACTCACGGGTTCGACCTGGGAGCACGTCGAGATCCCCTACGAGGGGACGACTCTTCCGGGCTACTTCTACAAGCCGGATGATTCCGGCAAGCGCCGGCCGACGGTCATTTTCCACGGGGGTTACGACTCGAGCCTCGAGGAACTCTTCTACTACGGAGGAGCACCTTCGATCCTCCGCGGATACAATTGCCTGACCTTCGACGGCCCCGGACAAGGTGCGCCGATGCGCGAGCAGAAGCTGCCGTTCCGCTACGATTGGGAGAAGGTCGTGACGCCCGCGGTGGACTACGCCCTGACGCGGTCGGACGTCGACGGCGACAATCTGATCCTAATCGGCATGAGCCTTGGCGGCTATCTCGCCGCGCGCGCGGTCGCCTTCGAGCACCGTTTCAAGGCCGCTGTTTTTTTCGACGGCGTCTACGATCTCTATGACAGCATGCGCAAGCTACTCCCCGCGGAGGCAATCTCGGCTTACGAAGCCGGTGACAGAGACGCGTGCCAACGGATCGTCGAAGTGGAGATGCATAAGAATACGCCCTTGAAATGGAATATCAACCAGGGCACATGGTCATTCTCTGTGCCAGATGCGGCGGGCATATTAGACACATCCAAGCAATACACTCTTCGCGATATCGCGAACCAGATCCAATGCGCGTGCTTGGTGATGGAAGCGGAAGACGACATCTTCTTCACCGGCCAGCCGGAACGCGTCTATGACGAGCTGAAGGCGCCGAAGACTTTCGCGCGCTTCACCGCTAAGGATGGAGCCGAGAATCACTGTCAATCCGGTGCACTGTCCTACAAGGACGAGGTGGTCTTCAACTGGATCGACGCCACACTTAAATCACCAAGATAAAGATATATTAATGCATAGTCCCAAGACGATCTGAGTGACTGCGCCGCACTCGTCACTCGACCAACCAGGAACGCTCGACCGGATAATTTGAAAGTGGGGGAAAAAGCTTGGCGAGTTCACGTTGCTGCCATACGGCACACAGAGAAGCAGGACTAGTGAAGCTTGAACAGGCTGGCGGGCGGCAAGAACGCACCTCTGCGTCATCCATGAACGTCGATCTCAGCCATTGATTGCGACGGAGCCTCAAGTGGTCGAACGAATTTCGATCGAACACGCGACTTTCGGCCTCCTCGGGCCGCTGTCGCACACGCCGACGCGCACAATGTCGGTCCACTGCGTGATCATCCTGATCGGCGACAGGGTTATCCTCGTCGACACAGGCTTCGGTACCCGCGAGATGCTGGAGCCGAACCGCTATCTGGGGTCGGACGCGCTCTTGAGCCTCGGCATCGTGGTAGACGTTCGCCTGACGGCTCTCCATCGCCTTGCTGCACGCGGCATCCGCGCCGAGCAGGTCACGGATATCGTGCTCACGCATCTCGACGCCGACCATGCCGGCGGCCTCCACGATTTCCCTGGAGCGACGGTTCACCTTTCGGCGGAAGAATTGGCTGCCTACGACGAACCGCAGTCCAGGGGGTCTTATCATCCGTATCAAGTGTCCCGCCAGACGAACTTGACGACGTATGGTCCGACTGACGAGCAGTGGTTCGGTCTGCCAGCCCGGAGCTTGCCCCTGCCTCAGGGTCTCGACGCAAAGTTGATACCGCTTCCCGGGCATTCCAAAGGTCACTGCGGCGTCGCCTATCGGGAGAACGGGCAATGGACACTGCATGCCGGCGACGCCTACTTCGATGCACGGGTCAACTTTCTGGATACTCCTCCGGGCCTACCGCTCGAAATCGCAATGCAAGCCGACCCCTGCGAACGCGTCGCAAGCTTGTCTAAGCTGAGGGAATTACGAAGCAGGTATGGATCCGAAATAGCCATGTTCTGCGCTCACGACCACCAGGAATATACAGGCTGGACGGAAGGTCGTGGCAGGACGGATCCGGTTGATGTTTTCGGTAGAAACCTACCACAGTCGTCGACTTGAAGCGCTTGCCCAGTGACGGCCTCGCTCGATTGCTCCCCAGTTGCGAGCGAGGCCGTTCATTCGCCGCCACCGCCGATATTACAGGTTGACGACCTGTTACCGCTACGCGTACGAAACACGCCCGCCAGCCAGTCGATGAACACCCTCACGCGCACCGACAGGTGCCGACTGCGTGGATAGAGCACCGATACAGGCATTGGAGCCGGCGGGAAGACCTGCAGGATCGGCACCAGCAGCCCCGCCGCGATCTGGTGCTCCACGCGGTAGCGGGGGACCTGGATGAGGCCGAGCCCCGCGAGACCGCTCGCCGTGTAGATTTCCGCTCCGCGTACGACGATGTCGTAAGGCAGCGAGATCTCCCGCACCTCGCCTTCCATCCTGAAGTCGAGCGGATAGGGCTGTCCTGTCGTTGAGGCGGCGTACGCAACCATCCGATGGCCGTCGAGATCGTCCGGCGTCGCCGGCGTGCCGTGGCGTTCGAGATAAGCCGGGCTCGCCAGAGTGACCTGATCGAACACGGCGATGCGACGCCCGATCAGGGACGAATCGGACATATCGCCCGACCGCACGACGCAATCGACGCCCTCGGTGATCAGGTCGATCATCCGATCGCCTTCGCTGAGGCTGAGAGAGATCTCGGGGAAGCGCGCCAGGAACTCGGGCACAGCGGGCAGAACGTAGTGCCGCGCCACGGTGCCCTGCATGTCGACGCGAAGCGGACCCTTGGGCTTCGCGCTCCTGAAGACGCTCTCGACTTCGTCCAAGTCCGCGATCAGTCGGACGCAGCGCTCGTGGTACAGCGACCCGTCGAGCGTCGGTCTGACCTTCCGGGTCGTCCGTTCGAGCAGCCTGACGCCGAGATGCGTCTCCAGGCGCTGGATCGCCTGAGTGGCGGTGGGACGCGGCACTTGCAGGTCCCGGGCGGCCTCGGCGAAGCTCCCGCGTTCGACGATCCGCACGAACAGCCGCATGGTGTCAAAGCGATCCATAGCTACCAGCCGCCGATTGTTATGTGATGTGAAACAGTGATGTTGATCACGGCATACTAGTTCGAGAGCGAACAACAGCTAGCTTCCTACCCGAAATCGGCAGTAGGGGAAGGCGAAATGGCGGAGCGGCGGCAACCGGTGACCCGAGGCACGAACGGCGACGTTGGCCTGCAAGTGTCGTCGCTCGTGCGGTTCTACGGGGTCGCAGCACCAAACCCCTGTACGCGTCTCCGCGCCGCCTAGTACCTCGCCGGTCCTGAGGTCTCGTCGCGCCACCGATCTCCCCGGCGGCCTCCGTTCGATCAACCTGTGCACCGCGCTTCAGGATCTGACTCCGGCAGCAACCCGGCGGAGGAACCGCACCTATGAACACGACGGAAAGGGTTGCAACCATCACGGGAGCGTCCCGCGGCATCGGAGTCGCTTTCGCCCGCCGGCCCACCTGCGACGGCCGTGCGGTTATCGTCATCCATGCAGGCCGCGCCGACGCGGCCGCTGGAGCACCGTTCGGTCGCGCTGCTATCGGGCGGTACTTTAGATTTTTGATTTTGCTGCATTATCCGGGACGAGCCGGCATCCGCTTTATCGGACAATGCGTGAGTCGCGGATGCACTCAACCGATCGGCGACGATCGCAGCGACGTCATCAAGAGCCGGCACGCCCGGCACCATCGACATGCCTAAACAGAGGCTATCCCCGGCCACAAGGGGATTCCTGTCGCCGCCGGGATCCATCGTTCCCGTGGTCGGGGCCGCTGCAAGTCTCGTTGTCTTCTGGCATGCCGGCGACTTAGTCGCACCCGTGCATCTTGAGGCGGACCTCCGCGCCTGGCTGCTTTTGCTGATTGCGATCTGTGCAGGAGCGATCATCTCCTATATCAATAGAATTCGTGCCTCGACGAAAACAATCAGGGCCGAGTTGAACGTCGTCGGGCAGGCGCTGCAGTACCACCAACGGCTGATCGATGCTCTGCCTACTTTGATTTGGGCGACCGACCAGGACGGCGCAATCATCTTCCTCAATCGACGCTGGCTCGACTATACCGGGGTGAAACGCGAGGACGCGGCCGAAGGCGGCTGGCTCGGCGCCGTCCATCCCGACGATCGCGGCCGTCTACTTGCCTACCAGCGGTCTTTTCTCGCTGCCGACTTGCCCGCCGAAACCGAGGCGCGGATGCGACGAGCCGACGGTGAGTATCGCTGGTTCCTCTTCAGGGGCGAGCCGTTCCGCGATCCGTCCGGCATCGTCCAGTGGTTCGGAAGCTCGACCGACATCCACGACAGTAAGGCGGCACAAGAGACGCTGCAACGAGAGACCTTGCAACGGACGGCCCTGAGGGAACGCGAGCGCGCGTTACGAGGGGTCGCAGGTACGGTTCCGGCGCGTATGGACCTCGTCGTCGGTGTCAGCCTGCCGAACGACACGAACAGCGGGATCCAGCGCGTCGGCATCTCCTTCCACAAGCTGCAAGAGGCGGACGGCGCGCAAGCTGGGGCTGTGCTCGAAGGCTACGTCCACTCGGACGAAAAGGCACTCGCCGCGGCCGCCCCGGAACTGCCATACGCGACTGGCGAGCCCTTCATCGGGCGCGACCGCACTGACGGTGTAGAGGGGGAGCTGGGAGGGGTTGACGGGTGGATCCACCCTCGTCGGGACGATGCCAGCAAGGTCGGCAGGTCAAACGGTTTGATGAACGGGGTCAAGGCCCAGGAGAACCTTCGCGCCGCTCAGCGAAAGCTGTCCCGCGCTTCCCAGTTCGCGAGTCTCGCGGAACTCTCGGCCTTGATCGCGCACGAGGTCAAGCAGCCCCTCGCCGCCGTAGTGTCTAACAGTCAAGCCTGCCAGCGGTGGCTGTCGAGCGAGACGCTCGATATCGGCCGACTCCGCTCGATCCTGGATCGCATAGTCCGCGACGCCAACGCCGCGGCGGCCACCGTGACGAGCGTCCGGGCGCTCTACGTCAACGCGGCGACCGCGCGTGCGTCGATCGACGTCAACGACGTCATCGAGGAGGCGCGACTGCTGCTGGCGGACGATCTGTCGAGGACCGGGACGATGGTGCGCACCGAGCTGGATCGCCATGTCCCGCAGGTGTCGGCGGATCGGATCCAGATCCAGCAGGTGCTGGTCAACCTGCTCCGCAACGCCATGGAAGCCGTCGTGGCGAACGCCGCCGGTTCGCGGATGATCGTTGTCCGGTCGATGGGCCGGGACGGAGAGGTTCGCGTCGAAATCTGCGACAACGGCTCGGGAATCGAGGAGCCGGACCGGATTTTCGAGCCACTTTTCACCACGAAGGCACGAGGCATGGGCCTAGGCCTCGCCGTGTCGCGATCAATCATCGAGGCGCATGGCGGGACGATTGCGGTGGAGGCCGCAACGCTGCGGGGCACCGTGTTCTCGTTCGGTCTTCCCATCCCGGCGAGCGCTGCGTGAGCCCGCCGGGCGGAGATGGCATCGTCTACGTCGTCGATGACGACTGGCGCATCTGCGAGGCGCTCGACGAATTGATGGCTGCGAGCGGGCTCTCGGCCCGCACCTTCCAGTCGATGGGCGCCTATCTCGCCCACAACCAAGCCAACCTGCCCGGCTGCCTGGGCTTGGACGTCGATCTGCTGGATACCAACGGCCTCGACGTCCAGGAGCAGATCGCGGATGACCATCCGCCGATCGTATTCATCACGGGACACGGCGACAACCCTTTCTTCGTCAGGGACATCAAGCGCGGCGCGGTCAACTTCCTGACCAAGCCGTACGGCGATGCGGAACTGCTCGCGCCGATCCGCAAGGCGATTGAACTGGACCGAGCCGGTCGTGCGCACTGGGCGGAACTCCAGATCCTGCGATCTCGCTACAATCGTCTCACCCCGCGCGAGCGCGAGGCTCTTCCCCTGTTCGTCAGCGGCCTCCTGAACAAGCAGGCGGCCGCTGAGTTGGGGAGCAGCGACGTGACCATGCAGATTCATCGAAGCAAGATTATGCACAAGATGGATAAATATTCTCTCGCCGACTTGGTCCGCATGGCCGGCAAGCTGAAGATATCGATCAATCACTCCCGCGCAGGGAAGCGCCCCTTCCATGGCGACCACCCGTAGAGCGTACGTCGCAGTCATCGACGACGACTTCCGCGTACTCGAGGCGATCACGGAACTGCTGGAATCGGATGGTCACGCCGTCCGCTCGTTTGCGTCCGCCCAGGCATTCCTGGACGCGCGCCCTGTCGGAGGTCGACTGCCTGATCATGGACCTCGTGATGCCGATCGTGGACGGCTTCGATCTGCGCCGACGGGCCCGCGCCGAGCGCCCGGACATCCCGGTCATCTTCGTCACCGCGCGGGACAAGGAGACGGATCTAACGCAAGCCGAAGCCGACGGACATGACGGCTTCTTCCGCAAGCCATTCGACGGAGACGCACTGCTGAGCGCGGTCGCCGAAGCGGTCGCCCGGGACGGCCGAACGAGACAGGGATGACCGTGAAGGCGTCTCGAGGAAGCGACTGTTGCCGTTGCCGGCCGATGCCAACTCGCCTCGTTTCCTGCCCGCAGAGGCCTGTGGCAGGACGACCGGATGGGGTCGGGCGGGAATGAGACCCGGGCACCGCCCACGCACCGGCAGGGCCGTACCGGCGACGCTTCATGCCGCCTACGACAACCCCTCCGCAGCGAGTGCGTCCCGCACTGCGTCACGGGCGACGATGCGTTGCCTGAGCGCGTCGAGGCGCGGCCAGCGGGCAATGTCCACGCCGAGGTCTATCGCCCAGCTCAGCATCACGAACAGGTAGGCGTCCGCGACCGTGAAATTCGGCCCAGTGAGGTAGGGGCGCCCGTCGGAGATCTCCTCGTCGATCACGCCCAGCTTGCGCCCGAGATCGGCCAGCACCGCAGCGCGCGCCTCTGGCGACAGCGTCGGGCCGAACAGCGGCTGAAAGACCTTGTGCACCTCAGCCGCGATGAAGTTCAGGTGTCCGTTGAGTCGCGCGCGCTCGACCGTGCCGGAGACGGGAGCGAGGGTGCCGGGCGCATGCTTGTCGGCCAGATACTGCACGATGGCCGCGCCCTCGGTCAGAACCTCGCCGTCGTCGAGTTGCAGCGCGGGGACGTAGCCCTTCGGATTGATGGTGGTGAAATCGATCCCGGATGCCGTCATCTTGTTCGTCAGATCGACGACTTCGAGCTCGACGGGAAGGTCGAGCTCGCGAAGAACGATGTGCGGCGAGAGCGAACAGGCGCCGGGGCTGTAGTACAGCTTCATGAGACCTCTCTGGTTGCGGTGTGCTCGAAGTGCTAACGGGCCTCGCCACTGCGTCAAACCCGGTAGATCGCGGGGACGGCCCCATGTATGCGCGTGCGGAAACGCACCAAAGTCGCAACAGCTGTTCTACCGAATTCCCTACGCGAGACGACCCGGCTACGACCGAGCGCGCCGGCCGCTCTTGATCGTCGCGCGCGGACCCGCCGGCGGGGACGTCCTGGCAAATTGCGAGAAGCCCGCAAGGAAGAACGCGACGCGGCCGCGCACGAGGCGGGCACGGTCGTCCATGACGGGCAACAGCCAGACGTGCTTGCGCACGAGGCCCCACACGAAGGACGATTGCAGATCCCAGACGCGCTCGTGGAGATCGTCGTCCTCCATGATGTCCGACGTTATGCCGAACTCGTGCCGGACCTCCTCCATGACGCGGCCGATCTGCGCCTCCACCCGCGCCGACACGTAGCGCCGCGTCAACTCGTTTCCAGCAAGCCCGGATTGCATGACGATCCTGATCCAAACCGGATCGTCGATGGCGTCCAGATAGGCCTCGTAGAAGACAATGAGCCGGAGTTCGAGCGGATTGGAGCGATCGGCGAGCGCGTCCAGCCAGCGCTCGTCCCATCGGGACGTGTAGACATGATCGTAGACGCGATCCAGCAGTCCCTGCTTGCTGCCGAAATAGGTGAAGATCAACGCCTGCGAGATGCCCAGAGCTTCCGCGAGGTCTTTAAGCTGGCCGTCGAAACCTCGTGTGGCGAAAAACGCCACCGCCCCTTCCACGATCATCTGCACGCGCGCCTCGGGATCGAGACGACGGCGGACGGCATGGACGCTGTCTGACCTGGTTCGGATTCGGGCGGCGGCCATCCCTCAGCCTAGCTCGCGGCCTTGTTGAGCGCAACTTGAATATCTCTTGACATTCGCCGCGAGCCTTATTCAAATTCGACTCAATAACTGGTCCGTCATCGGACGGCGCCTCTGGAGCAGGCAACCATGTTCGAAGCTCTCGACGACCAAGCCAGGCTCAGCCGCAATCAGGTCCGTCTGATCGCTGCCACTATGGCGGGCAACGTCCTCGATTTCTTTGACCTCTTCCTGATCGGGTTCGTGCTCGCGCTCGTGGCGGGGCCCTGGAGCTTGACCTTCGGCCAGTCGGCCTCCGTGCTGCTCGCCTCGGGCCTCGGTGCCACTGTCGGTGCGATCTTCTGGGGCTGGATGGCCGACCGGGTCGGCCGCCGCCCAGTCTTTACCGCCACCATCGCGACGTTCGCCTCGGCGACCGGTGCCCTCGCCCTGGTTCCGGAGGGGGGATGGGTCTGGTTCGTGGCGTTGCGCTTCGTCGTCGGCTTCGGTGCCGGCGGCCTCTATTGCGTCGACCTGCCCCTGGTACAGGAATTCGTCCCGACGCGTATGCGGGGCCGGATTGCAGGCTTGGTGACGGCCGCCGTGCCGGTGGGGCTGCTGCTCGCCTCGCTCGCCACCGCCACGCTGGCGCCCATCATCGGCTGGCGCGGACTGTTTCTCCTCGGCGCGGCCCCGGCACTCGTCCTTCTCGCCGTCAGGGCCTGGGTACCGGAATCGCCGCGCTGGCTGATTATGCGGGGACGTCCCTCCGAAGCGCGCCGGAGTGTCGCCTGGGCCCTCGCTGTGCCTCCCGAGACGTTGTCCCTCCCGGTGCCAACCGCCACCGGCCCGAGCGCCTACGGTTTCGGCGCATTGCTGCGTCACCCGCGCAGCCTCGCGGTCTCCTGGTTGACCAATCTCGGCATACAGACGGGCCATTACGGGGTGACGATGTGGGCTCCCACCCTCCTCGTTCTCATTCTCGGGGTCACTCCGGCGACCGCGTCCTGGTACATGGCCGTCGTCGGCGTGGCCGGGCTCGCCGGGCGCTTTCTCTGCGCCTGGCTCTCCGATCGGATCGGGCGGCGGGCCTGCGGCGTCCTCTTCGGGGCATCGGCCGCGACGGCGCTCCTGGCGGCCGGGCTGCTCAACAGTGCCGTCCTCGGCGGCATCTCCGTCTTCTGGCTGCTTCTGGTGGTCGGCAACGTCTTCGTGGATGGTGGCTTTGCCGTCGTCGGTCCGTATGCCGCCGAGGTCTGGCCTTCGCGATTGCGGGCGACCGGTCTGGGTTCCGCCTACGGGTTCGGCGGAATCGGCAAGATGCTCGGCCCCCTCGGCCTCGCGCTGATCGTCGGCACTGTGAACGTCGTCGCTCCGCAGGCGACCGTCGACGCCGTACCGCTCGCCTTCGCCTACTTGTCGGCCTGGTTCGCCCTGATGGCGATCGCGTTCGGCGTGTTCGGCTTCGAGACGCGCGGTCGATCGATCGAAGAACTCGACGCCGCTCTCGAGGGCGCCGACAGGCCGTCGCGTGCGTCCGCCGCTCCGGCGCCCGCCGAGGTCAGCTCTCGTTAGATCCCGACAAGGAGGCTTATTATGGCGCGACGCATCGTCGACATCTCCATCGCCCTGGATAACGAAACACCCGTGGATCAGCCCGGCTTCGGGCCGCGGATCGATTACCAGACGCCGGCCGGCAATACGGGGGAGATCCTCAAGTTTTTCCCCGGCCTGAGGGTCGACCAGTTGCCGGGCGGCGATGGCTGGGGGAATGAGACGGTGACGCTGCGAACGCATAGTGGGACCCATCTCGACGCCCCCTATCATCACCATTCCACCATGGATCGCGGCAAGCGGGCGATCACCATCGACGAGGTGCCGCTGGATTGGTGCCTGCAGCCGGGGGTCAAACTCGATTTCCGGCACCTGCCCGACGGTCACGTCGTGGCCGCTGCGGAGGTGGAAGCAGAACTCGTCCGGATCGGGCACCAGCTGCGTCCCCTCGACATCGTGCTGGTGAATACCCGCGCGAGCGAGCGCTACGGGCATGACGACTACATCGACACCGGGATCGGCATGGGCCGCGAAGCGACGCTCTATCTCCTGGAGCGCGGAGTCCGTCTGACGGGAATCGACGCCTGGGGCTGGGACGCGCCCTTCTCTCACATGGCGCGACGCTTCGCCGAGACGGGCGACCCCTCGATCGTCTGGGAAGGCCACCGCGCCAGCATGGAGATCGGCTACTGTCACCTCGAGAAGCTGATCAACCTCGAACAACTGCCCGATTCGGGTTTTCAGGTCTGCTGCTTTCCCGTGAAGGTCAAGGGCGGCTCGGCCGGCTGGACGCGCGCCGTCGCGATCCTTGACTGACCCGGCCCCGGCGCCCTCTCGCAGCGAAACGCTCTGCCCTGCACCGCCTGAAGGAACAGAGTCGACGAGGAGAGACCATGTCCGATCTCAATTTATCGAGCGTAGCTCGCAGCCGGGGAGAGCAACTCGCTGGGCTCATCGCACTCGTGACGGGGGCGGGCCGCGGCATCGGCAGGGCGTGCGCGCTGGCCTGCGCCGCAGCCGGCGCCGAGGTGATCGCGGTCGCCCGGACGGAGGCGGACCTGGCTGCGTTGGCGGCTGCGCATCCACGCATCCGTCCCATGATCGCCGACGTGGCGGCGGACGAGTTCCCGGCGCGCATTCGCGCCCTGCCGCATCTCGATATCCTGATCAACAACGCCGGCACCAACCGGCTCCAACCGCTGCCGGAGGTCGACGTCGCCACTCTCGACCACCTGCTGCATCTTAATGTTCGCTCAGCCTTCTTGGTCTCGCAGGCGGCTGCCCTTCGCATGCTGGAACTTGGGCGCGGCGGCAGCATCGTGCATATCTCATCGCAGATGGGCCATGTCGGCGGCCCCAAGCGCGCCGTCTACTGCATGACCAAACACGCCATCGAAGGGCTGACGAAAGCGATGGCAGTGGAACTCGCCTCGGCCGGCATCCGCGTCAACGCCGTCGCCCCCACCATCGTCGAGACGCCGATGACCGCCCCATTCTTCGAAGATCCGGCATATCGCCAGTTCGCCCTTTCGACGATCCCGATGGGCCGCGTGGCTCAACCCGAGGACGTGGCCGAGGCCGTCGTCTACCTGGCTTCTCCGGCCGCAGGTCTCGTGACCGGCACGAGCCTGCGCGTCGACGGCGGTGCCACCGCTCAGTAGCCAAGTCCTCGAAAATCGCCTGGTCTCCGGAGCGTATCTTGATTGACCTTTCTGAACCAAATTTCGCCGCCGAGTCGCGACGTGCCTCCGGATGAATTTTAGGTCTCTGGTCCCGAGCGCGCGGCTGACCTGTCCGGCCGTTATTCGGGAGAGCGCCACGCTCAAAGAACGCACCCACTCGGCGGCTCATGGAGGCGAACCCGCGCTCGCCACACCCCACCTTGCCGTCCCAGCCGGACTGAGGGGTGCTGTGGTCGTGTCCGAGCCTTCCGTGCGGGAGGCCGCGGTATGAGCCCGAGCCGGGACGGCATCGTTTATGTCGTCGACGACGACTGGCGGATTTGCGAAGCGCTTAATGAGCTAATGGCGGCGAGCGGCTTGGCGGCACTCACGTTCCAGTCGATGGCAGACTATCTTGCTCAAAGCAGAGTCGACGCGCCCAGCTGCCTAGTCCTGGACGTCGATCTTCCCGACATCAACGGCCTCGACTTCCAGGAGCAGTTCAAGAACGCACACCCGCCGATCGTCTTCATCACGGGATACGGCGACATCCCGTCCTCGGTTCGGGCGATCAGGCACGGGGCGATCAACTTCCTGACCAAGCCGTACGACGACGCGGAGCTGCTGGCCTCTATCCGCACGGCGATCGAATTGGATCGGGCCGATCGTGCGCAACGCACGGTCCTGCAAGCCCTGCGGGAGCGGTACGAACGTCTCACGCCGCGAGAGCGCGAGGCTCTTGCGCTCATCGTCAGCGGCCTGTTGAACAAGCAGTCGGCCGCGGAGCTGGGCATCAGCGAAGTGACCATGCAGATCCACCGAAGCAAGATCATGCAGAAGATGGACGCATCATCACTCGCCGATCTTGTCCGCATGGCAGATAAGTTGCAAATACCAATCAATCATTCGCGCTCTGGGAGGATCTTGTTCCGCGACAATCATTGAATAAAATATTGTGCAGAGTAATTATGTAGAAATAAAGTAAGATCCGATCGATCGCGACCATCCGTGGTAAGGGGCAGGCGCCAAGCGAGGGACGTCGGTCTACTGCCGACCTTTCCTTCCCACCACCCGTCCCTGTCCGCAAGGAAACCCCGCCTCCAATCCGATCCTCGGGCGTCCGTCTGGAGGCGGAGCCCCGGGAGCCTTCGTGTCGAGGATCGAGACGTTCGCGGTCATGCCCGCAGCGATCACGATCGGGCAGGGTACGTCGTCGAGCTCGATCCGGATCGGTACGCGCTGAGCGAGTCGCACCCAGGTGAAGATCGGGTTGACGGTCGGCAAGCCCTGAACCCCCGGGGTCGCATTGCTGACGCTAATGCCGCGCCCTAGCCCTGTGACGTGACCGCGGATCGGCGTGCGCGGCCACGCCATCAGGGTGACGTGTGCCGCATCCCCGTCGGCGATCCGGGGGAATTGCGTCTCCTCGAAGTAGCCTTCGACCCAGAAGCTGTCGGCGTTCACCAGCGTCAGAGCCGGCTGGCCCATCGTGGCGAAGCCGCCCTCCTGAAGAAGGAGGTTCGTGACCCAGCCGTTCACAGTCGCGCGCAGCGTCGTGCGTTCCAGGTTTAGCTGCGCCTGCGCGAACGCACCCTGCATCTGGACGATCGTAGCGTTCGCAGCGTCGGCCTGGCCGCGCGTCGTCTGCCTCTGCTGCGGGGTGGCGGCGAGGTCGGTAAGTCGGCTGGTCCGGTCGGCGATGCCGGTGAGATAGCTCGCCTGAGCCTTGGCGGCGTCGAGTGCGCCCTCGGCTTGTGTGACCGCGTTGCGGAACGTGCCGGGATCGATCTCGAACAGGATGTCGCCCTTGCGGACGAACTGGTTGTCCTTGACGTTCAGCCGAACGACCGTCCCGGAGACCTCGGGGGCGACCTGCACGGTGTAGACGCGCACCCGGCCGTCCCGGGTCCAGGGTGTGTCCGCGTAATAGAGGTAGGCCAGATACGCGAGCCCGAGCGAAGCTCCCAGCATGATCAAGGTGGCGGCGAAGTTGAACGCCGCCGGGGGTTGCCAGATTAGAAGCTTTGGCTGGGTCGAAGGCACGGCGTCAGCGTCCCGGAATGCGCAGCAAGAGAACCAGGAGGGAGGTCGTGGCGATCAGGATGGCGAGATCGAACAGGGCCCGGTTGTAGACGAACCGGTTGATGCCGATCCGGTTCAGCGCCCATTGCAGGCCGGCGGTCGCCGCGAGGGCGGCCAGAAGGCAGATCACCGCGGGCTCGACGTAGACTCCGAGCAGGTCGACGGCCTGAAGGGCGATCATCACGCCGTCTCCGGAGCGTCGAGATCCGCGACGAGCGCCGCGATGGCGCCGACGCGCTCCGCTGCGAGCACCGTCAGGCCCGGGCGGCCGGCGATCTCTCGCAGCCGCATCCCGGCCGCTCGTCCACGGGACGCGCCAGGTGTGATCGCGGGCGCGACGATCCGGCCGACCTCTCGACCGAGGCGGGCATTCTCCCTCCGGAGCATCATCATGAGGAGCCCGACGAGGAGCAGCGTTTCGCTGCCGTGGGCGGCGTCGGGATCCCCCTGGACGAGAGCGAGCCGACCGAAGGTCCGGGCGAGCCAGCGGTCCGGCGGGGGGAGGAACAACGGGTTCCGCAGGGCGGTGCGGCGCACCCCTGCGACGAGCCGGCGGCGCGCCCGCAGGCGCAAGGTGGCCTCGCCGGTCGGCGGCACCAGGGTGGTGAATGCGATGACCGTCGCGCCGATGCCGAGCAATTCGGCCAGGGCCTGGTTCAGCGAGGCGGCCAGATCGTACGTCATGACGTTCGTCGGCTCGACGACGGCCAGCACGAAGAAGGCGAAGCCGCCGCCGGCCGGCGCACGCATGTCGGACCAGCCGAGCGCGGCCAGGATGCCCAGCGGCAGAAGGATCGCCGCCAGCAGCATGAACTCGCCGGTCTGCGTCAGCAGCGTGTAGCGGACGACGATGCCGACGACCGCGGCCATCAGCGTCCCGACCAGGAAGTTGCGGGCGTCGGCGGCCGGGTCCGGATGTGAGGCGAACAAGGCGGCCAGCACCGCTCCCCAGATGACGGCGCTGGAGCCGTCGGTCCAGCCCGTGACGTACCAGAACGCGTTCAGCAGCGAGACTGTGACCGCGGTGCGCACGCCGTTCTTGACCGCGTGGCGGCCGTCCCAGTCGTAATCGTTCCAGAGCAGCAGGTGCAGCGGCAGGGACGCCGGTCGTCTCCCGATCCGGCCCCCGCTCCGCAGGAGGCGTATCGCGATCCGAACTCGCCCGATCTGCCTGTCCGCCCGGCTCTCGCCGTCTCCGATCAGAACCGAGGTATGCGATCCCGTCCGGTCGCCGAGACGGGCTCGCAACAGTTCGGCCGCGAGCATCCATCGCAGGCGCGGGGCCGCGTCCCGGAATGCATGACCGCCCCACCAGAGCGACGGCTGCTCCGCGAAGGCATCCCGCACGGCGTCGTCGAGCATCAACACCGCCCGGGCCGGCATCTGCCCCGGGCTGCCGCCGCTCCTCGTCGCCTCGACCCATCGTGCACAGCCATCGGCCACGGCCTGCATCCGGTCGGCGAGCGCGCGACGTACGGCGGGCACGCCGGGCGCCACGAAAACACTGGACGCGTAGGCGCAGGCGAGACCGAGCAGGATCGTCGAGCAGCGATCTATGCCGGTGTCGAAGACGATCCTCGGATCTTGCACCGAACCGAGGGCGACAAGCGGCACGGTGTAGCCCATTAGGGCGAAGCCGTATGATCTTTGGCCGCTCTCGATGCTGGAGGCTGCCGTGAGCAGGCCGAGCCAGAGGGCCAGGGCGACGTCGAAGGCCAGCGTCGCCTGGGCGAAGTTCGCCACCAGCACGAGGGCGACCATCACGCCAACGATGGTGCCCAAGGCGTACCATAGGCTTTTCTGCAGTGACGCCGCCCGGGTGGCGAGGTTGACGGAGATGACCGTCACGGCCGCCCAATGCGGCAGCGTCAGCTCGAACCACATCGCCAGCCCTATGGCGGCGATGACGGTCAGGGAGATGCGCATCGCTTCCATGGCCTCCCGCGGCCACAGCCATGCGAGAGCACCGAGACGCGGGCCGACCGGCCCCCACGCGCTCTTGATCTCCGACATCCCGGTCATGGCGCGGCAGATCGGAAAACTGCCCGATGCGACGGATCCTGCTTCCGCTTCGTCGAGCAAAGCTCTCGTGCGCCGATGCCGCCATTACGTCGTTCAGCATCGCCGATCGGCTGCGGGGACGGCATGAGCTGCTTCGCCGGTGCAAAGGGGACAGGATCGGGGATCACCGCCGCCGGTGCTGCCCTGCCGGGAGCGTCGATGGTGCGTCCGAACCGATGGATCGCACCTGCGTACCGGCGATTCCGGCAGCGTGAAATCATGGGTTTCCATGATTGCGTCACCGGTCATGACTGGAAGCGTCGCCCGCCAAGCGAGGATCCGCGGCGGGACGAACATCGATCTTGTTCGGAATGACGCTACCAGCCGCCCTGACGGATGCGGCAATATCCGGGCGCGACCCGGCGGTAGCCGGCCGGGCAATGCCGGACGCACGCGCCCGCCGCATATTTGAGCGGGGGAGGGCAGGCGTGCCTGAACCGCTTCAGACCGAACTCGTAGGATTGGGCAGGTCCCTGCGCGGCTGCCGGTACCGGCGAGAGCCCGAGGACGGTCAGGAGCAGAGCGGCGCATGTCAGTCGGTCAGACATCGGGTCTCTCCGATGGGGAGGGCAGGGGGATGGTCAGCCGGCGACGCCTGGCGTCGAAGCCGGATCACGGCTCCAGACCAGATCGTGATCGTCGCCGGCCTGGGTCGGGGCCCGTGCCGGCGACGGTCGCGGGCAACGACGCGGTCGCCGTCGTCGAGGAAGAATGGCGACTGAGCGTCCCGGTCCTCGGGGACGCGCCGCCAGCGGCGACTGACCATGATCGGCCGACCCCGCCTCACAGGCCCAGGTCGGAGAGGCCGGGATGGTCGTCCGGCCGCGGCCCCGAGCGATCCCAATGGAATCTCCGCTCGCTTTCCCGGATCGGCAGGTCGTTGATGCTGGCGAGGCGCCGCGTCATCAGCCCGCCGGCGTCGAACTCCCAATTCTCGTTCCCGTAAGAGCGGAACCAGTTGCCGGAATCGTCGTGCCACTCGTAGGCGAACCGGACAGCGATGCGCGCGTCGGCGAAGACCCAGAGCTCCTTGATCAGCCGGTAATCGAGTTCCCTCCGCCACTTGCGCGTGAGGAACGCGACGATCTCCGCCCGGCCGTTGATGAACTCGGAGCGGTTCCGCCAAGAGCTGTCCGGGCTGTAGACGAGCGACACTCGTGATGGGTCACAGGAATTCCAGACATCCTCCGCACCGCGGATCTTCTGGATCGCCGTCTCAGGGGTGAAGGGCGGAAATGGGGGGCGGCTCTCGTCCATGCGAACGCTCCCTTCGTGATACTTGCTCTACGGAACCCGAGATGTTCGTGCATCCCAATGGCGGATGTGCGCTCGTAGTTCAAAGGGCAATCTTGGTCAAATCTAGTCTTCGTCGTCCAGAAATCACATCATGGATTTCCATGATGATGCCCGAACCGGAACGGCTTTGCCGACCACGGCGTCGATGGTTAATAGAATTGGGCCGCGGCTGCATGCCTCAATCGTCCAGGCTTGCTGCCGGAAAGGCACGATCGGTGATAGGTGGTCTTCGCTCTCCGGCCGTCAAGTCACGCGTTCCAATGATTTCGTCCGATGTGAAACGGCCATACCAATTGAGCTGCCGATCCGCCGGGCGTCGACCGTAGTCGCGATGGGGACGAATTGCTGAACGCATCGAACGTGCGAGTGCGCGCTCCGAAGCCTTGGCGGATGCCTCTCCAACTCGACGGACGACGCGCACTAGCGACCGCACCCGGGAACATGCGCATGGACGAGATGACGAGACGAAGCATTCTGGCCGCGGGCAGTGTCGTCGGTGTCGCGGCCGCGGCAACGCACACCGTGGCGGCCACCTACGGCAATCCCGACGAGCCGCCGCAGGGTGCGGTCAACGCGAAGGATAATCCCGCCAGCCTCACGATACCCGGACCGCACAACGATACGCTAACGGGATTGTTTCCGACCTCCGTCAGCCCGCCGCCGACCGATGTCGGATCAATGCCGCAATTCTGGGCGACCTTCAACAACGCCCAGCGACGGATCCAGAACGGCGGTTGGGCCCGGCAGGTCACACAGGAGAACTTCCCGATCTCCACGACCATCGCGGGCGTCGACATGCGGCTGACGGCTGGGGGCATCCGCGAGATGCACTGGCATCAGGCGGCCGAGTGGGCCTTCGTGACCTACGGCACCTGCCGCATCACCACGCTCGACCCGCAGGGCCGTGCGTACGTGGCCGATGTCGGACCGGGTGATCTCTGGTACTTCCCGGCCGGTTATCCGCATTCCCTGCAGGGGCTCGGCCCGGACGGTGCCCAGTTCCTCCTCTGCTTCGATAACGGTAATCAGACCGAATTCGACACCCTGCTCTTGAACGAGTGGTTCACCCACACGCCGCCCGAGGTGCTGGCGCTGAACTTTGGCGTGCCGGCCGACACCTTCAAGAACATCCCCCTGCACGACCTGTACATCCTCCAGAGCCAGCTTCCCGGCGCGCTCTCCGCCGACCAGATGGCTGCCCGCGGGTCGGCGGGCGCGCCGCCGAACCCGTTCACCTTCAAGATGGCGGGCGGACCGGCAACCAAGCAGACGAAGGGCGGGAAGGTCCAGGTCGTCGACAGCACCACCTTCAAGGCCTCGAAGACTGTCGCGGCCGCCCTCGTCACCGTCCATCCCGGCGGCATGCGCGAGATGCACTGGCATACCAACGCAGACGAGTGGCAGTATTATATTCAAGGTAACGCTCAGATGACTGTGTTCAACACTGGCCCGAATGCCTCCACGACCAATTTCGGCCCCGGCGACATCGGCTACATCAAGCGCAATCTCGGGCATTACATCAAGAATGTCGGGGACACTGATCTGGTGTTTCTCGAGGTGTTCCGCGCGCCCGAGTACCAGGACGTCTCGCTGTCGGATTGGCTGACGCACACGCCGCCGCTGATGGTGACCTCGCACCTGAACATCCCGGCCGAGGTCATCGCGAAGTTCCCTCAGACAAGCGTCGGCGTCGTGCCGGTCTGAGACGATCATCTGAACCTGCCCGGTCAGCCTCGTGCCCAGTCCCGGCTTCGCTGAGATGGAGATCCCCGCGTGTCGAAGTCCCGTATTCGGCCCTACAACAGCCCGGCTGGCGGCTGGGACTCGCTCGAGGCGACCGGCCGCGCCCTCGCTGTGCAGGGGATCGCCGTCTCCGGCACCGCCACGCTGCTGCGCATGAACCAGCCGCAGGGCTTCGACTGCCCCGGCTGCGCCTGGCCCGATCCCAAGCACACCAGCAGCTTCGAGTTTTGCGAGAACGGCGCCAAGGCGATGGCTTGGGAGGCGACCACCAAGCGCTGCACGCCGGATGTCCTCGCCCGGTACACGGTCGCCGAGCTCGAGACCTGGAACGACTACGACCTCGAGATGCTCGGTCGCCTGACTCACCCGATGCGCTACGATTCTGCCAGTGACCGCTACCTCCCCGTGTCCTGGGAGCACGCCTTCGCCGACATCGCGCAGATCCTTGGCGGGCTCGACAGCGCCGATCAAGCCGAGTTCTACACCTCGGGGCGCGCCTCCAACGAGGCCGCGTTCCTGTTCCAACTCTTCGCACGCGCCTTCGGCACCAACAACTTCCCGGATTGCTCGAACATGTGCCACGAGCCGACGAGCGTCGGCCTGCCGCAGAGCCTCGGCGTCGGCAAGGGCACCGTCCTGCTCGAGGATTTCGACAAAGCCGACGCGATCCTGATCTTCGGCCAGAACCCGGGCACCAACAGCCCCCGGATGATGACCCCACTGCGCGACGCTGCTCGGCGCGGCGCGGCGATCCTGAGCTTCAATCCGTTCCGCGAGCGCGCCCTGGAGCGCTTCCAGTCGCCGCAGAACCCGGTCGAGATGCTCTCCCTTACCTCGACCCCGATCTCGTCGCGGATCTTCCAGGTCCGGGTCGGCGGGGACGCGGCCGCCATCAAGGGCATCATGAAGGCCTGCATCGCGATGGACGATGAGGCGCTGGCCGCCGACGAGGCGCGTGTGCTCGACGTCGACTTCATCAAGGGCCACACTACCGGCTACGAGGCCCTGGCCGAGGACATGCGGGCGACGCCCTGGCCGGCGATCGAGCGCGCCTCCGGGCTGACCCGCACCGACCTCGAAGGCGCGGCCCGGACCTACCTGCGGGCCGAGAGCGCCATCCTGGTCTACGGGATGGGTGTCACCCAGCATCGCCGCGGTACCGAGAACGTCCGGCTCCTCACCAACCTCGCGCTGCTGCGCGGAAATGTCGGCCGGCCCGGCGCGGGGATCTGCCCGGTGCGCGGCCACTCGAACGTCCAGGGCAACCGCACGGTCGGCATCACCGAGAAGCCGACGACCGAGTTCCTGGACCGGCTGCGCGCCGTCTTCGGCTTCGAGCCGCCGCGCCACCACGGCCACGACGTCGTCAAGGCGATCGCGGCGATGCAGGCCGGCCGGGTCCGCGCCTTCCTGGCGCTCGGCGGCAACTTCGCCACCGCGGTCCCCGACACGACCCGCAGCCAGGAGGCCATGCGCCGCCTCGACCTGACGGTCACGATCTCGACCAAGCTCAACCGCGGGCACCTCGTCCACGGACGCGAGGCCTACATCCTGCCCTGCCTGTCGCGCAGCGAGGTCGACGTCCAGGCCGGCGGGCCGCAATCGATCACTGTCGAGGATTCGATGTCGATGGTGCACGCCTCGGCGGGCCGCAACCCGCCGGCCTCCGAGCACCTGCGCAGCGAGACCGCGATTGTCGCCGGTCTCGCGCGGGCGGTGCTCGGGACGAAGCCCGACATCCCATGGGAAGACCTAACGGCGGATTATGACCGGATCCGGGACGCCATCGAGCAGGTCTTTCCGATCTTCCAGGGCTACAACGCGCGGATCCGCGTTCCCGGCGGCTTCCACCTGACATCGCTGGCGCGCGAGCGCATCTGGGCGACGCCCTCCGGCAAGGCCGAGTTCGCCGTCTACGAGGGCCTGGAGGAGGATCCGCACCAGGACGACCCGGAGGCGCTGTGGCTGACCACCATGCGCAGCCACGACCAGTACAACACCACCCTCTACAGTCATTCCGACCGCTATCGCGGCGTGTTCAACCAGCGCATGGTGGTGTTCGTCAACGAGGCCGAGATGGACAAGCGCGGCCTGCGCGCCGGCGAGCGCGTCGCCCTCGAGACGATCTCGACCGACGGTGTGCGCCGCGCCGTCGGAGGCTTCAAGGTCGTCCCCTACCTCCTGCCGGACGGCTGCTGCGGGGCCTATTATCCCGAGGCCAACCCGCTGGTGCCGCTCTACGCCCACGATCCGCAGAGCGGCACGCCCTCCTACAAGGCCGTGCCGGTGCGCATCCGCCGCATGACGCAGGGAGGCTGACCATGGACGCGCTCGTCCTCTCCCGCATCCAGTTCGCCTTCACGGTCGGCTTCCACATCCTGTGGCCGGCCTTCACCATCGGCATCGCCTCCTTCGTGGCGTTCCTGAGCTTCCTCACCTGGCGCACGGGTGACCCGGTCTACCGGGCGCTGATGCGCTTCTGGATCCGCATCTTCGCGCTCGGCTTCGGAATGGGCGTGATCACCGGGATCGTGCTCGGCTACCAGATCGGCACCAACTGGAGCGGGTTCTCGCGCTCGGTCAGCAACGTGCTTGGCCCCTTCTTCATGTACGAGGTTCTGTCGGCTTTCTTCCTGGAGGCCGGCTTCATCGGCATCGTGCTGTTCGGCGAGCGGCGGGTCGGCCCCGGCCTGCACTTCTTCGCCTGCCTGATGGTGGCGTGCGGCACGCTGATCAGCGCCGGCTGGATCCTGGCCTCGAACAGTTGGATGCAGACGCCGGCCGGTCACGTCGTCGATGCCGACGGCGTCTTCCACGTCACCGACTGGGCGTCCGCGTTCTTCAACCCGTCCTATCCCTACCGCCTGATACACATGGTGTGCGCGAGCTACCTGACCGGCAGCTTCGTGGTGGCCGGCGTGTCGGCCTGGCACCTCTGGCGCGGCACGCACGTGAAGGCCTCGCGCGTCGCGTTCTCGATGGCGATGTGGGCCAGCCTCCTCCTGGCGCCGCTCCAGGCGTTGCTCGGCGACGCCCACGGCCGCAACACGCTCGTGCACCAGCCGACCAAGGTCGCCGCCATGGAGGGCCTGTGGGACACCGGCCGCGCGGTGCCGAGCCTGATCTTCGCCTGGCCCGACATGACGCAGGAGCGGAACCTGTATGCGATCGAAGTCCCGATCAAGGGTTTCGCCAGCCTCTACCTGACCCATTCCTGGACCGGCGAGGTCCAGGGGCTGAAGGCGGTCCCGGCGGCCGACCGGCCCTACGTGCCGTTCGTGTTCTTCGCCTTCCGCATCATGGTAGGCATCGCGCTCCTGCTGATCGCCCTGGCATTCACCGGCGCCGTCTTGCGCTGGCGCGGGCGGCTGTTCACGACGCGTTGGTTCCAGCTCGCCTGCGTGGCGGCGATGCCGCTTGGCTTTGTCGCCATCATCGCCGGCTGGACCGTGACCGAGACCGGACGCCAGCCCTTCGTGGTCTACGGCCACCTGCGCACGGCGGACGCCGTGACGGTGCAGCCGGCCGGCGCAGTCCTGTCGTCGCTGATCCTGTTCTTCGTTGTCTACAACCTGCTGCTGCTCGCCTTCTTCTGGTACGGCGCACGGGTGGCGATGCGCGGGCCCGAACCGCTCTCGGACGAGACGCCGAACGCGGTGCGCCCCGGCCTGGAACAGGCCGGCCCCGCCCTCGCGGGCGGGGCTCCCGCCTATTCCCGCTCCCTGGCCCCCGGAGAGTAGTCGTGGATCTTCCCCTTCTCTTCGCGCTGGTGGCCGCCGGCGCGGTCGCCCTCTACGTCATCGCCGACGGGTTCGACCTCGGCATCGGCATCCTGTTCCTGATCGCCCCGCGGGATCGCGACCGCGACCTGATGATGCAGAGCGTCGCCCCGTTCTGGGACGGCAACGAGACCTGGCTGGTGCTCGGCGGAGCGATGCTCTGGGCGGCCTTCCCGATGGCCTACTACGTTCTCTTGCCGGCCTTCTACCTGCCGATCATGGCGATGCTGTTCGCCCTGATCCTGCGGGGCATCTCGTTCGAGTTCCGCTTCCAGGCCACGCGGCTCCGGCGGGTCTGGGACTTTGCCTTCGCGGGCGGCTCGCTCGTCGCCGCGATCTGCCAGGGCCTGATCCTGGGCGGCTTCATCCAGGGCGTGGTAGTCGAGAACGGGCGATTCGCCGGCGGCCCGTTCTCGTTCCTGTCGGTCCTGGGCCTGCTGTGCGCGGCCGGCATCGTCGGCGGCTACGCCCTGCTCGGAGCCGGCTGGCTGATCTGGCGCACCGAAGGAAAGACCCAGCTCTTCGCCCGCGAGGTCGCCCATTCCGCCCTGCTCCTCGCGATCGGTATGATGGCCGTGGTCAGCGCCTGGACGGCATTGACCGAGCCGCGCGTGGCGGCGCGCTGGTTCGCATGGCCGGCCAACCTGTGGCTGGACCTCTTTCCGCTGGCCGCCATGGGCGTGGCGATCCTCCTCTGGCGCAGCCTGTGGGACCATCACGACAGGCGGCCGTTCCTGCTCGCCGTCGTGCTGTTCCTGCTTGGCTATGCCGGCCTCATCATCAGCATCTGGCCCGACGTCGTGCCTTACCATGCCAGTATCTGGCAGGCCGCCGCCGACGTGGAGACGCTGAAATTCGCCCTCCTGGGGATCGTCGTCGTCCTGCCGCTCGTGCTCGCCTACACGGCGCACGCCTACAGGGTGTTCCGCGGCAAGACCGTCCTGGACGCGCACGGGGCCGATGCCGAGGCTTACGGCCATGCCGGCCGGCGGACCGCGGCGCTCAGTACCGATCTCCACCTCTCCTGATCCGCGCGCCGGCGAGCGTCGCCGGCCGCGGCTGCGGGGGGGCCAGACACAGCGCAGGCCGGCCCGCGCCGCCATCACCGCCGATGTCCGGCACACGAAACGCCGTTGCGGATCGTCTGCATCCCTCACGGCATCGATCTCGCTCCGCAGCGACCAGGAGGCTCGCGATCCATGACACGCAGGTCCGGCCGCGGCGCAGTTACATCGGTCCTGATCCTGGGGTCCCTCGGCCTGGGCTTCGGGTTCATGCGCCACCGCGAGAACGCCGCCCCTGAGAAGCCGGCAGCCCCTCCGCCCCCCGTTCCGGTCGTCACCGCGACGGTCAAGCAGGAGGACGTGCCGATCATCCTCAAGGGCATCGGCACGGTCCAGGCCCTGAACCGGGCGGCGATCCGCAGCCAGGTCACCGGCTACCTCGAGAGCGTCGCCTTCACCGAGGGGCAGAGCGTCCGGCGCGGCGACGTCCTGGCCCGGATCGATCCGCGCATCTACCAGGCCAGGCTCGGCACCGCGCAGGCCCAGCTCGGGCGCGATCAGGCCCTGCTGACGAACCGGCAGACCAACCTCCAGCGCAACGAGCCGCTGCTGCAGCGCGGCTAC
This sequence comes from Methylobacterium nonmethylotrophicum, assembly GCF_004745635.1. GTDB lineage: Bacteria > Pseudomonadota > Alphaproteobacteria > Rhizobiales > Beijerinckiaceae > Methylobacterium > Methylobacterium nonmethylotrophicum. Next base: position 26,516 of record NZ_SRLB01000007.1, on the reverse strand, counting down.
GCCACCGAGCAGTCGGTCACCGGCGAGAAGGCCCAGATCGCCCAGTCCGAGAACGCCGTGAGGGGCGACCAGGCCGCCATCGACTATGCCAAGACGGAGCTCGACTTCGCGACCTTGCGGGCTCCGTTCGACGGCGTCACTGGCATCCGGCTGATCGACATCGGCAACGTCGTCCAGCCGTCCGACCCGGGTGGCGTCGTGGTGCTGACCCAGGTCCAACCGATCAGCGTCATCTTCACCCTGCCGACGGACGAGATCCCGCAGGTTCAGGCGGCCTTGGGCCGCGGCCCCGTTCCGACCGCCGTCTACGATCAGGCCGGCACCCGGAAGCTCGACACCGGCTCCCTGCTGCTGATCGACAACGAGGCCCAGCCGAAATCAGGCACGGTCAGGCTCAAGGCCAATTTCCCCAATGCCGAGCGCCAGCTCTGGCCGGGGGCCTTCGCGAATGTCGAGATCACGACCTCGATCGTCAAAGGCGCGCTAACGGTCCCGACCGACGCCGTCCAGCAGAACGACAAGGGACCGTTCGTCTTCGTCGTCGGGGATGACCACGCGGCGGCGATCCGTCCGGTGCAGGTCGGTCAGCGGGTCCGCGGCGTCGCGCTGATCTCGGAGGGGCTGAAGGCCGGCGAAATGGTGGTGGTACAGGGCCAGTACAACCTCGTGCCGGGCACCGCCGTGGTCGCGGCCGGCCCCGATCAGGTACCCGACACCACGACCGCCAGCGCCGGGATGCTGCCATGAACCTCTCGGCCGGCTTCATCACGCGCCCGATCGCCACCGCCCTGATGATGGTCGCGGTCGTGGTGCTGGGCGCGATCAGCTACACGCTCCTGCCGGTCGCGGCCCTGCCCAACATCGACTCGCCGACCTTCCAGGTGACGGCTCAACTGCCCGGGGCCGACCCGAACACCATGGCCTCCTCCGTCGCGACGCAGCTCGAGCGGCAGTTCGGCCAGATTCCCGGCCTCACACAGATGACGTCGAGCAGCGGCGTCGGCTTCACGTCGATCACGCTGCAGTTCAGCCGCAGCCGTACCGTCGACTCGGCCGCCACCGACGTGCAGGCCGCGATCAACGCGACGCAAGGACTGCTGCCGGCGAGTCTTCTCTCGCAGCCATCCTATCGCAAGACCAATCCGGCCGACGCTCCGATCCTGCTCATCGCGCTCAGCTCGGACGTGCTGCCGATCATGACGGTCAGCGATTACGCCTACTCGATCCTGGCGCAGAAGCTCTCGCAGATGCCCGGGGTCGGTACCGTCGCGGTCGGCGGCCTGCAGCAGCCGGCTATCCGCATCCGGGTCAATCCGGCGCTGCTCGCCGCGGAGGATCTCGACTTCGAGACCGTCCGCACGGCCTTGTCGAACCTCACCGTTCTCCAGCCCAAGGGCCAGCTCTACGGCCGGCAACAGGCCGTGGCCCTGGAGACGAACGACCAGTTGATGACGCCCGCCCAGTTTGCGGAGGCGATCGTCGCCTACCGCGAGGGCGCGCCCATCCTGGTGCGCAACATCGGGACCGTGGTGAAGGCGCCGCAGGACGTCACCCAGGGCGGCTGGAGCGGGCAGAAGCCGGCGGTCATCCTGGCGATCCAGCGCCAGCCCGGCGCCAACGTCGTCTCGACCGTGGACGACATCAAGCAGGCCCTGCCGCGCTTGCGCGCCTCGTTGCCGCCCGGCATCGACCTCGCCATCGTGTCGGACCGCACGGTGACGATCCAGGCGAGCATCAGCGATGTGCGCTTCACGCTGCTCCTGACCATCGCACTGGTGGTCGGCGTCATCGCGCTGTTCCTGCGCCGGCTCTGGGCGACCGCGATCCCGGCGATCTCCGTACCGATCTCGATCGTCGGCACCTTCGCGGTCATGTCCGTGCTGGGCTACAGCCTGGACAACCTGTCGCTGATGGCGCTCTCGATCGCGATCGGCTTCGTGGTCGACGACGCCATCGTCATGGTCGAGAACATCGTCCGCCACATCGAGGCTGGTGCCACGCCGCTGCAGGCGGCGCTCGACGGGGCCGGCGAGATCGGCTTCACCATCCTGTCGATCTCGTTCTCGCTCGTGGCCGTGTTCATCCCGCTGTTCTTGATGAGCGGCGTCGTCGGCCTGCTGTTCCGGGAATTCGCCGTCACGGTGGCGGTCTCGATCCTCGTCTCGGTCGCGGTCTCTCTAACCCTGACCCCGATGCTCTGCGCCAAGCTTCTTCCGGCCGGGAACGCACGGCCGCCGAACGGGGTCTCGGCCGCGCTCGAGCGGTTCTTCACCTGGCTGAACGAGCGCTATGACGGCGGCCTGACGATCGCGCTGCACCACCGCCTCCTCACGTTGATGACGTTCCTCGGCACGGTCGCCCTGACGGGCTACCTGTTCTGGGTCATCCCGAAGGGGTTCTTCCCGCAGCAGGATACCGGCCTGATCATGGGGATCAGCGAGGCGGCCCAGGACGTCTCGCCGGAGGGCATGAAGCAGCGCCAGCGGGCCGTGCTCGCCATCGTCGGCCGCGACCCTGCGGTCGCCAACGTGGTTGGCTATATCGGGCCCGGCGGTCCGACCGTGACCGAGAACGACGGCCGCGTGTTCATCCAGCTGAAGCCGGAGAGCGAGCGCGACGTGACCGCTGACCAGGTCATCGCGCGGCTGTCCGCGGCTTTGCGGCAGGTCCAGGGCATGACGCTGTACATGCAGGCGGCCCAGGACATCACCATCGGGGCGCGGCTGTCGAAGACGCAGTACCAGTTCACCCTGACCGACGTCGACAGCGACGCGCTCGCGCGGTTCGCCCCGAAGGTCCTGGCAGCGCTGAAGACGCTGCCCGAGCTGGCCTCGGTCGCTAGCGACCGGCAAGCGGCCGGCCGGATCCTGACGGCCGAGGTCGACCGGACCGCCGCCTCGCGCCTCGGGATCGACCCCTCGATTGTCGACGCCACGCTCTACGACGCCTTCGGCCAGCGCCACGTCGCCCGCATCTTCACGGCCCTGAACCAGTACTACGTCATCCTGGAGGTCGACCCGCGCTACCAGCTCGGACCGGACGCCCTGCAGCGAATCCACGTCCGCTCGCAGAACGACACGTCGGTCCCGCCCAGCCAGATCGCCCGGCTCGTGCCGGGGGTCGCGCCGGTGGCGGTCAACCACCAGGGCCAGTTCCCCGCGGTGACCATCAGCTTCAACCTCGCGCCGGGCGCCACGATCGGCGCGGCGGTCGCGGCCGTGGAGAAGGCGGTCGCCGACTTGCATCCGCCGAAATCCCTCGCCAGCGGTTTCCAGGGCAACGCCCAGGCGTTCCAGACCTCGCTCGGCTCGACGCCGCCACTGATCCTGGCGGCCCTGTTCGCGGTCTACATCATCCTCGGCATGCTCTACGAGAGCACGATCCATCCGTTGACCATCCTGTCGACGCTGCCCTCGGCCGGCCTCGGCGCACTCGCGACGCTGATGCTGACGGGGCGGCCGCTCGACATGATTGGCATCATTGGGATCATCCTGCTGATCGGCATCGTCAAGAAGAACGGCATCATGCTGATCGACGTCGCGCTCGAAGGGCAGCGGGAGCGCGGCCTCGACGCCGAGAAGGCCGCCCACGAAGCGTGCCTGCTGCGCTTCCGGCCGATCCTGATGACCACGATGTGCGCGCTGCTCGGCGGCGTCCCGCTGATGGTCGGCACTGGCACGGGCTCGGAGCTCCGGCAGCCGCTCGGCTACACTATCGTCGGCGGACTGCTCGTGTCGCAGGTGCTGACGCTGTTCACCACCCCGGTGATCTACATCTACATGGACAAGCTCTCCGCCCTGCTGTCCCGCCGCAAAACGGAAACGAAGCAGGGCACGACGGTGGCGCAGCCGACCTGAGTTCCGCCTCCGCCGGCGGGCTGTCGCGTCGGAGGGACGACCGCGGGACCGCTCCGCCGCCCCGTCCGACAGCCGCGCGTGCCGACCGAACCGGCACGCCGTGTTGATGCGACGATTATCGAGCGCCGGCGATGTTGTAGCCTCCATCGACGAGGAGGCTCTGCCCGGTCACGAAGCGTGCGCCGTCCGTACACAGCCAGACAGCCGCATCTGCGACATCGTCGGCCTCCGCGACCCGCTTGAGCGCCGTATGTGCGGCGAACGCGGTGAACAATTCTGCGGGATAACTGGCTGTCATGGGTGTCCGGGTAAGGCCCGGGCTGACGTTGTTGATCCGGATCCCGTCGCCCCCAACCTCGATCGCGACATGACGAATCATCGCATCGAGCGCGCCCTTGCTCGCACCATAGATCGAGAGGCCAGCATTGCCTCCAGTCGCTGCGATCGATGAGGTATTGACGATCGCGCCGCCATGTCCCAGCGCACGCATGGCGATGACTTCCTGTCGGATCAAATTCCAAACGCCGCGGACGTTGGTCGCCATAACACGGTCGAAGTCTGCCATCGTCAGTGTTTCGATCGGGCCACCGTTGCTGGTGGCCGCGTTGTTGAACGCCGCATCCAGGCGGCCAAACCGCTCGACCACTTCCTTGATCAGGGCTGTGACGTCAGCCTCGTCCGAGATGTCCGTCGTGATCGCCTCGGCTCGGCCGCCGGAGCTTTCGATCTCGCCGACGACGGCATCGAGCTCCGCCCGCCGACGTCCGGCGACCACGACGGAGGCGCCCTTCGTCGCGAACGATCGTGCCGCAGCACGGCCGATGCCGGTGCCGCCACCCGTCACCAATGCGACTTTCCCGGAGAGTTCCGTCACGCCGTTCTGCTTGTCATTCAACATCGTCGATCCTTGGCTGTGAGATCACAATGGACATGTGCCAGTTGAGATTGATCGCAACAATGCAGTATGATTTTGATTGGCTGTTGAGCAGGATGCAGCAATGATACGCGGAACGGAGTTCGCGGAGTTGAGGGCCTTTGCCGCTGTTGCCCAGGAGCGCAGCTTCCGAAGAGCCGCCGCCCGCCTCGGCGTGACCCCGTCCGCGCTCAGTCATGTCATCCGCGCGCTGGAAGAACGGCTGGGCGCGAAACTTCTCCACAGGACCACGCGTAGCGTCGCGCCGACGGAAGCGGGCGCCGCACTGCTGGAGCGCCTCGTTCCGGCGGTGGCGGAGATCGAGCAGGCCGTCAGTGAGGTCGGCGCATTCAGTGATCGGCCACGCGGCCGGCTGCGCCTGAACTTGCCTCGGCTCGCTGCGGAAGCCGTGCTCATCCCCCGGCTTGGGCAATTTACGCAACTTTACCCGGACATCGTCTTCGACCTAATGATCGATGACGGCATGGCCGACATCGTCGCAGAGGGCTTCGATGCCGGCATCCGGTCCGGGTCACATGTTCATGGCGATATGATCGCCGTACCGTTGACGCCGCATCTGCGCGTGGCGGTGGTCGCATCTCCCGCATACGTGGCATCGCGAGGCTCACCTGCGACGCCCAGTGACCTGCGCGAACATCGATGCATCAACTATCGCTGGGCGCGTGATGGGGCAGTCTACCGTTGGCGGTTCGAACGCAGTGGCGAAACTGTAGAGATTAGGGTCGATGCTGTGATCACGGTCAATGACACGAACTTGATCATCGGGGCGGCACTGGCCGGAATCGGCTTCGCATACATCCTCGAAGATGTCGTTTCGGAACACATCGCGGCCGGCCGCCTGGTGCGGGTGCTGGACGAATGGTGCCAGCCCGTTACGGGCTTTCACCTCTACTATTCCGGACGTCGGCATCTGTCCGCGCCGCTGCGGGCACTGATCGAGTTTTTCCGTTTCGGAACACCTTCCGCCCATTTATTCATCGCGCAATAGCGCACTCATCGAGAGCTCCGGCGTTCGAGATTAAGAGATCCGCATCGACACGCTGCTCAAAAGGAAAAAATACTCTACTTTCGCGACCACCTGACTGCAGCCTCGATTTTCGACGCCTTCACCTAATTATCTTTCGAAAAATTCAAGCTCACCGACGTGCCTCACTGTAGCCACGCTGGCGCTACCCAAGTCTTGTGAGCTCAATCGATTTGAGGTTAGACGTTATATAATTGAACAATAACAGGGATTCAGCAAAGCTGACAGTGCTCCGCAACATGGACATCATGAGCCGGCTCCCTCGCCGAGGCCGGCTGAGCTGGCGGATGACGGCCGACACAACCCATCACGGGTGCCCGCAGCGAGCCAGGAACGTGGCGTCTGCGTCGTCGATCACGACCGTCTTGCTAAGGACACCGCCGGAGAGTCGTTGGCGGGCTCGCTTCGACTGCGCACCGTCACACAGTTCGGTGTCCATGGGGGGATATCCAAGCGCTGACAGTCCCCTCGTATGGTGGAGATGCCTCAGGGCCTGCCGGCGAGCGCGTCGTCGATCCACCGGTACAGGATCTCCTCGGTACCCGGGTTGCCCATGTGCATGCGGTCGCCCCGCGCAACGAGGTCCTTGCCCGTGCCCTGCGTCGCGACGATGAAGCTGTCCTCAATGGGGAAGATGGAATCCTCCATGCCGTTGATGACGAGCATCCGGCACGCAGGCGTTCCGACGATGCCAGCCTCGACCAGGCTGAACTTCCGGCCCTCGGCCGCGTAGCGCTCGACCGCGGCTGCCGGGTCGGCGTCGCAATAGCCGAACTTGTAGGCGAGCGCCTCGGCCAGGGCGAAGGGATACTCCATCTGGTCCTGGGCGCGGATCCAGACCGGGTCGAACATGTGATGGCAGCCGCCGCCCTGGGCCACGACGGCAAGGAGCCGGTCGGCGTGGGTGTGCGCGATGCGGAAGGCGTAGTAGCCGCCCGTGCTGATGCCGCGCGCCACCACGCGCGACGGGTCGAACCCGTACGCGGCGGCGTTCGCCGCGACCCAGTCGAGGATGCTGCTCATGAGCCGGTCCGGCGAGGACGGGTCGTTGGGCGCCGCCGGGCAGTCGCCGGTGCCGGGGATCTCGAAGCTGAGGGTGGCGAAGCCGCGCTCGACATGTTGCTGGGTGCGTGGCGTGTGGTCGGTCCGGTAAGCGTCGAGCCCGCAGATGAAAAGGAGCACCGGCCAGCCCGCCGCGGGCTTGCTGCCCTTCGGCAGCCGCAGGTAGGCCGGGATGTCGACCGGCGTGTCCCCGGCCGAAGCATTGGCATGGGTAAAGGGGATGACCACGGGCGTGCTAGGCGGATCGAGGAGCGCCCCGGCTTTCTCGTAGGCCGCCTTCCCCTTGGTCCACGCCCCCTGGCCCAAGGGCGAGCGGTTGATCGGGAACCGGGCGATCCGGTACACCGCCGCGGCCCGCAGGAAGAGGTCGCGCGCCTCCTCTGTCCTGCCGCCCGACGCCGCATCCTCCGCTTGGTCAACGAGGCGCCGTCCCGCCGGAAGGAACGGTGCGGCGTAGTCGTCAGGCCTGTACAGGATGGCCGGATCGTCCCCCGAGACGGCAATCAGCTCCGCGAAGATAGGGCCGAAGTCGGCGACGTGCGCGTCCGTGAATGGGTAGATGCCGGCCGCGCAGGGCGCGCGCCACTTTCTTGACCACAGTACCGAGACGGCATCGTGGTGGCTGAAATACGGGAAGCCGTCGCGCATTAGCTGGGCGGTCGACTGCACGTGGTAGGGCGGGACGTTCAGGTTCATGGGCTACCAATCGCGGTCATGCGGTTCGCGGACGGCCGACCTGCCGTGAGGTGGGCGATACGGCAGGTCGGCTGCCGACCACTTCCGCCATGGGCGGATGCGGTTCCGGGGAAAGGGTTCCTCGTCGCATCGGGCCCCGTGCGCCCGCCGAGGTGGCGTCGGCGTTCACGGAACCACGAAGCGACCGCCCGAGCGGTTGGCTGACGAAGGCATCGAAGCGTCGGCATGGCAGACAAGTCATGACCTTCGGGCGTCCAGCGGCGTGATGCAGGGTTGTAACTTGGCCCGGTTGCGCCCGGTGTCATCCGTGCAAAAATGAATGTCGCTCTTTCGCTTCTGCAACGCCATCCCCGTATCCTTCCGCCACCCCGTTAGGTAACGACCGGCTTGCTCGCCTCCCGGAGGACGTCAGCATTGGACTGGGACGACCTGCGCTTCTTCCTGGCGGTAGCGCGTAGCGGCACCCTGGCAGGTGCGGCGTCGGCGCTCTCGTCCAGCAGCGCCACCGTCGGGCGGCGCATTCAGTCGCTTGAGCGCGCCCTCGGCGCGACCTGCTTCGTTCGCCTTCCCACCGGCTACGAGCTGACCGAGGCCGGACGCGCCCTCCTCGCCGACGCGGGCCGGACCGAGGAGACGGTCCGCGGTCTTATCGGACGGCACGGCGGTACCAACGCCAATCCCTTGGGCGAGGTGCGCCTGGCCGCACCGCCGGAGTTCGCCGAGTACCTGCTGATCCCTCTCTTGCCAGCGCTCCTCGACAGTCATCCCGGCCTCCGCCTGGAGCTCATCACGGGCGTCGAGTTGACTAACGTCAACCGGATGGACGTGGACCTGGCCTTCCGTTCGGTTCGGCCGGAAGGCGGCAGCCACGTGCGCGTCCGCCGCTTGGCAGACTTCCCCTTCTCACTCTACGGGAGCCGCGGCTTCGCCGAGCGGCACTGCCCGACCGGGACGTCGCTCGAACAGTTGCCCCTGATCTCGCGCTCGCCCGCGCTGGAACGGCTTCCGGCCCAGCAATGGGTGCGCAGGAACCTATCAGAGGCCGAGACCGTCCTGCGGGTTACGACGCTGCGGGAAGCTGTTGCGGCGTGTCGCCTCGGCATTGGCGCGGTCGTTCTGCCCGACTTCATTGCTGAACGCGAGCCGGACCTCATCCGACTTGGCTACTCGCCCGCCTTCCACGTGCCAAAGTGGCTGGTGATGCACAGCGGGGCAGCCGATGCGGCGCGCGTGCGAGTCGTGATCGATTGGTTGGCCGAAGCCTTCCCATTCAGGTCAGGAAGCCGCGGGCGTAGCTAGGCAAACATGCACTTCCCGACTTCCCATCCCGAGATCCGGCCGACCGAGATGCACCCATAGTCCGGCAGCCCGACTCGGTCGTAGGAGATTGTCGGATGTCCTAGTTCTCGCACGGTGTCGCCTTGTCTGCGCTTGGGATCCTCGTCATCGGCTTGATGTACCTCTTCAGGACCTGGGACGCGGCACGGAGTTTCGGCCTCCCTCTGCCCGAACCCGGTGCCAACGTCGCCCGGTGGCTCCGTCTCAAGGGCGTGCGCGACGTCGTGGCGGGGACGGTGGTGCTGGCGACGACGATTTGGGGCGGACCCCGTATCGCCGGCCCTTTCGAGCCGCCAGTCCAGCCACAACGCCCCGGTCCACCATCGATAGGCGAGGCAACGATGCCGGGCGATGTCCTTCGGCGCTTCCACTGGATCGGCCGAGGCGAGGTAGTCCGGCGCGGCACAGAGCGTCAGGCAGTAATCGGCGAGCCGACGCGATATCAGGCTGCTGTCCGGCAGGTCTCCCAGCCGCACCGCCACCTCCACGCGGCTGCGGACGAGGTCGACCGGCTGGTCCGACAGTGCAAGGTCGAGCGGCACCTTCGGATGCAGCATTAGGAAGCGGTTGAGGAGCGGCATCAGCACCGCTGCCCCGTACGTGTCCGGCGCGGAGACCGTGAGCTCGCCCCGAACCTCGTCGTCGCCCTCCCTGCCCACGGCCTCCGCGGCGGCAACCTCAGCTAGCACGACCCTGCATCGTTCGTAGTAGCTCCGACCGACTTCCGTGAGGCTCTGCGCCCGGGTGCTGCGATGGAGCAGCCGGACGCCGAGCCGCTCCTCCAGGGCCCGGACATGGGCGCCGACCATCTGGGCCGAGATGCCGAGCCCCTTGCTCGCGGCCCGGAAGGACCCGGCCTCGACGGCTCGGACGAATACATCCATGCTCGTCAGTCGGTCCATGGATCCATCCCGATTGCAAAGCAGCGCTTTGCATCGTCGCATCCGGTCGCGCTCTAATCCAGTCGCCCAGGCAACGACATCTTCTCCGTCAGTAGCTCCAAGCCGTTGCGGCTGGGAAGGTCACGACCGATGGAGGACCAACATGAAGATCGGCATACTGGGTGCGGGCCTGATCGGAAAAGCGCTTGCCAAGCTTGCGGTCGACCGTGGACACTGTGTGATGCTCAGTTCACAACACCCGGAACAGTTGAGAGTGCTTGCCGCGCGCATCAGCTGTGAGGTCGGCAGCGTGGACCAGGCGCCGGAGTTTGGGGAGATCGCTGTTCTCGCCATCCCCTTCGCGGCCTGGAACCACCTTCCGGGGAAGGTCCTCGCGGGCAAGGTCGTCATCGATGCGATGAACTACTGCCCGGAGCGCGACGGCCCGGTGGCGGAACTGGACGCGCGCACCACGACCACGAGCGAGCTCGTCGTAGCCGAGTTGCCCGGTTCCCGCCTCATCAAGGCGTTTAACGCCATCCTCGCCCGCGACCTGCCGGAGGACAACCGCCCGCCGGTCCCTTCGGGCCGACGCGCCCTTCCCATCGCTGGGAACGACCCCGAGGCGAAGGCCGTGGTCGCAGGCCTCCATGAGGCGTTCGGGTTCGAAGCCTTGGATGCCGGCGGTCTAGCAGGGAGTTGGCGGTTTGAGCGCGCCAAGCCGGCCTACTGCATCCCGTTGGACCGGAATGGCCTCGAACAAGCCCTCCACGCCGCGACCCGCGAAGGCGAGCTGCCGCACGGCTCCTGGCGGAGGTGACCCACGGCCGCTTGCCGGTCGCCAAACCGTGGACCGAGACCCTCGACTGCTCCGCGTCGTTCGGCAAGATCTAGGAGGGCCGCAAGGAAGGCTTCCGCCTACTCGGCACGCCGTCCGGCATCGCCCCGGTCCGAGCGGAAGGACATGCCATGGACGGCGCCACGGGCGAGCAAGGTCGATGTGAGATGACGATGACACCAAGCACGATGGCCCGGGCGCGTGCTCCCTCGGCCCTGGTTGCGATTGGCCTCACGGTCCTTGCCGGCCTGCTCTACGTCTTGGGATACGCCCTGTCGAAGAGCCTTGTCACCGGCAACGGGCTCAGCCCGCTTCAGGTCACCTTCCTGCGATGCGCCGTCATCCTCGTCGTCGGCATGTGCGCGGCGGCTTGGCCCGGAAGTCCGTTGACGTGGCGCCGCCTCATGCGCCCCGACAAGGCCTGGGAGCAACGTGCCGCTGCGGCGGCGCTCGTCGCGTCCAACGCCCTTGCGGTGCTGGCTTACGCCCTGATGCCGGTCACCGCCGCTTCGGCGCTCGGCTTCACCGCTCCGTTGATGCTGACCCTGCTGAGCGGCCTGCTGCTCCGTGAGCGCGTGCCGTCCGGCCGCTGGCTCGGTACCCTGCTCGGCTTTGCCGGCATGCTGCTGATCGTGAGACCGAGCGGGGAGGGGAGCGCGCTCGGGATCGCGGCAGCTTTCGGAGGTGCGGTCACCTACACCCTCTATCAGGTGCTGATCCGACGCCTCCGCGATGCGGCCACGACCCTCGACACGATCCTGCAAGTCGCCTTGGTTGGCGTCGTCCTACTGGTAGTGCCGGTGGCCGCGGACTGGCGGCCAGTCAGTTCCGGGGCTGCAGCCCTCGTCTTGCTGGTAACGGTCGTCCAAACGGCCGCCCTGGCTTGCATCGCGGCGGCGCTGCATCGGGGAGAAGCGTCGCGGCTTGCACCGTGGCAGTTCTCCGGCCTGCTCTGGGCCATGGCTCTCGACGCGGTTCTTCTCCATGCCGTCCCGACGTACGGCGGCTTGGTGGGTGGAGCTCTCGTCATCGGCGGAGGCGTGCTGGCTCAGATGGCGGGTCGGTCGCGAACAGCCGGAGCCCCCTCGCCCTGACGACGAGCAAAGGCCTCTTCCCGCCCCCAGAATCCTTCCGCACGGCCGAGCTGCTGGGGTTGTAACCCCCTGGCCAGCAGGACCCGACGAGCGCGGTGTGGACCCGGCTTCAGGTCGCAATCGCCGGCCCTTTCCGCAGTCCTGTGCCCACGCGGCCTCCCAACGCCGCGCCGAGGACGTGCCGGCATTGGGACCTCAGATGGTCGGCCCGGAAGGTGACGTGTCCATCCGGTCGTCCGCGCTATATCGGCCAGCACCCGCGCCCGGGCGCAGGCTGGCCGAGACACGTCACAGGGCGGCGGGGCACACTCGCGCGCCTCCGCACCTACCGTGCAAGGCACGCCCAGCACGCGCCGGATCCGCGCCGCCCCGGCCAAGCTACGCCAGGGTCATCCGGGGAGTGCGGACGCGATGGCGGAGCCGGCTAGGCGTGCGGTTGCGAGGAGCTTGCCAAACCCGTGCCCTGCGCGCGCCTTCGCGGAGAGGCCGAACATGGTCGTCGCGACGAAATCCGTAACGCGCTCGGCGTCTTCCGGGTGGCGCGCCGCGACGTAGTCGCGGATCAACGCTTCCGCGGCGACATTGTAGGCGCGGGCCGCCTTGCGAGCCTCCGCATCGTCGCAGCGGGTGCCTTCCACCACCATGCAACCGGCCGCCGCCGGATCGGCGACATAGCGGCGGGCTGCTTCCTCCAAGAGCGTTGCTAGGCATTCGGCCACGGGGCGGTCCGGTCGCAAGATATCCGCGAAGGGGAGGGCGCCCGTGTCGGCGTAGCGCTCGAGGACACGGGCGTAGAGCCCGAGCTTGCTGCCGAAGGCGGCGTAGAAGCTCGGCGGGTTGATGCCGAGCGCCTCGGTCACGTCCGTGACACTGACGGCGTCGTAGCCGCGAGCGTGGAAGAGCTCCCTGGCGGCGGTGACGGCGTCGTCAGGGTCGAAACGCCGGGGCCGGCCCCTTGGGCGACCGCTTTTTGTACTGGCCATTATAAAAATCGTTGACCGCTACCGTGGCCCGCTTTATGTAGCGGCTCGTAAATTAATCCTCAAGGAGGCTGCCATGGGGACGTTCAAGGGAAAATCGGTGCTGGTCCTGGGCGGGAGCCGAGGGATCGGAGCGGCCATCGTGCGCCGTTTCGCGGCGGAGGGCGCGTCGGTCACCTTCACCTACGCTGGATCGCGCGAGGCGGCGGAGCGCCTGGCCGACGAGACCGGCGGCAAGGCGATCCGGACCGACAGCGCCGACCGGGACGCAGTCATCGCGACGGTGCGCGAGAGCGGGCCCCTGGACGTCCTCGTGGTTAATTCGGGCTTCGCGATCTTCGGTGACGCCCTGGAGCAGGACCCGGACGAGATCGACAGGCTCTTCCGGGTTAACGTCCACGCCCCCTACCACGCTTCGGTCGAAGCGGCCCGGCGGATGCCGGAGGGCGGGCGGATCATCGTGATCGGCTCCGTGAACGGCGACCGCATGCCGGTTGCGGGAATGGCGTCCTACGCGCTGAGCAAGTCCGCCCTCCAGGGCCTGGCGCGGGGCTTGGCACGGGATTTCGGGCCCCGCGGCATCACGGTCAACGTCGTGCAGCCCGGCCCGGTCGATACGGATGCCAACCCCGAGAACGGGCCGATGCGGGAGCTGATGCACGGCTTTATGGCGATCAAACGCCACGGGCGGCCCGAGGAGGTTGCCGGGATGGTGGCCTGGCTCGCCGGTCCGGAAGCGAGCTTCGTGACGGGTGCGATGCACACCATCGACGGTGCCTTCGGCGCCTAATGGACGGCCCCCCGGAAGCCGGCGACGGCGGCCGGAACGGCGACCGTGAGGTGTGCCTCACGTGGTCGCCGCCGCCATGCGCTCCCGGAAAGTCTCCTGCAGCGTCGCGAGGAACGCTCGGACGGCGGGGTTGGTGCGACGGCTTGCCGGCCAGAGCGCCGTGACGTTGTCGCGCGGGACGGCGAAGCGCGACAGGACCGGTATCAGTTCGCCCCGCGACACGTAGGGTGCCGTGACGAAGGTCGCGGCCATCCCGATGCCTCCGCCCGCGGCGAGCACAGCGACCAGCGCCTCGCTGACGTCGACCGACAGCCCGGTCGGGGGCGTCATCTCCACCACCTGGCCCTCGATGCGGAACGGCCAGTGCAGCACCTGGCCCGTGCTCTGGTAGCGCAGAACGACCGTCTCGTGGCCCACGAGTTCGTCGGGATGCCGCGGTGTGCCGCGGGCGTCGAGATAGGCGGGCGAGGCGAAGCAGCACATTCGATGCGGTGCGAGCCGGCGCGACAGGAGCCGCGTGTCGTCGAGTTCGCCGATCCGCACCGCGACGTCGATTCCCTCGTCCACGATATCGACCATTCGGTCGCTCAGCCGGAGGTCGACGCTCACCCGCGGATGGCTGCGGCGGAAGGCCGGCAATGCGGGGGCGATCACGTGCACGCCGACCGGCAAGGACGCCGCGACCCGCAAGGAGCCCGCCGGCTCGGACCGGGCGGCTATCGCGGCCTGCTCGATCTCCTCGGCCTCGCGCAGCAGCCTGACCGCCCGCTCGTGCAGGTCCTTCCCTTCGGCGGTCAGCGTCAGGGAGCGCGTGGTGCGCGTGAACAGCGCCACGCCGAGATGGGCCTCCAGGCGCTGGATGCTCTTGCTGACGGCGGACGGCGAGATCGACAGGGCGTGGGCTGCGGCCGTGAAGCTCCCGAGGGAGCCCGCGCGTGCGAAGGCCGCCAAGCCCGCCAGCCGCTCCAGTGCCATCTGTTCCTTCATGGCATGATTGAACTGCCGTCCGGCCTGATAATCAAGGGAATGCCCGGGGGCTAAATCGACGTCGCGTTCGATGACGTGATGGAGGGTTCGATGAGCGACATGATGAAAGTTGTCCGCTTGCATGCCTTTGGGGGCCCCGACGTGCTGCGCTACGAGGATGCGCCGGTGCCGGCGGTGGCCGCCGGCGAGGTGCTGGTGCGCGTGCGCGCGGTCGGCCTCAACCCGCCCGACTGGTACCTGCGCGACGGCTACCGCGCCCTGCCGCCCGAATGGCAGCCCCATCCCGACTTTCCCCTGATCCTCGGTTCGGACATCTCGGGCGTCGTCCATGGGCTCGGGGCGGAGGTGGCGGAGTTCGCCGTCGGCGACGAGGTCTACGCCATGGTCCGCTTCCCCGAGGACGCGATGAAAGGCGGCAAGGCCTACGCGGAATACGTCAGCGTGCCGGTCTCGGAACTGGCGCCGAAGCCGGTCGGGATCGACCACGTCCGGGCCGCGGCGGCGCCCATGTCGCTGCTCACCGCCTGGCAGTTCCTGGTCGATTTGGGCCACGACGCGCCGAACCCGTTCCAGTCCTCTCCCCACGCGCCCGTGCCGCTCGCCGGCAAGACGGTGCTGGTCAACGGTGCCGGGGGCGGCGTCGGGCATCTCGCCGTCCAGCTCGCCCGCTGGCAGGGGGCGCGCGTGATCGCGGTCGCCTCGGGCAAGAACGAGGGACTGATGCGCGACCTCGGCGCCGACGCGTTCATCGACTACGCGAAGGCGGCGGCCGACGAGGTCGTCCGTGGCGTCGACGTCGTGCTCGACGCGGTCGGCGGCAAGGCGGCGTCGCGCTTCCTGAAAACCCTGAAGCGGGGCGGCGCCCTCTATCCCGTCTTTCCGCTCGGCTTCGACGCGTACGAGGAGGCCGGCCGACTGGGCGTCATCGTGTCGACGACGCAGGTCCGCTCCAGCGGTGACCAGCTCGCGCAGGCCGCCCGCCTCCTCGACGATGGCACCGTTCGGGTCGTCATCGACAGCACCTTTCCGCTCGCGGAGGCGGCCCGCGCGCATGAGCGCGCCGAGACTGGCGGCATCCAGGGCAAGATCGTGCTGACCGTCGCGTAACCGGCGGCCGGCCAGGGGAGGACATCCATGCTGATCGTGACCGGATACGTTCTTGTCGCGCCGTCGGATGCGGCAGCCTTCGTCGCCGGCATGGCTGCGTTCGCGAGGACGGCGCGCGCCCGCGACGGCTGCCTGTTCTTCGCCGTCGCGCCGGATGGGATCGAGGAGGGCCGCATGCTCGTCATCGAGCGCTGGCGCGAACAGGCGGCGCTCGACGCCCATCTGGCTGCCGGGGACACGGTGGCCTTCGTGGAGCGATGGCAAGGGCGGATGACGGGCGACGTTGCCAAGTTCGATGCCGCGAATGAGCGTGCCCTCCTGGACCCGTGAGGGGAGGGGCCGTCGACCGAAGCACCGGCGGAATCCGTGGTCCTGCGCGCGGAGTGCGTCGACTTGAGACGGAATGGCTCCAGGTCTTGATCCAACCGTTGCCACCCTCTCGACGTTATCCGATGGACGACCTCCCGTCGCTTCGGCGAGGTCGAGTTGCCGGCTGCGTTCCGTCCCCTCGTCAAGGATGCGTTCCCGAGCCGATGACCTCGTCGGCAACCGTCTTTGCGCAGAGGCCTGAGCCGTGGGTCACCCCTTGTCCTGGCATGCCCGCCCGATCCATCCGCGCCACGTGAAGGCGGCGAAGAAGAGCTCGACGTCCCGGAAGCCGCCCGCCCGGAGCACGGCGGCATCCGTCTCGGGCGCGAGGGTGTGCAGGTGGGCCTCCACGGCGCTCCGCGCCTTCGCCGCCTGGTCTCGGTCGGCGCCGGACGCGACCGCATAGGCCTCGTACCGCGCGATCCATCGCGAGCGGCTGTCGTCCTGCGGGAAGCTTCCGTGCGCCGCAACGAACGGGGCGCCCGGCTTCAGGCGCCGGTGGATGGCTCGGACCGTGTCCTCGCGCGCCGCCGGGTCGAGGAAGTGCAGGGTGAGCAGGCAGGTCGCCGCGTCGAAGGGGCCGTCGGGCGCGTCGTCGATGGTGCCCTCGACGAGAGTGACCCTGTCCATCAGCGACCCGAGTGTGCGCTCTGCTTGGCGGAGCATCTCCCGGGCGGGATCGACGCCGACGAACGTCCAGCCGTGATGCGCCTCGGCCAATGCCCGGAGTTCCAGTCCGCCTCCGGCCCCGAGCACCAGGATGCTCGCATCGGCCGGCGCGTGTTCGGCCAGCAGGATGCCGGTCATCCTGTGCAGCGCCTCGAAGCCCGGTACGAAACGGGGCGGTCCGTCGGCATACCGTGCGACCGCCTCCGGGTCCGAAAAGGCAGCCACGAAGTTGGTCGGTTCAGGCTGCGCGCTATGCGTCATCGGATGGGGCCTCCTGCCCGCACGGTCCGCGGTTGGCCAAGCGCGCGTGGAAATCGGCGCTGAGACGGGCCAGCGTGACGTCACCCAGGCGCGAGAGCAGCAGTGCCTCGGCATCCCGAAATGCGTCCGCGAGGGCCGCGTTGACGGCCTGCTCGACGAGGCAGGTCGGCTCTTCGCTCCGGTGTCCCATCGCGAACACCTCCGGGGAGCCGAGCGCGACGTAGACATCGTGCAAGGTCACCCGGGCGAGGTCGCAGGCAATGGTCCAGCCGCCGCCATGCCCCTTCCCGGAAGCCACGAGCCCCAGGTCGCGCAGGCCCGCCATCGTCCGGCGCACCACGACCGGGTTGGTCCCCATCATCATGGCCAGCCGCTCGGACGTCACCGGGCCGTCGGCCTCGGCCATGTGGAGGAGGACGTGCAGCACGCCCGACAATCTGCCATCTCGTCTCATGCAACTTCATTAGTTGCTTGAAAGGACTTCTGTCAACCGGGGCCTGGCTTCATGCGGCGGGCGGGTTCAGGAGCACCCAGAGACGAACGATCCTTCCGTCCATGATCTCGGCCACGTCCGTGCCGGTGACCGCGACGGGACCGCCTTCCGGACCCGCCTGCCAGGTTAAAGAACCGAGTCCATGGTGCCCGACCGCGCGACCGACCGGGGTGAACCGAAATGTCGGTCCGAACTGGTCGAGCAGATTGCCGGCAACCGTCGAGATGGCTTGGCGTCCGTGCACGACCTCGGTCGGCTCGTACATGACCGGCTCTTCGACGAAGAGTTCGGCCAAGGCCGTGGCTCGCTTGTCCGCGTCGCGCTCGTTGAAGACGCGCTCCAGGTTCGCCCGGAGCAGCTTGTCGTAATCAGGCTCCGCCGCTCCCCGGGTGGTCGATGTGGTTTCCGACATGGGATGTCTCCTTTAGATGACGACCGGGTTGGCGGATCAGTCGAACTTGACGAGGTCGAGCGCGGGCAGGGGCCCGCCCGGGAATTGGACGAGGCGGCTGCCCACGGCAAGCGAGCCCAGGTCGATGCCGAAGAAGCCGAGCCGGTCGATCAGGGCCCCGATCTCAGCCTTCGCCCGTGCGTCGTCTCCAGAGTAGAACAGCACGCGGCGGCCGCCGCGGTCGGCCGGGTCGCCGGAGACGAGGCTCGGCCGCAGATGGTTGAACGCCTTCACGACCCGAGCTCCGGGAACCAGGCCTGCAAACATCTCGGACGACGAGCGGGAGCCCAGGTCGAACGGCTTGAACAGCGGCGCCTCGATGGGGTTGTTGGCGTCGACGACGATGCGGTCGGCGAAGTCCGGCAGGTCGGCAAGGGCCGCGTCCAGCTTCGACCAGTTCACGGCGACGAAGACGATGTCCTTCGAGGCGGCCTCCTCGCGAGTGCCTGCCGAGATGGTCTCGCCGAGTTCGGCGATGGTTGCGGCCAAAGTCTCCGGCCCGCGGCTGTTGGCGAGCGTCGCGGGAACGGCGTGGCGTGCGAGCGCCGCCGCGATGGCGCGGCCGATCTGTCCGGCGCCGATGATGCCGATGGAGGTCATGCGCTGTCTCCTTGATAATGGGTCGAGGGTCAGGCGGACTGACCGCCGTCGACGTTCAGCGTGGCGCCGGTGACGTACCCGGCGTCCGGCCCGGCTAGGAAGGCGACAGCCCCCGCGATGTCCTCCGGCTGGCCGTAGCGGCCGAGGGCGGCGAGGCCCTTCAGCGTCTCGGCGAAGGGTCCGTCCTCCGGGTTCATGTCGGTGTTGATCGCGCCGGGCTGGACCACGTTGACGGTAATGTTGCCGGGGCCGAGGTCGCGGGCCCAGCCGCGGGTGTAGGCCGCGACCGCCGCCTTGGTGGCGACGTAGTCCGCGGCGCCGGCGAACGGTACGTGGACCGCACCGGTGGTCCCGATGGACACGATGCGACCGCCGTCCGTCATCAGCGGCACCGCGGCGCGCACCGCCGCGGCCACGCCCTTGACGTTCACGTCGAGCTGCCGGTCGAACGGGGCGCGGTCGGCATTGGCGTCGTCGACCATGCCGGTGACGAACACGCCCGCGGAGTTGACCAGGATGTCGAGGCGACCGAGCGCGGCGTGCGCCCCCCGCACGAGGGACTCGACCTCCGTGGCGATGGCTTGGTCCGCCTTGATCGCGACCGCCCGCCGGCCGAGCGCCTCGACCTCGCGGACGACGTCCTCGGCCCGCTCGCGCGAGGCAGCGTAGCTGAAGGCGACGTCGGCGCCGTCACGGGCAAGGCGGCGGACGATGGCCGCCCCGATGCCGCGCGATCCGCCGGTCACGAGCGCCACCTTGCCGGCGAGGGGGTGGGATACCTGGGTCATGTCATTGCTCCGTCGCTTGTTCGACGCGGATGAGGATGGCCCGGGAACTCCTCCTGGTTTAGCCTTGAGTGAGTTGTTAGGCTTTCAACGGATCGTTGAAGGCGCCGGCATGGAAACCTTGGCCAACCTCGAAGCCTTCGTGCGCAGTGCCGAGTGCGGCAGCTTCTCCGAGGCCGCCCGGCGGCTGTCGCTGACCCCGGCGGCGGTGAGCCGCAACGTGGCCATGCTGGAGCGCAACCTCGGCGTACGGCTGTTTCACCGCTCGACGCGCAAGCTCACCCTGACCGAGGCCGGCGAGGGCTTCCGCCAGGCCATTGCCGGTAACCTGGAAGGCTTGCAGGCCGCGATTGCCAGCGTTTCCGCGGACGGCGGCGAACCGGCCGGCACGCTCAAGGTCAGCCTGGCGCCGACCTTCGGAGTGAGCCACGTCCTGCCGCTCCTGCCGGGCTTCCTTGCCCGCTATCCGCTCATCCGGCCGGAATGGCACTTCGAGAACCGTCAGGTCGACCTCATCGCAGAGGGGTACGACGCCGCCATCGGCGGCGGCTTCGCGCTGTCATCCGGCATCGTGGCCAGGACCCTGGCCCCCGCCCACATCATCGCGGTGGCGTCGCCGTCTTACATGCGGGGCCGGGTGCCGCCCTCCGACCCGGAAGGGCTCCAGGCGTTCGACGGGATTGTCATGCGGTCGCTCCAGACCGGCCGCATCCGACACTGGGCGATGCGCGACGTAGGCGGTAGCGAGGTGGTGGCCCGGCAGCGGGAGAGCATCATCGTCAACGACGCCAATGCGATGCGCGAGGCGGCGCTGCTGGGTCTCGGCATCACGCTCGTCGCGGTCCCCGACGTGCGCCCCGACCTGGACCGGGGCGACCTCGTGCGCCTGCTGCCGTGCTGGTACGCCGATGCCGGCGCGATCTCCCTCTACTTCGCCTCGCGCACCCACCTGCCGGCGAAGACGCGAGCCTTTGTCGATTGGGTGAGCGAGGCGTTCAAGGTGGGGCGTCTGGCGGAGCGGTTTGCCGGGAGCTTAGGGTGAACTTCGCGGCCACAGGCCAGGCAGACGAAGGCCAGGCTACGTCCGTTGCTAATGTGCCCGGACCTGCTCGGCAACGAACCGCCGCCGAAGCAACACGAACAAGAATGCTCCGCCGTGATCAGCGGTTGGTTCAACAGCGAGGCACTTAACAACCGCTTGGAAGCAGTCGTCGGGTTCCTTGATGGCATGCCCAGGCGCGGTCACGTCCGGGCTTGGCTGACTGCCGTCGGTGCAGCGAACATCTTGCCCCGCAGCAGTAGCGTCACGGTCATGATGGCGAGGCCGAGGACGAGGCCGTTCGCGGCCAGGAACAGCGCCGGAGCTAGGACGGAGAGCGCTCAGGCATCGCCGTGGGCGACCAGGCGAACCGGGGCCGTGGCCATGGCAGTGGCACCGAAGCTGAAGGCCCAGAGCCCAGGGACAGCGCCAGCCTTCGCGATCCAGGGCGCAAGCCGGGCCAGGACCAGGACTTGGAGCATGCCGTAGCCGATCAGGGCATGCGCGAAGAGGTCCGGCGCCCCGCCCCCGACCGAGAGGTAGGCCACGGCACCGACCGGCGCCGGCGCCAACTGTATGCCCAGCGTCGGACGCAACGCGGCGGGCTTCTCGGTCCCGGTAAGCAGGCGGTGGAGCAGCACCGATTCCATCGCGAGCCAGGAGAACAGGCCGGCGCCGAACGCGAGCTGGCCCCAATCGGCGAGACCGAGGGCAGCGCCCACCGTAGCCGAGACGAAACTGCCAGCCACGGTCGGCAGATACAGCACCGCGGTCGTGGCACCGTGGTCCCTACCGCCTTGCCAGAGGCCGCCCGTCCGCCAGACCGCGAAGCCCAGCGTGAACAGGAAGCCGAGGCCGAACAGGACGGTTGCGGCTCCGGCCGAGTAGGGGATGAGCCCGCCCGCGACGAGCATGGTTGCAACGCCGGCGAGGCCGATGAAGCAGCACTGGACCGCATGGGCCGCCTCTGCCGCCAGCTTGTCGGGAGCGAGGACGGCCTTGAGGGCATAGAGGACGACGAGCACGGCCCAGACTGCGCCGGCGAGTACGTAGACCGCCTCCCCTACGACCGTGGGCAGGTGCCACGCGAGCGCGGCCGCGCGCCAAGCGCCGCCGAGGCCGGACAGCCCCAACACTATGCCGAAGTAGGCGGCCGGCGTGTTCGCAGCGACCTCCCTGAGGCGCTGCGCGAGGTGGAGGCGGGAGCCGCCGACGAGTGATAGTGTGTTCATGATCACCTCCTGCGGAGTCGGGATGTCGTCGGGGGGCGCTGCGCCCGCCACTTCTCGACCAGGATGATAATGGACGGCGGTTCCCGCCTCTATTCCTCTCTCAGCAATAGAGAGGTTCGCGACGCGATGCTTGAGGGCAGACTCGCGACCACCGATTTCGGCGAAGTCGAAGCATGAACAAGCGGTGGTAGAGATGGACAGGACCTGGTTCGTTACGGGCTCGTCGCGGGGCCTCGGCCGGGCGTTGGCCCGGGCCGTCGTCGCGGCGGGGGAGCGGCTCTGCGCGACGGCGCGCGATCCCGCCGCGCTCGCGGACCTCGTCGAGGCCGGCGGCGAGCGCGTGCTAGCGGTGCCCCTCGACGTCACTGACAAGGCAGGCGCGCGCCGGGCGGTCGAGGCCACGGCGGAGCGGTTCGGTCGGATCGACGTGGTCGTCAACAATGCCGGGTACGGCGACCTCGCGCCCATCGAGTACACCGACCTCGCCTCGTTCCGGGCGCAGGTCGAGACGAACCTGTTCGGCGTAGTCAACGTCACCAAGGCGGCCATCCCGCTGTTCCGGGCGCAGCGACGTGGCCACTTCCTGCAGGTCTCCTCCATCGGGGGGCGAACCGGCGCGACCGGGCGCGGCCCGTACTCGGCCGCGAAGTTCGGCGTGGAGGGGTTCTCCGAGGTTCTCGCCATCGAGATGAAGCCCTTCGGCGTGCACGTCACCATCGTGGAGCCTGGCGGCTTCCGGACGGACTTCGCGGGATCGTCGACGCGCATCGCGGAAGGCAGCCCGGCTTACGCCGAGACCGTCGGCCAGGTCGCCGCCATGCAGCGGGCCTACGACGGGAAACAGCCCGGCGACCCAGAGCGCGCCGCCCGGGCGATGATAGCCGTGGTCTCGGCAAAGGCCCCGCCGCTGCGCCTGGTGCTGGGTAGCGACGCCTACGCGCGGGCCGAGGCTGGCGACGAGGCGCGGCTGGCCGAGCTGCGTGCCTGGCGCGAGATCAGCCTCTCGACCGACTTCCAACCTTGACGCAAGGTCTCCCCCGCAGATGCTCCGCTCTCACGGTCATCGAAACGCGGCGAGATTGCCAAGGACCGCGCCGCCCAAGAGAGGGGCGCGGTCCGCGTCGCGCCTACCAGCCAGGCCCGTCAGAAGGGTCAGCGCTTCGCCACCTGCTTGTCGAGGAAGCCGCGGATGAGGGGCGCCATCTCGTCGAGCTTGTCCTCCAGCGCGAAGTGGCCCGTGTCGAGGATGTGCATTTCCGCGTCCGGCAGGTCCCGCAGGTAGGGGGGCGCCCCTTCCTCGGGGAAGATCTTGTCGTTTTTGCCCCAGACGATCAGCGTCGGCGGCTTGCGCTCGCGGAAGAACGCCTGGAATTGCGGGTAGAGCGGCACGTTCGTCCGGTAGTCGTAGAACAGGTCGAGCTGGACATCCTTGTTGCCGGGCCGGTCGAGCAGGGCCTGGTCGTGGACCCAGTTGTCCGGGCTGATCCTGGAGACGTCCCTCACGCCGTCCGTGTACTGGAAGATCGTCGTGGGGAGGGTCACCAGGCCCGACAGCGCCTCGCGGCTCTTGGCCGAGCCGTCGGCCCAGTAGGCCTTGATCGGATCCCAGAACTCGCGCAGCCCCTCGTCGTAGGCGTTGCCGTTCTGGACGATCAGGCCGGTCACCCTCTCAGGGTGCCTGAGGGCGAGGCGGTAACCGACCGGCGCGCCGTAATCCATCACGTACATCGCGTAGGACTTGGAGCCGAGCTGGCCGAGCAGACCGTCCACGAGGTCGGCGTAGTGGCCGAAGGTGTAGGCGAACTGGGTGTGGTCGGGCGCGTCGCTCTGGCCGAAGCCGGGGTAGTCGGGCGCGATGACGCGGTAACGGTCCGCGAGCGTCGGGATCAGGTTGCGGAACATGTGCGAGGAGGTCGGGAAGCCGTGCAGGAGCAGCACGACCGGGCCATCGGCCGGGCCGGCCTCGCGATAGAACACCTTCACGCCGTCGACCGTCGCGGAACGGTAGTGGACCGTCGCCGGTGCCTGAGCGGCGACCGGGGCTTGCTCCGCCTTGGCATGAGGGGGAAGGACGGTGCTGGCCGTCGTGAGCATCAGGGTAAGCAGAAGGTGTTTCATCGGTGTCTCCTTTCGTGGGGGCGTAGAGGACCTCGCCGCCTCATGGAGACATCATCGGTGTTCAGCTTGCAGGCGTTAATCAGCGTCGTGTGGAAGGCATTGTTGTCGCCTGCGGAATAGATAGGATCGCTTGGTGCCTTTTACCTCGGCCGGGTCGAACAGACCCGGATTGAGGCCTCGCATCGACCTTGCGCCCGCTCAGTTGAGCAGGCGGTTGGCCCGCAGCCGCGCCACGGCCAGGTCGACGAATGTCCTCACCTTGGCCGGCGCCTGCCGCCC
Source organism: Methylobacterium nonmethylotrophicum (assembly GCF_004745635.1). Taxonomy (GTDB): domain Bacteria; phylum Pseudomonadota; class Alphaproteobacteria; order Rhizobiales; family Beijerinckiaceae; genus Methylobacterium; species Methylobacterium nonmethylotrophicum. The sequence continues at coordinate 2,632 of NZ_SRLB01000007.1, read as the reverse complement.
CTCGGGGTAGACTACATGGATGGGCAGCGGCTCCTCCTCGTAGTCGGCGAGCACGACCTGCAGGCGGCCTTCCAGCAAGGCAGAGCCGATCTGGTAGTGCAGCACCCGAGTCAGGCCCCAACCCGCCAGGGCAGCGGCGATGCCGGCCTCGTTCGTGTTGCTCATCAGGGCGGGATGGACCGTCACGCGCTGATCCTGCGCGAAATGCCACTCCGTCGAGGCCCAGGCGCCCGTGGACATGGCGACGCGATGGTCCCTCAGGTCCTGCGGTGTCTGCGGGACGCCGTGCCGCTCGAAATAGGCCGGCGAGCCGCAGACAACGCGGCGCACCGACCCAACCCGCGCGGCTGTAAAGCCGGAATCCGAGAGGTGGCCGATGCGCACGGCGACGTCGATGCCTTCCTCAACGATGTTCACCTGCCGGTCAACGAATAGCGTCCGTGCCGCCATGGTCGGATAGGCGTCGAGGTAATCGGTCACGATGGGCAGCACATGCATGTGGCCGAACAGGACCGATGCTGTCACCGCGAGGGTTCCGGACGGCGTCGCGTAGGAACCTGCGGCGGCGGCCTCGGCCTCGACGATGTCGGAAAGGATTCGCCGGCAATCCTCGTAGTAGCGGCCACCGGCCTCGGTGAGCTTCACCGAGCGCGTGGTGCGCACGAACAGCCGGGCGCCGATGGTCTCTTCCAGCGCGGCGACGGCCCGCGTCACGGCCGGCGGGCTCATGTGCATCAGGCGCGCGGTCTCCGCGAAGCTCGCCGTCTCCGCGACCTTCGCGAAGATCCGCATGGCCTGCCAGCGGTCCATGTCCCTGCTCCCCCGTCCCCAGCGGCCCGGCCATCATGGCTTTGACGAATACAGCTGTTCGAGCGGGCGCGCCGCCAAGCCGTCGCGCCATGGTGAACGGCATGCCGGGCCAGGAAGCCTAGCCTTCGCGGGCGACCGTGGGTTCGGGGTCCGGCGCCGCTCCGTCGCCGGCGAGCTTTATGGCGAGGCTCTCGATCTCGCGGCAGACCTCGGCGGGGATGCCAGACCACAGCGCCCGCGCACGCTCCTCGTGAAGGCGCCTGCCGTCCCGCGAGGCCGCCGCCAGGGCCAGGGCCAGCGCCCGCGACGTGCGCGCGTCGAAGCTCCGGCCGCGACGCGCGGCGTCGACCTCGGCGCCGCACATCCCGAGCCCACGGGCCTCCGCTTCCCGCCCTGGAGAAACGGGCGGGTCGCGGCCGTCGTCGGTCAGGGCGAGCGCGACGGACAGGCGCACGCGCCCGTCCAGGGTGAAGGAAGACATGGCCGGGCTCCTGATATTGGAAAGGCGGTTCAGAAGCCGAAGTGGCTGAGACCCCGATGGTCGTCAGGGCGGCGCCCCAGCGGCCAGCGGAACTTGCGGTCCTCCTCCCGGATCGGGTGTTCGTTGATGCTGGCGTGGCGGGCCCGCATCAGCCCGTCCTCGGCGAACTCCCAGTTCTCGTTGCCGTAGGCCCGGAACCACTGGCCGCTGTCGTCGCGGTACTCGTAGGCGTAGCGAACCGCGATGCGGTTGCCGGTGAAGGCCCAGAGCTCCTTGATCAGGCGGTAGTCGAGCTCGCGGTTCCACTTACGCGTCAGGAAGGCCTGGGCCTCCTCCCGGCTCGTGACGAACTCGGCCCTGTTCCGCCAGCGGGTGTCGGTCGTGTAGGCCAGGGCGACCTTAGCGGGGTCGCGGCTGTTCCAGCCGTCCTCGGCGAGGCGGACCTTCTCGATGGCGCTCTCCTCGGTGAACGGCGGCCGCAGGGGACGGGACATCAACTTCTCCTCGGGGTTTTCCGGGTGGAGGCTTGTCGGGAGGGAGGGAGGGCGGCAGGCCGGCGGGACGTGACCCTCGGCATCGCCTTCGGTCAGAGGGCGAGATGGACGGGCCCACTGCCCGCGGCCGGGGTGGCCGAGCAGATCAACACCTCGTCGTCGGCGTGGGGCGCGCTGGGGGCTTTCGCGTAGGTGACGGCACCTCTCAGGAGCTTAGTCCTGCAGGTGCCGCAGGTCCCGGTCCGGCAACTGAATTCCGGGCTGAGGCCGCGGGCCTCGGCAAATTCGAGCAGCGTTCCGGCTCCCGGCGTCCAGCGCGCCTCCTTAGACGCGTTCAGGAAGGCGACCGGGACCGGCTCCGTCGACGCAGGCGGCAGCTTGGCCGCCTCGGCGTCCGCTGGCACGCTCCTGACCAGCGACGAGGGGCCGAAGGTCTCGGCGTGGATGCGGTCGTCGGCGACGTTCAGGTCGCGCAGCCCGTCGTAGAGCGCCTGCGTGAAGGCGGTCGGACCGCAGAGGTAGAAGTCGTAGTCGCCGAACGGCAGCACGCGGGCGAGCAGCGCCATGTCGATCCGGCCAGTGACATCGTAGTCGACGCCCGCCACCGCATCCCCGGGCGCGCTCAGCACCCGCACGACCTTCACCGCGCCCCCGGCCGCGGCGGCGAGCTCGGCCACCTCCCTATCGAAGGGACGCTCCTCCTTGGAGCGGGCCGCCTGGACCAGGGTGGTCGGCCGGATGCCCCGGGTGCGCAGGCCCTCGTAGACGATGTGGCGCAGCATCGCCAGCAGCGGCGTGATGCCGATGCCGCCGGCGAGCAGCACGGCCGGCCGCTTGGCATGGGCGT
>NZ_SRLB01000069.1 GCF_004745635.1 Methylobacterium nonmethylotrophicum | reverse complement strand
GTGACGAGAGTCAATCCGGAACCGCCAATTCCGGAGACGGGTGAGCTTTGCCTTGGTGAACGGAGCGCTTGCCGGCGACTCCGATCGATCTGCCGCGGCCCGAAAGGGTCGGATGATGCACGCCACAATGCCGGGCACCGTGCCCGTGACGAGAACGACGACCAGAATGACCACGCGGCGGCGGGTGCCGTGGGTCCCGACTGCACCAGAGGGGCCGTACCGCCTCCCCCGTGGCGTGCAGGACCGGCTGGAAACTGCGCTGGCGGGTTATCGCAATCGGGAGGCGTGCTTCGCCCTTGCGACGTTCCTCGGCCGGTTCTGGAGCGTGCCAAGCCGGCTGGTGGCGTCATTTCCGATCGATAGGCGCGCCCTCTGCGATCATGCCGCCCTCGGCCTGACCGAAGCCCGGGTGCGCGGCGCTATCGCGACCCTGGTTGAAGTCGGTTTTCTCGATCGCATCGAGCCGGTCAGCGGTAGGCGCTACCAGCGCACGCCCGAGGGGCTGAACCGCCGGCCGATCCTGTTCCGGTTCGGCAGCGAGTACGGGACGATCTTCGCGCATGCCAACGGCGCCGCTCGGAGGGTCCGTGGAACGCCCGCGCCGGCTCGCCGGCCGATCGCACGTCCCGAGCCGTCGCGCCCGCCAGCGGCGAACGTCGCGCCCCCCAGGGCCATGCCGTCACCACAACTCGCCCAAAAGCAAACCCTAGGCGGAAGCCGTATGATTATGGGCGAGAAACGGGATAAGGCGCCGGAATCGAACCTCGACGCTGCATTGGAGAGATGGAGAAGGGCTATCGAAGGAGGGAGTGCTTCCTGAGAAAATCCGGAACCGAGATTCAAGGACTCGGGGGGTGCAGGTGTCAGAAGCAAACAATTCTAAAAGACAGCAGCTATTATACTGGAGAGAATTGGAACAGTTGAAAGCCGCTAGCATCTATATGCGATTATATCGCAATGAATTGGGATGGTGGGTCAGAGGTGTTGAGATCATAAAAGTCATTGGTTCAAGTGGCGGAATAGCCGGTTGGGTTGTGTGGAAAGATTATCCATTGGTGTGGAGCGCAATCATAGCTGGATCACAGCTACTCGACGCTTTGAAAAATGTATTTCCTTTCGCTAAGCAGCACAAGGCTGCGAGTGATCTAACTGTTGCGCTGGAGCTTTTATGGATTGATGCTGAAGAGGAATGGGAAACAATTTACGCTGATAAGATTTCTGAGGAGGTTATCACCAAGCGTCGTACTAAACTGCGCAAATTGCGCCTCGAAACTGAGCGAAAATACTTCCCGGAGGGATTCACCCCAAGCGACCGCCTTTTCAGACTCGCAACTCAGGAAGCGCGGGACTATTTTGCTCTCACATACACCGATGAGGCACAGCAATGACCGAGCGCAGCACGTCGCGACCAGTGATGCCAGGGAACTACACGACCCGGCCAGCTCTCAGCGGCGAGGGCAAGAGCATCTTCCCCACCTTCCCGGTGAATGCTCCAATGCCAGGCGGAATATCGTCGCCAAGTTCATCATCGCCATCTTCCAGCTCTGGCACATCTGGCTCGGGATCGTCTTCCGGCAACGGATCAACGCAGGGTGGAAAGAAGTAGCAGATGGGCGAGACCAAACCCCAAGGTCGGGTCGTTCCCGGTATCATCGTTGGAGACAGCTTGTTCCCGGCATTCCCCGTGAAATCGTCCATGCCGACAAGTACTACTACACCCTCAAATAATGGTGGAGCTAGCCAAGCTACAGCATCCGGCAATTCAAGCCAGAACACGAAGAAGTAATGATACTTCTGGCGGAACAAGACTTCGAGGAAATCGCTTTTAGTGGTCTATTCTGCTTCGTCGTTTGTCACAGGCCGCCTTGGTCCACTAAAAAAAGACACCCCCCCTGTCGATGATCGGCCGAGACATGCCCCGCCTCGACAGTCCGTCGTCTATGGCGGCGCGTCGTTCTGACTCACCTTCGCGGAGATGAAACCGGATGATCGAAACCTACCGCAAGATTAACATACTGGTAGGAGGCGACGCCGATGCTTGATGCTGGACTTAATCGGAAGTGGAACGACCACGAGCGGCTGATGTTTTTGCAGATATTCTCGACGGCGATCGGTGAACTACGCGAGCGTGGGGGGACGATCGCCCTAGCTGCTCAAGATTGGCTCGAAGCGACTTACGCCGTAATGGAAGAGATCGAGGACAATCTTCCAGGACAAGAGGGTTTGCTGTAGGTCACCCTAGCAGCGGCGCATACGATCCGAGCAAGCGCCTCCGGTCGAGGGGCGCTAGCTGGTCGAGAGCTTTGAGAGCAGGCACAAGCGCGGCAGGATCGTGCTCGGCATGGTGGAGGTGGCCGGCGAGATCATCGCCACGTGGGCCGAGCAAGACCCTGGCGAGGGCGCGCATGGATCGCAGACGGGCAAGTAGCTCGGCCGCGTCGAGGCCGGGGCGCCAGGGCCCCCAGTGATCGGATGTCGTCATTTGTGCAGTGCAGCATGTCCGCTACGGTATACCTGTGCGGACTCGAGAGGGAGGGTTGAAAAGGCTGTCCGTACGGGTTGATTCCGATCTATGGACATGCATTTATACGGACATAAGATCAACGGACGATCCGACCATGTCACAGACGATCCTCTACGCTCGCGTGAGCACCACGGAGCAGACCGCTGCCCACCAGCGCACCCAGGCCGAGGCTGCGGGCTTCGCGATCGACGCTGTGGTCTCGGACGAGGGCGTGAGCGGCATCAGCACCCGGCTCGCCGATCGGCCGCAAGGGCGCCGGCTGTTCGACATGCTCCGGCGCGGTGACGTGCTCGTGGTCCGGTGGGTCGATCGGCTCGGCCGCGACTACGCCGACGTGTGCGACGTGATCCGCGATCTGATGAAGCGCGGCGTCGTCATCAAGACCGTCATCAACCATCTGACCTTCGACGGCGCCACCACGGACCCGATGCAGCAGGCGGTGCGCGACGCCTTGATCGGCTTTATGGCCGCGACGGCGCAGGCGCAGGCCGAGGCGACCAAGGAGGCGCAGCGGGCCGGGATCGAGCACGCCAAGGCGCGAGACGATGCGTACCGTGGCCGTAAGCCCAGCTACACCCGAGCCCAGCTCGACGCCGTGCGTGCCCAGCTCGCGCAGGGCGTAGGTGTCGCTGCCATCGCCCGCGACACCGGCCTAAGCCGGCAGACCATCTACCGCATCGAGGCGGACCCGGCCGAGGCTGAGGCCATCCTATTGCGATGGGCGGCATGAGAACCGGGATTGATCGATTTGCAGCCAAGGGGCGGGAGACCAGCGCCCGTACCCGGCGAGAGCGAGCGGTACAACGTGCCGCCGATCTGGCACCCGTCATCGCGGAATTACGGGCAGGTGGCGCGACGACGTTGCAAGCCCTCGCCGCGGGCCTGAACGGGCGCAGCATTCCGACAGCCCGTGGCGGCAGATGGACCGCGGTGCAGATCCGTCGCCTCATCGCCTGGACGACTGAGTAGCGGCGGGCCGGGGCGTTCTCTCCGTCTATGGAGACCCGGCTCGCCTGTGACGCCAGCCGAGCGGCCGATGGGCGGCAGGCTGGTGTGACTGCCGGGCCAATGATCGTCTGCTAGGACGGTTCCCGCTCACGGAACTATCCCCGGAGAACGGCCGAGGTAGTCAACGTAACCCAGCGTCAGAATAGCTGCCGGACTAGGCTGTTTGAGCTAGTATAACTATACCAAAAATCGAATTGTCGACACAAGAGATCGCTGTTAAATGAGGTGATATAGGTAGTATCTGATTGCAAGGGCACATCTGTGCTTGGGTGGTACATGCACAGAGGTGCTGCGATATCAACGGAAAAACCGCCATCCATCCTCGTGTTGCGGTATGCGCTTCGTCGCTTCTATGACACGCATGCGCGCTGTTACGTATCGGGTGAACGGCTTCGGGAGCTGGCCGCGACGGGCGCTGCCTTCTCGGTTATCGACGCCGAGACTGCCGAGGACGTAACAGCTGCCATCATTCCGGATTGCAGCTCCCCCGCGGCGGGGATCTTCACCGCGAGGGAGCACCGCGAGGCGACGGGCGACGGTGGCGTGTCGCGGGCCTCCAGCGGGTTCCGGGATTAGATGATGGTCGAGGTCTTCGGCGGACGACCGCGACCGCGACGGGCCGGCTCCTGACCGCCTGGAACGGGATCGCGCGCAGGATCGAGACTTTCGCTTTCGTCATGATCCTCGAAAGCCTGCACGAGCGCGGCGCGGACCGGATCACCAGCGACGGGCACTTTGACCAGGTCGGCCGGATCGTCGTTCAAGATCGCACTAACGGCGTCGAAGCCCATCTCGCGGATCATCAGGCGCGTCATCTTCCGCAAGTCCGCACGGTTGAACGATCCGGCCCGGCAGCACGGACAGGACGCGCGATCGTTCCTCTCGGCAATTTCGCGTTCACGGGCCTCTCGAGCGGCCTCCCGCTGCTCAGCAATCTGCCTGTCGCGCTCCCGCACATCGGGATCGTTCATCCGCTCCTGCCAGAGCCGAGCTTTCTCCCGGGCGCGATCTTGGCGTTGCTTCCAGCCACCGGGAAGCGAAACGTCTGTAATTCGGTAGGTCATTTCAGCGGTTGCTCGGCAGTCCAGAAATCAGATTGTTGTATGCGCTTGTATCGCCAGTCTTGGCAGCCGCCATCATAGCGGTCATGCTCGGCGTCGACGAAGTCTTGATCCCATTAGGATTGGCAATCAGCTTTTCGCGAAGGGCGGGATTGTCTTTGGCGAGCCGCATCAATTTGGTGACAGTCGGCTTCGTATTGCCAGCCGGGATCTCGACAACCGGGCTGGTGCTCGACGGCGTGGGCGATGTCGCGGTGATAGATCCGCGAGGCGCGTCAGCCTGGAACAATGTCCCCCTGTCGCGCTTGATGTCTGCGATGTATTCCCTGACCGTCAACGGCTTCTCGGTGATGTAGTCTGACCACATCGGAAGTCCGCTATCCTGAAGGATCTGGATAGACCCGTCCTCGGTGACATGCAGCCGCTGCGCAATCATCTCAACGACGAGATCGGCCGCACCGTCAATCGGCTTGGAAGCAGCGACTTCCATTTCGATGATTCGCCGTGCCATCGCAAGAGCGGCACGATTAGGCTCGGTGGTGGGTGGTGTTTCGTTAGTCATTGGCTTGTGAAATTGATTTCGGGCTGTAGAGATCGACGCCGCAGCGGACGACTCTCTTGACATATTCTGCGACGGAGAGACCGCTCTTGGCAGCTTCCTCTTCGATGCGTCGCGCGAGATCTGGAGATGCGCTGAATGCGATCAGCATCGGTCTTTCATCGGCCACGACGTCGACCTTCCTGCTTGATCACGGTCCGGCCGAGATCCGCCAGAAGTTTCAGGATTGCGCCGCGGGCGAGGGCCGATCGGCTGCTTCCGAGCGCGGCGGCGGCAATGTCCAAATGGGCGTTCGTCCCGGGCGGCAATCGCGCGGTGCACGACTCGGGCAAGGGGGCCATCATGCAGCCGGCGCCTTGGTCCGGTGATCCGTGATCGCGCCAGTCTCGCGCAGCCGCTCCAGAACGGCGCGCCTGATCCAGGCCGCCCGGGTCGAAAGCTCGGCGGCTGCGGCACGATCGACGGCGTCGACGAGCGGGACAGGGATGGTCACGCCGACAACCCGCTGTCCTGTGTCTTGTGAATGAGTCATTGTCCAATCTGTATGTAATGAGATCCGGAATGGCAGAGATCCCGGCGGAATATAGACACAGCTCGCCCTGCGCCCTGGCTTAACCCCGCCTGGGAGGGGACCGGATTTCAGCGTCCGGCACGCTATTCACGATGTCAAATTCAGGATCGTGATCCTGATGAAACCCTAGGGTTCCAGCTATCACAATATATAGAACATTACCGGAACGATGTCAAATCGACCCCGGTAATTACCAGGAATTATCTTATCTTGCCGCCCTGGTTCGTCTACGATTTCCAAGGAGAGGCATCCGGCAATTAAGGTGATTTTTCGAGCAGGGATGAGGTCGAGATAGTCCCGGCCGTCTCGCCAAATCCGTCGATCATTGATGCTATCAGCTGCTAGGTGATTCCCGCTCAGGCCGGCCAGTGGTCCAGCTCGGCAAACGCCAGGGCCGCGGCGTGAGCACCAGCGATCAAGCGGGCGTACGTCTCGGCCTCGCGATTGCGCGCGCGGCTCGGCATCATCCTCACGTCGGCCTCGTCGTTGGCGGGCACAAGGGCGAACGGCTTGATGCAGGGCACCGGCAGGTCCACGAAGGAGAGATCGGCACACGGCCCGTTGTTGGCCGGCAGTCGCACACCCTGGTCCGAGGAATCGCCCGCCACCTCGGATGCATCTGACCGGAGGAAGGTCACGGGGTCCTCGGCCGTCGCGACATTCTCGACGGAGGCCGCGACAGGGATCACGTTCTTCTCGCGGTTAGTCGGCGCAACCGTGGTCGGAGGCTCGGCACCGGACACGTGGTCGAGGGCGGAGATCACACCCTCATCCTGGTCGGCCGGCTCGGCGGTGGGCGCGGTTGCGGTGCTGGTCGCGATGTCGAGACCGATCGCCGAGGGGAGCCCGGCGATGCGAGCGGAGAGCGTTCCGCGCTCGCGCCATTTCCGGATCGCCGCGTCCCCGACGTGGTAGTGGTCACGCAGCGCCTGCCGCATCGCGCGTGTCAGGACTGTCACGCCTGTCACGGCAGGTGTCACGTTTTGTCCAAGCGCCCTATAGAGTATAGGGCTTTCTGCCAAAGCGTGACACCCCGTGACACCCGTGACGGCGGTCATGCCGGCGATCATGGCGGCTCGCTTCTCGTCACTCCACCGCTTCACCGTCCGCGGCTGCCGCTGGTAAAACTTCTCAAGCGCTTCATTCTCGCGCAGCCGGGCGAGCGTGGCCTTATCCGGGATGGGCCGGGTCTTGCGGTGCGTGCGGCGACGGGGGCGACCGTGCTTCCGCTCATACTCGGCATCCCGGGCATCGGCGTCGCACGTACGGATACCGTGGCGCTGCGGACGAACGACGGCGATCTCGGCGTGCGTGACGGCGTGACGAGCGCCGATCATCGTCCCGGTCACGGTCTCCGGAATGACCGGGGAACGACCCTCCTGGTAGGCTGATAGCAGCTCGTCTCGCACGAGTGCGTCATAGGCTGCGATCCGATCGGACAGCCGCGCCTCGACGACATCACGCCCCAGGATCACGTTCACGGTGAGCGGCATGGCGAGCGTCAGGGCGTCGACGTGGCGAGGCTCGCCAGCGCTGCCGTAGTGCACCCCCAGCTCGGCCTCGATATCGATCAAGGTGCCGAGCCACGCCTCTCCCTCCACCGTCCCATCGACGCGGCGAGCGGCTACGAGCGCGCGACAGGTCGTGCGAAGGTTACACAGGGTGGATGCGCGCTTGCGACGGGCGAAGGCGCTCGGTTTGATCTTCTCGGCGGCCGAGATCAGGTCGGCGTGCACGCGGTCAATCTGCGACGGTGGGGCATCGGCGAGATTTTTCGCGATGACCGCAAGCGCATCACGGGCAGCAGCCGCGTCGAGGTCTTGTCCGGCTCTGGTCTGGCGAGGGTCCTTCTGCGTGTGGGTCAGCGACCCGGCGAGGCGAGACCCGTCCGGATCGACGATCGCATCGCGGGACTCGATCTTGACGAGCGCCCTGAAGAGCTTCTGACGCAGGTCAAGTGATAGGTCGGACCAATCACGTGCTTGCGAACGATTGATGGCAGTGATAAGAGTGTGGATAGTCAAAAGCGTTTGCGGTCCCCACGTGCTCAGCCCTGGCAGGTCCCGGGCACGGAGGATTCGTCCCAATTTTGGCGGTGGTGGTTTTCGCTTGCAATCGTGACCCCCCTCGCCTAGTGATCCGAGACGACGCGGAATTGCGTCATCCCAGGCTGCCTATCGACCGATAGGTGGCCCAATCGTGTCTATTACATTGAAACCCTGCGACAGGCAAATCGGCCGGGCCTAATTGTCCCGATAAGTCTATGATTCTGGTAGACTATTTGCCGAAATGGGGTGGAAATTCGGGTCTTTTATGACGGCGGTCATGAATAGGGGCAGTCCCCACGCCATCATTCGCGATCCCCCTGTTCGGCCGCCGAGGTTGTCCTATGTTTGATTACAGACAGAAGCTGCCCCGGGGACGTCGATGCGCCGTGGTATCGACGACCGGCCCGAAGCCGTAAACCAGGGCGTCGCTCAGGCGTTAGTGCGTGACCTCCCCGTACCGGAATGCGGACAACTCCCCGATCACCTCCGTCAACTTGTCGATCTTCTGATTGATGCAGAGGCAGCCGATTGCGACGCCGAGCCGGCTCACGCCCCCGGGGATGCCGTCTCCGAGCTGTCGGAAATCAAGGTGATATTATCCCCTTGAAACCGGGGATGTTGTCTCTCGATAAACATCCGAACAATGATCGGAGGTTTTTGCGTCGCACCCTTCATCCAGCAAGAGCATAATATGCCGCTGCTGGACGATGCCCAGGCGGGGAATCAAGCTGATATTATCCGGTTGATTTCGAGCGGGTGGCCCACTGCCGGGTGTTTTGCGGTTGTGACAGCGGCTTTCGCGGATCGACCCTGGCGCAGTTGGCTTCCTCGATCCGGCCATCCGCGATTGAAACGCATCATCGCTTGTTTGGCATTGACCCATGTTACGCGTCAGCCGCTCGGGATCTGAGGCTGGCGGCAGGCGTTGCGCGATCATGTGCGCCAGGACGACCGACCCGCTGTTTAAACGTGCGCAGGCCGCGATTGACGAGGCGCGGCGCCTGCGATCGGAGGCCCGTTGTCTCCGGATCATCGGCCGTCTCAACGTCCACTGGGGGCGTGACGTGATAGAGACGCTGCGACGACGTCGTGAGGACAGGGCGGCTCAATCCCCGGATGCCGATTCCCGGTCATAGGGCAGCCTCAGGACGCCGATCGGGCCCGGCGGGCACCCCTACCTGCCCGAAGCCGCTGTCGGCCGCTGGCGGGCCTCATAACAGCGTCATAAGCCTACAGCCTCATACCGCTATGAGCGCTTGCCACCGTGCACCGACTCGCTCATCCTGTAGGACTACAGCCTCACGAGGTTCCAAGCTTACAAGGCTGTCAGGCTATCAGCTTGTGAGGCTATGAATGGCGAGAGTGCTTACCCTCGCGACGCAGAAGGGCGGCAGTGGCAAGACGACGCTCGCGGCCTCGCTAGCCGTTGCCGCGGCGCAGGCCGGTGAGGGTGTTGTCGTCATCGATCTGGACCGGCAGGGTAGTCTGAGAGCCTGGACGCAGCGGCGAGAGAAAGAACCTCGCGAGGCTCGCGTGATCTATCGGGCGACGGATGGCGACGGCCTCGCTTCCCTGCTTGAGAAAATCCATGCTCACGAGCCCACCACGCTCGCGTTGATCGACACGCCCGGTATCGCGGATGAAAGCGCCCGCTATGGTATGGCAGCGGCCGATCTGACCCTACTACCCGTCCGGCCGACAGTTCTGGACGCAGACGCCGTTCAGGCGACGGCACGTGAGTTGAGCGCCGCGCTTGTGCCGTTCGCGTTCGTCTTTTCGCAGGTGCAGGCGAACGCTGCTCAGCGAGCGGAGGAACTGGCTCCCGAGCTGCTGCTGATGGGGCGCTTGTTCCCGGGTTGGATCGGACTGAGGACTGACCATCAGGACGCGATGCTGATGGGGCTCGGCGTCACAGAATATCGACCCAAGGGCACTGCGGCCGATGAGGTACGCGCCCTCTGGGCTTGGCTCAACGAGCGAATGGGAGAACCGGTGTGATGGCGTCGCGGCAGGACATGCTCAAGAGCCGCTTGCAGGCTATGACGGATGAGGCCGAGCGGGTACGCGACCGCAAGGTTGAAAAGCCTTACGAGCCTGAAAGCTCGAAGCCTGATGAGGCTAAAGCCTCACACGTTGAAAGCCTTATAGCCTCAAAGCCTCAAAAGGCTGAAAGCTCGAAGCCTGATAAGGCTACAGCCTTAGAGCCTCTTAAGGCTGATGTAGAGCCGCCGCGGCGCGCACGTCCGCTCACGACCAAGCGGGGCGCGAAGGCCAAGCCTAAGGCCAAGCCTCCGGCGAGCGGGGTCGAGAAGAAATCGAGTTCTATCTACCTGACTGACGCCGCCCGCCGTGCGCTCAACACCCTCGCCGCTCAGCAGGGGGTGCGCCCCCATCGCGTCATCGATGACGCTCTGCGCATCTATTTCGCCCGGCACAAGCTCGATTTTGACGCTCTGAATGGCGGCGCCGAAGAGTAGCGATGCCTTAGTCTTACAGCTCTGTGAGGCTATAGCCTTATGAGGCTAACAAGCTAAATGTGCATGCACGCACGCAAATTCGGAAAGGACTAGCTTGTCGCCGAAGCGTACATTCCGACCGAGCGCGCATTGACACGAGAAGCTATGTCGGAGCACGCTACCTGATGGTGTGCCTCATCCGAGTCGCACCCATTGGAGAAGTCGCCGCCGCAGTTTGAGACCCTGAAAAGCGAGACCCCCACCAGCTTGCCGGCTGGCAGGGGTCTGGAGCCCGCGAGGGGCCCGGATCCAAAGTCGCAACTCGGATCCTCCCCGACATCGTGACGAGAGTCAATCCGGAACCGCCAATTCCGGAGACGGGTGAGCTTTGCCTTGGTGAACGGAGCGCTTGCCGGCG
>NZ_SRLB01000068.1 GCF_004745635.1 Methylobacterium nonmethylotrophicum | reverse complement strand
TCTATGGCGGATCGGGAGGCCAACATCACGGCCCTGTTCTACTTTCATGGGCAGCCGCCGGCTTCCGGGCCGGACACTCAGCAGGTCGTCCTTGAGATCTGCCGGGACGAGGGCCTGCAGCAGGTCATCTGGGTCAGCCGAAACTTCCCGGAAGCCGAGCTCCCCGCACGCTACGAGCCCATCTACCAGGAAGGAGTCCGGCGCCACGGCGAACCCGTCAAGGACAGTAGATCGGAGATTGTGGTCTGGCCCGGCGGACACACGCTCCTGGCAATTCGTTCCGTCGAAGGCGGCCGCAAGCGGCTGATCATGATCGCCATCGGCGATCAGTACGAGAAATGCTCCGCGGCGCACGAAGCTGACGTGGGCCATCCGGCCACCGTTCACACCTCCGCCTTGCTCGAGGCAACGTCTCCATGAGGCCTATGCCGCCTCGCCGAATCGGTTCGTATGCCCCGAGTTTGCAGAGGGAGGGCGATTTGCCACTTCCAGAGCACGTTGCTCGTGCCCGACGGACTGCCGGTGGAGCATCGGACCGTTGCCATAGGATTGGCCACGCTGATGGCGATCGGAGCAGCAGCCATTTGCGTTGGAGCCGAGACGCTGGAAAGCGCTCGCGCGTGTCTACGGTGTCAATCTGCAGGTCAATACGGGCCGCGCAAGTATGCGGGGGGCCGACGAGACCTGGCCGTCCAGGCCGGCTTAGGGGTTTCATCGGCGGAAAGAACCTGGCCGGCAGGAGCTTGAAGCAGACCACACGTCCGAGTGGGGCGGGGCTCACCGTAAACCAAACCCTGTTCAACGATGTTCAGATCGGGAACAGCAGCCGGCGCGCGGAGGCAAGCGTGCTCAGCCAGCGCGAGACCCTGCACTTCACGGAGCTGACCACGCCGTTCAACGCGGGACAGGCTTATTCGATCGGGTCAAGGATCTCTGGACGGCGTGCGACCGGCGGATGGCTGCTGAGGAGAAGAGCAAGGTAATGCAGGCCAAGGTCGAGAGGCTAGTCTCGGACGCCGGCGTTGGAATTTGCTCCGATAAAGCGTCCTTCTCTGCCCGACGGGAATGCTGAAGGTGCAGGTCGGCAAGAGCACGACAGGCTTCTTGTATGCCAAGAGCCAAACCGATCTCATACACACCGAGGTGCCGGCCAGCCGGCAAGTCCGCGGCCGATGGCTCTCGGAGGCTTTGCGCATGCTGGTCGATGCCTGTCTTCTCGATGACCCAAAATGGTATGCCCCACTTTCGGAGGCACTCGCACCAAGGCCCGGCGAATGCATTCTCGACTGTGGCCCCGGAAGCGCCTTGCGCGCATTGTATTATGCGAACCGCTTCCCGGAAGCCAAATTCACTGCGGTTGAGTTCGACCGGCGCCGGATCGCGAGAGCGTTCAAGCGCTCATCCAGCATGAGCTTACCCAACTATAAAGCTATGACGTTCGAGGATGCGAGAAGAGTGCCGTTCAGTGCGAGCCAGTTCGACAAGGCCATGTTAGTTCTCAACTTACACGGTCTTGAACCGGCGGACAAAATCAAGAACTTGCGAGAGCTTCGTCGGATCGTTCGAAGGGGCGGCATCGTCTTAGCGGCGGACATCGATCAGCCGAAGGCCTCGAGAGAAGATGTGATCTTGCGAGTTACCCAGCTGCTCTATGGCGCGGAGGCGACCAGATCCCATACGTCGGGGACATGGCCGAAGTTCCTGTCGGAAGCAGGCTTTACGGGCGCACGCCGGTTATCGGAGCATCCCATCTGGATCGGCCGAATGGCCTTGGTCCGCAGCCGGAAGCAGTGAGATCACGCAGTGGAGCGGGTAAACGCTTCGTTCAGCGGGCGATCCGGCCGCTGGCGCTGACGCGCAAGAACGCGTTGTTTGCTGGTTCGGACGGCGGCGGGCAGCACTGGGCGGTGATCGCCTCGCTGGTCGAGACGTGCAAGCTGAACGGGGTGGAGCCGCACGCCTACCTGAGCGACGTGCTCACTCGCATCGCCGAGGGCCATCCCAACCGCCGCCTCGACGAGTTGCTGCCCTGGGCCTACGCCAGCGCGCAAGACCTCAAAGCCGTGGCCTGAAAGCTCCGTTTACCTTCTTCCCCTCACCTCCAACCTCAGCGAGCCCACTCCCATGTCGTCGCTCCGATCCTCACCGGCCTCGTTCCTCCTACCCCGGGTCGGGGGGATGCTCCTGATCTTAGCCTTGCCGGCCTGCGCGATCTCCTTGCCGGTCTCCCGGCCAGCCGAGGGCCCGACCGGCGCTGCAGGGCACGATCCAAAGCGGAGCGTGCCCTTATCGCTTCCGGGATTGGACCAAGAGGACTGGCGCAGGGCCCATGGCGTTCTCGGCCTCGCCCTGGAGCCGAGTGGCAACGGCCTGCGCGTGCGATGGGACAACCCGACCACAGGCCGCAAGGGCAGCATCGCGCCGGTCGCCCTGCCGATCGTGCGCGAGGGTCGGATCTGCCGCGCCTTCCTGGCGACCGTCGAGGAGGCGCAGCGCACCGCCCAGGTTCGCGGCATGGCCTGCCAGCAGGCCGGCGACGACTGGGAGGTGACGGAGCTCGAACGCTGAGGCGAGCATCAGGCGGACATCTCAATGGCCGGGCAGACCGCTGGGGAGACCGCCGGGCCAGCCCCCCTCAACGCTGACCTTGCGTCACCTCGCCCCGCCCCGCCGCGCCAGCCGCCGCTCCAAGAGGGCGGTGCGCCCGAGGTCGAGGAGGCGCCGGCCATTCACCAGGAACAGGATGGCGGCCAGTCCCAGATAGATCCAGGCGAGCGTGATCAGCGTCGCGACCATGCGCGCCTCGTCGTTCCGGTAGGCGAAGGCCAGCGCAACCTGCACGCTGAAGAGGGCTGCCAGCGCCAGGGCCGACCCGAGGCCGAGCCGTAGACCCAGGAGCAGCGCCAAGGCGAACAGCGACTGTGCTGCGGTCAGGAAAAACTCTTCGCCTTGGCGCGCGTCGAGCGGCAGGGAAGACATAGAACCCGCGCCGACACTCAAGGACAGCGGCAGCATGCCGACGAGCAGCGTCCACTGGTTAATCTTGTCGCTGACGAGGGCGCCGAGCCCGTTCGCCGCACGCCCTGCGACCACGAACAGGATCGCGACGGTGACGGCAGGAGCCTCGCTCGCTAGCGGCGCCAACCACTGGATCAGCAGGAACTCGTTGAGGCCCAGCAGCCGGCCCGAACGCACCATGGCCTCGGCGAACGGCTCGGCCGACGCGAGGATGATCACGCAGGCGACGAGCGTCATTGCACCCATGACGGCCCACTGCGTTCGCAGCGGCAGCGTGTTCAGGGCCGCGGCCGGGCCGGGCTCCTCGTCCTCAGCCTCGGACCTACCGCGCACGCTCCAGATATAGGCTCCGAAGAGCGCGGCCAGCATAGCGAAATCGAGGAGCGTGATGCTGTCCTTGAGGACGATGACGAAGGCGTAAAGGCTCGCCATGAGTAGGAAGACGACCTCGACCGCGTTGCTGCGTGACAAGTCCAGCGCTCGCCCGCCGCCGCGCGCCCAGTGGATCACCACCAACAGCGGCCAAGCCAAACCGACGAGGAGTCGGTTCGCCCCGGTCATGTTGGCAGCGGCATAGTGGACGTACTGCGAACCGGGCCCCGCTTTGCCGGCTTGATAGGCGTAGTAGAGATCGACCGCGTACTCGGGTAGTACGGTCACCAGGGCGACGACGGCGATGATCAGGCCTTGCGAAATGTGCCGCTCAGCCGCCTCGGCCCCCCAAGAGAGCAGGAAACCGGCTGACAGGATCGCCAGGCCGTAGGCTGCAGTCTCGCCGAGGGGCCCGATCGTTGCGCCCGTCAGACGAAGCGCGAGCGCCGGTATCGCCACCAGCGCGGCGACCGCCACCAGCATCAAGAAACGTCGCATCCAGAGCCTCCGTCAGGATGGTGGGCTGCCTGCTCAGGGCTAGCGGGAGTTGCCGGACCTGAGGACGCGGGAGTGAACACGGTGAGGGCTCGCGGCAGGACCTCGAACAGTGCCGGCGTTGTCGTCGTGATCTCGCCGTCCGTGTTGACCGGCAGCGGCGGCTCGGTACGGATATGGATGGGGTCGAGGCTGCAGAAGGCCCGCACGCCCGGAAGGCCGCGCTGGCGTCCGCCGCGGAGGAAGAGCAGCACGGGAAGTAGCCACCAGCGTCGGTGCGCATGCAGGCTATAGAAATCGAGGCAGCCGTCGTCGATCTGCGCCGCCTCGTACACCGCCATCCCCCCTCCGTAGAAGACGCCGTTGCCCACCACGATCTGCCGGATCGACATCCGTTCGGACAGCGGCCCGCAGCGCACTTCGGCCACGAAAGGCTGGGCATGGATCAGGGCCTGAGCAGCGGCGATGGGATAGCCGAAGCGCCCCCAGCGCTGCTTCATCGGTGCGGTGAGTCGGCGCGTGAGCTCGACGCTCAAGCCGAGGCTGGCCACATTCGCGAATAGGTGTTCGTTGACCCGGCCAAGGTCGATCCGTCGGCGGTGGCCCGCCTGGATCACCCCGGCCGCTGCCAGGGGATCGGTCGGGATGCCGAGGGTGCGGGCCAGATCGTTGGCCGTGCCCAAGGGCAGGATGCCGAGCGGTAGCTTAGCGGCCAGCGCGCCCTCCAGGACCGCGTTGACGCTCCCGTCCCCGCCGCCGACGACGATAGCCTCCACGGTAGCGGCAAGGTCGTGGATCACGCGGGTCACATCTTCCCGTCCGCCCATGGGCCGGCGCACCAGCGCCATACCTCCGGCCTCAAGGCGCCGGACCGCCGCCTCCACCGCGTCCGCGCTCCCGCTCCGGCTTCGCGGGTTCAGGAGCAGAAGAGCACACCGAGGGGGTCGCGGCGATGATCTCGCTTGCCCCATCTCGTACCCCTCCGCGCGGCCTCCACAGGGATCCGACATCAGGCCCGCGCCGCGTGCCCGGATGGGACCGCTGCTGACGCGCCAACGGTTCGAATGTCCGAAAGCCCGCAGCAGGTTGGCGGATGCCGCCGCTTGGCTGAGCCTCGCATCGTTCGTTCTCCTTGACCTGCCGCTCTGAACTGATAACTCTAACACGTATTCAAATGTTTCATGGACGCGCGGTGATGCTGGACCTGGACGAGGAGCGGGCGACCGAACTCGCCGAGATTTTCCGCCTACTCGGCGACGCAAGCCGCCTGCGGATCGCCGTGGTCTGCCTCGATGGCCCTTTATGCGTAAGCGACATCGCCCGTCGCGTGGGCCTGTCAACGTCACTTGTCAGTCATCACCTGCGCCTCTTGCGCGCGGCGCGGTTCGTGCGCTCGCAGAAGCGGGGCAAGCAGGTGTTCTACGGGACTACCGATGCGCATGTGCGTTGCGTGGTCACGGACATGGTCGCGCATGTCAGCGGGAAAAACTGTCTGGGCGCGGTGGAGGGCGAGGATGCTCCTTGTGCAGACTGATCCGCACCCGGCGACGCCCATGGAGAACGGGGTATCGTCTCGGATCAAGCACATCCCCGCGCTCGGAGCGGCAGCACGACGTGCGTGTGATCCTCGGGACATTCTCAAACCGGCGAGGGATTATGGGTTCATACTGGGGCATCTGGGGAGACGTACCCAATCATATCGTGCGACTCGCCCTCGCCTTCGCGTTCGCGTTTCCGCTCGGCTGGAACCGCGAGCGCGAGGCGCGCAGCGCCGGACTGCGCACCTTTCCCATCGTTGCCATCGCCAGCTGCGGACTCATCCTGCTCGCCAGCGAGCTCCTCGGCGCGCGCACGCCGGAGCAGGCACGCATCCTCCAGGGACTCATCACCGGTATCGGCTTCATCGGTGGCGGCGCCATCCTGAAAGGCGGCGACAACGTGCACGGCACCGCGACCGCAGCGAGCCTGTGGAATGTGGGCGTGATCGGGGCGGCCGTCGGCTTCGGCTACTACGATCTCGGACTCATCCTCGCCCTATGCAACTTCTTGGTCCTCGCGATCTTGACGCCTCTGAAGCCCGGTCCTGGGGTCGCTGCGCCCGGAGACCAAGGCGTACTCGGCGAGCCGACGCGAGCGCGGACCGTAGCGGGCGAGGCCAGGCATCCCGACTGACGGCACCCCGGCATCGAGGCTCAGCGTGGACTATCCCGGGCGCGCCTGCCGAGCGCAGATGTGTAGGTGTCGCCGGAGGTTTCGAGATGGCGGGCCTCGAAGCCGTGCTACGCTGTCGACGACTGCGCCGCGGGCCGGATCCGAAAGATCGGCCACGAAACGCCCACTTAATCGAAGGAGCGTTCGGGCTCCAGACCGAGCAATCCCAGCCCGCAGGCTTCCAGCATCACGCTGCTCCGCAATGTGGAAGATCAGGTCGCGGCATTCCGACAGGGTCCAGAAGTCCGAGGCGGCCCTTAGCAGCATGCCGAGGTCCGGGTGCGCTGCGGCAGCGTTCATGACGGCATGTCGCCCCGCCCGCACGCGGGTCGGCGCGAGCGCGCTACGCAACCAGGCCGCGCCCCGCGACGACGCTAGCGCGTGCGTCTCGCTGTTGAGACCGAGGAACAGCAGGCCGCTCGGGCCGGCCCCGATTCAGGCGACGCAGCCGAGCACGTCAAGGCCCCCGGGTTTTTTGGGGCGGACCGCGAGCACTAACCAGGTCTAGCGCTCGACCAGGTCGAGACGACCGACATTCAAAGCCTCGGCGTCCGCTGCAGCGCCTGAAGCGCCACCGACGGGCCACCGACGGGGCTGCGCCCGACAAATTCCTGCCACCTGCCCAATTCTGTCGCCGCCTCATGATCACCTTCCGACCGCTCGCAGCAAGTCCCTGGCGCCAGTCCGGCCCACCCGCCTGGGCCTTGAGGCGACCAACAGGAGGCCCGTCGCGGCGAGGATGGCCGCCATCAGCAGGATGAGGTCTCACTTGTCAGCGGCACGAATACAACTACGTCGGGAAGCTGGACTCCACGAGGGGTGCGAAACCGACATCGGAGCGTTTCTTGGTGACACCAACATTCATCCACACGCTAACCCACCGGATTACGGGGTTCGATTACCCTTACAGCCACTGGTGGGTCGACCTCCTGGCCGTGCTTGCTTTTGTTGTTGCGCCGGCGTGGACGGGGTGGCTAATTATCCGGTATGGCCTGCGATGGATGGGGTTACGGCGGCACCAGCAAACCCGTTCGGCGGCCGTTCCGCCGCGCGGTACCCGGCCGAAGCTAAGGTCGCGAACGTCGGTCGGCGGTCGCGACGACGCACCGGCCTGGCACCTGGAAAGCTTCGTCGTACGGGGGACGCTGCGCTTCCAGCTGCGTCTCGTACTGCTCTCTCTCCTGACGCTGCCGGCGGCGTGGCTTCTCCTCGAAATCCCCAAGCACATCATCAACCGCGCCATCACCGATGCGGACGGGGACGGTCACCCGGAGATGACCATCCTAGGACTCACCCTCGGACAGGTGGAGCTTCTATTCGCCCTGTGCGCGAGCTATCTGGCCGTGCTCACGCTGAGCGGGTTCGCCAAAGACGCAGTCAACCGAGCGCGCGGACGCGTGAGCGAGCGCCTCGTGCGGCGCCTGCGCTTGGCTATGATACGTTGGGCGCGCAACGAGCACTCGCCCGAGCGACGAGCTACTCTCGCGGCCGTTGTCGTGCAGGAAGTGGAGCCCATCGGCTATTTCGGGGGCAGCCTTGTTGTCGTGCCGCTCGTTCAGGGTGGCACGCTCGTGACCAGTGTCGTCTTCTTACTCCTTCAGAACGCCGCCCTCGCGCTAGCGGCGCTCATGATGCTACCGGTGCAGCTCACCGTACTGCCGCGCCTGCAGCGGCGCCTGAATGTCAAGGTGCGCGAGCGGGTTCACGCGACGCGGACTCTCAGTGGGCTTCTGACAGCGGTAAGTACCGGCCCTCCGCTCTCATCGCCCTTCGACAGTGCCGCACGAAAGTCGATCCTGTTGCGGCAGGTGGATCTGGTGGAGGACCTTGAACAGGTTCGGGTTGAGATCAACAACATTAAAGGCTGGCTCAAGGGCCTCTACAACTACACCTCCAACCTCACCCCGTTTTTCTTCTTCCTGATCGGCGGCTACCTCGTCGTGCAGGAGCGTCTCTCGCTCGGCGCCCTCGTTGCGGCGCTTGCAGCCTACAAAGAGATCGCGCCAGCGATGCGCGAGTTGTTCGACTTCGCTCAGAGTTGGTCCGACGCGAGAGCCCGGTTTGAGGAGGTCACCAAGGCGCTCGACTGTCCCCATCCGGGAGCTATGCGGGGATTTGGGTGACGAGGTCGGTGATCCTCCCCCGCTTTCGCGGACACGGGTTTTAGCTCGCATTCCGCTCAGCTTGCTCGGGTGTGACGTAGCCGAGAGCTGAATGGAAACGTTGCCGATTGTAGTAGCCCTCGATGTAAGCGAACAGGTCGCGCCGCGCTTCATCGCGGGTCGCCCATCGTCGCTGGTGGACGAGCTCCACCTTGAGGGTGTGGAAGAAGCTCTCCATCGGGGCGTTGTCGTAACAGCAGCCCGTCCGGCTCATGGATGGTCTCGCCCCCATGACGGCGAGTTGCTTGCGATACGCCTCAGCCGCGTACTGGCTGCCGCGGTCCGAGTGACAGATCAGCCCAGCGGTTGGCCGCTGTCGCTGGGTCGCCATCATCAGAGCAGCCAAGGTTAGCTCGGCCCGCATATGGTCGCGCATCGCCCAGCCGACGATCTTGCGCGTGGCGAGATCGAGAACGGCAGCCAGGTAGAGCCAGCCTTCGCCCGTCGGCAAGTAGGTGATGTCCGCCAGCCAGATTGTGTTGGGCTTTGCGGCCGAGAAATCCTGCTTCAGAAGGTTCGGAGCGACTGGCAGGTCGTGATGGCTGTCGGTCGTGCAAGGTCGGAACCGTGTCAACGCCGATTGAAGTCTGACCCACCTTTGGGCTCTCCCGCGTTTATGGTGCAGCCGGGCGGCGAGTCACGGGGCCGCACGGATCATGAACATCAGGACCGCCCTCCACATCTGAGCCGGTGTCCAAACGCCTGCTGCCCCTCATCCCCGCCGGTCTCGTGGTCGATCAGGTCGACCACGAGCCTGACCAGATCATCATCCGCACCCATCTCCGCGCGACGGCTGCTGCCTGCCCAGGATGTGGAGAGACCTCGGCCAGTCCCCATTCGCGCTACACCCGCACCCTGGCCGATCTCCCGTGGCAGGGTCGGCGCGTCGTCATTGCGGTCCAGACGCGGCGATGGCGTTGCCCGCAGCCATACTGCCCGCGCCATGTCTTCGCCGAGCGCCTCGCCGGCGTTGCTCAGGCCGGCGCACGCCGCACTCACCGCCTCGGCGACCTTCAGCACCACCTCGGTCTCGCACTCGGTGGTGAGGCCGGCGCACGCCTGGCGGGGCGCATCGGCCTGCCGATCAGCCCCGACACGCTGCTGCGCCTCGTGCGAGGTCGTGCGCCCGCGCAGGCCGAGCGCGCACCGCGGGTGCTAGGCATCGACGATTGGGCCTGGCGGCGTGGTCAGCGCTACGGCACGATCCTGTGCGATCTGGAACGAGGCCAGGTCATCGACCTGCTGCCCGACCGCGAGGCCGCCACCGTGGCCGACTGGCTGCAGCGGCATCCCGGCGTCGAGGTCGTGGCTCGTGACCGCGCCGGTGCCTATGCCGATGGTGTGCGTCGCGGCGCCCCCGGGGCGGTCCAGGTCGCGGATCGATGGCATCTGCTCTGCAACGGCTCGCAAGCGCTGGTGCAGGTGCTCGATCGGCACCGCGGCGAGTTCTCCCGTGTCGCGCGAACCATCGTGAGCCGAGCCGCAGCGGAAGCGCCGCCGGTCGAACCGTAAGCGCTCGGTGACGGAGCCACTGGTCAGGCGGCCTGCTCGGCCTCACTGGTCGGCATCCAGTTCCAGGGCAGCAGATCGGCCAGTCGCTTGGCCGGGTGATCGGCGATGCGCGTGAGCACGTCGCGCAGGTAGGCCTCCGGATCGAGCCCGTTCATCTTCGCTGTCTCGATCAGGGTGTAGAACGCCGCCGCACGCTCGGCGCCCAGCTCGGATCCCGCGAACAGGTAGTTCTTGCGCCCGACCGCCACACAGCGCAGCGCCCGCTCGGCCGCGTTGTTGTCGAGGGCGAGACGCCCGTCGTCGAAGGCCCGCATGAGCGCCGGCCAGCGCGCCAGCATGTAGCGCAACGCCTTGGCCAGGTCGGAGCGGCCCGGCACCTGGGCCAGGCTCGTCTCGGCAAACGCCTTCAGCGCCTCGGCCAGCGGCTTCGAGCGGGTCTGCCGCTCGCGGGTGCGGGCATCGGGCGGCTTGCCGTGCAGGTCGCGCTCGACCCCGTAGAGCGCCCCGATCCGCTCCAGCGCCTCCGCCGCGAGAGCCGAGCCCGTCGCGGCGTGCACGTCGAAGATCTTGCGGCGCACGTGCGCCCAGCACCCCGCCTCGGTCAGGCCGCCGCCCACTCGCCCGGCCTCGTACAGCCCGTTGAAGCCGGCATAGCCGTCGGCCACCAACACACCGGAGAAGGCCGCCAGGTGCGCGAGCGGGCGCTCGCCTCGACGGTCGGGCGAGGCGAAGAACACGGCCGCCGGCGGACGGGCGCCGCCATGGGGACGCTCATCCCGCACGTAGGTCCACAGCCGCCCGGTGCTCGTCTTGCCCGTGCCGGGCGCCAGCACCGGGATCGGCGTGTCGTCGCCGTGCAGGACGTCCGAGGCGCCGATCACCTCCCGGCGCAGAAGCTCGGTCAGCGGCTGCAGCGTGGCCGCAGTCGCGCCGAGCCAGCCCGAGAGCGTCGAGGTCGCCAGTTCGACGCCGTCGCGCGCGTAGATCTCGGCCTGGCGATACAGCGGAAGATGGTCGTCGAACTTCGCCACCGCGATGTGGGCCAGGAGCCCGGGACCAGCCCGCCCGCGGGGAACCGCATGGTGGGGGGCGGGCGCCTGGACCACCTGCTCGCAGGCACGGCAGGCGAACACCTCGCGGACGTGGCGCACGACCTTGAACCGGCCCGGGACGTAGTCGAGGCTCTCGGTCACGTCCTCGCCGATCCGGCGCAAGCTCCCGCCGCAGGCCGGGCAGGCGCAGGGACCGGCGTGGACCACGCTCTCGCGCGGCAGATGCGCCGGCAGGTCCCGCCGGGCGGGCTTGAGCCGAGCGGCCTCCCTTGCCTCGGCGACGACCGGCGTGCCGGCCAGGCGCTCGGCCTCGTCGACCTCCAGCGCCTCGATGGCCAGTTCGAGTTGCTCGAGGCGCGTGCCGAGCTTCTCGGACGAGGTGCCGAACCGCGCCCGCTTCATCCGGGCGAGCTCGCCGCGCAGCTTCTCGATCAGGGTGCTGGCGTGGACCGCCTCGCGCGCCAGGCCGACGATCAGACGCTTGAGCGCGTCGACGTCGTCGGGCAGCGAGGCAGGATCGAGAGCCATGCCAACAGCTTAGCCCTTGCCAGGGGCCGTCGCCACCGGCCCTGACCACGGACGCGGCCACCTCGGTAGTCTGCCGCTCTCAGCCTGCGATCGTCGGCCGGTCGGTGCGCAGCGGCATGCGCCAGTCGATGCCTTCCAGCAGCATGGCGAGCTGGGCCGGCGTCAACGCGGCAGCGGCACCGGCGGTGGACGGCCAGACGAAGCGGCCCTTCTCCAGGCGCTTGGCGAACAGGCACAGGCCCTGGCCGTCCCACCACAGCACCTTGATCAGGTGGCCCTGCCGCCCGCGGAACACGAAGGCCTGGCCCGAGAACGGATCGCGCGCCAGATGGTCCTGGACGAGGGCGGCCAGCCCGTC
>NZ_SRLB01000067.1 GCF_004745635.1 Methylobacterium nonmethylotrophicum | reverse complement strand
AGCGCGTTCGCGGTGACGATCACGGTGGCCCCCGTATCGGCCAGGATGGCGATCCACAAGCCCGTCAGCCCGAGCACACTCGTGACCAGGAACACCGCCTTGAGCCCCAGCGCGACAGCGATGTTCTGGCGGATGTTGGCCATGGCGGCCCGCGCCAGGCGGATCATCTCCACGACGTCGTAGGCGTGGCTCCTCAGGAGCGCGCCGTCGGCGGTCTCCAGGGCCACGTCGGTGCCCGAACCCATGGCGATCCCCACGCTCGCCGCCGCCAGCGCCGGTGCATCGTTGATACCGTCGCCCACCATCATGACCCGGCCACCCACTCCGAGCGCTCGGACCACCGCGACCTTGTCGTCGGGCATCTGCTCGGCGCGGAACTCCAGACCGAGTGCGCTCGCGATCGCTGCACCGGTGCGCGCGTTGTCGCCCGTGAGCATGATCGGACGAATGCCGAGATCGTGCAGGGCCGCGATGGCGGACTTCGCGTCGAGACGCGGTTCGTCGCGCAGGGCGATCAACCCGACCATAAGACCATCCACCACGAGGGCCGTGACGGTCTTGCCCTCCGCTTCGAGCGCGGCGCTCCGCTCGCTCGCCCCAGCCGGCCAGGGAGCAAGCCCTTCGGCAAAGCGCGGGGCACCGAGAAAGATCTCCTGCCCTGCGAGCGAGCCGGTCACGCCCTGGCCCGGAACGGCCCTGACCCCGTCGGCGGGCTGGATCCGGCAGCCCATCGTCCTCGCCCACTCCACGATCGCGACGGCGAGCGGATGGCTCGATCCGGTCTCGACGGCCGCGGCCAGCCGTAGCACCTCAGCTTCGCTGCCGGAATAGACCGCGACGTCCGTCACCCGCGGCGCTCCCTCGGTCAGCGTGCCCGTCTTGTCGAAGGCGATGATCTGCGTCTTCGCCGCCGCCTCGATCACGGCTCCGCCCTTCATCAGCAAGCCGCGGCGGGCCCCGGCCGACAGGGCCGATGCGATGGAAGCCGGCACCGAGATCACGAGCGCGCACGGGCAGCCGATCAGCAGGAGCGCGAGCCCGCGATAGACCCAGGTCGACCAAGCCCCCCCGAACAGGAGCGGCGGCGCGAGAACGACGAGGAGGGCGAGGCCCACGATGAGCGGCATGTACCAGCGCGAGAAGCGGTCGATGAAGCGCTCCGTCGGCGCGCGGGCCTCCTGGGCCTCCTCGACGAGGCGGATGATGCGCGCGATCGTATTGTCCTCGGCGGCCTTGGCGACGCGCACCCGGAGTGCCGCCTCGCGGTTGATCGAACCGGCGAAGACGCTGTCCCCCACTCCTTTGGTGCTCGGGAAGGATTCCCCCGTCACAGGAGACTCATCGATGCCGGACGTACCGGAGAGGATGACGCCGTCGGCTGGGATGCGATCGCCCGGTCGCACCAGCACTGTCTGACCAATCGTGAGCGTCGTGGCTGTCACGTTCCGGATGACGCCGTTTTCCTCGACCAGCGATGCTCTTGGGACGAGTTCGCCGAGCGCCCGGATGCCGGCGCGGGCTCGGTCGGCCGCTACGCCCTCCAGCACCTCGCCGACCGCGAACAGGAACACGACGAGGGCGCCTTCCTCCGCGGCGCCGATGAACAGGGCGCCGGCAGCGGCGATCGACATCAGCATCTCGATCGTGAACGGCATGCCGGCGCGCGCGGCCGCGATGGCGCGCTGGGCGACCGGCGCGACACCGACCAGCGTCGCGCCCACGAATGCCCAGAAGGCCAGCGCGGGAACGCTGAGCTTGATCATCCAGGCCAGGGCGAGCATGGCGCCGGTGAACAGGACCAGACGGCCCTTGCTGGCCTGCCACCAAGGCCTGCCAGCGTTCTCGCCATGTGCGTGCCCCTGCTTTGCGAGAACGCCGTCATGCTGGTGTGCCGTCGTCAGGGGTGCCTGCTCGTCCTGGTCACAGCCCTGGTCACCACAGCCGTGGGCTGCGTTCGCATCGTGGTGGCCGAGCAGCTCGTGTTCGGGACTGGACCTGAGGGATGGCGGCAATTTGCGCGTGAGCGTGTAGCCGAGGCCGGCCACGCGTTTCTCGATGGCTCCTGAGGAAATCTGGGTCTGATCGATCGTGGCGGTCAGGGTCTCGGTGATCGTCGAGGCCCTAACGTCGCTGACGCCCGGCAACCTGGCCAACGCCGTTTGGATCTTTCCGACGCAGCTGGCGCAATCCATCCCCTCGACCTTCCAGGTGAAGGTCGACCCGTTCCCGCGCGCGGCGTCCGCACTGTGTCCCGTCATGAGATCCTCCTGCTCCCCGGCAGCCTAGAACCTCTAGCCGCTAGAGGAGCAAGGAGCGGTCAGTCTCAGCCTTGGCTCTGCCACTGCGCCATGACCTCTTGGCTCGACCTGCTGAGGTGCACATGCGCGTCGACGCGCTCGACCCAGGCGAGCGGGATGAGGTGATGTGCGCCTTGCGCAGCCGGATCGTTCCGGGTCAGCTTGATCTGATCGGATCCCTGCATGTGATCGACGGTGCCGACATGTTGTCCATCGGACGCCTTGACCTCCATGTGCTCTTTGATCTGGCTTGCATCGATCATGACGTATCTCCTCGCTCTGAGACGGCTGACACATGGTGGGACGGGAGAGGCTCGACGAGCGCCTCGCGTTAGGCGGCCATCTTCCGGCAGCGCTCGGCGCAAGTCCGGCACCGTTCGAGGCCGATGAGAACACCGTCTCGCCCTGAACCCGGCGATAGCGACGAGAGAACCAGCGCTGCAAGGAATGGTTGCGCACGGTCGTCCTCGAGCCCAACATCGATGATCTCTGGGTATTCCCGCGGGGGTCTCATGCTCGGTCCGGAAGCGCCGCTCGAGATCGCAATCCATGGTTCAGTCACGCGCCAGCGACGATGTGCAGGGACGTCGCGGATCAACGGAGGGAGAGACGACGATGAGACGCAGCGCCCTGTCGGCCCTGATCTGGCTCGGCTGCCTTCACGGAGCCCATGCTCAGGAAGCCCCGTTTGGCCTGTCCTTGGGACCCGTCGACACGGTGCCGAAGCCCTCGATGGTCGACCGTGAAGCGAACATCACCGCGCTGACCTACTTCCACGACCGTCCGCTGGCCGCGGGCATCGATACGGACGAGGTCATCCTGGAAGTCTGCCGGGACGAGGGCCTGCAGCAGGTCATCTGGCTCAGCCGTGCGCTCTCGGAGGCCGAACTGCCGTCGCGTTACGAGGCCATCTATCAGGAGGGCGTGCGGCGATACGGTCAGCCGCAAACCGAACCGGGTTCCGAGACCGTGTCGTGGCCCTCCGGACGCGCGCTCCTGGCCGTCAGGAAGGCCGTTCCCGGCGAGCGGCGCTTGACCATGCTGGCCAGGGGCGACCGCTACGAGTCGTGCTCTGCCGCCCACCAGGCGGCCACAGGCCACTTGGCCTCCCGGCACGCGTCGGACCTAATCCTCGGGCAGACCCCGTGACGCAGTACGCGGTTATCTGCACCGGATTTACGGTGGCGGCAGATTCGTAATCCGTCAAAATTGTCGGCCTCGGCGCGACGCCATGCGGTCTTGATCGGACAATCGCCCGCCTGACAGCCGGGTATGACGATGCGGCCTGAGCCCAGGGCTTGATGAGCGGTGCGTCGCGGCGGGCTTCGTCAGCGGACGACGACCGGCCGACCTGCGGGCCCCGTCCTCCTCCTCTCGCGAGCAAGCCGCTTCCCCGCAAACCTGTCCGCCGGGATCATCTCGAACGGACCATGGACGCCACGCACGCCCTCCAGCGCAGGCTTCGAGGCCGGGGGTGGGGCACGTGCCGGTCACCCCGCGCCAGCCGTGCTGCGCAGCCGAGAAGCTCACAAGTGGCATCGAACCGTCATCGGCCGTCGATAAAGGGGAACGATCGCGCGCACGACCCCACGATGCGTTTCGAATGCCGCCCTACCTCGCCCGCAGGCGGGTTCGCAGGCGTGATCACGGCCGATGGGACGAGCGGCATGGCTGCCGTCGCTGCCAGCAACCCACACGCCATGCCGCCTGAATTCTGAAAGTTCGGCCTCTCACCATCGCGCTCCAAAGGCGCGGCGCGGCGCTTGGGGGCGGTGTCTACCTCGGTGGTGCGCGTGACTATCTCATCGGCCGGGGTCGTCAGCTCAACCCGAACCCGGCGGCGGGCTTGCACGAAGCCGCTCGTCCATGGTTAGCAGCGCGGCCAAGTTTGGGCGGATGCCGCATCGTTTCCCGGTCACCGCATCGCTGGTGCGGGTTCGGTTCATGCATGTGGAGGCGGCACGATGAGCCGGTGGAGACAGGCCGCAGGACGCCTCCGCGCGGGTGCAGGGGTTGCGACGTTGCTCGCTGACCTGTCCACCGGCGCCCACGGGGCCAATCGCGCCACGCCGACGCTACACGACGCTACACACCTGCCCTACTTCGGTACCTGGGCGGGCGGCTATATCGGATGGCAGGGCAGCGCCGGTGACGCCTTCAGCGGCTTCGGCTTCGGTTCCGGCATGATCGGCCGCCGTTCGGTGCCGGAATTCCGCACTGGGGATGCCACGGGCCGCAACGATGC
The DNA here is from genome assembly GCF_004745635.1 of Methylobacterium nonmethylotrophicum. Lineage (GTDB taxonomy): Bacteria > Pseudomonadota > Alphaproteobacteria > Rhizobiales > Beijerinckiaceae > Methylobacterium > Methylobacterium nonmethylotrophicum. The sequence goes on along the minus strand of NZ_SRLB01000067.1, from coordinate 9,551 downwards.
CGGCCGCGATGCGACCACCGCGCTCGGCGGCCTGTTCGGCGGGTACGCCTGGCAGATCGGCCCGTTCGTGTATGGCCTTGAAGCCGACGTTGACGCCTCGAACCTGAAGCGGCCCGTGTCCTCGACCACGCCGGGGTTCGGCTTCGAGGGGCTGGATCCCGCCTTCCCTGTGATCCGGGCCAAGGCCGACGTGTTCGGGACAGCCCGGGCCCGCGTCGGCTACGCGTTCGAGCGCTATCTCGTGTATGCCACTTTTGGGCTTGCGGGCGCGCAGGTCCGGTTCCTGTCCAACTTTCCCGATACGGGGACGAAGTCAGCCCCGACCCGTCGGCGGGGCCACGCCTTCCTCGGGTTCTCGCTCGGTGCCGGCATCGAGTATGCCATCACCGAGAACTTTGCGCTGGGACTGGAATACCGCTACCTCGACCTCGGCCGGAGCGGACGGCTCGATCTCAACACCGTTCCGGGCGTCACCGGTGGCCCCTTCTCCGCGCGGGCCTCCTTCACCTCCAACCAAGTCCTCGCGCGCCTGTCCTGGTATCCGGGTGGTCTCGTCTTGCCGCCCGAGCCCGGCGAGGTAGCCCCCCACGATCCCGATACGGCGATCAGCGACCGCGTCTCGCTGCACGGCCAGACGACCTTCGTGGACCAGGGCGTGTCCGGCTTCCGCTCGCCCTATCTCGGGCCGCAGAGCCTCGTGCCGCGCCAGGCACGCGCCACGCTGACGGCGACCGCCTTCCTCGGTTTCAAGCTCACGGACAGCACGGAACTCTACTATAACCCCGAATTCGACCAGGGCTTCGGCCTGAGCCGGACGCTCGGCGTCGCCGGCTTCGTCAATGGCGAGGCGCAGAAGGCCGGCGCGCCCTTCCCGAAATTCCGCTCGCAACGCTACTTCGTCCGCCAGACCTTCGGCCTCGGCGGCGAGACCGAGGACATGCCCGACGGCCCGAACCAGGTCGCGACCCGCCGTGACGTTGAGCGGATCACGATCGTGGCCGGCAAGTTCGCGCTCGGCGACTTCTTCGACGGCAACACCTACGCGCACGATCCCCGCGTCGATTTCCTGAACTGGTCCCTCTGGGCGTCCGGGGCCTATGACTTCCCCGCGAACCTGCCCGGGTTCACCCAAGGCGTGATGGTCGAGTACAACCGCAAGGAGTTCGCGATCCGGGCGGCCTACACACAGGTGCCGAAAGAACCGAGCAGCAACGTTCTCGACCCGCGCATCACGCGGAAGGGAGGCCTTACGGTCGAGCTGGAGGAGCGCCACGTCCTCCCGGGGCTGGACCAGCCCGGCAAGATCCGCCTCGGCCTGTTCACCAACGTCGCCCGCACGGCGAACTACCGCGAGGTGGTCGACCTCACGCAAGGGGGCTTCTTCGCCGACATCAACGATGCGGCTGCGGCCACCCGACGCGACCGGCGCAAGAGCGGGCTCTACCTCAACCTCGAACAGGTGGTGACGTCGCAATTCGGGGTGTTCGCGCGGGCCAGCCTGAACGACGGACGCAACGAGAGCCTCTCCTTCGCCGACATCGACCGCAGTGTCTCCGGCGGTGTCTCGCTGAAGGGCGGCGCCTGGGGCCGGCCCGACGACACGCTCGGCCTCGGCGCTGCCCTCAACAACCTGTCCCGCTCCCACCGGGATTTCTTCGCCAACGGCGGCCTCGGTCTGGTGATCGGCGATGGCCGCTTGACCTACCGCGCCGAGCGCGCGGCCGAGGCGTACTACGCGCTGAGCCTCACGAAGGCCGTGACTGTCTCCGCCGATTACCAGCTCGTGGCGAACCCGGCCTACAACCGCGACCGTGGCCCGGCACACTTTTTCGCGGCCCGCCTCCACACGGACTTCTGAGGGTTGATCGGCGCCTCGCCGTTGACCATGACCGCCGGCACGGCAACGCCTATGCCTTCCTGAGCTGTGCGGCCTGTCCGGTCAAACAGGGTGCAGTTCACATCGCTTGACCGAGGTTGCGACACGGCCGGACAGCCGGGCCGCTGGAAGAAAATTGTATCTACCCCAACGCGCACTCGGCCTATTCAGTCCCAACCCAGCTTGATTTCGCTGGACAATAAAATTTGGTCAATTCTCATCTAAGCGCTTGTTCATCGCTATTATTCAGTTATCGAAATCAGCTGAAAATCTGGAAATTTTGCGAATATGTCCATATCGTAGCCTCCGCACGTAAATATTTTCTTGGAGCGCTCATCGATCACCATTAGGCGATCTTTGTCTATCCTGAAATCTGTTTTATTTATTAACCGCCTTGCGAAGTCGTGTATGCTTTCTGGAGTGCTTACGAAACATAAATTGTCTTTAAAAATAATTTGGAATTTGCCGCGCCCGCGACCTAGCTCATCAATGAACTTGCTATAGATCAGCTGATGTGAAGCTTCGTTGTCGCTTGCTATAACGAATTTGACCGTCATGACAGTCATGCCCGCTCCTTGATCTGCCGCTTCTAAAAAATTGACGGTCGCGATAAGACCCAATCCAAGTCGATCTCCCCTCTCATCACAAGCAAATCCGTCCTTTGCAGCTGTCGACGGCGGACTGACGCGCTGAGCGTACGCTGTTGGGGCTTCTCTCCCGGCCTGTCCCCTGAAAAGTGGTTCATCGCCAAGTTTGGTGGTTCAGGGTCAATTAATCACTGCGATGAGAAGTCGGCGCAGTCGGTCGGGCTTGGCGCGGCGGTATACGAAGCGCTTCAACAGCTTGAGGCGATTGACGCGCTCCTGGGCCTGCCCGCTGCTCAGGGCAACCTAAGGCCGGCGTGGACCGCAATCCCGTCCTGCCGGAGGCTAGTGGCGAAGCTCTCGACCACGCGCTCACCGCGTTTGTGCGAGCGTCCCCTCGTCCGCCCCCGGTTGCTTGAGACCCCCCATTAGCGGACGGTCTCCCGACAGGGGTGATGACGAACACGGGAGCTGTTGTAGACGCGGTTGGCCCCGGCCGCGGCGGGCACATGTCCCAGCAGCGCAAGCGGGATGCGGTGCTGCGGCTGCTGTGCGGCGAGGACTTCGTGGCGGTGGACCCAGCGCCGGACCGTCTCGCCACTATCGCGCACGATCGCGGCGACCTCGTCCACCGTTACCCCCCTGTGCCGCGTGCGTGGTCTTGGCGTAGTTGTGCTGCAGCCGCGGCACCCGCGGCTCTCCCCGTTGCCGGAACGCGACGCGGGAGGGACAGGGCGGTTCGCAACCGCGGCTCTCCCGTGCAATGATGGAGCGAAATCCGGCTTGGTAGCACCGTACGCCGTGCGAGATCACAGATGCCGACCATCAACTACGCCTTCGTCGCCGGTCTCATCATGCTCGCTTCGGGCGCACCTGGAGCACAGGGCGCGCGCGCTCAACCGCTGGGGGCCTACGAGGCTGCGAACGGCTTCCGTGGCTCGGATGTCGCCTCCGTAATCACCCGCATCGTCGAGCGTCAGCTGCTGGCAATCCCGGGTGTGCGCTCCGTTCACGACCTGCACGTGCGCTCGATCACCTCCGGCATCGACGCCATGAGCGCGCACGTCGTCGTGACCGACATGGCCGAGGCCGCGCGCATCCTCAAGGCGGTGCAGCGGGTCATGGCGGCCGAGTTCGACACGCGCCACGTCACCGTGCAGGTCGAGAACGAGATTCTGCAGGAAGAGGAAAAGCTGCGAAAAACCTGAGCGTGCGAGAGGCACCGGCCGTGCCGTCCCGGATCGAGGATTACGCCCTGATCGGCGACTGCGAGGCGGCCGCGCTCGTCGCGCGCGACGGCTCGATCGACTGGCTGTGCTGGCCGCGGTTCGACGCGTCGGCGTGCTTTGCGGCCCTGCTTGGCTCACCCGAGAACGGCCGCTGGCAGATCGCCCCCGCCGCCCCAGGGTTCCGCGTGTCGCGCCGCTACCGCGTAGGCACCCTGATCCTCGAGACGGAGTTCGAGACGGCCGAGGGCGCCGTCACCCTGATCGACTTTATGCCCCCGCGCAGTGCTGCTCCGGACCTGGTGCGCATCGTCGTTGGCCGGCGAGGCCGCACGACCTTGCAAACCGACCTTGTCCTCCGCTTCGGCTACGGTGCGAACGTGCCATGGGTGAGCCGCCTGGAGGGCGGTCTGCTGCGAGCCATCGCCGGACCCGACATGCTGGTGCTGAAGACCGGCGTGCCGCTGCACGGTGAGGATTTGAGAACCGTCGGAGCGTTTACGCTCGGCGAGGCGGAGACCGCAATGTTCGTCCTCAGCTACGGCCCGTCGCATCAGCCGCCGCCCGTGTCGGTCGATCCGTTCCGCGCGCTCGCCGAGACCGAGGCGTTCTGGCATAACTGGTCGAGCCGGTGCACCTATCAGGGCCGCTGGTCCGAGGCCGTGGGCCGCTCACTCATCACGCTGAAGGCGCTCACCTATGCGCCGACAGGGGGCCTCGTTGCTGCCCCCACTACCTCCCTGCCGGAGAGGATCGGCGGCGCGCGCAATTGGGACTATCGCTACTGCTGGCTGCGGGACGCGACCCTCACACTGCTGGCGCTGATGAACGCCGGCTACTACGACGAGGCCCGGGCTTGGCGCGAGTGGCTCCTGCGGGCGGTGGCCGGCAGCCCGGCCCAACTCCAGATCATGTATGGCCTCGCCGGCGAGCGCCACCTGCGCGAATGGGAGGTGGCATGGCTGCCAGGCTACGAGGGCTCGCGTCCCGTCCGGGTCGGGAACGCCGCCGCCACACAGCTTCAGCTCGACGTCTTCGGCGAGGTCATGGACGCGCTGCACCAGGCCCGGCACGGGGGGCTGGCCGAGAACCCGGAAGCCTGGGCCCTGCAGAAGGCGCTAGCCGAGCATCTTGAGACCGTCTGGGACCAGCCGGACGAGGGCATCTGGGAGGTGCGCGGCGGGCGCAAGCACTTCGTCCACTCGAAGGTGATGGCCTGGGTCGCACTCGACCGGATGGTGAAAACCGCAGCCGAGTTCGGCTGGGACGGGCCGGTCGCGCGCTGGCGGGCGCTGCGGGCGCGGATACACACCGATGTGTGCCGGCAGGGCTTCAACCCTGAGGTAGGCGCTTTCGTGCAGTCCTACGGCTCCAGAACCATGGACGCGAGCCTGCTGCTGCTGCCCTTAGTCGGCTTCCTGCCTGCAAGCGACCCGCGCATCCGCGCGACGGTCAGCGCCATCGAGCGAGACCTCTTGGTCGACGGGTTCGTCCTGCGCTACCGCACCGAGGAAACTCAGGACGGGTTGCCGCCCGGCGAAGGAGCCTTCCTACCCTGCAGCTTCTGGCTTGCCGACAATTGGATGCTGCAGGGCCGGCGCGAGGAGGCGCAGGCTCTCTTCGAACGCCTGCTTGCGCTCCGCAACGATGTCGGGCTCCTCGCTGAGGAATACGATCCGCGAGCCAAGCGCCAACTCGGCAACTTTCCGCAGGCCTTCTCGCATCTGGCCCTGATCGGCACGGCGCTTAATCTCTCACCGGCCAAAGCCAAGCCCCTCGCGCAACGGTCGTCCGGTCGCTGTGTCCCCTGAAACCGACCCCACGCCCGTCTGCTGCCGAGCGCCCGCTTCCCTGCCGGCTCCGAGCGAGACGGCGCACACCGAGTGTTCCGCGTTGGAGGCGCTTCGGTGTGCGGGGCCGCGCGAGCCGGCGACCACGTCCGGATGACGGTCTTCAGTAGCGTGGGCCGCCCGAGGTGTTTCCCTTCTGCTGCTGGTACCCGGGGCGGGAGGGGTTGCGCGCGTTGGGGTCACCCATGCCGCGCGGCTGCACCCGGCGTCCGCGCGGCATCCGGCGATGCATCGTCTCGCCTCGGGTCATGCGAACGAGTGAGAGCTCCGGGTTCAGGCCAGCGCCTAGCACCGGTGTGCCCGGGGCCGCCAGGGCGGACCCATACAGGGCGAAGCTCCCGAGGAGGGCGGCTGCCGTGCATGCGAGGACGCGTGATCTCACGGGAAAAATCTTTATCAAGGGGGGCTACCATACAGCTGCGGACTGGATAACGGCCGTGGAGATCGTGTCGTTCCTCCGCCTGCCGGCGCTCCTACGGTGCGAGCGAACGAGAGATCTCCGCGCTGCAGCGGGCCGGCCCGTTCAGGGAGCAGCCGAGCCAGCCCCGCCGGCGGAAGATCCCGACTGAGGCATGCCTCGTGTGCCATCCTGCGCGATATCCGCTTTGGCCGCAGGACGGACACCGACGCACAGGTTCTGGCTGAGGCGTTGCAGATGATCTGACGCGATCCGGGTGCCGGGCTTCAATCCGCTCACGATCTCGGTCTGATCGCCGTAGCTTCCACCCGTCTCGACGGGCCGCATGCTGATGCGGCAATCGGCGCCGATGCTCCAGACGATGCGCTGGTCGAGTTGCGCCGCCAGGGCGCGGGTCGGCACCAGGAGGCGCTCCTTGCGGCCGACCTGCAGACGCGTCCGGACGAACTCGCCGGGCAGGTAGAGGCCATCCGCGTTGGCGAGCTTGGCCCGGATCAGACGCCGGGCCGTCGCGGGATCGAAGCGGTTGTCGAGCTTGTAGACCTTGGCTTCCCGTCCCGGCTCGTCGTCGTCGCCCAGCACGATCAGAGCGGCGCTCAAAATTCAGTCCGGGCGAGTGTCGAGAAAGGGCTGAGTAGCAGCAAGGCAACTCGTCACGAACAACGATGTCGGACAGGATAAGGGCATGGCGGCTAGGCATATAGCGTCGGGCACAAGACCAGTAGCACAGTGCCGGACTCCCTAATCCAGATTTTGTTACTCGCGGCAAGAATATTCCGGATGGTGCTTATGTGCTGCAAGTTCTCGAAGTGCATCGTTGCCGCCGTGACTCTCGCAGGGCTGACTACTTTACCCGCGAGCAGCTTGGCAGCATCCTCGGATCTTAGCATGCTGACGCGATTGCTCACGCCGGCCGACCTCATGCTGATGATTGGAAATGTCTGCGCCGCTCGCGATCCCTCCTTCCTGTCCGAAACGGCCGGCAAGCGGGGAGACTTTCGCTTCTACGCGCAGGAAGTGAAGGACGAAGTCAGCCACGGCGTCCCCACCGCCGAGAACCTCCTCGTCCTGAGACAAGCAGCCGATGTCGCCAAGGCAGGGGCGCTGAAAGCCATCGAGAGCTTGCGATCCGACAGCCCGGACACCGAACTGTCTGCCATCAATGCCTGGTGCGACACGATCGTGAAATCCCTCGTGCGAGAGTATATCCGCACCCATGATGACCGTCACGCCGAATTCGAGCTGCTGTTGGCGCGAGCAAAGGCTCGGGCAACTCCTGATTGACACCATAGGCTAATTGGACTCGCCAACGACGCCATGCGCGCACGATAGATCGGCATCGCAAGCGCCGGTCAGTACCGGATCGTCGCGCGCAGGCCGAACACGGCCGCGTTCCGGATCCGCCGACCATCCATCTCGCGCGGATTGGCGCCGCCGCTGGGCCGGAACACGTACTGAAAGTCCGGCTGCACGGTCACGCCAGGGCCAAGGACGGCTTGGTAGCTGACCTCCAGCACGGCCTCGCTGCTGCGCCGCGGTGCAGGCGTGCCGCCGAAGAGAAGGGTGTCGCGATCAAACCCTCGGGCGTTCTTCGAGATACGCTCGATGGCGAAAGCGACGCCGACCGTATCGTCCGAGCGGCCGGACAGCAGGCCCTTATAGCCGATGCCGGCATCGAGGTAGAGGTCAAGCAGATTGCGATCGGAGGGCGAACCGGACAGGCGCACGAATACGCTGGCGCCATCGTTCGGGTCGTCGGGCTCCCGGTAGATCGTCTGATCGATGATTCCGTAGATGCCGCTGTTGCCCCGGAAGCGGCGCGCAAGGCCGCTGCTGGACGGGTTGGCAAGCGAGCCTCCGCTCCGATCGAAGCGAAGACTGCCGAAGCGGCCGAAATGATACCAGCCGCCCAGCGTCACCGTGCCGGGCTCGATGTTGTCATCGGCCTCGAGACCGTAGGCATACGCGGCCTCCGCAATCACCAGAGCAGGATCGTTCGTGCGGAAGTTCGTGCCGGTGCGGTTGCGCCGCTGTGGGTCTGGGTCGTTGCCGCGGCGCGGCGGTCCCGCCGGGTCACCGTCGTAGATGCCGGCTTGCAGCGAGAAACTTTGGTTCAGCACGTACTTCGCACGCACGGCCGGAACGGCGAGCGGATAGATCGGTCCACCACTCGGAATGATGGAGGCCATGATGTTGGGCCAGCCGAAGGTCGAATTGAGGAACAGGGTTCCTGTTTGGCTGACGGCGAATTCGGTGTCGGTCGCGAGTTGGCCGACCCTGATCCCGAGTTGGCCGTCGAAAAACCTCTGCTCGACCCAGAGTTCGTAGAGCCGGGAGGACGGTAGCGCCTCGATCGCGCTGACCGACATGAAGTTGTCGACGTAGTGGCGCGACAGGCCGGTGCCGTGGATCTGGTAGAGGTTGGTGTGGAAAGCCGCGTCCCGCCAACCCATCAGGGTGTCCAGGTCGGCGTCGAACTGGAAGTCGAGACGGCCCTCGGCGATGCCGCCGCGCCGTGCGCCGCCGGTGACGTTGCCGAAGCTCTCGCCGACATAGGTGAAGCTGTACGCGATGCCTCTCGTCCTCAGGAAGCTACGGGCCGCGAACGGATCGCCATACGGCTCCAATAGATCCTGGATCGAGGTGTTCAGGTTCGCGGACGGCCTGGCCGAGAAGTCGGGCTGGGCGACTGAGGTCTGGGGATCGTTGCCGGCTCCTCCCGGCCGGCCGAGGAAGTTCGGTTCGGCCGCGATCCGCGCAGCTTCCTCTAGAGGCGTTTGCGCCCCTGCCGCCTGGGCGAGAGCAAGAGCAAGAGTCAGCCATAAGGCAAGGGAGCGCTGCAAGGGCGGCACGTGGGGACGATCATTCTCGGAAAACACGCCACCGGCAGAGGGCACATTCTCATGCGTAGCCCCACTTCGATGACGCTACACCAGTCGGCCGTCTGCCGTCTCGCACCGGTATCCCGAAGCTCATCGCCTCGGGCGCGCCCTGATCTCTCGTCCCGCAGTCGGGATCTGCCTCTCAGAGCCCGTCCGATAAGGATCTGCGGTGGGGTTGAGTGGCCGGGATGGCGATGATTCCAGGTGGGTGCTGAAGCCTGACCTGGAAGCGCCATGTGGACCCCGACCACCCGGCGGCAGCATAGCCGCACGGGCCTTCGCTATGAAACTGACCTGACCGATGCCGAGTGGGCGGTGATCAAGCCGCTGATGCCGAGGCCTGAGCCGCGCGGTCGGCCTCCGATCTGGACGCCTCGGGAGATCCTGAACGCGATCTTCTACGTTCTGAGAGGTGGGATCTCCGTAAGCGCTCGGTGACGGCCGCCTTGTGCCTGTAGTGCTTTGCTCTGGATACAGTCACTGGCGTCAGATGGCGCTGTATCGGCACTGTGTCTGGGCCTATGACCAACTCTCCTCATGTCGTTGTTGCAGGCACGCGCCGCGTCTGGTCGCCTGAGCAGAAGCGCGCCATCCTGGCCGAGGCGGACGATCCCGCCACGACCGCCTCGGAGGTAGCTCGCCGGCACGGTCTGCACTCCAGCCTGCTGTTCCGATGGCGGCGCGCCTTGCTGGCCGAGCAGCAGGCCTCGGCTGC
>NZ_SRLB01000066.1 GCF_004745635.1 Methylobacterium nonmethylotrophicum | reverse complement strand
GGCCGCCCAGCAGGATGTCGTTGCCCGGGCTGTTGAACACGATGTCGTCGCCCGCCCCCCCGGAGATCAGGTCGTCGTAGGCCGTGCCGTCGAGACGGTCCGCGCCGCCGGTGCCGGTGCGGGTGACGCCCCGGGCCAGCACGGTGTCGCTGCGGGAAGCGAGGTTCTGGATCCGGGTGTCGCCCGCCGGCGTGGTGTCGGGGGTGCCGTAGGGCGTGGAGGCGTAGAAGGCGCGCAGGTACTCGGCCATCGCGTCCTGCTCGGTGCCCTGGGCCGCGAAGGTCGCGGTGTTGGGCAGCGCGGAGCCCGGGGTTGCGGAGGCGAGCGCCACCTTGTTCTCGCCATAGGCCGGGAACGGGTAGTTGTCGCCGCCGAGGCCCGGCGCGCTCGACGTGCCGGTGGCCAGGAAGTCGAGGGTGACGGTGCGGATGCCGCGGCTCGGGTCGCCGACGAGCTGACCGTTCTGGACCAGGGTGTCGAGGATGCGGCCGTTCTCGTCGATGATCGCGGCGTTGAGGATGCGCTGGCCCTCGCGGGTGACGGTGCCGTTGGCGTCGAGGGTCTGTGCGGTCCTGGTGGCGTCGAAGGAGAAGGTCAGGCCGCCGATCTGCGGGAACTGGCCCGGCGTCGCGCCGGCGGCGGTCGCCGAGACCGCGTGCTCCAGGATCCGCTTCATCTCCAGGGCCGAGACGGTCGTGACGGCGAGCGCGTTGTTGAAGCGCAGCGAGTTGGTGACGTCGAGCTGCGAGATGTCGCCCGCCTGCTTGCCGGCGGAGGGGTTCGCCGCCGGCGGCAGCTCGGCGGTGCCGCCGCCCGCGGTCGAGAACGAGCCGATCGAGTCGCGGATGCCGCCGCCGTTCTTGATCGAGACCGCGACCGTCGGGTCGTACTGCTTGGCGTACCACAGGTTGGCGTCGGCGGAGAGGTCGCCGAGGTTGGTCTCCTCGGTGCGGACCTCGCCACGGCGCCCCTCGAGGTAGACGCTGGTGCGGCCCAGGATGTTGCCGTCCTGCTGGCGGATGATGTCGGCGACGCCGGCGGTCTCCTGCACGCCGTCGTTGTTGACGTCGAGGCCCTCGATCATCTCGCGGACGAGGAAGCCCTTGCTGCCCGGCATGAAGGCCGCCTGGGTCGAGCCCCAGAGCTGCGCCACGCTCGCATCGTCCACCGCGACCGCGCCCGAGTTCTGCGGCGTGACCGAGTCGCGGATGACGTTGCCCTGGTCGTCGAAGGTGACCGTCAGGCGGCCGACATAGGAGTACTCCGACGCCGTGTTGACCAGCGCCAGGGTCCGGCCCGAGGCGTTGGTGAAGAATTGCGGGTAGGCGCCGCCCGAGGCGTCGCCGGCGAGCAGCCGGTCGTTGGAGTCCGACAGCAGCGTGTGCGAGCCGCCTCCGATCAGCACGTCGACGTTGCGCAGCAGCGGCGCGAGCGCCTGCTCGTTCGAGAGCTGCTGCAGGTGGGTGCCGACGACGACCTTGTTGAGGCCGGGATTCGCCGCGAGCACCCGGTCCACCTCGGCGTTGATCTGCTGGGCGAGCAGCGGGATCTCGTCGCGGCCGGTGAAGCCGTCGACGGTGACGTTGCCCAGCGTGGTCAGAAGCGGCTCGACCTGGGTGGTGGCGCCGATGAAGGCGATCTTCTCGCCGTTCTCGGTGATGACCGTCGACTTGGCGATCTTGTCGGTGCCGGTGCCGGTCTGGGTCGAGGTCGGGCCGGTCTGGGCGAAGGTGGCGGCGTCGCCATCCGCATGGACGAGGCCCGACAGGGCCGATTCCCGCGAGAAGTTGAGGTTGGTCGAGAGGTAGGGGAACTGCGCCCCGACCCAGGTGTCGTCCGCCGGGCCTGCCGCCGTGCCGAGATTCGCGCCGATGATGTTGGCGACCTCGGTCGGCCCTGAATCGAACTCGTGGTTGCCGAACACCGCCGCCTGGACGCCGATGATGTTCTGGATCGTGATGTCGGCCCGGCCCGGCGAGGCGGTAAGCCGGTTGTAGGCGTTGGCGCCCGACAGCCCGTAGAACTGGTTGTAGATGCCGTTATAGGTCGCGTTCAGCTGCGGGTCGGCGCCCGCGATGAAGAACGGGCTCGGGATCCAGCCGTCGCCGGTCGACAGCGTGATCGAGTTCGGGGTCGCGTCCTCGAGCTTGTCGACGATCGCCGCGAAGTTGGCGGCGCGCTGGGTCGCCAGGAGGCCGGCCTCCCAGTCCGAGGCGTGCAGGATCTGGAGCGTGTAGGTCATCGGGGCAGCCTGCTGGGTGGTGAAGTCGAGCTGGTCCTGCGCGAGGCCCGCGAAGGCGTTGCCGGCCGCGTCGGTGATCGCGCTGCGGGGCAGGACGACGTCGTAGGCGGTGCCCGCCTTGAGGTCGGTCGTCGGGTTGATCGTCACGGTGTCGCCCGCGATGGCGACCTGTGCGGTATCCGTGACCGCGATGGTGCGGGTGTCGCCCGCCCCGTCGGTGATCGTGATCGACCCGGTGCCGGCCTTCACCGCCTCGCTGAAGCGCAGGGTGATGGTGGCGCCGGGCGCCACCCCGGTGGCGTTGTCGGCGGGCGTGGCCGAGATCAGGGTCGGCGCGGTCTGGTCGAGCTTGAGGCCGACGAGGACCGGATCGTGGTCGGATTCGCGCGCCGCGACCCGACCGTCGAAATACGAGGCGGGCCGGCCGAAATCGAGGTTGTAGTCGATCGCGTCTGCCTCGTCGGCGTTGACGTGCCACTCGGTCACCCCGGTCACCTGGCCGTTGAGGCTGCCATTGGCGAAGGCGTGGTCGAGGGCGCCGTAGGCCCCGTCGAAGACGTAGGAATACGGGTCGGCGAGGCGGTCCTCGGCGAGGTTGGTGAAGCCCCCGGCCTTGACCGTGTCGAGGGCGTCCTCCTTGAGGTAGGCGTTGAAGTCGCCGAGCAGGATCACGTCGGAATCCGGCGTGCCGGTCGGCTTCGTCGCCACCCACGCGGTCAGCGCCTTGGCGGCGAGTTCGCGCTGCTGCTGCCAGGCGCCCTGGCCGTCGCCCTGGTCGGCATCCGCCCCGGTGCCGCTGCCGCTCTTCGACTTCAGGTGGTTGATCACCGCCGTGAAGTCCTCGCCCGTCGCAGTTTCCCGGAACGTCACCGCCAGGGAGGCGCGGCTGGTGTTAACCCCGGTGAAGAGGTGGCCGATCGTGCTCTGCTGCAGCAAAGCGGGGTCGAGGCGCGCCACATCCGCGTCGTCGAGCTTCTCGATCGTGGTGTTGAGCGCGACGCTGACCTTCGCTGGCTTGTAGATGAAGCCGACCGCGATGGCGTCGCCGCCGAGGAACTGGCCGTTGTCGAGCTGGCTGCCCGGGTTCACGTAGGCGTAGGTGCCGGCGCCGGCCCGGGCGTTGAGCTGGCCGACGAGGTATTCCAGCGCGTTGCCCGGGTTGCCGAGCTGGAACTGGTTCTCGAGTTCGGTAAGGCCCAGGACATCGGCGCCGGTGCCGATCAGCGTCGTGACGAGCTTCTCGGTCTGGCGCGCCAGCTCCTCGCTGGTGTTGGCGCCCCGCGGCGCCTGGCCGATCGCGGTGAGCGAGGTCGACGAGGCGTTGAGGGTGGTGAAGTAGTTGAGGACGTTGAGGCTGCCGACCTTCAGCGTGCCGCCGACCGCGTCCGGCGTCGCGGGCCGCGGGTTGGCCTTGGCGAAGGTATTGTCGCCGTCGTTGATGGCGCGAACCCGGAAGGCGTTGGTCAGGCCGTAGCCGAGGGTCCCGGTCAGGCCCGTCACGGTGTCGCCCATCCGCGGCGCCGTGGCGGTCGAATAGGTCGGGCCGAAGCCGTCGAGGGTCTCGATCGGCAGGTTCTGGCTGTTGAGGCCGTCGTCGTAGGTGATCGAGCGCGCCGCGGTCTGCGCCAGGTAGGCGGCGTAGTCGGTCGCGCCCGGCTCGAACGCGTTGGTGAAGGTCTCGGGGCGCCCGCCCGCGGCGAGGCGGATCTCGTTGAAGCGGTCGAGGTTGAACTGCTCGGAGATGGACAGGGTCTGCGGGAAGCGGACCAGCATGCCCTCGTAGCGCTCGAGGTCGGGCTGGGCGGTGGTCCCGGTGCCCACGACCCCGGCGGCCGGCAGGGACACGTCGACCGCCTGTGCCTTGACCTCCGCCGCCGAGAGCGCGCCGGCCTGCACGACCTCGATGCCGGAGGCGGCGTTGACCGTGAGCTGCGTCTCGCCGTTGAACTCGGTGAGCGTGCCGGTGATTCGGACCCGGTCGCCCTCGGCGACGTCGACGAGGCGGTTGCCGGTGCCCTCGTAGACGAACAGCCCTTCCGAGGTCAGCGGATTGGCGTCCTGATCGGCCTTCTCCTCCTGCAGGTAGAAGCCGCCGAGGTTGCGCTTGGCGTCCGCGTCGCCGTTCTGGAAGTCGCCGACCACGATCGCCTCGACCGTCACGGTCTGGCCGACGAGCGGGCTGGCGCTGCCGGTGCCCTGCACCGCCGAGATCAGGGTGACGTCGTCGTTGAGGATGGTGCCGGTCGCGGTGGCGTTGCTGGCGCTCACGGCGGCCGTGATGCCGGCCTGGGTCGAGGCGGCGCTGCGCAAGGTCAGGCCGAAGGTCTCGTTCGGCTCCGGCGTCGCGTCGCCCTGCACGGTGACGGTGACCACCGCTGACGCCGCGCCCGCCGGGATCGTGCCCGTGACGGTGAGCGGCAGGCTCGGCGCGCCGCCGAAGTCGGCGGCATTCGCCGGGCTCGCGCCGGTGCCGGCGAGCTCGGCGGTGAAGGCCACCGCGCCGAGCGTGCCGTTGGTGCGCCGGACCGTGAAGCTGAAGGTCGTGGCGCCGCCGTTGCCCTCCGCCCGGCTGACGGTGAGCGAATCGGCCGCGAAGGAGATCTCCTGCGTCGTACCCTGGGGCAGGGCGGCGTAGAGCGTGGCGCCCCCGTTCGCCACCTCGTTCGCCGACACCACCAGGTTGGTGCCGGTCGGGTTGTGGTCGGCGGCGATGAAGGTCAGCACCTCCGGGCCGAGATCGGCGGCCGAGCCGGCCAGCGGCGGCATGGTGGAGACGTAGCTCGCGTTCGCCGGATCGGTCACGTCGTAGACCAGGATGCCGCTCTGGCGCTCGAGGCCGACGAAGGCGTAGATGCGGCCGTTGACCGTGCCGATCGTGATGCCCTCGGGCTCCGGCCCCTTGTTGTCGGAGCGGTCGTCGGGCGTGTCGGCGACGGTCTGGTCGTTGTTGAACCGGCCCGGCGCGATCTGGGCGAAGATTTTTTCGAATTCCCCGCCGGTCTCCCGCACCTTGGTGAGGGTGCCGTCCTGGTTCTGGCGGAAGATCGAGAGGCCGCGGCCGCCCAGCGTGTTGAGCTGGTCGATCACGCCGTCGCCGTCGGTGTCGCCGGTGCGCAGCAGCACGTTGAGGCGGGCATAGGCCGGGTCGGACTTGAGCGCCTGGAGCGCCGGGGTCAGCCGGCTGTTCGGCACCGCGCTGAGGCGCGCGACGTCGTTGCCGTCGTCGGCGCCGCCGATGACCCGCTGGTCGCCCTCGTTCGCCGTGACGAAATAGGTCGCGCCGCCCGCGGTGAACGACGCGATGGCATCGGGCTGGAGCAGGCCGTAGATCGGGGTGCCGGCCGGCGTCGCGGCGATCCGGATCGAGGCGGCGCCGTTCGGGCCGTCGCGGTCGGAAGCGTCGAACTCGTTGCCGGCGAGCGCGTGGTTGACCGCGCCCAGAGGCTGGATCGCGATCGGCGCCGTGCCGGGATTGGCGAGGTCGATCACCGCGACGCCGTTCACCTCCTGCAGGGTGACGTAGGCGAAGCGGTTGTCGGGCGAGATCGCGATGTATTCGGGCTCTATGTCGGCCGCGGCGGAGTTGCCGGGCGTGACCGCGAGGCCGCGGGCGCGCAAGGTCGCCTCGGCGCCGTTCAGCCCCTCGAACCCGACGGTTGCGACGACCGAGGCGTTCGCCGCCCCGCCCGACACGTCGATGATCGAGACGCCCCCGACCGGATTGCTGGCGGCGCTCGCCTGCTCGCCCTCGTTGGCGACGAGGAGGCGGCTGCCGTCGCGGGTGAACGTGAGCTGGTCGGGCCCGACCCCGACGGCGAGCGAGCGCAGGAGCGTGCCGTCGGCGTTGAACAGCGCGACGCGGCCGGCCGCGTCGCCGGTCGCGTTGGCATAGGCCACCGCCACGAGGCCGTTGAAGACTGCGACCGAGTTCACCGAGCCGTATTGCGCGAGGCCCGACAGCAGGATCTCGCCGGTCTTCGCGAGAGAGCCGGCGGCGTCGAGCGAGACGATCTCGATCCGGTTCTCGTTGGTGTTCTGGACGTAGAGCCGGCTCGTCGAGGAATCGTAGGCCACCACCTCGGCGTTCGGCGCCGCTTGCGTCGCCGTGTCGTTGGTGGTGGCGTAGGCGCCGAGGCGCACCAGCTGGAGCGCGTTCGTGGCGGTCGGCGCCGTGGTGCTGGTCGCGCCCGACAGGCCCTGGAGCGAGGGCGCGGCGTCGTAGACCGCGATCCCGTTGATGGCGTTCCCGGTGTCGTCGTTGACGATGGTGCCGGTCGCCGCGGCGGTCGCGAGCGTGGCGCCGCCGGTCGGGTTCGAGAGCGTGACCGCGAAGGTCTCGCTCGGCTCGACCGCGGCGTCGCCCGCGACCGCGACGGTCACCGTCTTGGTCGTCTCGCCGGCCGCGAACGACACCGTCCCGGTCGGGAAGGCGTTGCCGGCGAAATCCGCGGCGTTGGCGGCGTTCGGGCCCGTGCCGGAGACGGTGTAGGTGGCGCTCGTCGCCCCCGTCGTGCCGCCGCCGCGCGTCACCGTGAAGGTGAAGGGCGTCGAGGCGCCGGGCCCGCCCTCGGCCTTGCTGGCGTCGGCGGCGGCGATCGAGAGGGTGGTCGGCTGCACGCCCTGCGGCGTCAGCGTGAGGTCGTCGATCGCGAGCCCGTCATCGGAGCCCGTGACGTTGAAGTCGACCCAGCGGACCCAGAACGTCCCGCCATTGGCGATCGAGAGATTGCCGAGGGTCGCGCCGACGCTCGTCCGGTTGGCGGCCGCGTTGCCGTCGAGCGCGCCGGCCGTGCCGGAGGTGACCGGGCTCGCGAAGTCGAGGGAGTCGGCGTCGATCCAGGTTGCGGCGGCGTCGGACAGGCTCGTCGCGTTGAGGCTGTACTGGACGTCGAGCCGGTCGGCGAGGGTGTTGCGGTTGTTCGCCGTCCCGCCGAACCGCCACTGCTCGCCCTGGTAGCCGACCGCGAGACCGGTGATGGCCGCGCCGGTGGCGTTGGTGAACGAGGCGCCGAACACCGAGGAGAGGGAGCCGCTCAGCAGCGTCCCGAGGGCCCGGTCGGTCGAGCCGCTCGACCCGAAGCTGTAGGTATCGCCCGTGTTCGCCGAGCCGGTGCCGGCCGTGTAGGTCGCGTTGGCGGCGGTCCCCGCCTCGGCAAGGTCGAAGCCGACGGGCAGCATCGAGGACGTGCCCGTGTTCGCCAGCGCGTCGAAGGTCTGGGTGTAGGCAGCCCCGAGGGCGGTCAGGGAAATCGTTCCAGCCATGGCGTCGTTGTCCGTGATGTGCGCCCGCCGCGCGCCCAAGGGGCGTCGATGGCGGGCGCGCAGGGAAGGCGCCGCCTGCCGGAGCGAAGCGTCGAGGAAGAGCGGGAAATCAGGAGGGCGCGGAAGCGACGACAAGCCCGCCCGCGATCATGCGATGTGTCGGATCAGGCGGGCACGAGACTGCCTTATTACAGCTTGTTTCGGATTGTGTTCGCTCTGTATGGGCGTTCTGCGACACTCCTGTGAAGGCCGTCGCGGAGCTGTCGGGGCGGGTGGCCGGCCGTGTTTCTGGGCCGCGAAGTCTTTGCCGGCAAACGTGTTTCTCCCGGAAACACGGCCGCCAGTCCGAGCCGCCGCATGCCGCTGGACCCCGGCAGATCCGGCTCCGGCCGAACAGCATCGCGGGACCGGCGAGGACGTCGCGGAGCCGGTTCGCGCCCGCAAGAGGACGCCGGATGCTTCGGTCGCGGGTCCGGGCCGCGCGGCGCGGCGGCTGATTCTCTCGCGATGGCGACCAGGATCGATCGTCGGCGACGCGAAGACTGCTCCGCCGCTCGACCGACGGCAGGTCGGGCGGCCTGCCGGGGCGCCGCGCGGCGAGGTGGCGGATCGTCGCCGGTGCGGTTCGGCCGTGTCAGCCCGGCTCGCCCTCCGGCCAGGGGAAGCGGATGGTGCGGTCGCGCAGGCCCGCCAGCACCACTTCGACGCCGCCCGACTTGATCATCCATTCGAGGCGGTGGTCGCGGTACTCGCGCCGGCGCCCGCCCGTCGTGTAGAGGTCGGCGGCCTGCGCCATCCGGGCCGCCGCGCCGTCGAATTCCCGAAACGTCTCCGCCACGGAGGGACGCTCGCGCACCCGGGCGTGCCAGCGGGCGAGCGGGCTGCCCTCCGGCGGACCGAGCCCGTAATGCACCGAGCGGTTGAGCATCGGGGCGACGGCCGCGTCGGCCCAGCCGAACCGCGCGCCGCCGAACCACTCCGCCTCGCCGAGCCGCCCGGCGAGCCAGTCCTGCAGCACGCGGGTCTGCGCCGCCGCCCGGGCCCGCAGGCGGTCGGCCAGCGCCCCGGTGGCGCGGCGGAACCACAGGATCTCGCCGAACCCCCAGTTCACCGCCTCGTACTGGGTGTCGCAGACCTCCTCGGTCAGGCGCGCGAAGGCCCGGGCGGCGGGGCTGCGGGGCAGGAGCGGCGGCTCGGGCCAGCGTTCCTCGACGTATTCGAGGATCACGGTCGATTCGAACAACGTCACGTCGTCGTCGATCAGCACCGGCACCTCGGTGCGGGGATTGGCGGCCGCGAAGGCTCCGTCCTGCCGCCCGGTGCCGAAGGTCAACGGCAGCTCGGCGGTGAAGGGCACCCCCTTCTCGCGCAGGGCGATCTTGACCTTCTGGGCATAGGACGAGAGCGGGTGCTCGTAGAGCAGCATGGCGGTGTCTCCCCCGGGACCGTCGCTGTGGCTTACGGCATCCGCGGCCCTGGCGGAACGCGGGCGGGCGCGAGCGCGTCCGCGAGACCGGCGAGCCGCTCCCGCGCCGCCTGCGCGGCGTCGCGCTCGATGCCGCGGTAGCAGGCGATCAGGCGCTCCCCGAACGGCGTCACCGCCGCGCCGCCGCCGCTGCGGCCCCCGGCCCGGCCGGCGACGACCGGCTCGGCGAAGGCTCCGTTCAACTCGTCCACCAGGAGCCAGGCCCGGCGGTACGACATGCCGAGCGCCCGGCCGGCGGCCGAGATCGAGCCGTGCGCGGCGATCGCCTCGAGCAGGCGGATCTTCCCGGGGCCGACGCGGATGCCGGCATCGAGATCGAGGCGGATGGAGAGGGACGCCATGGGGCTCGCGGGTGTCGGGCGTAAGACCCGACCATGACGGGCGCCGGTCCGCCTGGGAAGCGCCGGAATTCCGGCGCCCGGGACTGGTCATCGCTATGCACGGCAGCATATAGCGCGACGACCTCATCGCAAGCTCGAGGATCACCGCCATGTGCCGCCCCGCCCGCGCCCTCTGGGCCGTCTGCCTCCTCGCTCTCGCGACCCCGGCACGCGCCGCCGAGCCGACGACGGTCTTCGCGGCGGCGAGCCTGAAGAACGCCCTCGACGATGTTGCGAAGGCCTTCACGGCCGAGAGCGGCCTCCCGGTGCGGGCGAGCTACGCCGCCTCCTCGGCGCTCGCCCGCCAGATCGAGCAGGGCGCGCCGGCCGACCTCTTCGCCTCGGCCGACCTCGAATGGATGGACTACCTCGCCGCCCGCAGGCTGATCCGGCCCGAGACCCGGGTGAACCTCCTCACCAACCGCCTGGTCGTGGTGGCGCCGAAGGCCGCCCAGCTCGGCGAGGCGGCGTTCACGCCGGACTGGTTTTCCCGGGCCCTCGGCCCCGACGGGCGGCTCGCCACCGGCGAGGTCAATTCGGTGCCGATCGGGAAATACGCCAAGGCGGCGTTCGAGGCGCTGGGCTTCTGGGCGCAGGTGCAGCCGCGGCTCGCCCAGGCCGACAACGTGCGGGCGGCCCTGGCGCTGGTCTCCCGCGGCGAGGCGCAGCTCGGCGTCGTCTACGAGAGCGACGCCCGGTCCGATCCGGGCCTGACGGTGGTGGGGGTGTTTCCCGCCGGCAGCCACCCGCCGGTGGTCTATCCCTTCGCCGTCACCGCGGAGGCGAAGGGCGAGGGCGGCGCCCGCTTCCTCGCCTATCTGAGGAGCAAGGCCGCCCGGCGCTTCTTCGAGGCGCAGGGCTTCACGGTGATCGGGGAGGGGGCGTCGCAGTAGGACCCGTCACGCCACCTGGAAGCCGAAGGCGAGGGGGTCGCGCTCGTCGACCAGGATCGTGTTGTGGCCGGTCACCCGGGCCCAGCCGCCGATGCTCGGGCGGATCGCCGGGCGCCCGCCGACCTCCGCCGCGCCCTCGACCCGGCCGTGGAAGAGGGTGCCGATGATGCTCTCGTGCACGAAGTCGTCGCCGATCCGCAGGCGGCCCCTGGCGACCCGCTGGGCCATGCGGGCGGAGGTGCCGGTGCCGCAGGGCGAGCGGTCGATGCCCTTGTCGCCGTAGAACACGGCATTGCGGGCATGCGCCTCGGGATGCGTCGGCCCGTCCGCCCACATGACGTGGCTCAGGCCCTGGATGCGGGGATCCTCCGGGTGAACCGGCGCCACCGCCCGCTGCACCGCCTCGCGCACGCGGGGGCTCAGCGTCAGGATGTCGGCGGCGGTCATGCCGGAAAGGCCCGGCCAGGCATCCTGCGGCTCGACGATGGCGTAGAAGTTCCCCCCATAGGCGACGTCGACCGTGAGGCCCCCGAGGCCCGGCACCTCGACCCGGACATCCGCCGCGTGCAGGTAGCTCGGGATGTTGTAGAGGCGGACCTCGTCGACGAAGCGGCCGTTGCGGCGGTACTCGACCTCGACCTTGCCGGCCGGGACCTCGAGGGCGAGGCGCCCCTCGGTGCGGGGCACGACGAAACCCTGCTCGAGCGCCACCGTCACGGTGCCGATCGTGCCGTGGCCGCACATCGGCAGGCAGCCCGAGACCTCGATGAACAGGACGCCGAGCTCGCAATCCTCCCGCGACGGCGGGTAGAGGATCGAGCCCGACATCGCGTCGTGGCCGCGCGGCTCGAACATGAGGGCCCGGCGCACCCAATCGTGCTCGGCCAGGAAGATCTGCCGCTTCTCGCCCATGCTCACGTTCGGCAGGACCGGCGCCCCGCCGGCGACCACCCGGACCGGGTTGCCGCAGGTATGGGCGTCGACGCAGAGGAAGGTGTGCGGGTGCATGGCGGGGTCGGCCTCCGGGGATCGCGGGCCCGGACAGCGTCCGGACCTTGCGGCCCGTTCGTCGCAGAAATCGGCGCATCGTCAAAGGGCGGCCCGAAAGAGCCGCCGCGATCGCGCCGCCCCATCGCGCGGCCCATGCGCACGAGGACGGCCCGCCTCCTCATCCCGGCGAGCGACGGGCCAGATGACGCAGAGGGAGAGGGCGGGCCGGATGGCAACCCGGCGCGTCCTGCCACGTTCTCGGCATCAAGGCGCGGCCCTTCGTCGGGCCTGCGCGGCCGCGGCCGTCGATGAGGAGGATGCCGGTGTTGGACAATATCGTTCAGGGTTTCACGCAGTTCCGCGAGCAGGTGTTTCCGAGCCAGCGCTCGGTCTATCAGCGCCTCGTCCATGACGGCCAGCAGCCGAAGGCCCTGGTGATTTCCTGCGCCGATTCGCGTGTCGTGCCCGAACTCATCACCCAGGCCGGCCCCGGGGAATTGTTCGTCACCCGCAACGTCGGCAACATCGTGCCGCCCTTCGCCACCATGCTGGGCGGCGTGACCGCGGCGGTCGAGTACGCGGTGCTGGCCCTCAAGGTGCGCGACATCGTGATCTGCGGCCACTCGGATTGCGGCGCCATGAAGGGCCTGCTCGCGCCCGATCTCGCCGACACGATGCCGAACGTCGCGGCCTGGCTGCGCCACGGCGAGGCGGCCCGCAAGATCGTCTGCGACGCCTATCCGGACGACATCGACGACAGGCGCCGCCTCCACGCCCTCGCCATGGAGAACGTGCTGGCGCAGCTCAACCACCTGCGCACCCACCCGGCTGTGGCGAGCGCGCTCGCCGCCGGCGAGCTCACCCTGCACGGCTGGTTCTTCGAGATCGAGACCGGCCACCTGCTGGTCTATGACGGCGAGGCCGGGCGCTTCGTGGTCCTGGCCGAGGAGGATGCGCTGCCGGTCGCCGAGGCCGCCGCGGCGCCGCGCCTCGCCGCCGTCGATGTCGGGGCGCCCGAGACCCGGGCGGCCGAGTAGGGCGGACCGCGACGGCGGGCGGATTGACAGGCGGGGTGTCGCGGGCGAGGACCACCGGCATGCTGGATGCCCGACGTGACACCTCCCGCGACGCCCTGTTTGCCTGGATCGCCGCCGGGGCGATCCTGACGACGATCCTCGTCGCCAATTTCGCGCCGGCCCGGGGCGTAGTGCCGGCTCATCAGCCGGCAGCCCTGTCGCCGGCGGAGGATCCCGCATGCCGCGAATGGACCGATTCGTGCCGGGTCTGCACCCGCGGGACCGACGGCGTCCACTGCTCGACGCCCGGATTCGCCTGCCAGCGCGAGGCCCTGCGCTGCACCCGGCGCTGAGGCGCGCCCGCTACCGGACCAGTGCGGCCGACCCGACCCCCTCGGCCAAGGCGTAGCGGTTCCGTCCCCGGTGCTTGGCCTGGTAGAGGGCCTGGTCCGCTTCCGCGAACAACGCATCCCGGCTGCGGGCGGCACCCGCCGGCTTCAGCGCGATGCCGACGCTGATGGTGACCACCCCGACGCCGTCCGACCGGCCGGGATGCACGATCCCGAGGCTCTCCACGGCGCGGACCAGGGCGGCGGCGAACCGGGCCGCCTCCAGCGTCCCGGCCTCCCGCAGGATGACGGTGAATTCCTCGCCGCCGAAGCGGGCGGCCAGCCCCTCGGCGCCGGCCACGGACGTCGCGAACAACCCCGCCACCGCGCGCAGGCAGGCGTCGCCCTCCGGATGCCCGAGCGTGTCGTTGAACAGCTTGAAGTGATCGAGGTCGATCATCAGCAGGGCGACCGGCCGCTCCTCGGAGAACCAACTCTCGGCGACCTCGTCGAGCCGCCGCCGGTTCGGCAGCCCGGTGAGGGCGTCGGTGTGCGACAGGCCCTGGTAGCGCCGACGCGCCGCGTCGGCCGCCTCCGAGGCGAGCTGGGCCGCCAGCGTCCGGAGGTACTCGCGGCAGCGCAGGGTCTCCATCCGGTAGTTGGCATAGAGGCTGAACGCGCAGCCGGTGGCGAATTGCAGCGGCAGGGCCATCCGCAGGGCCGGGTCGAGACCCGGCTTCGTGCCGGCGGCGAGCGCGGCGAACAGGAACGCCGCCGCCGTGAAGGCCAGGGCGTGCCGGAAGCGCAGCGCGAGCAGCAGGTTGCCGTACACGACGACCAGCACCGCTTCGCCGTAGGTATAGGTGCCGAGCGGGGCGGTGGTCAGCCAGAACAGCAGGATCGGGGCCGCCACGGCGCCGATCAT
This sequence comes from Methylobacterium nonmethylotrophicum, assembly GCF_004745635.1. Classification (GTDB taxonomy): domain Bacteria; phylum Pseudomonadota; class Alphaproteobacteria; order Rhizobiales; family Beijerinckiaceae; genus Methylobacterium; species Methylobacterium nonmethylotrophicum. The sequence continues at coordinate 671 of NZ_SRLB01000066.1, read as the reverse complement.
CCCGCCCAGGACGAGGATCTCGCGGGTGGCGGGGGCGACCCGCGAAACCAGCCAGGCCACTCCCAGCGAGAGCGGCGTCACGACCAGAAGGCGCGCCGCGACGCTCAGGTCGAGGATGTCCGGCATCAGCGCGGCGCTGGTGAAGTTGTAGATGTTGTAGAAGATCAGACCGACCAGGATGAGCTGGCGCAACCCGGCGACCCGTTCCGGACCGTGCTCCGCCTCGTGCCGCGCTTCGACGCAGGGGTCGAAGCGGAGCAGCCAGTCCAGGCGATCGGTCATGCCCGGCTCCGTGCGGCCGGCAGCGACCAAGACCATCCTTCCGCTGCCCCTCCCCCCGCCTTCACGAGATCAGACTCTCGATCATAATATCTAAGGCTGCGTTAAGTGACCTGGGGGCTTGTGAAGGATTGCCTTCCTAGAAAGTGCCGAACATCTGTCCCGTCGTCGACGTTATGCGCTGACCGTCGCGACGATCCTCGCCGTCGTCGGGGACAGGCGCGGCGCCGCGGCCGGCTCACCTCGAAACCGCATCGCCGCCGCGCCCGCCGTTCGCCGTCCCGGCCCGCTCAGCGTCCTTCGCGGCCGTAGACATCCTCGATGCGGATGATGTCGTCCTCTCCGGTGTAGCTGCCGACCTGGACCTCGATCAGCTCGAGCGGGATCTTGCC
>NZ_SRLB01000065.1 GCF_004745635.1 Methylobacterium nonmethylotrophicum | reverse complement strand
TCAGGCTTTTGCTGTCTCTCCTGCTCGCCGCCGCACTCCGCATGGTCAGATCCGACCCGCCAAGCAGCCAAGCCGCCTGAGCGATTTCTTCACGGACGACAGGTCCGGTTCGAAATCCGGACTGTGACGCTCGCGCCCGACCCTCCACCTCCGAAGGGGAGGGTGCCCGGCTGCGAGTGCGAAGCACTCGTGCGCCGGGCAGGCGAGGGGCAGCGGGACGCTGCCGGCGTGGCGCTTGTCACGACGTGCGCGACCTTTCCGGTAGCGGCGTCCCCTCTCGGCGGGACGTCGTCCCGCTGCGCTCGCTCCGCTCGCCGCCCTCCCTCGCAGAGGGGGGAGGGTTCACGCTCGGAAACGCGGCGGTCTTCTTGAGAAGACCGCCCAATCTCCCCTCAATACTCGTCGTCGTCATCCTGCTCGCCCCGCCGCAGCGGCTTGAGACGGGCGAAGACCGAATCGGCGTCGAGGCGCTCGTCGCCGCGGCCGGGGCGGTGGTCCGCGTCGCGGTCCTCCTCGGGCTCGGGCAGGACCGAGACCTCGGGCGGCATCAGGGTGGCGCCGCCCTCGGCGGAGTCCACCAGCGGCCGGTCCTTGGCGGCGCGCTGGACCTCGAAGTCGAGGTCGATCTGCGAGCACAGGCCGAGGGTCACCGGGTCCATCGGCTGCAGCGAGCCGGAATTCCAGTGGGTGCGCTCGCGGATCTGCTGGATCGTCGACTTGGTGGTGCCGACGAGGCGCATCACCTGCGCGTCCTTCAGCTCCGGGTGGTTGCGCAGGAGCCACAGGATGGCGTTCGGCCGATCCTGGCGGCGGGAGAGGGGGGTGTAGCGCGGGCCCTTCGAGCGCTTGACCTCGGGCAGCTTCACCTTCGACACCGCCACCTTCATGCGGTGGCTCGGGTTCTTCTGCGCCCGCTCGATCTCCTCGCGGGTGAGCTGGCCGGTCGAGACCGGGTCGAGGCCCTTGATGCCGGCCGCCACCTCGCCGTCGGCGATGCCCTTCACCTCGAGGGGGTGGAGCTTGCAGAAATCGGCGATCTGATCGAAGGACAGCGACGTGTTCTCGACGAGCCAGACGGCCGTCGCCTTCGGCATCAGCGGACCCTGGGACATACACACCTCCTCGGGCGCTCCGAAAAGGCCGGAGCGCGGCGGGCCGCCCCCTTGCGAGCGGCCTTGCGACACGGGCCCCTCGACGGCGACAGGGCGCCCGGGGCGAAGCCGGGGGCCCCGCCGGCGTCCCGGGAAGTCCGGGACGGCCTGTCTCACGCTGTGAGGGAATCGTCCGATATATAGGCGCGTCGCCGGTCCGGCGCAAACCGCTTTCGCGGGTGGTCCTGGGATCGCTTCATCCGGAGGAGGCCCCGCCGGTCTCCCGGCAGGCCCTCTTCCTCAGGCGAACAGGCTCGAGACGCTCGACTCGTCGGCGGTGCGCCCGATCGCCTCGCCGAGCAGCGGCGCGATGGTGACGACCCGGATGTTGCGGGCGAGCTTCACCGCCGCGGTCGGCTGGATCGAGTCGGTGATCACCAGCTCCTTCAGCTTCGAGGAGGCGATCCGCGACACCGCGCCGCCCGAGAGCACGCCGTGGGTAATGTAGGCGTAGACGTCCTTGGCGCCCTTGGCGAGCAGCGCCTCGGCGGCGTTGACGAGGGTGCCGCCGGAATCGACGATGTCGTCGACGAGGATGCAGGAGCGGCCCTCGACCTCGCCGATGATGTTCATCACCTCGGATTCGCCCGGCCGCTCGCGGCGCTTGTCGACGATGGCGAGCGGCGCGTCGATGCGCTTGGCGAGCGCCCGGGCCCTCACCACGCCGCCGACATCGGGCGAGACCACCATCATGTCGGCGGGATCGAGCCGCTCCTTGATGTCGCGCACCATCACGGGGGCGGCGAACAGGTTGTCGGTCGGGATGTCGAAGAATCCCTGGATCTGGCCGGCATGCAGGTCCAGCGTCATCACCCGGTCGGCGCCGGCCTCGGTGATGAGGTTCGCCACGAGCTTGGCCGAGATCGGGGTGCGGCCGGAGGTGCGCCGGTCCTGGCGGGCATAGCCGAAATACGGCAGCACGGCGGTGATCCGCCGTGCCGAGGAGCGCCGCGCGGCGTCGATCATGATGAGCAGTTCCATCAGGTGATCGTTGGCCGGGAACGACGTCGACTGGACGATGAAGACGTCCTCGCCGCGCACGTTCTCCTGGAGTTCGACGAAGATCTCCATGTCGGCGAAGCGGCGCACCGAGCAGACCGCCAGCGGCTTCTCGAGATAGGCCGCGATCGCCTCGGCCAGCGGGCGGCTCGCATTGCCGGCGACGATCTTGATCGAGGATTTCATCGTGCTTCCATCGTGGCCCGCGCGCGGATCCCCGGCGCTGCCGCGCGGCGTACGGGCGGACCCGCGCGCGCCGGGGTTGAGGAGATTGGCATCGGGATTCGCGCGAGTGCGGGCCCCCTCGCGCGACGATGCTCAGCGTGACGGGGCTGGCTCATACCAGTGCCGGGATACCGTCACAATGCTTTCATGGGCGCAAGGATGGGCGGTCCCATGGCTTTCGAGCGCGCGGGGCGCGCATTCGCCTCAGGGCTGCAGCAACCGGTGCAGATGAACGATGAAGTAGCGCGTCTGGGCGCTGTCGACCGTCTGCTGGGCCTTGGCCTTCCAGGCCATGGCCGCGCTGGCGTAATCGGGGAAGATGCCGACCACGTCGAGCTTCGAGAGGTCGCGGAAGGTGACGCTGTCGAGGTCGGTGAGCTCGCCCCCGAACACGAGGTGGAGGAGCTGCTTGGGTTCCTGGGAGACCTTCGGCTCCTGCGAGGCCGCCGGCGACTGATTGCCCGGGTTGCTCATGCGCGTCGTCTCCGCGTGCCGCCACGATGCCGCTCCGCGATCCGGCGGGACGGCGCCTGCCCGCCGGGCAGGCGCCGAGCGGCGTCGCAAACGCCGGGCCGCGCGTCAAGCCGGATCGTGCTGCACTGCACACTCCGACCGGCCCGGCCCGCTCACGTCAGGCTGCGTCCAGCGCCGGATAGTCGATGTAGCCCTCCGGGCCCTGGCTGTACCAGGTCTTGGCGTTGTCCTTGTTGAGGGGCGCCCCCTTGGCGATCCGCTCCGGCAGGTCGGGATTGGCGAGGTAGGTGCGGCCGAACGCGATCGCGTCGGCGCGGCCCTCGTCGAGGGCGGCCTGGCCCCGCGGGCCGTCGAAGTCGGAGTTCAGCACCAGCGGACCCCGGAAGGCGGCCTTGATGGCGGGCGCCACCGGCGGATGGGCGGCCTTGCCGAAGGTGCCGCCGGGCTCGGGCTCGCGCAGCTCCAGGAAGGCAATGCCGATCTGCGACAGGACCGCGGCGGCGGCCGGGAAGAGGATCTCGGGCTCGGGATCGTCGACGCCCTGGATCGGCTCGTTCGGCGACAGGCGCACGCCGGTGCGGTCGGCCCCGACCGTGTCGGCGACGGTGCGGGCGACCTCCGACAGCAGGCGGATGCGGTTCTCCACGGGACCGCCGTAGCGGTCCTGGCGCAGGTTGGTGCCCGAGCGCAGGAACTGGTCGATGAGGTAGCCGTTCGCGGCGTGGATCTGCACCCCGTCGAAGCCGGCCTCGACCGCGTTGCGGGCGGCCTTGGCGTAATCCTCGAGGAGCCGCGGGATCTCGTCCTCGCGCAGGGGCCGCGCCTCGACGTAGGGCTGCTTGCCGGCATAGGTATGGGCGTGGTCGGGCGCCGTGGTGGCGGAGGCCGAGACCGGCTTCTCGCCGCCGAGGAAGTCCGGATGGACCACCCGGCCCATGTGCCAGAGCTGGGCGACGATGCGCCCGCCGGCCTCGTGCACCGCCGCCGTCACCGGCTTCCAGGCCTCGACCTGCTCAGGGCTCCACAGCCCGGGGGCGAAGGGCCAGCCCGTGCCCTCCTGCGAGATGCCGGTGGCCTCGCTGATGATCAGGCCGGCGCCGGCGCGCTGGCGGTAATACTCGGCCATGATCGGGGTCGGGACGTGGGCCCGGCTGGCGCGGCCGCGGGTCAGCGGCGCCATCAGGATGCGGTTCGGCGCCGCGATGGCGCCGAGCTGGATCGGATCGAACAGGGACGGCACTTTCGGAATTCTCCGGATCGAGCCCGGCTTCAAGGGCCGGGCGACGATCCGGAGAATTGGGTGCTGCCGTGCAGCGGACCAGTCCCGGGCACGACGGCCCGGATCGCGATGTGCGCTGTCTCACCTCGCGGCCGGGATCAAACCCACCTGAGGATCACGACTTGTCCATCTGCGCCTTGGCGTCCGAGAGCGCCTTCAGGCAGCCGGCCTCGTCGCCCTTCTTGTCGAGCTCGCGGGCGCGGTTGAGGCTGGCGCGGGCCTCCATCACCCCGGTGCCGCCGCCGCTCGCCCTGGCGACCTCGGCGGTCGCCTGCGTCTCGGCGGAGCCGGGGGCGGGCCCCTTGGGGAGGGCGGAGGGGCTGGTGCCTTTCTCGGTCGCCGCCTCGGCCTGGGATTCGCGGCGCGACGCCACCTCCTTGCCGCCGCTCGACGCCGCGATCGTCTCGCGGCCCTTCTCGGTGAGGCGCGGCTCGAGGGCCGAGATCTCGGTGCCGCAGGCGCCCGCGAGGGCGGGGCCCGAGAGGCCGGCAAGCAGGCCGGCCAGCAGGCCGGCGGCGAGGATGAGCTTCATGGCGTGTCTCTCCCGGTCTTGAGCCCCGGCAGCCTTGGAGAACCTTGGCCCGAGGAATTTTGGCCCGATGAACCTGGGTCGCGAACACCCGCCCGGCGGCGGGGGTTCCGCGCCGGCGCGAAGCACGCCGGAAAAAAAGGGGCCGCCCCCGGCGGGAGGCGGCCCCTCGTCTCTGTATCCCGCGGGGCCTGAACCCCGCGGGCTCCCCGTCACGCGCTCAGCTTGTCGCGCATCGGCAGCTGGCGGATGCGCCGGCCGGTCGCCGCGAAGATCGCGTTGGCGATCGCGGGGGCCACCGGCGGCACGCCGGGCTCGCCGACGCCGCCGAGCGGCTTGTCCCAGGACCCGCCCTGCACGAGGTGCACGTTGATGATCTTGGGCGCCGCGTCGATGCGGGTGAGCTCGTAGGTGTCGTAGTTGTCCTGGACGGCGCGGCCGTTCTTGAAGGTGATCTGGGCGGTGAGCGCCAGGCCCATGCCCATCACCACCGCGCCCTCGAGCTGCGAGCGCACCCGCTCCGGGTTGACCTGCTGGCCGCTGTCGATGGCGATGTCGACCCGCTGGACGCTGACCTCGCCCTTCGGCCCGACCTCGACCTCCGCCACGGCGGCGGTGTAGGTCACGAAGCTGTAATGCGCCGCGATGCCGAGGCCGCGGCCCTTCTCGACCTTGCGGCCCCAGCCGGCTCCTTTCGCCACCGTCTCGATCACGTTGCGCAGGCGCCCGGTATCGTAGGGGTAGCGCGAGGGATCCTCGCCGTAGTTCCAGGCGTCGCCGATCTTGACCGGGTCGATGATCCGGGCCGGGCCGATCACGTCGAGGAGGTAGTCCTTCGGGTCGCGGCCGGCCATGTGGGCGAGCTCGTCCAGGAACGACTGCACCGCGAAGGCCCGCGGGATGTTCGACACCGAGCGGAACCAGCCGATGCGGACATGGGCGTCGGCGGGCGGGTTCTCCATCCGCATGTTGGGGATGTTGAACGGCACGTTGACGAGGCCCATCCCGAGCTCGATCGGGATCTGCTCCTTGGCGCCGGCCACGAAGGTCGAGCCGATGGTCGGGGCCGCGCTGCGGTGCAGCCAGGCGATCGGCATGCCCTTGTCGTCGAGACCGGCCTCCAGGCGCTCCACCGAGACGGTGTGGTAGTAGCCGTGGTGGAGGTCGTCCTCGCGGGTCCAGGTCATCTTGACCGGGGCGCCGTCGACCGCCTTCGAGCAGAGCGCCGCCTCGACGAAGTAGTCGGGCTTCGACTTGCGGCCGAAGCCGCCGCCGAGCAGCGTCACGTTGACGGTGACGTCCTTGGGATCGATCCCGAGGCGCTTGGCGATGCGGTCGCGGGCGGCCTGGGGCGACTGCACGCAGCCCCAGGCCTCGATCTTGCCGTCCTTGGCGATCCGCACGGTGGCGGCCGGCGGCTCCATCGGGGCCTGGACGAGGTGCGGGATGTAGTACTCGGCCTCGTGACGCTTGGCCGCCTTCTTCATCGCCCCGTCGACGTCGCCCTCCTGGCGCACCACCTTACCGGGCTTGCGCACGGCCTGCTCCAGGGTGGCCCGGTAGGCATCCGAGTCGTAGGAGGCGTTCGGGCCGTCGTCGAAGGTGGCTTTCAGCGCCTCGCGGCCCTTGATCGCCGCCCAGGTGTTGCGGGCGATGACCGCGACGCCGCCGGTCGGCATGAACTCGTAAGGGGGAGCCGGCGGATCGATGGTCACGACCTTGACGACGCCCGGCACCTTGAGGGCCGCCGCCTCGTCGAAGCTCCTGACCTTGCCGCCGAAGACCGGCGGGCGGGCGACCACCGCGTAGAGCATTCCCTCGACGCGGGTGTCGAGGCCGTACTGCGCCTTGCCGGTGGTGATGCCGACATTGTCGATAAGGCTGATGCGGCCCTTGCCGATGTAACGGAAGGCCGACGGGTCCTTGAGCTTGACCGAGGCGCGGTCCGGCACCGGCACGCTGGCCGCCGCCTGCGCCACGTCCCCGAAGCCGATCCGGCGGCCGGACTTGGCGTGGACGAGGGCGTGGTTCTCCGCCGTGACCTCACCGGCCGGCACGCCCCACTGCTTGGCGGCGGCCTCGACCAGCATGGTGCGGGCGGCGGCACCGGCGCGGCGCAGCGGCATGAAGAAGTGGCGGAGCGAGCGCGAGCCGTCGGTGTCCTGGTTGCCGAAGCGTTCCTCGTCGCCGTGGGCCTGGGCGACCTTGACCTTGCCCCAGTCGGCCTCGAGCTCGTCGGCGACGACGAGGGCCACCGACGTGCGCACGCCCTGGCCCATCTCGGAGCGGGTGCAGGTCACCGTCACGGTGCCGTCGGGCGCGATCGCGACGAACAGGGTCGGGTCGTCGCGCCAGCCATGCGGCATGCCGTCGGCACCGAACTTCGCCGGCTCGGCGGCCTTCAGCTCCTGCGGCTTGAGCGACAGGGCGAGCACCAGGGCACCGGCGCCGGCGAGCAGGCCGCGGCGGCTGAGTTGGCCGGGCGAGGCCTTGACGACGAGGGAATCCGGCTCCTCGGCCGGAGCGGCCTTGAGAAAGGAGGAGAGGTCGTGGATCACAGGCGATCTCCCTGGCTGGCCTTCGGGGTCAGCCCCGCCGCCTGCTTGATGGCGGCGCGGATGCGCGGATAGGTGCCGCAGCGGCACAGGTTGCCGCTCATCTGGGCATCGATGTCGGCGTCGGTGGGCTTCGGGGTGTCCTTGAGGAGGGCCGCGGCCTGCATGATCTGCCCGGTCTGGCAGTAGCCGCACTGCGCGACGTTGAGCTCGCGCCAGGCGGCCTGGACCGGGTGGTTGCCGTCCGGCGACAGGCCCTCGATCGTCACCACCGGCTGGCCGTCGGCGGCCGAGACCGGGGTCTGGCAGGCCCGCATCGCGGTGCCGCCGACATGGATGGTGCAGGCGCCGCAGGCCGCGACGCCGCAGCCGAACTTGGTGCCCGTCAGGCCGAGCTCGTCCCGCAGGTACCACAGGAGCGGCATGTCGGGATCGCCGTCGAAGCGGCGCTCCTCCCCGTTCACGTTGAGCTTGATCATCGTCGCCCTCCGGCTTCGGGAGGCGGCTGGGGCACCCCGCGGACATGGCTCCGGTCGCGGCGCCCGGCCTCCCTCTCGTTCGTTCAAGTCTCGACGGCGCCGCGGCCCGCGAAGGGCCCGCGCCTCCTTCCTCCCGGATCACGCCTGAGGCGGCGTGCCATTCTTGCCTGGTTGGGCGGCCCGCCCCGGACGGGGCGCAGCCCCGCGGGCCGACCCGCCTGAACCCGAACATCGGAACGATTTCAGGTTATGGATGGGTAACCCGGAGTCGCGCGTGTCGGCAAGCCGGGGCCGCGCCGGCAGGATGCCGAGTCCGGCCGGCATCAACGCCTTGCCGGAGGAGTGCTTTTCGTGTATCGCGCCAACCTCCGGCGGTCCGATACCGGGAAGCTGCGGGCGGCGTGACGAACGTCCGCCTCGCGCTCCGGCAGGTCCCTCGGAAAACACGTTTCTGCCCGTCGATCATGCGCCGGCCCGCACCCCATCACGTTTCGGGGAGCGGCGGTTCCGATGGCCTCCACCAGGCCTCCCGGGACTCCGGCGGGCGGAAGCGGCCCGTTCATGCGAGCCGCCGGCGCCGTCCCCTCGGAGAGAGCGGGACGAAAAGGAGCATCAATGTCCGCAGGTTTGCAAGGCGCCGCGTCGAGCCGCGAGGATTTCGCCGCCCTCCTGGAAGAGTCGTTCCGGGAGCACGAGATCACGGAAGGCTCCGTGGTCAAGGGCCGGGTGGTGGCGATCGAGAAGGACGTCGCCGTCATCGACATCGGGGCCAAGACCGAGGGCCGTGTCGCCCTCAAGGAGTTCACGGGCCCCGGCCGTGACCAGCCGATCACCGTCGGCGACGAGGTCGAGGTCTATGTCGACCGCATCGAGAACGCGCTCGGCGAGGCCGTCATCTCGCGCGACAAGGCGCGCCGCGAGGAGAGCTGGGTCAAGCTCGAGAAGGCGTTCGAGAACAACGAGCGCGTCACCGGCACGATCTTCAACCAGGTCAAGGGCGGCTACACGGTCGACCTCGACGGTGCCGTGGCGTTCCTGCCGCGCTCTCAGGTCGACATCCGGCCGGTCCGCGACGTCACCCCGCTGATGGGCACGCCGCAGCCGTTCCAGATCCTCAAGATGGACCGCCGCCGCGGCAACATCGTGGTGTCGCGCCGCACCGTGCTCGAGGAGAGCCGGGCGGAGCAGCGCTCCGAGCTGGTGGCCAACCTCGAGGAGGGCCAGGTCATCGACGGCGTGGTCAAGAACATCACCGAGTACGGTGCGTTCGTGGACCTCGGCGGCATCGACGGCCTGCTGCACGTCACCGACATGGCGTGGCGCCGCGTCAACCACCCGTCCGAGGTGGTCAACATCGGCCAGACCGTCAAGGTCAAGATCATCAAGATCAACCACGAGACGCACCGCATCTCGCTCGGCATCAAGCAGCTCCTGGCCGATCCGTGGGAGGGCATCGCCGCCCGCTACCCGGTCAACGCCAAGCTCAAGGGCCGCGTGACCAACATCACCGATTACGGCGCCTTCGTGGAGCTGGAGCCGGGGATCGAGGGCCTGATCCACGTCTCGGAGATGAGCTGGACCAAGAAGAACGTCCATCCGGGCAAGATCGTCTCCACCTCCCAGGAGGTCGAGGTTCAGATCCTGGAGGTCGATCCGGTCAAGCGCCGCATCTCGCTCGGCCTGAAGCAGACCCTGCAGAATCCGTGGGAGGCCTTCTCCGAGAAGCACCCGCCGGGCACCGAGGTCGAGGGCGAGGTCAAGAACAAGACCGAGTTCGGCCTGTTCATCGGCCTCGAGGGCGACGTCGACGGCATGGTCCACCTCTCGGACCTCGACTGGAACCGTCCGGGCGAGCAGGTCATCGACGAGTTCAAGAAGGGCGACGTGGTGCGCGCCCAGGTTCTCGACGTCGACGTCGAGAAGGAGCGCATCTCGCTCGGCATCAAGCAGCTCGCCGGCGATCCCTTCGCCGATGCGGGCGAGGGCATCCGCAAGGGCCAGGTGGTCACCTGCGAGGTGCTCGAGGTCAAGGACTCGGGCATCGAGGTCAAGATCGTCGATTCCGACCTCCAGGCCTTCATCCGCCGGGCCGACCTCGCCCGCGAGCGCAACGACCAGCGCCCCGAGCGCTTCGCCGCCGGCGAGAAGGTCGATGCGCGCGTGACGCAGTTCGACCGCAAGGCCCGCCGCGTCCAGCTCTCCATCAAGGCCCTCGAGATGGCCGAGGAGAAGGAGGCGATCGCCCAGTACGGCTCCGCCGATTCGGGCGCCTCGCTCGGCGACATCCTCGGCGCGGCCCTCAAGGCTCGCCAAGGCGACAAGAAGTAAGGGATCCGTTCGGGCCTCGCGGCCCGGACACCCCGATGAGACCGGACGCCCGCGCGGGACACCCCCGCGCGGGCGTTCTCGCGTCCGGATGGCCGCGCAGATTACGGCGATCGAGGAGGGGGATGCGCCCAAACCCGCTCTTGCCGCTGCGCGACGGCCGGAGGTAGAACAGCCCGGGAGCGAGGTTCGCCAATGACTTGCAGGGAACGACCTGCTGGCGCCTCGGGAGTCAGACCAGGATACGGGCGCCGCATGGCCATCGATGCCGAACTTCTCCTCGACCGGCGCTCCTTGCGCCGGAAGCTGTCCGTCTGGCGCGCGATCGGGGTCGGGGCGCTGATCGTCGCCGCCGGCGCCGTCGGCTGGCGGGCGGCCGGGGGCAGGGGGCTCTCCGCCGTCACCCCGCAGATCGCCCGCATCAGCATCGACGGCTTCATCGCCGGCAGCGAGAAGACCCGCGAGCTGATGAAGCGCGTCGGCGATTCGAGCGCCGTCTCGGGCGTCGTCGTGTCGATCAACTCGCCGGGCGGCACCACCACCGGTTCGGAGGAGCTCTTCCGCAACCTGCGCCTCCTCGCCGAGAAGAAGCCGGTCGTCGCCTTCGTGGACGGCACGGCGGCGTCGGGCGCCTACATCACGGCGATCGCCGCCGACCACATCGTCGCCCGGGAGACCAGCCTCGTCGGCTCGATCGGGGTGCTGTTCCAGTATCCCGAGCTGTCCGGTCTCCTCGACAAGGTCGGGGTGAAGGTCGAGGAGGTGAAGTCCTCGCCGCTCAAGGCCGAGCCGAGCGGCTTCCACCCGACCCCGCCGGAGGCCCGCGCCGCGCTGCAGGCGATCGTCGGCGACACCTTCGGGTGGTTCAAGGACCTCGTGGCCGAGCGCCGGAAGATGAGCCCCGACCAGATCAAGGCGGTGGCGGACGGCCGGGTGTTCAGCGGCCGCCAGAGCGTGCCCCTCGGCCTGATCGACGAGACCGGCTCCGAGCGTCAGGCCATCGCCTGGCTCGAGCGCGAGAAGGGCGTGGCCAAGGACCTGCCGGTGCGCGACTGGAAGCCGCGGTCCGACAACCGCTTCGGCCTGTTCTCGGCCGCCGCCGCCGGCGCCGGGCTCCTCGGCTACGACGACCTCGCGGCCCGGCTGCGGCAGGCCGGCGACGAGACGGCCAGCCTGACCCAGGGCGGCCTGCTCGCGGTCTGGCGCCCGTAACGGGCGCCGACCCGTCCCCGCGCGCATCCTCCGACCAGCCCCGCCCGGTCAGCCCCGCCCAAGTCGAGACCGTCCCGCCCATGATCAAGTCCGAGCTGGTGCTCAAGATCGCCGAGCAGAACCCGCATCTGTATCAGCGCGACGTCGAGAACATCGTCAACGCCATCCTCGACACGATCGCCGACGCCCTCGCGCGGGGCGACCGGGTCGAGCTGCGCGGCTTCGGCGCCTTCTCGGTCAAGCGCCGGGAGGCGCGGCGGGGCCGCAACCCGCGCACCGGCGCCGCCGTGGCGGTGGCCGAGAAGGCGATCCCGGTGTTCAAGACCGGCAAGGAGATGCGCCTGCGCCTGAACGCCGCCGGGATCGGCGCCGACGAGCCGAGCCGGGCCGAGGCCGCGTTGAGCTGACGCCCAAGGCCGGCTCTCGGCAGCCGGCCCTCGTCGAGGTCGATCCTTGGCAAGGTCGGCCCTGGCCCTCGCGGCCCCACGCGTTACACTCCGTCCTCGGGACTCCGTCCGGCGGTCCCGTTCCCCCCGCCCGCATCACCGATTGAAAGACCGGGTTTCCCGATGATCCGCTTCCTCAAGGGCCTGATCCTGCTGCCCATCGCGATCGTGGTCGTGCTGCTGGCGGTGGCCAACCGCCAGCCGGTGATGCTGTCCTTCGATCCGTTCTCGGACGGGGCGCCGGCCTTCAGCCTGCAGATGCCGCTCTACGCGCTGATCTTCGCCGCCGTGGCTCTGGGCATCGTGGTCGGTGGCGTCGGCTCCTGGCTCGGTCAGGGCGACACCCGCCGCGACCGCCGCGCCAAGGGCCGCGAGCTCGCGCGCCTGCGCGGCGAGGCCGAGCGCCTGCGCCAGACGTCCTCGGCCACGATACCGGGCACCCGCACCGCCCTGCCGGCGCCGATCAGCCGCGCCTGACGATGCGGCTCATCGGCGAGGCCGAGATCGACGCGGCGCTCACGCCGGACCGCATGGTCGACGCCCTCGCCGCGGCCTTCCGGGCCGGGGCGACGGCACCGACCCGGCACCACCACGCGATCGAGACCGCGCCGGACGGCGCCTCGCTGCTGCTGATGCCGGCCTGGACGCCCGACTATGTCGGGGTCAAGATCCTGACCCTCTTCCCGGGCAACCCGGCCCGCGGCCTCGACACGATCCAGGGCGGGGTGCTGCTCTGCGACGGCCGCGACGGCCGCCCGCTCGCGCTCCTCGACGGCGCCCGCCTGACCCTGTGGCGCACCGCCGCCGCCTCGGCGCTGGCCGCCCGCCACCTCGCCCGGCCGGACGCTGCCCGGATGGTGATGGTGGGATCGGGCGCGCTCGCCCCCGCCCTGGTGCGGGCGCACGCGGCCGTCCGGCCGATCCGCGACGTCGCGGTCTGGAACCGCCGGCCTCAAGGCGCCGAGCGCCTCGCCGCCGCCCTGTCCGTCGAAGGCCTCAACGCCTACCCGGTCACCGACCTCGCGGCGGCGGTCGGGCAGGCGGATTTGGTCTCCTGCGCCACCCTCGCGACCGAACCCCTCGTGCGCGGCGCCTGGCTGCGGCCGGGCACCCATCTCGACCTCGTCGGCGCCTTCACCCCCGCGATGCGCGAGGCGGACGACGAGGCCCTGCGCCGCGGCCCGGTCTACGTCGACACGCCCGACGCCCTGAAGAAGGGCGGCGACGTCGCGGTGGCGATCCAGTCGGGTGCGCTGACGCCGGAGGCGATCGTCGGCGACCTCGCCTCCCTGTGCCGCGGCGAGGCGCCGGGGCGGCGGAGCCCCGACGAGATCACGGTGTTCAAGTCGGTCGGGGCCGCGATCGAGGACCTCGCCGCTGCCGCCGCGGTGTGGGAGAGCCTGACGCAGCACCGGGCGTGACGGTATCGTGCAGCGGCACGTGCGGGCGAGGGCGGATCGGCGTATAGGGAGCGGATGAAGCCCGCTCCCGTTCTCGTCAAGATCTGCGGCCTCAGCACGCCGGACACCCTGGAGGCGTCCCTCGCCGCCGGCGCCGACCTGATCGGCCTCGTCCATTTCGCCAAGAGCCCGCGTCACGTCGACCTCGCCCTCGGCGCCGCCCTGTCGCGGCAGGCGCGCGGCCGGGCCGAGCGCGTCGCCCTTCTGGTCGATCCCGACGACGCCCTGATCGACGCGGTCACCGCGTCCCTCGATCCGGACTGGCTGCAGCTCCACGGCAGCGAGAGCCCGGAGCGGGTGGCGGCCGTGAGGGCCCGCACCGGCCGGCCGGTGATGAAGGCGCTCGGCATCGCCACCGCCGACGACCTCGCCCGCGCCACCCGCTACGCCGGCGTCGCCGACCGGCTGCTGTTCGACGCCAAGCCCGCGCCGGGCGCGGTCCTGCCCGGCGGCAACGGCCATGCCTTCGACTGGTCGCTGCTCGCCGGCGCCGGGCGCGACCACTCCTTCATGCTCTCCGGCGGCCTGACGCCCGAGACCGTCGCGGAGGCGGTGGCGGTGACCGCCGCGCGGGCGGTCGACGTCTCGTCCGGCGTCGAGAGCGCCCCCGGCCGCAAGGACCCGGCCCGCATCGCCGCCTTCGTGGCGGCGGCCAAGGCCGCCACAGCGGCCGCGGCTGCGTCCGAAGCGCAAATTGCCCCGGCGGCGCGAAGGGCGTAAGCCCCGCTGCCGAGGATGATGTCCGCGATCCCAGTCCAGACTTGACAGAGTTGCTGCCGTGACTGCTCCCCAGAATCCGAACTCGTTCCGCACCGGCCCCGACGAGCGCGGCCGCTTCGGCATCTTCGGCGGCCGCTTCGTGGCCGAGACCCTGATGCCGAACATCCTCGCCCTGGAGGAGGCCTACGCGGCGGCCAAGGCCGACCCGGCCTTCCAGGCCGAGATGACCGGCTACCTCACGCATTATGTCGGCCGGCCGAGCCCGCTCTACTATGCCGAGCGGCTGTCCGAGCATCTCGGCGGCGCCAAGATCTACTTCAAGCGCGAGGAGCTGAACCACACCGGCTCGCACAAGGTGAACAACGTCCTGGGCCAGATCCTGCTCGCCCGGCGCATGGGCAAGCCGCGGATCATCGCCGAGACGGGGGCGGGCCAGCACGGTGTGGCCACCGCGACCCTCTGCGCCCGTTTCGGGCTCAAATGCGTGGTCTACATGGGCGCGGTTGACGTCGAGCGGCAGAAGCCGAACGTCTTCCGGATGAAGATGCTGGGCGCCGAGGTGGTGCCGGTCCAATCCGGCACCCGCACCCTCAAGGACGCGATGAACGAGGCCCTGCGCGACTGGGTCACCAACGTGGCGGACACCTTCTACTGCATCGGCACGGTGGCGGGGCCGCACCCCTACCCGGCGATGGTGCGCGACTTCCAGTCGATCATCGGCGTCGAGACCAAGGCGCAGATGCTGGAGCAGGAGGGCCGCCTGCCCGACTCGCTCGTCGCCTGCATCGGCGGCGGATCGAACGCGATGGGGCTCTTCCACCCCTTCCTCGACGACCGCGAGGTCGCGATCTACGGCGTCGAGGCGGCGGGCCACGGCGTGTCGAGCGGCCTGCACGCCGCCTCGCTCACCGGCGGCAAGCCGGGCGTGCTGCACGGCAACCGCACCTACCTCCTGATGGACGGCGACGGCCAGATCGCCGACGCGCACTCGATCTCGGCCGGCCTCGACTATCCGGGCATCGGGCCCGAGCACGCCTGGCTGCACGAGATGGGCCGCGTCACCTACCTGTCGGCGACCGACAGCGAGACCCTGGAGGCGTTCCGGCTGTGCTCGCTGATGGAGGGCATCATCCCGGCCCTCGAGCCCGCCCACGCCCTCGCCAAGGTGACGGAGCTCGCCCCCCGCCTGCCCCGCGACCACCTGATGGTCGTCAACCTCTCGGGCCGCGGCGACAAGGACATCCCCCAGGTCGCCGAGATCCTGGGCGACGCGCTCTGATTTTCTCCCGTGCCCCGCCCCATCGGCGGGGCGCGAAAAGGGCTGCGACGGTTCCTTGACAGGCCCCATGGCCTCCCCCTATATCCGCGCTACCGCAGAGCCGGGCACCCCCGGCCACCGCGCGGCGGAGTAGCTCAGTTGGTCAGAGCAGAGGAATCATAATCCTTGTGTCGGGGGTTCAAATCCCTCCTCCGCTACCAAGTTTTTTCAACCCCGCTAAGCAGTTAGCGGGGTTTTTCATTGCCTTGCCCTTGCGCCAGAACGGCAATATTTCCTAGCGCAGTGCTAGCGCAGCCCAGAAAATTGCTCTGCGCGCGTAACGGTTTGCTGGGGGGTCAGAAAGCACTCTAGCGCACTCCTAGCGCAGTCATCTGCACGGCAGTAACCAGACAGGGCCGCCCCTTGAGACCCCCTGGCAACGTCCCTGACGAACGCTTCCAGCTGTTCCAGCGCAAGGGCAGCGCCAAGTGGCAGATGCGCTTCAGCATCCGCGGGCAGGGGCAGCTCAAGCGCTCCCTCGACACAGACGATCTTCGGGAGGCACAGCGCCGGGCGGAGGCTATCTGGTACGAAGCGACCTATCGGGCTCAGCAGGGGCTCACCGCCCGAGCCCACACGTTCGAGAGCGTGGCAGAGGAGTACATCGCGCAGATCCTACGTGAGGTGGAACGGGGCGAACGGCGGGCCGACCAGGGCAAGAGCGAGCCCGCCGTCATCCGCCGGTACTTCGTGGGGTACTTCGGCCAGAGGCCCGTGGATGCCGTCAGTGAGGCCGACCTGGAGCGCTATGCGGAGTGGCGGCGCACCTACTGGACCGAGGGCCCTGGCAAGCTTGTCACGCACATTGAGTACGAGAGGGGAGGCCACCGCCTGCGCCGGCCTGTACGCCGCTCAGCGCCCTCTCTGAGCCGCCAGCGGGGCGAGCTGGTGGTGCTGCGGCAGCTGCTACGCTGGGCCTCGCGACAGGGCTATCTGAAGACGCCACCCGAGGTCACCATCAAGGCCCGGCGCCTCCACACTGACTAGGGCCTGTTGTCACTTGAACCTATTGCGGTCGTGAGCGTTTCCGCGCTTTGAGCGAGGAGACGCGATGCTGACGGA
>NZ_SRLB01000064.1 GCF_004745635.1 Methylobacterium nonmethylotrophicum | reverse complement strand
GCCGGGGCGATGGCCACGGCCATCGCCAGCACCGCGAGCAACATTGCGCGAAGAACTGCCAAGGACCCAGAGACCCTTCAAACCCGGAGGAGTCGTCGCACAAATGGACTTGCCCGGCAATGCACGAACACTTTGATTTAAGATGAAGCGGCGTCGGCGCTCGGCGCTGTTGGAATTCGGTCACAGGCCGTCCCCGCACGCGGCGGATATCGGCCGTCGGGACTTCGGCCGGAGGCTATGGCAGTGCTTGCCTGGCGGTGCATGGTTTGGAAGTCCCCGCGGCACTTGCGATTGTTCATGGTCTCGCCGAGCTCGCGTCGGTGAGGCTGCCGCCAGGGCATCAAGGTGAGCCGGCGCCCCGGTCCGGCCCGCCGAGGCCCTCGTTCCCCCTCGGTGACGACGGGGTCCCAAAACCGATGGCACCGGTCCGCTGAGCTGTGAGATCGCCTGCAATGTTAGCCCCCTGAGGGGCGATTATCGCGTCCAATCCTAGCCCCCTCGTCCCTGGCGATGGACCTCTCTGGCCGAGGGCCGGAGGGACAAAGGATGACGGGTGTGGACACGATCGCGCGGATCCGGTTCGAGCACCATCAAAACGGCAAAGGTATCAAGCGCATCGCCCGCGAGCTGGGCATCGCGCGCGATACGGTGCGCAAGGTGCTGCGCTCGAACGCCACCGTCTTCGCCTACAAACGCGAAGTCCAGCCGCAGCCCAAGCTCGGCACCTTCGTGGCGGTCCTGACGGCGATCCTGGAAGCGGAAGCCAGGCTGCCCCGGCGCGAACGGCGCTCGACCCAGCGCCTTTTCGAGGAGTTGCGCGGGCGCGGCTACGAGGGCGCTCACGACAGCGTGCATCGCTTCGTGAAGACCTGACGGACGACGTAGCACGGCCCGAGCCGCGCTCAGATCCGACAGCAAGGGGGCTAACCTTGGACGCGAAAGAGGGGCTGATCTTCGAAGCGATTTGACACGCTGAGCCGGGCATGCCCATGCGCGCACCGCCGACGTATGTGCAGCGGCGCTCGTGGCGCCGCCCTCCCCCGCAGGCCGCCAGGTTGGCACTTCAAGTCTTCCCGGAAGGGCGCAAGCACGCGTCGGGCCGTGATACTCGGACGCGTGTCCCCGTGGCGTTCCGGGGGGGGGGCAATTCCGTGACGGGCGCAGCGCCTGCCGGACACGGACCAGGCACCGAACGAGCCGCGATCCAGACCCTGCCACCGCGTCTCAACGCTGAGCGCCGGCTGGCCGGGGACGCTCGATCAAGACACGTGGGGGCGCCGGCCGGATCGATTCCGTCGTCAGTATGGCGTCCGGCGAACCGAACGCGGGGCGCGAGTTTCGATACCGTTCAGCCCGCCACGACGGGGGGACGTTGTCCCAGGCGCTCGCAATCGCCTGATCCGGTATCTCGGACATCAAGGCGGCGCTCAGAATGGCGGCGCGGATCATGGCTACGTTTCCCATCCTTAAGAAGCTCGACGCTTCCTCGAATGAGTTCGGGCCCGACGCGGGAAGGTTGCAGGCGGTCGCAATCTCTTGGCCTGCGGTCCCAGGGATGGCTTCGGGAACCGCGTCGGGGAGCCCGGCCCAGCGTTGCGGCCTCCTCCCCGTTCTCACGGCCCGGAACGCGCACGCGTTCGCGGCCGGACCGTCGTGGCAGCTCAGATATAAAGGGCAGACGCCGTCCCGGCGTGCCGCCGCACGTGCGGAGCCGGCCGAACGCCGTTTCGCCAAGCGCTTCGCTCAGGGTGATGGCCTCCCCAGCCCGCCGCCTTCGAGACTCGATGTGCCGCGTCACGGCAGCCTGGGACGTCGCGAGACCAGCTCTGGAGGCAACCTCGCCCGAGTTCGAGTCCTTCGGAAGCGGCGCGGTTCCCCCTCCCCCGTCGGGCCGACCCTCGGTCGCGGGGACGGCAACAAATCGCTCTGGGCGGAGCTTGGCGACGAGCCCCGCGTCCCGGGGCGTCCGACGGCCTCTTGCCCCGCCTCACCGCACCGCCATCGGGAAATGCCGCTCGATCAGGGCACAGGCGGCGCGGACGCCCCGCAGGTCCGCCATCCGGTCGAACTCGGCCGCGCCGGCACGCATGGCCGGGGCCCCCGTCCCGGCACCGAGATGCTCGTAGCAGCGCCGTGCCGTGTCCACGATCTCGGGGTTGAAGCGTTCGAAGGCGCACTGGGCCTGCGCCTGCCGCAGCATGCCGTGCATCCTGAGGAAGCCGACGCACTCAACCGCTCCTGCCGGTCCGCAGGCCACGACCAACGCGAGCGCGAGCAGGCGTGCCGCCAGCGTCAACCCGGCCGGGCCGCGGGCCAGCGTTGGTGCAGGTCGTCGATGACGAAGGCGTGGGCATGCCGGCGCGTCCCGACACCGTCCAGGTGCGGATGGCCGGGGTCGAGGTCGGGGTGCGCGTGCTCGACGACGTCCGGGTCAGAAACCGGCCAGAGCGCCGCCGCCGCGGCGATGGCGACCAAGGTCAGCGCGCCCAGCACCGCCAGCGTGACCGGCATGCCCGCCTTCGCGCCGAGCCAACCGGCAAGTGGATAGGTCAAGAGCCAGGCGACGTGCGAGAGCGCGAACTGGGCGGCGAACACGGCCGGGCGGTCGCCGGGCGTCGCGGAGCGCCGGAGCAGCCGTCCGGTCGGGGTCTGCGCGGCGGAGTAGCCGATCCCGAGCGCCAGCCAGGCGGCCAGCAGCATAGGCCAGCCGATGACGCCGCCCCAGGTCGTGGCGGCAAAGCCGAGCAGAACGACGCCGAGGAACGCCGCCGCCGGGAGCATGACCGTGCGGTCGGGCAGCCGGTCGAGCACCCGCGGCAGCAGCAGGGCCGCCAGCATCGAACCGCCCCCGAACAGCCCGAGCGCCACCGCGACGTCGTTCTGGGGCCGTTGCAGGAGGGCCTGCACGATCACCACCGTGTTGACGATGACCATGGAGCCGGCCGCCGCCACCGCGAGGTTCAGGGCGAGAAGCCCGCGCAGCCGCGGCGTGGCGAGGTAGATCCGCAGACCGCGCGTGGTGCGCTCGTAGACCCCCGCCCGGCGCTCGGGCGGCGTCGGGGACGGGAGCGCCACCGAGACGACCAGGACGGCCGAACACAGGAATCCGACGACCGTGCCGCCGAACAGCCAGTGGAAGTCGATGACCGTCAGCAGCAAGGCGGCCAGTGTCGGACTGAGCAGGTTCTCCAGGTCGTAGGCGAGGCGCGAGAGCGACAGCGCCTGGGTGTAGTCACGCTCGTCCGGGAGGATGTCCGGGATGGTCGCCTGGAAGGTCGGCGTGAAGGCCGCCGAGCACGCCTGCAGGACGAACACCAGCAGGTAGACCTGCCAGACCTGGCCGACGAAGGGCAGGATCAGGGCGACGCCGGCCCGGACGAGGTCGGTCGCCACCAGGAAGGCGCGGCGGGGCAACTGCCCGGTGAAGGCGTTCGCGATGGGCGCCACCAGCACGTAGGCCACCATCTTGATGGCGAGCGCCGTGCCCAGCACCGCCCCGGCCTCCGCGCCGGCCAGCTGATAGGCCAGCAGACCGAGGGCCATCGTCAGCAGGCCTGTGCCGATCAGGGCGATGACCTGCGCGGCGAACAGGTGGCGGTAGGTGCGGTTCGCGAGGACGCTCAACATGCCGGCCTCAGGGAAAACCGACCGGCCGGTAGAGCCAGGCCGCGAGCGTGGTCGCCTCGTGGTGGCGACCCTGCCCTCCGAGCCAGCCGGTATAGAGGCCGACCGGCACGATCAGGACGGCAGAGGCATAGGGGGCCCGGTGTGCGAAGGCACCGAACCCAGGCCAGCGCGAGGCGGCGTGCCGGACGCCCAACGCCGCCAGTACCCCGGCCGACACCATGGTGAGCGCCAAGCCGATGCCGAAGCAGGCGACCAGAACGAAGCAAAGCGTCGGTAACGCTTGAGGCGGCGGAGTGTCTTTCCTCTAGCGTCGGCGACGCTTCTTGAGTTGAACGCCCTTGGACCGCCGACGCGCCAAGTGAGGCAGTTCGCAGGAGCCTATGACACGGCAATTTGCCCGGCCGCAATCCCACGTGATCCGGCGTCTCAGTAGGGCCGAGCCTCGGGGACCGGGCCCGATGCCGAGCGGCCGGGGCGCGGGCGCGCCCGAGCGATAAGGGATCGCGTGACGCCACCCGGCCTCTCCCCGCCTCCGGCCGCGTCCGTGGGCGCTTCCGGAGGCGGGGAGAGGCGCGTCTGTCCGTCTTGATCTCGACCTGCTCGGATGCCGTCGGGCGGCGGCAGGCGGTCCGGCAGCCCAGCCGTCGAAGTGCCGACCTGGCCTGTCTGCAGTCCGAGGCCGAGCCGACGGCCGAAGGCTATTTTTCCTTGCGGATCTTAGCCTGAATCTCGCGCAGGCTCTTCTCGTTCTCCTCCTTCGTCTTGCGGGCTTCCTTCACGACCGTCTCGTCCTTCGAGTGCTTGATGGCGGCCTCGGACATGTCGACCGCGCCCTGGTGGTGCGCCGCCATGCCTTTCATCCAGGCGAGGTCGGGATCGGGATCCATCATCCCCTGCATCATCGCCTTGTTCATCTTGTCCATGGCCTCCATGGAGGCCTTCTGCAGTGGGCCCATGTTCTTCATGTCCATGTCCGACATGGACGCGCCCTGGCCGCCTTGGGCAAACGACGGCATCGCGCCGGGAGCCATGATCGCCATGGCAACGAGCGCGGTTCTCACGACCTTCATGCGTGCCTCTCTCTTCTGTACCCTACGGGGGTACAACCCGGTTGGAGTGGTCCAAGTTCGCGGTCGGCACGCCTTTCTGTGCGGCCCGGTCCCATGCCGAACTCGGCCGCGCGTCGGTGCCCGCCGGCCGGCCACCCGCCTGTCCTCGGCGGGCGACCGCCGCGGTCGGCCGCGACGCCGCGGGCGCGCCGCACGACCGGAGAGAGCGCGCCGCCCGGTCAGGAGGCGAGCGGATCGGTGATCGACAGGCTCCTCGGTTTACGCGGGCACCCGCCGCCGGGAAAGAACCGGCGACGGGGGACCCGGTCAGTCCCGGCTTCGGCGTTCCCCGTCAGTGGCGCTCCTCGCCGTGGTGGCCGCCCTCGCGCACGACTTCATGATGTTCCTCGCGATGGACCGCCTCGCCACGGTGGCCATGCGTCTCCCTGCGCTCGATGATGTGGCCGTGGCGCTCCGCGCCGTGGTGGTCGGCATGGCCGATCCCGACCTCGTCGAGGGCGCGGGCTGGCCCTGCCGCGGACCCGAACCCGGCCGTGGCGACCATGAGCAATCCGACCTGCAACAACCTAGGCATCTCGTCATCTCCATCCTTGCTCGGAGGCTCAAGAAACGCTCTTGGCCTTAAATACGATCCGGGGGTATATCGCGACGCTGGCCTCTCTCGCGGCGTTCCGCGCGGGGCACTGTAACCGGCCGCTCATGCGCTACGGATTGTCCCTAGTGGGCATTCGGTTCAGGCGAGACGGCCGGACGAGCGCGGCCGCGCCGGTCGGCCATGTCTCGTCGCGGGTTTGCCGGAGGCGGCGGAGCGGCGGCTGCGCGGCCCGCGGCGTTTATTCCGGGCGGGCACGCTCGTGTCGGGCGCGGGGCGGGCCGCAAGGACATGTCCAGTGACCGGGTCGGTGGCGGCTTCCGCGGATCGGCCGAGAGAGGCGTCTTGATCGGTCAGGAAAACGAGTTGCGGGCCTTGCTGTCGTCCGGCCTGGCCGGAAGCGCGACGGACTACCGCCTGTTCCTGGAGCGGCTTGGGCCGCACCTGAGGGCTTACTTCAAGGGTAAGCTCGCCCGCTCCGGACGCGCGGCGCCGGAAGCGGAGGATCTCGTCCAGGAAACGTTGATGGCGGTCCACACGCGACGGCACACCTACGATGTCGGCCAGCCGGTCACGCCCTGGCTTTACGCGATCGCGCGCTACAAGCTCATCGACCACCTGAGACGCACGCGCGCCTCGCTCGCCGACGTGCCCGTGGAGGACGCGGGCGAACTGGTCGCGCATGACGACCACGCCGCCGTAGAGAGCACGCTCGACGTCGAGCGTCTGCTCGGTCAGCTTCCGGGCAAGATGCGGCAGGCGATCCGGGCCATGAAGGTCGAAGGCCTGAGCGTGGCCGAGGCCGCGGCGCGCTCCGGCATGTCGGAATCGGCCATCAAGGTCAGCGTCCACCGCGGGTTGAAGGCGTTGGCCGCCATGGCAGGAGGCAAAGGGGAATGAAGACCGACGAACTCATCGGCTTGCTCGGCGCGAGCTTCGCCAGCGAGCCTGCCAAGTCTCCTGGCATGCTGCGGCGGATCGCGCTCGGGGCCGCCATCGGGGCCGCCGGGGCGCTCTGCCTCGCCCTTCTCGCATTGGGCGTCCGGCCTGACTTGGGTGAAGGCAAGTCACTGACCTTCCTCCTGGCCAAGCTGGCCTTCGCCCTCGCCGTCGGTGGCCTAGCCCTGCGTTACCTCGGTCGCATCGCTCGCCCAGGGGGCGAGAGGAGGGTGCATCTCGGCATCGCGGCCCTGCCGTTCGCGGCTGTCATGGTCCTCGCTGCCCTCAGCCTCGCCAACGCGCCGGCGGCACACTGGGGGACCATGCTCACCGGCCACATGTGGCTCGAATGCCTCATCTCCATCCCGGTGATCGCGGTGGTCCCCTTCGCGACCCTGATGTGGGTGGTCCGGAAGTTCGGCGCGCCGACGGACCTCGTCCGGGCCGGGGCCCTGGTCGGGCTCGCTTCGGGAGGTGTGAGCGCGATGGGCTACGCGATTCACTGCATGGACGACACCGTGCCCTTCATCGCGCTCTGGTACGGCGGCACGATTGCCCTCTGCACGCTGGCGGGCGCGCTTCTCGGGCCTCGCCTGCTGCGCTGGTAAGGCCGTCGGCTCACCCATACGCAAAAGCGAACCGCTCCCGGCCCGCCGCGCTCTTCAGGGGCGGGTCAGCCCGGAGGCGTCCAGTTCGGCCGTGGGTACCCGGACAGGTCACCGTGTCGCGCGGCGCGGACGCGCGGATGTGCATCCCACGCCTCCTGCGTCAGCTCCTCCCCGTCGATCAGGAAGGCGCTCGCCCCGTCCTGTGCCACCACCGCGGGGCCGAGAGGATTATCGAGGATATCGTAGAGCCCGGCCGCCTCGTTCCAGGCGCGGACCGAAACCGAACGGCGCTCGTCCATGAGGAAGGCGCAGTGCGTCCCCGCGGGATGGGGTGGCAGGACAGCCCCTGCCCGCACGGGTGCAGCGGTCGCGCGCCCGGGAGGCGAGGGAAGGCCGGCGAGGAAGGCGAGCGCACGCTGTGCCAGAACCTCCTCGAACCCGCATTCCGCTACGCGCGCCTGGATGACGGCAAGGTCGAGAGGCCGGGCCCGATGGTAGGCCGCGATGTAGTCCCTATCCTTGTCGGCGAGGCGGGCGAGCTTGGAAACGATCAGGTCCTCCGGGCCGGGGGCCACCACCGTCACGGTCGCCGTGCCGTGGCCTCTCACCTCCCGCACCACCGCGCGCGAGGGCCACGAGGGCGGCAGGCGGGCGGTGCGGTCGTCGACGCCGTCGATGTAGAAACCGTGCGCCGTGTGGAAGTGCGAGCCCTCGCCGAAGATCACGGAGATCTCTTCGGATGCCTCCGCGAGGTCGTCGTCTTGGGCTGCCTCCCAGGCCCGAGCGTTGGCGGGATAGGCGTCGATCTCGGGCGACATGCACATCGTGACCGGCGCGCCGGGCCAGCCCACGAGGATGCCCTGGCTGCCGACGACCACCACGGTGCGAGCCTTGAAGTGCAACGCCAGCGAACGGGCTGTGCGCTCCAGGTCCGCGACCGTCCGGATCTCAATCGGATGGCTCACGCCGGAACGGAGGAGCCTTGGCGGCCGGCATGCGCCGCGCGTTGGGCGGCCGCGCCTTTACGTGCCAGGCGCCAGATCCGCTTCCGGACGTTCGGGTCGCGCACGAACGACACGCCCTCCCCTTCCAGGAACGGCGAGGACAGCCGAAGCCGCTGCATACCCTCGTCCCGCCGGGTGAGGAGTTGCCGGATCGTCCCCGGCGGCTGCCCAAGGATCTCGCGCCACTCGGAGACGAAGGTGCGCTCGGGGTAGTCCGCCTCAAGCCGCATGACGGCCATCTTGGCGCTATCGAGGATGCCCGGGTCGCGCGCGAGCCGACGCGCCACCAGCCGATGGATCATCAGCTTGGCACGGTCGTTCACGACTTCCCTGTTTACCTCGGGACGCACGGGATGCCTCCGGAGCCGCTCGTGTTTCGGACGGTGGCCATTATGCCCGACGCCCGGAAACCCGACAACGTCGAAATCGAGGCTCGGTTCGGCGTCCACAGAGCCTTGGCTCTCCGGGGAGGCAGGGCTCGGTCCTCTGTAACCCAGGATCTGCGGGTCCCGAAGTCGTTCGTAGCGGCGCCTCGAAGGCATACGCAAACGACGATGGAGCATTCGATGAAGTACATCCTTGCAGCCCTGGCGGCCTCCACGATCATGACGGGCGGCGCTTGGGCGCATCCGCGGCTGACCGGCGAGGCCGTTCCCTCGGCAGGCTGGAGCGTCCTGGAAGGCCCAACGGGAGCCGCGCCCGAGGTGACGGGCAGCCTCGGCCGCGTTTGGGAGGGGCGTGATCTCCAGGGACGGGACCTGAGGAGCAGCACGCGCGGAAATGCCCAGTTCCCCGAGCGTCCCGCCGCGGCCCAGAACCTCGGCACCACTTCGGGTGGACCCGCGTTCTAATCAACGTCGGGCACGTTGCGGGAACGGCTGTAACCCGTGGGCCCGCACCCGCGAACTTGTATTCGCCGGACTCGTCGCGAGCCCGGCGCGTCCGGGGCTAGGCAAAGCCCCCGATCAGTGGGAGCTTGGGAGCGGATGTCGATCCGATCCACCATAGCGCGCCTGCTCACGGCCCTCGCCGTGCTCGGCCTGATCGCCGGGGCGTCCGTCGCCCCCGCGCAGGCGCGCGCCTTCGTGGGCGACGGCGTTCAGCGGGGCATGGTCGCTCAGCAAGGTGGCGTCACGACGCCACACGTCGCGCCGATGCCCGACGACATGTCGTGCTGCGATCCCGAGCCCTCGGGCCCGGACTGCCGCGACACCAAGGCCTGCCCCTTCGCGGCGGCCTGCGCCGCGAAGATCGTGCCGGGGATCCTGCCCTCCCCGCCTGCCGATGGCGGCCCGGTCGCTCCGGTCCTCCTGCCCGTTCGGCAGGACCATATCGGGCCGAGTTTGGCCGCAGCCCCGCAGGCCCCCCCTCCCAAACCGCGTTCCTGAGCACGCCCGAGAGCGGTGCCGCCCCGTGCGTGAGCATGCACGGCAGCCTTCGCGCACCGCCGCGCCGCGACGGCCCGAACGGTCGGGCTCCCGCATCCAGACGCTCCGGAACAGGATCATCCCCGTGTCCACCGAACATCCCGCATCCCCGCGGCCGCGTCCTGCCCCGGCGCATCCCGCACGCCCCGAGCCACGCGCGGCCCGTCTCCCCATCCTCTCAGTCCCAAGGATGGCGCCATGACGGGCCGGGAGGATTTTTTCGATGCTTACCAGGAGGACCGGCCGGCAGTGCGAGGCGCTTGGCTCCTGCTCGGGCTCGTCCTCATCGTAGCAGCCCTAGCGGGAGCCGGCGCCGGCTACGGGCTCGCGCGCGGCGCATGGGTCATTCCCGGCGCGGTCGCGGCACGGCTTCCGGAACCGGTCGCGGCGTGGCTGCCCAAGGGCGCGCCACTCATGCCCCCAAACCTCAAGGATTATTCCTTCGAGCTCCTGGATCCCGAGACTAAATCGGGCGAGGCGACACTCAGGGTGCGTCTGCTCGACAAGCGCGCCGGCAAGCCCGTGGCCGACGCGCTTGTCTACGCCCGACGCCTCGACATGGCACCCGACGGGATGCCGACGATGACGGGTAAGATGAAGCCAGAGGCGAGCCCGGAGCCGGGCATCTACGCCTTCAGGGCCAATCTGGCGATGGATGGCCGCTGGCGCCTCTCGCTGGCCGCGAAGGTGCCGGGCGAGACCGGCACCGTCCAAGACCAACTCGTGCTCAGGGCCGTCGAGTGATGGACCAGACGACACCGATCCACCTGGCGCGGCGACGTGACCGCGCGCACCCGGGCGGCCAGGCGAAGGCGTGGGTCGCGGCCCTCGTTCTCCTGCCCCTCGCCGTCGGCGGCGGCGCCCTCGCCGGGCTGAAGGCCGGCGAGGCGGGATGGCCCCTGCCGGCATGGTTCCCAGCCTCGGTCTCCGGTCTGCTCGTCGGTCGCGACGCGAAGCCGGCCGCGGCCGCGGATGCGCCCGTGCTCTACTACCGTGACCCCGACGGAAAGGCGGCCTACGCGCTCGCCCCGGCGCGGACGCCCGACGGACGCGACTACCTTCCGGTGCATGTCGGCGAGGATGTCGACTTCGAGCCGCGGCCCGCAGCGGCGAAGGAAGCCACGGCGAACGCCACCTACGCCGCGCCCCCGGCCGTGGGCCGGAAGATCCTCTACTACCGCAACCCAATGGGCCTGCCCGACACCTCGCCGGTGCCGAGGAAGGACTCGATGGGGATGGACTACCTCCCCGTCTACGAGGGCGAGGCCGAGGACGGGAACACCGTCAAGATCTCGCCCGGCAAGGTCCAGCGCACCGGCGTGCGCACCGAGCGGGCCGAACGTCGCGTCGTCAGCCGACCGGTGCGGGTCCCCGGCACCGTCACGCTCGACGAGCGGCGCGTCACCGTCGTGGCGACACGCTCGGATGCCTACGTCGACCACGTCGAGAACGTGACGACGGGCGACCGGGTGCGGAAGGGCCAGCCCCTGGTCCACGTCTACTCGCCCGAGATCAACGCGGCCGCCGCCCAGCTCATCGCCAATCCCGGCTTCGACGGGGCCCGGCGGCGCCTGCAGAACCTGAACGTCTCGGAGGAGGTGATCAACGAGATGGAGCGGACCCGGAAGGTGCCGATGGCCATCACTTGGTCCGCGCCCCGGGACGGCCTCGTCCTGCAGCGCACTGCCATCGAGGGCATGAAGGCTGCGGCCGGCGACACCCTGTTCCGGATCGGCGACATCTCGACGATGTGGGTGTTGGCCGAGGTACCCGAGTACGACCTCGGCAGCGTCAAGGTTGGCCAGCCCGTCAGCGTGCGCGTGCGCTCGCTGCCCGGGCGTAGCTTCGCCGGTAAGATCGGGCTGATCTACCCGCAGGTGAACGCCCAAACCCGCACCACCCGCGTGCGGGTCGAATTGCCGAACCCCGACGGGGTGCTCCTGCCCGATATGTATGCCGACGTCGAGATCGGGACCGGGGCGACGAAGCCCGTCGTCGCGGTCCCGAACGATGCCATCATCGACACGGGCGCGCGCCAGGTCGTGCTCGTCGACAAGGGCGAGGGCCGCTTCGAGCCGCGCGAGGTCAAGGTCGGCGCCCGCGGCGAGGGGTACACCGAGATCCGCGAGGGCGTGCAGGCCGGCGAGCAAGTCGTGACCGCGGCCAACTTCCTGATCGACGCGGAGAGCAACCTGAAGGCGGCGCTGCAGAGCATGGCGGCGCCCAAGCCCCCCACCGAGCCGCGGGCGCAGGCCGAGGAGAAGCCAGAATGATCGCGCGCCTCATCGGCTGGTCGGCCCGCAACCTCGTCCTGGTGCTGATCGGGACCGTCTTCGTGGTGGCGGCCGGTCTCTACAGCGTGCGCACCCTGCCGCTCGATGCTATCCCGGACCTCTCGGACGTGCAGACCATCGTCTACACCGAGTACCCGGGGCAGGCGCCCCAGGTCGTCGAGGACCAGGTCACCTACCCGCTGACCACCGCCATGCTGACGGTTCCGAAGTCGAAGGTGGTACGCGGCTTCTCCTTCTTCGGGGTCTCGTTCGTCTACGTCATCTTCGAGGACGGCACCGACCCGTACTGGGCCCGCTCGCGCGTGCTCGAATACCTGAGCGCGGCCGGCAAGCGCCTGCCGACCGGCGTGACGCCGACGCTCGGGCCCGACGCGACGGGGGTGGGCTGGGTCTACCAGTACGCCATCGTGGCCAAGCAGCAGACGCTCGCCGAGCTGCGCTCGCTTCAGGACTGGGTGGTGCGCTTCGGGGCCTCGCGCGCCGAGGGCGTGGCCGAGGTCGCGGGCGTCGGCGGCTTCGTGAAGCAGTACAACGTCGTCGTCGATCCGAACCGCCTGCGCGCCCAGGGCATCCCGCTCAGCAGGCTCCGGGAGGCGATCCGGTCGAGCAACGCGGATGTCGGCGGCCGCACGGTCGAGCTCTCCGAGTTCGAGTTCATGGTGCGCGGGCGCGGCTACCTGAAGAGCGTCGCCGACATCGAGAACATCGTGCTGAAGACCGAGGCCGGCACCCCGCTGCGGGTGCGGGACATCGCCCGGGTCGAGCTCGGGCCGGACGAGCGGCGCGGCATCACCGAGCTGAACGGCGAGGGCGAGGTCGCGGGCGGCATCATCCTGCAGCGCTTCGGCGCCAATGCCCTCAACGTCATCGAGGGCGCCAAGCAGCGCCTGGCCGAGGTCGCCGCGAGCCTGCCGAAGGGCACCGAGATCCTGCCGGTCTACGACCGCTCGCAGCTGATCGAGGCGGCCATCGACACCCTGAAGCACACGCTGGTCGAGGAGAGCATCATCGTGGCGCTCGTCTGCATCGTGTTCCTGCTGCACCTGCGCAGCGCGCTGGTGGCCATCCTGATGCTGCCGGTCGGCATCCTGATGGCGCTCGGCGCGATGCATCTCCTTGGGATCGGCGCCAACATCATGTCGCTGGGCGGCATCGCCATCGCGGTCGGGGCCATGATCGACGCCGCCATCGTCATGATCGAGAACGCCCACAAGCACCTGGAGCGGGCGCCCCCGGGCAAGCCCCGGGTCGAGATCCTGGTGGAGGCCGCGGCCGAGGTCGGCCCCTCGCTGTTCTTCTCCCTTCTGGTGATCACGGTAAGCTTCCTGCCGATCTTCACCCTGGAGAGCCAGGAGGGGCGCCTGTTCGGGCCGCTCGCCTTCACCAAAACCTTCGCCATGGCGGCGGCCGCGCTCCTGTCGGTGACCCTGGTGCCGGCCCTAATGGTACTGTTCGTGCGCGGGCGCATCATCCCCGAGCACCGCAACCCGCTGAACCGCCTGCTGATCTGGGTCTACCGCCCGGTCATCAGGGTCGTGCTCCGGGCCAAGGTACTGACCATCCTGCTGGCGGTGGCAGCGCTCGGCCTGACCATCTGGCCGGCCCGCCAGCTCGGCTCCGAGTTCATGCCGGACCTGAACGAGGGCACCCTGATGTACATGCCCACGACCCTGCCGGGCATCTCGGTGACCCAGGCCGGGGAGCTGCTGGCGACCCAGGACCGCATCATCAAGTCCTTCCCCGAGGTGGCCTCCGTCTACGGCAAGGCGGGGCGCGCCTCGACGGCGACGGACCCCGCCCCCACCGAGATGTTCGAGACCATCATCACCCTGAAGCCGAAGGCGGAGTGGCGTCCCGGCGTGACGCTGGCGAGCCTCAAGGCCGAGATGGACAAGGCCCTGCAGTTTCCCGGTGTGTCAAATGCTTGGACGCAGCCGATCCGGGCCCGCATCGACATGCTCTCGACCGGCATCCGCACGCCGGTCGGCATCAAGATCTACGGCACCGACCTGACCGAGATGGAGAAGGTCGCCCGGCAGGTCGAGGCGGTCGTGCGCAACGTGCCGGGCACGTCGAGCGCCTACGCGGAGCGGGTCATCGGCGGCTACTTCCTCGACATCACGCCGGACCGGGAGGCGCTCGGGCGCTACGGCCTCATGGTCGGGGACGTGCAGGACATCATCGCGACGGCGCTCGGCGGCGAGAGCGTCACGAACACGGTCGAGGGCCGCGAGCGCTACACCGTCAACGTGCGCTACCCGCGCGCCTTCCGTTCAAATCCGCAATCCATCGCCACCGAAGTGCAGGTGCCGTTGCCGGCCGGCGGCACGATTCCGCTGGGCGAGGTGGCCAAGATCCAGCTGACCCGGGGGCCGACCTCGATCCGCACCGAGAACGGACAGCTCGCGGTCTACATCTTCGTCGACCTGAGCGGGCGCGATCTCGGCGGCTACGTCGCCGAGGCCCGGAACGCGGTCAACACGGAGGTCCAGCTCCCGCAGGGCATGAGCATCCAGTGGAGCGGGCAGTTCGAGTACCTGGAGCGGGCGGAGGCCAGGCTGAAGATCGTGGTGCCCGTGACCCTGCTCGTCATCTTCCTGCTCCTCTACCTCAACTTCCGGCGCCTGACCGAGACGCTCATCGTCATGCTGTCCCTGCCCTTCGCCCTGGTCGGCGGGGTGTGGCTGATGTGGTGGATGGGCTTCAACATGTCCGTCGCGGTGGCGGTGGGATTCATCGCGCTCGCCGGCGTTGCCGCGGAGACCGGCGTGATCATGCTGGTCTACCTCGACCATGCCTGGGACGAGCGGCGGGCCGCCGCCCTGGCCGCCGGGCGGGAGACCACGCGTGCGGACCTGTACCAAGCCATCATGGTGGGGGCGGTCGAGCGGGTGCGCCCGAAGATGATGACGGTCGTCGCCATCATGGCGGGCCTGCTGCCCATCCTCTGGAGCTCCGGCGCGGGGTCGGAGATCATGCAGCGGATCGCGGTGCCCATGATCGGCGGCATGGTCTCCTCGACCGTGCTGACCCTCGTCGTGATCCCGGCCATCTACGGGCTCGTGAAGGGACGGAGGTTGGCGCTTCGGCAGGAAGGGTCGGCCGCCGTGCAAGCGGGGCTTCCCCGGGCCGCCGAGTGAGCGGGGCTGGACAGGCCGTCCCGGCGGCCGTGAGAAGACAGGAGTCGATTATGAGCGAACTATTCCGACCGTCCCGGCGCATCGTGGTCCTCGGCCTGGCGGCGGTCGGCGTACAGGCGGCATGGGCGGAGGATCTACCGGAGGTCGTCGCCACGAAGGACCCGAGCTGCGGTTGCTGCGAGGCCTGGGTCAAGCACCTGCGCGACGAGGGTTTTCGCGTCCAGGTCGTGAACGCCCCAGTGAACCCGGTCAAGGCGAGGCTCGGGGTGCCGCGGGAGCTGGCCTCGTGCCACACGGCCCAGGTCGGCGGCTACGTCATCGAGGGGCACGTGCCCGCGTCGGCCATCAAGCGGCTGCTCTCGGAGAAGCCGTCCGCCACCGGCCTCGCCGTGCCCGGCATGCCGGTCGGCTCGCCCGGCATGGAGGTCGAAGGGGTGGAGCCGGCCACCTACGAGGTGGTGCTGTTCGGCCCCGGCGGGCGCACCACCTTCGCGCGGTTTCGCGGCGGGCAGGCCGTCTAGCCGGGCATGGCGGCACGCCACCGTGGCAAGCGGGGGGATTCTTGGCCGAGGTCGACCGGAACGCTGCGGCTTTGACCTTCGAGCACGACGCGGACGACGGCGTGTCTTGCGGGGGCGGCCCGTGCACCGCCGTCGCCATCGTCAACGAGAGCGGAACATTGGCCTGCTTGTGCCAATTCGGCAACGTCCGCCACAGGCGGAGGAGCCGAGGCGGTTCCTGTCGAGGGCTACCGAGGCAAGCGACATCGACGATCTCGTCGAGGTGAGGATTGGGTGCGGTGACGATGCCGACCCTGAGACATCGACGTAGGTTAACCAACGGGAGCGCGACGGCACTGGCGGCGGTGCTGGTCTTCCTAACCCGGGGCCCACCCACCGCTGTGGCTGGACGCAGGGGCCCACAACGTCGCGGTCGTCGCGAGCCCAGCCAACATCTGGTTCGAACCGGGGCACCCGAACCGGGCGCCGCGCCGAGACGGCGGCCTTGGGACTGTGCGGTCGAAGAGGCGACCGCCCTCGCGTGGCGACCTCCGGCAAAACAGCAGGGTCGCGCCGCTAATCCTCGATCCAAGCGGCCAGCCGAAGGACACGACGCGGCGGTCGTCCCTCGGCCCACCGGCTCGGGCCGGACGCGCCCTTCTAGACTTGCCGGCGCCACCCGGCAACGACGCGCCCGGACCGGCTTGCCCGATGTAAGTTCAGGCCGAACGGCACGGGAGACCCAGATAGATGTACCAACCCCCTTGAAGCCGTCGGCGCACGCACTGGTCCCGTGATGCAAACGAGCGCTCCGTCCGGTTCTATTGGCCGAAGCAAGCATATGAGGGGCCATGGTGACACGTGCCGTGATCATGACGCGTGAAGTGGTTGTAGAAGCCACGGGAATGGGCGAGGTGCTCGCACTCGTGATAGGAATAAACGCAGCCGAGAAAGACTGGGCGGTAATGTACCCGGATTGTCCTGCCGGTCGGTGCGAGGCCGGCGGTCGAACCGATGTCGGATGCTCCACCGTAGGGTGGCCGTGACATCCGAAAGCCCACGGCACCTGCCCCGGTCGGGGCCAAGGCCAGGGCGAGTGCGGAGATGTGGAGAACTCGTCTGAGCATCGCGCATCCCTTCCTGCTGGTTTCCTGCCGTTGAACTCCCCCTTCGGGAGCAAGTAACGCACGAGCGGCGGGGCACGGTCGCACACCCCTAAGGGGTAATCGGCATGGCCGGACCGCGAATCCCCCGGAACGCAGGGCGTTTGAAGCCTGTCCGGACGCGCATAACCGCGTCTTCAGGCACTACGTGCACGCCTTACCCTTAAAAACCTCATCTTCCGCCGTCAATGGCGGCAGCCCTTCAGCAATTACCCCTGCGGGGTAATTAAGGGGAAATCAACCATGCGGTGGGAGGGTTAGGTAAAGAGGACTGTGGGTGAAGGACTGGACAATGGGTGGAATGGGTTGCATCGTGAGAACGCTCGGGCTGCTCGGCTTCGGCCTGATCTCCGCAACGTTCGTGGCGCCGTCACACGCGGCCGACCTGCCGCCGGTCGCGCCGCTGCCGGACCTGCGCGGAGCACTCGCGCCGGAGGCCGAGGTTTCCGGCTTTTACCTCCGCGGCGACATCGGTTTCAGCAACCAATCCGTGGAACGGCTCTCCAACAGCCTGGACGCGCTCGGGACGATCGAGAAGGTCAATCTCGGTTTCGCGGGCGCCCCGCTCGCGGGCGTCGGCGCCGGCTACCGCTTCGGCCGGTGGTTTCGGGCCGACGTCGCAGGCGAGTATCGCAGCGCCGCTGCGTTCACCGGGCTTGAACGCTACCGCGACGCGAGACTGCCGCTCGGTTACGGCACCGACGAGTACACCGCGTCGAAACGTGAATTGGCCGTGCTTCTCAACGGCTACGTCGATCTCGGCAATTGGTACGGCCTCACGCCGTTCCTGGGCGCCGGCGTCGGCGCGGTGCGGCTTACGCTCGACAATTTCAAGGACACGAACGTCGTCACGCAGGGCCTGGCCTACGCGAAGGCAGGCTCGAAGACGAACCTTGCGTGGGCGTTGCACGCGGGTGTCGGCTACGAGGTGAGCCCGAACTTCACGGTCGAGCTCGCATACCGCTACCTCAATCTCGGAGACGGAAAGACCGGCACGGTCTACAACTATGCCGGCCAGTGCGGGTCTTGCGAGGCGCTGACCTTCAAGAACGTCGATTCGCACGACGTGAAGCTCGGCTTGCGCTGGGCACCATGGGCCGCGACCGCCCCGGCCGAGCAGGCGCCGCTGGTGCGCCGGTACTGAGGTCGCGCGGTCCCGCACGGCACTCGCGCCGGTGGCGGGCTCCCCCGAGCCGGGACGGCGGCGACCACGCGGGCAGGATGGGGGGCGTGCGCGGCAGGGGCGATTGGCTGGCAGCCTCAAATCGCCAGGAAACGGCTTCGGACGCTCCACCAACAGCAGAAGTGTTCGTGCGTTGCCGATATTGGCGGCCTGTGCAAGGATCGGCCTGGGTAAGAGAGGGTCTCTGGGTCCTTGGCAGTTCTTCGCGCAATGTTGCTCGCGGTGCTGGCGATGGCCGTGGCCATCGCCCCGGC
>NZ_SRLB01000063.1 GCF_004745635.1 Methylobacterium nonmethylotrophicum | reverse complement strand
TCTCCAGTCTCACCGATCGTGCGCCGGAAAACGCCCTCGATTGCGCCTCCGCCACAGTTCGATTGCGCGCCGCTACACGTAGGTGGCGCGCAATTGATGCACGTCCTGGAGGATGGGCCAGAGCTGGAGGCCGTAGCCGGCCATCAGGCCCATGGCCCGCTCGATCGGATCGAGGCGGCCGAGGGCGGCGAACTCGTCGAGCAGGTAGAGGACCGGCGCCTCGGGTTTCTCGGGCGCGCGGGCCATGTCGGTGAGGCTGCGGCTGAGAACCAGGCGCAGCCATCGTGCGTAGGTTGAGAGCCGGTCGGGCGGCAGCACGAGGAAGACGGTAGCGGTGCGCCGCTTGAGATCGGCGAAGGCGAAGTCCGAACGCGCCATGACGGCGGTCATGCGGGGTGAGTCGAGGAAATGGGTATGGCGCTGGGCGGCCGAGAGCACGCCGGCAGCCTCCCGGTCGGATTTCGTCAGGTGCCGGTTGGCGGCGCGTGCGACGAGGCCGTTCGCGGCGGGGCTCTTCTGCATGCGGGTGAGCAGCCCGGCGAAGGCATCAGGCGCCAGGGTGAGCGCCTCGCGCAAGCTGCTCAGCGTGCGCTGCTCGCGGCTGTCCTCGGCCGCGACGTGGAGGAGGATACCGCCGAGCAGCGCCTTGGCCTCCTCGTTCCAATGCGCCTCGCCGGCTTCATCCGGCGGATCGTAGACCAGCGCATCGGCGAGGGTCGCCGCGTCCTCGGCGCCGTCGAGGCCGTCCGGATCGAGATCGCCGAGCGGGTTGAAGGCGGCGGAGGCCTGACCCGTGACCCCGAACGGATCGAGGATGTGGACCTTGCCAAAGCGATCTCGCGCGCGTCGCGTGATGCGCGCGTTCTCGCCCTTGGGGTCGATGCAGATCACGGAGCGGTCGGCGGTGAGGAGGTTCGGGATCAGGGTGCCGACGCCTTTGCCGGTCCGCGTCGGCGCCATGGTGAGAAGATGGGCAGGACCGTCGTAGCGGATGGGCCGGGCGGACTTCGGATCGCGCCCGACGAGCAGGCCGGTCTCGCTTCGCGTCAGGGCGGCGACCTCTCGGTCGGTGGCGAAGCGTGCGGTGCCGTGCGTCGTGCCGTCGCCGGGATCTGCGAAGTTCACGATCATGGGGCCAATCAGCGTGCGCGCGAAGAGCCAGAGCATGATGCCGGCGACAGCGAGGTTGGCCGAGGCGTGGAGCCAGGTCTTCTGCCAGCCAATCACCTCCAGGCCGATGGCGACTCCGGCGAAAAGGACGAGGCCGACGAGGACCGCGGCGACGAGGGAGATCAGGAGATGCCGGCCGCCGTGGACGGCGCGCAGGATGAGCGTGCTCAATGCCCAGAGGGGATCACGAGCAGCGGCCCGCATCATGTTGCGGGCCGCTTGAACCACCAGCATCAGGCAGCTCTTTCGCTCGGGCGCGCCGACACGGTTTCCTTGGCTGGCACGGGCTGGTCAACCGATGTGCCGATCAGGTCGGCGAGAAGCGCCTTGTCGGCATCGCGGGTGAGAAAGTCCGGCAGCTCGCGCCGCAGCCAGTCGGCTAGGCGCTTGCTGAACTCGGGATCGTGCGCGTTCTCCAGCCGTTGAAGGACGAGCGCGCCGAGCAGAACCTTGCGGCGGGTGTCGCGAGAGCGTTCCTGCTTTCCGAGACGCGCTTGCAGGGCCTTCTTCTGGGCTTCGAGCTGTGCCAGCCGCTCTGCGATCGATCGACGTGCCATGCTTCCTCCCGCTTTGCACGTTGAAGATTTAGCGTGAAGCGCCGGTACGGCCAAGCCTGCGCAACATTGGTGGAGCGGGGTCTCCTCAAATAGGGCCAAACTCTGGCCTGCATGATGAGCCTTGCCGACGTTGCAGGCGGGACACCGAAAAGCAGACAGAGCGGAGCGAAGGAGTTTTTTTTTAAGGGCGCACTTACGAGTTGCTGCGCAACTCAGTGCTTGATACGGTCAAGCCTGTTTGGAGGCTAGCCCTTTGGCGATCTACCATCTCTCGATGAAGCCGATCAGCCGTGCCTCGGGCCGCTCGGCCGTGGCGTCAGCGGCCTATCGGGCCGGCGAGCGGTTGAAGAATGAGCGTGATGGTCTGACGCATGATTACACCCGGCGCGAGGGCATCGAGCACGCCGAGATCGTCCTCCCGCAAGGCTCACAGGCCGATTGGGCCAGAGATCGTTCGGCTTTATGGAATGCGGCCGAGCGGGCTGAAAAGCGCGCGGACGCTCGGGTAGCGCGAGAGATCGAGATCGCGCTGCCGCATGAGCTGAGCGCCGAGCAGCGGTTGGAGGCCACGCGTTCATTCGCTCAGAGCTTGGCGGATCGCTACGGGACGGCGGTCGATTTCGCGATCCATGCCCCGCACGGCGATACGGACGTGCGCAACCACCACGCTCACCTGATGATGACGGTGCGCCGCGTCGGAGCGGCCGAACTCGGCGAGAAGACGGCGATCGAGCGAGAGAACAAGTGGCTGCTCTCGCACGACCAGCCGACCTCACAGATGCAGCTTCGCGACATCCGGCAGTCGTGGGAGGGCATCGCGAACGAGCGGATGGCGGCGGCCGGCCTCGACCTGCGCATTGACCACCGCTCGCACCAGGAGCGCGGGCTGGAGCTTCAGCCGACCGAGCACATGGGCATCCATGCGACGCAAATGGAGCGGCGCGGGCTCGACGTCACGCGGGTGCGCCTCGACGCGGAAGCGGCGCGGCGCAATGCCGACCTCATCCGCGAGAAGCCGGAGCAGGTGCTGACGCTGATCACCGGCGAGAAGAGCGTGTTCGACCGGCACGATGTGGCGCGGGCGCTGCACCGCTATATCGACCAGCCCGAGGCGTTCCAGTCGGCTTTCGCCAAGGTGATGGCGTCGCCGGCCCTGGTCGAGCTGCAAAGCGAACAGGTGAGCCGCGATGGCGTGGTGGCGCTGGCGCGCTACTCGACGCGGGAGATGGTCGAGACCGAGCGCACTCTTGCCGAAGGCGCCGTGCGCATGAGCGGGACGCGCTCGCACGGTGTCGATAGGCAGCACGTCGATGCGGCGCTTGCCACGCACGATGCGGCGATCCGGGCGGGCGCCGCGGCGCATGTCGAGGGTCATGTCGCACGGGGCGCGATGTCCGAGGCCGAGGCGGCGCGGGCGATCGAGGGTGCGCGGCTGAGCGACGAGCAGCGCCACGCGGTCGAGCACGTCACCGGCGAGGCGCAGATCGCGGCCGTGGTGGGGCTCGCGGGTGCGGGCAAGAGCACCATGCTGGCGGCGGCGCGGGACGCATGGGAGGCACAGGGCTACACGGTCCATGGCGCAGCGCTGTCGGGCAAGGCGGCGGAAGGGCTGGAGGAATCCTCCGGTATCCGGAGCCGGACGCTCGCCTCCTACGAGTACGGGTGGCAGGCCGGGCGCGACCAGCTCGGGCCGCGCGACGTGCTGGTGGTGGACGAGGCCGGGATGGTGGGCTCGCGCCAGCTCGCGCGCTTCGTGGGCGAGGCCGAGCGGGCCGGGGCCAAGCTGGTCCTGGTCGGCGATCACGAGCAATTGCAGGCGATCGGGGCCGGTGCCCCGTTCCGGGCGGTGGCGGAGCAGGTCGGCTTCGCGGAACTGTCGGAGGTGCGCCGGCAGCGCGAGGACTGGCAACGCGAAGCGAGCCAGGATTTCGCCCGGCACCGCACGACCGAGGGATTGACGGCCTACGCGGAGCGGGGCGCGGTCGCGTTCAGCGATACCCGCGACGGCGCGCGCGCAGCGATCGTGCGGGACTACATGGCCGACAGCGAGCAGCACCCGGAGGGATCGCGCGTCGCGATGGCCCATCGCCGGGTCGACGTGCGAGCGCTCAACGCGGCGATCCGGGAGGCGCGTCAGGACCGGGGCGAGCTGGGGCGCGGCGAGGATGCCGGCGAGCGGCCTTACCAGACCAACGACGGGGCGCGCGCCTTCGCGGCCGGAGATCGGATCGTGTTCCTGGAGAACAGCCGCGACCTCGGCGTGAAGAACGGTATGCTCGGGACCGTGTCGGCCGTCGAGGACGGTCGGATCACGGCGCGGCTCGACGGAAAGGGCCGGGACGGCGAGGACCGCGTGGTGGCGGTCCCGATCGCCGATTACGCCGCAATCGACCACGGCTACGCGACGACGATCCACAAGACGCAGGGTGCCACGGTGGATCGAGCCTTCGTCATGGCGTCGGGCACGATGGACCGGCACCTCGCTTACGTAGCCATGACCCGGCACCGGGACGAGGCGCGGCTCTATGCCGGCCGAGACGAGTTCGGGAGCCTGGAGGCGCTGACGGCGCGCCTGTCGCGGGACGGTGCGAAGGAGACCACGCTCGATTACGCGGAGGGTTATGCCGAACGGCGCGGGATTGCCGACCGGATCGGCATCCGCAGCGAGATCGCGGTGCCGCGCGATCGGCGCGAAGGTCCGGCCCGGGAAAGGGAGGGAGCCCGCTCCGCCGAGCCCGAGTCGGCGCGCGCGCTCTCGGCCGAAGGGCCAGTAGTGCAGGCTCCGGCGAAGAAACGCGGGATGTTCGCCGGCCTCAAGCTCGACGTCGGCCGGGACCGCTTCGGTCAGGCCGAGACGCGAGATGCCTTCGCGGGCCTCAAGCTCCCCGTGCAGGGCCGAGGAGATGGCCAGGGCCGGCTTTCCCCGTCCATGCCGAACGCGGAGCGCGGGTCACTGCTCAAGGCCACGGAGGACTATGCCAGGGCCTTCATGGACGCGGCCCGGATGCGCGAGGCGGGGCTGCCGGTCCTGGCGCACCAGACAGCCGCGATCGAGAAGACGCGCACGGCCCTGGACGCGGCCCAGCCGGATGCGACCCGCGCGCTGCGTTCCGCCCTGCGATACGATCCGGAGACGCGCCGGGTGATGGCGGAGGCGAAGGGGGCCGAGCGGGCCGAGGGCCTGCTCGCGGGTATGGAGCGCGAGCGCCAGGCTGTGCGCGATCCGAACGTCCGGGCCGAGCGCCTGGTCGCGCGCTGGAGCGGGCTGGAGGCGGAACACGCCAAGCTCTTCGGCTGGCAGCATGGCGAGGCGCGCGAGCAGGTGGAGGAGCGGATGCGCGGCGTCGCCGCGGCGATCGGCCGGGACGCCCAGGTCGAGGCCGTTCTGCGGCAGCGATCGCAGGCGCTCGGGATCGGCGAGGGCAGCGCGCTCGGGCGGGCTCTCCGACAGGAGGACGCCTCGCTCGGCGAGGCCCTGACGCACAGCCTGGACCGGGGGGGCCTGCGGGAACGTGGCCAGGGCCTTTCGATGTGAGGGCGTGATGCGAGGATGACGGACGCGATCGACCAGGAGGACGAGGACGGCGCCGCGCGGGCCTTCGAGGCGCTGCGGTCGGAGGTGAGCGTCTTGCGCAGGGCCGTGGAGGCGCTGCCGAGAGCGATCGAGGAGGTTCGGGCTCCAGATTACGGACCGACGCTCGGGGCCATCGCTCAAGCGCTCAGCGGCCTCGAGGAAGGCTTGAGTGCGATCGAGGCGCATCCCGCCGTCAAGCTGACGCCGGAGAGCTACGCGCGGGCGATCGAGCGCGCCGGCGCCGGCATCATGCGCGAGGCGTCCCGCGCGCTGCGCGACGAGACCGACGCGGTCGGGCGGGAGCGCCACCAGCTCGCGGCAATTGTCGGACAGGCGGCGACGCAGGAGCTGCAGAGCCGGCAGCGGATCAGGTTCGGCATAGGTGGCCTCGCGATCGGCCTGGTGCTGTTTCCCTGCCTTTCGGCTTTCATGCCGGGCGGGAGCTACCTGGCCGCGCTGGCGATGGGCACGACCGATCGCTGGCAGGCCGGTGGCCAGCTCATGCAAGCCGCCGATCCGGCCGGATCACGGGGGCTCGCAACAGCCTCACGCCTCGTCAACGCTAACACCGAGGCATTGCAGGCCTGCGCCGAGGCGGCCCGGAAAACCGGGCAGGGGCAGAAATGTACCATCAACGTTTCCGTGCCGGAGCGGTGATGGGTGATGGCGCTCGCCCAACAGCGCGAGATCGACGCGGTCCTCGTGACGGAGCTGTCCCGCTGGGGCTGCAGCACCCTCGACCTCCTGCACACTCTCGGAGAACTCAAAGCGTGGCGCGTCTCCGTCATCGCCATGAGCGGCTTGACCTTCGACCTCGCGACGCCACACGGATGGATGCTCGCGACCGTATTCTCCGGCCTCGCCGAGTTCGAGCGCGAGCTGATCCGCGAGCGGGTGCGCTCCGGCATGGCGGCGGCGAAGGCGCGCGGGAAGAGGCTGGGCCACCAGCCCGGGCAGCGGCCGAAGTCGGATCGCCTCGCGCCGAAGGTTCTCGCGCTCGTCGCGGGCGGCCGTAGCTACCGCCTCGTCGGCCGCGAGGTGGGGCTGAGCAAGAACACGGTCGCCGGCATCGTGGCGAGGGCGCGCGCGGGTGAGGAGCGCCGCGGCCACCCCGGTCCGCGTCACCGCGGCGGTGCGGCTTAGCCCCCGATGTCGCCTGTCCTCGGCGCGGCGCTGATCCTCGGTGCCTCTACCCTCTACGCCACCGCCGGCCAAGCCGGCGGCACCGCGTTCCTCGCCGTCATGGCCCTCGCGGGCGTCCCGGCCGCCGACATGCGGCCGACCTCCCTCGTCCTGAACCTCGTCGCCGCCGGGTACGCCACGGCGCGGCTGCACCGAGCCGGCGCGGTCGCCTGGCCCGTCCTGCTGCGCCTCCTCCCAGCGGCGCTGCCCGCGGCCCTGCTCGGCGGCCTCGTCGTGCTGGAGGGTCGCCTCTACCTCGCCCTCACCGGGGCGCTGCTCCTCGCCGCCGCAGGACTCATGCTGCGGCCGAGGGACTCCGCCGATATGGCGGGCGTGCCAGCATCGGCCTCAGTCGGCCTCCTGCCCGCACTGCTCGTCGGCGGCGGGACCGGGTTCGTCTCCGGCCTCACCGGCGTCGGCGGGGGCGTGTTCCTTGCGCCGCTCCTCATCGCGCTCGGCTGGGCCTCGGCGCGGGGGACGGTCGGCCTCTCCGCGCCCTACATCCTCGCCAACTCGGCCGCGGGCTTCGCGGGTGTCTTCCTCGCCGGCGGACACGGGCTCGCGCCCGGCACACCTCTCTACGCCGCGGCGGCCCTCGCCGGCGCCGTCCTCGGTACCGCAGTCGGCCTGCGCTGGATGACGGAGCGCGCGACCCGGCGCATCCTCGCGCTCCTCCTCGCCCTCGCCGGCCTGCGCCTGCTCCTACGCTGACCGCCGTCCGCTTCTTTCACCGCCACCCGCGCCGTGATCGCGTTCCCGCTGCGTTCCGTCATCCGTGCTTTCCTGCCCGTCCGTCCTAGGTCGGCACCCCGGCCTGCGGTTGCCTCAAAGCTATGGACGCTCAGGGCGGCCTTCAGGCGAGAGTGACCGACGCGCTACTTCCGCGCTGCCAGCGTCGGTTCGTCGGCTCGGCGTTCGGGCACCTTCAGTCGGTCGAGTTCGGCCAGCACCAAGCCTTTTGTCAGGATCTGCGGCAGCACGGCCGGCGGGGCCGATCCCTCGTAGAGCAGATAGAGCGGCACGCCACTGCGGCCGTGCCGCTCCAGGAGGCGGGTGATCTCGGGGTTCTGATTCGTCCAGTCGCCCTTGAGGTAGGCGACGTTGCGCGCCTTGAATGCCGCCCGCACGTCGTCGGTCGCGATCGCTGTGCGCTCGTTGACCTGACAGGTGATGCACCAGGCGGCCGTCATGTTCACGAAGACGGACCGGCCCTCGGTACGCAGGCCGTCGAGACGCGCCTGCGTGAACGGCTCGACGCCGTCGGCCTCCGCCGTCGCGCCGACCCGGGCCGAGCCCGAATCGCCGGCGAGGGACGCCGTCAGGCCGGCGACCGCGAGGAGCGCGGCGAGCGCCGCCCCTTGGGCGAGCCGCATGCCGAGCGGGCCGGCGGCGCGCGCCCGCTCCCAGATCCAGGCCGCGGAGCCGACGAGCACGAGGCCGATCAGCGTCGCGAACAGGCTGCTGGGGCCAACCTGCTGGGCGAGCACCCAGACGAGCCAGGCGACGGTCGCGTAGATCGGGAAGGCGAGAACGCCCTTGACCGTTTCCATCCAGGCTCCGGGGCGCGGTAGGCGCCGGACGACTGCGGGCCATGTCGTCAGGATCAGGAAGGGCAGGGCAAGGCCGAGGCCGAGGCTCGCGAAGACCATGAGGCTGAAGAAGGGCGTCTGGGTCAGCGCGAAGCCGACGGCCGTGCCCATGAACGGCGCCGTGCAGGGCGTGGCGACGACGGTCGCCAGCACGCCGGTGAAGAATGAGCCCTGTAGTCCCGAGCGCCGCGTCAGCCCGTCGCCGATCCCCGTGATGCCCGCGCCGACATGCACGACGCCGGACAGGCTCAGGCCCATCGCGAACAGGAGGTAGGCGAGCGCCGCGACGACGACGGGCGACTGCAACTGGAAGCCCCAGCCGACGCCGGCGCCACCGCTCTTCAGGATGATCAGGATGCCGGCGAGCGCTAGGAAGGCCGCGAGCACGCCGGCGGTGTAGGCGAGCCCGTGCAGGCGCACGCGCGCGGGCGGCTCGCCGGAATGCTGAACGAGGCTTAGGACCTTGATCGACAGGACCGGGAAGACGCAGGGCATCAGGTTGAGCAGGAGGCCGCCGAGGAGGGCGAGGCCCACCGCGGTCCAGAGCGTGAGCGCCTCGTCGCCACCCGAAGGCGCGGGGGCCGCCTCGCCCACGGCCCCCGCGGCGGGAGCGGTGGTCGGTGCCGTGCCGATCGCCAGGGCGCGCCGGACGGGGCCATCGGCGCCGCCCTCCTCGAAGGTCAGGACGCCGGGCAGGTCCCCCGGCATCGGCTCGTCGGGAGTGGCACGGGTCAGGGCAAGGTGCAGGCCGGAAGCGTCGACCGTCAGGTCCTGCGCCGCCGCGTTCTCGATCGCGGTCTCGGCATAGGGGAAGAAGTGGACGGCGCGGACCGCGTCGGGCTTAAGGCCCTCGGCGTCGAGATGGAGCACGAGGCGCTTGCCGTCCTGCGTCAGGCGCACGGGCCAGGGCGAGGCATCGGGCAGGGCGTCGCGGGCCT
Source organism: Methylobacterium nonmethylotrophicum (assembly GCF_004745635.1). Lineage (GTDB taxonomy): Bacteria > Pseudomonadota > Alphaproteobacteria > Rhizobiales > Beijerinckiaceae > Methylobacterium > Methylobacterium nonmethylotrophicum. The sequence goes on along the minus strand of NZ_SRLB01000063.1, from coordinate 10,112 downwards.
TGGCGAACAGCTCCGCGTTGCGTGGATCAGCGCCAGCGCTCGTTCCGGCCTCTGCGACCGGCAGGGTCAGGCGCAGATCCGCCGAGCCCGGAATGCAGATCTCCTCGCAGGCGAGGTAGGACAGCTTGGCATCGAGATTGACCGGCCGGCCCGCGGGCAGGGTCGCGGGGGGCGTGACCTGCGTGAGCAGGACGGTCTCGCCCTTGAAGCCGTGATTGACCAGATGGGCGACCGGGATGCGGGTCGGGGCGGGCCAGTCGATCGCGCCCGCCGAGAAGCCCTCCGGCAACGTCCAGTTTACCTCCGGCGGAAGGCCGGAATCGCCGGGATTGCGCCAGTAGACGTGCCAGCCCGGCTTCATCACCATGCGCACGCCGACGGCGAAGGCTTTGCCCGGCTCAATCGCCGCCGGTTCGGCGACGAGGCTTGCCCGCACGATGCCGCTGGGCGTCTTGGCCTTGGGTGTGCTCGGGCCCTGGGCGTGGGCGCCAGACAGGCCGGCGAGCACGAGCAGCAGGGCGGGGAGCAGGCGGGTCATAGTCATCGACGCTGCGACGATCTCTGAAGAGAGGGTACAACATTGACTCGCTCAGCACTGGAGGCCGTCGGGCGTAAGTTCTGAAACGGTTTCGTAGACGTAGCGGCGGTCCTCACCTCAGTTTTCATTGGGCATTCTCCTTTCTGCCCAGATGGTTCAGCATTGAAGCAATGTCTGCTCTGCCGTCGCGTCCGAGTCGATCCGGCCGTCGCGAACGCCCACGATCCGCTCTGCCCTTGAGGCCACTGCCGAACTATGGGTCACCATGACAAGCGTGCGTCCCTGCCGATGAAGCGTGCCGAGGCGGTCGAGGACATCCGCCTCGGCAACCGAGTCGAGGTTCCCGGTCGGCTCATCAAGGAGCAGGAGGTCAGGGTCATTGGCGAGGGCCCGGGCGATGGCAACACGCTGCTGCTGTCCGCCTGAGAGCTGGCCCGGCAGGCGGTCGGCCCGGTCGGCAAGCCCGACCTGATCCAAAAGATCGAGACCCTTGCGCCGTGCCTGGACCGAGGCGTAGCCGCCGAACCAGAGGGCGGTCTGAACGTTTTCGAGCGCTGTCAGGTGTGGCAGCAGATTAAAGAACTGGAATACGAAACCGATCTTGCGCGCCCTCACCGCGGCGAGGCGGCGGGCGCTGAGCCGTGAGAGTTCCTCCCCATCGAGGTGAATCTCCCCGCTTGTCGATCGGTCGAGTCCGCCCATCAGGTGGAGCAACGTGCTCTTGCCGTGGCCGGAAGGCCCGACGATCGCGACCCAGCTCCGTCGGCCGATCACGAGCGAAGCCTCATCCAAGGCCACTGCCGCTGCCTCGCCGCGTCCGTAGACCCGCGACACCTTCTGCAGGCACACCAGCGCATCCACCTCAGACATGACGGATGGCATCCATGGGGGTGAGCCGCGCCGCGCGCCAAGCTGGGTAGAAGCCCGCGAGAAGCGCAAGGGCGATGGAGAACACAAGCACACCGGCGATCGTGCTGGGGTCGAGCGCCGGTGTCGGCGATTGGCGGAGCGCCGCCGTGAAGGGATTGTCGGCGATGCTGGGTCCGATCCAGTAGGCCGCCAGCACGCCGAGGCCGACCCCAATCAGGCCGCCAAGCGCGCCGTAGAGACCGGACTCCAGGAGAAAGCCGAGAAACAGCGTTCGCCGGGTTCCGCCGATGGCCTGCAGAATGCCGATCTCGCGCCGGCGCTCGTAGACGGCCGTCATGAGCGTGTTGGCGATGCCGAAAGCAGCGGCCACGACGCCGACGATGGCGACCGCCTGCATGGCCGCGCCGACAGTGCCGACGATCGACAGGACGGAATTTACGAGCTGCTTGTCCGACACCACGGCGACGTTGGCCGCCTCCTGGATGCGCAGGCTGATCTCATCTGTCTTCTCCAGGTCGTCGACTTGAACCGCGATGAAGGAGATCTTGCCCTCGGTCTCGTAGATGCGCTGGACGACGGGAAGCGGAGCAAAGGCGGCGACGTCGTCCTTGGTACCCGTGGTATCGAGAACGCCTAGCACCGGGAGAGGGCGGCCACGAACGGTGAAGTTCTCGCCAGGCTTAAGCTCGAACTGCTGGGCGATGGCTGCGCCGATGACCACGCCCTCCTCATCCGGCCCCTGGAAGTAGCGGCCCGCGCCGATGCGCCAGCCTTGCAGAGCCTGCATCTCTTTCGGCTGGATGCCGATCAACGGCACCGGCCGGTTCCGGAAGGCCGTCCGTTGGTTGAGGTAAGGCACCGCTGTCCGGACCCCCGGCACGGCAGCGACCTTGGCGAACTCCGTCATCGCGATGGCTTCCGGCAGCTGCTCGCCGGTGAGCACCGAGATCTGCTCGTAGGCACACCAGCCCTTCGGGGTGACGACCAGGTTCGCGCCTAGACCTTGAGCCTGTCGCCTGATCTCCCGGGAGAGGCCCTGGCCGAGCGTCAGCAGGGCGACGAAGGCCGCGATACCTACGGCGACACCCGCCAACGTAAAGGCAAAGCGCCCGGGGCGGCGGACCAAGTTGCGCCAGACGAGGATGCCGAGGTTCACGCCGCACTCCAGTTCAAGATCATGTCGAGCACGACGGTATCGGCCACCGCCTTCACTTGAACTGGCCCAGGTTCTTCAAGCTCGCCGCTTTGAAGGACAGCTGACGGCCGACCTGGACAAGTTCGCCTTCGATGTCGACCTCGTCCCATCGCGAGACGGGCATGGCAGCCTCGGCACTGACGGGAAGGTAGAACTTCGCGCAGTTCGTCGACTTGCAGATCTTGGCCTCGCGGGCGTCGACGACGACGAACTTGCTCGGGTTCGAGCCTTCCGTCCTTGCCACCACGGCACGAAGCGTCAGAGGGCCCTTGTAGCCCGACGGTTCGGAGGCAATGTCGTCGACATTCAGCGCGCCCGGCGTCAGGGGACGCGGCCCTCCCCCCAGTGAGGCGAACACATTTTCCGCCCCGCCCCGGGTGGTCGCCCATAGGGTGATGCCAAGGACGGTGACGCCAACGGCCACCAGCGCAAACAGCGCGGGCCGGCCGGTGCGCGAACCTAGCTGTGCCGTTCTCATGACTTCGTTCCTCCGTCTCGTGCGATGGCACTTTTCAGGATGGCCTCAATCCGAGGTCCATCCCATTCTGCGGGTCCTGCAAAGCGGCCGATCTCGCGGCCGTTGCGGTCGAACAGGAGGGTCGTTGGCAGGCCTGTTGCCTCAGCCTTCTGCAGGACAGTGCCTAAGAGATCGACGAACACCGGGAGGTTGCGCACCCCGACATCCTGGTAGAAGCGGTTCACAGCCGAGATCCCGCCCCGGTCCACCGAGAGCGCGATCACCTGGAAGTCCGGCCCGCCAAGCTTGTTCTGCAAACGGTCCAGGGCCGGCATTTCCTGGCGGCACGGGGCGCACCAGGTTGCCCAGAGGTTGACGAGCACAACCTTGCCCCGGAAGTCCGCTAAGCTAGCCTGACCACCGGCACCGTCGGAGAATGTCAGATTGAGAGTTGGGCTCTGTCCCTGTAGCCTCAGCCCGTACGCCAGTCCTCCGGCGACGAGGGCGGCCGAGATGAGCCAAAGCCAGTGCCGGCGGCTCTGACCGATGCCTTTTGCTGACGCAACTGAGATCACGACCGGACCCCCGCTGGCCGGAGGTGTGGCGCTGCGGCGTCTTCTTGCCAGCGAGGGTGGGGTCCGGAACCCGAACCGGTTGGCGGACGCCCTCTGCCCTGCCGTAGCAACCGCGCCGAATTGGCAAGTATCCCGAAATCCGGGCCCGCCTGCGCCGCCGCCGCGATCGTCGGCGGCAAGAGCCCGAACGCCGCGAGGCTCAAGCCGGTCAGGTTGTAGATCACCGTGAAGCCGATGTTGATCTTGACCGCTTTCATGGTGCGCCGCGCGATATGCATCACCTCCGGCACGAGGGTCCAATCCTCGCGCATGAGCGCAATGTGCGCCGCCTCGATCGCGACGCCGCTGCCGGCCGCCCCCATAGCAATCCCGACATCGGCCTGGGCGAGCGCCGGCGCGTCATTCACGCCGTCGCCGATCATCACGACGACCCGACCGCGAGCCTGATGCTCCTTCACGATAGCGATCTTGTCGTCGGGCAGGAGGTTGGCGCGGTAGTGGATGTCGAGTGGCTTGGCGAGCGCCGCTGCGGTGAGTTCGTTGTCGCCGGTCAAGAGCTCCAGGTGCTCGATGCCCATCTTCCGAAGTTCGGCGATCGCGCCCGGAACCTCGGGTCGCAGCGTGTCCGTTGCGGCCAGGATACCGATGGGCTGGCCGTCGCGCTCAACGAAGAGGAGCGTCTTGCCCTGCTCCTGCAGCTCAAACGCTTCGTTTGGCAGCGCTCCTTCGGGAAACAGGCGGCGGCTGCCGACGGCGATAGTTCTGCCGTCGATCCTGACCCGAACACCCTTGCCAGGAATAGCTTCGAAGTCCTCCGGCTCGGCCAGGGCGAGCCGACGATCGGCAGCGGCGGTCCGCACGGCCTCAGCCAGGGGGTGTTCGGAGTAGCGCTCGGCCGTTGCCGCGAGAGCGAGGAGGCAGTCAGGCTCGAGATCACTGCCGTGCAGAAGCACGACATCGGTGATCTGCGGGCGTCCGAGCGTGAGCGTCCCGGTCTTGTCGAGCAGCACCACGTCGGCCTTGGCGAGCGCCTCAAGGTACTTTCCGCCCTTAATGAGCAGCCCGCGCCGGGCCGAAGCACCGATTGAGGCAATCATGGCCACGGGGGTCGCGAGCGCGAACGAGCAGGAGCATGCCACCATCAGCACGGCCGCCGTGGCGAGCGCGTTGCTGCTGAGCAGGTAGGTCGCTGCGGCGATCGCGACGACGACGGGCAAGTACCAGGTCGCGAACCTGTCCGCGATGCGCTGGATCGGAGCGCGGTGCTTGTCGGCCTCCTCGACCATTTTGATGACGCGCCCGAAGGTGGTGTCAGTGCCCACGGCGGTCGCGCGCACGCGCAGATGGCCGAGTTGAGCGAAGCTCGCGGCAAAGACGCGGGCCCCGGGTCCAGCCTCGACCGGCATAGATTCGCCGGTAATCGCGGCCTGATTGATCGTGGCTTGGCCGCTGACGACCTCGCCATCTACCGGAATCTTCTCGCCAGGCCGCACGATCACAGTCTCACCAGCCTGAATTTCTACGACCGGCAGTTCGATTTCGGCCCCCTTGCGCTCGACGCGCGCCGTTTCAGGGGCGAGTTCGGTGAGATCCCGGACCGCCTTGCGGGCGCGCTCGGCGGTAAAGTGCTCGATGTAGTCGGCGAGCCGCATGAAAAAGACGATGATAATGGCTGCGGGCCACGCCCCTGCGAGCATCGCGGCGATGAGGCCGACCGTCATCAGGGTGTGCGAGGTCACCTTCCCGCGCAAAGTGGCGCGAATTACGGAGCGGAAGATCGGGTGGCCGCCCGCAAGCACGGCCGCGAGCCAGAGCGGCCAGGGGACGAACTCGGTGAGGCGGTCGAGGAGACCGGACCATTCGGCGAACACGACGAAGCCAACCACCACGACCAGGGTCACGCCAAATGCGGTGAGTAGGCCGGTGGAGAAACCGGCCATCGCGTTCTGGGCTGCGGGGGTGCTCCCGGTCGAGAGGGTGACGCCGCATCCGTCATCGCACCCGCAAGCCAGAGCGCTAGCCGGCTTGTCGTCCGAGGCTGGGTTCAGCATGGCTCGTCCTCTGCACACCCGATTTGGGTGCAGGCCACTACGCCTCGTGCAGTGTCGGCCAGGAGTTCTTCGGAAAGCCGGAGCAGCATCTCGACACGTGGGTCACTGAACCCGTAGCGGACGAAACGCCCCTCCTGCTCGCGTCGGACCAAGCCGCAGTCATAGAGACATCCGAGATGGTTCGAGACGTTGGACTGCGTAAGGCCAGTTGCTTGCACTACCTCCGAAACGGTCATTGCACCCGGGCGCAATGCCTCAAGAATGGATAGGCGCGACGGGTCCGACAGGCCCCGACACAGCTTGGCCATATGCTCGGCCTTGAGGCGCAACGCTTGGGGGCTACTCGGGCGTCTGGGCTTAGCAGGTACGCCAGGGAAGGTAGTTAGAGGCTCAGCCATACAAACATATGCGCGACTGCTCATATGTTTGGCAAGAGATGATTTGAGCCGCTCGATCGCGCGCTGGCGATTATGGACCCTGGGTTGCCGCGCTCATTGGAGTTGACCCGCCAAGCAAACGCGTCTGAGCCGAACACGATCGTAACAAGCAGGGTTCGCGCTCAGTACTTATGAAACGGAGCGATGTTCCTCGCGCGCTGCCGGCCAGACCGCACGAGCGGCGTCCACGTTCATAAGGGCAATCGCGATGCCCACGATGAGATCAGGCCATGCCGACTGCCAGATGAAAGCGGTTGCGAGGCCCGCCGTGATGATCGAAATGTTAGCGAGCGCGTCATTGCGCGCAGAAAGGAACGCCGCTTTGGTCAGGCTACCGCTGTGATGACGGTAACGGGCGAGCAGGAAGGCACAGAACAGGTTGACGGCCAGCGCTCCGAAACCTGCCAGCGAAAGGGGCAGCGAGTCCGGCGGCGTCGGCGCGTTGAATTTCGCCCACGCCGTCCAGACCGTTGCCAGTCCCGGCACCAGCAGGATGCCCGCGAGTAGCATTCCAAGGCGCGCGCGGTTTTTTGCGGTCCAGCCGAGCGCGACGACGATCAGCAGGTTGACCGAGGCATCTTCCAGAAAGTCCACGCTGTCGGCGAACAGCGAGACCGAGCCGATCGCCAGCGCGACGGCGAACTCGACGCCGAAATATGCGAGGTTCAGCGCCGCCACGAGGGCAACGACACGGCGGAGGTCGGCAGTAGGGGCGTCCAAGGCGGTCATCCCTTGTAGGCCACCAGGACCGCGCCGGCCGCGATGAACGCGACGCCTAGCCAGTTCGGCGGCGTCAGCCGCTCGCCCAGGAAGGCGACGCTGAACAGGGCGACCAGGACGACGCTCAGTTTGTCGATCGGCGCGACGCGCGCAGCATCACCGAGCTTGAGTGCGCGGAAATAACAGACCCACGAGCCGCCCGTGGCGAGGCCAGAGAGCACTAGGAACAGGTAGCTGCGGCCCGACACCGATCCCAGGGGCTGCCACTGACCCGTCCCGACCAGGATTGCGCCCAGGGCGCACAGGATGACGATGGTACGGATGAAGGTGGCGAAGTCGGAGTTGACGTTCTCGATGCCGACCTTGGCGAAGATCGCGGTCAGCGCGGCAAAGGCGGCCGAAAGCAACGCCCAGAGCTGCCAGGAGAGGAGAAGCGCTTTCATGGCGCAGCCTAACTTGCGATCACGAGGCGTCTTCCTCGATCGGCAGCTGCGCGACCGCGACCGCCCCGCCGTTGAGCTGCGCCGCGATCCAGTGCCCGAGCGCCACCGCTGCGATGCAGAGTAACACCGACAGGCCGATGTTCAGTGCTGCCCGCATGGTCGCCCCGCTGCGCAACAGATCGAGAGTTTGCAGGCTGAACGAGGAGAACGTGGTGTAGCCGCCGCACAGGCCGATCATCACGAACAGGCGCCAGTTCTCGGCGACCGGGAAGCGCCCCGAGACGAGCGTCAGCGTGCCAAAGAGGCCGATGACGAACGAGCCGCTGATGTTGATGATGATGGTGCCCCAGGGCAGCTCGCGGCTGATGGGCAACGCGACCAACGAAACCAGGTAGCGCAGGAAGGTGCCGATGGCACCACCGAGGATCACGACAAGGCAACTGGTGAACGACACCGCCGGCAACTCCCCTGACAGCAGCACGCAGCTGCCGGCTGTGCCGGCGGCGTGCCGCATCGTTGATAGGAGTCATCAGCCCACGACGGGCGGTTTCGGGGAACCCCATCCCCATCACTAGCCGCACGATAGGGGACGGCGCGGCGTGGCGTCAAACCAACTTGCATAAATCATAATATCTGCATCAGCGCTGATCCACTGGGATCATTCGGCTTTTTTGATGCAATAATCTGATGCATAACGACGGCATGATTTACGGCTACGCACGCGTTTCCACCGACGCTCAGGATCTCGCCATCCAGGTCGCCCAACTTAAGGCGGCCTGCTGCGAGAAGGTCTTCCACGAGAAGGAGGGCGGCCATACCGCCGATCGGCCGCAGCTCCGGCGCCTGATGAGGGCGCTGCAATCCGGCGACATCGTGAAGGCGCCGGCTGTCGATCGCTTCGCACGCGACCCGACTGACCTCATCGTGCTCGGCCGAGACATTCGCCAGGCCGGCGCGCGCTTCCTGTCGGTGGCCGAGCCAATCGTCGACACGGACTCCGAGTTCTGGGAGGTGGTGGCGGCCTGCTTCGGCATCGCGGCCAAGTTCGAGCGCCGGCGCATCCGCGAGCGAACCTCGGCCGGCCGGGCCAGGGCCAGGGAACAGGGCGTGCAGTTCGGCCGCAAGCCGAAGCTCACCGCGCACCAGAAGCGCGAAGCCCTGAGGCGTCGTGATGAGGAGGGGGAGCCCCACCGCTCGATCGCGCGCAGCTACAACGTCAGCCAGAGCACGATTTCGAGGCTGAGACTATGATGTCGGCCTATGCCTACCTTTATACGTGTATACGATCAAACAGATTTGATGGCCGCTCCGGAAAGCCTTATGCGGCGTGCTGGTAAGGCACGTCGAAGGCGATGCCGCTTCCCTCAACGTGGATCGACACCTTGAAGCCGAGTCGGCCGACGAACGCCATCAGCTTCTGCACCGAGAAACGGCTCAGCTTTTCGTTCATCAGCGCCGACACATTGGGCTGGTCGAGGCCCAGCAGATCGCCGGCATCTTTCTGCGTCAGCTCTCGCCGGCGCACCTCTTCCGCGACGAACCGGATCAGACGGGACTTCACCACCAGCTCGTCCGCGTCGGGCATCCCGAGTTTGTGAAAGGCGCTCGTCGCCCCCTCCGTCTTGGTCGTCATGGCATGCTCCTCTCGTGTGTGCGTCGTGATAGGGGTTACGGGGCCAGAGCCCGGTCCTGCGCCTCTGCCTCTTTCAGGCGGGACCGGATCAAGTCGATGTCGTGCTTGGGCGTCTCGGCGCCACGCTTCGACTTCTTCTTGAAGGCGTGCAGCACGTAGACGGCGTGTTCCAGGCGAACCGTGTAGACGCACCGGTAGGTGTCCCCGTCGTGGTCCTCGACGATCTCGACGACACCGCCCCCGCCAAACCCCTTCAGAACCTTCGCGGACGGCGCTCGCTCGCCTTTCTGAGCGAGAAACAGGGCGTGACCCACGTCCTGCCTGGCCTCGTCCGGGAAAGCGACCAGGTCCTTGCGGCTCGATCCGATGAACTCCAGCGATCGGAGCGGCCGGTCCTCGTCCCCCATCAGCTCCACCTTTGTATATCAGTGCTTATATACCACCGCGCATGAGAACGCAAGTATCCGTGTATACATGTTTGATCCTATGCGCGTAGGGCGAACCGGCGAGAGCCGGACGCGCTCTACTCGGGGCGAGCCCCCTCCCGGAGCCCGCAGGCGGTCTCCGTGCTTCGCGTGACGATCGCTTTCGCTGACACGGCGGCCTGACGGCCACATTATCGGTTTGGCGGGTGCCGAGGGGGCGCTGCCCCCTCCCCCCACGAAACGCGGCCTACAGGGCGGCAGGGCCGCTCGGGCCTGCGGAGCTGACAGCTCCGCGCCCTCGCAGCCCGGCCGCCCCCGCCCGCATCTCTCCCCCGGCTCCCCCGGTCTCGCCGACGGGCAGGGGTCATGGCGCGGCCCTGACCCCGCCAGGAACGAGGGAAAAGAGATCATGGCGAAGCAGACCACCCGTAAGCCGGGCACCGCGGCGGAGAGCGCTCCGGCTCCGGACGCCTATGCCCGGATCACGAGCCGCATCGTGGCCGATCTGGAGCAGGGCGTCCGCCCATGGTGCAAGCCGTGGGGCGGCAACCAGCTCGGCGCCCGCGTGACCCGGCCCCGGCGGGCGAACGGCAAGCCCTATTCCGGCATCAACACGCTCCTTCTCTGGCTGGAGGCGGTCGAGAAGGGCCACCGTTCGCCGACCTGGATGACCTACCGCCAGGCCCAGGAACTCGGACCTTGGGTAGCAGCGGAGCAGAGAGTCAGTTTCGGATCTGGCGCTGTCTGCGGACGGGCCCCTATCGCGCC
>NZ_SRLB01000062.1 GCF_004745635.1 Methylobacterium nonmethylotrophicum | reverse complement strand
GGAGAAGCTGCGCTTCGCCATCCGCGAGGGCGGCCGCACCGTCGGCGCCGGCGTCGTCGCCTCCATCACCGAGTAAGCGTCGCAGGCGCTTCCACGAGCGGACAGGCGACGGGGCGGGCCTCGTGCCCGCCCCATCCCGTCGCGAGGTAGACATCACATGAACGGCCAGAACATCCGCATTCGCCTCAAGGCGTTCGATCATCGCATCCTGGATTCGTCGACCCGCGAGATCGTCTCGACGGCGAAGCGGACCGGGGCTCAGGTGCGCGGGCCGATCCCGCTGCCCACCCGGATCGAGCGCTTCACCGTCAACCGCTCGCCCCACATCGACAAGAAGTCGCGCGAGCAGTTCGAGATGCGCACCCACAAGCGCGTGCTCGACATCGTCGATCCGACGCCCCAGACCGTGGACGCGCTGATGAAGCTCGACCTCGCCGCCGGCGTCGACGTGGAGATCAAGCTCTGAGGACCTGAGGGTTCTTGGAGCTTCAGACAGGCCGCGCGGGGGAGAACCATGCGCTCAGGAGTCATCGCACAGAAGGTCGGCATGACCCGCGTCTTCACGGACGCCGGCGAGCATGTTCCGGTCACGGTGCTCAAGGTCGATCAGTGCCAGGTGGTGGCCCACCGCACGATCGAGAAGAACGGCTACGTCGCGCTCCAGGTGGGCGTCGGCAAGGCCAAGGTCAAGAACGTGTCGCGGGCCCAGCGCGGCCACTTCGCGGTCGCGAAGGTCGAGCCGAAGCGCAAGCTGGCCGAGTTCCGCGTGAGCGAGGACGCGATCATCCCGGTCGGCGCCGAGATCACCGCGGACCACTTCCTGGTCGGACAGTTCGTCGACGTGACGGGCACGACCACCGGTAAGGGCTTCGCCGGCGGCATGAAGCGCTGGAACTTCGGCGGCCTGCGCGCCACCCACGGCGTGTCGATCTCGCACCGCTCGATCGGTTCGACCGGCGGCCGTCAGGATCCGGGCAAGACCTTCAAGAACAAGAAGATGCCGGGCCATCTCGGCGTCGAGCGGGTCACCACCCAGAACCTGCGCGTCGTGCGCACCGATCCCGAGCGCGGCCTGATCCTGGTCCAGGGCTCGGTCCCGGGCGTCGATGGCGGCTGGATCCAGATCCGCGACGCCGTGAAGCGCAAGCTGCCGGCCGAGGCACCGATGCCGGGCAAGTTCCGCGAGCAGACCGCTGCTCCGTCGGAGACGCCGGCCGAGGCCCAGGTCGAGGCTCCCGCGGCTCCGGCCACCGAGGAGAACGCGTGATGAAGTTCGAGATCACCACGTTCGACGGCGCCGAAGCCGGCTCGGTCGAGCTCGACGAGGCCATCTTCGGCCTCGAGCCCCGCGCCGACCTGCTGCAGCGCTGCGTGCGCTGGCAGCTCGCCAAGCGCCAGGCCGGCACGCACCAGACCAAGCAGCGCGGCGAGATCGCCCGCACGACGAAGAAGCTCTACAAGCAGAAGGGCACCGGCAACGCCCGTCACGGCGCGGCCTCCGCCCCGCAGTTCCGCGGCGGCGCCCGCGCCCACGGCCCGGTCACCCGCTCGCACGCCCACGACCTGCCCAAGAAGGTCCGGGCGCTGGCGCTGCGCCACGCACTCTCGGCCAAGGCCAAGAGCGCCGCACTGATCGTCGTCGACGATGCGCGCCTCGAGGAGGGCAAGACCAAGGTGCTCGCCGAGCGCTTCGGCAAGCTGTCGCTCTCGAACGCCCTGATCATCGGCGGCGCCGAGCTCGACCAGAACTTCGCCCGTGCGGCCCGCAACCTGCCGCAGATCGACGTCCTGCCGGTGCAGGGCATCAACGTCTACGACATCCTGCGCCGCGAGAAGCTCGTGCTGACGCGCGCCGCCGTCGATGCGCTGGAGGCGCGATTCAAATGAGCGCTGATCCGCGCCACTACGACGTGATCGTCTCCCCGGTCATCACCGAGAAGGCGACCAACCTCTCGGAGCTCAACAAGGTTGTGTTCCGGGTGGCCCCGAAGGCGACCAAGCCGCAGATCAAGGAAGCGGTCGAGAAGCTGTTCGAGGTGCGGGTGAAGAGCGTCAACACGCTCGTCACCAAGGGCAAGACCAAGATGTTCCGCGGTCAGCGCGGCCAGCGTTCGGACGTGAAGAAGGCGATCGTCACCCTCGAAGAGGGCCAGACCATCGACGTCACGACCGGGCTCTGAGGGGAACGGCGTAAGGGAACAAGCCAATGGCTTTGAAGACATTCAAGCCGGTCACGCCGAGCCTTCGCCAGCTCGTGATCGTGGACCGTTCGGAGCTCTACAAGGGCAAGCCGGTCAAGGCGCTGACCGTGGGCAAGTCGTCCACGGGCGGCCGCAACAACCTCGGCCGGGTCACCGTCCGCTTCCGCGGCGGCGGCCACAAGCGGACGCTGCGCACCATCGACTTCAAGCGGCGCGAGCATGCCGGCAAGGTCGGCACCGTGGAGCGGATCGAGTACGATCCGAACCGCACGGCGTTCATCGCCCTCGTCAGCTACGAGGGCGGCGCGCAGACCTACATCCTGGCGCCGCAGCGGGTGAAGGCCGGCGACAAGGTGGTGTCGGGCGAGTCGGTCGACATCAAGCCCGGCAACGCCATGCCGCTCGGCAACATGCCGGTCGGCACGATCGTGCACAATGTCGAGCTGAAGATCGGCAAGGGCGGGGCGATCGCCCGGTCCGCGGGCAACTACGCCCAGATCGTCGGCCGCGACCAGGGCTACGTCACGTTGCGCCTGAACTCGGGCGAGCAGCGCCTGGTGCACGGCCAGTGCTACGCCACGGTGGGCGCGGTCTCGAACCCCGACCACATGAACATCTCGCTCGGCAAGGCCGGCCGCAACCGCTGGCTCGGCAAGCGTCCGCACAACCGCGGCGTCGCCATGAACCCGATCGACCACCCGCACGGCGGCGGCGAGGGTCGCACCTCGGGCGGTCGTCATCCGGTCACGCCGTGGGGCATCCCCACCAAGGGCAAGAAGACCCGCTCGAACAAGCGCACCGACACCTTCATCGTGTCGAGCCGCCACAACCGCAAGAAGTAAGGGCTTCGTCCCATGGCACGTTCAATCTGGAAGGGGCCGTTCGTCGACGGCTACCTCCTCAAGAAGGCAGACGCCGCCCGCAACGCGAGCCGCAACGAGGTGATCAAGATCTGGAGTCGTCGCTCCACGATCCTGCCGCACTTCGTCGGCCTGACCTTCGGGGTCTATAACGGGCAGAAGCACATTCCGGTCTACGTCTCCGAGGAGATGGTGGGGCACAAGTTCGGCGAGTTCTCGCCGACCCGCACCTTCCACGGGCATGCGGCCGACAAGAAGGCGAAGAGGCGCTGAGATGGGCAAGGCAGCAGCACCCCGCGCGCTCCCCCAGAACGAGGCGAAGGCCGTCGCGCGCATGCTGCGCGTCAGCCCGCAGAAGCTGAACCTGGTGGCGCAACTGATCCGCGGCAAGAAGGTCTCGACCGCGCTCGCCGACCTGCAGTTCTCGCGCAAGCGGATCGCGGTCGACGTGAAGAAGTGCCTCGAGAGCGCGATCGCCAACGCCGAGAACAACCACGACCTCGACGTGGACGATCTCGTCGTGAAGGAGGCCTACGTGGGCAAGGCGCTGGTTCTCAAGCGCTTCCATGCCCGCGCCCGCGGCCGCGGCGCCCGCATCCTGAAGCCGTTCGCGAACCTCACCATCGTGGTGCGCGAAGTCCCGGCCGAAGCCGCCTGAGGAGGAATCGATGGGCCAGAAAGTCAACCCGATCGGTCTCCGGCTCGGCATCAACCGGACCTGGGACTCGCGCTGGTACGCCAACAAGGGCGAGTACGCTCGCCTGATGCACGAGGACGTCGCGATCCGCAAAGCGCTGCTCAAGCAGCTCAAGCAGGCCGCGGTCTCCAAGATCGTCATCGAGCGCCCGCACAAGAAGTGCCGCGTCACCATCCACTCGGGCCGCCCGGGCGTGGTGATCGGCAAGAAGGGCGCGGACATCGAGAAGCTGCGCAAGCTCGTCAACTCGATGACCAAGGCCGACGTGACGATCAACATCGTCGAGGTGCGCAAGCCCGAGATCGACGCCACCCTGGTGGCCGACTCGATCGCCCAGCAGCTCGAGCGCCGCGTCGCCTTCCGTCGCGCCATGAAGCGCGCCGTGCAGTCGGCGATGCGCCTCGGCGCCGAGGGCATCCGCATCAACTGCTCCGGCCGCCTCGGCGGGGCCGAGATCGCCCGGCTCGAATGGTACCGCGAGGGCCGCGTGCCCCTGCACACCCTGCGGGCCGACGTCGATTACGGCACGGCCACGGCGTTCACCACCTACGGCACCTGCGGCATCAAGGTGTGGGTGTTCAAGGGCGAGATCCTCGAGCACGACCCGATGGCGCAGGACAAGCGCGCGCACGAGGAGGGCGGCCGTTCCGGCGGACGTCGCGACCGCGAGCGCGGCGAGCGCGGCGGACGGGACGCGGCGGCCTGAGGGCCGCCCGTCTCCCGCCCTTCAGTTTTGAGAGGCTGCCATGCTGCAACCCAAGAAGACGAAGTTCCGCAAGCAGTTCAAGGGCCGCATCCACGGCGCCGCGAAGGGCGGAACCGACCTGAACTTCGGCGCCTACGGCCTCAAGGCCCTGGAGCCGGAGCGGATCACCGCGCGCCAGATCGAGGCGGCCCGCCGCGCGATCACCCGCGAGATGAAGCGTCAGGGCCGGGTCTGGATCCGGATCTTTCCGGACGTTCCGGTGACCCAGAAGCCGACCGAGGTCCGCATGGGCTCGGGCAAGGGCTCGCCCGAGTACTGGGCGGCCCGCGTGCATCCGGGCCGCATCATGTTCGAGATCGACGGCGTGGCCGAGGACATCGCCCGAGAGGCTTTGCGCCTGGGTGCCGCCAAGCTGCCGGTCCGCACGCGCTTCATCCAGCGCATCGCCGACTGAGGAGAGAATTCGAGATGAAATCGAGCCAGAGGCTGTCTGACCTGCGCGCGCTGTCGCCGGATCAGCTCGGCGAGGAGCTCCTGAACCTGAAGAAGGAGCAGTTCAACCTGCGCTTCCAGCGGGCCACGGGTCAGCTCGAGAACGTCGCGCGCGTGCGGGAAGTGCGCCGCGACATCGCCCGGGTCCGCACCCTGCAGCGCCAGAAGACGCTGCAGGCGGCGCAGGGCTAAGGAGGTCAGGACCATGCCGAAGCGCGTGCTGCAGGGCGTCGTCGTCAGCGACAAGCAGGACAAGACCATCGTCGTGAAGGTGGAGCGTCGCTTCACCCACCCGGTGATGAAGAAGACCATCCGCCGGTCGAAGAACTACCACGCCCACGACGAGAACAACGTGGCCAAGGTCGGCCAGCAGGTGTTCATCGAGGAGTCGCGGCCCTATTCCAAGCTCAAGACCTGGAAGCTGGTCGAGGGCGAGGCGGTCGCCACCGTCGACGCGTAAGGCGGCGCGCCCCTCGGCGCGTCTCCGCCTTGCCGAAGCGGGGCGCCGTCAGGCGCCTCGGGTGGTCGTCGGAACGGGGCCTTTTCGGGCGCTCCACTGCCTTGCCAAAGGGGCCGAACCGGTGTAGACGGCCGGCCTCCACCGAAACATGAAGGGCGTGCGACGCGCCCGTCATCGCGTTCGTTGACCGCGCCAGCGCTGACTGCGCTGCTGCGCGGTCTTTCAATGGACGGGGACGCGAGATCCCCATCAGGCTGCCGTCCGCCGGGCAATCGTGCCTGCCGGAGACCTGCCTGAAACAAGGAAAGGGCGTTAGGCCGTGATCCAGATGCAGACGAATCTGGACGTCGCCGACAATTCCGGCGCACGTCGCGTGATGTGCATCAAGGTGCTCGGCGGTTCCAAGCGCAAGTACGCCGGCGTCGGCGACATCATCGTGGTGTCGGTGAAGGAGGCGATTCCGCGGGGCCGCGTGAAGAAGGGCGACGTCATGAAGGCGGTCGTCGTGCGCACCGCCAAGGACGTCCGTCGGGCCGACGGTTCGGTGATCCGCTTCGACCGCAACGCGGCGGTGCTGATCAACAACCAGAAGGAGCCGATCGGCACCCGCATCTTCGGACCCGTGCCGCGCGAGCTGCGGGCGCGCAACCACATGAAGATCATCTCGCTGGCCCCGGAGGTGCTGTGATGGCTGCGAAGGTGAAGAAGGGCGACAAGGTCGTCGTGCTCACCGGCCGCGACAAGGGTCGCACCGGCGAGGTCATCCAGGTGATGCCGAAGGAAGATCGGGCCCTGGTGCGGGGGATCAACCTGGTCAAGCGCCACACGCGCCAGACCCAGACCTCCGAGGGCGGGATCATCTCCAAGGAGGCGGCGATCCACCTGTCGAACCTGGCGGTGGCCGACCCCAAGGACGGCAAGCCCACCCGGGTCGGTTTTCGCATTCTGGAAGACGGGCGCAAGGTTCGCTTCGCGAAGCGCTCGGGAGATCTGATCGATGGCTGAGGCGCTGAAGGACGGCTACACGCCGCGGCTGAAGAAGCACTACGAGGAAGTGGTGCGTCCGAAGCTGATCGAGGAGTTCGGCTACACCAACCCGATGCAGGTGCCGGCGATCGAGAAGATCGTCGTCAACATGGGCGTCGGCGAGTCGACCCAGGACTCCAAGAAGGCCTCGGTGGCGGCCGAGGATCTCGGCCTGATCGTCGGCCAGAAGCCGGTGATCACCCGGGCCCGCAAGGCGATCGCGACCTTCAAGGTCCGCGAGAACATGCCGATCGGTTGCAAGGTCACCCTGCGCAAGCAGCGGATGTACGAGTTCATGGACCGCCTGATCACCATCGCGCTGCCGCGCGTGCGTGACTTCCGCGGCCTCAACCCGAAGTCGTTCGACGGCCGCGGCAACTACGCCCTCGGGATCAAGGAGCACCTGGTGTTCCCCGAGATCAACTACGACAAGGCCCAGAATACCTGGGGCATGGACATCGTCGTGGCGACCACCGCGAAGACCGACGCCGAGGCCCGGGCGCTTCTGAAGCACTTCAACTTCCCGTTCCGGCAGTGAGGGCTGACCGCCCCCATACGCGGACACCGGAGAGCTTAGAACATGGCTAAGACGAGCAAGATCGAGAAGAACAAGCAGCGGCGGGAGCTGGTCAAGCGCTTCGCGGCCAAGCGCGAGGCGCTGCTGACGACGGCGAACGACGAGGCGCTGTCGATGGAGGAGCGCTTCGAGGCGCGCCTCAAGCTGGCGGAGCTGCCCCGCAACTCCAGCCCGACCCGCATCCGCAACCGCTGCGAGATGACCGGCCGTCCCCGGGCTTACTACCGCAAGCTCGGCATCTCCCGCGTCGCGCTCCGCGACCTGGGATCCCGGGGCATGATCCCGGGCCTGGTCAAGTCCAGCTGGTAAGGGGAGGGCGCCACAGATGATCAACGATCCCGTGGGCGATATGCTCACCCGCATCCGCAACGGCCAGCAGCGTCGTCGCAACGTCGTGCAGACCCCCGGCTCCAAGCTGCGGGCGCGCGTCCTCGACGTGCTGAAGTCCGAGGGCTACATCCGCGACTACGCCACGACCGATTACGGCAACGGGCGCACCGAGTTCGCGATCGAGCTCAAGTACTTCGACGGCCAGCCGGTGATCCGCTCCATCGAGCGCGTCTCCAAGCCGGGCCGCCGCGTCTACTCGTCGGTCGATACCCTGCCGCGCGTCGCCGACGGTCTGGGCATCACCATCGTCTCCACCCCCCAGGGCGTCATGGCCGACCACGAGGCGCGCGAGCGCAACGTCGGCGGCGAGGTGCTCTGCAAGGTCTTCTGACCTGCAGACCCTGACAGTCGTAGAGGAGAGACGAGCATGTCCCGCGTAGGCAAGAAGCCCGTGACCGTCCCGGCCGGCGTGACCGCCACCGTCGACGGCCAGACCGTGAAGATCAAGGGCCAGAAGGGCGAGCTGCAGTTCCGGGTGCCCGACCAGGTGTCGGTCGCGCACGAGAACGGTGCCATCTCGGTCCAGCCCCGGTCGCAGACCAAGGAGGCCCGCGCGATGTGGGGCCTCTCCCGCGCCCAGGTGTCGAACCTGGTCGAGGGCGTGACCAAGGGCTACGAGAAGAAGCTCGAGATCAACGGCGTCGGCTACCGCGCCGCGGTCGCCGGCAAGGTTCTCAAGCTGTCGCTCGGCTACAGCCACGACATCGAGTATGCGATCCCGGACGGAATCTCGATCGCCACCCCGCGGCCGGTCGAGATCATCGTCACCGGCATCGACAAGCAGCGCGTCGGCCAGGTCGCGGCGGAGATCCGCGATTATCGCGGTCCCGAGCCCTACAAGGGCAAGGGCGTGAAGTACGCCGGCGAGTTCATCTTCCGCAAGGAAGGCAAGAAGAAGTAAGGGCCGCCGACGATGTCTCGCAAAATCGAACTGCTCGATCGGCGCCGCGCGCGCGTCCGGCGGGCGATCCGCAAGGCGGCGAACGGCCGTCCGCGGCTCTCGGTCTTCCGCTCCTCCAAGCAGATCTACGTCCAGGTCATCGACGACGCGACCGGTCACACGCTCGCCGCCGCTTCGAGCCTCGACAAGGACCTGCGCGCCCGCCTCAAGACCGGTGCCGACAAGGCCGCGGCGACCGAGGTCGGCAAGCTGGTGGCGGAGCGCGCCAAGGCGGCCGGGGTCACCCAGGTCATCTTCGACCGCTCGGGCTACCTCTATCACGGCCGGGTCAAGGCCCTGGCCGACGCGGCCCGCGAAGGCGGCCTCGACTTCTGATCTCCGGCTTCCGATCCGCAGGCAGGGGAGGGCGCGTCCCGCGCCGCCTCGCCCGGGTCGACACGGTGTCCCACGGGGGAGAGAGGGCCGCGAGGCTCCCTCCCTCGTGTCGGCGGATGACATCTCTTGCGAGCGGGACCGCCGCCCGCGTTAGTCGAACGGACAATACACATGGCACGTGAGCGTGAGGGTCGTCGCCGCGACGACCGCGAGGAGCGCGACAGCGAGTTCGTGGACAAGCTCGTCCACATCAACCGCGTCGCCAAGGTGGTGAAGGGCGGCCGTCGCTTCGGCTTCGCGGCCCTCGTCGTCGTCGGCGACCAGAAGGGCCGGGTCGGCTTCGGCCACGGCAAGGCCCGCGAGGTTCCGGAAGCCATCCGCAAGGCCACTGAGGCGGCCAAGCGCGGCCTCGTCCGCGTGGCCTTGCGCGAGGGCCGCACCCTGCACCACGACGTCCAGGGCCGTCATGGCGCCGGCAAGGTGATCCTGCGCGCGGCCCCGGCCGGCACCGGCATCATCGCGGGCGGCCCGATGCGCGCCGTCTTCGAGACGCTGGGCATGCAGGACGTGGTGGCGAAGTCGCTCGGCTCGTCGAACCCCTACAATCTCGTGCGCGCTACCTTCGACGCGCTCAAGAACGAGGATTCGCCCCGCTCGGTGGCTGCGCGCCGCGGCCTGAAGGTCTCGGCCCTGCAGGCCCGCCGCCGCGACGCCGACTCGGCCGCGTCCGGCGATTCCGCCGACGCTGCGTAAGGGAGGCCTTCGATGACCGAGAAGACCGTCCGCGTGCAGCAGATCGGCTCGCCGATCCGCCGCGAGGCCAGCCAGCGTCAGACGCTGATCGGCCTGAAGCTGAACAAGATGCACCGCATCGCGGTCCTGCCCGACACCCCCTCGGTGCGCGGCATGATCGCCAAGGTGCATCACCTCGTGCGCGTTCTCGACGACGCGGCGTGAGGAGGGCACGATGAAGCTCAACGAAATCCGTGACAACGAAGGCGCGACCAAGAAGCGGATGCGCGTCGGCCGGGGCATCGGCTCCGGCAAGGGCAAGACCGCCGGCCGGGGCGTGAAGGGCCAGAAGGCGCGCTCCGGCGTCGCCATCAAGGGCTTCGAGGGCGGCCAGATGCCGCTCCACCGCCGGCTGCCGAAGCGCGGGTTCAACAACCCGGGCGCCATCCACCTCAACGAGGTGAATATCGGCCGCATCCAGCAGGCGGTCGATGCCGGCAAGCTCGATGCGTCGGCGCCGGTGACCCTCGATGCGCTGATCGCCGCCGGCGTGGTCTCGAAGGCTAGAGACGGCGTCAAGATCCTCGGCGTCGGCGAACTCACCGCCAAGCTGACCTTCGAGGTTTCCCGGGCGTCGAAGTCGGCGGTCGAGGCGATCGAGAAGGCCGGCGGCTCGGTGACCCAGTCGCTCGCCGCCGCCGACGCCGCGGTTGCGTCGGCCTGAGGCACACTTTAAGTCACCTACCATCGGCGGCGGCCCGTGCGAGCAGCGCGAGGCCGCCGCCTGTGTTTTGGGGACGCTCGCGCGTCCCTGCCCGCCTGACCGCGGATCCCGACCCCGAGGACACGTCACCCATGGCCTCTGCAGCCGAGCAGCTCGCCGCCAACCTCAACTTCGGCGCCATCGCCAAGGCCGAAGAGCTCAAGAAGCGGATCTGGTTCACCCTTGGCGCCCTGATCGTCTACCGGCTCGGGACCTACATCCCGCTGCCGGGCATCGATCCGGACGCGCTGCGCCAGAGCTTCGCCAACGCGCAGGGCGGCGTGCTCGGCCTGTTCAACATGTTCTCCGGCGGGGCCGTCGAGCGCATGGCGATCTTCGCGCTCAACATCATGCCGTACATCTCGGCCTCGATCATCGTGCAGCTGCTCACCTCGGTGGTGCCGTCGCTCGAGACGCTGAAGAAGGAGGGCGAGTCCGGCCGCAAGGTCCTCAACCAGTACACCCGCTACCTCACGGTCGTGCTGGCGATCTTCCAGGCCTGGGGCATCGCGGTCGGCCTGCAGAGCTCCGGCGGCATCGTCCAGGATCCCGGGCCGTTCTTCCTGGTCTCGACCGTCATCACGCTGACCGGGGGCACGCTGTTCCTGATGTGGATCGGCGAGCAGATCACCTCGCGCGGCATCGGCAACGGCTCCTCGCTCATCATCTTCGCGGGCATCGTCGCGCATCTGCCCTCGGCGATCGCCGGCACCCTCGAGCTCGGACGCCAGGGCGCGCTCTCGACCGTGGTGATCCTCGGCGTCGTGGTGATGGCCGCGGCGGTCGTCTACTTCATCGTGTTCATGGAGCGCGCCCAGCGCCGCCTCCTGATCAACTACCCCAAGCGCCAGGTCGGCAACCGGATGTACGAGGGCCAGACCTCGTTCCTGCCGCTCAAGCTCAACACCTCGGGCGTGATCCCGCCGATCTTCGCCTCCTCGCTGCTGCTGCTGCCGGCCACCGCCGCGAGCTTCCAGACCGACCCGAACGGCACCGGCATCGTCGCCACGATGGCGACCTATCTCGGCCACGGCCGGCCGCTCTACATGCTGCTCTACGCGGCCCTGATCATCTTCTTCGCCTTCTTCTACACCGCGGTGGTGTTCAACCCGCAGGAGACGGCGGACAATCTGAAGAAGCATGGCGGCTTCATCCCGGGCATCCGCCCGGGCGAGCGCACCGCCGAGTTCATCGACAAGGTCCTGTCCCGCATCACCGTCATCGGCGCCGCCTACCTGACGGTGATCTGCCTGATCCCGGAGATCCTGGTCTCCTACGCCTCGCTGCCGTTCTATTTCGGCGGCACCTCGCTGCTGATCGTGGTCTCGGTGACCATGGACACGGTGGCGCAGGTCCACGGCCACCTGCTGGCGCACCAGTACGAGGGCCTGGTGAAGAAGGCGAAGCTGCGCGGCGCGCGCCGGCGCTGACGCGGCCCGCCCCGATGCAACCGGCCCGGGCGCACCCTTGCGCCGGGGCCGCGCCTTGGCGCATGGTCGGATTCCGGGCGGATCGGGTCCTGGGCTAGAACAAACGGAGAGGCCGCGTCCCGCGAGGACGGATCCCGTACGGGACGCGGTGGAGGGGAGACACAGGTTATGCGGATCATTCTGCTCGGCCCGCCCGGCGCCGGGAAAGGCACCCAATCGGCGCGGATCGTCGAGCGGTTCGGAATCCCGCAGCTCTCGACCGGCGACATGCTGCGCGCCGCGGTGGCGGCCGGTACGCCGGTCGGCCTCAAGGCCAAGGCCCTGATGGAGAGCGGTGCCCTGGTCTCCGACGACATCGTGATCGGCATCGTGGCCGACCGGATCGAGGAGGCCGATGCCCGCACCGGCTTCATCCTCGACGGCTTCCCCCGCACGGTCGCCCAGGCCGTCGCCCTCGAGACGATGCTGGCCCAGAAGGGCCTGCGCCTCGATGCCGTGGTCGAGTTCAAGGTCGACGAGGAGGCGCTGGTCGGGCGCATCGCCAAGCGCGCCGCCGAGGCGCAAGCCCGCGGCGAGCCGGTGCGCAAGGACGACACGCCGGAGGTGTTCAAGACCCGCCTCGAGGCCTACCGGGCCCAGACCGCGCCCCTCTCCTCGCACTATGCCGGCACCGGCCTCCTGCGCCAGGTCGACGGCATGGCGCCGATCGACGAGGTGACGCGGCAGCTCGAGGGGGTGCTCGCCCCTTACCAGACCGTTTCGGCGTGACGCGCCGAACCGGTTGACAAGCCGGCGCGCCCGCGCTAGTGGGCGCTCCTTCGTTCAGACCCGGACGGCCCGGCGTGCCTCTCTGGAGGCCGCTCCGGGCCGATTTGCCGTCGGGACGGCGCGCAGGGGCCGGACTCCACCGGACGCGCGTGAGACCAGAAAAACACCCGTCCGGGCGCTTCGGCCTGCGGACGCGATGGAGAGCAGGAACACCATGGCCCGTATCGCCGGCGTCAACATCCCGACCAACAAGCGCGTCGTCATCGCGCTCCAGTACATCCACGGCATCGGCGCCAAGAAGGCCGAGGAGATCACCGAGAAGGTCGGCATCCCGGCCGAGCGCCGCGTGAACCAGCTCACCGACGCCGAGGTGCTGCAGATCCGCGAGACCATCGACCGCGACTACATCGTCGAGGGCGACCTGCGCCGCGAAGTCGCGATGAACATCAAGCGGCTGATGGACCTCGGCTGCTACCGCGGCCTGCGTCACCGCCGCAACCTGCCGGTCCGCGGCCAGCGCACCCACACCAACGCCCGCACCCGCAAGGGCAAGGCGAAGCCGATCGCCGGCAAGAAGAAGTAAGCCGCGTTTCGCCTGAGATCGGCGGGACCGTCCGGTTCCGCCCGAGACCGGCGGCGCATCGGCGCCGCCACTGACACCCGCAAGAGACGTCCCGAGCGCCTGGCACCACGGGCGCGCCTGAAGGATCGAAAGACAGTATGGCCAAGGAAGCAACCCGCGTCCGTCGTCGCGAACGCAAGAACATCGTGTCGGGCGTGGCCCACGTGAACGCCTCGTTCAACAACACGATGATCACCATCACGGACGCCCAGGGCAACACGATCTCGTGGTCGTCGGCCGGCGCCATGGGCTTCAAGGGCTCCCGCAAGTCGACCCCCTACGCCGCCCAGGTCGCGGCCGAGGATGCCGGCCGCAAGGCCGCCGAGCACGGCATGCGCACCCTCGAGGTCGAGGTCTCGGGCCCCGGCTCGGGCCGCGAATCGGCCCTGCGCGCGCTCCAGGCGGCGGGCTTCACGGTGACGTCGATCCGCGACGTGACCCCGATCCCGCATAACGGCTGCCGCCCGCGCAAGCGCCGCCGCGTCTGATCGTTCCCGGTGCCGGGGAGTCTTTCGGGGCTCCCCGGTCCGCCTGCGAAGAGGATCGCGTGTCGACTTCGTCCAAAGCCGTCATCGACCGGCCCGGCGTCCTGCCCTGGACGCTGGGTGATCGCGTTGTGGTGGCCCTCAACGACGGCCACCTCGTGGCGTCGCTCGGGCTCGTGCAGGGGATCGCCGCCGCTGAGGCCGCCCGCCTGCAGGCGGAGGGGTTTCGCCGCGTCGAGGCGCCGTGGATCTCCGTCAACGCCTTCCTGGTCCTCGGCGGGCCGGCCCCGGTGCTCATCGATGCCGGCATGGGGTCGGGCGGTCCCGACACACTCGGCCATCTGCAGACGGCGCTGCGGGCCTGCGGCGTGGCGCCGGAGCAGGTCGGCACGGTCCTGGTGACCCACCTGCATTCCGACCATATCGGCGGGCTGACGGGGTCGGATGGCGGCGCCCTGTTCCCGAATGCCGAGGTGGTGATCCCGGAGGCGGAGGCCGCCTATTGGCTCGCTGACGGAGCCGAGATCTGCCGGGGCCATGCGCTCGTCGCGGCCTACGGCGATCGGGTGCGCCGGGCCGGCGAGGGCGAGGTGCTGCCGGGGATCGAGGCGATCCTGGCGCCCGGCCACACTCCCGGCCACACCGCCTACCGGGTCCAGTCGGGTGACAAGAGCCTGCTGATCTGGGGCGACCTGATGCACCTGCCGGCGATCCAGTTCGCCCGGCCGGAGGCGTACCTGTCCTTCGACGTGGACGGCGCGATGGCCGCCGCCACGCGCAAGCGCATCCTCGATCAGGTGGCGTCCGACCGCAGCCTGGTCGCCGGGATGCATCTCGAGTTTCCGGCCCTCGGCTCGGTCCGGCGCGATGGCGCCGGCTTCGCCTGGGTCCCGGAGCAGTGGAGCGCGGCGTCCTGACCGCCCCTGCTTCGAACGCGTGAGAGATCAGGACGGCGGTGGCTCCCGGGCGCGGGGGAGATCGCGGGGGAGGGCCCTTAAGGGCCGCCCCGGTGTAAGTTGGCGAGAGGTGCGAACGTGGTCATTCAGAAGAACTGGCAAGAGCTGATCAAGCCGAACAAGCTCGAGGTCACCCCCGGGCACGACCCGAAGCGGATCGCCACCGTGGTGGCCGAGCCGCTGGAGCGCGGCTTCGGCACCACCCTCGGCAACGCCCTGCGCCGGGTGCTCCTCTCGTCGCTCCAGGGCGCGGCCGTCACCTCGGTCCATATCGATGGCGTGCTGCACGAGTTCTCGTCGATACCGGGCGTGCGCGAGGACGTCACCGACATCATCCTCAACATCAAGACGATCGCGATCCGCTCGTCGAGCGACACGCCCAAGCGCATGACCCTGCGCAAGACCGGCCCGGGCCTGGTCACCGCGGGCGACATCGCCACGATCGGCGACGTGCAGATCCTCAACCCCGACCTGGTGCTCTGCACCCTCGACGACGGGGCCGAGATCCGGATGGAGTTCACCGTGTCGGCCGGCAAGGGCTACGTCCCGGCCGAGCGCAACCGGCCCGAGGACGCGCCCATCGGCCTGATCCCGGTCGACGCGCTGTTCTCGCCGGTCACCAAGGTGTCCTACCGCATCGAGAACACCCGCGAGGGCCAGGATCTCGACAAGGACAAGCTGACCATGACGGTCGAGACCAACGGCGCGGTCTCGCCCGAGGATGCGCTGGCCTATGCCGCCCGCATCATCCAGGACCAGCTCCAGATCTTCGTGAACTTCGAGGAGCCCCGCAAGGAAGAGGCCGCGCCGCTCGCGCCGCAGCTGCCCTTCAACCCGGCCCTGCTCAAGAAGGTCGACGAGCTCGAACTGTCGGTCCGCTCGGCCAACTGCCTCAAGAACGACAACATCGTCTATATCGGCGACCTCATCCAGAAGACGGAAGCCGAGATGCTGCGCACGCCGAACTTCGGCCGCAAGTCGCTCAACGAGATCAAGGAAGTGCTGGCCGCCATGGGCCTGCACCTCGGCATGGACGTGCCCGGCTGGCCGCCCGAGAACATCGAGGACCTGGCCAAGCGCTTCGAGGAGCACTACTGAGCCTCGCGGCGGCGCAGGGCTTCGTACCCTGCGCCGCCACTCCGGATGCGCCCTCGATGGCGGCGCATCCGGAGTGGCGGGAATCCGCGCTCGTACCACAAAGGACGGCCGACCCGTGGCACGGCGGCCGAGAACCAAAGGAGACAGCCATGCGTCACGGTTTCCGGGGTCGCCGGTTCAACCGCACCGTCGAGCATCGCAAGGCGATGTTCTCGAACATGTCGGCCGCGCTGATCAAGCACGAGCAGATCATCACCACCCTGCCGAAGGCCAAGGACCTGCG
Source organism: Methylobacterium nonmethylotrophicum (assembly GCF_004745635.1). Classification (GTDB taxonomy): domain Bacteria; phylum Pseudomonadota; class Alphaproteobacteria; order Rhizobiales; family Beijerinckiaceae; genus Methylobacterium; species Methylobacterium nonmethylotrophicum. The sequence continues at coordinate 3,427 of NZ_SRLB01000062.1, read as the reverse complement.
TCCGGTCGTCGAGAAGCTGATCACCCTCGGCAAGCGCGGCGACCTGCACGCCCGTCGCCAGGCGATCGCGGCCCTGCGCGGCGACGAGGTGATGGTCAAGAAGCTGTTCGACGTGCTCGGCCCCCGCTATCAGGGCCGCCCGGGCGGCTATTGCCGCATCATGAAGGCCGGCTTCCGCTACGGCGACAACGCCCCGATGGCGGTGATCGAGTTCGTCGACCGCGACGTCGATGCCCGCGGCAAGGATTCCGGCCCGGTCCAGGTGGCCGACGAGACCGCCTCGGCCTGATCGGCGCTTCGCGTCCATCCACGATCGTGAAGGCGGCCCGCGCGGGCCGCCTTTTTCTTTGCTGGACCCGGGCGCGCGGGAGGCGCAAAGGTGGCCACGCTTTCCGTGACCTCAGCCGAACCTGTCCCATGACCGCGATCCCCGCCCTCGCCGACCTCCAGGCCCGCTACGCCGACTTGCAGGCCCGCGGCCTCAAGCTCGACATGACCCGGGGCAAGCCGTCCCCCGAGCAGCTCGACCTGTCGGAGGGCCTGCTGACGCTGCCGGGCAACCGCGACCACCGCACCGAGAGCGGCGAGGATGCCCGCAACTACGGCGGCGTGCAGGGCCTCGCCGAGGTGCGGGCGCTGTTCGCCCCGGTGCTCGGCGCACCTCCGGAGCGGATCGTCGTCGGCAACAATTCGAGCCTCGCGCTCATGCACGACTGCATCGCCTATGCGCTGCTGAAGGGCGTGCCGGGTGGGACGCGGCCCTGGTCGAAGGAGGAGGAGATCCGCTTCCTCTGCCCGGTCCCGGGCTACGACCGCCACTTCGCGCTGTGCGAGACCTACGGCATCGGCATGGTCCCGGTGCCGATGACGGCCGACGGGCCGGACATGGACGTCGTCGAGGAGCAGGCGCGCGATCCCCGGGTGAAGGGGATGTGGGCGGTGCCCCAATACTCCAACCCCGGCGGCGAGACCTATTCCGACGCGACCGTCGCGCGGCTCGCCCGGATGGAGACCGGCGCGCCGGACTTCCGGCTGTTCTGGGACAACGCCTACGCGCTGCACCACCTGACCGAGCGGCGGCCCACCCTCCGGAACATCCTCGAGGCGACCGCCGAGGCCGGCAACCCGGACCGGGCCATCGTCTTCGCCTCGACCTCGAAGGTGACGCTCGCCGGGGCCGGGCTCGCCATGCTGGCCTCCTCCGAGGCCAACATCCGCTGGTACCTGGCGAATGCCGGCAAGCGCAGCATCGGGCCCGACAAGCTCAACCAGCTGCGCCACGTCCGCTTCCTGCGCGACCGGGCCGGCCTCGACGCCCTGATGGACGGCCACCGCCGCCTGCTGGCGCCGAAGTTCCGGGCCGTGACCGAGACCCTGGCCCGCCATCTCGGCGGCACCGGCGTCGCGCGCTGGAGCGAGCCGGAGGGCGGCTACTTCATCCTGCTCGAAGTGCCGGAGGGCTGCGCCACCCGCGTCGTCAAGCTCGCCGCCGCCTGCGGCCTGGCGCTGACGCCGGCCGGCGCCACCCACCCCTACGGCCGCGACCCGCAGGACCGCTTGCTTCGCCTCGCGCCCTCCTATCCGAGCCTCGCCGAGGTCGAGGCGGCGGCCGAGGTGGTGGCGACCTGCGTGCTGCTGGCGGCGGTCGAGAGCCGGGAGGCCGGTGGGAGCGGGCGGGTGGCCGCCTGAGGGCGGCTGCGGGCGCGTCAGGGGCGCGTCGGCACCCTGGGCATTGGCTCCCGGGGCCGCGCGGCGGCACCCCGGGAGCCATGACGACGGACGTCACCGGGAGGACGCGGGGCGCGGGCCCTCCGTCCGCGGCCACCACATCGCCGGCTCGATGAGGCGGGCATGTCGACGGACCCGCCACGTCAGCGCGCCGAGCAGGATCAGGAGCACGGCCGACGCCGCCGCGAGCGCCGGGTCGCCCCGCTGGACGTTCCCGACGATCAGGGCCACCAGGGCCCAGGCGACGACGCCGACATACGGCCATGCACCGCCCGTTCTCCGGATCATGACGGCCGCCGTCAGGCCGGCGCCGGCCAGGAAGGCGAGCGCCTGCAGGGTACGCGAGGGACGATCGGCGAAGTTCCAGTCCGCCAGGACCACCGACCAGTTGGCGAAGATCGCCACCGAGAGCCAGCCCGCCAGCATCCCGACGGGCAGGGCGACCGTCCAGCGGTCGCTGCCCCGGATCGCGGGCTCGCTGCGGAAGACGCGATCGGCGGCGAGGAGGATCGCGGTCACCCCGACCAGGAGGGTGAGGCCGGTCAGGACGAGAGGGTATTCGAGCTGCGCCAGCACGCTCCAGACGGCGTTCGCCGCGAAGGCCGCGGCGGTGAGCCAGCCGATCCGGCGAAGCAGCGGATCGTCCGCCCGGGAGGGCCTGGCCTGCTCGATCGCGTAGACGAGGCCGGTCAGGAAGATGGCGCTCCAGATGCTGAACGCGTAGGTGGCCGGCACGACCGGCGTCTTGATCACCTGGTACCGGGGGTCCACGGTCCGCCCGAGAGAGCCCGCGTAACCGAGGGCGGGCACGGCGGCCTGGGCGAGGGCGGCCGTCAGGTTGGCGATGCGGCGAGGCAGGGACATGGCGAAACACCTCCGATTTCTTATACGGATCGATATATAAAAAGAGGTTGGGTGGAGGCAAGGCCGTGACGCGACCCCGGGGAGCGCGAAATCGCGCCTATGAGGAGCAGCGCCTGGCGCTCGCGGGCCGCCTGCGCGAGCGACTCGGCAACGCGCAGGGCGCCCAACCGTCGCTGGGCGAGCTCGCCAAGGCGGCCGGCGTGAGCGTCGCGACCCTGCGGCACTATTTCGGGGACCGGGACGGCATCGTCTCCGCCGTCCTCGCACTCCATGCCGCGCAGGGGGCGGAGCATCTCGAGGTTCTTCGCCGGCCCTCGGGGGATTTCGCGACCTCCGTCCGGGACGCGGCGGACTACATCACCCTCGGCCTGGCGCAGCCCGCGGTGGCCGAGCTGCACGTGCTGGGCCTGGCCGAGGGGCTGGGCCATCCGCGCACGGGCCCGGCCTATCTCGCCGAGATCCTCGAACCCGTGCTCCAGGCGGTCGAAGAACGCTTCCAGTCACACATCGCGGCCGGCGACATGCGGCCGGTGGACCCGCGCGCGGCCGCGCTGTCCCTGGTCGCCCCCCTGCTGCTCGCCCGGCTGCATCAGGGCTGGCTCGGAGGCTGCTCCCTCCGCCCGCTCGACACGGATCCGGCCCTCGCCCAGCACGTAGAGGCGTTCGTGCGGGCTTATCGAGGTTGATCGGCGAGGAAGCCCGGGGGGCACCAAAGCGATTCAGCGAATATCCGCAGTCGTCCGTGAAGAAATCGCTCAGGCGGCTTGGCTGCTTGGCGGGTCGGATCTGACCATGCGGAGTGCGGCGGCGAGCAGGAGAGACAGCAAAAGCCTGA
>NZ_SRLB01000061.1 GCF_004745635.1 Methylobacterium nonmethylotrophicum | reverse complement strand
CTCGGGGCGGGATCGTTGCCGCTGGTGCCGAGATGGGCGACGCTGCCGGAGAAGCTCAGGTTTCCGTCAGTCAGGCTCGAGAACAGGACGTTGGCAAGCGTGACGGTTTGTCCGTTATTTCCGACGACAAGATCGGATCCTTGCTGAACAAACGTCAGATTTGCCGCGGAGTACCCGGAAAACGACAAGATATCTTGCGTCGGGTCGAAGGCGAAGCGCTGGCCGATCCGACTGCTGAAAATGTACGTGGTCATCCGAACGCCCCCGCGCGCAAAACACCAAGCCGCTTGTGCTTTCATTTCTGGGCACGGCTTACCACAGTCCTAGCAAAAGGTACTAGATCGGATCAACTCTCGTTGCTTGGTCAGCCCCCACGAGGTGGCTCGAGTGGAATGTTAGTGCACTCGCTGGCCCGGCAGCCCACGCCGTTCCGCCTGGCGCCCCGGTGCTGTGCGAAGACCCGGCGTGGCACGGAAGGGCTTGTCGCAAACTCGGGTTCAGGCCGCAGAAGGGGCTGCCCGCTCCCGCTTTCACGCTTTGTTCGCGACGGGAAGTCCAAAGCAGGTGGCGAGCAGCTGGTTCTGCTCTCGCACGGTCCAAACACGCGCGAACCCGAAGCCCTTGCGCAGCCAGAGCATCGCCTCGAAGCCCTGGATCGTGCGCCGCGCCGTGTGGAACGAGCGGAACCCGCCCACTCGTGGCATCGCCCGCTTCACTCGGAAGTGGTCGCTCTCGATCCCCTGCTGCAGGTGCTTGGTGACGTGGTGGGTGGGCGTGCGTGGCAGCAGCCCCTCCTTGCGGCTCTCAGCGATCGCCGGCGGGTAGGGGCCCGCGCCATCGGTGCCGATCCGGTCAGGCGCCAGAAGCGGCTGATCCTGCAGCATCTTGCGGAAGAAGCGCTTGGCGGCATCGAGGTCGCGGTTGGCCGTGAGCAGGAAGTCGATCGCCTCGCCATGCTTGTCGATGGCCCGGTACAGGTACCGCCACTGGCCCCGCACCTTGATGTAGGTCTCGTCTACGCGCACGGACCCGCAATGCGGTTTGCGGAACTGACGCAGGCGGCGCTCGATGGCGGGAGCGTAGGCGAGCACCCATCGGTTGATGGTGGAGTGGTCGACCTCCATGCCCCTCTCCAGGAGCATCTCTTCGATGTCGCGGTAGCTGAGCGCGTAGCGCAGGTACCAGGAGACGGCCTGAACGATCAGGGTGGCCTCGAAGTGCCGGCCCCGGAAGTCGCCGCGGGCTTGCCGCTTCAGCTTGAGGGCGATGGCGTTGAGGATCATGGGCCGGCTCCGGAGGGAGGCGGCAGGCTCGGTAGGTATGGTTAACGAGCCGTAAGCGGGGAGCCGTTCGCGTTTGCGACAGGCCCCCTATGACGGCCGCCTCGCCGTCGGCGCGACCCTCCCCGAAGATGGCGTCACCTACTACGACGTTCCTACTGAGTACCGGGTCCGGCCGGGCTATCGCTACACCATCGTGAACGAGCAGCCTGTACTGGTCGACCGTAGCCACCGCATCGTCGAGGTCATCGACTAAGCGACACCCGCCACCCCAGCCAACGCTGAATTGAAGAAGCCCGCCCGGCACATCCCCGCCGTGGCGGGCCTTTCTCGTCCGGCGCCGATCTGGCCACGGCACGTCCCGACCTGCGATCTGGTGGCTCCCCGGCAGTGACTCGACGGACTGCATGCAGGGCTGATCCGGTTCGTCATCGACCTATTTCGCAGTCATCCATTTGGTGAAATCGACTCTCCGCCTAAAGGATTAAAACCTGATCAAATGTGCAGGCTATAACTACGATAACGATGAAAAACCATCAATTGTTTTTAACTAATTGTCTGAGATAAGATCGAAGATTATTGATATGAGTAAATTGCGATGTCCGCATAGTGCATTTGTATTGATGCAACAATCAAGGAGATTGATATGACACATACAAAACATCTTAAGATTGTGCTCGCCGCTGCCGCACTCTGCGCTTTCGGTGTGGGATCGGCAGCCGCAGAGGGTCATGGTCACGGTTGGGGGTTCGGCCATTCACGTGGTGCTCCAGGCCCGATAGCGGGCGCTGGACTTCCCTTCATCATCATCGCTGGTGCGTATGGGGCATATCGACATGTGCAGCGGCGGCGCATGGAGAAGCGCCAAATCGAGCAGAGCCACCAGAGCTGAGTGAGTCCCCCGGGTAGCTGCAACGATCTGCAGCTCGCCCGGGAACCGGTCTATCAGGCAGCCTAGGCGGTAGCTGGAATGATGGCAGGTCGCGGCGGCCGTGGTCTCGCCATCGGACCGAGCGTCGCCCATGGTCGGTGGTGCGATCTCCCGGCCGTGCTCGTCGTAGGAGCAGCGGGGGTTGCAGCGGCGGTTCACGGTCGCGTCGGTCACTCCTCGTTCCATCGGGTCAGAGCGATAAACTCGCGCGCCCGTTCGTAGGCGAGCTGGATCAGCTCGGCCTCCCACGTGTCGGTCGGGTTCAGATCTTCCCAAGCCGGCCACCATCCGGCTCCCCAGCGAGCGTGCTCGTGCATGGCTCCGGCGATGAGGTCGAGCGGCTTAGGATTTGCGGGCGGGTGGGTCACTAGCGTGCTTTCCTAGCGCTCTAGCGGGCTCAGCTACGCCCGTCCGACGGCCTCCGCTGTGGCATCCCGCCTCTCACGACTGGAACAGACCAGTGCAATATAAGTGCCACGCCATTGAACGCCCTGAAGACCTGATAGACTAGCCTTTGACTGCGTCCGTCACCGAGCGCCGCACGAGACCTTCACCGACGCCTCCTGTTATTGAGGCGTCGGGTTGCGCGCCACAACGCCACGATAGTCCCCACCGCGCATGCCAGTGCGAGGACTGCCGCGAGGAGGAGGTAGACCGCGGGGCTCATTCGACCGGCGCCAGAAGGATCGCCGTCTTCACCACCGCGTGCATCTCCGCTTCGGACGAGTGCCTCGCCGCTAAGATCCCCTGAGCGTGAGGGTCGGCCGCCATGATCGCGCAGACGTCGATCGCGACGCCTTCCGCGAGCGGGCGAGGACCGGGCTTTGGATCGTTCAGGAAGTCCGTGACGGCTGCGTCGAGCTGCTCGTCGGTGATGCGCTTGAGGATGTAGAGGTCTTGGACGGTGTAGGTGTCGAGCATCATGAACGTGATCAACGGAGGCTGGAAGGGAGCGGGCCGGGAGAGGGAAGCCACCAGCAGGCGCGCGCAGTCTAGCGCAGATCAGGCAAGCCGCCGCAAGGCCCTGCCATAGGTCGATAAACTGGCCGTCAACTGCGATCGCCGTGGAACCCCGCGCGAGCACTTCCGAGGACTTCCGGCAGGGCCCATAACGCTTTCCATACCCCCTCTTACACGTCCTGCCCGCCTCGCGTGCGCGTAGAAGGAACGCCTCCAGCTTGATCGCTCATTAATTTCGATGGTCGACCCTACCGCTGAGCCGAACAGGGTTCCCCCCGATCCGGCGAGAGCGGCGGCCACATCCTGACCTGCTTGTGGCTGCCGCTCCCTTCCGTGATGCTGCTTGGCCCGATCCGAGCCAAGGCCGGATCATGCATGCGCACTGAGACCGATCTGCTCGCCCTCGCTGTCGAGAACGACGAGATGCGTCTTGCGCTGACCGAGGCGCCCCACGCGCTGCCTTGACGCATGAACGAACTCATCGATGCCTACCACAGGAGGTTCACCGCCCTCCTGCTGGCCGCGGAGAGACCTGCCGAGATGCCTCGGGCGGCTGCCGCGGAGGCCTGACCCGCGCGCGATGAAGGAGGTCGTCCATTTCGAACTCCTGATCTCAGTGCAGGCCTCTACCCGAGCCAGGCGAGCACCAGATCCCCTGCGGTGAAAAGGATGCCGGCGAGCGCGATTGTGCATTTAATGCGCGATCCACAGAAGTGGATCCATGCTTGCGCGTCGCCTTGACAGTCAGGCTCTCGGTGACCAGGCGCTCGACCAGCGCGGGCCAGAGCCATCGGGCGGCGGCGTGGATCTCGACCAGGGCGACGAAGTAGCTGGTGAGGTCGTGGCCAACGTTGGCCACGGTCTCCGCAACCCGAGCCGCCAGCACCTCGTTGCTGACGCGGGGCTGTCCCGCTCGGATGTGACGTGGCCGAATTGACATGAGGAGCCCCCCTCCTCACTTTCGGGGGTGAAGGGACCACGATGATGGCTGCGCCACGCCCGAAGGATCTGCGCCTACTTCCGTTCGAGGACAGGGACGGTCTGCGCCCGATGCCGGAGGCGCCGCTCCCCGAGCGGCGGCCCTTCAAGGCGCGTCCGCAGCCCGACGAGACCTTCGATGCCGCGGCCGTGCATCGCGAACTCGTCGCCCGGTATCCGAAGATCCGTGCCAAGCTCGCCGAGTGAGCCCCGGTGGGTCACGGCCGAAACGGTCATCGCCATCAACGAGTACGAGGTCGCCGCCACCGGTGAGCCGTTTATAGTGCTCGACCGCGGCAAGCTCGATGGCGCGCTCGGACGCCCTATCAACCTCTTCGAGTACGAAGGCGTGGAGGACGTTCTCACCCTGGCGGTGGCGCTGCTGATGGCCATCGCGAAGGCCCACGCCTTCGCGCAGGGCAACAAGCGCACCGCCTACTTCGCGGCGGGTGTCTTCATGCGGGCGAACGGGTTCGACCTCCAGATCGAGGATCACGAAGGCTTCGGTGCGCTGATCACAGCAGCGGTCGCCGGACAGATCGAACCGAAGGATCTGGAGGAAGCCTTCGCCTCCTACGTCTACCTGGTGGGCGAGTAAGCCTGTCGGCGCGGCCGCCCCGCACGAATCTCGCATGCCCGCTGCCGACCCTGCGACCCTGCCCCTCGGCAGAGCTTGCGACGGTTCCGTGGCTCTGCCGGTCATAGGCCCATGCCTCGCCGCAGCCGTTCGAGCGCGGCTTCCAGACCCTCAAGGGGTTGCGCAGGATTCCGCTGATCTCTCTCGCCCATAATCACCCCCCTTTCCGGGGAAGTTTGCTTTTGGGCGACTAAGGTTGGTGGCATGAACCTGGGGGCTGCGACGCTGGTCGCTGGCACCCGTTGGGGCTCAGGGCGCGGGATCGGCCGTCTTGCCGGCGCAGAGGCTCCACGGGCCGCCTGAGCACGGGCATTCGCTGCCGTGAAGGCGACGGCGTACTCCTCGCCGAACCTGTGCATGATCGCCCTGCGCTGTAGTCCGCCCTCCGTCCGCTGGTAGCGCTTGCCAGCCTCGGGCTCGTATCGCGCCAGGAACCCCACCTCGACGAGAACCGCGAGGGCGCCGCGCACCCGGGCTTCGGTGAGGCCGAGGGCCTCGTGCTCGGCAAGCGCGCGTCGGTCTATCGGGAACGCGCACAGGAGCCGCCTGGGGCTGCTCCAGTACCTCGCCAAGAAGTGCGCCAGGGCGAGGCAGGCAGCCGCGTTCTTCCGGCCGCGTAGGGCCGTCTCGAGCCTGTCCGCGATGGAGCGCGGTAGGCGGTAGGCACACGTCATCGTTCGGCCCTCTCGGGCCGCAGCGGATCGATCGGATGCGCCGGCAAGCGCTCCGTTCACTAGGCAAGCCACCACCGTTGCCTGAACCGAGGTTCAAGCTTGACTCCCGAGGGAGTGTCTGGCGATATCGGAGGTGCAAACTCTTTCCGATACGCCCGCTTCGGCGGCGCCACGGCCCCCTCCCGGCAAGGAGTGGGGCCGTTTGGCGTTCTAGGGTCTCACTGCTGCGGCGGTGGTCTCCTCAGCGACTCGCGGGATGCGAGGCGCCCAAGCTGCCATTCGGCATGAACCGCAACGGTTCGTCAAACTTTGGCAGGGTTTGCGGCGATACGGGACGCGGGATAGGCCTTCCCGGCCGAATATCGTCGCTCACGGCCAAGCGGACGAAGGATGGATTGCACGCCCACCTTTGGAAGCGTTTTTAACTGGTAGCTACCAGCTAATGGTAGGTTGCGTCTGTGCCGCAACGGGCGCAGCGGCGGGGGGCATAAGCACCGACACGCGGCGCGGCCTGCAACTTCAGAAGCTACCAGCTAGCTATCTAGTAGCTACAAGATGCCATTTCTCTAGCCGTTAGCTATCTGTTACGCTTTCAGTGATTGATTCGTTTGTTCCTCGCCTTTCACGCCATCCACGGATTGCCCATGCCCGTTGTCTCTTTCGCCAACCCCAAGGGTGGCGCCGGGAAAACCACCTCGGCGCTGCTGCTCGCAACCGAACTCGCCGCACGCGGCGCCGCCGTCACCATCATCGACGCTGACCCCGAGCGGTGGATCTCGCAATGGGCGAAGCTGCCCGGCAAGCCGGAGGCCATCACCATCGTCGGCGACGTAACCGAGGACAGCGTGGTCGACGCGATCGAGACGGCCGAGGCTAGTTCGCAGTTCGTGATCGTGGATCTCGAGGGCACGGCCAGCCTGATGGTGTCGAACGCCATCGGCATGTCCGACCTGGTCGTGATCCCGATCCAGGGCTCCTCGATGGACGCCAAGGGCGGCGCTAAGACCATCCGTCTGATCCGCAACCAGGAGAAGATGTCCCGGCGCAAAATCCCTCATGCAGTCGTCCTGACGCGCACAGGGGCCGCGATCACGTCGCGGGCGCTTCGCAACGTGGCCGAGCAGCTGAAGGCAGGGGGCATTGAGATCTTCGAGACTGCCATCGTGGAGCGGGCCGCCTTCCGTGACCTGTTCGATTTTGGCGGTACGCTGTCGGACCTGACCGGTGCTCAGGTCAGCAACCTCGACAAGGCGATCCAGAACGCCCGCGAGTTCGCCGGCGAGGTGGTGGTGAAACTAAAGGCGGCCGCAGCCGCGAGCGAGGCGGCGTAAATGTCCACCAAGGAACGCGCACCGCTTGGCTTTGGGGACGAGCTGGAGAGCTTCGATCCGGCCGCCTGGACCAAGCCCAAGGACAAGCCGGCCGGCAACAAGCCGAAACCCTCCGTCGCTAAGGAGGCGGCCGAGGCGTCCGGCTTCAAGAGCCGTGAGCCGGTGAAGACCCAGCCGAAACCGGAAGTGCCTGCGCCGACACCTGCGCCCAAACAGCAGCGCCGCCGCCGCACTGGCCGCAACGTGCAGTTCAACATCAAGACCAAGCAGGAGGCGATCGAAGCCTTCACGGCGATCGCGGACGCGCAAGGGTGGGGGTTCGGCGAAGCCTTCGAGCGCGCAACCGAGTTGCTGCAGCGGGAGCATGGGGCAGGGAAGGAACAGCTATCTGGTAGCTAACGGGTAACACCCTACGGGTCGCGGCCTACTCGCCGCCTACGGCAGCTCCCCGAACCCGCTGCGCGGTTTCGGCTCTTCGGGAACCGGTCGACTGACGCGATAACAGGCGGCCTATGGCCAAGTTTGCTAAGTGGTGGGCCAGCCGCCCGGCCCCGCCCTAAGCTCACGAGGTCATTGACTCTGGCCCGGTCGCTCGACGCTGGGCTGCCGGGCGGCTTCGACGCCCAGAACGGCGTCTACGCCGCCTCTCCGGATCTTCCTGGCCCTCGCATAAGGGAGGTGTATCTCGACCGACGCCGTCTCGGAGATCGTGCAGCGGCGCGCCGCGGCGGCCGGGCTCGATCCGGCGCCGTTCAGCGGGCACTCGATGCGAGCCGGGTTCGCCACAGCGGCCGCGATGGCCGGGGTCGAGGAGCGGGTGATCATGCGCCAGACCCGCCACCGCTCGGCCACCACCGTGCGGCGCTACATCCGCGACGGCGAGCTGTTCGCCCGCAATCTCGCTGCTGAGGTTGGACTGTAAGGACCATCGCGACGGGGATCACGACGTCGCGTGCAAGACCTCACGGAGAGCGTCCAGGTCCGATGGGTCAGCCATACGGTGGATCATGCGGTGACAGTTCGGGCACAGCACCGCGAAGTCCGTGGCGACGTCGTACCTCACTGGCTCGCCCTCGCGCAGGCTGGCCAGGGGGCGGAGGTGGTGCACCTCGATGAAGTCCTCTCCGGGGCTGCCATACCGCTCCGCCATGACGAGGTCGCAGGCTTGGCAGCGGATGCCATGGTGCTGCTTCGCGCGCCGCGCAGCGTGAGGGTTGCGCTCAATCCGCCGGTGCATGCGGTAGCGGCGCTCCTCGAGAAGATCCGTCGGACCCTCGTCCGGCGATGAGCTCGTCGACGTGGTCAGACCGCCCCGAAAGGTCAGGGCGCGATAGGCGGCCACGATCGTCTGCAGGTCGTGGCGCAGGGTTGTCTCGTCCGGCATGGCACCCGAGCGATAGGTCATCCCCATCGCGTGTCCGGCCGCGTAGCCGCTCGGCAACGGCCTGTCCGACCCGAGGTCGATCGCGTGAACCGGCAGGCGGGGAGCGAAATCAGCGAGGCGCCGCCGCACAAAGACAGCGCGCTCCGTGAGCACCTGGTTCGCGCTACCCCTGAACTCCCGCAGGACCTCGGTCGTACCCTGATTGAGGGACAGGTGAACGAGCCTCTCGCGCGCATGGAAGAGGTAGACGACGTAGTAGCCCTGGGTCGCCGTGCGGGTGACGAGCGGATCGAAGACGGAGAGCCATGGAACTTCGGCCCAGATCCCTTGCCCTGGACTACCCTTGACCAGGAGATCGCTGTTTCCCGAGCCGAGTGCGCCAGCGACTTCCTGACGGGCAGCGCCCCTGATCACATCTCCCAGCACATGGCCCGCGAAGGGCTCACCTTTCGCGAGGGGGTTATTCGGTGATGATGCGCTCGAGCGCGTGTGCCAGGGTCACGGAGCATCTCGGGTGAAGCTTGAGGTCCACTGGTCAACCTAAAGCGTGTCCTCCTCATCCACCACGACGATCCGTTAGTCCCGCTTCTCCCCTCTCGAGACAACCTATCAGCCCTAACACCGTGTCCGGCTTCTCTGAGATTGCGTGACAGCGAGGGGCGGCTCGGACCAGCCACCCCAGCCTCATCCCTTTAAGGCCTCGCTGCCCGGCTTCGCCTGCGGCGAAGCCTAACAACAAGATCCGTCAACTTCACAGAATAAGCAAGACGGATGGGTGTTTTTCTGGGAAACATGCGCATTTTCTACTACAGTATCCGACATTTATGTTTTGGAAAAATTCTGAAGATCAGTATATCATAACAGCGTATCGAGGTACACCGGCCATCTGGTGGCGGTGAAGGTCACGTCACCCTGCACCGGCCCCACGCGCTCGGCGAGGCGCCGGATCGTGCCCGGTGCTTCTCGTCCTCCAGGGCTACAGGCGCCCCTCTGGCCAGGGGCGGCTCAGCCCTCAATCCGCTCCAGCACCCTCCGCACTGCCGTTGGGATCCAGGCCGCGCCTCGGGGTGTGGTGATCCCTCGCCGGTCGAGGCCGGCCGCCAGCTCGGCGCCACGCGGATTACGATCATGCACTCCACCGGGCGAGTGCGGCTTCGGCTTCTGCGGGGTCCTCTTGGATGCGGTAGATGGTCTGTCGGCTCAGGCCGGCGTCCCGGGCGACGGCGGAGACGCTGATGCCCTGGGCGAGCTGCGCACGCACTACATCGAGTTGGGCGCGGGTGTAGGACGGCTTGCGGCCCCGATAGGCGTCCTCCCGGGCCTTGGCGTGGGCGATGCCGGCGCGTTGCGCCTCGCGGGTCGCCTCGGCCTGCGCCTGCGCCGTCGCAGCCATGAAGCCGATCAAGGCGTCGCGCACGGCCTGCTGCATAGGATCCTTCGTGGCGCCATCGAAGGTGAGCCCGTTGATGACGGTCCTGATGACGACGCCACGCTTCATCAGCTCGCGGATCACGTCGCACACGTCGGCATAGTCGCGGCCGAGCCGATCGACCCACCGGACCACCAGCACGTCGCCGCGCCGGAGCATGTCGAACAGCCGGCGCCCCTGCGGCCGATCGGCGAGCCGGGTACTGACGCCGCTCACACCCTCATCCGTCACGACTGCATCGATCGTGAAGCCAGCGGCCTCGGCCTGGATCCGCTGGTGCGCAGCCGTCTGGTCCGCGGTCGACACGCGGGCGTAGAGGATGACCTGGGACATGGAGTGGAACCGTCCGTTGAGATGATGTCCGCATATCGGCATGTCCGTTGAACGAGATCAACCCTAGCGGACAGGATTTCATGCGACCGCGGCGCTGTCCGCTGGGGTATACCCTTGTTGACACAATCGCTGGTGGCCACCGGGTGAGCGCCGCCTACTCGATGTGTTCGACCGGGCAGTGCGGGGCCAGCACATTCGCAGGCCGTGGTCGCCGCCTGCGCGACGTGGCGGACGAGGGCGCTAGGGAGGTATGTGGGCCGCTACGTCGACCATCAGCCACTTCATGCCGCGATGCCTTCTCTGTCCGATCGTCAGCGCATCGAGCTCGCGATCCCGGCTTACCTCCTGTGTGCCTTGACCGCGGCACCCAGCGTGTTCGCCCCGGCCGATCCAGACCAGGCGGCGAGAGCCGAGGCCGATATCGCGGCGCTTCGCGCCGACCTTCAGGCCGCCTGCCTCGAGCCCTTCAGCGACCTCGTCGCGAAGAAGCAGCACGCCCTCCTGCGCCGGGTCGAGCGCATCGGGAAGGGCGTGATCACCGGATGGGAGAACCGGTCTGCGCTGAGCGTGATGCTGACGCTCTGGTACTTCCTGAAGGACCTGACCGACCGCGAGGTGCTGATCCTGTGGCAGGGCTCGGCGATGGAACGGGCGACGAGCCGGCTGCTGCCGATGTTCGCGCACGGCTTCGACGAGCAGAAGCGGGACGCTGCGGCCCAGGAGCATGCCCGTCAGCTACTCGCCCGGCTGCAGGCTGAAGGGTGTATTGCTGAGAAACGTGGCAGGCCAGGTTTTGGTGGAGGTGTTCAGACTGCGCCGGCCCGGCCTGGACGTTAGCTCGATGGCGGGGGCGATCATCGGCTTGACGCTAGGAGACGTAGCGCTGTCGGATCTGGGATGCAGATCCCCTAAGGTCACCTGACTGGCAAGGCCGGATGACGTACGGCGCGACCGACCAGCACCGACACGTTGAGAGCCCGCCAAGGCTTCTGTAGAAAGACGATCTCGCTCGATAGTTTCTCGAAAGGTGCTTCAGCTTGGTCGGATGTGACCACAAGGTGGATTTTCGGCCAGAAGGTTGCGACTAATCGCGCGAGGCTCACGCGATCCATCGAGCTGGACAGCTGCACGTCAGTAAAGCTCATCGCGACATCGCCGTCTCGCTTCTTCAGTAGCGCCACCGCATCCTCTCCCGTCTCGCAGACGACCACGTCCAAGACGGTTTCTTCCAAGAGCGCCACGGCCATCTCACGCATGTGCGGGTCGTCCTCCAGCACGAGGACAAGGCGAGTCCGATCGACGGGCTTCGTATCCTCTGATCCATCTGCTTGGCCGAGCGCATCCCGCTCGATCAGGAGGGCAGCGAGCTCCCGAAGGCGATCCGGAGTTTGCGACTCGTCCGGGAGCGGGAAGGCGTCGCGCAAGCCCTGCGCAATGCCACGGTTCACAGCCTTAGCCCCGTCCTCCACACCGCGGTAGACGAAGCGGGCATAGGGCGACATCGGTGCCTCCCATGACTTCCTGAAGGGCCGACGCACTCCTCGGATCACGAGTTAACCTAGATTAATATTCTTGAAGGGGAAGAGGGCCAAAACCCCGCCGGCCCGAAGGCCTGACGAGTCGTGCCGTATCCACACGATGGTGAGCCAACACACGACGCTGCTCACCAGCGGGTGAGGCACGGGATGATTAACGGTTCCTCAAAGGCACTGCACTTCGCAGCGGCTTCGGCCTATACAGCTAGTACCCTGCGTCTGACGTTTTTTTGTGGCAGAGTGGTTAGCATGCAGGAAGGTGCTGATGCACTACCGCATGCCGACCACCCTCGACCGCAGCGCCGAAGTTCTACTGCCCACAGACACGCTTTATTGTATAGCTGCGGCATAATTCGTGAGAACCACCGGGAACGCGTATAGAAGATGCACAAACTCGTCTGAAAGTGCACGAATCAGGTGTATGTAGTTTTTGATAATTTGGGGTCCATTGAGCGTAGGCAAGCGGAACGGAGCTGAAAGCCGTAGCGATGAAAATGCAACTCACGCTGAGAGCACGAAGTACCATGATGACCTCCTAGTGCATGCTGTGATTTATAGCCAGCAATTTAAGGTATCATAGACACTTATGAGCATAATGTGCTCTGGCGCACCCCGGAATCATGTAGCAAATCGTGATTATCGGCATCTGTATTGGTAGTCTTGGCCCCAATAATCTTGACAAAGGCGGCGAAGATGTCGGCCCCCGCGTGGTAAACAACGTCGACGACCGTGCGCACGTCCGTCTCGCCCCCCCTGCTGCCACACCTTGAACGCCGAGATGAACAGGATCTCAGTCAGGATCGATAGCAGAAGCCGCGAGGTCGCCCTCGTGCAGCCAGCCCATCACGGCGTGCATCTCCCGCTCGACGTCCTCGACGCTGTCATACAGGCCGGCCTCGCCGCGGCCCGGGCTATCCCAGTCCGACCAACGGCCCTTATCGTTGTGCTTGTGCCGGAGAACGCCCTCCCGGTAGGTGTACAGGCCGCCGCGGATCTCAAAGACCCAGGCGCAGTGTAACCCGTCCAGGCTCGACAATTGCTTGACGAGCTTGCCTGGCCCCCACATGTAGGCGTCGCGCAGGCCGATGAGGGCGCGAGCCGCACGCGTCCGGTTGGCTGGCGGCAGCGACAGACCCATCGTCTCGATTTCGATCCTCGCGAGATGGTCGATGAACGTGTCCTCGACCTCGTACACGCCGGTGTTGCGCGTTAGTGCGACGAGATCGGGAATGTAGACGTTGTATTCGTCTGGCCGTCCATGAGCACCCAGGCCGATCGGGTCCCATACCCAACGCAAAACGTGGCTCACGTGCGCCGCCAGCTCGGGGTCGCTCACATCAGGCATCGTGCAGTATGGTCCATGTCGCATCGTGACCCCCTCAATCGTGATCGGTGACGCTATCACCAAGTATACTTGAAATATTGAATTTTGTTTTCTGGATTATTCCATAATAAAATTGTCGTGAATTGCATATAAACTTGACAGAACTTAGTTTTAAAAACAGAAATTATTGAAATATGGGATAAAGTTTGTATCTAACATAAATTATAATTGATATTACATTATTCCTAAAACGGATTTGCACAATATAGAAACCAATCTTCTTGTGTAATCTCCCAGATCTCCGTCGATAGGCGCCCGATCACGAAGTTTTGCTCTTCAAATTTTACGACACGCATCCCGATATTTCGCGACAGCCGGCGAGATGGATGATTGATGGCCGCCTTCGGCTCTCGAAGCCGCGGACGGTTGAGCTGAGCAAACCAGTACCGTGTGGCAGCGTTGGTCGCTTCCAGCATCAGCCCTTGCCCCCTCCAACGAGGAGCGAGCCAGAACGCACGATTACAGTTGGTCTTGTCCATGAGGCTGACGACGCCAATTAGCTGATCCGGCTTTTCCCGAAGCCTGATTGACCAGTGCCATTCGCGTCCTGCTCCCATCCCAGGCAAGGCTACATCGCGAATGAACGTCAGAGCTCCGTCGCTTGGGTACGGCCAGGGCACTTTGGTACTCAGGAACCTGACGGTCTCCCAGTTTGGGAAAAGATCCTGGATGGCCTCCGCATCGAACAGAGACAATGGCCGTAAGAGCAGCCGCTCGGTCGTAAGGAACGGTATAGCGCCCTCAGCCCGTGAACCCGACGAGCTTGCAAGCTGCACGACCTTCAGCTCCTCATTCTGTCGAGCGGCGTTGATGCCGGCGCGGACTAGCGTCCTCCATGATGGAGAGCTTGGGCGCAGGCGGGTACTCCAACTGTTTGGCGCGCGCCCGCTGCTCTTCGGGAGTGAGTGAAGGATGCGGCAGGCCGCAACGCATGTACACCTCGTAGACCTCCCCGTCACGTATGACGGTAGTAGGGGGTCCAGCTCCGCACGCCAACGCCGATGACATCGCCACGAAACTTGCAAGCGTCGCTGCAGAGAAAGTCCGTATCATAATTAACCTCCTGTAGCTGTCTGACACAATTCAACAATGATGGTTATTCTCACTGCGCGTCTAAGCGGCGTGACTAATTATTTCGCTTTTGCATTCGGCCCGAGGATGTTCATCAGCTTGTCGAGGTTAGTCTGACACTGAATTGGGGAGTGATCACGCGCAGCGCCATAGACGTCAAAGCCAGAGTTGGACGGATCGTCCGTGCATGGCTTCGCTGCGGGCATGACGTCGTCGGTATTAGGTGCGATGGCACCGCTGCCAGAGTCTTGAGCCCTCACGGCTCGTAGTCCTCGCAGACGCGTTCATGCATCTGGGCGCTATACCAGCACTTTGGCATAGCTCTCAGTTTTTGCGACGATTTAGCTCGCTGCGCCGGCGTACCGGCCATAGACATATAACCAAGGCACTTCTTGTAATCAGACGACCCCTTCCACTTCGAACAATTTCCTACACGCGATGGATTTTTGCTGGCCGGCGCCCCGACATAGTCGGCGTAATCATCCCATATAGGCTTGGAAGAAGCATGAGTAGCCGCAAATAGTCCAAAAGTTGCCAGAGACAAAGCCGCAATACCCACAATGTCGATGCGCTTATACTGCGACATAGTACTCTCCTGCTATTTGGAATTTTTCGTCATGAGAATTTGCAGCACTACCCTGTTCAGGGAAGTGCGGAGAAACACCTCATACGATGCGATATAGCGAAGTTTGCATCTTGGGGTGGTGCGCGTGCGATAATTGTCGAGCACCATATGTATGGCCTTGCCTGCTGATTACCCTGCCCCTCAGCACGTTGAGCGTAAGCGGAGCCTCCAGGCCACAGCTTCGAGGTCTTGCTCGCTGGCGTAGGCCCAGGGCAGCAACTCGTCGAGGCGGCGGTTGGGATGGCCCTCGGCGATGAGGGTGAACACGTCGCTCAGGTAGGCGTGCGGCTCCATCCCGTTCAGCTTGCAGGTCTCGACCAGCGACGCGATCACCGCCCAGTGCTGCCCGCCGCCGTCCAAACCAGCAAACAACGCGTTCTTGCGCGTCAGCGCCAGCGGCCGGATCATAGCCGGCACGAAGGTCATCGGCGTGGGATCCTGCCCCGCTTCAAGGGCGCGGCGCGCCTCCCGGCGCCAACCGAACACCTGTTGGGACGTCACCCCGTGGCGGCGCGCTACGGCCGAGACGACGGCCCCCGGCACGAGGGCCTCCTCGAGGATCGCCGCCTTGGCATCCGCCGACCAAACCCGCCGCCCGCTGCCGCCCGTGATCACGTCCAGGCGGCGCGGCTCCAATCTATGCTCAAGTCCAGACACAAGCCGATCCCCGCGATCAAACCACGGACATCAGCATTACGCCTCACTATGCATCACGGTAGGTGGGCTCGGAAGAACGCTTACCGTTGAGCGCCGGAGACACCACCGAAGGGCCGTCGTATAGATGTGGTGCGATACAGCACTTAACGTCAGCGCTTAATGTGAGCAAATTACACCGCACAGACGTGCTTTTGATCCAGTCTAGCTCGGAGCTCTCCCATGCGTTCAGCAATCTTCAAGTTCGCTGGCTTCATGTTCCTTCTCTCGCCAATAATCTCCACCGGAGCACAAGCTCTCCCCATCGGCACACCTTATGCGCCTAGACTTATGACTGAGCAGGTCGGTATTGTTTGTAAGTATGTTAAAGTCGATCCAAGCTGCTGGGGTGACGTATGTAGGACCAAGCAGGTTTGCTATAACTTTAATGCTACTTCTGATCGAATGGTTGGGAATAGAAGCAGAGCACTGTTCGGTGTACGATAATCAATGTTCGCTGTCACAGTTACTGAGACAGATTGAGGCCCTTCACGGGCGGAGGAAGGCTGGTTCATCTTAGCCGGCAAGGAGGGAAGATGAACCAGCCTTCCGGGCCGGCGCTGAGCCCGGCAGAGGTGGTGATCAAGAACGTCCGCCGCGCCCCACAGCCAGTTCTCGGCTGAGGAGAAGATCCGCATCGTGCCGTGCTGGAGGGCCTGCGCGGCGAGGACAGCATCGCCGAGCTGTGCCGACGCGAAGGCATCGCCACCTCGATGTACTACGGCTAGTCCAAGGAGTTCCTGGAGGCTGGTAAGAAGCGGCTGGCCGGCGACACGGCCCGCGCCGCCGTCTCGGATGAGGTCAAGGACCTGCGCCGCGAGGCCAGTGTGGCTGTCGCCCGCCAAACAGCGCGTCTCCGCAAGTTCCGCCTCGGCGAGGTGGCGTGTGCACGTTAAGCTGGGTACGGATCGAGTTTGGAGGCCGACATGCTGCCATTGATCCGCGAGGCTGTAGGCGGGGACGAGGCTGCCCTGCGGCGCCTCGCCTGGCTCCTTTGGGACCACCACCACGCAGCATGCCCAGAGCGCTTCCGCACCGCCGACGAGATCACAGGCGCGACTGAGCGGTCACCCCCACCTTTCCAGGTCGCGGAGCGCGTCCACGTGGCAGAAGTGTCCGGAGAGGTTGCAGGCTATGCCCGGGCCGTCCTGCGCGAGGCACCGCAGAGCCTCGCCTACCGGCCGCAGCGCGTAGTGATCCTCACGGAAATTGCCGTCCTGCCGGGATATCGCGGACTGGGCCTCGGGCGGGCGTTGATGACTGCGGTCAGGGACTGGGCGTATGCGTCCTGTGCCGAGGCGATCGAGGTGCCGGTCTTCGGGTTCAACCGCCACGCCCTGGCGCTGTACGAGGGAATGGGCTTCGCGCCCTGGCTGCTTCAGCTCCGCTGCCCGCTGACGGTCTAACAACGCCGCCCGCGGACGGAAAACCGAGCCAGTGAACTCGAAGAGTAGCAGAGTGCGCACAGCATCTGAGCGGCGGATACGCTCGTGTGCGCGGCGGCACGGCAACGATCTACCAGTCTGGCAGCATCACTTCACCGCTGGGGCAAACAGCGATCGCGACGACGACTTTAGGTAGACACCTCCGTAGTGAGACGCTCGCCCGCCTCTCCGGAATGTTTCAGTAAGCCGGCCCGAGCCCGGACCGGTGATACAGCTGAACCAAGAGAATGGTTAACATTCAGACTTCGTTCAGTGCACCAGGAACAGATTAGTCCCAACGAACACGACAAGCCGCCCGCAGATCTCCTCCAAACAGAGGATGCGTGCAAGTTCCGGTACGGCTCCGAGGAAAGACAACGCTCGTCACGGCGTATCCGCGCACGGGGTCGGCGCGCTCAGAAAGCGGCCCCACCACCATCCCGATCCACCATCACGCCGGCACTGCGCGTGCCGCTGCAGGAGGTTGTCATGAAGAAGACGCTGTTCGTGATCGTGTCGGCCGTCGCCATGATGGCGGCCGCGCCCCAGGCCTTCGCCGGCGGGATCGCCGGGAACGGCGGAATGGGTGGCGGAGGATACTACGGCGGCTACGGCGGAGCCGGCGGCGGCGGCGGTGACGCCATGACGGGCGGGCGCGGCGGCAACGGCGGCCGGGGCGGCAGCGGCTACTACGGTGGCGGCGGCGGCGGCGGTGGCTGGGGCGGCACCGGGTCCTATGGCGGGCGCGGCGGTGGCGGCGGGGCCGGCGGCAGCGGCTGGTACGGTGGCGCGGGCGGCGGCGGCGGCGGCGGCGGCTCGGGCGCCTATGGCGGCCAGGGCGGCAACGGCGGCCGGGGCGGCATGGGCTCCTACGGTGGTGTGGGCGGCCAGGGCGGCGGCGGCGGCTCGGCGGCGGGCTACGGCAACCGGGGCGGCAACGGCGGGGCCGGCGGCAACGGCAGCTTCGGCGGCGTCGGCGGCCCCGGCGGACAGGGCGGCAACGTTCACTGACCTCCCCGCACTCCCCTTCCGCAGTACCAGTCGTCGCGTCGCGGAAGGCACCGGCGCCGCTCGACCCCTCCCGGGCCGGGCGGCGCACGCTCGACGGTGAAACTCCGACGTGAGGCAGATCCGATGAAGACCTTCTCCCTGCTGCTCGCCGCCGCTGGCGTGGCGCTCGCCGGCACCGTCGCGGTCGCCGCCCCCTGGCCCGCCGGGACTTCCTATGACACCGACGTGGTGCGGACCGGATCGGGCGACGGAGCCGGCTTCCCGGGCGCGCCCGGCGGCCGGGCCGGCGCGCCCGGCCGCGTCGGCGGCTGGAGCGGCGGCCGCGCCGCGTCTGCGGAGCCTGAGGGCCTGCGTGGCTACTGCATTGCCCTGCTCGACGGCGCGCGCCAGAAGGCTCCGGCCTTCCATCCCGCCGACTGCGCCGACCTGTACGCAGCGGCAGCCCGGCCGGACCAGATCGACGACGCCGACGAGGCGGTTCCAGGCCCTGCTCTCGCTCGCGCCTGCGCGGCGCTGCTACGCAGCCCGGGCACGACGCCCCCGTCGGCCGATCCCAACGCCTGCAGCAGCTACGTGACGACCCTCGATCCCGGCACGGCGCACCATGCGGCGACCGGGTCGGGAGACCGGGCGCCTGATGGGCCGAGCATCGCCGGCGGTGTCGGCGGAAAGGGCGGGCGGGCCGGGAGCGGCGGGCCGGGAGCCGGCGCCGGGGGCGCAGGCGGAGTCGGCCTAGGCGGGACGGGCGGAGCCGGAGGTCCCAGCGGCTCCGTGCGCTGAGACCGCGTCAGGCGAGAATGCAGGCAGCGCCTGTCCACGACCATGCTCAATGCAGGCGCATCGGCGCGTAGGGATAATCAGTTTGGCAGGGACGCATATTCGATGAGCGAGACACGGCAGCCGCACTCAGCCGAGCATTTCACCAACGATCGCGATCACTGGTGGAATGCGGACTATCTCGATCTGCTCCAGCAGCGCTACGCCCTGCAGACGTGCCGCCGTGTGCTGGAGTTCGGGGCTGGCATCGGTCACTGGACCGTCCTTCTTCGTGGGCTCTGCGCACCCGACGCGACCTTCACGTTGATCGAGCGCGAGCCTGAATGGATCGCCGCGCTGGAGCGTCGCTTCTCCGATCAGCCAGGGATCGCGGCGGTCTGCGCTGACGTAACGGACATGCCCACCTTCGACGCGCCCTTCGACCTCGTGACCTGCCAGACGCTGCTCATGCACATCGCGGACGTTGAGGAAGTGCTGCGTGCAGCGCGGCGTCTGCTCAGGCCAGGAGGATTGTTGCTCGTCGTCGAGCCGAACAACCTTGCCAACCGCCTGCAAGCGACTCCCGACAGTGGGCTGACTCCGGAGGAATTCGGCGCACTTGCCGCCCTCTGGTGGGCCTGGGAGATCGGACGGACGAAGCGCGGCTTTGGCCGCGAATGGATCGCTGAGGAGCTGCCACGCCTGATTGTGCGCGCCGGCTTTACTAACCTCACAGCGAGCCAGAACGATAAGCTGTTTCTCCGGTATCCGCCCTACGACACGTTGGACCAGACGGTTGTGCACGGAAGCCTCACAGAAGCCATCGCAGCGGCGACAGAATTGGAGCCCCGAACGCAGGTCTGGGACTATTGCCTGGCTGGAGGCCTTGACGCCCTGGGCTTCGAGCGCGGATGGGCCGCTTTGGAGATGCTGGCCCGCCGCACGAGCGACGGCTTGTGCGCGGGGTCTCTATCGTCCGCCGGCCTCGCCAACTTTTGCGTTTTCGGCGCACGCGCACCTTTTTCCTAGCTGCCATAGCCCCAGCGCGATCCTCGGGGAACTACTAGACGGTTACAGGCTCGGAAGGATGAATTTCATGATCCGTTCAATATTCGTAACTGCAAGCGCTCTCGTCGTCGCCACTGCCTCTATAGCAGCCACGGTCGACAGCTTGCCCGCATTTCTGAAGGGCACAAGCTACGCCTCCGCCCGTAGCAGACTCATCGCGCTCGACTGGAAGCCTGCGAAGACGCCGGACGCCCAGCCCTGCGGCGGGGACAGTCGATGCATCGGGCGGCCCGAGTTGGAGGCTTGCGCCGGTACCGGTGCGGCCAACTGCATCTTCACATGGCGGCGTGGTGGAACTCTCATCGCCGTCAGCACGGCCGGTGAGCGCGATCCAGTCGTCAGCGGCATCACCTGCCGATCCGGTTGCGACCAGGCTCCCACCCCACAGGCCAAGCCGGCCGACCT
The DNA here is from genome assembly GCF_004745635.1 of Methylobacterium nonmethylotrophicum. GTDB lineage: Bacteria > Pseudomonadota > Alphaproteobacteria > Rhizobiales > Beijerinckiaceae > Methylobacterium > Methylobacterium nonmethylotrophicum. The sequence continues at coordinate 391 of NZ_SRLB01000061.1, read as the reverse complement.
CACCGCCGAGTACTGCCGCTCTCCGCAAGCCGCGCAGGCCGTTCTGGCGCAAGCCAACCGTGAGCGCGTGCTCCAGCCACCCTTGGTCGCCACCCAGGCCAAATTCATCGGCTATGATCGTATCCAGGGGACGGACATGTGCCAGTTCAGCCTCTCGACCCGCGGCGGCACTGCTTACACTTTCGCGGCCAGCCGCAGGGCGGACGGTGCTCTGCGCCTCCAGTTCGCCGACTGAAACCACAGTGCGGGCGGTCGCTGCCTGCGTGACGGAAAGGTCTACGAGATTTACTCACGCTGGGATTGCCCCGGATCGGTGGTTCTTGCTCACTTTGCGTGGATGGCGGTGGATTGACTCGGGCCGCTGAAGGGTAGGCCTGCCCTCCCCATCGTG